>CAVWKC010000039.1:0-16285 GCA_963755525.1 uncultured Solirubrobacterales bacterium | reverse complement strand
CATTGGCGCGTGCTCTCGACGAGCTCGCTGTACTCGTCGGTCCGTTCGCGTTGGATTGCGTCGATGACCGCCGCTTCCTGCTTGGAGTCGGGTAAGTCAACTGATTGAGGGAGGTCTAGATGGGTTTTCTGCTCCTCGGTATCGACAGCTTGATCGCTTGCTTTGCCGTTGGTGCACTCGTTAGCCGGCGGTCGTGGGTGTCTTACGCCGCGCTCTTCGGGGTGTGCGATGCCGGTGGATTCCTGCTCGGGACGGCGTTCCATTGGAGCATCCCGGACAGCACGGCCAACGTTGTGGAGACAGCGGTCCTGGTCGGCTTGGGCTTGTACTGGCTCGGGATCGCGTTGTACGCCCGGCGGATTGCCGAGACTCGGTGGGTGTGGGCGCTTCCGTTCGTGCTGAGCATCGACAACGTCACCTACGGTCTGATCGACCACGCGTGGTCCCACTCGGTCGCGGTGCAGGCCATCGAGCAGTTGGTCTCGAGCGCGCTGCTCGCGGGCATCGGCCTTCTGGCGAGCGCTGCGGTCATGCGCGTAATCCCGGGGTCCAAGCAGCGGAGCGCTACCTTCGCCGCAGGCTTCGCCGGAGCCGCCCTGATCGTCGCGGCGACGCTCCTGCTGGCCGTCGGGTAAGCGAGACGGAGCAACCTCCTGCAGACAGGATTCTGGTCAGTGGTCGCGATCATCAGATGATCATCGGGCGTCTCGCCGGTTGTAGAGGTGTCTGGCCCACACATACGCGGCGGCGGTGATCACCAGGCACCACACGATCGCAACTAATCCCACGCCGCCAACGTGCTGGTTGGCGAGCAGACGACGCACCGTGTCGGTGATCGGCGTGAACGGCTGGTTCTCCGCGAACCAGCGCAAGCCCGCGGGCATGGAGGCGACCGGTACGAAGCCGCTGCCGAGAAACGGCAGGAGGATCAGGAACATCGGCATATTGCTGGCGGTCTCGACGCTCTTGGCCTTCAGGCCGAACGCGACCGACAGCCAGATGAGCGCGTCCGCCAGCAGCGTGAGCAGCCCGAGTGCAGCCAGCCACCTGAGTGGGCTGACGCTGGCGTGGTAACCGATGAGCAGCGCGACCGCGATGACAACCGCGAGGCTGATGAGGGTCAGGATCAGACCGCCGACGACGTGGCCGGTGAGCACCGCGGGTCGCCAGATGCGCATCGTCTTGAAGCGGGCGATGATGCCCTCGGTCATGTCCTTGGCGACCGATATGGCGGTGGTTGTGGCGGCGCCGGCAGCCGCGAACAGGAAGATGCCGGGTGTCAGGAAGTTGACGTAGGCGCCGCGTCCGCCGCCGGCAGCGATGCCGTTGCCCAGGGTGCCGCCGAAGACGTAGACGAACAGCAGCAGGAACACGACCGGCCCCAAGATCGGGAACAGCGAGAGGCCGGGATAGCGCTGCAGGTGGCGCAGGTTGCGCCGCAGCATCGTCGTCGAGTCGCGAAGGGCGTAGGTGCCACTCATGCCGGCTCCTTTTCGGTTCGGGGTTGCTGTGAGCGGTCGTGTTGGCCGGTGAGCGCCAGGAACACGTCATCGAGATCGGGGGTGTGGATCGCGAGATCGACGACGTCGACGCCCGCGTCGTCGAGGTCGCGCAGGACGCGGCGCAGGGTCGCAACGTTGCCGTCGGTCGGAATCTGCAACGTCACGGCATCGTCGTCGCGCACCGGAAGCTGCATGGCTCCCGCGGCCGCCAGCTGAGTGGCGGCGTCGGCGAAGTTCAGCTCGATCCGGCCCCCGGGGATCCGTTGCTTGAGTTCCCGCGCCGTGCCCTCCGCGACGATGCTTCCTCGGTCGAGGATCGCAACGCGGTCGGCGAGCTCGTCGGCCTCCTCTAGATATTGCGTGGTGAGAAACACTGTGGTGCCGTCGCTGACGAGGCTGCGGACGATGTCCCACACCGTGCGGCGGCTGCGCGGATCAAGGCCTGTAGTCGGCTCGTCGAGGAAGATGATCTGCGGCGCGCCGATCAGCGTCATCGCCAGATCCAACCGCCGGCGCATCCCGCCGGAGTAGGTCATCGCCATCCGGTCAGCGGCGTCGACGAGCTCAAAGCGCGCGAGCAGCTCGCCGATGCGACGCCGAGCATCGTCGCGGGCGAGGTGGTGAAGGTCAGCCATCAGCGCCAGGTTCTCGCGCCCGGTGAGCAGCTCGTCGACCGCCGAGAACTGCCCGGTCACCCCGATCGCGTCGCGGACGGCGTCCGGCTCGCGTGCCACGTCGTGCCCGGCTACCCGAATCTCCCCGTCGTCTGGCGCAAGCAGGGTGGCGAGGATCCGCACGAGCGTGGTCTTGCCGGCTCCGTTCGGGCCGAGCAGCCCGAACACGGTGCCGGCGGGCACGGTCAGGTCAAGCCCGTTGAGTGCGACCACATCTCCGAAGCGCTTGCTGACCCCTTGAACCTCGATTGCGTTACTCATTGTCCCTCCCCCCGGAAAGCAGGTCCGCGCTGCGCTCGGCCACGCGGCGGATCGTGATGTCCCCTAACCCCGTCCTCACGCGTACGTCGACGTGCTCGTCTGCCGACCCGGGTCCCTCGCTGGCGTCGAGGTCGTTGTGGACGTGTCCGTACTGCGTGTGGAGGTCGAGCCAGGCGGCAACTCCTCCGGCGATCCCCACCTCGACGCGCCCGTTTGCGGTCTCCGCGACGAGCGAGCCGCGGTCGACGCTCCCGACGCGAATGTGGCCGTTGGCGCTCTTGGCACTGACCGAGCCGTGTGCGTACTCGACGTCGATATCCCCGTTCGCCGCCTTGACGCGAAGATCGCCGCCGACCTCGCCGACCCAGGTGTCGCCGTTCGAGTTCTTGATCACGGCCGAGCCGTCGATCTCGCCGGCGCGTACGGCGCCCGTGGCACTCGCCAGCTCCGCGTCCCCGGTCACCCGCCCGACTCGAATATCGCCCGCCGTTGTCAGCTTCACGCGCTCGGCCCGATCAACGCTGATCTCGCCGGCGCTGCTCTTCAGCTCGCATCGTCCGAGCGAACCGATGCAGCGAAACCCGCCCGCCGCCGCGTGGCCGCTCACATCCGAGCCGGCCGGAAGCTCGATCTCGACGTCGACCGAGCCGCCGTCGCTGAATGGGCTCCACTCCCGCAGGCGGCGCGGTCCCTTGACCAGCAGCGCGCCGTCGGCGTACTCGACGCGCGTCTGCTCGGCAGCCGTCACGTCGTCGCGCTTTGACGAGTCGCTCGGCCGTACCTCGACGATCGTGTCCGCGCGCTCCCTGGCGGCGACGCGCACGTCCACGACGCGCAACTCGAGCACGACGGAGATTGGTTGTGGTGTTTCGAAGTGAGACATGTCGTGGTTCCTCTGAGTCGTTGATGTCCAGTCAGTTCGGTCTGCGATGGTCCGCCGCGGCGCTCATCGCGCCCAGCCCGTATAGCGCTGACCCGAGCGGGCGGTCCGTTGCTCGCGCTGCGCCCGCGGCTGGCCCCGGTCGACGGCCGCCGCGACCGCGCGCACGAGCCACGCGTTGATCGACAGGCCCTCGCGGTCGGCGCTTTGCTCGACCTGGCTCTTGAGCTGGTCCGGGAGCCGGAGGTTGATCCGGGCGATGCCTCCCTCGCCGGTCGCGGCCGATGCGGCGCTCGTGCCCCGGCCCCCGGTCAGCTCCTCGTCGTTGGTCTGCTCGCCCGCGGTCTCGGCCGCCGGCAACGCGACCACGAACTCCGGCTCGCCCCCGCGCAGGCGCAGCTCGACCGAACCGGGCGCCAGCTCGTTTGTGATCTCGGCCGCCGCGGATGAGAGTGCATCCAGCAGGGTCAGTCGCACGGCGGATTCGAGCGCGGCCGTCAGCCGCTGCGCGACCGACAGCGCCTCTTCGCCGCCTCCCGAGGCCGCCACCGCGAGCTGGTCGTGAAGCTTGTCTACATACGGTTGAAGTTCCATGGCACCATTCTGGCACCACTTTGATGCCACGTCAAGTGCCGGATTGATGCCGCAAGTGGCGCGGGTCCCGCGGCTGGCGAGAATTCGCCGATGAGCTCCAGCGCCCCCTCCATTGAACCCCCGTCCCTCGCCGAGCAGGCAGCCGCGAACCTGCGCCATCCCCTGTCGCTTGCCCTGCTCGCGCTGACCTTCTCGACCGGGACCGTCGACGCCGTCAGCTACCTCGGCCTCGGCCACGTATTCACCGCGAACATGACCGGCAACGTCGTCCTGGTCGGCTTCGGGATCGCTCGCGCCGGCGGACTTCCGGTGGTCGCACCGATCGTCTCGATGGCCGCGTTTGTTCTCGGAACCATGTCGAATGGCGCCCGCCCTCGTGGGGGCGGGTTCGCGGCCCCGCGCGAGTTCGCGGCCCCGGCGGGTTCGCGACCCGCCGGGCATGGATGCTCGGCGGAACGGCCTCCCGGCTCGGCCCGCTCGGCATCCGGCCTCGCCACGACCGGGCCGGCCGGGAGTCATCCGGCTGGACGCCGAGCGCAGCGAGACCCAATAACACGACACTCGACCCTTCGGGCACCCCGAATGCACATTCGGACCGGTATCGCAACGATTCCGGCTCACTCGAGGACGGTGAGGGGGTCGAGTGTCGAGTTCTTGGGGTAGCGGCGCGCCACGGACTGTTACTTCCTGGTTACTGGCCCCGACGTACGGTGAGGAGCCATGCCGAAGCGACTCGCGGTGGTGATCAGCTGCGGGCTGTTGAGCACCGCGTGCGGAGCGTCGTCCAGGCCGAGCAACACGACCTCGACCGGGTCCTCGCCGCGGGTCGACTTCGCGCAGTGCATGCGCTCCCACGGAGTGCCGAACTTCTCCGACCCGACCCGGGTGGGCGGCGGCGAGGTCAACAGCATTGGCGCCGATCCCGAGTCACCTGCGTTCGAGGCAGCCCAGCGGTCCTGCCAGCGCCTGGTGCCCGGGGGCGGCAGTTCTTCCGTGCACGCCTCCGCGAAGGCGATGGCACAGGCGCTCAAGGTCTCCCGGTGCATGCGCGCCCACGGCATCTCCGGCTTCCCCGATCCGGTGAGCTCGCCTCCGTCGAGCCTAACGGGCTACAGCGTGATCCTGAGCCAGGACGGCGCTGTCATCGCAATCCCGAACTCCGTCGACATGCGTTCGCCGGCGTTCAAGCAGGCGGCGGGGCAGTGCAATTTCGGACCGCGTGTCCCCAGGCCGAGCTAGCCGCCGATCGCAGGTGGCCTATTGGCAGTCCGGGCAGTCCCCGCGGAGGGTGACTTCGTGATCGGTGGTGCGGAAGCCGAGCCGGTCGGACAGCTGGTCGATCGTGCGCTCGAGGGCGGGATCCTTGAACGCGACGAGTTTGCCGCATTGGTCGCAGACGAGGTGATGGTGGTGCTGCTGCCCGGACGGGTCGGTCGGCTCGTATCGAGCGATCCCGTCGCCGAGGTCGAGCCGGTTGACGAGGTCATGGTTGTGCAGGAGCTCTAGAACCCGGTAGATGCTGGCTCGGCCGACTGCCCCCTGCCCGCGCCGGCGGCGCCGCAGGGCGTCCTCGATCTCGATCGCGCTGAGCGCGCAGTGCTGGGCGCCAAGCAGGTCGATGACCCTGTCGCGCGCCGCGCCCCGGTGATGCCCGGCGTGCCCGAGTACGGCGCGCGCGTGGTCGCCCCAACCGGTGGCTAGAGCAGTGTCGACGTGAGCGGGCATATCCCGGAGCATAGCCGCCGAGGCAGCGGAATCAGATTGAGACTGGCTCTCGACACCGTAGGATTGAGACTTGATCTCATTCTATGTTAGGCTATCACGTGGTACCTGTGAGGCGGTTAGGCAAATCCCTGGTCGACCGAGTCGCGCTGCATGTTCATTCGCGCGGTGTGTGTGCGGCGGCGTGTTTCGCGGTGGCCGTGGCGGTCGCGGGTTGCGGGTCGGCCGTGGCGTCGGCGGGGAGGGGCCAAATCGTGGCCGTCGGCGCGGAGAACGAGTACGCCAACGTGATCTCCCAGATCGCTGGACCGTACGTGTTGGTATCGGCGATCGAGAGCAATCCCAACACCGACCCTCACTCGTTCGAGGCGAGCCCGAGCGTGGCGCGCACTGTCGCAGCGGCGCGGCTGGTGGTGCAGAACGGGGTGGGATACGACACATTCATGAACCGGATCGAGTCGGCGTCGCCCAGTTCGTCGCGCAAGGTGATCGACGTCCAGACGCTCCTGGGGTTGCCGGACTCGACCCCCAACCCGCACCTGTGGTACGCGCCGCGGACGATGCCGGCGGTCGCCGCCGCGCTGGCAAAGGCTCTGTCCGCGATCGAGCCCTCACACGCCGCCTACTTCGCCGCGAACGCGAAGCGGTTTGACGCCTCGCTCGACCCGTGGTTCCGGGCGCTCAAGCAGTTCGCCGCCCGCTATCCGCGTACGCCCGTCGCGACCACCGAGCCGGTCGGGGACTACATGCTCCAAGCGGCGGCCACGGTGAACATGACCCCGTTTCAGTTTCAGTCCGACGTCATGAACGGCGTCGACCCGGCGCCCCAGGCCGTGACCCTTCAAGACGGTCTGTTCTCCCGGCACCAGGTGAAGGTGTTCCTCTATAACCAGCAGGTCACCGATTCGCTCACGGAGTCGTTTCTTGCTAAGGCCAAGCAGAACGGAGTCCCGGTCGTCGGGGTGTACGAGACGATGCCGACGCCGGGGTATGACTACCAGTCGTGGATGCTGGCCGAGGTCAACGCGCTGCAGCGGGCCGTCGCCGATCACACGTCGACCGAGAGGCTGCAATGACCTCGCACGGAGCCACTGTGACCGCTGACCCGGTCGCCAAGCACGACGCCGGCGAGCCGCTGCGTGTCGAGGGCGTCACCGTTCATCTGGGCGGGCGGACGGTGCTCGATGACGTCAGCTTCCAGGTCGGGGCCGGCGAGTTCACCGGGCTGATCGGCCCGAACGGCGCCGGCAAGACGACACTGTTCCGGGTCATCCTGGGCCTCCAGCAGCCGACCTCGGGGAGCGTGCGCGCCGGCGACGGCGGGCGCACCGGACGCGGGGTCGGATACGTGCCGCAGAAGTTCCTGCTCGACCCCGACATGCCCCTGCGAGGTCGGGATCTGATCGCGCTCGGGCTCGACGGGCAGCGGCTCGGGATTCCGCTTCCCTCGCGCGCGCGCCGCGCGCGCGTGCAGGAAATGGTGGAGGCGGTCGACGGTCAGGCGTTCGCCGACGAGCGGGTGGGACGCTTGTCGGGCGGGGAGCAGCAGCGAATCCTGATCGCGCATGCACTGATCAGCCGCCCGCAGTTGCTGCTGCTCGACGAGCCGCTGGCCAACCTCGACCTCCGCAGCGCCCAGGAGGTCGTTGGGCTGGTGTCGCGGATCGCCGCCGAGCAGCGGATCGCGGTCCTCATCTCCGCCCACGAGATGAACCCGCTGTTGCCGGTGATGGACCGGGTCGTGTACCTCGCCGCCGGCCACGCCGCGACCGGCACCGCCGAGGAGGTCGTCCGTTCGGACGTGCTCAGCCGCCTCTACGGCCACCACGTCGATGTGCTCCGCGTCCACGGGCGCGTGCTCGTCGTCGCCGGCACCGGCCACGACGAGCACGCTCCGCTCGACGACCCCGGGGACACATCGGCCCCCGTTGAGATCGTCTAAGGCCGGGTTGCGATGCGCGCCGACCTCGCAGCGATCATCGCGCCTGGGTTCTTCTCCTCGAGCTCGGTCCAGCTCGCGCTCGTCGTCGGGGCGCTGGTGGCGATCGTCGCCGGAACCGTCGGCGTGTTCACCGTGATCCGCGGCCAGTCGTTCGCGGGCGAGGCACTCGGGGACATCGGCGCCAGCGGCGGCTCGAGCGCCTACCTGGCCGGGATCGCGCCCCTGTGGGGGTTCGTGGGGATCTCGGTCGCCGCGGCCGGGGTCATGGAGCTGATTGGAATCCAGCGCGCCCGCGGTCGCGACCTCGCGACGGGAATCGTGCTCGGCGCCGGGTTCGGACTCGCCGCTCTGTTCCTCTACCTGGGGACGACGTCGGGAAGCACCACCGGCGCGACGGTCACGATCCTGTTCGGATCGATCTTCGCGCTTGACACCTCGATCCTGCCGCTGGTGGCCGTGTTCGGAGCGATCGCGTTTGCGACGATCCTCGTGCTCTACCGACCGCTCCTGCTCGTGTCGGTCAGCCCCGACCTCGGCGCCGCGCGCCGGCTCCCGGTACGTGTCATCGGCAGTCTCTATCTGCTGGCGATGGCCCTTGCCGTCGCGCTGTCCGCGGTGACGATCGGCGCGATTCTTTCCACCGCGCTGCTCGTCGGACCGGCCGCCACCGCGCTTCACCTCACGCGCCGGCCCGGCCGCGCGATCGTTTGCGCCGCCCTGTTGGGGATCGGTGCGATGTGGCTCGGGATCGTGCTCGCCTACGACAGCTACGACTGGCCCCCACTCCACCACGGCTGGCCCGTCAGCTTCTTCGTCGTCACGCTCGTCCTCGTGTCTTACATCGCCTCGCGCTTGCTCCCGGTGCGGAGCGCTACGAGGCGTGGCTGAACTCCGATGTTCTCCGGGTTCATGGTCAACGCCTGGATCGTCGCGACGATCGTCGCGGTCGTGGGCGGCGCCGTCGGCTTCTTCGTGGTCCTCCGGGGCTCGGCGTTCGTCGCTCACGCGATCCCCAACGGCTCGTTCGCCGGCGCCGCCGCCGCCAGCCTGATCGGCATCAACACGCTGATCGGCCTGGGCGTCTTCGCGCTCGGATCGGCTCTCGGCATCGGGCTTCTCGGGCGGCGCGGACGCCACGACGTCGCGACCGCGCTCACGCTCGTGTTCGCGCTCGGGCTCGGTGCGCTGTTCCTCAGCTTCACCGTCGAATACGCCCCCGAGATCTACTCGCTGCTGTTCGGCGAGGTACTCGGGATCAGCACCAACCAACTCGGACCCACGATCGCGCTCGCCGCCGTCTGCCTCGCCGCCCTCGCGCTCCTCTACCGTCCGCTGCTGCTCTCGTCTGTCGTGCCCGACTCGGCGCACGCGCGCGGCATCCCGCCCTACACCGCCGAGCTCGCCTTCCTGGTTCTCGTGGCGCTGGCGACGACGATGACCGTGCCCGTCGTCGGGACCGCGCTCATCTTCAGCCTCATGATCGGTCCGCCTGCCGCCGCGCGAGCGTTCACCACGCGCCCGCTCGTCGCACTCGCGCTGTCGATCGTCATCGCCGTGGGCGTCGCCTGGGCCGCGGTCGCGCTGTCCTACCAGACCAACTGGCCGGTCGGCTTCTACGTCGGCGTGATCAGCGCCGGGACCTACGCCGCCGGACGCATCTGGACGTACGCCCGGACGCGACGGCCTCGTGAGCGGCACAGAGCCGTCGCCGAAGCCGCGCTCACGCCCTAGCCCTGGTCGCGAAGTTACTCAGGGCAGTGTCGTAAACAGGGTGAGTTGCATGCCGTCTGGCGCCTGGACGCGCGCGTTCCGGTCGCCCCACGGCGTCGTCACGGGCGGCGCGACCCGCTCGGCGCCCGAGGCGACGAGCCGCTCCGCGACCGCGTCGCTGTCACCGACCTCGAGCGCGAGTCGCACCTTGCCCGCGACCCGTCGCCCGGCTTCGATCTCGTCGACGAGCTCGGCCTGGGCCTGATCAAGCAGCTCGAGGGTTGCCCGCCCGGCCTCGAACAGGACAACCTTGCCGGCCTCAGAGCTCCAGTCGGCGATCTGCCGAAGGCCGAGAGCGTCGCGGTAGAACGCGAGCGCTCGGTCGAAGTCAGTGACGGTGACCGCCACCCGCAGTTCTGTCACTTCCATAGGTCACCATCGGGAGCAACGTCAAACTTCGTGGTTCGCCGGTCTGGCGCGACTTGCAGTACGCGGCGAGCTCGTCGTAGACGGCGTCGCCGCACACGCGCCGTAGCTCGGCTTCCATGGTCACGTACAGCGCTTGATCGGCGCTGAACGCGTCGTGCCGCTCGGTGCACCACCAGTCGAGGATCCCCTCCCCGCCCCAATCGACAGTCCGCGACGCGCGCACCGTGGTGGTCCGGGTCTCGTCGTCGGTATCGAAGAACAGCGGGACCTGCCAGCAGATCCGCGGCTTCCAGTCCAACGGGCTCTCGCCCCGGCGCAGCGCCGCCACGTGAAGTGCACACCCGGCCCCCTCCGGATGGTCCGCGCGGTTGTGGAAGATGCACGCGCCACGGTAGATGCGAGTATGGACGCTGTCGCGCTGGAACCGCGCCTTGCCCCATTGGTCCCGGCCGCCGCGCGCCAGCGCCACCCGGCGGTTCTGCCAGTCCTCGTCGGTCAGCTCCCTGACGCGCCCACGGATCATCTTCAGATCCTCGCGGCCCGGCGTGTCGCCGGCGCCCTGGTAGATCTCGACACCCTCCACACAACAGCCGCGGTCGGTGTGCTCCAGCCTCGTATCGGGGCATCCGCTCCCCCAGATACACCGGTAGTTCGACAGCATGAACGTCAGGTCGAACTCCCAGCTCCACCCACCGGCATCCCGGAAGGTGACGGTCTCGCGCGTGAGCATCTCAGCACTCTAGTGCTCGTAGCCGCGCGACGGCGTCGGCGCGACTGTCGCGCAACGCATGCTTGGGCGAGCGCAGAAGAACCCCTGGACTATCCTGAGACTTATGAATCGTCATGAGGCGATGGCCGAGGTCGAAAGGATGCGAGCTGCAGATCCGGATGCGAGCTGGATCGCCCGCGAACGCGAGGGCGGTTGGGTTGTCCTGCGCATCGGCGTGGCGCCGACCAAGGTGACCGGGACGGCGACGAAGCCACCGCCCGTCGCACCGCAGCGCGATCCACATTCCGGCATCGAGCGCGCCGCGTGGTTCACCGGCGGCTTGGGCTGATCGGAACACGAGCGCGACCGGGGACACGCCCGTCGATGCGGTCGGCGGTACGCTCCGGATATGAATGATGAAAGGGCGGTAGCCCTGGCGCGTTGAGCGCCCAAAAGTCGGCTCCCGGCGAGATTCGTCGTGGCCGCCGCCGGCGCGGCCACAGCTGCTGGGACCACCTCCTAGTTGCCCCACTCTGGGTCGCCTTCGAAGCAAACCTGGGCGGGTATGGCCTGACTCATACGATGTTGTACGTGACGATTGAGGCGCCGCCGATAGCCGTCAGCACCCGCAGCGACATCACGCTCGAGTTGATCCACGCCGTGGCGTGGCGAGGGGCGACGCTCGAGATCGCGCCTCAGGCGCTGGCCGTGATGGATCTCAACCACGAGTCGTTCGAGGCGCTGGTCTCCGATCGGGTGGGCAGCGATCCACAAGCCCTGATCTATGGCGTCACGTCGGCGCCCGGTGATGCGGCGGTAGCGGCTCTGACCGAAGACGCTAAGGCTGGGCGTCCCAGCCAGTTGTGGACCGCGATGTCGTTCGGCGATCCGTTGCCCGACCGTGTCGTGCGGGCGATCCTCGTCGCTCGCCTGGCCAATTTCCTCGATGGTCACGCGGCCGTACGCAGCGTCGTCGCGCAGGCGGTCGTGGACATGCTCGGTACGCCAGCGCTACCCGTCGTGCCGGGTCAGTCGAACGGTGGGTCTGGCGAGATCTTGGCGTTGGGGAGCCTGTTCTTCGAGTTGAGTACGCAGATGCAGCTGACGGCGAAGGAGCGTATGGCGTTGATCAACGGCTCCCCATGCGCCGCTGCCCTGGTGGCGGATGTCGCGTTGGCGGTCCGGCGACGGATCGAGCTGGCCGACGCGGTGTTCGCGCTTGTCGCGGAGATCTGCGGAGCGCCCGATGAGCATTTCGCGCCCGAGCTCGGGGAGCTCTGGGGTGACGAGCACGAAGCGGCCGCGCTCAGCTCGTTGCGCACGCTGCTCGAGGGGAGCGATCGGGTCCGCCAGCGCCACCAGGCGTCCGTGTCGGTGCGGATCCTGCCTCGTGCGCTCGGCGCGGTCCGCCGCGCGCTGGCGGCAGCCGAGCGTGCCGCCACGATCTCGTTGAGCTCGGTGACCGATAACCCCGTGTACCTGCCGCCCGGCGGCGAGCGGCCGCTCGGTGCCGTGTACTCGAACGGCGGCTATCACAACGCCCAGGCCGCGCCGGCCATCGACGCGGTGGCGTTCGCCCAGGCGGACCTCTGTCAGCTCGCCCAGCGCCTGACCGACCATCTCTTTCAAAGCCCCGTAACCGCGCGGCTCGTCGGGCATGACGAATGGTCAGTCAAACCGCTGCACATGGTCGAAAATGGCTGGGCCGAAGAGGCGCGCGCGATCGCCACTCCGACGCTCCTGTCGCTGGGTGGCTTTGGCCAGAACGATGTCCCCGTACTGAATTTCCTGGCCTGGCGCAAAGCGACCGCGATCGGACAGTGCCTGGACTCCAGCCTCGCCGTGCTCGCCGCCATCACGTCCCAGGCGCTCTACGTCGCCGCGCACGAGCCGCCTCCGAACCTTCGCGAGCTCACCGATCGCATCCGCGCAAGCGTCCCCCCGGTGGACCAGCCACGAGCCCTCGGCGACGACTGCCGAAGGCTGACCGACGCGTTCACCCGTCGGGTATTCGACTAGCCCCCCAGTCGCCGGAACTCGCGTCGGCCGCTTCGCCGTCCAGCTCATCGCGGCGCGCAGGCGCGGATCGACGGTTCCCTGGCGACGAGCCGGCGCAGGGGCGTCCAGTTCTCCCCCGGCTGCGCGTCGGTGCTCCGTCCACGACGTTCCCACCCGACCAAGTCTATTGCTCGATCAATACATGCGTGCTCATGTATATGCTATAGTTGAGCACACAACGAAAGGGGGACACGATGCAGTTTGGAATCTTCTCGGTCAGCGATGTGACGCGAAATCCCGTCACGGGCCACACGCCGAGCGAGGCGGAACGGATCAAGGCGATCGTCAAGATCGCGCAGCGCGCGGATGAGGTCGGACTCGACGTGTTCGCGATCGGAGAGCATCACAACCCGCCGTTCTTCTCGTCCTCCCCGACGACGCTGTTGGCGCACATCGCCGCGTTGACGAACCGGATCATCTTGAGCACGGCGGTGACGCTGGTGACGACCAACGATCCGGTCAAGATTGCCGAGGACTACGCGATGCTCCAGCACCTCGCAAGCGGGCGCGTCGACCTGATGCTCGGCCGCGGTAACACTGTTCCGGTGTATCCCTGGTTCGGCAAGGACATCCGCAAGGGGCTCGAGCTCGCCCTCGAGAACTACAACCTGCTGCACCGGCTGTGGCGCGAGGATGTGGTGGATTGGGAGGGGACGTTCCGGACGCCGCTGGAGGGCTTCACGGCGATTCCGCGCCCGCTGGACGACGTGCCCCCGTTCGTGTGGCACGGGGCGATCCGCACGCCGGAGATCGCCGAGCAGGCCGCCTACTACGGCAACGGTTACTTCGCCAACAACATCCTGGCGCCTAACTTCCACTTCCGGCCGCTGGTCCACCTGTACCGGGAGCGGTTCGCCCACTACGGGCACGGGACCCCCGACCAGGCGATCGTCGGCCTCGGCGGGCACGCGTTCATCGCGGCACGCTCGCAGGACGCGGTGCGCCAATTCCGCCCTTACTTCGAGGGCTCGCCGATCTACGGCAAGAGCTACCGGCTCGAGGACTTCGTGCACAGCACGCCGATGAGCGTCGGCAGCCCGCAGGAGGTGATCGAGAAGACCCTGACCTTCCAGGAGGGCTTCGGCGATTACCAGCGCCAGCTGTGGAATGTTGACTCGATGGGGCTCCCGCTCGAGGTGGCGCTCGAGCAGGTCGAGCTGCTCGGCACCGAGGTGGTGCCCGTGCTGCGCCGCGAGATGGAGAGCCGCCGGGCGCCCGGGGTGCCGGGCGCGCCGACTCACGAGAGCCTCGTGAGCGCCAAGTACGGCGACCGCGCCTCACGCCAGCCGACACCGAACGCCAACCGAGGCGACAACCTCACCGGGACCTCGCCGTATCAGGACACCGATCCGGAGCTCGCCGCCGAGTACCCGGTCGCCGCGTGACCGCTATGCGCAGCAACGCGAGACTGGCCAACGAGGTATGGGAGGCGCTGTTCCGGGCGCAGGCGACGATCGCCGGCGAGCTCGCCGCCGGAACCGACTGGGGCGATCTGTTGCCGCGCGAGTACGGGGTCTTGTACGCGCTGTCCACGGCGCCACACGGGCTGCGGATCACGGAGCTCGGCGAGGACGTCGTGCTCACGCAGGCGGGGATGTCGCGGCTGGTCGCCCGGCTCGAGGCGCGCGGGCTCGTATGGCGCGATGACGATCCCGACGATGCCCGCGCGTGCCGGGTGCGACTGACCAGCGCGGGCGCCGAACGCCAGCGCACGGTCGGCCTCAGCCACGGCCGGATCGTGGCGCAGGCGATGACACGACGCCTGGACCGCGAGCAACTGCTGCAACTGGGCGACCTCTGCCGGAGGTTGACGGCAAGCTCCCACCAGTCCGGGCCCACCGAGGGTGGGCGCCAGGGCTCGGCGCTCGAGGTGGCGCGATGACCGCGCCAACGGAGAACCGGGCCGGGGCGGCCGCGGACACGGCGCCGCGACGCCTGATCGTGATCAGCACCGGCACCGGCGAGCCCTCGTCGACGCGAATGCTGGCCGACCGGATCGCGCAAAGGACGCTCGATGTGCTCCGCGAGACGGGGATCGACGCCTCCGCGAGCGTGATCGAGCTCGCCCCGCTGGCGGTCGACATCGCCAGTGCCACGGTCGCCGGCTTCCCCTCCGGCCAGTTGCAGACCGCTATCGAGCAGATCGCCGGCGCTGACGCCATCATCGCCGCCACCCCGGTCTACAAAGCGGGCATCAGCGGCCTGTTCAAGTCGTTTATCGACGTGCTCGACGACGACCTCCTGATCGCCAAGCCGGTGCTGCTCGCGGCCACCGCAGGCAGCAGCCGACACGCACTCGTTGCTGACGCGCAGATGCGCCCCCTGTTCGCCTACATGCGCGCGCTCACCCTCCCGACCTCCGTGTTCGCGAGCCCGGAAGACTGGGGCGCCGCCGAGCTAGGCGACCGCGTCCGGCGCGCTGCCACCGAACTCGCCGTCCTCATCGACGCGCAGGTCGAGCGGCAGATCACCGACCGCCAGTGGTCCGGCTACCAGCACCGGTTCGGCGGCAACGCAACCCGCGCCGAGCGGACGACCGACGACCTCGACTTCGACTCGCCGCTCATGCGACTCGCAGCCGGCGGACGAGCCTGACGAGCGAAACCGCGAGGCCGGGGCCGAGCCTCGGGCCGACGTTCAGGCGGCGAGCACCGGCCCGAGTCGCTGTTCGAGCGCCGCGCGCGGAAGCGCACCCACTATCCGGTCGACCTCGCGCCCGTCGCGCATCACGACCAGCAGCGGGATCGACTTGGCGCTGTACTGGACAGCCAGCGCCGGGTTGGCGTCGACGTCGACTTTCACGACCTTCAGCCGTCCGGCATTCCGGCTGGCGAGGTCCTCGAGCACGGGCGCGATCATCCGGCACGGCCCACACCAAGAAGCCCAGAAGTCGACAACGACCGGCACCGACGCGTTGGTCTCCGCGGCAAACGTGTCCGCATCAGCATTCACGAGCCACGGAAGCTCCGTCTTGCACTTCGGGCAGCGAGGGAATCCCGAGGCGATCGGGCCAACGCGGTTGCGCGCTCCGCAACTGGGGCAGGCAATGATGGCCATGTCAAGAGGGTAGACCGCTCGCGAGCGCAGCTGGCTTCTCGGCCGGCGTCGCGTGGCGTTAGGGTCACGCGCGTGTGCTTTTCGCCGCAGGCTGACTTCGTCGCAGGCGCGGTCATTGCCGGCGTCGGAGTTGAAACGCTCCGCCGCGTGCGTGTCCGGCGCGAACTGGTCGTCGGCGCCCTACCGCTGCTGTTCGGGATCCATCAGCTCGTCGAGGGCTTCGTCTGGCTCGGGCTCCGGGGTCAGGTCTCGCCTGGGCTGGGCAACACTGCGAAGGAGGCCTACATCATCTACGCGCACGCCGTCCTACCGGCGATCGTCCCGATCGGTTTCATGCTGCTCGAGCCCGAGCGCAGGCGGTCGCGGGTCATGATGGGGATGGCATGCGTCGGCGTGCTGTTGGGCGCGTACCTGCTGTGGCAGGTCACCGCCTATCCAGTCGGGGCGCAGGAGCAGGCTCGCTGCATCGACTACACGACGCATACCCCGAATGACGCGCTGATCGGGCTGCTGTACGTCGCGGTGACGTGCGGCCCGGCGCTCATATCAAGCCGTCGCTACTTGCGATGGTTCGGGCTGGTCAGTCTCGTCGGGGTGATCGTGACCGCGGTCGTCCGTGTCGACGAGTTGACTTCGCTGTGGTGTGTGTATGTCGCGATCGTCAGCGTTCTGATCTTCGAGCACTTCCGACGCGAACGGGCCTCCGAGGTACAGCGCATCGCAGACCCGGCATGGTCCTCCTAGTGT
>CAVWKC010000038.1:0-437084 GCA_963755525.1 uncultured Solirubrobacterales bacterium | reverse complement strand
GCGACGATGGAGGCGAAACACTTCACTCCGCTCCGCCTCGAGGAGACATTGCCCTTACTCAAGCGCGACGAAATGTCTGACGAGGAGATGGTCGCGCACCTCGCGCGCTGCCAGACCGATCCGGCAGCGCCGCGGTCATCGATCGAGACGCTGCTGCACGCGTTCATCCCAGCGCCGCACGTTCATCACACGCATCCCGACGGCATCAATGTGCTGGCCGGGACCAGAGACGGCGAGCGGTTGGTGGCAGAGTGCTTCGGCGAAGCGGCAGCATGGATTCCGTACATCCGACCCGGGTTCATGCTCGCCAAGCAGGTCGGGCTCGCCGTTCGCGAGAACCCGCACCTCAAGCTTGTTGTGCTGGCCAAGCATGGTCTGGTCGTCTGGGGCGACACCGCCGAGGAGGCATACAAGCGCACGATCGAAGTGATCAACCAGGCCGTCGACTTCGCCAATGCAAAGACCGCGGGCGAAGAGAGGTTCGGCGGCCCGCTCGATGCGCAGGCCGCCGACCGCGACGCGGTGCTGCTCGAGGTGCTGCCGGCACTGAGGGGCGCGGTCTCGAGCGAGCGCCACAAGGTATTGGTCATCGACACGTCGCCGCGGGTGCTCGAGTTCGTCTCATCCAACGCGGCGCCGCAGCTCACTGACGTTGGCGCGGCGTGCCCCGACCACCTCGTGCACACCAAGCGTTTGCCCATGTGGGTGCGGTTCGACCCGGCATCGGAGGATGTTGCGACGCTTCGCCAACGGGTGCGTGACGTTGCGTCCCGTTACCGCGCCGACTATCGCGCGTATGTCGATGAGCACGCCGATGAAACGACGGTTCCGGGCGACCCCGACGCTCGGGTTGTACTGATCCAGCACGTTGGCCTCGTTGGTGTCGGGACCACGGTGAAGAACGCATCGCTGTCGCGCGATCTTTACCACCGGGCGATCGAGGTCATGGCCGGAGCCCACGCGCTCGGCGGCTTCACTTCGCTGACTGCCGCCGAGAGTTTCGCGGTTGAGTACTGGCCGCTCGAGCTGTACAAGTTATCCCTCGCTCCGCCTCCCGGTGAGCTCCAGGGTCAGGTCGCGTTCATCACTGGCGCAGCCGGCGGCATCGGGCGCGCGACTGTGGACGCCCTGGCCGCGGCCGGTGCCAACGTGGCGGGTTTCGACCTCGACGGCCAGGGCGCCGTGGAGGCCACCGAGAAATACGGCGGAATCGGGGTGGCCGGCGATGTGACGTCTGAGGACGCCGTCCGCGCGGCCTTCGACGAGACGGTGCGGAAGTTCGGCGGCGTGGACATCCTCGTCTCGAATGCCGGGGTCGCGTCGAGCGCGCCGATCGAGGAGACGTCCCTCGAGGAGTGGAACCGCAACCAGTCGATCCTCGTAACCGGATATTTCCTCGTGTCCCGGACGGCGTTCGGCCTCCTCCGCGAGCAGCGCACCGGCGGGTCGATCGTGTTCGTCGCGTCGAAGAATGCGCTGGTCGCCGGCAAGAACGCAGCCGCGTACTCCGCAGCCAAAGCGGCAGAACTGCACCTGGGGCGATGCCTCGCCGAGGAGGGCGGCGGCGACGGTATCCGTGTCAACACCGTCAACCCCGACGCGGTGCTCCAGGGCTCGCGGATCTGGGGATCGTCGTGGCGAGAGGAACGAGCGGCCGCCTACGGGATCGAGCCCGAGGAGCTGGAGGAGCACTACCGGCAGCGCAACACGCTGAAGGTGAACATCTTCGCCGAGGACATCGCTCAGGCGGTGTTGCACTTCGCCTCCTCCACGCGATCGGGCAAGAGCACAGGCAACATATTAAACGTCGACGGCGGCGTCCCGGCCGCATATACCCGCTAGGCCACAAACACCAGGATGGGCCTGTGCGGATCGCGCTGTTCGTCACCTGTGTCACTGACACGCTGTTTCCCGACACCGGGCGGGCCGTGGTCCAGCTCCTCGAGCGCCTCGGGCAATGACAAGCACCACGCGGCCGGTTTCTGGCCGGTCAGACCTCAGGCCGACCGATCACCAAATGCCTCAGCGACCAGCAATGCCGGCGCAACGCCGTCGCCTGACCCTCGAGATGCTTCGTCAACAGGGCAGCGTCACGGTAGATGAGGTCCACGAGCGGTTTGGCGTGTCGCCGATGACCGCCCGCCGCGACCTCGCTCTCCTCGCCGAACGCGGACAGGCACGGCGAACGCACGGCGGAGCCGTGCTGCCCGAGCTAGCGCTAGCTGGGCACGAAGATTCGTTCGACAGCCGCCTCGGGCCGGATGTCGAGGCAAAACGTCGCTTGGCCACGGCGGTTGTCAACACGATCATGCCGGGCGAGACAATCTTCGTCGATTCGTCGAGCTCGGGTTATTATGCGGCGCGCGAGATCGTGACCGTCGGCTTAGCCATCACGGTGATCACGAACTCGCTGTCTGTGATGGCCTTGGTGTGTGACGCGACCGCTATGCGTGTTGAACTGATCGGCCTGAGCGGACGGTTCCGCAGGGCTAATCAGTCGTTCGTGGATCCTCAGACCGTCCGGGCCATCGAACGCTTCTCTGCGGATCGGGTCATCTTTTCGGTCAAGGGGATCGCACCCGATGGATCTCTGACGGAACCAGATCCGCAGGAAGCCACGGTAAAGCGAGCAATGATCCACCGGGCGCGCAAAGTGATTCTTGCCGCCGCCGGCGAGAAGTTGAGCGAGTGCGGAGTCAACGTGATCGCGCCGGCCGCCGCGGTCGACAGTGCGTATCTCGTCGATCCCCCCCAAGCCGGAGTTGAGAGACTCGAGGCAGCCGGCGTAACGATCACGCGAGTCTGAGCCCGTGAGACCTCAAGTCCTGCGCTTCCGCCCAATCGGCACCCGAGCCCCAGCCGACCTAGCGACTGTATTGTCACTCACTTCGGCGGGACGCCTCTCGGCGGACCTCCACGAGCGTGGTACTCGAGCGCCTAGAAGTCGGAGGCGAAAGGTCAGTGGCGAGTGTGGTGGCGACCGCGCCGAAGTGAGGCCGCGTTCCGGCCCCCGGCGCCTTGACCGCGCCGGCCGCCGGGCGTGGGCACGAACACCGTCGTCCCCGAGCCGACCGAGTAGACAGCGCGGCCGTCACGAGTGCCCTCGTAGTACGGAGCGCCCGCGCCGTATGCGCGGTAGCCGGCCGCGCGATCAGCGACCGGCAGCATCACCGTCGCGGTCATGTTGTCAGGCACCGATACACGCAGCGTGACCTGTCCGGATGAGCCGCGGCCGCGACCCCAGGCGACCGAGACCGGGCCGTGCTGGGTCCACTCCGTGCCCCGGGCGGCCGTCAGGCCTGCGTCCGGTGGGGCGATCGTGACGCCGTCTTGGCCGATGCCGGTCGGGGTGATGCCGAGCAGTCCGCGGGTCATCGGGTAGACGCCGACGGAGCCCCACCCGTGCGACATGCTGTCGCTGGCCGATTGGGAGATGGCGCTGCCGTTGCACTCCTCGTCGTCGTAGCTGGTGTTGTCACCAGCCTGGCCCGACGGCGCGCTGCACCCGGGATCCCACTGCTCCCACATCGAGGTGCCCCCCTCGGCCAGGATCTTGGCGGGGCCGTCGCCCGCGGTGTTCGTGAGGAGGGTGACCAGCGCCGCGGGTCGGTTGGTGTCGACGAGCGACATTTCGAGTTGCCCGACGTCCATCGGTCCGGCTTTGATGCCCTGGGAGGCTATGAAGCGCCCGAGTCGTCCGAAGTCCGCGGCCGGAGCCACGCCGTCCACGACGGCGAAGCTCTGCGACAGCTGTGAGGTGTTGGAGATCAGCGATCCGCCGGTGGTCGCCGAGCAGTTACCGGGGACGTCCTGGGCGCTGCCCGAGACGGCGTACCCGTCGGCGTAGAGCCCGCCGCTCTCGGCCAGTTTTCCATTGATCGCTGAGCGCAAGGCATCCGCTTGCTGGCCGTAGGAGGTCGCCTGGCTCGCGTCCCCGAGCGCCTGCGCGGCATCGGCGAGCGTCATGTCGGCCAGCACCGCGCGCTCGTTGACGACCGTGTCCACCCCTGAGTTCAGGACCACCGTGTTGTAACGGTCGGTCGACGGCCAGTCGATGATCCCGAACTGGTAGGCGGAGGAGTTCGAGAAGCTCGCCAGCTGGCAGACCAGGCCGGATGCCTGACCGGTCGAGTAGATGTTGTCGTCGATGTACCGGAGGACGTTCTGCATCGTCGGATAGGCGGCCCGGAGGGTCTGGATGTCACCCGATGCCAGGTAGTAGTCCCACACCAGCTCAGGGAACATTTCGGTGTAGTCCGGGATGTCGCGCTTGCCGCCGTTGGAGATGTTGTTGTCCGGGTAGATCGCGTTGACCTCGCCCCACGTCGTGGCCTGGGCCGGCGAGCCGGCGATCCACCACCGCTGCTGGGAGTAGATGAGGTTGTCGATGAACTCGCGCGTGAGCGCCCGCTCGCCGAGGTCCTCCATCTGAGCCTTGGACTCGTTGGTGCCGTCGCCGGTGAACTGCCCTTCTTGGCGGTCGGGGCTGTCCTCGTAGGCCTGTTGGCCCGCGAACAGCGCCGAGCGCTCCATGAGCGAGAACACGTCGTTGAGCTCGGCGTTTGGGCTCTGGAACATCGCCGCCTCATCGACGCTCGACCCAGGGCCGGACGTGAATACGGACGCGGGGTCCCACTGCGATGTCGTGTCGGAGTAGCCGGTCACGTTGGCCGCGGCGTCGGGACTGCCGCTGCCCTCGCCGGGGTCGCCGACGTCGGAGCCCACCTGAGAGGCGGCGTTGTACTGCTCGACCGCGGTGATGTCCTGCGCGGTGAGCGGTTGACCGCCGTTGGCGGCGGTCGCGTCGGTGATCTGGACATAGCGCCAGCCCATTGGGACGTAGAAGCCTGTGGTCTCGTCCGAGGTCCCACTTTCGGTGTAGTGCCAGCTGAGATCCGTCACCTGCGTATCCAGAGGCGACGTGCCGGCGCGGACGTCCTGCACCCATACGTCGGCGGCATGGTCGCGCGTCAGCGGCCTGGCCAGTCCGATGACCCCGCCGCTGATTGAGGCGATCGTGTCGGTCTCGGGGTGCCCGGCGCCGTAGCCGTCGGCGGGGGCGTCCACCGTGATCGGGTCGCCGACCTGGAACCCGAGCCCGGGCCCGGTACCGGCGAAGTCCGGGTAGGCGGAGGAGTCGTTGACGGTGATGCTGGTCGCGCCGGCCGACGCTGCCGCCGTCGTGACCGTTCCGCCCAGACGGTAGCTGGACTGCAGATCGACCTCGTGTCTGGCTTGCGCCGAGGTTGCGCTCGGGAAGCGCACGACCGGCACCCCGACGAACGCATAACCGAAGTCAGCGACAGTCGTTCCGTCCGCAAGGGTCCGCACCGACACCGGATGAATGACCTTGTAGGTCACCGGTGCCTGCAGCGGCTGCAGATGAGTAAACCCACACGGCGAGGAGAGCACCGGGTTGGCGGTCGCCGTTGCCGGGGACCCGGGCGCGACGTTATGACCCTCGGGCTCGGAGTAGTCACCGCAGTCGGGCGGGTTGGGCAGCGGGTGCGCTCCCATCACCACTGCGGACTGCCAGACGCTCGTCTGGCGGTATCCAGCCCGATCCCAGTCCGCGAGCTCATCAGCGCCCGGCGCGTCGTAGTACTCGATGTAGTCGCCGGCGTTCTGCGCGCTGCGCATCTTGGCGATCGCGTTGTCCTCGCCGGTGTCCTTGGTCACCATCCAAGTGCCGTCGGACACGACGGTTTGCGACTGCCCGTCGGCGTGGTCGATGACGACCTTGACAAGTAGTCCCGACGGACCGTTCTCGGAGGTGACCTCGGTGTTGGCCGGCTGCGCGCCCGACAGCGGGCGCGCCAGGGTCACGGTGTCGCCGGAGATGGCAGCGATCGTGTCAGTGGTGAACGATGCCGTCCCCGGCGTGCCGAATCCGAGGGTCTCGCCGACGTACCAGTCATACGACGCGCCGCAGAACTCGGCGGACGTCGCCGGGGCAGTCGCGCACGTGCTGGCGCTCGCCGCGTTGACGGTGATCGACGTCGCCCCCTGCCCGGCATCGGCGCTCAGCGTGGTCGGGTATGGCTGCGGACCCCACGGATGTGCCTCGCCGACGCTCCAGTCGGCGTACAGGACACCGAGGGCAAGCTGGTCGGCCTCCGATCCGCCGGCACGGGCAGCGGCCCGCACCTGCGGAGCTATGTCCTCGACGCCGTAGTAGTTCTCGCCCGCCGTCTGATAGTCGTCCTGCGTGTCGATGACCTGTCCATTGACATGCAGCTGCCAGCGCATCGGTGCAGCGATGTACACCAGAGCGCGCGTGACCGGGCTGGCCGTATCGGCCAGCTGGATCTCGCGTCGCGCCAGGGTATAGTCGATTGTCACGTCATTGCCGGTCGTGGGGCGGCGGATCCACTGCGCCCCGGACCAGTCCGAGTCCGACAGTCCCATATCGAAGGTACCCGTGGCGGCGGGGCTCGCCCAGCCCTGACGGTTCCACGTCGTCACCGTCCAGGTGTACTCATCGCCATCGGTGAGACTGGTCCCACCGTAGGTGACCGCCTGCGACCGATTGGAAGCGACCCGGCCGCTGTCCCACACGGGCGCACCCGTCAGCCCGTTACGGACGACGATGTCATACGCGGTCTGAGACTCGTTCCCGGCGCGGTCCTGCGGATACCACCCGAACTCCGGTGTACCGCTCACCGCCAGCGGGACCGTCTGGTCGTTCACCGTGAGGTGCGTCGGCGCGAGCGCCGTGTCGCGCCCTCCCCGACCGGGATCGTGGTGCTGGCTGTCCGCCGCCGACGCTCCGCCAGCAAGCGCCAGGACACCGGCACACACGCCAGCCGCCAAGCTGAAGATTCTGCCCACGCCTGACCTCCGTCATATCAGCCCGGACGCGCTCAGCCCACAGGTGAGATGCGGACGGATGACTAATGGCACACGCCCGCGACCAATCCGCGGCTTGAACGTCTCCTGTCTCTTTCGATCGTCGACGCCCCCGTAGCGCCGACGTTCGATCACAATATCCCAAATCAGGCCACTGTCAAGCGCCTCCTGCCGGACGGCCCGGGAGCGCCGGGTACGACTGCCACGGCCGGGCCTGGGGCGCACGTCCTTTCGCCTCGCAGGGCCGCCAAAATCAAATCTTGCGCGGTTCGTGGTCGATTCTGTGCGAATAGGACGTACGCCCTGTGCGGGTCTGAGAGTTTGTGCTAGCGTGGCCGCGGGACACGTGCGGCCCGACCGTCGGGAGGGACGGGAGATGCGAGTACGAACAACCGCTGTGCGCGCGCTCGTGAGCGCCGTCTTATCGATCGCTGTGGGCGGCGTGATCGGGGCCGGCCCCGCAGCCGCGACTGCCGGTTCCTTCCCTCCCGCACCGTCGTGGGATCAACCCGGTTACGCGGCCACCCCGTCCTGGGATCAATCCGCTTACGCCGCCACCGTAAACGCAGTCGCCGCGCACCAGCCACGCTTCCCGTCGAGGCAGTGCAACATTCTCGCCCCCCACTACGCCGCGCTCGTGAGAACGGTTACCGACGGCGTGGGGTCGGCCATCCAGCGCTCGGTTTGGTACTACGGTGACGCCATCAACGCCGCCATCGCCGACTGCCACCAAGCCGGCGGCGGCACCGTCGTGGTTCCCTCCGGCGGCTCACGCAACGCCGACGGCGCGTATTACTCGGGCGCGATCACGTTGCTTAGCAACGTCGACCTCGAGGTCGAAACCGGTGCGACGATCAAGTTTGTCCGCAATCCGAGCAACGCCTTCTATCCGGTTGTCCTCACCAGCTACCAAGGGATCGACTTCTACGACTACTCGCCGCTCGTCTACGCCCTCAACGAAAAGAACATCGCATTGACCGGTGGCGGCACGCTCGACGCCCAGGACAACGTCTCGCCCTGGCAGCTTCCCACCGGCTCCGGCTCGAACGCCGGCACCTGGCAGGTGCTGAGCCAGATGAACGACGCCGGAGTGCCGGTCGACCAACGCATCTTTACCGACGACGGCCAGCTGCCCGCCAGCATCCCCGTGCCGACGGGCTGCCCGCCAAAGCAGCGCGATTGGGGACCGTGCGCCGACGTCGAGGACGCCGCACCCCCCGCGGGGACGACCGCGTACGCGAGCACTTTCCTGCCCCAGTTCGTCGAGTTCAACCACAGCTCGAACGTCCTCGTGCAGGGCATCCACCTGGTGAACACGCAGTTTTGGCAGATCCATCCGCTGAACTCCGAGTACGTCACCGTGGCCGACACCACCGTCTATGACACCGCGCACCACACCGATGACGGCATCGATCCCGAGTCCAGCCACGACGTGGTAATCCGTGACGACGACATCACCGTGCTCGATGACGGAGTCGCGGTCAAGTCCGGGCGTAACCGCAACGGCCGCGAGCTGCGCGCCCCCAGCGAGGACATCGTGATAGAGGACGATCACTTCACGAACCCGGCGGGCGGCGGCTCGGCTGCCTTCTCGGTGGGCAGCGAGATGTCCGGCGGCGTGCGGGATGTGTTCGCGCAAGACGACGTTGCCGATGGCGACGGCCTCGCCTACCTGCTGAAGCTGAAGACCAACGCCTACCGCGGCGGCGCGATCCAGGACATCTACGTCCGCAACAGCACGATCGAGCAGACCATCCGCGGTCTCGTCAACATCGCGACCAACTACAGCGAAAGCCCCGCTGAACCCGACGGCGACGTGTTCAACCCCACTATCGAGGGCGTCTATCTCGATCACGTCGACGGCGGCGCGGGGGAGAGCACTACATACCCGCCGTTCAACGGCAACGCGATCCAGTCGCGCTCACCGGTCGAAGGCCTGGTATACGAGAACTCGGTCTTCAATACCACCAGTCCGCTCGAGGCGAGCTTCGCGCAGCCGGGCAGCCAGTTCTTCGCCGGCCTGCGCATTGCCAACGTGACCCTGACCAACCCGTCGACCGGCGCGAGCATGTCCTACAACTCCCAGCCGCTTGGCTTGGCCGGCGACACGTTCGCGCACACCCCGGGCGGGGACGTGCACCTACTGGCGCAGGACGACTGCCAGACCTGCGGCGTCAACCTCCTGCCGAGCGCAACCTTCACCGTGACCGGAAAGGTGGCCAACTATCGGCGGCTGCCGCTCACCGTCCAGGTATTCGTTGACCGCGACCCCACGCCGATCAACGTCACCGTCAACCCCGACGGCTCGTTCACTACCGCGCCGATCACCCTCGACAACAACCAGTACTGGTACCGCGGGCGCCATTACCTGTCAATCGATGTGGACGCCGGGATCGACATCAACACGGCCGTCTACCAGCTCACTGTCAACGGTATGGCAGCTCGATGATGCTGTCGACAAACCTCAGGGCGGCGGTGGCGGTCTCCAGCCGCCATTCGAGCTGCGTCTGGTCGAAACGTTCGGCCCTGCAGACCAAGTTCTGGGTGATTC
Source organism: uncultured Solirubrobacterales bacterium (assembly GCA_963755525.1). Lineage (GTDB taxonomy): Bacteria > Actinomycetota > Thermoleophilia > Solirubrobacterales > Solirubrobacteraceae > Palsa-465. The sequence goes on along the minus strand of CAVWKC010000038.1, from coordinate 427,684 downwards.
GCGCATGCGCCCGTCGACGTGCATTTGGGATTTGCCCTCGGGCCTGGGCCTGCCGTTGGTTCGTCTCGAGGCGTTCGGCGTAGTCAATTCCGCACGTAGACATCATGAACGCCGAGGAACAGGATGTCGACGAACACAGACCACAGCGTGATGTCCGGGGATGGCCTCGATGCCCGACCACGGACTGGGCGGCTGCTCTGCTACTGGGACGCCGACGGGCGGGGCTTCGTCGGACAATCACGCTCAACGGCGCTGCCCAGCCGGTGATTGACGCCGACCAGGTCACCCGGGCCTTGATCGGCGCAGGACAGTCTTGTGCTTGTTAGCGTTGACATTGGTGCCCGCAAGGGCTTGGAGATCGGAGAGGGAGGGACAGGATGCGCCGTCCGTTGAGAAGGCGCTCGCCTGGCGTGAGCGTGTGGAAAGCCCTTGGAAACTCGGACTCCGTGGAACTCGATCCCGAAGGCGTGGTCGCAGACTCCGGGCGCGACGGTGAATCGTTCCGAGGTCTCGCTGGGGCGCGGCCGCTTCTCGCGGGGGCACTGGTGCTCGCGAGCGCGATTCTGGTCGGGGTGACGTTGCCGCACGGTGCCCGGGCCAAGACTCCGCCTACATCGGTTGAACGTGTCCAGCGCGCCAGGGGCGGCTTCTCTTCAGTGGTTCTCAGCGCAAGGACCCGATCCCGCCATGCCCCGCCAGACCTCACAAGGGGTGCCGGACGGTCGGCGTTGCTCCTGGGCGACTCGCCCGGTCACCACACGATCACCTACGACAAGTACTCGCTAATGATCGATGGGCAGCGCCAGTTCATCTGGTCTGGCGAGTTCGACTACTGGCGCCTGCCCAGCCCCAGCGAGTGGCTCGACATTCTTCAGAAGATGAAGGCTGAGGGCTACAACGCGGTCACGATCTACTTCAACTGGGCCTACCACTCGCCCAAGCCCGGCGTCTATGACTTCTCCGGGGTGCGCAACGTCAACCTGCTGCTCAACGACGCTGCGAAGGTCGGGCTGTACGTGATCGCGCGGCCCGGGCCGTACATCAATGGCGAGACGAGCGGCGGCGGCCTACCCGGTTGGCTGAACAACGTCGCCGGCGAGGCTCGCACCGATGCTCCCGACTACATGGCCGCTGCCGACGACTGGCTGTCCCACGTCGACGCGATCATCGCCAAGCATCAGCTGACCAACGGCACGGGGACCGTCATCCTCTATCAGATCGAGAACGAGCTGGCGAATACGGGCTCGGGTGAGCTGGCTTACATGACCAACCTGTACAACCAGGCCCGCAGCGACGGGATCACCGTTCCGATCTTCCACAACGACAAGGGCCGCAATGGCATCTGGGTCCCGACCAACTCCGGGGTGCCCGGCACGGTTCCCGGGCCCACCGACCTATACGCGTTCGACGGCTATCCCGGCGGGACGTGCTCCACGAACGGGAGCGTCGGGAGCCCATCTACTGCTCCCGATTGGGGGATCTGGGGTTCCGGCGGCGCCACCGGCGGCTCCAGCGCCTCACCGAACACGCCCGGGTTCACGGCCGAATTCGGCGGCGGCTGGTTCGACTACTGGGGCAGTGTCGGGACCTACGACTGCATGGCGCAACGGGAGGGTCCCGGCTACGAGCGGGTCTTCTACGGCACCAACATCGCTAACCGGCTGACGATCGAGAACTTCTATATGACCTTCGGCGGTACCAACTGGGGCTGGCTGCCGGCGCCGGTCGTTTACACCTCCTACGACTACGGGGCGGCGATCAGCGAGTCGCGCCAGCTGCGGCCCAAGGCCTCGACGATGAAGGAGCTTGGCCTGTTCTTGCAGAGCGTCGCGCCGGTCATCACCCAGGTCGCCCAGGCAGCTGCGGTGACGCCTTCGTCGTCCAACGTCAAGGTCTACGACGACGTCAATCAGAGCACGGGCACGCGCTTCTACTTCGTCGTGCACGACCCATCCAACGCGACGACTGACGACAGCTTCGCGATCCCGATCACTACGTCTGACGGGAGCTACACGATTCCGCAACAGGGGACGCTGCAGCTCAACGGCCAGGACGCCTACACGCTGGTCGCCGACTACGACATGAACGGCCAGCACCTGGTCTACTCGACCTCGGAGCTGATGACCCACTTCGTCCAGGGCACCGGCGACGTCGCGCTTCTCTACGGGCGTGACGGCTTCGACGGCGAGACCGTCCTGCGCTACGCCAGCCGACCGACGGTGGAGGTCCTCTCCGGCACGGTCTCGAGCACCTATGACCCGAGCACCGGCGATCTGCGCCTCGACTACGTTCACAACGGCCTGGCGCAGGTCCGGATCACCGGCGGCGGCCGGCCCTCGCTGCTGCTGCTGTTGGCCGACACCACCACCGCGGACCAGTTCTGGCGTCAGAACACTCCAGAGGGTGCGGTTCTGGAGGAAGGCCCCGAGTTGGTGCGCACCGCCACCATCGTCGGATCCACGCTGAACCTGACCGGCGACACGAGCGCGCCGACGACGCTCAAGGTGTGGGCGCCACCTCAGGTCCGTCTGGTGCGCTGGAACGGCCAGCTCACGAGCGTCGCCGTGGGCGGGCCGCATGACCGCAGCGCGCCCGCCCACAAGCAGCTGCGGGGGCCGGCGGCAATCTCGCTGCCGGACCTCTCCGCGGCGAGATGGCATTACGCCCCGGAGTCGCCCGAGGCCCAGCCCGGCTTCGATGACTCCGGCTGGCAGCTGGCCGACAAGACGACGACGACGAGCACGACCCCGCCGCCGGCCGGCCAGCCGGTGCTGACCGCCGATGACTACGGCTTCCATCAGGGTGACGTCTGGTACCGCGGGACCTACACGGGAGCCTCCGCTGCGCAGACGATCACGCTGCGCTACGGCGGCGGCGGCGCCGGGATGCTCCAGGCGTGGCTCGACGGCATCTACCTGGGCCAGAACGTCCTGGCCTCCAACTCGGCATCGCCACCGACGACCGGGAGCGTGACGTTCGCGATCCCCACGAGCCTGCAGACCGACGGAACCCACACGCTGGCGGTCATGGTCCGCAACGACGGGCGCAACGAGGACGGCGGCGTCAACGATGCGCAGAAGGCGGGCCGCGGCCTGATCTCGGTCACGATGGACGACGCCAGCGTTGGGGCGGTCGACGTCACGCCGACGTGGCGCATCCAGGGTGATCTCGGCGGCGAAGACATCGCCGACCCGGTACGCGGGATCGAGAATAACGGCGGACTGTACGGCGAGCGCCACGGCTGGTACCTGCCGGGTTATCCCGACTCCAGCTGGCGCACGACGACGCTGCCGGCCAGCAACGCCGTGTCCGGGACCGCCTGGTACCGAACGACGTTCAACCTCAACATCCCCAAGGTCGACGACGCGTCGCTGGGGCTGACGATCGGCGATGCGTCCACGCCGCAGGACGGCGGCGACTACCGGGCGCTGATCTTCGTCAACGGCTGGAACATGGGCCAGTACATCGCCGACGTCGGACCCCAACACACGTTCGTCGTCCCCAACGGGGTCCTCAACCCCGACGGGCACAACACGCTCGCGATCGCGGTGACGAGCAACGGCGGCGGCGGCAACGGCCTGGAGAAGGTCGTGCTGACCAACCTGGGAACGGTTCGCGGCGGCGTGCCGGTGACGATGAACGACGCGCCCGGCTGGAACGCGGCCACCTACGGCTCGCCGAAGGTGCCCAACGACGTGACCACGGAGGGGGTCACCAGCACCGTGTCGAATCCGGCCGAGGGCGGCAGCAGCTTCACCGTCACCGGCACGGTCGATAACGCGTCCGGCCCGGCGGCGACCGGCGTCAGCGCCAGCCTGGATCTCCCGACCGGCTGGACGGCGACGCCCCAGGGCTCGACCGCGATCGGCACGCTGGGGCCCGGCAGATCGAGCACGGTCAGCTGGACGGTGACGATCCCGAGTGACGTCGCCGTCGGCACCTATGCCGTGACGCCGACGTTCGACTACACACAGGCGGGCCAGTCCGGGACGACAGGAGCGTCGACCGACGCGAATGTCATCCCGGCCGGCACCACCTACCTCAGCGACCTACCGTTCGTCTCCTCCACCAATGGCTTCGGCCCGGTGCAGCGCGACGAGAGCACGAATGGCACGCCGATCAGCATCGACGGCGTGGGTTACGCCAAAGGGCTGGGCACCAACGCGATCTCCAGCATCGTCATCGCCATCCCGGCGGGCTGCACCGAGTTCTCCAGCGAGGTCGGGGTCGACGACTCCGCCGACGGCAAGGGAACGGTGACCTTCGCCGTGCTCGTCGACGGGGTCCAGGTCGCGGATACCGGAGTGATGAAGGGCGGTGAGCCCGAGCAGCTGCTGACCGCGAACGTCACCGGAGCCTCGCAGCTGACGCTCGATGTCGGCGATGCCGGCGACGGCATCGGCCACGACAACGGCGACTGGGCCGACGCCAAGTTCACCGGCTGTTCGAGTTGAGCCGTGCCAGAGGCTGCCTCGAGCCCAAGCTCGGGGCAGCCTTCTCAGCGCGCCGCGGGCCTGTCTGACTCCTGACCGCCCGGTCGGTCTCGCGCCGGCTGGCTACTTCGCCAAACTTCTGGCCGACGACGCGGTCGGTCGAGTCTGCGGTGCCACCGTCGGCTATCGAGGCGCTCCTGCTGCCGGCGCTGCGACGACGGCCTGATCGGACCGCTTGCCAGCCCGGCGATCGGCGGCTGGCGGACCGCGACTAGCCAGCCGCCCGGTCTGTGGCAATCCTGCAAGAGGTTGGCCTCTGCCCGTATGGGACGAATCTGAGAAGTCATCGACCCGGAGCAGATGCCCGGCACGTGCCTACGCAATGCGCGGCGTCCTGTGAGCGACGCCGCCTCCAATGCTCCTGCATTGTCGGCTCGTTTGCCAGGGATTGGGAGCGCGCAGCGCGCCGGTGCGCTCGTGTCGCGTTGGGCGAATCTCGATAGCGCTCGAGTCCGGTTCGGCAAGACGACCGCTCCGCCGGCATTGCGAGAGGGCGTGTTTCTGCGAGGTCCTGCGAGGCTGTGCAAGCGGACGACGGGTCTCGAACCCGCGACCTTCGGCTTGGGAAGCCGACGCTCTACCAACTGAGCTACGTCCGCAAGTGGCGGGGATGCTAGCGATTGCGGGCCCGCCGATCGGGGACCGGGCCGACTGCCGGCGCTGGTTTTACCGCCCCGTAGCTTGGTAGGTATAAACGGGGGGCGTCGCTTCTGTCATGAGTTCGTTGAAAGGAGGTTCTGGGTGTCGATGATCATCAACGGCCGCGAGGCGCCGGTTCCGGCGGACGCTAGGGTCTCGTTGCTCGACTTCGTGCGCGAGCACTTGGAGCTCTTCGGCACGAAGAAAGGCTGCAACCAGGGAGCGTGCGGTGCCTGCACCGTGCTCGTCGATGGCGAGCGCATCCTGTCGTGCCTGGCCCTTGCCGCGCAATATGAGGGGCGTGAGGTGACCACGATCGAGGGACTGGCCTCCGGTGGCGCGCTGCATCCGCTGCAGCAGGCGTTCATCGACGACGATGGGTTTCAGTGCGGCTATTGCACCCCGGGCCAGATCTGCTCGGCGGTCGGGATGGTCGACGAACTTCGCCGCGGTGTCCCGAGCTACGTCACCGACGACCTCGGGGCTACGGACATCGAGTTCAGCCAGGACGAGTTGCGGGAGCGGATGAGCGGCAACCTCTGCCGCTGCGGCGCGTACAACGGAATCGTCGACGCGATCACCGATGCGTACGCGGAGCAGCGCGCGTGATCGAGCTCACCTACACGCGCGCGTCTGACGCCGACGACGCGGTTCGCAGAGCGGCGAACGGACAACGACGGTACCTCGGCGGCGGCACGAACCTCGTTGATCTGATGCGCGAGACGGTTGAGACGCCGTCGGCGCTGGTGGACGTCACGGGTCTATCGCGCGAGATCACGGCGACCGCCGACGGTGGCCTGATGATCGGCGCGGCTGCGCGGAACACCGCGGTGGCCGAGCACGAGGTGATCCGGTCCGGCTACCCGATGCTCGCGCGCGCGATCGTGGCCGGCGCCTCGGCGCAGATCCGCAACATGGCGACCGTCGGCGGCAACCTGCTCCAGCGCACCCGCTGCACGTACTTCTACGACAACGACGGCTCGCGTTGCAACAAGCGGGTCCCGGGCGAGGGGTGCGACGCGATCGACGGTTTCAACCGCATGCACGCGATTCTGGGTGCGTCATCGGCGTGCGTGGCCACTCACCCCTCGGATATGTGCGTCGCGCTCGCCGCGCTGGACGCGGTCGTCCATCTTCGCAGCGTGTCGGGCGAGCGCACGGTCGAGCTCTGCGACCTGCACCGTCTGCCCGAGGATCGCCCCGATATCGAGACGCTGCTGGAGCCCGGCGAGCTCATCACCGCCGTCGAGCTACCCGCGCCCAACCCCGCCGAGCGCTCCGCCTATCGCAAGGTGCGTGACCGCTCGAGCTACGCGTTCGCGCTGGTGTCGGTCGCCGCCGCCCTCGAACTCGACGGCGGCGCGATCGCCGGTGCGCGCCTGGCGCTGGGCGGGGTCGCTCCCAAACCGTGGCGGGCCCGGCGCGCCGAGGAGGCGCTGCGCGGTGAGCCCGCGACGGAGGCCACCTTCCTGAGGGCCGCCGACGCCGAGCTCGTCGATGCCCGACCGCTCGCCGGCAATGAGTTCAAGGTCGAGCTTTGCCGCCGCACGCTCGCAGCGGTCCTCGGACAGCTGACCGAGGAGGCCCGGTCATGAGCACCGGAGAGCCCCGCCCCGCAGTTGCGACGGTCCCCGAAGGCTGGACTCCGGCCACGGGGCCTGACCCTCTGGTGCGCGCCAAGCACGGGCTCATCGGCGCGCAGGTATCGCGCCTGGACGGGCCGCTCAAGGTCCAAGGCGCGGCGCGGTTCGCGGCGGAGTACGTGATGGAGGGCATGCTCTACGCCGCGCTCCGTTACAGCACGATCGCGCGTGGTCGCATCTCGACGCTCGAGACGGACGCCGCCGAGGCAGCGGCGGGCGTGGTGCTCGTGATGACCTACCGCAACGCGCCGCGGATGCAACCGCCGCCGATGTTCCTGACAGGTCCCAAGGCGGCCGGGGGCGCCGACTTGCCCGTGATGCAGGACGACAGCATCCATTGGAACGGCGAGCCGGTCGCGATCGTCCTGGCCGAGACACAGGAACAGGCCGACCACGCCGCTTCGTTGATCGAGGTCGCGTACGAGTCCTCGCCGCCGCGAACATTCGAGGAGGCAAGGGCACATCCGCGGACACCCGACAGTCTCGTGGGGCAGCAGGTCGAGGTGCTGGTCGGAGATGCCGAGGCCGCGTTGATCGACGCCCCGCACTCCGTCGACCTCACGTACCGGACGCCACGCCACAACCACAATGCGATCGAGCCCCACGCGGTCACGCTTGCCTGGGACGGCGACGAGCTCATCGTCCACGACGCGAGCCAGGGAGTGAAGGGGCATGCGTGGACGTTCGCGCAGGTCTTCGGCATCGACGAGGAGCAGGTGCACGTCACCTCCCCGTATGTGGGTGGCGGATTCGGAGGCAAGACGCTGTGGTCGCACCATCTGCTGGCGGCGGCCGCGTCGAAGCTCGCGGGCCGTCCCGTGCGGATCACGCTCTCGCGAGAGGGCGTGTACCGGCTGGTCGGGGGTCGGACGAACACCGAGCAACGGGTCGCGATCGGCGCGGATGCTGACGGCCGGTTCAAGGCGCTCATCCACACGGGCATCTCGGCGATCACCCCGTATAACGCGCTCGCCGAGCAATTCACCTTCCCCGCGCGGCACATGTACGCGACCGAGACCTTGAAGACGGACCAGCAGGTCGTCGACATGGACATGCTCGCTAACTCGTTCATGCGCGCGCCGGGAGAGTCGGTCGGTACGTTCGCGCTGGAGTCGGCGATCGACGAGCTCGCGATCGAGCTCGGAATGGACCCAATCGAGTTGCGGGTCCGCAACGAGCCCGAGAAGGATCCGAGCACTGGCCTGCCGTACTCGTCGCGGCATATCGTCGACGCGTGGCGCGCGGGCGCCGAGCGCTTCGGCTGGGAACCGCGGCCGAAGCGGCCAGGTAGGCGCCGGGAAGGAGAGTGGCTGCTCGGCACGGGCTGCGCGATGGGGACCTATCCCTACCACCGCTTTCCCGGCGGCGCCGCGCGGATCACGCTCGACAAGACGGGGCACGCGACGATCGAAGTGCCGGCGAACGACATGGGGATGGGGACCTCGACGACCCAGACGATCCTCAGCGCCGACCGGCTAGGCCTGCCGCTGGAGCGGGTGACCGTCGCGTACGGCAACTCCGCCTTCCCCGGCAACCTGCTGGCTGGAGGCTCCTCGCAGACGGCATCCATCGCCGGCGCCGTGATCGCGGCCCAGCGCGCGCTTGTCGAGCAACTGCTCGCAATCACCGGCGATGAGTCGTCTCTGGCCGGGTTGACCGCCGATGAGGTCGGGGGGCGCGACGAGGGGTTGTGCGAGCTGGCCGACCCCACCCGCTGGGAGAGTTACGCCGAAATCCTGGGACGGGCGGGCCGTGACCGGGTGACGGTCGAGGCCTCCGCGTCGGACCCGGAGGAGATGCAGACGTACTCGATGCACTCGACCGGCGCGATCTTCTGCCAGGTCCGCGTCAATGCGACCACCGGCGAGACACGCGTCGACCGGGTGCTGGGCTCTTACGACTGCGGCCGCATCATCAATCCGAAGACCGCAGCGAGCCAGTTCCGCGGCGGGATCATCATGGGAATCGGCCTCGCGTTGATGGAAGACACCAACTTCGACGAGCGGACCGCCCGGATCATGAATCCGAGCCTTGCCGAATATCACGTGCCCGTCCACCTGGACGTGCCGGCGATCGAGTTGATGTGGACCGACATCCCCGACCCATACGCGCCCGCGGGGGCGCGCGGAATCGGCGAGATCGGGATCACCGGCGTCGCCGCAGCCGTCGCCAACGCGGTCTACGACGCCACCGGCCGCCGCGTGCGCGACCTTCCGATCACCCTCGAGAAACTCCTCGGCTGAGGATCTGGGCGACAACGCCGGTCCGGGCGCCTAGGCCAGTCCGGCGTCAGGTGGATCGTTGCAGGCCGCTGAGGACGATCTCGTAGATGCGCTGCGCTTGTCCCTTCCAGTCCCCGGCTGGGTCGAGTTGCCAGAGGCCGGCCAGCGCGAGGATCACATCCTCGGCGGCGAGGCCGGGACGTAGCGTCCCGGCGGCAATGTTCGCCTGCAACAGGCGGTCAAGGGCTTCCACGATCGCCGTGTAGGTGTCGGTTGAGGACAGATCGCTTCCGGGCGTGGCCGCCTTGCGCAGGGCGTCGGCGAGACCGTGCTTGGTCACCGCGTAGTGCGCTAGATGCTCGACCCAACTGCTCAGCGCGTCAATCGGCGCTTGCTCCTGGAGGAGAGAGTCGGCCGCGTCAACGAGCTTTTCGACTTCGTGCTGGTAAGTGGCGAGGACGAGCTGCTCCCTCGTGGGGAAGTTCCGGTACAAGGTCGCGTTCGCGACGCCCGCCCGCTTGGCGATCGCGTTGAGTGACGCGTCAGGGGACTCGGTGAGCGCCTCGAGCGCAGCCGCGAGGATCGCGTCGCGGTTGCGACGGGCATCGCTTCGCTTGACCTCGCTGGATTCGCTCACCCGGGTTCCTCGGGTTGTAAGCGGGGAACTCCCCGCTTATACTCTCGCGATCCGGGGAACTCCCCGGTTCATCTCAGGCTAACGCGACGAGAGGATAGGAACGGGAGACGCATGACGACCACGGCCGAGATCACACCGACCGAGCAGGCCGACCGCCTGGCAATCCGGGCGCTCGTGGACGCTTATGCGCACTGCGCCGATCGCCGAGACGCCGAGGGGCAGAAGTCGCTTTTCACCGAGGGCACCCACTTCGTCGTCTTCATGGATGGCCAGGGGTCCGAGCCCACGCAGGTGCTCGGCGGGCGGGAGGCGCTGACGCCGGTGTTCGACGACCTCAACCGCTACCAGGCGACGATGCATTTCAACGGCCAGAGCAGGATCGAGCTCGACGGAGACCGGGCGACCGGCGAGAGCTACTGCATCGCTCACCACCTGTTCGCTGACGGCGGCGAGCGAAAGCTGATGACCGCGTGGCTTCGCTACGAAGACACATTCGTCAAGCTCGACGGCGCCTGGTTGTTCGCCGAGCGAAATCTCTACGTCGACTGGACCGAGACGCGTGCGTCGCATCCGTAGCGTCGTGCGCGGCCTTTGCCTGTCTAGGAGGACCATGCCGGGTCTGCGATGCGCTGTACCTCGGAGGCCCGTTCGCGTCGGAAGTGCTCGAAGATCAGAACGCTGACGATCGCGACGTACACACACCACAGCGAAGTCAACTCGTCGACACGAACGACCGCGGTCACGATCACCCCGACGAGACTGACCAGCCCGAACCATCGCAAGTAGCGACGGCTTGATATGAGCGCCGGGCCGCACGTCACCGCGACGTACAGCAGCCCGATCAGCGCGTCATTCGGGGTATGCGTCGTGTAATCGATGCAGCGAGCCTGCTCCTGTGCCCCGACTGGATAGGCGGTGACCTGCCACAGCAGGTACGCGCCCAACAGCACGCCGACGCATGCCATCCCCATCATGACCCGCGACCGCCTGCGCTCGGGCTCGAGCAGCATGAAACCGATCGGGACGATCGCCGGTAGGACGGCGTGCGCGTAGATGATGTAGGCCTCCTTCGCAGTGTTGCCCAGCCCAGGCGAGACCTGACCCCGGAGCCCGAGCCAGACGAAGCCCTCGACGAGCTGATGGATCCCGAACAGCAGCGGTAGGGCGCCGACGACCAGTTCGCGCCGGACACGCACGCGGCGGAGCGTTTCAACTCCGACGCCGGCAATGACCGCGCCTGCGACGAAGTCAGCCTGCGGCGAAAAGCACACGCGCGTGACCCTAACGCCACGCGACGCCGGCCGAGAAGCCAGCTGCGCTCGCGAGCGGTCTACCCTCTTGACATGGCCATCATTGCCTGCCCCAGTTGCGGAGCGCGCAACCGCGTTGGCCCGATCGCCTCGGGATTCCCTCGCTGCCCGAAGTGCAAGACGGAGCTTCCGTGGCTCGTGAATGCTGATGCGGACACGTTTGCCGCGGAGACCAACGCGTCGGTGCCGGTCGTTGTCGACTTCTGGGCTTCTTGGTGTGGGCCGTGCCGGATGATCGCGCCCGTGCTCGAGGACCTCGCCAGCCGGAATGCCGGACGGCTGAAGGTCGTGAAAGTCGACGTCGACGCCAACCCGGCGCTGGCTGTCCAGTACAGCGCCAAGTCGATCCCGCTGCTGGTCGTGATGCGCGACGGGCGCGAGGTCGACCGGATAGTGGGTGCGCTTCCGCGCGCGGCGCTCGAACAGCGACTCGGGCCGGTGCTCGCCGCCTGAACGTCGGCCCGGGGCTCGGCCCCGGCCTCGCGGTTTCGCTCGTCAGGCTCGTCCGCCGGCTGCGAGTCGCATGAGCGGCGAGTCGAAGTCGAGGTCGTCGGTCGTCCGCTCGGCGCGGGTTGCGTTGCCGCCGAACCGGTGCTGGTAGCCGGACCACTGGCGGTCGGTGATCTGCCGCTCGACCTGCGCGTCGATGAGGACGGCGAGTTCGGTCGCAGCGCGCCGGACGCGGTCGCCTAGCTCGGCGGCGCCCCAGTCTTCCGGGCTCGCGAACACGGAGGTCGGGAGGGTGAGCGCGCGCATGTAGGCGAACAGGGGGCGCATCTGCGCGTCGGCAACGAGTGCGTGTCGGCTGCTGCCTGCGGTGGCCGCGAGCAGCACCGGCTTGGCGATCAGGAGGTCGTCGTCGAGCACGTCGATAAACGACTTGAACAGGCCGCTGATGCCCGCTTTGTAGACCGGGGTGGCGGCGATGATGGCGTCGGCGCCGGCGATCTGCTCGATAGCGGTCTGCAACTGGCCGGAGGGGAAGCCGGCGACCGTGGCACTGGCGATGTCGACCGCCAGCGGGGCGAGCTCGATCACGCTCGCGGAGGCGTCGATCCTCGTCTCGCGGAGCACATCGAGCGTCCTTTGCGCGATCCGGTCGGCCAGCATTCGCGTCGACGAGGGCTCGCCGGTGCCGGCGCTGATCACGATCAGGCGTCGCGGCGCCGTGTCCGCGGCCGCGCCGGCCCGGTTCTCCGTGGGCCCGGTCATCGCGCCACCTCGAGCGCCGAGCCCTGGCGCCCGCCCTCGGTGGGCCCGGACTGGTCGGAGCTTGCCGTCAACCTCCGGCAGAGGTCGCCCAGTTGCAGCAGTTGCTCGCGGTCTAGGCGTCGTGTCATCGCCTGCGCCACGATCCGGCCGTGGCTGAGGCCGACAGTGCGCTGGCGTTCGGCGCCCGCGCTGGTCAGTCGCACCCGGCACGCGCGGGCATCGTCGGGATCGTCATCGCGCCATACGAGGCCGCGCGTCTCGAGCCTGGCGACCAGCCGCGACATCCCCGCCTGCGTGAGCAGGACGTCCTCGCCGAGCTCCGTGATCCGCAGCCCGTGCGGCGCTGTGGACAGGGCGTACAAGACCCCGTACTCGCGCGGCAACAGATCGCCCCAGTCGGTTCCGGCGGCGAGCTCGCCGGCGATCGTCGCCTGCGCCCGGAACAGCGCCTCCCACACCTCGTTGGCCAATCTCGCGTTGCTGCGCATAGCGGTCACGCGGCGACCGGGTACTCGGCGGCGAGCTCCGGATCGGTGTCCTGATACGGCGAGGTCCCGGTGAGGTTGTCGCCTCGGTTGGCGTTCGGTGTCGGCTGGCGTGAGGCGCGGTCGCCGTACTTGGCGCTCACGAGGCTCTCGTGAGTCGGCGCGTCGGGCACCCCGGGCGCCCGGCGGCTCTCCATCTCGCGGCGCAGCACGGGCACCACCGCGGTGCCGAGCAGCTCGACCTGCTCGAGCGCCACCTCGAGCGGGAGCCCCATCGAGTCGACATTCCACAGCTGGCGCTGGTAATCGCCGAAGCCCTCCTGGAAGGTCAGGGTCTTCTCGATCACCTCCTGCGGGCTGCCGACGCTCATCGGCGTGCTGTGCACGAAGTCCTCCAGCCGGTAGCTCTTGCCGTAGATCGGCGAGCCCTCGAAGTAAGGGCGGAATTGGCGCACCGCGTCCTGCGAGCGTGCCGCGATGAACGCGTGCCCGCCGAGGCCGACGATCGCCTGGTCGGGGGTCCCGTGCCCGTAGTGGGCGAACCGCTCCCGGTACAGGTGGACCAGCGGCCGGAAGTGGAAGTTAGGCGCCAGGATGTTGTTGGCGAAGTAACCGTTGCCGTAGTAGGCGGCCTGCTCGGCGATCTCCGGCGTGCGGATCGCCCCGTGCCAGACGAACGGGGGCACGTCGTCCAGCGGGCGCGGAATCGCCGTGAAGCCCTCCAGCGGCGTCCGGAACGTCCCCTCCCAATCCACCACATCCTCGCGCCAGAGCCGGTGCAGCAGGTTGTAGTTCTCGAGGGCGAGCTCGAGCCCCTTGCGGATGTCCTTGCCGAACCAGGGATACACCGGAACAGTGTTCCCGCGGCCGAGCATCAGGTCGACGCGCCCGCTTGCGAGGTGCTGGAGCATCGCGTAGTCCTCGGCAATCTTGACCGGATCGTTGGTCGTCACCAGCGTCACCGCCGTGCTCAAGATGATCCGGTTCGTCAACGCGGCGATGTGCGCCAACAGCGTCGTCGGGGAGGACGAGAAGAACGGCGGGTTGTGATGCTCTCCGATCGCGAACACGTCGAGCCCGACCTCATCCGCGCGCTGCGCGATCTTGACGATCGCCTTGATCCGTTCCGCCTCGCTCGGCGTGTGGCCCGTGACGGGATTTCGCGTCACATCGCTGACCGAGAAGATTCCAAACTGCATCGTGTCCACCTTTCGTTGTGTGCTCAACTATAGCATATACATGAGCACGCATGTATTGATCGAGCAATAGACTTGGTCGGTGGGAACGTCGTGGACGGAGCACCTGACGATCCGCAGGCCGATGCTGATCGTGATGGCCGCCATCGCCTCGACTGCGGGCACCGCGGCAACGGCGGGGATCGCCACGGCGACTGCGTCGCCGCGCTCGGCGCGGACGAGCGGCCGCGATCTATCGGTGGCGTCCGTCACCCCTCGTGCGCTGCCCGACCGGGCCGATTGGGAGAAGATCCAGGTAGCCGCCCGGTTCCGCCGCATCGGGCTCGCACCACACCGGACCGCGCATTTCAGGGCCTACGTCGGGAGTCTGGGATTGAGTGAGCTCGAAACGATTCAGCCGCTCGGGGCCGGCCGCTGCCGGGAGGCGCTGACATACCTGTACGGCAACCTGCTCGACCTCCAGGACGCGCAGCCGGGGGAGAACTGGACGCCCCTGCGCCGGCTCGTCGCCAGGGAACCGTCGATCCGCGCCTGCGCGCCGCGATGAGCTGGACGGCGAAGCGGCCGACGCGAGTTCCGGCGACTGGGGGGCTAGTCGAATACCCGACGGGTAAACGTGTCGGTCAGCCTTCGGCAGTCGTCGCCGAGGGCTCGTGGCTGGTCCACCGGGGGGAAGCTTGCGCGGATTTGATCGGTGAGCTCGCGAAGGTTCGGAGGCGGCTCATGCGCGGCCACGTAGAGCGCCTGGGACGCGATGGCGGCGAGCACGGCGAGGGTTGCGTCCAGGCACTGTCCGATCGCGGTCGCTTTGCGCCAGGCCAGGAAGTTCAGTACGGGGACGTCGTTCTGGCCAAAGCCACCCAGCGACAGGAGCGTCGGAGTGGCGATCGCGCGCGCCTCTTCGGCCCAGCCATTTTCGACCATGTGCAGCGGTTTGACCGACCATTCGTCATGCCCGACCAGCCGCGCGGTTACGGGGCTTTGAAAGAGATGGTCGGTCAGGCGCTGGGCGAGCTGACAGAGGTCCGCCTGGGCGAACGCCACCGCGTCGATGGCCGGCGCGGCCTGGGCGTTGTGATAGCCGCCGTTCGAGTACACGGCACCGAGCGGCCGCTCGCCGCCGGGCGGCAGGTACACGGGGTTATCGGTCACCGAGCTCAACGAGATCGTGGCGGCACGCTCGGCTGCCGCCAGCGCGCGGCGGACCGCGCCGAGCGCACGAGGCAGGATCCGCACCGACACGGACGCCTGGTGGCGCTGGCGGACCCGATCGCTCCCCTCGAGCAGCGTGCGCAACGAGCTGAGCGCGGCCGCTTCGTGCTCGTCACCCCAGAGCTCCCCGAGCTCGGGCGCGAAATGTTCGTCGGGCGCTCCGCAGATCTCCGCGACAAGCGCGAACACCGCGTCGGCCAGCTCGATCCGTCGCCGGACCGCCAACGCGACATCCGCCACCAGGGCAGCGGCGCATGGGGAGCCGTTGATCAACGCCATACGCTCCTTCGCCGTCAGCTGCATCTGCGTACTCAACTCGAAGAACAGGCTCCCCAACGCCAAGATCTCGCCAGACCCACCGTTCGACTGACCCGGCACGACGGGTAGCGCTGGCGCACCGAGCATGTCCGCGACCGCTTGCGCGACGACGCTGCGTACGGCCGCATGACCATCGAGGAAATTGGCTAGGCGAGCGACGAGAATCGCCCGCACGACACGGTTGGGCAACGGATCGCCGAACGACATCGCGGTCCACAACTGGCTGGGACGCCCAGCCTTAGCGTCTTCGGTCAGAGCCGCTACCGCCGCATCACCGGGCGCCGACGTGACGCCATAGATCAGGGCTTGTGGATCGCTGCCCACCCGATCGGACACCAGCGCCTCGAACGACTCGTGGTTGCGATCCATCACGGCCAGCGCCTGATGCGCGATCTCGAGCGTCGCCCCTCGCCACCCCACGGCGTGGATCAACTCGAGCGTGATGTCGCTGCGGGTGCTGACGGGTATCGGCGGCGCCTCAATCGTCACGGACAACATCGTATGAGTCAGGCCATACCCGCCAGGCGATACAGCACCAGACTGCCGGCAACCGCGACGTTGAGGCTGGCGCCTTGCCCGATCATCGGGATCTCGACGCAGATGTCAGCAGCCTCGACGTGTTCGTCCGGGATGCCGTGCCATTCGTGGCCGAGCAGGACCACGGTGCGCTGTCTGGCGGCCACCAGGCGAGGCAGCGCTACGGCGCCTTCGGCAAGTTCGACGGCGACGATCTGCCAGCCGTCGGCCCGTTGCTGCTCGATCCAGCGTTCCCTGTTGGTTCGGATCCAGTGCACGCAAGGGCGTCTTCGCGGCCCGAGCGTGTCGCCGTGCTGCAGCGCGGCTCGGTAATGAGGGCTGTTGGGGACCGCAATGCACGCGCCGACCGCGTCGCAGGTACGGAGCAGGGTGCCCAGGTTTGCTTCGAAGGCGACCCAGAGTGGGGCAACTAGGAGGTGGTCCCAGCAGCTGTGGCCGCGTCGGCGGCGGCCACGACGAATCTCGCTGGGAGCCGACTTTTGGGCGCTCAACGCGCCAGGGCTACCGCCCTTTCATCGTTCATGTCCGGAGCGTACCGCCGACCGCATCGACGGGCGTGTCCCCGGCCGCGCTCGTGTTCCGATCAGCCCAAGCCGCCGGTGAACCACGCGGCGCGCTCGATGCCGGAATGTGGATCGCCCTGCGTTGCGACGGGCGGTGGCTTCGTCGCCGTCCCGGTCACCTTGGTCGGCGCCATGCCGATGCGCACGACAACCCAACCGCCCTCGCGTTCGCGGGCGATCCAGCTCGCATCCGGATCTGCAGCTCGCATCCGTTCGACCTCGGCCATCGCCTCATGACGATTCATAAGTCTCAGGATAGTCCAGGGGTCTTCTGCGCTCGCCCAAGCATGCGTTGCGCGACAGTCGCGCCGACGCCGTCGCGCAGCTACGAGCACTAGAGTGCTGAGATGCTCACGCGCGAGACGGTCACCTTCCGGGATGCCGGTGGGTGGAGCTGGGAGTTCGACCTGACGTTCATGCTGTCGAACTACCGGTGTATCTGGGGGAGCGGATGCCCCGATACGAGGCTGGAGCACACCGACCGCGGCTGTTGCGTGGAGGGCGTCGAGATCTACCAGGGCGCCGGCGACACGCCGGGCCGCGAGGATCTGAAGATGATCCGTGGGCGCGTCAGGGAGCTGACCGACGAGGACTGGCAGAACCGCCGGGTGGCGCTGGCGCGCGGCGGCCGGGACCCATGGGGCAAGGCGCGGTTCAAGCGCGACAGCATCCATACTCGCATCTACCGTGGCGCGTGCATCTTCCACAACCGCGCGGACCATCCGGAGGGGGCTGGGTGTGCACTTCACGTGGCGGCGCTGCGCCGGGGCGAGAGCCCGCTGGACTGGAAGCCGCGGATCTGCTGGCAGGTCCCGCTGTTCTTCGATACCGACGACGAGACCCGGACCACCACGGTGCGTGCGTCGCGGACTGTCGATTGGGGCGGGGAGGGGATCCTCGACTGGTGGTGCACCGAACGGCAGGACGCGTTCAGCGCCGATCAAGCGCTGTACGTGACCATGGAAGCCGAGCTACGGCGCGTGTGCGGCGACGCCGTCTACGACGAGCTCGCCGCGTACTGCAAGTCGCGCCAGACCGGCGAACGACGAAGTTTGACGTTGCTCCCGATGGTGACCTATGGAAGTGACAGAACTGCGGGTGGCGGTCACCGTCACTGACTTCGACCGAGCGCTCGCGTTCTATCGCGACGCGCTCGGCCTTCGGCAGATCGCCGACTGGAGCTCTGAGGGCGGCAAGGTTGTCCTGTTCGAGGCCGGGCGGGCAACCCTCGAGCTGCTTGATCAGGCCCAGGCCGAGCACGTCGACGAGATCGAAGCCGGGAGACGGGTCGCGGGCAAGGTGCGACTCGCGCTCGAGGTCGGTGACAGCGACGCGGTCGCGGAGCGGCTCGTCGCCTCGGGCGCCGAGCGGGTCGCGCCGCCCGTGACGACGCCGTGGGGCGACCGGAACGCGCGCGTCCAGGCGCCAGACGGCATGCAACTCACCCTGTTTACGACACTGCCCTGAGTAACTTCGCGACCAGGGCTAGGGCGTGAGCGCGGCTTCGGCGACGGCTCTGTGCCGCTCACGAGGCCGTCGTCTCCGGGCGTAGGTCCAGATGCGCCCGGCGGCGTAGGTCCCGGCGCTGATCACGCCGACGTAGAAGCCAACCGGCCAGTTGGTCTGGTAGGACAGCGCGACCGCGGCCCAGGCGACCCCCACGGCGATCAAGATCGACAGCGCGACTGCGACGAGCGGGCGGGTGGTGAACGCTCGCGCGGCGGCAGGCGGACCGATCATGAGGCTGAAGATGAGCGCGGTCCCGACGACGGGCACGGTCATCGTCGTCGCCAGCGCCACGAGAACCAGGAAGGCGAGCTCGGCGGTGTAGGGCGGGATGCCGCGCGCGTGCGCCGAGTCGGGCACGACAGACGAGAGCAGCAGCGGACGGTAGAGGAGCGCGAGGGCGGCGAGGCAGACGGCGGCGAGCGCGATCGTGGGTCCGAGTTGGTTGGTGCTGATCCCGAGTACCTCGCCGAACAGCAGCGAGTAGATCTCGGGGGCGTATTCGACGGTGAAGCTGAGGAACAGCGCACCGAGCCCGAGCGCGAACACGAGCGTGAGCGCGGTCGCGACGTCGTGGCGTCCGCGCCGGCCGAGAAGCCCGATGCCGAGAGCTGATCCGAGTGCGAAGACGCCCAGACCGATCAGCGTGTTGATGCCGATCAGGCTGGCGGCGGCGGCGCCGGCGAACGAGCCGTTAGGGATCGCGTGAGCGACGAACGCCGAGCCCCGGAGGACTACGAAGAAGCCGACGGCGCCGCCCACGACCGCGACGATCGTCGCGACGATCCAGGCGTCGACCATGAACCCGGAGAACATCGGAGTTCAGCCACGCCTCGCAGCGCTCCGCACCGGGAGGAAGCGCGAGGCGATGTAAGACACGAGGACGAGCGTGACGACGAAGAAGCTGACGGGCCAGCCGTGGTGGAGTGGGGGCCAGTCGTAGCTGTCGTAGGCGAGCAGGATCCCGAGCCACATCGCACCGATTCCCAACAGGGCGGCGCAAACGATCGCGCGGCCGGGCCGGCGCGTGAGGTGAAGCGCGGTGGCGGCCGGTCCGACGAGCAGCGCGGTGGAAAGAATCGCGCCGATCGTCACCGCGGACAGCGCGACGGCAAGGGCCATCGCCAGCAGATAGAGACTGCCGATGACACGTACGGGGAGCCGGCGCGCGGCGCCGAGATCGGGGCTGACCGAGACGAGCAGGAGCGGTCGGTACAGCACGAGGATCGTCGCGAAAGCGATCGCTCCGAACACGGCCACCAGCGGCAGGATCGAGGTGTCGAGCGCGAAGATCGATCCGAACAGGATCGTGACGGTCGCGCCGGTGGTGCTTCCCGACGTTGTCCCCAGGTAGAGGAACAGAGCGGCGAGTCCGAACCCGGCGCCGAGCACGATTCCCGTCGCGAGGTCGCGACCGCGGGCGCGCTGGATTCCAATCATCTCCATGACCCCGGCCGCGGCGACCGAGATCCCCACGAACCCCCACAGGGGCGCGATCCCGGCCAGGTAGGCGCTCGAGCCGCCGCTGGCGCCGATGTCCCCGAGTGCCTCGCCCGCGAACGACTGGCCGCGGATCACGGTGAACACGCCGACGGTTCCGGCGACGATCGCCACCAGCGCCCCGACGACGAGCGCGAGCTGGACCGAGCTCGAGGAGAAGAACCCAGGCGCGATGATCGCTGCGAGGTCGGCGCGCATCGCAACCCGGCCTTAGACGATCTCAACGGGGGCCGATGTGTCCCCGGGGTCGTCGAGCGGAGCGTGCTCGTCGTGGCCGGTGCCGGCGACGACGAGCACGCGCCCGTGGACGCGGAGCACATCGACGTGGTGGCCGTAGAGGCGGCTGAGCACGTCCGAACGGACGACCTCCTCGGCGGTGCCGGTCGCGGCGTGGCCGGCGGCGAGGTACACGACCCGGTCCATCACCGGCAACAGCGGGTTCATCTCGTGGGCGGAGATGAGGACGGCGATC
This sequence comes from uncultured Solirubrobacterales bacterium, assembly GCA_963755525.1. GTDB lineage: Bacteria > Actinomycetota > Thermoleophilia > Solirubrobacterales > Solirubrobacteraceae > Palsa-465. Next base: position 407,739 of record CAVWKC010000038.1, on the reverse strand, counting down.
CGCTGCTCGGCGGCGATCCGCGACACCAGCCCAACGACCTCCTGGGCGCTGCGGAGGTCGAGGTTGGCCAGCGGCTCGTCGAGCAGCAGCAACTGCGGGCGGCTGATCAAGGCATGCGCGATCAGGATTCGCTGCTGCTCCCCGCCCGACAGGCGTCCCACCCGCTCGTCGGCGAACGCCTGAGCGTCGACCGCCTCCACCATTTCCTGCACGCGCGCGCGGCGCGCGCGCGAGGGAAGCGGAATCCCGAGCCGCTGCCCGTCGAGCCCGAGCGCGATCAGATCCCGACCTCGCAGCGGCATGTCGGGGTCGAGCAGGAACTTCTGCGGCACGTATCCGACCCCGCGTCCGGAGCGCCCGCCGACGCCGGCGCGCACGCTCCCCGAGGTCGGTTGCTGGAGGCCCAGGATGACCCGGAACAGTGTCGTCTTGCCGGCGCCGTTCGGGCCGATCAGCCCGGTGAACTCGCCGGCCCCGACCTGGAAGCTGACGTCATCGAGCACCGTCCGCCCGCCCAGATGAACCGTGACGCCCTCGACACGCAGCGGCTCGCCGGCGTCGTGCTTGGCGACGGGGTCAGCGGTCACAGTGGCTCCCTGCGAGGTCATTGCAGCCTCTCGGTTGACGTGTGATCGGCGACGGCCCGCTGCAGCGCGTTGACCTCGGCCAGCATCCACGACTGGTAGTCATACCCCGGCGTCGGCATCGTCTCGTACACCCCGACGACCGGGATTCCGTTCTGCTTGGCCTTGGCAAGAAACGACTCCGTGAGCGAATCGGTGACCTGCTGGTTATAGAGGAACACCTTCACCTGGTGCAGGGAGAACAGATCGTCTTGAAGGGTCACGGCCTGGGGCGCCGGGTCGACGCCGTTCATGACGTCCGACTGAAACTGAAACGGGGTCATGTTCACCGTGGCCGCCGCTTGGAGCATGTAGTCCCCGACCGGCTCGGTGGTCGCGACGGGCGTACGCGGATACCGGGCGGCGAACTGCTTGAGCGCCCGGTACCACGGGTCGAGCGAGGCGTCGAACCGCTTCGCGTTCGCGGCGAAGTAGGCGGCGTGTGACGGCTCGATCGCGGACAGAGCCTTGACCAGCGCGGCGGCGATCGCCGGCATCGTCCGCGGCGCGTACCACAGGTGCGGGTTGGGGGTCGAGTCCGGCAACCCCAGGAGCGTCTGGACGTCGATCACCTTGCGCGACGAACTGGGCGACGCCGACTCGATCCGGTTCATGAACGTGTCGTATCCCACCCCGTTCTGCACCACCAGCCGCGCCGCGGCGACAGTGCGCGCCACGCTCGGGCTCGCCTCGAACGAGTGCGGGTCGGTGTTGGGATTGCTCTCGATCGCCGACACCACTACGTACGGTCCACCGATCTGGGAGATCACGTTGGCGTACTCGTTCTCCGCGCCGACGGCCACGATCTGGCCCTTCCCCGCCGACGCCACGGCCGACCCGCAACCCGCGACCGCCACGGCCAAGCACGCCGCACAGAGACCGCGCCAACGAAGATTGAGTGCCATGTTGCTAGCCTAACATAGAATGAGATCAAGTCTCAATCCTACGGTGTCGAGAGCCAGTCTCAATCTGATTCCGCTGCCTCGGCGGCTATGCTCCGGGACATGCCCGCTCACGTCGACACTGCTCTAGCCACCGGTTGGGGCGACCACGCGCGCGCCGTACTCGGGCACGCCGGGCATCACCGGGGCGCGGCGCGCGACAGGGTCATCGACCTGCTCGCCGCCCAGCACTGCGCGCTCAGCGCGATCGAGATCGAGGACGCCCTGCGGCGCCGCCGGCGCGGGCAGGGGGCAGTCGGCCGAGCCAGCATCTACCGGGTTCTAGAGCTCCTGCACAACCACGAACTCGTCAACCGGCTCGACCTCGGCGACGGGATCGCTCGATATGAGCCGACCGACCCGTCCGGGCAGCAGCACCACCATCACCTCGTCTGCGACCAATGCGGCAAACTCGTCGCGTTCAAGGATCCCGCCCTCGAGCGCACGATCGACCAGCTGTCCGACCGGCTCGGCTTCCGTACCACCGATCACGAAGTCACCCTCCGCGGGGACTGCCCGGACTGCCAATAGGCCACCTGCGATCGGCGGCTAGCTCGGCCTCGGGACACGCGGTCCGAAATTGCACTGCCCTGCCGCCTGCTTGAACGCCGGCGAACGCATGTCGACGGAGTTCGGGATTGCGATGACAGCGCCGTTCTGGCTCAGGATCACGCTGTAGCCCGCTAGGCTCGACGGAGGCGAGCTCACCGGATCGGGGAAGCCGGAGATGCCGTGGGCGCGCATGCACCGGGAGACCTTGAGCGCCTGGGCCATCGCCTTCGCGGAGGCGTGCACGGAAGAACTGCCGCCCCCGGGCACCAGGCGCTGGCAGGACCGCTGGGCTGCCTCGAACGCAGGTGACTCGGGATCGGCGGCAATGCTGTTGACCTCGCCGCCGCCTACCCGGGTCGGGTCGGAGAAGTTCGGCACTCCGTGGGAGCGCATGCACTGCGCGAAGTCGACCCGCGGCGAGGACCCCGTCGAGGTCCTGTTGCTCGGCCTGGAGGACGCTCCGCACGCGCTGCTCAACAGCCCGCAGCTGATCACGACCGCGAGTCGCTTCGGCATGGCTCCTCACCGTACGTCGCGGCCAGTAACCAGGAAGTAACAGTCCGTGGCGCGCCGCTACCCCAAGAACTCGACACTCGACCCCCTCACCGTCCTCGAGTGCGCCGGAATCGTTGCCATACCGGTCCGATGGTGCATTCGGCGCGCGCGAGGGGTCGAGTGTCGCATTATTGGGCCTCGCTGCGCTCGGCATCCATGGGGCCGGTTCCGCGCGGCATCCATGCCGCGCGGGTCGTGGACCCGCCGGGGCCGCGACCCGCGCCGCGTCGCGCGCCACGTCGCGCGCCATTCGACCCGGGTCACAACCCCACACTCGACCGTCCCCCGTCGGCGCGATACGCCGTACGACCCGCATAGGTGTCCGAATCCACATTCACCTCGGGACGGACGCCGAGAGTGGACTAATTCCCGCGCGGAAAGCTGCCGCCCCACTCCAGGTGCCCGCCGTTTCACGCCCCGCTGGCTCTCAGCCATTCAAGGGTGCGCGACCACCCGCGCGGCACGGACGCCGCACGGAACGGCCCCACGGACGCCGCGAAGCGGCCCACCTAACCCCTAAGAAATCTTGATCGCACGCCGGGCCGAGACGTACGCGACGCACGTGGCGAGGGCGAGACCGGCCGCGAACGCAAGCGGGAGCGCCAGCCCGGTGCGTAGCATCAGCGCGCCGCTGAGCGCGCCGGCGAGCATGGCGACGACCGCGGAGGTCCGCCTCAGGCTGCCTCTTCCGGTGCCGCCGGCGAGGGTCGAATCGGCGGCAAGACCGGTGATCGTCAGGGTTAGCACGGTGGTCGTGAGATCGGGGACGGCCAGGCGGCGGACGGTGGCGTTGCGGATGCCCATGCCGGCGGCCATGAGCGCGATCGTCGCGTCGCCGGCGACGGTCGCCGGGTGAGGGTGCGTCGCGGCGACGACGATCGTCGCGCACGCGAGTAGAGCCGCCTCGATACCGAGGGCATACGCGAGGTGAATCCGATGGCGCTCAGCGAGACGGCGGGCCAGCACGCCGCCGGCGCCGGCTCCGAGAACGAACGCGGCCATCGAGACGATCGGTGCGACGACCGGAAGTCCGCCGGCGCGAGCGATCCCGAAGCCGAGGAGGACGACGTTGCCGGTCATGTTCGCGGTGAATACGTGGCCGAGGCCGAGGTAGCTGACGGCGTCAACGGTCCCGGTCGAGAAGGTCAGCGCGAGCAGGGCAAGCGACAGGGGATGGCGCAGGTTCGCGGCTGCCTGCTCGGCGAGGGACGGGGGTGCAATGGAGGGGGCGCTGGAGCTCATCGGCGAATTCTCGCGAGCCGGGGTGCGCCACTTACGGCATCAGAACGGCACTTGACATGGCACCATAATGATGCCAGAGTGGTGCCATGGAACTTCAACCGTATGTAGACAAGCTTCACGAGCAGCTCGCGGTGGCGGCCTCGGCAGGCGGCGAAGAGGCGCTGTCGGTCGCGCAGCGGCTGACGGCCGCGCTCGAATCCGCCGTGCGACTGACCCTGCTGGATGCGCTCTCATCCGCGGCGGCCGAGATCACGAGCGAGCTGGCGCCCGGTTCGGTCGAGGTGCGCCTGCGCGGGAGCGAGCCGGAGTTCGTGGTCGCGTTGCCGCCGGCCGAGACCGCGGGCGAGCAGACCGATGGCGAGGAGCTGACCGGGGGCCGGGGCACGAGCGCCGCGACCGGCGAGGGAGGGACCGCGCGGATCAACCTGCGGCTCCCGGACCAGCTCAAGAGCCAGGTCGAGCAAAGCGCCGACCGCGAGGGCCTGTCGATCAACGCGTGGCTCGTGCGCGCGGTCGCGGCGGCCGTCGACCGCGGTCAGCCGCGGGCGCAGCGCGAGCAACGGACCGCCCGCTCGGGCCAGCGCTACACGGGCTGGGCGCGATGAGCGCCGCGGCGGACCATCGCAGGACGAACTGACTGGACACCAACGACTCAGAGGAACCACGACATGTCTCACTTCGAAACACCACAACCAATCTCCGTCGTGCTCGAGCTGCGCGTCGCGGACGTGCGCGTCGCCGCGGGGGAGCGCGCGGACACGATCGTCGAGGTACGGCCGAGCGACTCGTCAAAGCGCGACGACGTGACCGCTGCCGAGCAGACGCGCGTCGAGTACGCCGACGGCACGCTGCTGGTCAAGGGACCGCGGCGCCTGCGGGAGTTGAGCCCGTTCAGCGACGGCGGCTCGGTCGATGTCGAGATCGAGCTTCCCGCCGGCTCGGATCTGAGCGGCCACGCGGCGGCGGGCGGGTTTCGCTGCACCGGGTCGCTCGGACGATGCGAGCTGAAGAGCAGCGCCGGCGAGATCAGCGTTGATCGGGCCGCGCGTGTGAAGCTGACAACGGCGGGCGACATCCGAGTCGAGCGGGTGACCGGGGACGCGGAGCTGACGACTGCCACGGGCGCGGTACGCGCCGGCGAGATCGGCGGCTCGGCCGTAATCAAGAACTCCAACGGCGACACGTGGATCGGCGAGGTCGGCGGCGATCTTCGCTTCAAGGCGGCGAACGGCGACATCGACGTCGAGTGCTCGCACGGCTCGGTCAGCGCCAAGAGCGCCAACGGCCACATTCGCGTCGGGAGCGTCAACCGCGGCTCGCTCGTCGCGGAGACCGCAAACGGGCGCGTCGAGGTCGGGATCGCCGGCGGAGTTGCCGCCTGGCTCGACCTCCACACGCAGTACGGCCACGTCCACAACGACCTCGACGCCAGTGAGGGACCCGGGTCGGCAGACGAGCACGTCGACGTACGCGCGAGGACGGGGTTCGGGGACATCACGATCCGCCGCGTGGCCGAGCGCAGCGCGGAACTGCTTTCCGGGGGAAGGGACCATGAGTAACGCAATCGAGGTTCACGGGGTCAGCAAACGCTTCGGAGATGTCGTCGCACTCAACGGGCTTGACCTGACCGTGCCCGCCGGCACCGTGTTCGGGCTGCTCGGCCCGAACGGAGCCGGCAAGACGACGCTCGTCCGGATCCTCGCCACCCTGCTTGCGCCAGACGACGGGGAGATTCGGGTAGCCGGGCACGACGTCGCACGCGAGCCGGACGCCGTCCGCGACGCGATCGGGGTGACCGGGCAGTTCTCGGCGGTCGACGAGCTGCTCACCGGGCGCGAGAACCTGGCGCTGATGGCTGACCTTCACCACCTCGCCCGCGACGATGCTCGGCGTCGCATCGGCGAGCTGCTCGAGCGCTTTGAGCTCGTCGACGCCGCTGACCGGATGGCGATGACCTACTCCGGCGGGATGCGCCGCCGGTTGGATCTGGCGATGACGCTGATCGGCGCGCCGCAGATCATCTTCCTCGACGAGCCGACCACAGGCCTTGATCCGCGCAGCCGCCGCACGGTGTGGGACATCGTCCGCAGCCTCGTCAGCGACGGCACCACGGTGTTTCTCACCACGCAGTATCTAGAGGAGGCCGACGAGCTCGCCGACCGCGTTGCGATCCTCGACCGAGGAAGCATCGTCGCGGAGGGCACGGCGCGGGAACTCAAGCAACGGATCCCCGGGGGTCGGATCGAGCTGAACTTCGCCGACGCCGCCACTCAGCTGGCGGCCGCGGGAGCCATGCAGCTTCCGGTGCGCGACGACGATGCCGTGACGTTGCAGATTCCGACCGACGGCAACGTTGCGACCCTGCGCCGCGTCCTGCGCGACCTCGATGACGCGGGCGTCGACGTCGTCGATCTCGCGATCCACACCCCCGATCTCGATGACGTGTTCCTGGCGCTCACCGGCCAACACGATCGCTCACAGCAACCCCGAACCGAAAAGGAGCCGGCATGAGTGGCACCTACGCCCTTCGCGACTCGACGACGATGCTGCGGCGCAACCTGCGCCACCTGCAGCGCTATCCCGGCCTCTCGCTGTTCCCGATCTTGGGGCCGGTCGTGTTCCTGCTGCTGTTCGTCTACGTCTTCGGCGGCACCCTGGGCAACGGCATCGCTGCCGGCGGTGGACGCGGCGCCTACGTCAACTTCCTGACACCCGGCATCTTCCTGTTCGCGGCTGCCGGCGCCGCCACGACCACCGCCATATCGGTCGCCAAGGACATGACCGAGGGCATCATCGCCCGCTTCAAGACGATGCGCATCTGGCGACCCGCGGTGCTCACCGGCCACGTCGTCGGCGGTCTGATCCTGACCCTCATCAGCCTTGCGGTTGTCATCGCGGTCGCGCTGCTCATCGGTTACCACGCCAGCGTCAGCCCACTCAGGTGGCTGGCTGCACTCGGGCTGCTCACGCTGCTGGCGGACGCGCTCATCTGGCTGTCGGTCGCGTTCGGCCTGAAGGCCAAGAGCGTCGAGACCGCCAGCAATATGCCGATGTTCCTGATCCTCCTGCCGTTTCTCGGCAGCGGCTTCGTACCGGTCGCCTCCATGCCCGCGGGCTTGCGCTGGTTCGCGGAGAACCAGCCGTTCACGCCGATCACCGACACGGTGCGTCGTCTGCTCGCCAACCAGCACGTTGGCGGTGTGGGATTAGTTGCGATCGTGTGGTGCCTGGTGATCACCGCCGCCGCGTATGTGTGGGCCAGACACCTCTACAACCGGCGAGACGCCCGATGAGATCTGGCGATCGACGCTGCGGGGACGCCGGCGCTCGGGCGAGCGACCGACCCGAACTGATGCTTGGACGAGGATGCCGCGAGGTCGGGGCGGAGGAGGCCGGCCTCGCGGGCGACCACTGACCAGAATCCTGTCTGCAGGAGAGGTTGCTCCGTCTCGCTTACCCGACGGCCAGCAGGAGCGGCGCCGCGACGATCAGGGCGGCTCCGGCGAAGCCTGCGGCGAAGGTAGCGCTCCGCTGCTTGGACCCCGGGATTACGCGCATGACCGCAGCGCTCGCCAGAAGGCCGATGCCAGCGAGCAGCGCGCTCGAGACCAACTGCTCGATGGCCTGCACCGCGACCGAGTGGGACCACGCGTGGTCGATCAGACCGTAGGTGATGTTGTCGATGCTCAGCACGAACGGAAGCGCCCACACCCACCGAGTCTCGGCGATCCGCCGGGCGTACAACGCGATCCCGAGCCAGTACAAGCCCAAGCCGACCAGGACCGCTGTCTCCACAACGTTGGCCGTGCTGTCCGGGATGCTCCAATGGAACGCCGTCCCGAGCAGGAATCCACCGGCATCGCATACGCCGAAGAGCGCGGCGTAAGACACCCACGACCGCCGGCTAACGAGTGCACCAACGGCAAAGCAAGCGATCAAGCTGTCGATACCGAGGAGCAGAAAACCCATCTAGACCTCCCTCAATCAGTTGACTTACAGTCGTTCGCATGGCGTTTGGTAACAACGGTGTACTCCCTAACACGACCGGGACACCGCGTCAACCCCGGACTGACCACCTGGACAGTTACCGACCTGATAGGTCAGGTATCCCGCTATTTCACCGCGTTGCACTCGGGATGAAACGCATGATGCGTAATGACGGTAACGGGTGCAATCACGCCGCTGTTGCGCTCGCGATGAAACGTACAGTGCGTAATGGTGGTAACGCCTGCCGCAACCAGCGCCAGGGCCCGGTCCCCGACGGCCCTCGGCGTCTGGAATGATGAACGTACCGTGGAGCGCGACTGGCTGCTGATCACCGTCTCGACCCCGCCCGGCGGGAGCTCGACACTCCGCGTGTACGCATGGCGCAATCTGCGCAGCCTCGGAGCTCACTACATCCAGCAGTCCGTGTGCCTACTCCCGGCGACACCGAAGACAACGCGCACCGCAGCTCGAGTGGTGACCCGACTGCGCGAGGAGGGCGGCCACGGCGAGATGCGCCGCATCCGCCTGACCGACTCCAAGCAGGAAGCGGCGGTCATCGACGCAATCCAACGCGAACGGACCGACGAGTACAGCGAGCTCGTCGAGAGCACGCGCCAATTCCACGAGGAACTCCAGCTCGAGCGCCGCCGCGGCCGGACCACCTACACGGAACTGGAGGAGTCCGATGCTGACCTCGCCCGCTACCAGAAGTGGCTCGCCGCCATCCGCGGGCGCGACTACTTCGATGCGCCCGGGCGTCAGGAGGCCGCCGCGGCCGTCGCGTCGTGCGAGGAGGCACTCGCCCAGTTCGAGAGTGAGGCCTTGTCCGCGGAGCTCGGCGAATCGACGCCCGAGACTCGGCCTGGACTACGGGCGGTCGACGGGCCCGGCGACTAAGGGTCCGCAGAAGAATAATTTCGCGGTTTTGCCGGCGTCTGGACGCGCCTGAGGCCACCGGCTCACCCTCAAATACTTCCGGTATTATCGCGGCGAGCCGGCGGCGCCAGACACGCCCAGCCACTCGTCAAATTCCACGACTTATTCTCCTACGGACCCTGACGCTTGCGGATGCGGTCCGCTGGCAGCCTCGTCGGTGGGCTTGCCAAGGTTGTCGCCCCATTGAGGGCGGAACTGGATGCTGATCCGTGCGCCGAGGCAGTTGGCGACCTTGGGGATGCCGTGCAGCCAGGTCCGCTGGCAGCTTCCGCCCATCACGAGCAGGTCTCCGTGGCCAAGTTGGAGCCGCAGTCCCGGGCCGCCGGATTTCGGGCGCAGCCCGAACGGTCGTGTGGCACCGAGCGAGACGATCGCCACCATCGTGTCGCGCGGGCTCTCGCGGGCGATGCGGTCCCCGTGCAAGGCGACGCTGTCTTTGCCGTCGCGGTAGAGGCAAAGGCCCGCGCTCACGAATGGCTCGCCGAGCTCCTCGGCGTAGTGGGCATTCAGCGCCGTGCAGGCCTCGTGGAGCACCGGGTGAGGGAGCGCCTCTCCCTGCTGGTAGCGGGCCAGGAGCCGTGGGACGCGCACGGTGTTGTCGTAGATGTGCATCTGCTCCTCATGCCACGGCACGGTGCTCGCCAGCGCGTCGAAGAGTTCGTCCGCAGCGGTGATGAATCCCGGTCGCAGGTCAATCCAGGCGCCTTCGGACAGGGGACGGCGCTCGACGGCGTCGCCGAGATCGGCGACGCCGAGTTCGCCAAAGGAGCCAAACAGCGAGGGTTGGAAGACGAGCGACACACCATCAAGTCTAGCCCGGCCACGAACACACGTTCGCGCCATGAGCCGGACGCTACTCGGCTCGCAGCGCCGAGGCCGTTCGTGACTGCGCCGCCCAACCCGCCGGCAGAAGCGCGCCGGCGAGGGCGATCGCCAGTCCGGCGAGCGCGAGCACCGCGACCTCGCCGGCGCCGTACACGTTCTGGAGGCTCGGGGGGACGCCGAGCCCGGCGGCGCCGGCCATCGCCGGGATTACGTGCTGGTGCACGAGGATCCCGGCGGGGACCGCGAGTACGCCCGCCAGCAGACCCGTGCCGGCGACCGAGCAGAGCACCATCGCGATGGTCTGGCGCGGCGTCATCCCGACCGCCTTGAACACGCCGAGGTCATGGACGCGCTCGCGGGTGTGGAGCACGACGGCGTTGAGCACCCCCAGGCCCGCGGCGATCGACAGCAGCAGGGTGAGCGTGCCGGCGAGCGCAATCGCGACCGTGGCGCCGCCACCGTTCTGGTTGACCGAGACGCCGTAATTCGACCCGAGCTTCGGGCCGAGCGCGTGGACGTAGGCATTGGGATCCGTGCCGGGCCGCAGGCCGACGTCGTACTGAGCGTTCATCGGATCGGGCGTAAGGCCCGGGTCGGCGGCGGTGAGCGTTTGCCAGTCGGTCAGCATGCTGAGGCTCTGGTGGTCCTGGTCGAATACCTCGCCGACGATCCGGACGGGGACCGCGCGGCCGCCGGCCCCGATGATCGTGACGGTGTCGCCGACAGAGATGTGGAGGGTGGTGAGGAAGCGCTTGGGAACCACCGCTTGATCGGGGCCGGTGTACCAGTGGCCGCTTGACATCGTGTAAATCCACCCGGCGTCGCCGAGGAATCCGGTCACCGAAATCGGCTGCACCAGCCCGGACACCTTGACGTACTGGTTATCTTCCTCGAGCGCGTAGTGTGCGGTGTCAGGCTGCGAGCGAAGCGCCGAGGTGACCACGCGCTGAAACCGGGCGGAAGACGACGGCTGGGATCGGCCGGGTTGCCCCGGGCCCGGCGGTCCGGGCTCGTTGTAGTAGACCTGCACCTGCTCGGTCTTGGTGAGATCAAGGTCAGCCACGGCGCGCCTGAGCGAGGTGACGAGCCCGACGGCGAAGGTCACGGCGGTAACGCCGAGCAGAACCGCCGCGAGGGTCGCCACCATCCGCGCCGGCCGGGCGAACGGTGACGCGAGGCCGATCGTCACCGGCCGGGGCAAAGCCAGCCGGCCGAGCAGGCGGTGCGCGAGATAGCCGCGGCCAGTGCGTGGGGCGCGGCCCGCAGCCAGGGCCTGCGTCGCGCTGAGCCGGCCGCCGCGCAGCGCCGGCAGGACCGCGGCCAGCGCGACCAGACCGCACATCGCGAGTGGGACCGCCAAGTTCACCCATAGCGGCACTCCGAGTCGCCCGACGCCGTAGACGTCGGCGGTCTTGCGGAGCAGCGGCACCGACAGCAGGTTGCCGAGTGCCACGCCGCCCAGGCAGCCGGCCACCGCCGGCATGATCGCCTGACCGGTGTAGGCGGCGATCACCTGGCCCGGCGTGAAACCGATGCTCTTGAGGATCCCAATCCGGTAGTAACCCGCAATCACGGCGCCGCTGACCACGTTGGCCACGATCAGCACGGACATGACCAGTCCGATGATCGCGAACGCGACGACGAACGGCGCGTACACCGCGACCTGATCATGCTGCGCGGCCCGGACGTCGAGATACGACTGTGTGCCGGTGACCGCGTCGGCCGGTAGCGCCCTTGTGACTGCCGCGGTACCCGCGCTCACCGCCGAGGCAGTGCCGGCGCTGTGGAAGCGGTAGAGCATCTCCGCGGTGGCGGGCGTGCCCGGCGGGCTCAGCGCCGAGATCTGATCCGGAACGACCCAGGCGTCGGCCGAGCGCGAGACCGATGTGGCGAGGCCGACGACCGTAAGCCGCGGCTTGCCCGGCGCGCTGGTCACGGTCACCGTGTCACCGATCCCAGCCCCGAACCCATCGGTGTTGGTCTCCATCACGATCTGACCCCTTCGCTGCGGCCAGTGGCCGTCTTGAAGCGTGATGTCGTCGATCGGGCCGCTGGGCGTCGTCCGGCCGACCAGGGTGAGCGGTGGAAGGTTCACCAGCGAGCCCGGGGAGGAATCGGTGGCGGTCACGTTCGTCTCGGGAAACGGTCCCGCCGCGGCGGCCACCAGCGGGAGGCGCGCGGTGGCGGCCAGTTGCGCCGGCGTCGCGCGCGAGGCGTCGACTGCGGCCACCACGTCCGCGCCGTGCTGCGCGGAGAAGGCCCGATCGAACGGCGCGTGAGAATCGGCGACTAGGGCGAGACCGAGGACCGAGGAAGCGGTGGAGACGACCAACACCAGGGCGATGACGATCGTCTGGACCAATCGGCGGCGGCCGATTCCGCCGCGCACCGCGCTGAGCACCGCACCCAGACGCATCACAGGACCTCGGCTGCGCCGACCAGCGGGAGCGGTTCACCGGTCCTCCGGGCGATGCGACCGTCGATCAGGTGGACCGCGCGGTGCGTGTAGCGCGCCGCCAACTCGGGGTTGTGGGTCACCATCACGAGCGTCTGCCCAGAGCGGTTGAGCTCGAGCAGCAACCGGCCGATCTCCTCTCCCGTGGCGGTGTCGAGCGCCCCGGTAGGCTCGTCGGCCAGCAGCACCGCCGGGCGGTTGACCAGCGCGCGGGCGATCGCCACCCGCTGGCGCTCGCCGCCGGAGAGTCGGCCCGGGTACGCGTCGCGGTGGTGCTCGATGTGCAGCGCGGCCAGCAGCTCGTTCACGCGGGCCCGTGCGTCGGACCGAGGCATCCCGGCCAGCTGCGCCGGCAGCAGAACGTTGTCGGCGACGGTCAGGTCATCGAGCAGGTTGAAGAACTGAAAGATCATCCCGATCTGACCCCGCCTGCAGCGGGCCATCCCGGTCTCGGTGAGCCGGTCGATCCGCTTGCCCGCCACGGCGATCATCCCGCTTGTCGGCCGGTCCAGGCCGGCGATCAGGTTCAAGAGCGTCGATTTTCCGCTGCCAGACGGGCCCATCACGGCTACCGCCTCCCCGGCCGCTATCTCGAGCGTTATCCCATCTACGGCGGGCTGTTCCGACCCGTCGTAGCGCTTCGTCACGTCGTTGATCTGCACTAGAGCGTCCATGGCGAGAACGTACGGAGCCCTCGGTGATCTGTCGTCGGCCCGGCGATGTAACTTCGCGTACCGCATCCGGGGTAGCGGCGACCCCGGATCATCCTTGCGAGGTACGTGAGTACGTAGCGAGGCGGATGACGGGGCGCGCGGCCGGGGCCATAATGCAATTCGTGCAGGAGCGCACGCTCACGACCACGCGCCAGCGCATCCGCGTTGCGGTCGAGTTCGCGCGGTCGGTCGAGCCGCGATCGCTGCCTTCGCGGCGAGACCTGTATGTCGACGCGGCGCTGGCCGCGCTCATCGTCCTTGTGGTGCGCCTGACCGTCCACGGTGGCCGAATAGGGGTTGCCCTGCTGGTCGCGGGCGCGCTGCTCGCGGTCCGCAGGCGCTACCCGCTCGCGGCGTGCGTGCTGCTGGCGTTCGAGGTGCTCGCGACGCGGTACGACGTCAAGCCGGTCGCGCTCGGCATCGTCGTTTTCGCCGGTTACTCCGCCGTCATGCATAGCCGCTTCCGGGGGGCGGCGCTGGTGACGGTGCCCTGGCTCTGGGTGATCGTGGGCGCCGTGCTCTGGGGGACGACCGCCCTCCTGATCCTGGTGTCACTGGCGCTGACCGTGACCGTCGGGTACGCGGTGCATGCCGCCGCAGAACGCGATCGGATGCTCGCCGAGCACGAGGCCTCCACGCGCCGCGCGCTAGAGCTCGAGCGGGCCCGGATCGCGAGCGAGCTGCACGACGTCGTGACGCACAACGTCAGCGTCATGATCGTCCAGGCCGGCGCCGCGCGGCAGGTCCTGGCCGAGGCGCCCGGCGAGGCCAGGGTGGCGATGCTGGCCGTAGAGGCGAGCGGGCGCGCGGCGATGACCGAGCTACGTCACCTGCTCGGGCTGCTCAGCCCCACGGACCGGGCGGGCGGGGATTTGGACCCCCACCCACCCACGCCGGACGCCCTGGCGCCAGCCGAGCTCGAGCCGCAGCCGGGTCTTGCTCAGCTCCCGGCGCTGGTCGCCCGGTTGGCCGCGGCCGGGCTGCCGATCGATCTGCGTGTGGGCGAGCTGCCCCACGAGCTGTCGCCAGGACTCGACCTCGCGGTGTTCCGGGTAATCCAGGAAGCGCTCACGAACGTGATCAAGCACGCCGGCAAACCGACCACGACCGTGAGTCTCAACTACGGCGACGGCCAACTCGTGGTGGAGGTCGCCGACACCGGCCGGCCGATCCTCGCGGTTGCGCCAGCGGTCCCGGCCGGAGCAAAGCGCGGGCTGATCGGCCTGCGCGAGCGGATCGCGCTTTACGGCGGGGTGCTGGACGCCGGACCCCGCAGTGGCGGCGGGTGGATCGTCCGCGCGTGCTTCCCGGTCGAGGCTGCACCGCCACGCCGCCGGACCGCCGCACCGGCCGGTCGCGACGGACTCGTCGCCGTGACCTCAGGCCGGTGAGCGATCCGGCAGCGCCACCCCGCGTGGTGGTCGCCGACGATCAGGCCCTCGTTCGCAGCGGCTTCCGGATGATCCTCGGCGCGGCGGGCATCCCGGTCGTCGGCGAGGCATCCGACGGCGGACAGGCGCTGGCCGCCGCGCTCGAGCACCGGCCGGACGTCGTGCTGATGGACATCCGGATGCCGGGGATGGACGGCCTCGAGGCCACGCGGCGAATCGTCGCCGGGCCGGCCGGCGCCGACTGCCGGATCATCATCCTCACCACGTTCGACCTCGACCAATACGTGTACACCGCGCTGACCGCGGGCGCGAGCGGCTTCCTGCTGAAGGACGTCTCCCCTGAGCAGCTCGTCGACGCGGTTCGCACCGTCCGCTCGGGCGATGCCCTGCTGGCGCCCTCGATCACCCGCCGGCTGGTCGAACGGTTCGCATCGGCGCCGTCCGCGCCGCCGCCCGTGCACGGCGATCTTTCGGAGCTGACCCGACGAGAGCTCGAGGTCCTCCAGTTACTCGCCAGAGGCCTCAGCAACGCCGAGCTCGCCGCGGAGCTGGTGCTGAGCGAGGCCACCGTCAAGACCCATGTGGCGCGCATCCTGCGCAAGCTCGGGCTGCGCGACCGGGTCCAGGCCGTGGTCCTCGCCTACCAGACCGGCTTGGCCCCGGCTCACACGAGCACCGAGAACTGACGAGGAGGCGGCGATCGCGTCGCGTTTGGGATTCGCATAGAGTCCTCGCGTCGATGAGGGCGGTTGTGATCACCAGGCATGGAGGCCCCGAGGTTCTGCAGGTCCAGGACCGGCCCGACCCGCCGGTCGGGCCTGGCGAGGTGCGCGTCGCGGTCAAGGCGGCCGGGATCAACTTCGCCGACACGCTCGCCAGGACGGGGTTATACCCAGACTCGCCGAAGGTTCCGTGCGTCGTCGGCTACGAGGTGGCAGGTGAAGTCGAGTCGGTGGGGAACGGCGTCGATTCGGTCACGCTGGGTGAGCGGGTGCTCGCGGGTACGCGGTTCAACGGCCAGGCAGAGCTCGTGACGGTGCCCGAGAACATGGTCTACAAGCTGCCCGACCAGTTGTCGTTCGAGCAGGGTGCGGCGTTTCCGGTCAACTACGCGACCGCGCAGGCCGGGCTTGTCGTGATGGCAGGTCTCAAGCCGGGAGAGCGAGTGCTGATTCATGCCGCAGCCGGCGGCGTGGGGATCTCGGCGACGCAGATCGCCAAGCGCATCGGGGCTGAGGTGTTCGGTACCGCGTCGGCCTCGAAGCACGACGCGATCCGCGAGCAGGGCGTCGACCACGCGATCGACTACCGCACCCAGGACTTCGCCGAGGAGGTGCGCCGGCTCACCGGTGGTGTAGGGATAGATGTCGCCTTCGACGCCCTTGGCCCGTCGAGCTTTCGCAAGGACTACGCACTGCTCCGTCCGGGCGGTCGGCTGATCATGTACGGGGCCTCGGAGGTGCAGACGGGGGAGAGGCGCAGCATGCCGACAGCGCTCAGGACCCTCGCCAAGAGCCCGTTCTCGTCGATGCCGTGGTGGAAGGGTCTCGGAGTGATGAGCGAGAACAAGGGCGTGTTCGGGCTCAACCTGCTGTCGTGGTGGGACGCCGAGGGAACTCTCGACCGTGTGATCGAGCCGTTGATAGGAGCGCTGCAGGACGGCGCGCTCACGCCAGTCGTCGCCGCGGCCTTCTCGTTTGACCAGGCGCCCGAGGCGCATCGCTTCATCGCCGACCGGCGAAACGTCGGCAAAGTCGTCCTGGTCCCCGTCGCTCGCCGAAGCCTTGAGCTGCTGCTTCTGCTGGTCGCCCGGCACCAGCCGGCGCGCTGGCTCGCGACCCGCTGGTTGCGTCGGCGGTTCCAGGTTCGGAACCGGCGGGATCGCGCACCGAACGGGGTTGTCGGCGGTCACGCTCACGGGCTGGCCGTGGTGATGGATGTCGAGTGGTTCGCCCTTCAGCAGCGAGTATGTGACCTGGGTCTGCTCGACTTCGATTCTCATCTGCGTGTTCTTGCGACAGCGGAGGTTAAACGCGACGCGGGTCAGAGCTTGCGGGAGGCGGGGCATGAAGCTGAGCGTCCCGTCGTGGTCGCGAAGCCCGCCGAAGCCGGCGAGCGCGGCGATGCACGCCCCTGCAAGCGAAGCGATGTGAACGCCGTCACGGGTGTTGTGCTCGATGTCGTCGAGGTCGAGCAGCGCGGCTTCGGCGAAATAGTCGAAGGCCAGCTCGACGTGGCCAACCTCGGCGGCCACGACCGCCTGGATACAGGCCGACAGCGATGAGTCGCGGACTGTCAGCTGCTCGTAATAGGCGAAGTCTCGAGCCTTCTCCTCGTCGGTGAACGCCTCGCCCGCGAAGAACAGCGCCATCACCAGGTCCGCCTGCTTGACGACCTGCTTGCGGTACAGGTCGAAGTACGGGTAGTGCAGGAGCAGGGGATAGTTCTCCGGCGGGGTCGAGTCGAAGTCCCACACGTCGTGTTGGGTGAAGCCGGCTGCCTGGGGGTGGACCGCGAGCGACTCGTCGTAGGGGACGAAGATCTTTGTGGCGGCATCGCGCCAGCTCGCGGCCTCCTCGTCGTCGACGGCCAGTTGCTTCGCCACGTCCGGGTGTCGTTGCGACCGCGTCGGCAGCGGCGCTGAGGTTCCGCGCCGCCATCAGATTGGTATAGACGTTGTTGTCGGCGATTGCGCTGTATTCGTCCGGCCCGGTG
The DNA here is from genome assembly GCA_963755525.1 of uncultured Solirubrobacterales bacterium. Lineage (GTDB taxonomy): Bacteria > Actinomycetota > Thermoleophilia > Solirubrobacterales > Solirubrobacteraceae > Palsa-465. Next base: position 390,804 of record CAVWKC010000038.1, on the reverse strand, counting down.
ACCCCGTCGATGCGAAACTGTCCGGCGGCGTCGTGATGTCCGAGCGAGCGCCACAGCCGGGCCGTTTCGACAAGTAGCTCGACACCCACCTCACGCTCGAACGTCTCGTCCTGGGTGATCAGCTGGTAGCGGTCCGTGGCGTTCGCGATTGCCGCGTTGATGTGGAACGCCGCCGTGCCCGCCGGCCAGTAGCCCGAGCATTCCTGCCCGGCGATCGTCCGCCACGGAAACGCCGCGCCGCGAAGCCCCAGCGAACGCGCCCGCTCACGCGCGAGATCCAGGGTCAGGTGACGCCATCGCAACGCATCGGCGACGGAGCGCGGCCGCGTGTACGTGAGCAGGGGCAGCACCAACGCTTCGGTGTCCCAGAACGTGTGACCGTCGTAGCCGGGACCGGTCAGTCCCTTCGCCGGAATCGGCCGCCGCTCGCCCCGCGCTCCCGCCTGGAGCGTATGAAAGAGCGCGAAGCGGATCGCCTGCTGAAGCTCAGCGTCGCCGTCGATCTCAATGTCGGCAGCCGCCCAGAAACTGTCGAGATAGGCGCGCTGCTCCTTGAGCATCCCGTCCCAACCGGTGTGAACGGCGCCCGCCAGGGACGCGGTTACCTGGTCGCGGACTGCCGGAACGGTCCGCGTGCCCGACCAGCCGTAGGCGACGAACTTCGTCAGGCGCAGAGGCGCGCCGGGCGCCGCCGTCGCGGTGATCGTCAGCCGAGCGAGATCGGGGCCGCTCGTCATCGCGGTCTCGGTATCCGCGGGTCCATCGATCCGGTGATCCATCGCCGCGCCAACGGTCAGGCCGCTCGACCTCGTGGTGTGAACCAGAGTCGCGTAAAGGTCGTGGTCGGAGAACAGGTCCGAGACCAGCGGCGAGGTGAGGGCCGCGGCCGCCCGCGGGTCTGGCTCAGTCATCGGCAACGTCTCGTTGGTGACGAGCTCTGACTGGATGACGACCTGCAGTTCGTAGTCGAGCGGCTCGACCTCGTACATGATCGCCGCGATCGCGCGCTGCCGGAACGAGACCATCCGGGTCGACGAGATGCGAACGGAACGGCCTGTCGGCGAGACCCACTCGACCGCGCGGCGAAGCACCCCGGCGCGCAGGTCGAGCACCCGCTCGTGTTTGCGCAACTCGCCGTAACGCAGGTCGAACGGCTCATCCTCGACCAGCAGCCGGATGATCTTGCCATTCGTCACGTTGACCACGGTCTGGCCATCCTCAGGATCGCCATATCCGGCCTCCGCGTAGGGCAGCGGCCGAGTCTCATAGAACCCGGCCAGATAGGTGCCCGGCAGCCCGAACGGCTCGCCTTCGTCGAGGTTCGCACGCAGCCCGACGTGCCCGTTGGCGAGCGCGAACACCGACTCGGTCTGCGCCAACCGGTCGAGATCAAGCGCAGTCTCGTGGATCGCCCACGGCTCCACGACGAACGCGTCGTGCTGGATCACGCCGCGATCATATTCGGGCGACGCAGTGCGCCGGTTCGTGCCCTCGGGCGATTTCGGACGTCGCCGGCCGCGGGGTCGAGGAGCTTGACGTCGTCGCGAAGGCGGGTCAGGATCCAGGGCATGTCGTTAAGGGGGAGCCGCCTCGAGCGGGGCACGGAGCTCGGCGGGTATCGCATCGAGCAGCAGATCGGGTCGGGGGGGATGGGCATCGTCTATCGGGTGACGAACGTCGCGCTTGGGCGCGTCTACGCGCTCAAGGTGCTGGCTCCGGAGCTGGCCGACGACGACCAGTTCCGCCGCCGCTTCCAGCGGGAGATGCAGATCGCGGCTTCGATCGATCACCCGAACGTGGTGGCGATTCACTATGCCGGCCAGCAGGACGGGTTCCTGTTCCTCGCCATGGATTACGTGCACGGCGAGGACCTCCGCGACCTGCTCGTGCGTGACGGGGCCCTGGACCCGTCCCGGGCGGTGGCGATCTTGGACCAGGTGGCGTTCGCGCTGGATGCCGCGCACGCCAAGGGTCTCGTCCACCGTGACATCAAGCCCGGGAACGTGCTGCTGACGATCCGGGACGGCGAGGAGCGCGCGTATCTGACCGATTTCGGGCTCGCCAAACGGAGCAGCACGATGGCGGAGCTCACGGTCGCCGGGAGCCTCGTCGGCACGGCCGACTACATGGCTCCCGAGCAGGTCAACGGCGACCCCGCCGACGCCCGTACCGATGTCTACGCGCTCGGGTGCGTGTTCTTCCAGATGCTGACCGGGAAGGTTCCGTACGAGCGTGACACGACGCTGGCGACGATGTTCGCGCACGTTCACGACCCGCCGCCCCCGCTCGAGCCTCCGCTCGTCGACGAGTACCCCGAGTTCACGGCGATCGTCCAGAAGGCGATGGCCAAGACCCCCGGTGAACGCTATCTCTCCGCGGGCGACCTGGCGCGCGACGCGGTCGCGGCACTGAGAGGGATGCGCTACACGGGCGTACCCTCGATGGTGGCGACCGGCGACGCCAAGCCGACGACTGCTCGGACGCCATCCGGGCAGACCGCGGGCGAGCAGCAGACCCAGGCGCCTGCGGCCCAGGTCGGAGGAGGCCCCGGCGGGCCCGCGGCTCCCGAGCCCGCGGCTCCCGGCGAGCACGACGGTGGCGGGCGACTGCGACGGTACCGGTGGGCGATCGCGGGGCTCGTGGCCGTCGTGGTCGCGGCCGTGGTTCTTGTGATCGTGTTGACGTCCGGCGGCACCACGAGTGGCTCAGGGCAGCTGTTCCAAGCGGTGCTCCGACCGGTTCCGGACAACCACGTGACCGGCAGCGGGACCGCCGCCATCACGCTGCACGGCGACGTCGCCACCATCACCGTGGACGCGACCGGGCTCCTCAACGGCGCATCTCACCCCATGCACATCCATGCGTTCGGGGAGGGCATCTGCCCGCCCGCGTCCGCCGCGAAGCTCTACAACGGACACCTCGCGATCAGCACCACGGATGGCCTGAAGTACTACGGGCCGATGGCCGCCGCGCTCACCCTGAGCGGCGACACCACCATGAACAGCATGCTGGCGTTCAGCAGATATCCCACGAGCGGCAACATCCACTACCAGCGCACGATCACCCTCACGACCGCCGCCGCCGACGCGATCCGCAACGGCAACGCCGTAGTCGTGGTCCATGGCATCGACTACGACCACAGCGGCCACTACGACATGGTGCTGAACCACAGCGAACTCGACAGCGCGGTGTCGCAGGATGCCACCGCTCCGGCGCTATGCGGCACCCTGCTCAACCCGTCCAGCGTGGGCGAAAGCGGCTAGCCGACGCCGCGCGGTTATCGGGCGAGTTCGGCCGGTTCGTCCAGGCGCGTCAGCTTCTGCGGGTTGACCGTCACGTAGATCCGGGTGATCCGGCCGTCCTCTACGACGAGGCTCGCCGCGGCCGGTTCGCCGTTGATCTCGATCCGGCCGGCGGGCGCTCCGTTGAGCCACACGGTGGTCGTCTCGAGCGTGGCGAGCACTCGGTGTGCGCGCGCGAGCGCCTTCGCCACCACCTCGGCACCGCGGATCGGCGACCGCGCGGCGCGGGCGACGCCGCCGCCGTCGGCGATGAAGACGACGTCCGGTGCCAGCAGCTCCATCAGCTCGTGCAGGTCCCCGGTTCGCACCGCGAGGAGGAACCGCTCGACCACGGCCTGCTGCTCGGACCGGCTCACGTGCACCCGGGGCCGGCGAGCCGCGACGTGTTCGCGCGCTCGCCGTGCGATCTGTCGCACCGTGACCGTCGACTTTCCCACGGCTTCGGCGATCTCCCCGTAGGGCATCTCGAACACCTCGCGCAGCACGAACACGGCCCGCTCCGTCGGCCCGAGCGTTTCGAGCACGGTCAGCATCGCGATCGACACGCTCTCCGCGAGCTGGACGTCGTCGGCGATGTCCGGGCCTGTGAGCAGCGGTTCCGGGAGCCATTCACCGACGTATTGCTCGCGGCGGCGCGACAACGTGCGCATCTGGTTGAGCGCTTGGCGCGTCACGACGCGGATCAGGTACGCGCGCGGGTCCCGCACCTGAGACTGGTCGACGTCGGCCCACCGCAGCCAGGCCTCCTGCAGGACGTCCTCCGCGTCGGCCCTCGAGCCGAGCATCTCGTAGGCGACCGTGAACAGCAGGCTGCGGTGGTCGACGAACGGGTCGGTGGTCATGCCGTCGAGGCTACGTCGCAACGCGTTCGCGACGCGCGGCCAGCGGAATCTCGCAGGAAGCGGAGAAGCCTTGGGATTCGATCCCGAGCGCGACGTTGCTCCTGGTCGAGAAGTTCGAGAAGGCGATGAACACCGTGAGCTCGATCAACGCGGCCGAGCCGAGCCGGTCGAGCAGCCGCGCGGACAGCGCATCGGTGACGGTCGGCGGCGTGTTCGTCATCGCCTCCGCGTACTCCAGCACGTCCCGCTCCAGCGGCGCGAACACGTCCGACTCCCGCCAGCGCGGCACCTGACTTGCCTTGGCCATGTCGAGGTTCTGGTTCTGCGCCTGGAAGTAGCCGAGGTCGAGGCACCAGCTGCAGCCAACCTGCGCCGCGACGGCCATGTGCGCGAACGACTTGAGGCTCTCGGCGACCGCATCCCACGTGCCCAGCTTCGCTCCGAGTTCCAGCGCAAAGTCGGCGACCTTCCGGTTGTGCCAGACCACCTCTACGGGCTCTGGTACGGCGCCGAACTGCTCGATCATGCTTTCGCTGAGCCCGGGGGCGAGCTCCGCCTTCGGAACGCGTAGTGCCATGACGTCCTCCATGTCCGTTGTGTCGGTTTCGTCATGAAGACACCGCCCGGCCCGCGGGCGTGACAAGCGGAGCGCTAGATGAGCGTTGGCTCGGGTTCCGCATCGGGGACGACAAACGGTTGCGCGGCGGTACGAGCATTGGGGATGCGCGTCGCGATCAACGCTGCGGCGAGGACGAACAGGCTGCACACCAGGAGCGCTCGCTGGTAGCCGGAGGTGAGCGCGTCCGGCCGCGCGGCGTTAGCCGCGAGTAGGTGATGCGTGCGTGCGGTGGCGATCGCGGACAGAATCGCGAGACCGAGCGCCATCCCGAGTTGCTGCGACGTGCTCAGCAGCCCGGCCGCCAGGCCGGCCTTGTCGCTCGGCACGCCGGCGTTGGCGGCGGTGGTGACGCCGACGAACACCGCCCCGAACCCGATCGACATCATCACGAGCCCGGGGAGCAGGTCGGACACGTAGGAGCCGTGCGGCGGAGTCCTCGACAGGTAGTAGATCCCGCCGGCGCTCAACAGCGCGCCCGCGACGACCACCGGGCGTGTACCTATGCGCGCGAACAGCTGGGATGAGATGCCCGACGAGAGCGCCAGGCAGACCGTGACCGGGAGGTACGCGGCGCCCGCCTGGATCGGGGAGAAGTGCAGCACCTCCTGCATGTACAGGGTCAGGAAGAAGAACATCGCGAAGAACCCCGCCATGCCGATCAGCCAGGTGACGTCGGCCGCCGCGAGCCCCTTGACGCGGAAGATCGAAAGGGGAATGAGCGGATTGCGGCTGCGACGCTCGTTGGCCAAGAACGCGAGCAGGATCAGCGCCGCGGCCGCGAGGATCCCGACCGTTCGCGCCTTGCCCCAGCCGACGTCCGGGGCCTTGATCAGGGCGTAGACGAGCAGCAGCATTCCCCCGGTGGCGAGCAGCGCCCCCGGCGTGTCGAACTCTGCCAGCGGCGCCCGCCTGCGCGCGCCCGACAGCAGCCGGAAGGTCGCGCCGAGCGCGAACACGCATAGCGGGACGTTGACGTAGAACACCCATCGCCATCCGGGACCCTCTGAGAGCACGCCACCCAGGAACACGCCGGCCGCGGCGGCGAGACCACTGATCGCGCCCCACGCTCCGAGCGCGGTGTTTCGATCCCGCCCCTCGCGGAACGTGGTCGTGAGGATCGACAGCGCCGCGGGCGCCATCATCGCCGCCCCAACGCCCTGCGCCACGCGCGCCGCGATCAGCACGCCTTCGGACTGCGCGAGTCCGGCCGCGAGCGAGCAGGCGGCGAACACAACCAACCCCGAGACCAGGATCCGCCGGCGCCCCAGCAGGTCGGCGAGTCGCTCGCCGAGCAGCAGAAACCCGCCGTAAGTCAACAGGTAGCCGCTCGCCACCCACTGGAGGTTCTGCTGGGAGAAGTGCAGCGCGCGCTGAATCGAGGGAAAGGCGACGTTGGTGATCGACGAATCGACGACATCGAGGAACTGGACGCCGCAGAGCAGCAGGAGCGTCCGCGCGTTGCTCGAGTCGCTCGAGACCGGCCGCAGTCCCCAAGCCCGGCTGAAGGCGCTCGTCCGCGAGCTCACCGCCCAGCGCGAGCTCGCCGCGCGGTACGGCTGCCCGCTCGGGAGCCTGTGCTCGGAGCTCGACAAGCGCACCGACGGCCTCGACGGCGTCTGCGCGCAGCTACTCGAGCTACCGATCGACTGGGCCGAGAATCAGTTCCGGTTGATGGGGCGACGCGACGCCCGCGACCTGGCGGTGGCGCTGATGGCCTCCTACCAGGGGATCGCGCTGCTGACCAACACGTTCCGCGATCCTGAGCTGATGGCGCGCGAGAGCAGGCGCCTCGAGCGCTGGATCGACTCGCTCGTGTGAGCGACCGAACAGCCTTAGGCCGTTGCGGTAGGGACGGCCTTCGACCGGCCGCGTTGTCGGATCTCTGACGTACCGAACTTGTACTGGCCGGGTTGCCTCGGGTCCGAGTAGGGTGGTGCGGCCAAAAAACGCTGGTCGAACTGATGGGAGGAGATTTGCTTTCGATCCGTCGTCGATTTGCGGTGGTGGCCGGCCTCGCTGCAGGCGCGTCCGCGTTGGGCGCGCTGGCGGTGCTGGTCATCGCCAGCGCGCCCGTGGCGGGCGCGCACCGGGCCAGCCACGCCGAGCTTGCCGCGCTACCGGCCCAGTCGGCCGGCCATCCGATTCTCACGCCGTTCAAGCATCCGGTGTCGTCGTCGGGCGTGAAGCCGAATCTTCGTCCGCACGATTCGTCGTCGTCGCCGTGGACGCCGCTCGTGAACGCGCCACCGTTCGGGACGCCGGGCACCATGCTGCTCGAGAGCGACGGCACCGTGCTCGTCCACAACGAGCCCGACAACAACACCGTCGCCGCCACGAACGAGTGGTGGAAGCTCACGCCGGATGCGAACGGCAGCTACGTCGATGGGACGTGGAGCCAGATCGCGTCGATGGCGTCGAACTACGCGCCGCTTTATTTCGGCTCGGCGATCCTGCCCGACGGGCGGATGATCGTCGAAGGTGGCGAGTACAACGGAGAGAACGCGGTGTGGACGAACCAGGGCGCGATCTACGACCCGACGACCAACAGCTGGCGTTCCGTTCCGGCGCCGAAGGGCTGGACGAACATCGGGGACGCCGCGAGCGTAGTGCTCGACGACGGCACCTTCATGCTCGAGCATGCATGTAACACCTGCACGACGGATCCGGAACCGTCGGTCGACGATGCGTTGCTGAACGCGAAGAACCTGACCTGGACCGTGATCCCGGCGACCGGCAAACAGGATCCCAACGACGAAGAAGGATGGACGCTCGAGCCGAGCGGCCAGGTCCTGACCGTCGACGCGTGGGCAGCCGTGGGCGGCTCGCAGCTGTTCAACCCAGGCAGCAACACCTGGACCTTCTCCGGGGCCGAGGCCCCGAGCGGCTTCCCGCTCAATCCGTGGCCGGTTGTCGAGATCGGGCCGCAGGCCGAGTTGCCGGGCGGGAACGTGTTCGTTGTCGGGGCCGGTACGAGCACGGACGAATATCCAAACGCGTGCACGACGACCACTCCGGCGGAGACCGGGCTGTACCTGTTCAAGGCCGGGACGATGGGCTCATGGGCCGCGGGGCCGAACATCCCGGCCGTCGGGGGCGAGCAGTACGCGAGCACCGATGGCCCGGCGGCGACGCTGCCGGATGGGACAGTCCTATTCGACGCCAGCGCGTGCACGTACAACATCCCGACTCACTTCTGGATCTACAACCCGGCCGGCTCCAACCCGCTGGGCCAGGGCTCGATGACCCAGATACCGGACGCGCCGAACGCGGAGAACGACACCTCGTATCAGACGCGGATGCTCGACCTGCCGAACGGTCAGGTTCTGTACAACGACGGAAGCAGCGACATGGAGGTGTACACCGGGAGCGGCGCGCCGAACCCGGCGTGGGCGCCCTCGATCAGGTCGCTGAGTGACAACAACCTCAGGCCAGGCGGCACCTACAGCCTGTCCGGCAAGCAGCTCGCCGGGCTGGATCAGGGAGCCGTCTACGGTGACGACGTCCAGGACAGCACGAACTTCCCCCTGGTACGGATCACCAACAACGCCACGGGCGCGGTCACCTACGCCCGGACGCACGACTGGACCTCGGTGTCGGTTGCCCCCGGCACCAGGTCCTCGACCGAGTTCACCCTGCCCGGGAACACTCCCAGGGGCAGGAGCACGCTGGTCGTGATCGCCAACGGAATCGCATCATCGCCATCGACGGTGAGCGTCTCCTGAGGACGACGTCGCGCTAGTTCCGCGCGAACGTCGAACGTCGCTTACCAGGCCCGCCCCGAGAACCCGGGGCGGGCCTGGCGCTTTTTGGAGGAGCGGTGGGCGAGTCGTGTGGCGCCTGCGGCTGCGTGGTCGCGCCTACTGAGTCGACCACAGTCGGCGCGGTCCGGCGGAGCCACCGTCGGGGGCGAAGCCGACGGTCGTGGGCTGCTGGCTGCTCGGGATCGAGAAGGCCACGCATCCGGTCCGCAGCTCGCCCGCCGAGACGGCGTTCATGAAGTCCTGTAGGGGCGTCTGGCACACGCCCTTTTTCACGAACAGCGGTGCCGCCTGACCGGCGGCGGAATCGAGCGAGAAGTCGCCGGTTGCCGAGCTGTCATAGCTGCCCGGTCCCGCATTTCGCACCGACACCAGAATGGCCACGGGCTTCATGCCGGTGACGACCTGGGTGCCCGAGTCCCTCAGCGGGTCGATCACCGAGCGAATCGTCACGATCAGGGTCGTGCCCGGAGCGGGAACGCGCCGGCTCACGCCCACACGCGGAAGCGCGGGCGGTCGCGGAGTGCGGTGCACGGAGGTGGACGGGTTCGTGGCCGCCTGGCTCGACCGCGACGTCGCCGTCGCCGGGGATCGAGATGGTCCGAGTCGTGGTGCTCGTCTGCGCCGAGCCGCACGCCGATGGTGCCAGACCGGCGAGCGCGAGCAGGAGGGCTAGGACGGGCTTCCGTGCACGCGGCCACACAGCACCGAAGCGTAGCCGGGGACAACGGCCGACCCGAGATCAGGATCCGAACACCGACGCGCACGGGAGTCAACGATCGCCCGTATCAGTAGGCTGAGATCGCACACCGCGCGAGAGGAGCAGACATGGCGAATGGCCGGCTGGCGCAGATCCGGGTCGGGGTGTTGGGAAGCGGCGAGGTCGGGCGGTGCTTGGCGGCGGGGTTCTCGAGTCGCGGTCACGAGGTGATGATCGGCTCGCGCGACCCGGGTAAGGCCGAGCTGCGCGAATGGCTTGCCGGCGATGGATCTGGCATCCAAGTCGGCACGTTTGCGGAGACGGCCGCCCACGGCGAGCTGCTCGTCTTAGCCGTGCTGGGAAACGCTGCGGAGGACGCGATCGCGGACGCCGGCATCGACAACTTCAAGGGCAAGGTCGTGATCGACGCGATGAACCCGCTCGACTTCTCCGGAGGCTTTCCGCCCAAGCTCTCGGTCGCCGGCGAGGACTCCCTCGGCGAACGCGTTCAGCGCGCGTTACCCGACGCGCGGGTGGTGAAGGCGTTCAACACGATCGGAAACCCCTACTTCGTCGATCCGAGCTTCAGCGAGGGCGAGCCGACGATGCTGATCGCCGGGAACGATCAGAGCGCCAAGGACACCGTGCGGGACGTACTGACCGACTTCGGCTGGTCGAGCACGGTCGATATCGGCGGCATCGAGGGCTCACGCGAGCTCGAGGCGATCTGCATCGTCTGGGTCAAGATCGGCGGCGCGCGCGGCGCGTGGGACCACGGTTTCAAGCTCCTGGTGGGTTAGCGACATGGGCAACCAGCTGAAACTGGCGTTGAACACGGGCTACTGGGCGGGCGGGCCGCCGGCCGACGCGGCCGAGCGGATCGCCGACGCGGAGCGGCTGGGGTTCGACTCGGTGTGGTGCTCGGAGGCCTACGGCTCGGACGCCCTGACTCCGCTGGCGTGGTGGGGCAGCCGGACCGAGCAGGTGCGGCTCGGCACCGCGATCGTGCAGCTAAGCGCGCGTCAACCCGCCGCCACCGCGATGGCGGCGATGACGCTTGACCATCTCTCCGGCGGGCGCTTCATTCTCGGTCTCGGCGCGTCCGGTCCGCAGGTCGTCGAGGGCTGGTACGGGATGCCGTTCGAGAAGCCGCTCGCGCGCACGCGTGAGTACGTCGGGATCCTGCGCGACATATGGGCTCGCCAGGGCCCGGTGACCAGCGATGGCCCCCACTATCCGCTCCCGCTGCGAGACGGACCGGGGGTGGTTGGACTCGGTAAGCCGTTGAAGGCGTCGATCCGCCCGCTCCGCGAGGACATCCCTGTGTTCCTCGCCGCCGAGGGCCCGAAGAACGTCGCGCTCGCCGCCGAGCTGTGCGACGGCTGGGTCGCGATGCTGCTCAGCCCGCACGAGCGTTTCTACGCCGACGCCCTAGCGGAGGGGTTCGCCCGTCCCGGCGCCCGCCGTAGCGCCGACGAGTTCGAGGTGGCGGCGATGGTGCCGTTCATCGTTCACGACGACGTCGAGGCCGCGGTCGACATGGTGCGCCCGTTCTACGCCCTGTACTTCGGCGGGATGGGGGCGAAGGGCGGCAAGAACTTCCACGCCAACGTGGCGATTCGCATGGGCTACGAGAGCGACATCGTCGCGATCCAGGACCTCTACCTCGACGGCAAGAAGGACGAGGCGGCCGCCAGGATTCCCTCGGAGCTGATCCAGAAGATGTCCCTGCTCGGGCCCGCGGACAAGATCCGCCACGATCTGGAAGCGTGGAAGGACTCGTTCGTGACCACGCTCTTGATCCAGGGCGACGAGGCGCTCCTCCGCCAGGCCGCAGAGATCGTGCTCGGCTGATGGTCGGCCTGTGACCGGCAGCGATCACCGCACCCTTGCCGACGGCACCGAGATCCCGGTGCTGGGGTTGGGCGTATGGCAGGTTCCCGATGGCGCCGAGTGCGAGCGCGCGGTCCGGTGGGCGCTGGAGGCGGGATACCGGCACATCGACACCGCGCAGGCCTACCGCAACGAGCGGAGCGTCGGGCGGGCGCTTCGCGACAGCGGCGTCCCTCGCGAGCAGGTGTTCATCACCACGAAGTTCTATCCGGCCCGCCGGGACCCGGTGGCGGAGATCGAGGGCAGCCTGCGCCGGCTGGGTGTCGACCAGGTCGACCTGTACATCATCCACTGGCCCCAGCGCGGGCCGACGTGGGCGTGGCCGGGAATGGAGGCCGCGCGCGAGCGTGGATTCGCGCGCTCGATCGGCGTGTCGAACTTCAGCGCCCAGGAGCTAGAGCAGGTCGTTTCGATCGCGAGCACGCCACCGGCGGTCAATCAGATTCAGTTCAGCCCGTTTGAGTACCGGCGGGCGCTGCTAGAGGCATGCGAGGCGCGGAGCGTTGCCGTCGAGGCCTACAGCCCGCTCGGGACCGGCCGTCACCTGAGCGATCCGACCGTCGTAGGGGTCGCAGAGCGCCTCGGGCGAACGGTGGCCCAGGTGCTGCTGCGGTGGTGCGTGCAGCGCGAAACGATCGTCCTGCCGAAATCGACGCACCAGGAGCGCATCGACGCGAACGCCCAGATCTTCGATTTCTCGTTGTCCGACGACGACATGGCCACGCTTGACGCGCTCGACGGCACTGGGGGCACCGACAGGGCGCGCGAGAGCAAGTGGTGGTGACCTCGCACTGAAGGAGGAGACGTGTACGAACAGGAAATGAAGGTCTCGACTGGCGACGGCGAGATGACGACGTTCGTCGCCCATCCGGACGGCGACGGCCCGTTCCCGGTCGCCGTTCTCTACATGGACGGCGTCGGCTACCGCGACCAGATCAAAGACAACGCGCGCCGCTTCGCGGCCGACGGCTACTACTGCATCGCCCCGGACCTGTTCTACCGCTCCGGCGAGAAGTTGACGTTCGACTTCTCGCGGATGGGCGACGAGGCGTACCGGGCGCGGCTGATGACCATCGTGGCGAGCGTGAAGCCCGACGCCGTCGTCGCGGACACCGAGGCGATCTTCGATGCGATCGCGGACGACCCCGCCGCCGCGGACGGCCCGAAGGTCAGCGTCGGCTACTGCATGGGCGCCCGCATGGCGCTACACGCTGCCGCCGCGATGCCGGACCAGTTCGTCGCCGCTGCCGGAATCCACCCCGCCGCGCTCGTCACCGACCAGCCTGACTCCCCGCATCACGCTCTGTCCGACGTGCGGGCCGAGGTCTACTTCGCGTTCGCCGAGAACGACCAGTCGGCGAGCGCCGAGAACGTCGATCGCTTCCGGGAAGAGCTCGCCGAACAAGGGGTCACCGGCGTGGTCGAGCGCCTCCCGGGCACGAGCCACGGGTTCGCGATGGCCGACCTGCCCGTTTACGACGCGGCGGCCACCGATCGGCACTTCGAGCGCACGCTCGACCTGTGGCGCCGAAACCTGTCGCAGGAGCGCGTCGGCACGTAACCCGAGCGGTCTGGGCTCCGGCGGACCGCGCGGGCGCGGGCGAGGCAGGCGTCTAGGTGGCCGCCGGCGACGCGCGTGCTGAGCGCCGCACCGGCCTCCGCGTCGACGGTCGCGACGCTCAGCGCGTCGAGGTAGTCGGTCAGTCCGGGTGGCGAGTAGTCGTCGACGTGCTCCCGGTAGCGCCGGTCGGCGCTCGAGGCGATCAGCTGACCGGGCGCGTCGGTGACGGGCAACTCGCGCAGCCGGTGGAACGCGTGGAGGACCTTGTACATGCCGGTGCGCGAATCGACGATCGGCGCCGCGTAGTCCGGTGTGACCGGCTGTCCGGCGCCGTTGCCGGCGCCTGCTCGCAGCGTTCCGGTGTCGAGCCGCAATCCGCAGTCCTGCGCCCGCCCGACCAGCCACAGCAGCGCGATATCGGACAGCGCGGACCTGCGGGAGCCGCCGCCGACGTCGGTGTGGACGCCGCTGAACCAGACCTGCTCGAGCGTCTGATCACCGGGCTTCGGGTCCTGCGTCCACAGGCACGGTCGAAACGGCTCGCGCTGTTCGTCGATCGCCAGCGCCTGATAGGCATAGCGAACGTGGCTGCTCAGTTGGGTGTCGTGAAAGCCCCACAGCTGCTCCCAGCCGTGGCATTCGCGGGAGACCTCCTCCCAGCCGGGCAGGTTGCTCGGGATCCCGAGCGCGCCGACCGTGTCCCAGACGCCGATGAAATGGATGTCCGAGGAGTCGTAGGCATACATCCGGCGGAAGATCTCGGACCCCAGCGCGCTCGGGTGCGTGGTCGAGGTGCGGTCGCGGTAGAACGCGAACGCCGCGTCGACCTGGTCGGCGTGTTCGCGGCGCAGCAGCCCGCAGTTATGAATCAGACCGGCCAGGCTCCGCGCCGTGTACGCGCCGCGGCTGAAGCCGAACAGGAACAGATCGTCGTCGGGTTGGTACTGGTCAGCGAGGAACTGGTACGCGTTACGGATGTTCTGGGACAGGCCATAGCCGAACCCGCCGCCGGTCACACGGTCGTCGGGCCTGGTGCCGACGCCCGGCTCGTAGAACAGCAGCTGATTGCTATCGCCACCGACCGCTATGCAAAGCGCCAGCTTCGCAACGTTCGTAGCTGCCGCGACCCCCTCGCGCGCCTCGTCGGGCACGTTCCACGTCCCGTCACAACAGACAACGACCTGTCTTGCCACCGCAGCACCCCCTGTGCCGTTTGGACCTGCGCGCGAGCCTAACGGTCCCCGCGGGGCCGGACAATGCCTGTGGAGCGGCCGGTACTGCCGGTGTATGAATGGCCGCCGGCGGTCGGCCGGCGGCCATCCAACGTCTACGCCCGCGGGTGCGTCAACCGATCGGGTTGGCGACCGCCCATGCCTCGCCCTGTGAGGTGCCGTTGTACGGTGCGTAAGGGGCGCCGATCAGGAGCTGGTCGCCCAGGGCGTCCACCGCCGTCGAGGAGCCGTACTCGTCGCCCGGCTCCGCTCCCGGCTCGGCCAGCTCTCGCTGCTGGGTGAGTCTGCCGTTGCCGGCGAACACGAACGCGGCGCCCGCGGTTCCGTTCCGCTCGGTCGCGCCGATCAACGCGACGTTACCCAGGTAGTCGAGCGCGACCGAGTAGCCGAACAAGTCGGCGCCACTCGGGTCCCCGTCGACGAGCTCCTGGAAGGCGGTCCGGTGCGCGGCGGTGTGCGTCATCGGAATGTGTTTCTCGTGTGAGCAGTGGGGGGTGGCGTTTTCGGACTCCGGGGCCGGGGTACCCGAGGTCTGGCCTCGCGCGCGACCACTAAGTGATGATGTCGGAACAGGAGAGCTATGGACCTTCCCAACGAGCTGCAGGGGCGCCCTCTCAGCCGCCGGCAGCTTCTGCGCTATTTCGGCATGCTCGGAGCCGGCGCGATGGTCAGCAAGTCCGCGACGGCGTGGGCCGCCGGGCCGGCCGGCGCCCGCCTCGTCGGCCGCGCGGCCTCGACGCAGGCCGCGGGGTCGGATCTGGGGGCGATCGATCACATCGTGTTCCTGATGATGGAGAACCGGTCCTACGACCACTACTTCGGCGCCTATCCGCGGGGCCGCGGCTTCGACGACCATCCGGCGCGCTCGCTCGGCGTGTTCGCGCAGGACTATCCAGGCGCCACCGACCTGATCCCACCCAACGTGTTGCTCCCGTTCCATCTCGACAGCACGCAGGGCATGGAGTGCACCGACGATCTCACCCACGATTGGGGGCCGATGCACCTTTGCTGGAACGACGGCAACATGGACTCGTGGGTCAAGGTCCACACCTCGTCGACGTACGAGGGCGCGCACGGCGCGATGACGATGGGCTACTACGAGCGGGAGGATCTGCCGTTCTATTACGCGCTCGCGGACGCGTTCACCCTCTGCGACGCATATCACTGCTCGATCTTGGGGCCGACCCACCCCAACCGACTGATGGCAAACAGCGGCACAATCGACCCAACCGGCAAGCAAGGCGGTCCGGTGACCGATACCAACGCCACGCCGGACTTCGTGTGGAACTGCTCCTGGACGACGATCCAGGAGCTACTCGAGGACGCGGGCGTCTCCTGGAAGGTATACAGCCCGAGCAACGCCGGCGTGACCGGCAAGTACGCGTCGCTCACCCAGTACCCGACCTGGAACCCGGCGCTCTACAACCCGGTCGCCAACCCCGAGGTGATGGGCGCGACCGACCACGTCCTGCCGTACTTCAGCGCGTTCCGAAACGCACTCTCGCCGCTCTACCAGAAGGCGTTCACGCCGACGTTCCCGGGTGACTTCGTCGCCGACGTGAACTCGGGGCCACTGCCGAGCGTCTCGTGGCTGATCCCGCCCCTCGGCTTCGACGAGCACCCGTCATCGGCGCCGGCCAACGGCATGTGGTTCACCTCGCTGGTGCTCGACGCTCTCACCGCTAACCCGAACGTGTGGTCAAAGACGGCGTTCTTCCTGATGTACGACGAGAACGACGGGTGGTTCGATCACGTGCCGCCGCCGACGGCGCCGGCGGGCACAACCGGCGAGTACCTGACCGCATCGCCGCCGGTCATCGGGGACCCGGATCCCGGCACGCTCAGCATCGCCGGTCCGCTCGGCCTCGGGGTCAGGGTCCCGATGCTCGTGATCTCGCCGTTCAGCCGGGGCGGCCACATCGCGTCGGAGGTGTTCGATCACACCTCGCAGCTCAAGCTGGTCAGCGAGCGATTCGGCGTCGAGGTGCCGGGCGTGTCCGCGTGGCGGCGCGCCACCGTGGGGGATCTCACCTCGACGCTGTTCCAGACCCCGGCCGACGCCTCGGTGCCCAAGCTCCCGGCGACTTCGGCCGTGATGCCGCTGACCGGAACCTGCTCGGAGCTCAGCCAGGACACCGAATCGGGCGGCGCCGCGCCGAGCGTCCCGACCAAGCAGACGATGCCAACCCAGGGCGGCGGCACCCAACCGGCGAGCTATTACTACCCGAGCGCGACCACACAGGAGAGCGCGATCCCCGACGGTCACCGCACGACGATCGGGACCGCCGGCTCGGGCCTCGCGACCACGAAGTCGGCGTACAACCGGCTCACGAAGGTCTAGGCCGTCGTCAAGTCGCGAGTCGCGCTTCGTAAGAATCCCGGGGGATGAAGCGCATCGGACTGCTGGGCGGGATGAGCTGGGAGTCGTCGTCCGAGTACTACCGGCTGATCAACGAGTACACGCGCGAACGGCTGGGAGGCCTTCACTCCGCTGATTGCCTGCTGCGGTCGGTCGACTTCGCCGAGATCGAGGAGATGCAGCGCGACGGGGATTGGCAGCGGGCGGGGGAGCGGCTCGCGTGCGAAGCGAGTGCGCTCGTCGCCGGCGGCGCCGAGCTGCTCGTGCTCTGCACGAACACGATGCACAAGGTCGCCGATGCCATCACCGACGTGATCGACGTGCCGTTCGTCCACATCGCCGACACGACGGCTCACGCCGTGCGTGCCCGCGGCATGTCCCGCGTCGGCTTGCTTGCGACGGCGTACACGATGGAGCAGGACTTCTACGTCGGCCGGCTGCGTGAGCTCCACGATCTGGAGGTGCTGGTGCCGCCCGAGGCGGACCGCCGCCTGGTCCACGACGTGATCTACCGCGAGTTGTGCGTCGGGGTGACGCGTCCGGAATCGCGCGAGGAGTACCGGCGGATCATGCGCGGGCTCGCCGACCGGGGCGCCGAGGCGATCCTGTTCGGCTGTACGGAGATCGACCTGCTCGTCGGGCCTGAGGATTCGCCGGTGCCGGTGTTCGACACCACCCAGCTGCACGCGCGGCGGGCCGTCGAGCTCGCGCTCACTCCGCATCCGGCCGGGGGCCGATGAGATCCCACCGGTTGCCCGCCACGTCGAGAAAGACGGCGACATCCCCGTACGGCTCATGCCGCGGCTCGCCGACGAACTCGACCCCGGCCTCGCGCCAGCGCTGATACCACGCCCCGAAGTCGTCGACGCGCACGAACAGCCCGACACGCCCGGCGAACTGGTCTCCGACGGCTCGTTGCTGGCGATCGCCGTCGGCGCGCGCAAGCAGCAGCCCCGTCGTGGCGCCCGGCGGCCGCACGACGACCCAGCGCTTGGGCCGCCCATCTGCCGTGGTCAGGGCCGGCGAGTCCTCGATCAACTCGAAGCCGAGGACGTCGACGAAGAACCTGATGGCGTCGTCGTAATCGTCGACTATCACCGCTACGTACTCGATGTACATGCGAGCCGGAGATGTACCACGTCTGGACGGATGCGGAATCGCCGGCGTGGCGCAGGATCGCGCCGGCGCCCGGCGAAACCCATCCGATGCCCCGCATGGCCACGATCGTCTACGTCGTGATCGGCGTGATCGTCGCCTCCCAGCACAGCTACTACGCCAACCTGGGCAGCCTGTCGCAGGTGCTTTCGGCCGTGGTGTCAACGGCACTGTGGCCGCTGATTCTCCTTGGGGCGAACCTCCACCTCAGCCTCGCCAACTTGTAGGGCTCCGCCGGCACTGAGGAGGCGAGCTGACCGGCCCGGAGGGGCGGAGGGGTTCGCGCTACTAACGGCGGGCATCTGGGGAGGGCCGACACTTGCCGGTGGCGCGTGGCGTGATCCTCGGTCCCGGGATCATGCGTAACGCGACATTCGAGCGCGGCCGCCGTGGCCGTGCCGCGTGGCGCATGCACCACATGCATAGTTCGGCACGGCCCCGGGCTGGCGGCTGAATTGCCGTGTTATGCAGGTCCGCCGAGCCTTGGGGGACTCGGAGCCTCGTGCCGATCCCGTCGACGCTGCTCATCGCCACCTACATCCTCGGGTTTACCGCCGGCGTCAAGCTCCTCACCGGCCGCAGCCGCGTCGCCGCGGGCTCGCCTCAGCTACCGCCGGTGTCCGCGAGCGCGAGGAAGGCGACCGCCGTCGGCGACAATCGCGATGCCCGGTGGACGAGCCCGACGGCGCGCGTGATCTTCGGCTTCGCGCCGCGGACGGTGGCCCCGCGCCGCTCCGCCTCGAGCGCGAGCGGCGCCGGGAGAAGCGCCGCGCCGGCGCCGGCGAGGACGAGCGGGACGATCGCCTCGCGGGCTGCGGTCTCGACTGCGATCTGGGGGGTGACGCCGACGGCGGTGAGCGCCTGCTCGAGCAGGATGCGAGTCGAGGTGCCGGGCGGGCTGACGACCAGCGGCGTGGTCGCGAGCTCGCGAGCGCCGAGTGGACGGTCGCCATGTGGCATCGACTCGGGCGGCAGCACGAACAGCAGCTCCTGCTCGCCGAGCGGGTGCGCGACGAGTTGCCCTGGGAGCGGGAGGTGGGCGGCGCCGAGCTCGCAAGTCCCGTCACTGACGAGCGCTCGTATCCCGTCGGCGCTCTCGGGTTCATGGACACGGACCTCGATGCCGGGATAGAGCTCGCGGAAGCGGCCGATGAGATCCGCCATCGGGTCGACGGCGAGCGTCGCCAGAGCGGCGATCTCGAGGCGTCCGGTCTTCAGCTCGACGATGCCGGTTATCGCGTCCCTGGCTTCGTCGATCGCTCGCAGCACCTGACGCGCAGGACCGACGAGCGCCTCTCCGGCCGCCGATAGCCGCAAGCCGCGCCGTACTCGATCAAACAGGTCTGCGCCGAGCTCTGATTCGAGGCTGCGGACGGCCTGGGACAGAGACGGTTGCGCGACGTGCAGGCGCCGGGCCGCACGGGTCACGCTGCCCTCGTCGACGACCGCGAGGAAGTAGCTCAGCCGGCGTTCATCCATAGGTAATTACAGTCAATTCAATCATAAATATGTCTTTGAACTATGTGATTGGACGCGCTGGAATAGGTTCGTGAGGCGCTTGCTCGAGATCCCGCTGTCGCCCCGGGCGGTCGGGTACCACCTGCTGCGCGAGCCGCGGCGGCCGGTCGCGGTGCGTGAGAGCCCGCGCGCCCACTGGTACGTCGTGGCGACCGTCTGCATCGGCGCGTTTATGGGCCAGCTCGACGCGAGCATCGTCACCGTCGCGCTACCCCAGATGGGCCGAGACCTGCACGCGAGCCTGGGCGCGGTCGAGTGGGTGGCGCTCGCGTACCTGCTGGTGCTGGTCGCGACCGTCGCGACCGTCGGCCGGATCGCCGACGCGGTCGGGCGAAAGCTGCTCTACGTGTACGGGTTCGGCGTGTTCACGGCCGGTTCCGCGCTGTCTGGCCTGGCGCCGACGTTGCCGGTCCTGATCGCTGCGCGCGTGCTCCAGGCCGTCGGAGCCGCGATGCTCCAAGCCAACAGCGTCGCGTTGATCGCCGAGGCGATGCCGCGGCCGATGCTCGGGAAGGCAATCGGCGTGCAGGGCAGCGCGCAGGCGCTCGGGTTGGCGCTCGGACCCGCGGTTGGCGGGATCCTGCTGTCGCTCGCTGGCTGGCGATTCATCTTCCTCGTGAACGTCCCGGCGGGCGCGATCGGCCTCGCGCTCGGGTGGTTCCTACTGCCGCGGAGCCGCTCTCGGCGCGAACTCGGCGGCGCCGACGGCCTCGGCGCGGCGCTTCTCGCACTCGCGGCGATGGGACCGCTCGTGTACCTCTCCCTCACCGGCCGGGAGGGCTACGCCAATCCTGTGCTGCTCGCCTGCCTGGCCGGGGGCGTGACCGCCGCGGTCTGTTTCGTCCGGCGCGAGCGACGGGTGAGCGCCCCCATGATCGATCTCTCGATCCTGCGGCGCCACGGCCTGGCAGCAGGTCTCGGCAGCGGCCTGGTGTCCTACCTGGCGCTGTTCGGGACGCTGTTCATCGTCCCGTACTACCTGTCGGCCGACCGTGACAGCGTCACGCTGATCGGGCTGCAACTCGCGGTGCTGCCGGTCGCGATCGGGATCACCGCGCCGGTGGCCGGGCGGCTCGTCACCCGCGTCGGCGCGCGTTGGCTGACCGCAGGTGGGCTGGTGTTGGCCGCGGTCGGCATGCTCGTGATCGCGGCGGAGCACGGCACGGCAGGGATCCTGACCGGACTGGCGTTGACCGGGCTCGGGCTGGGCGCGTTCACGCCGGCCAACAACGCGGGCGTCATGTCGGCGTCGCCGCCGGGGCACGCCGGGGTCACCGGCGGCATGCTGAACATGACCCGGGGGCTTGGCACGGCGCTCGGGGTCGCGGTCGCGGGTGCGCTGTTCACAGCCGCAGCGGGGTCAGCGGCTCGCGCGTCGCCGAGGCGCACGTCGTAGCCGTCGGACACGGTCTCACGGCCGCACTTGGAGTAATCGGCATCGTGACACTGGCAACCGGCGTCGGGCTGCTGTTCAGCGATCGCAGCTAGCGCCTCCCGGGCAGGGAGGCGGTAGGATCGCGTCGTGCGTCGCATCGGCCTATCCGTGCTGATTGCGGGCGTGGCCGCGGGCGGCGCGCTCGTCCTCGCCGGCGCGAGCGAGGCGGCCCCGGCGACGTCGATCGTCGGCACTTGGGGCGGCTATCTCATGCCGGCGACCGGAAGTCACGGGTCGCGTCAGCGGCTCACGGTCGTGGTCGATCGCGGCGAGCGCGCGGGGACGTGGCGGATAAGTGCCCGCTGCGCCGGGACGCTTCGCTTGGACAACATCTCGAACGGCTTCCACCACTACTACCGGGTGGCGGGTGCGCACCCAGGTTGTGCCCCGCTCGGCGTCGACTGCCTGAAACGCGACGGGTCTCGGATCGTCGATTGGTTCGTCTCCAACTCGGGGACCGCGAACAGCAACGGCGCGTTCCGCCGGCTTAGCTGACCCGCCCGGTCGGTAGCGGCAATCGGCTAGCGGCGGAGCGGGGGTGCTGTAAGCTCAAGGAGCCGGGTATCCCGGGCGAGTGAAAAGAGGACCGGTGCAGGGTCGGTACGCGATTTCGACGCCCTTGTTCGTTCATAGGTCGTCCGGCGGCGGGTGGCAGGCCGGCCGATGAGTCGTCGTCTGGTGACGGCGTTTGCCGCGGCCGGGGCGCTCCTCGTCTCGGCGGGAGGTTCGGCGGCCGCGGCGTTGCCGACCGTGTCGGTCCCGACCGTCACCGTTCCGACGGTATCGGTCCCGACCGTCTCGATCCCGACCGTCTCGATTCCGACGGTCACGGCCCCCACCAGCTCGGTGCCCACGGTCACGGTCCCGTCGGTGACCGTCCCGTCGGTGACCGTCCCGTCGGTGACGACCGGGCCGGTGACGACGCCGGGGGTGACCACGCCGAGCATCACGACCCCGTCGGTCAGCACGCCCTCGATCCCGCCGGTCCGCACGCCCACCGTGGGGTCGCCGATCTCGCCGCCGCGCCTGGGCTCGTCCTCGCCGTCCACCGGCTCCGGAGGCGACAGCTCGGGGTCGTCGGCTCCGTCGGTTCAGGGCACGAGCGCGTCCGGGACGCGGTCGAGCTCCCCGGGGTCGCGCGGTGGGTCCGGTCGTTCTCGTCGGCCGGCCGGCAGCGCGTCGGCCGGGACCGGAGGCCGCGCCGGCGCGGCCTCGCGTACAGCGCAGTCAAACGCGGGGAAGATCACGGTCGCACTGTCGCCGGCGCACCAGCGCGGCACGCTGGCGAGTTCCGTCACGCGGCCCCCGACCGGGGTGGCGCGCTCGGACCCCGCCGCTGGAACGTTCAGCAAGTTGGTCAAGGAGTTGCCGACTGCGTTCTTGGTGGCGCTGCTCGCGTTCGCGGTCATCGCGGCGGCGATGGCCCTCAACGCCTACCTGCAAAGCAGGCGGGCCAAGTCGCTTGCGGGTCAGCGAGAAGCGCTGCTGTCAGACGTCGGTGTGCTCCAGGCCGCGCTGCTGCCCGCGGTGCCTGCGAACCTCGGCGAACTCGACGTATCGGTGGCGTACCGACCGGCGCAGGGGCTTGCGGCGGGAGGCGACTTCTTCGACGTGTTCACGGTCTCGCCCAACCGGACCGGCATCATCATCGGCGACGTGTCCGGGCATGGGCGCGAGTCGCTGATCCATGCCGCGCTTGTCCGCTACACGCTGCGGACGTTGATGGGGGAGGGCCATTCGCTGCCCGAGGTGCTCGCCCGCGCGGACCGATATCTCACCGGCGAGCTTGGCGACGGGTTTGCCACGGTGGTCATCTGCGGCTACGAGCACGCGACGGGCGAACTGGTGTGGGCGAAGGCGGGTCACGAGCCGCCGATCATCGCGGGTCAGCCCGAGCGCGAGGAGCAGGCGGCAACCCCGCTCGGTTTCGGGATGGGCGATACATGGCCGCAGTTCTCGCGAGTGCTGGCGCCCGGCGAGCGCGTGTGCCTGTTCACCGACGGTCTCACCGAAGCCCGCCGCAACGGCGGGCAGCTCGGTCGCGCGCATCTGAAGTCGCTCGTCGACCAGGGGCTGAGCGCACAGGCGCTCGTGGAGCGGGTTCAGACGGACTCCGACGACTGCAGCGACGACCTCGCCGCCGTGGTCATCAGCCGCTCGGTGGTCGTCGCCGAGATCGCGCCGACCGGGGTCCGGGAAGCCGCGACCGCTTAGCCGTCGGTCCGGACCGGCTCGAGGACGAACACGGCGATCCGGCGGTGTGACGCGCGGCGCTCGTACTGAGCCCAGCCGGGATACACGCGCAGTCCTTCTTCCCAGATCCGGCGACGAACGTCCCCCTCGGCTTCCACGCGCGCGAAACCGGAGCACCTGTCCGTCGACGGTGACCGTGCCTTCGGGATTGGCGCGGAGGTTGTAGTACCAGCCCGGCTGGTGCTGCTGTCCGAAGTTGGAGGCGATCACCGCGAGTCCGCCGGCGGTGGGCAACCCGAGCACGGGAACGGTTCGCGGCTGTGCCGTGCGGGCCCCCATGGTAGTGAGCAACACCACGGGAATGCCCGACAGCAAGCTGGCAAACGTGTGACGCCCGCGGGTGAGTCGGTACACCGGCCGATCGATCCGGTGCAGGACACGCGCGAACAGCCACGCTCCCGGCCCGCTGGCCGCCAGGCGCCGAATGGCTTTCTGGACCGCATTCGCGCGCTCGAACGTCACGACCTCAGCGAGGGCCACCCCCGTGGGCTGCGTGAACGCGAAGGGGAGCTTCATCGTGGGCATTGTTGCCGAACCGACGAATGGCCGCGTACGCGTACGGATGGTGGAAAACGTCGAGCGCACGCTCGCCGGTACGGACCGGCAGGTCGAAGATCACGCCCGATTGGGTTTCCTCGACCGTGACCGACACGTGGCCATCATCCTGGTGCCACAGCAGGCGGACGCAGATGCCGTCGCTGGTGCGACTGTCGAGTTCGCGCGCGCCCGCGAAGGTCGTCGATGGGTCCAGGTCCGGGTATCCCGGGCCGCGATATTGGATGTTTGGATAGACCATGCTCGCGTTCCTGTTGGGTTGTTGTTCGCGTCTGCCTAAATGACGAACGGGGTGTCTCTGTTTCGACTCCCGGTCGCGTCGTTTTTCATCGGCCTACTTGCATGACCCTCGCCGGGCGGGCGATGTGACGCAGACGATCTCTGAAAGCGGCTGTCACATCCGCGTGGCGGTTCGGGTCGAACGTCCGACCGAACAAACTCAGAGCGTGTTTCAAGGAGGCAGTCATGTCCGAAAGCAAGACGATCGCCGTTGCCGGCGCGACCGGCCGGGTCGGCCACCACGTCGTCGACGTGCTCGCCGAGCGCGGTCACGAGGTCGTCCCAATCTCCCGAACCGACGGCGTCGATGTGATCACCGATCGCGAAGGTCGCCCATGAGCGCGCGATGCTCGCCGGGCCGATTCCGGCGCGCGTGCTCCGCGCTGCGCAGTTCCACGAATTCGTCGAACAGCTCGTGCAGTGGGGTACGCAGGGAGACGTCGCGTACGTTCCGAAGATGCGCACGCAGCTGGTCGCCGCGCGCACGGTCGCCGAGGCGCTTGCCGATCTGGCGGTCGATCCCACCGCAGCGCCTGCGGCTTGTCCCATCGCCCTAGTGCTCGTCTGACTCTGGCTCGCGGGCGGCGCGGTCGAACATCTCGGCGGCCGCCTCGTGGAACCCGGACGGAAGTCCAGCGGCGGCGAACGTAGCTGCGATCTCGTGCATCTCTCCGACCCAGCGCCAGCCCTTAGCGGCAGCCGACTCGGCTGCGCCCTGCGAGCGAGCCTCGAGGCCGGGTTGCGAGCGGTGCCACTCGGCTCGGAGCGCTTCTTCGACCCCCGTCGCACGCGCGGCGTCGAGCGCGGCCAAAAGCAGCGCCGCCGAGCCTTTTGTCCAGGCCGCGTACGCCATCTTCACGGCGGACGCGGCCACCGGCGAGCCGTCGAGAACCACCGGCTCCAGCAGGGTCCCTTCGAACAGGAGTGACGCCTCGACCGCGTGCGGCCCTGACAGGTACAGACGCGTCGTGCCTTCGCGCTGAGGCGGCGGCCCGACGACGCCACCGTCGGCCCAGCGATCGCCGACGAGCTCGCCGATGCGACCGGCGGTCATCGGCGACACCGCGTTAGCGTCGATCACGAGCGCAGCCGTGCCGACCAGCGACCGCGCGACGTCGAGTGCCGCGTGCGGCGGACACACGGACAGGATCACCTCGGCGCCGAGGACGTCCGGGGCGCGACGAAGACCTGCCGCAGCCGCCCGGCGCGAGGTCGCCTCGCTCCTTCCCTCCGGGCACCAGATGACATCGTGACCCCGATCCACCAGCAGGGCGCCGATCGTCGCCCCCATCTCTCCGGGATGCAACAGCCCGACGCGCATCGGCCAATCATCCCAACAGAGGCCTCTGCTAGACGAGCATCGCCCGTGCGGCGAGCTCGGTCGTGCGCGCGAGCACGTCGAGGTAGCCGTCGCGGACAAAGCCGGCGTGCCGCAAACCCCACAGCACCTGCGCGTGATCCCATGCGACGTCG
Source organism: uncultured Solirubrobacterales bacterium (assembly GCA_963755525.1). Classification (GTDB taxonomy): domain Bacteria; phylum Actinomycetota; class Thermoleophilia; order Solirubrobacterales; family Solirubrobacteraceae; genus Palsa-465. The sequence continues at coordinate 365,870 of CAVWKC010000038.1, read as the reverse complement.
CGCGCAGCCGCGAGCGACCACATTGCGATCGCCTCGTCGGTCTTCTTCGGGGTCACGTCCTCGATATCGGCGACCAGCCCGGTGTCGAACCAGCCGGCGACCTGCGTCTCTACGGTGGAGAGCAGGCCGTCGACCCGCTGGAAGTCGCGGTGGATCGGGGTGTCGTCCTCCGGGGCCAGCCCAAACTGCTCGCAGGTTGTGACGACGGCGATCGGGAGATCGTGGTTGATGTGGGCGGTCATGCCGGCGAGCGCGAACTGGATCGGCTCGCGCGCCTCCGACCGAGTCTCGACAAGCGGCCGCCAGGCGACCGGGCAACCGGCGCCGGAGTCGATCGTCGCCTCGGCGTCGAAGTAAAGGCAAGCGAAGACGACGTCGAGCCGGTCGAGGAAGTCCTTGTTCTCGAATTCGGTGCCGGCGCTGGCGGAGTCGACGGCGAGCGTGACCTGGAGATAGAGCCGGTCGAAGATCGCGACTCCGTCCTTGCGTGGGAGCGCGGCATCGATCGCCTTCATCTGGGCGATCACCTGCGCGATCGTCGACGCGTCAGCCCCGGTGCTCACGACGCGATCCTAACTATCCCGACAGGGCTTGCCCGTCATGGGAGGATTTTTCTTGCGATGACGGATGCTCCGTATCAATTGGATGCGCTCGGCTGGCTCCAGTTCGATCGACTGTGCCCGTTGGTAATGGAATCGGAGACCGGGTTGAGCGATCTACAGTGGCGTGGTCGCGCCGACACCGGGCGGGTGGCGCTGGTCGATCACGAGGTTGCGTTTCGGGACGGGGCACACCGGCTCCCGGGTCCGGTCGTGGTGGCGGCCGTCTGGATCCGCGACAAGTCCGCGTTCGAGCGACGTGTGGAGGTATTCAGGGACCGTGTCGTGGCCGCACTTGCCAGCGCCGACGCCAGGCCGTCGGATGCGCTGCTGGTGTTGACGAACCTGGACGGCGACGCCGCCCGCGCGTCGTTGACCTGGGATCCCGTGACGCGCGAGAAGCGCAGTGTCGTGCTCGGCGCGGGGGAGATCTCGACCAGCCTGGATCGCCATCCCAGCCTCCGGGCCGCGATGCCATCGGTTCTTGGCCTTCGAGATCTCGACGCCCTGATCGACTCCGACCTGCGTCGCCGGTCCTCGCTCGACGTCGAGCGCGCTCAGGAGTTGGCACGGGTGTTCTGGCCCACGCGCGCATACGAGCGCGCGCGAACCGTGCTCGACAAACACCGATTCGTCGTCCTGACCGGGCCGCCGGAGATGGGCAAGACCGCGATCGCCGCGATGCTGGCGCTCTCGTGCCTCACGGACGGCTGGGAGGCGCATGAGTGCAGCGACCCCGACGAGGTCTGGCCCGTGTTCGATCGCGAGCGGCGTCAGGTATTCGTCGCCGACGATGCGTTCGGGTCGACCGAGTACCGCCCCGATGCGGCGGAGCGCTGGGCCCGAGGACTGGGACGGCTGCTCGAGATGCTCGACGCGCAGCACGTCCTGATCTGGACGTCTCGTCCGGCGCCGTTGAAGGCGGGGCTGCGCCGGGTCCAGCGCGAGAGCGGCGCCGAGCGGTTCCCGACCCCCGGCGAGGTACTCGTGGACGCCAGCAACCTCGATCTGGCGGACAAGACGCTGATCCTGTTCCGCCACGCCAAGAATCGCGACGCCCACGGCTACGTCCGCGCGCTGGTGCGCTCCGCCGGCCTGTCGATCGTGGAGCACCCGCATTTCACGCCGGAGCGGATCCGCCGGTTCGTGACCGACCGGATCGACGAGCTGCCGGGCCTCGTGGCCGACGACACGAGCCGGCTGCTTGCCGTCGTCGAGCGAGAGCTCGCCTCGCCCACCGACGCGATGCGCACCTCGTTCAGGGCGCTCGAGCCGGAGCACCGCGAGCTACTCGTATCGCTGCTGGACGCGCCGGCAGGGTTGATCGACGAACGCGAACTGGCTGCCATCGTCCGCCGCCACCACGCGGGTGGTCTCAGCCGTCCCGTCGGCGAGCTGATCGACCGGCTGACCGATCACTTCCTCAGGGTGACGCCGCTCGGCATCGGCTGGGTTCACCCGAGCTGGCGCGACCTCGTAATCGATGAGCTACGCGAACACTCGAACGCCAGGCAACATTTCCTGTCCGTATCGGGCGTCGACGGGGTCACGCTGGCGCTTTCGCGCGCCGGCGGCGCCGTGGGCGAACGGGTCCTCCCACTGTTGATCAACGACGCCGACTGGGACGCGATCGGCGATCGGCTGCACGCGCTGGGGCGTGAGCTCGAGGACCGGGAACTGGCCCGCGTGATGCTGGCGATCGGCGCCACGCTCACCGCGCTTGGCGACGGGCCTCGGAGACTCGAGTTGGACAGCCTGGGGATGAACGTCCTCGCCGCGACCCGGCGCGCGTGGGATGAGCGGGATAGGCCGATCCCCGTGTTCCTGCTCGAGGCGTGGTACACGCTCGACGACTGCGTGTCCGAATGGGTGACGCCGCCGCGGCTCTCCCCGACGTGGGCGGAGCTGCATCCCGGGGGACTGATGCTCGAGTGCCCGGACCCGGCCGAACTGGCTCGCACCGAGGAATGGCTCGCGCTCGCCGGGATGCTGTCCCGGTACGACCGAACGGCGCTCGAGGCGTTCGACTTCTTCGGACTAGATCGTGAGCTCCTCGAGCGCCTGATCGTCACGCTGACCAGGACATGCTCGGACGAGGACCTGCGCCCGGTGTCGGAGAGCGTGCTTGCCCGGATCGAACGATTGGTCCCCGATCTCGCGGCGGGCGCGCAAAGCGCGCTCGAGATAGGGCGCATCGTGGAGGGTCTCGGTCGCCGGCGCTGGTGGGTGCCCGAGGACATCCCGGCGCCGCCAAGCACGGAGCCTGTCACCACAAGCCCGGGCCAGTTCAACCGCGACGACGTCGATCGCGTGCTCCGGGACCTGTAGCCCGCGCGGCGGCGACGCTCGCGATGCTAGGCGCTCAACCGAGCCGGCCCGTCACGCCCGCTTCGTGGCGGAGCAGATACCGCTTTCGGTCGAGCCCGCCGGCGTAACCGGTCAAGTCCCCGCCCGAACCGATCACGCGGTGGCAGGGGACGATGATCGAGATCGGGTTGCTCCCGTTCGCGGCGCCGACTGCGCGCGCTGCGGTCGGCACGCCCAGCCGGCCGGCGAGTTGGCCGTAGCTGACCGTCTCGCCGTACGGAATCTCGAGCAGCGCGCTCCAGACACTCCGGCGGAACGGGGTCGCCGTGTCCAGGTCGAGCGAGACGTCGAACTCGGTGAGCTCGCCGGCAAAGTAAGCCTCGAGTTGGTCACGCGCGTCTGCGAACGCGGCGTTCGCGCGGCGCCGGCCGCGGGTCAGGTCCGCATTGTCTGAAGCCGGGAGTGTGTACAGCCCGGTGAGTCGGTCCTCGTCGCCGCTCAGCAGGAGCCGGCCGATCGGGCTCGGCATGTACGTGTAAAGGCGGGGTGATGTGTGTGTCATGGTTGTCATCGCGGGCGTAGAACGGTGACTCCTCGCCTTGTGTGAGGTGACGACGCGGCCTGCGCCCACAGGTGCTGTGTCGCATATGCGCGGTAGGGACGCCAGCGTTCCGCGATGCGCTCGGCGCTCGGCGGCCGGCCGTCGTGTCCAAGCCGCTCGAGGCCATGGCGGACTCCGAGGTCGGTCGGCATGAACGCGTCGGCGTCGCGCAGCGCGCGCATCGCGATGTACGCGACCGTCCACGGGCCGATCCCCGGCAGCGCGAGCAGCCGCCGCTCGATCTCGTCCTGCGGCATAACGCCCGGTGTCGAGCACGGGGTCGCCGTCGGCGAGTGCCTTCGCCAGGCCGATCAGCGCCCGCCGGCGCGACCAGGGCATCGCCAGCTGTTCCGGGTCGGCGCCTGCGAGGGCGGCGGCCGACGGGAACAGGCGCGTCACCGACCCGACGGGGTGCGCGAGCGGCTCGCCGTATGCGCTCACGAGCCGAGCCGCGAGCGTCGCCGCGCCGGCGAGCGAGACCTGCTGGCCGAGCACCGCGCGGATCGCGATCTCGTCGGCGCCGGCGTGGCCGGGCACCCTCCGACCGGGGGCGCTCCGAACGATTTTCCCGATCAGGGCGTCGCTGCCGAGCGCGTCGACGATCGGCGCCGGATCGGTGTCGAGGTCGAGCAGACACCGGGATACCGCCACCGCCGCGTCGAGATCGCTCGCCTCCGTGAGCCACACCTTCGCCTCGACGTCGTCGTCCCTGGGGCGTAGCGCGACGACGCCCGGTCCACCCGGCAGCCCGATGCTGCGGACATAGACGTTGCCGTCGATCTGTTCGACTCCCGGGACGGCGCGGGCGGAGAAGAACCGCTACGAGGGCGGCGACGTCACACGGCGCGCGATACGGCAGCCGGAGCTCGTAAGGCGCGGTCTCGGTCACCGGTCAGAGCCGGAAGGTCAGGAACAACTCGTCGCGGTCGTCGCCGGGCGCGAGCCGGATCGCGCCGGGGTGGCGGCCGACCACGGTGTAGCCGCACCGCTCGTAGAACCCCTCGACTCCGGTTCCGCCTCGTGTGGTCAGCATCAACTGCTCGAGGCCGAGGTCCGCGGCCGTCCCGTGCAGCCCGTCGAGCAGGAGCCGGCCGGCGCCGCGTCCCTGAAGCTCCGGGCGGACCATCAGGCGCAGGATCGTGCGCCAGTGGCGCCTGAGCGGGGAACCGCCCTCGACGAGGAATCCCATCCCGACCGCGTCGCCGTTCTGGCGCAGGATGCCGAGCAGGTCCATTCCCGCCGCCACCCGGTCGAGCGCCGCGTCGAGCGTGCCGGCGACCGCGGAGACGTCGGCGGGCGCGGTGAACCCGACCGCGCCGCCGGCGTTGGTCACCTCAACCCACATCGCCAGCAGCTGCTCGCGGAGCTCCGGGCGGCGGGCACCGGAGGCTTCGACGACGGCGTAGACCAGCTCGGGGTCGGAGGACATTGGCGCCGCGGGCATAGTGCCAATGTTCCCAATCAGATGTCCCGTGCGTCCGCGCGCCGGGGATCGGAGTGCCGCGGTCGTCCGCGCGCCGGGGATCGGAGTGCCGCCGCGCGTCCCGCTGCCGCGTCAACGCGTGGCGGGGCGGCAAGCGGCTGCGATCAGGGCGGCGAGCAGGCACAGCGCGCCGCACACGATCACCGCGGTGTTCCAGCCGGCCAGCAACGAGGACGCATCGGTCCCACCGTGACCGGTCGCGAGCGCGACCACAAGCGCCACGCCGGCGGCGCCGCCGAGGTACCGGCTGGTGTTGTTCGCGCCGCTGCCCATCCCCGCGCGTTCGCGGGGCACCGACTCCAGGGCGAGCCGTCCGAGCGAAGCGTTGACGATCCCGCTTCCGATGCCGAGGATCACGAGGCCTGGGAGCAGCCGCGCCCACGACGACCCGACTGAGAGGCCGGCGAGCGCGAACACGCCGACGGCCGAGATCGCGAAGCCGAGCACGAGCACCGAGGCGGCGCTCCGACGACCGAGCAGTCGGCGGGTGGCGAGCGCCACCGCCATGCTCGTCGTCGACCATGCGGCGAGCACGGCCGCGCTACCGATCACGCTGACCCCGAGGGCGCGCTGGAGGAGGAGCGGGGTGAAGCTCATCAGGCCGATCACCGCGAGGCCGGTGAATAGCGCGCCCGACAGCGACGCGAGAAACAGTGGGTTCTTGAACCGCTCCAGCTCGAGGATCGGCTCGCGCTTGCGCAACTCGATCGCCGCGAACGCCGCGAGCAGCGCCGCCCCGGCGACCAGCGGAACGATCGTCTGAGGCGCCGACCAGCTCTGCCGGCCTTCGATCAGCCCGGCGGTCAAGCCCGCCATCGCGAGGGCCAGGGCGGCAGCGCCCAAGAGATCGACCGGACGCCTGGTCGGTGCGCGCGACTCGTCCATCCCAGCGGCCGCCACGACCAGTGTGGTCGCGGCGACGGCCTCGAGCCAGAAGCTGCTGCGCCAGCCGAGCCATGCCGCGAGCGCGCCCGCCGCGAGCGGGCCGATCGCGATCCCGGCGCCCACCGCGGAACCCCACACGCTGGTGGCGAGCGCGCGCCGATGACCGGTGGGGAAAGCGTGCCCGATCGCGCCAAGCGATGCCGCGAGCACGCCGGCACCGGCGGCGCCCTGGAGAATGCGGGCGGCGATCAGCACGCCCATGCTCGGCGCAACGGCGCCGAGCGCGCTCGTGAGCGCGAGCAGCGCCGTCGAGACCACCAGCACGCGGCGGCGACCGAGCGCATCGGCCAGGGCGCCGACAGTGAGCAGTGCGGCGGCGAGACCGAGGCTCATCCCGCTGAGCGTCCACGTCTGGCTCGACACGTCGCCGTGGAGCGAGCGGAGGCTGGCGCCGACCGTCGTCACGACCGCGCTGAACACGGCCAGAACGAGCAGCGTCGCCGCGGCGGCGACCCAGAGGGTGCGGTTGGCCTCAGCTTCTTCGGTCCGGGTTGTGGCGCGAGCTTGCTGATGCCGCTGGGCGGCGATGGTCGTCATCAGAGTCCTCCTCGTGAGTTCAGTGATCGAACCGCTGGCTCGCTCACCCTAGCACAATGAGTTCGATGATTGAACCTATACGCGCTAAGATATGCGCATGCTCGGTAAGGAGTACGCCGGTCAGGACTGCGGAATCGCCCGCGCGCTCGAGGTGATCGGCGAGCGGTGGACGCTGCTGATCGTGCGGGACGCGATGTACGGCGTCCGGCGCTTTCGCGACTTCCAGGCTCACCTCGACATCCCGAAGGCGGTGCTTTCGGACCGCCTTAGAGGCCTCGTCGAGCACGGGATCTTCGAGCGCCGTCCCGATCCTCACCATGCGGGCCGCTCGCTGTACGAGCTGACGCAGGCCGGACAGGACCTATGGCCGGTGCTGCACGCGATGATCGTGTGGGGCGACCACCACGAGCTCCCGAACAGCCGATTCTTCAGGCACGCCGCGTGCGGGACCGTGCTTGACGACGGAGCGCACTGCCCGGCGTGCGGGATCACACCGGCGGTCGCGGATATCGTCACCGAGCCGCGCCCGGGGCGGGGCCGACACCGCGACGACCCGGTGGCGGTGGCACTGCGCGGGCCGCACCGATTACTCGAACCGCTCCTGGTCGAATAGTCGTCGCTGCGGGCCAGAGTGTCCGGGAAATACGAACGAGCCGCCCGGAGCTGCGCGAGGATTGACAAACTCCCGCCCGCAATGGCCGAATCTCCTCGCACAGAACCCGCCGTCCGCCGTCCCAGTCCGGACATGCTCGTCAACGTGGACCGGCTGATCGCGGCGTACTACGACGAGCGCCCGGATCCGTCCAATCCGGCGCAAGCCGTCTCGTTCGGGACCTCGGGGCATCGAGGCACATCGTTCACGGGGACATTCACCGAGTCCCACATCCTCGCGATCAGCGAGGCGATCGTCCGGTATCGGACCGCGCAGGGAATCGACGGGCCGCTGTACCTGGGCCGCGACACGCACGCGCTCTCCGAGCCCGCGTTCCGAACCGCGGTGGAGGTGCTCGTGGCCCGCGGCGTCGAGGTCGCGGTCGACGCCCAGGACGGCTATACGCCGACGCCGGCGGTGTCGTACGCGATCCTGACGCACAACGCCCGCGGTGGCGCCCGTGCCGACGGCGTCGTGATCACGCCGTCGCACAACCCGCCCGAGGACGGCGGGTTCAAGTACAACCCGCCGCACGGAGGCCCGGCCGACACCGACGTAACGCGGCAGATCCAGGACGCGGCAAACGGGTTGCTGCGCGCGGGGGTGGACGCGATCGAGCGCTTGCCGTTCGAGGAGGCGATCGACGGCGCACGACGCCACGACTACCTCACCGCCTACGTCGGGGAGCTGTCGGCGGTCGTCGACCTCAACGAGATCGCGGGCTCCGGGATCCGGCTCGGCGTCGACCCGCTGGGCGGCGCGAGCGTCGCGTACTGGGAGGCGATCGCCGACCGTTACCGGCTCGACCTGGAGGTCGTCAACGACCAGGTCGACCCGACCTTCTCGTTCATGCCGCTCGACCACGACGGGAAGATCCGGATGGACTCCTCCTCGCCCGACGCGATGGCGGACTTGATTGCGCTCAAGGACCGGTTCGACGTCGCGTTCGCCAACGACCCCGACGCCGATCGCCACGGGATCGTCACGCGTGAGGCGGGACTGCTGAACCCCAACCACTACCTTGCGGCGGCGATCTCCTACCTGTTCAGCGGCGTTCGCCTCGACTGGTCCGAGGGCGCCGGCGTCGGCAAGACGATGGTCTCGAGCTCGATCATCGACCGGGTGGTGGGCGGGTTGGGGCGCCGGCTCGAAGAGGTGCCGGTCGGGTTCAAGTGGTTCGTCGGCGGACTGCTCGACGGGACGCTGGGGTTCGGAGGTGAGGAGAGCGCCGGCGCGAGCTTCCTGCGCCGCAACGGCCAGCCCTGGAGCACCGACAAGGACGGGCTGATCATGTGCCTGCTCGCCGCCGAGATGACCGCGCGCACAGGCAAGGACCCGGCGCGCGTGTACGCCGAGCTGACCGACCGCTACGGCGCGCCGGTGTACCGCCGCATCGACGCCCCGGCGACGCCCGAGCAGAAGCGGGTGCTGGGGAGTCTCTCGCCAGAGAGCCTCACCGCGACCGAGCTTGCGGGCGAGCCGATCACCGAGGTGCTCACGGCCGCGCCGTCGGGCGCGCCACTCGGCGGGGTGAAGGTCGTGACCGAGAGCGGCTGGTTCGCGGCCCGCCCGTCGGGCACCGAGGACGTCTACAAGCTCTATGCCGAGAGCTTCACGGGCGCGCAGCACCTCGAGCAGATCCTCGAGGAGGCCCAGGGTGTCGTCGACGCGGCGCTCGGGGGCTGACGATGACCGACGTTTTCGCGATGGTGCTTGCGGGCGGGGAGGGCAAGCGGCTGGCCCCGCTCACCGCCGACCGGGCCAAGCCCGCGGTGCCGTTCGGGGGTGTCTACCGGCTGATCGATTTCGCGCTGTCGAACCTCGTCAACGCGGGGTATCTGCGGATCGCCGTGCTGACCCAGTACAAGAGCCACTCGCTCGACCGGCACCTGTCGCAGGCGTGGAGGCTGTCTCCGCTGCTCGGCAACTACGTCACGCCGATTCCGGCTCAGATGCGTCGCGGACCTCGGTGGTTCGTCGGGTCCGCCGACGCGATCTACCAGAACTTCAACCTGATCCGCGACGAGCGGCCCGACCACATCATCGTGTTCGGCGCCGACCACATCTACCGCATGGACCCGCGCCAGATGGTCGAGGAGCACATCGCGAGCGGAGCCGCGGTGACCGTGGCGGCGATTCGCGCGCCGATCGACCAGGCCGACCAGTTCGGCGTGATCGAAACCGCGTCCGACGGTCGTCGAATCGACGCGTTCCGCGAGAAGCCGACCGACGCCAAGCCGCTCGTGGACGCGCCCGACCAGGTGTACGCGTCGATGGGCAACTACGTGTTCACGACCGAGGCGCTGATGGACGTCGTCACCGAGGACGCCCAGGACGAGACTTCGAATCACGACATCGGCGGCAACCTGATCCCGATGCTGGTCGCGCGTGGCGAGGCGCGCGTCTACGACTTCGCGACCAACCACGTGCCGGGCGCCACCGATCGAGACAGGGGCTACTGGCGTGACGTGGGGACGCTCGACGCGTACTACGACGCCCATATGGACCTGATCTCGGTGACGCCGATCTTCAACCTCTACAACCTCCAGTGGCCGATCCTGACCTGGCCCGATCCGCTGCCGCCGGCCAAGTTCGTATTCGACGAGGACGGCCGGCGTGGCCACGCGCTCGACTCGATGGTGTGCGCGGGGGTCGTGCTATCCGGCGGGGTCGCGCGGCGCTCGATCCTGTCGCCAGGCGTCCACCTGCACTCCTACGCCGAGGTCGAGGACTCGATCCTGATGCACGACGCCGACGTCGGTCGCGGCGCGGTCGTGCGGCGGGCAATCGTCGACAAGGACGTCCGAATCGGCCCGAACGCTCGGATCGGGGTCGATCCGGAAGCCGACCGCGAACGCTTCAAGGTGTCTGCCGCCGGCATCGTCGTGATCCCCAAGGGCGAGATCGTCGATTGAGGGTCGCGCTCCTCACCCGCGAGTACCCGCCGGAGGTGTATGGCGGCGCGGGGGTGCACGTCGAATATCTGGCGCGGGAGCTCAGGCGGCTCGAGGACGTCACCGTGCACGCGTGGGGCACGGGCGACGTCCATCACCACGCGTGGGAGGCGCTCGCCGGCGATGAGCCTTCGCTGGCCGCGCTCCGCGCGCTGTCGATCGACTTGACGATGGCCGCGCGGACCGCGGACGCCGACCTGGTCCACAGCCACACCTGGTACGCCAACCTCGGCGGCCACCTGTCGAAGCTGGTCCACGGGATCCCGCACGTGGCGACCGTTCACAGCCTCGAACCGCTGCGGCCGTGGAAGGCCGAGCAGCTCGGCGGTGGGTACGCGATCTCGAGCTGGGCCGAGAAGACCGCGCTCGAGGCGGCCGACGCGGTGATCGCGGTGTCCCGGGGTACCTGCGACGACATCCTGCGCGTGTACCCGGCGATCGACCCCGAGCGGGTTCACGTCATCTACAACGGCATCGACACGTCGCAGTACTCCCCCGCTGCAGGGACCGATGTGCTCGAGCGTTTCGGGGTGGACGCGGAGCGGCCCTCAGTGGTGTTCGTCGGCCGGATCACGCGCCAGAAAGGGGTCGAGTACCTGCTGCGCGCGGCCCGCACGTTCGATCCCGCCGCGCAGCTCGTGCTGTGCGCCGGCTCAGCCGACACGCCCGAGCTCGGTGCCGAGGTCGAGCGCCTCGTCGGCGAGTTGCGCGACCAGCGCGACGGCGTGGTGTGGCTCGAGCAGATGCTTCCCAAGGCCGATGTGATCCAGCTGCTCAGCCACGCGACGGTGTTCGCGTGCCCGTCGATCTACGAGCCGCTCGGGATCGTCAATCTCGAGGCGATGGCCTGCGAGGCCGCGGTGGTGGCGACCGCCACCGGCGGGATCGTCGAGGTCGTCGACGACGGCGAGACCGGCCTGCTGGTGCCGATCGAGCCCGGCGACGACGCCACCGGCGCGCCGCGCGACCCGCAGCGGTTCGTCGACGACTTCGCCGAGCGCGTCAACGCGCTGATCCGCGACCCCGAGCGCGCCGCCGCGATGGGGCGGGCCGGGCGGCGGCGGGCGATCGAGCATTTCTCCTGGCCGATGATCGCCGAGCAGACGTCCGAGCTGTATCACAGCCTCGTCTGAGCGTTTGCGCGCGGATACGCTTCGTTTCGTGAACGCGGATGCACCCCCCAGTGGCCGGCGGGCCTTCTGGCTCACCGTCGGTGCGTTCTGCTGGGGCGCGGCACTGCTGCTGGCGGCCCTGCTCGTCCCGGTGTCGGGCGCACAGACGCTGGTGGAGCAGAACGGCGCGCACGTTCTCATATTCGTCGCTGCCCCGGCCGGGATCGCCGCGCTCGTCGCGATCTCTTTGCGCGTCCGCTGCTCGCGCGGAGGTTCGGTGAGCGGGTACGTCGCCTGGGCGCTGATCGCGGTGCTGTTCGCCGAATGCCTGGTCGGAATCGCATCCGTGGGGCTGTACATCGTGCCCGTCGCACTGCTGCTCGCGCGGGCGGCGACGATCACGCCCCGTGGCGCGGGACCTGGTTGACGCTATAGGGCCCACTGTCGGCTTGCTTGACATCTAGGCGATCTGTGTAAAGCTTCGATCGTCGTCGAGCACAACCGCGGCCATCACGTGCGCGTGGCGACGCCCGAGGATCCTGCGAGCGCGCGGCTCGGCGAGAGCTTCTGGGCGTTCCTGCCGCGGACCGTCGCCGGCAGCCTCGTCTCGGCGTGGGAGCTCGAGCGCGAATGGCTCGCTCGCCACGACCGGCGGTGGTGGAGCATCCACAACAACGTGCTCAACGCCTGGGCGATGACGGTCGTGCTGTTCGGTGGGCTGACCGCCGTGTTCGGGCTCGCCGTGCTGCCGTTCCTGCTGCTGCAAATGGTCATCGGGTTCCCGCTGCTCGAGGTCGTCAACTACCTCGAGCACTACGGGCTTCTGCGCCAGAAGCGGCCAGACGGCCGGTACGAGCGCACGCGGCCAGAGCACAGCTGGAACAGCAACAACGTCGCGTCCAACGTGCTGCTCTACCACCTCCAGCGCCACAGCGACCACCATGCCAACCCGACCCGCCGCTTCCAGGCGCTGCGTCACTTCGACGAGGCGCCCCAGCTGCCGACGGGGTACGCCGGCATGATCCTGCTCGCGCTGGTGCCGCCGCTGTGGCGCCGCGTGATGGACCCGCGCCTGATCGGCCACTACGAGGGCGACCCGACGCGCGCGAACATCCATCCGCGGGCGCGCGGGCGCGTGCTCGCGCGCTACGGTCCCGCTGGATGACGGCGTCATATCGCGGGGCGGTCCGGCAACTGCTGCGCGATCGGCTCCTCGACGCGGGCCGCGACGAGTTGCGCGGTCGCCCGTGGGCGCAGGTGACGATGGCGGAGATCGCCGCGGCCGCCGGCGTCAGCCGCCAGACCCTCTACAACGAGTTCGGCACCCGCGACGAGTTCGGCCAGGCGCTCGTGATCCGCGAGAGCGGCCGTCTGCTCGACGCTGTCGAGCGGACGATCGCCGAGCTCGCGGACGACCCGATCACCGCGCTGACGGCCGCGCTCGAACGCTTCCTGGAGATCGCGACGAGCGACCCGTTCGTGCGCCTCCTGCTCGGCGACGACGGGACGGGGGGCCTGCTGCCGCTGGTCACCACGCAGAGCCGCCCGGTCCTCGACTGGGCGAGCCAGCGGGTCGCCGCCACGATCCGCATCCACTGGCCGCAGGCTGCCTCGGTCGATCTCGACGCGCTGGCCGATACGCTGGTGCGGTTGGCGATCAGCCACGTGACCGCGCCGAGCGGGCCGCCGGCGCAGACGGCGGCGGCGATCACGGGGCTGCTCGCGCCCTCGATCGAGCGGATGCTGGAGGCAGCGCTTCCAAATTGACTTGCCGCTCGCCCGGCGACATACTGGCTGGAGGCGGGGGTCGGCCGCTCGAACCCCGGTCTACGAGTATGCGGGAGTGGTCGCGTGGGTAGATGAGCGTTCAGCTCGGCAGGGGATGAATGCCCGGTTAGGTTCGTCCGCGCTCGCAGGTTCGTGCGCGCTCGCAGGGTCTCGGGCGTGAATAGGCCGCCGGTACGGCCTCCCGTGCGGCGATTCGAGCTCGCGGGCGTCCGTCCCGCGGCGCTGATCGGCATGCTCATCGCGGTCCTCGTCCCCGTGGCTGTGCTAGCGGTGCTCGTGATCGGCGTCGGGGGGGCAAAGTCGGGTGGGTCGAAGTCGCCGGCAACGATGGTGTCGATGGCGAGCGCGAAATCGCGGGCGCCGGTTGACCTGCCTCTGACCGCGAAGACCGCCGCTCACTATCCGCTCGCCAAGGCGGTCGCTGGGATCGACGGAAGCGTGACCGCCAAGGGGATGCTGCCGCTCCGGTCGTGCAAGCTGACCAACGCGACGACGGTCACCTGTCTGCAGCCGACGCCGGCGGTCGACATCGTGATCTTCCGAAGCTATCGGTCGCTGCCGGCGCTGTACGCCGCCTACGAAGCGCGAGTCAGCCAACTCGCCCAGGGACCGTTCCGGTCGAACTTCGGTAACTGCACCGAGACCATGATCAACGGGGAGATCGGTTGGAACCACGATTTCAAGCATCCGAGCATGTACCCGGTCAATGAGTTCACGTCTGGGCAGATCACCGACGACAAGGCCGCCGGCCGCGTGTATTGCACGTTCGAAGGACAACGACCTGTACCTCGTCTGGACCCAGGACGACGGTCGCGTACTCGGCGGGTTGAGTGGCGCGCCTCATGTCGACGCGTACGTCTGGTGGCGGCAGGTGCACCACTCGATCGTCATGCCCGGGTCCCCGAACATGATGATGGCGATCGAGGGACCGACCGGCTCCGCGTCCAAGCCTCACGGGACGTCGACCACGAACGGGATGTCGAACACTCAGTCGATGTCGACGACGACGGGCATGTCGAGGACGACCGGCACGACGAGCATGAGGTAGCGGCGCTTCGTCCGGGACGTGCGCGCGGGCGCAGCAGACCATGTAAAACGCAGCAAACCTCCTTCGCGCCGGGGCTGGGCGCTACATAAGCATCGTGGGGGCGCTTATGTTGCAGATCGTGGCCGTGGGCGCGAGGTTTGCTGCGTCTTACACAGTGGGAGGGGTTGGCCTAAGACAGCCGGGCCTCGGCGATCGTCGGCTCGAACAGTTCGACTGGGTTGCCACTCGGGTCCTCGATCAGGACCTGTTTGCCGCCGACGCCGGCGATGATGTCGTTGCGGAAGCGGGTGCCCTGGCCGCGCAGGCCGGCGACGGTCGCCTCGATGTCCGCGACCTCGAGCTGAAAGCGATTCCATCCGCCCGGCGCCGGCATGGTGCCGTCGGGCATCGCCTGGCCGCCGCCGGGCCCGCCGCCCGGGGCGCTGAGCACGAGCCGCAGGTCCCCGTGGGAGAGCATGGCGAACGTGGGGGCGGGGTGCATGACCTCGTCGAACCCGAGTCGGCCGCAGTAGAAGTCGATCGCGGCGTCGACGTCGTCGACGATGTAGCGGACGCTGACTCTGGCCATTGAGTGCTCCTCCTGCCTCGCTGAATGCTTGAATACGAAACGTACGCGTATCGCAGCGATACGTCAACGTTCTATTAAGGGATTCTGATGAGCGCGCGGAGGGATGACCGGCCTGACCCGAGGGTTGAGCGCTCGCGCATGGTGATCCTCGAGGCCGCGGTCGAGGAGCTTGCCGCTGTGGGCTATGGCGGCGTGACGATCGAGTCGATCGCGGCGCGGGCCGGCGTGGGCAAGTCGACGATCTACCGCCATTGGCCCGACAAGCTCGCGCTGATCGCCGACGCGTTCGAGACGTTCCACGTGCAGATGGTCCCGGACCTCGCCGACCGGACCGCTCGCGAGTCCGTCGAGCTGCTCCTGGGTCACGTCGCCGCGGTGGTCGTCGATTCGACGTGGTCCCGTTGCATACCGGCGCTGATCGAGGGCGCCGAGCGCGACCCGCGGGTACGCGCGTTCCATCACCGCTACAACGCCGAGCGCCGCCAGGCGCTGATCGACCTGATCGCGCGCGGCGTGAACGCGGGCGAGTTCCGGCAAGGGCTCGACCCCGAGCTCGCCACGGTGGCGCTGCTCGGCGCGATCTTCTACCGCCGGCTGATGACCGGCGAGCCGCTGGCCCAGGCCGGCGCCCGAGAGTTGGTCGACCTGATCCTCGGCGAAGCTGCCTGAACGGGCATCACGGTCGCCGGCGCCGCGCCGGCAATCACGACCGCCGGCGCCGCAGCTCGCGCCACTGCTCGGACCGGATCACCCAGTGCTCGTGGTCGCGCCACCGCCCGCCGATTTTCAGGTAGCGCTCCGCCGTGCCCTCGTGCACGAACCCCGCTCGCCTGACCAGCGCGATTGACGCCGCGTTCCCCGGCTGGATGTTCGCCTCGAGTCGGTGCAAACGCATGTCTGTGAACGCGCGCGCGAGCACCAACTGGAGCCCCTCGCTCATGTACCCGCTGCCGGCGTGCGCCGCGACCGCGCCGTACCCGAGGAATGCGCTCTGGAACGAGCCGCGCACGATCTCGCCGATGTTGATCCAGCCGGAGATCGCTCCCGTGTCGCGCCGGCACACGAACAGCGGCTCGTAGCGGTCGTCCTCCACGCGGCTGAGCACACGGTCGAAGGACTCATCGGTGGTCGGCGAGGTCACCCACGGGCGGTGGAGTCTGCGACTGGCGCGCATAGCGGCGAGAAACTCTCCGCGGTCCGCCGGCACCGGCGAGCGCAGCTCAACCCGCGGACGTGGTGGTGGCATCCAGGGCGCCGCGGTATTCCCACAGGGACCGCGCCTCCTCGAGGGTCAGCATCCGCCACCGCTCGGCCTCCGGCTGCCACACCCAGATCGTCACGTCGACGATGCTCCGGACATCGTCGAGCACCTTGACCGTGGTCCGAAGGTCGGCGCCCTCGGCGAGGACCTCGCGGGTCATCACGTCAACGACCTTGAACTCCCTCGGCTGCCTGGGCTCGGGCGGCTTTGGAGCACGCGGTCTGGGCCGAGGAAGAACGCGCACCGCAACCTCCTCGGACCCCGGCTTTTTGAGCACGCGCTCGAGCGGCACCATGTTCGCTCCGGTGCCTTTGGTTTCGGTGTCGAGGACCCAGACTTTGCTCAATCCTTACTCAGCGTAGCGACCGTAACCCCCGGATCCGGAGGCCCCCGAACCCCCGGTCAGCCGGCGCTCACCCAGAGTGTCTGCGGCCCCCGGAACGAGATGTTCGGATGAAGAGTCAGCTCCGGGTCCGGGGCGAGGCGAAGGTTCCGGAAACGGGCGCTGAGCGCTTCGAGCGCCAGCCGCGCCTCCAGCTTGCCGAGCGCGGACCCGATGCAGAAGTGGATGCCCCTGCCGAACGCCAGGTGGTGCCTGGCGTTGTCCCGCCGCATGTCGAACCGGTCCGGGACCGGGAACGCGGTCGGGTCGCGGCCGGCGGCGGCGAGCCGCAGGAACAGCTTCGCGCCGGCGGGGATCTCGGACCCGGCGATCGTCCCCGGCCGCCGGGGGTCACCGGACGATCCCGCCTGTCCCGGCGGTGGTGGCGGCGTCGACGCGACCACGATGACGCCGATCCGCGCTGGACAGCGCGTCGTCGTGCAGACCTACGAAAGCACGTGTGCCGGGACCTACACCGGTCCTGTCACATACCAGCCGAACGGCTGGCCGGGTCGCGACACGCTGCACGCGGGAGCGCTGATTCGCGACGGGTCGGTCTCGTCGGGCGGTTCAGCGTCACGGTCCGTTAGCGATCTCGGGGTGGGTGCGCGACGGTCAGCCTCGGGCCGGAGCGTTGGCCGCGTCGGTCCCGAGCTGCGCGCACACCGACGCCGGCTTGTCTTCGCGCATCAGGCGGCGTCGCAGCATGACAAATGCCGGCGCGCCGAGCACGGCGGGAATCGCCAGCTGGAACAGCCGGTAGACGAAGACTGCGGCGACCGCATCGGACACGTTCACTCCGTACAGCGCGAATATCGCGACGAGCGCGCCCTCGGTGCCCCCGATCCCGCCCGGGAGCGGGATGAGGTTACCGAGCTGGCCGATCAGGTAACCGAGCACGAGCACGCCGAACGACGGGGCATGGCCGACCGCGGCAAACGCGAAGCCGAGTGCCGCGATATCGAAAGCCATGTAGAAAAACGAGCCCGAGATTGCGGCCAGGCTGTGCGAGCGCAGGAGGTCGATCGCGCCGTCGACGCCATCAGCTCCCGCTTCGAGCGCCAACCGCAGCTTCAGACCTGCTTTCCGGCCCACCGTGCTGCGGTCGGCGTTGGCGCCGCGCTGGCCGAGGGCACGCAACAGCCTCGGGCTTAGCCCTGCCACGAGCACGCCGAGTGCGGTAATCAGCGCGGGCACGAGCGTCAGCGCTGCCGACCCCTTGCCGGCGATGATGTGGAGGAATACGCCGATCCCGACGACGATCAGGGCGAAGAAGTTCGCGGCGCTCGTGATCACGAAGAACGCGACCGTGCGCCGCGCGATGTGCCCTGTGGGCATGCCGGCCTGGCGAAGCGCCCAGACGCCGAGCGCGAGACCGCCCGCCCCGCCGCTGGGCAGCAGCGAGTTGGCCGCCTGCTCGGACATCGCGATGTCGTAGCTCAGCCCCCACGACATCTGCGAGCAGAACACCGCCCGGAACACGAGCAGATAGCCGAAGCACGATCCGACCTCGGCGAGCGCGACCGCGACGACCCAGCCCGCGCTGGCGTTTTGGAGCCGGTCCTTGACCTCGTCGAGTCCCGGCAGTGCCGTGATCGCGATGACGACGGCGGCGATGAAAACGGCGACCTCAGCGACGCGGATTGCCAGATGCCGCGGGTGCAGCTCGTCCGGCATCGAGGCGTCGGTGGACTCGGGGCGTGGGGCGTCTTTCGGGTCTGAACGCGTGGCCACTCAGACTCAGCTTACGCGGGTGAGGCAGCGCGATGGACTACCTGCGGGGTAATCGACAGACGTCATGGTGGGTGGGACTCTGCGGGCATCGGCAACGACGAAGGGAGACCAAGATGTCGGACCCCACCACGATCGTTCGCACCTATATCGAGATGTGGAACGAGACCGATCCGAAGCGACGGCAGGAGCTAGTCGCCCAGGCCCTGACCGATGACGCCAGCTATCTCGACCCGGTCATGGCGGGCTTCGGGGTGCCGGAGATCAGCGACATGATCGGCGCCGCGCAGCAGCAGTACCCCGGGCACCGCTTCGCGCTCGTGTCCGGACCCGACGTCCACCACGACCGCGTGCGGTTCACCTGGTCGCTGGGCTCACCTACGGGCGAGCCGGTGGCCGTCGGGGTGGACTTCGCGAGGACCGCGGAGGACGGGCGGATGCGCGACGTCACCGGGTTCCTCGATCCGGCCGCATAGGGGAGCGGGCAGCCGCGCGGCGGTCAGGGATCGTCGCGCGGCGCTCAGGGACCCGTGATGCCCTGGAGGAGGTGGGCCGCGGTAGCCGCGTTCGCGGGATAGAACGCCTCGATCGTCAGCTCGGCGAGCGTGATCTCGGCGGTGGTGCCGAAGGTCGAGACCGTGCTGAAGAAGGCGAGCTCGCGGTCGCCGGCGCGCATCCGCAGCGGCAGCACGATGTCGTGGCCGGCGCGCTCGTCGGGCGGCGCCTCGAGGCTGACTCCCGGGTAGGTCGCGAGCTCCTCGTAGAGCCGCTCGAGCTCCGGGTCGCCCGTGATCCCCGCCTGGCGTCGCAGGCGCGTGAGCAGGTGGGCGCTCCACTCGGGCAGGTTCAGTATCCGAGGAGCCATCCCCAGCGGGTGGAGCGTGGCCCGCAGCGCGTTGGCCGGCGGCGCGACGAGGTCGGGCGCCACGTCCTCGGTCAGGACCGCCACCGCATCGTTGGCGGACAAGAGGTTGTAGTGGCGGTCGAGGATCACTGCCGGATAGGGCTCGTGGGCGCGCAGGAACCGGTCGAGCGCCTGGTTGATCGGGGCCATCTCGGGCGCCTCGAGCGACCGCTCGACGTATTGCGGCGCGTAACCCGCCGCGAGCAGTAGACGGTTGCGCTCGCGCAGCGGGATCTCGAGATGCTCGGCGAGGCGCAGGACCATCTCCCGGCTTGGTCGTGACCGGCCGTTCTCGAGGAAGCTCACGTGGCGCGCCGACACGTCGGCCTCGAGCGCGAGCTCGAGCTGGCTGAGGCTCCGCCGCCGCCGCCAGGAGCGGAGTAGATCCCCGATCGACATGCGTGCGGCGCTGGGCGGCGCCAGTGCGGTATCCACGGACATGGGGCGAACGTAGCGCGCGTCCTGCAGCGGCGCAATTACCTCGGAGGTAGCGGCGGCGCTGACCCCGGGAAGCACCTGTAAAGCGCACTCAGACGATCAACTCGATCGAGCAGGAGCGCTACAGATTCCGCTCGGGTCATAAGTCCCCACTCGGCAAGCCGCTGGCGCCGAGTGCGGATTTGGGCACGAATACGGGTCATTTCGCGGATCTGGGCGGTCGAGATGCGTCGAGCGTGGGGTTATGACCGCCCTCGCCCCAAGCGCGCTGCGCTGGCGCCCTTGCCGGCGCCTTTTCCCTCACTCGCCGCCGGATTTGTGAGACTGGGCGGTCCTGTGGAGGGCGGCACGCGCCAACTCGATCCCGAATCGCTCGGCGGCCACGTCGCGCGGCTGTATCGCGCGGCGTACGGCCTGTGCGGGTCGCGGCAAGACGCGGAGGATCTCGTCCAGGACACGTTCGAGCGGGTGCTCCGTCGCCCCCGGTTCCTGCGCCGCGACGAGGACGTGGTGTACCTGCTCCGGGTGCTGCGCAACACGTGGATTAGCTCAGGGCGAAGCAAACGACAGGTCGCGGTGTCGCCTGCCGGTGAGGAGATCGAGGCGATCGAGGCGCCGAACGATCCGATCGCGCAGTCGATCGAAGGCGCGGCGGTGTACGAGGCGCTCCAGGAGCTGACCCAGCCGCTGCGCGAGGCCGTCGTCGCTGTCGACGTCCTTGGCCTGTCGTACCGCGAGGCCGCGCAAGCGCTCGGCACGAAGGAGGGGACGATCATGAGCCGGCTGCATCGCGGCCGAGGGCAGATCGCCGAGCGCTTAGCGCCAGACGGCTGACCGGATCGGCGCTACGCGTGCGCCTGCTCGAGCACCGGTGCGGCGGCGAGCCCGAGCACCACGTCAGGCTTGGTGCGGGCGGCGAGTACGCACGTCCGGCCGAAGCGGACGAGCGTGACCACCGACAACCCGGACGACGTCGAAAACTCGTGCAGCGGAACGCCTTCGAAGCGCACGACTCGCGCGCTGCTCGGCAACGGCACGGCCTTTCCGGAGAACACCGTGTAGCTGAGCCGGGTGCCGTTGGGCAGGCGGTAGAACACGGTCAGGGCCGGGCGCCCGCCGATTTGGTCGGTTCGGGTCCCGGTCGCCGGGACTGAGAACTTCGCATAGTTTGGGTACGTCACGCCGCCGTAGGAGACGTCGAGCAGCGTGGCGCTTTGCGCGGCCGGCGCGGCGCCGACCGAGGGTGCGAAAGCGAGACTCGCGGCCGCGGGGATGCTCGGTTTGCTGTTGCCACCGCCGGTACCGGCGACGGCGATCACGACCGCGGCGCAGATCACGGCGAGCCCGGCGATCGCGACTGCCGGCCGCCACGCCGGGCCGGACATCAGGCCCCGCCGCCGGGGGGCCGCCGCAGCGCTGCCATATCGCTCCTCCACCTTCGCCTCGACCGCGCGAACGAGCCGATCCGGGACCGCCGGGCCACCGGTGCTGAGCGCGTCCGAGACGCGCCGCTGCGACTCGATCTGCCGGCGGACCTCGGGCCGGCCGGCCAGGTCGCCGGGGTCGGCTTCGACGTCGACCGATCGATCGTCGACGAGACGCGTGATCTCGATCGCCGCGTGCTCTTCGGGGGTGGAGTTGGCTGGCATGGCTTGGTATCCGATCATAGGGCGCGATCCGCGCCGTGTCGCGGGGCCGATGAGGGCGCACCCCACGATTAGGTAGACGCATTCGGACGGGCGCTTATTCCATCCGGATCGGGCGAATTTCCGGCCGGATCAGAACCGCAACTTCGGGCGCGGCGAGGCCCAAGCGCCGATCCGGACCGGGCCCGCCGCGCAACTCCGGATCGCCCCCCAGCGCCGTAAGAGATTCTTTCACGGACGCGATGGAATGCGCCCGACCCGACCCGCGTCTTATCGAGATGTCGGCACCTCGTGGGGGCCGGGAGAAGAAGGTGAGTGAACTCTTCCGCCGCGCGGTGTGACCTCTGTCACGTCTCAGAAAAGGAGCAGTCATGCGCAAGCATGCCAAGAAGCACGCGCGCTCGTCCGCGGGCGCGAACAAGGCGAGCCGCAAGAACCGCGCGGCGAAGTGGGCCCGGGTTGCGCTCGTGGCCGCCACCCCGGTGCTCGGCGCCGGCGCCGTCGCGGGTCCGGCCCTGGCGAACCCGCACTCTCACGGGTCGGCCAGGTATAGCTTCACGACCCTCGACAATCAGGCGGATCCGACGTTCAACCAGTTGCTCGGAATCAACCAGCGCGGAGTCATCGCAGGCTACTTCGGTTCGGGCGCGATGGGTCACCCGAACCAGGGTTACCTGCTGACCGCCCCTTACGGCCAGGGTAACTACCGCGGCGAGAACTGGCCCGAGTCGGTGCAGACTCAGGTCACCGGCCTGAACGACCACGGTGTCACCGTCGGCTTCTGGTCGACGATGAACACGGCGAGCATGACGAACGACAACCGTGCGTTCGTGTCCGACCACGGCTATTTCATCGACGGCGATTTCCCGACCGACATGCCAGCGTCGCCTCCGGTCGACCAGTTGCTCGGCGTCAACGA
Source organism: uncultured Solirubrobacterales bacterium (assembly GCA_963755525.1). Taxonomy (GTDB): domain Bacteria; phylum Actinomycetota; class Thermoleophilia; order Solirubrobacterales; family Solirubrobacteraceae; genus Palsa-465. The sequence continues at coordinate 343,995 of CAVWKC010000038.1, read as the reverse complement.
CCACAACGTCGCCGTCGGGTTCTACAACGATGCCAACGGCAACACGCACGCGTATTCGTTCGACATCAACCGCAACTCGTTCAACGAGATCACGCCGTCCGGGATCAGCAACCCGACCGCCGCTGGCATCAACAACCACGGCGACATCGCCGGGTTCGGTACCGACATGACGAACGACTCGTCGAACGGGCAGGTCGTCGCATACCTGCTCCGCCGCGGCGGCCGAGTGACGGTTCTGAGCGTCCCGGGCTCGAGCATGACACAGGCCCTCGGGATCAACGACAACGATGAGGTCGTCGGCGTGTACCAGGTGGGCACGGGCTCGAACGCCCAGACTCACGGGTTCACCTGGACGCCGTCGGGCGGTTTCCAGACCGTCGATGATCCGCATGGCATCGGCGCCACCACGATCAACGGCGTCAACGACAACGGCGATCTCGTCGGCTTCTACACCGACGCTGCCGGCAACACGGACGGACTGCTCGCCATGGCGCAGCAGCATCACCGCGGCTGATCGACGACGGCCAGAGTCATAAATGGGGTACCGAGGCCGGGCCGCCACGGCGGCCCGGTCTCGTTTTATCTGTCGAGGTGGCGCGTGGAGGCGATCCCGGTAGTACCTTGCGCGGCCGTGACCCTGTTCGGGATCGACTCGCTGCCGTCGGACCTGATCCGACTCCTGCGATCGCTACCGCTGGTGGCCGACCGGCTCGACGCGATCGCGGCGTCGACGAGCGAGGTGCCGAGGATGCGAGCCGGTATCGATGCCCTTGGTGGGGACACACGGCGGATCGCGGGGGTGCAGGAGGCCCTGGAGCGGCTGGCGCGAGAGATGGGCGGCCTGAAGGAGGAGCTCGGGCGGGTCGTCGAAGCGACGGACGTCCTGCCCACGATGGACGGCCGGATGGCCGCGATCGAAGCGTCGATGCCGGTACTCGTCGAGGTGCAGCAGCACCTGTCGAAGCTGCCCGAGACGATCGAGACGCTCGGGGAGGGCATCGATCGTTTGGCGGGCCTGATGGACCGCCTGCTAGCTTCGATTGAGACGTTGGACGGAAACGTGGGCTCGCTGCGGTCTTCGCTCGAGCCAATCGGCCGGATCGCTGACCGCGTGCCGGGCAACCGCCGGACCAACTGATCCTCGGGACGAACCCGAACCGCGGAGCCGACATCCGGGGGGATTGTGTGTCCGAACGCACGTTCGGACCGACGGCGCTGGTCTAACGTCCTAGGACGAATCGACATCTATCTGCGAGGTCATGCCCCATGGGCGAGATCGTGAAATTGATGCCAAGCCGAAAGCGAATCGCGCTGATCGCGCACGACAACTGCAAGACCGAGATGCTCGAATGGGCCAGGTTCAACGTCGGCACGCTGTCCGGCCATGAGCTCCACGCGACCGGGACCACCGGCGCGCTGCTGGCGGGCGAGCTCGGACTCGAGGTCAACCGGTTCCTGAGCGGTCCGCTCGGTGGCGATCAGCAGGTCGGCGCCGCGATTGCCGAGGGGAGGATCGACTTCCTGGTCTTCTTCTGGGATCCACTGCAGCCCCAGCCACACGACGTCGACGTCAAGGCGCTGCTGCGGATCGCCGTGGTCTGCAACGTCCCGACCGCGTGCAACCGAGCGACCGCCGACTTCATCCTCTCGAGCCCGCTCACCGCCGAGGAATACGAGCGTCCCGATCCGGTGTACCCCGAGGCCGATGCGGCCGAGCGCCTGATCGGGCTCGGCGTCGAGTCGGCGACGGCTTAGCGGGACCCGGCGCGCCCCAGCGCGAGCCAGCGCGCGGTCGGCGACATAGCCCAGGGGGCAGAGGCTGGCCGTAGTGTTACGCCCTCGTGACCACCGCCGACCTCCTCCTGCATCCGGTCCGGCTGCGGATCGTCCAGGCGTTCCTGGGTGACCGCGCGCTGACGACCGCCGAGCTCCGCGCCGAGCTCCCGGACGTGCCGCCGGCCAGCCTGTACCGCCACGTCGCGCGCCTGGTCGACGCCGGCGTGCTGGGCGTGGTGTCCGAGCGCCGCGTGCGCGGTGCTGTCGAGCGCACGTACATCCTTCGCCTTGCGGCGGCGCACATCGGCTTGGGCGAGCTCGAGAAGATGACCGTCGACGATCACCGGCAGGCCTTCATCGCGTTCGTGGCCGGCCTACTCGGCGACTTCGACCGTTACCTCGCCCGGGGAGACATCGATCCGCTCCGCGACGGCGTCAGCTACAACCTGGCTGCGATGTGGCTCGACGACGATGAGCTCCGAGACCTGCTCCGCGACATCGCCCGCGTGTTCGAGCCGCGGCTGGCCAACGCGCCAAAGCCAGGTCGCAAGCGGCGGATCCTGGGCAGCGTGCTGCTGCCCGGCGACGAGATCGGAGGAACCTGATGCGTGAGCTGATCTACTCGATGGGGACGTCGCTCGATGGCTTCATCGCCGGGCCAGGGGGAGACATCGGCTGGACCGTGCCGGACGACGAGCTGTTCCGTTTCCACACCGAGCGGGTGCGCGAGCTAGGCGACCACCTGCTCGGACGTCGCCTGTACGAGACGATGGTGTACTGGGAGACCGCCGACCGGAATCCGGCGGCGTCCGAGTCGGACCTCGAGTTTGCTCGTATCTGGCAGGCGTTGCCCAAGGTCGTGTTCTCGCGGTCGCTTCAGGCCGTCGAGGGCAACACGAGGCTGATGCGCGACGGCCTCGGCGAGGAGGTCGCGCGGCTGAAGGCGCAGGAGGGCAACGACCTGGCGGTCGGCGGCGCGGGCCTCGCGGGCGCATGCGCCACGCTGGGACTGATCGACGAGTACCAGCTGTTCGTCCACCCGGTCGTGCTCGGCGCCGGCACGCGGTTCTTCCCGGCACTCGAGGACCCCATCAACCTCGAGCTGGTGGAGACGCGGGCGTTTCCCTCCCGCGTGGTCTACCTGCGATACCGGCTCGCGAGCTAGGGGCAGCGGCCGGTGGGAACGGATCCGAACCGAGACGGAGTCGTCGACCGGTCGATCACGACTGCGTCGGGCCGAGAGCTGCTCGTGCAGGAAGGCGGCGACCACGCAGGCCGTGCCGTGCTCGTGCAGCTCGGGACACCGGGCTCGCGGCTCCTGTACGGACCTCACCTGCTCGACGCGAAGGATCGGGGGATCCGCCTGATCTCCTACGACCGGCCCGGCTACGGCGGATCCACGCCCATGCCGGAGCGCGCGGTGGCGGATTGTGCCGAGGATGTCCGCGCGATCGTCGACGCCCTCGGGATCGACCGTTTCGCCGTCTGGGGGATCTCGGGCGGAGGCCCGCATGCGCTCGCGTGCGCGGGCGTGCTCTCAGAGCGCGTCGTCGCCGCTGCGACGCTGGCTTCGCCGGCGCCGTTCGACGCCGAGGGCCTCGACTGGTTCGCGGACACGGGGGCGGAGAACGTCGAGGACGACAAGCTGATCCTGAGCGACCCCGAGGCCGCGCGGGCCAAGATCGCCAGAGACCGGCTCGAGTTCTTCGAGACGACCGAGCCGGATCCGGCCGGGTCGCACCCGACGTTGTTCTCGCCGGTCGACGCCGCGGCGCTGACCCACGAACTCGCCGATTACTTCGCCGAGCGCAACCGGACGGGACTCGCGGCCGGAATCGAAGGCTGGTGGGACGACAGCGTCGCGTTGCTTAGACCGTGGGGATTCTCGCTGGACGCGATCCAGGTACCGGTCATGGTGTGGCACGGCCGGCAGGACCAGATGGTGCCGTTCGGCCATGGCGAATGGCTCGTGCGACGGCTACAGACGGCGGAGCCTCACCTGAACGACGACGACGGCCACCTCACGCTCCTCCAGAACCGGGTCCCGGCGGTTCACGCGTGGCTGCTCGACCACTTCTGAGGGAGCCGAGACCGTGCCAGACCGCCGGAGCGCGCTGCTCGTCTTTCCGATCGTGTCCCTGGCGTGGCTCGCGCTCGCGGCGTCGGCGCTCGGGGGCTCCGGGAGCGCGACGCGCCCCGCGACTCCCCTCGCGGATCGGCCGGCGACGAGTGGAGGCGGGGCGCCGACGGGAACATCCAAGCCGATGCTCGCCGCCGTCCCCTACATGGGGTGGAACACCTACTACGGCGTCGGAGGGATCTTCGACGAGGGCACGATCCTGTCGGTGGCCAGATCGCTGCTCCACAGCGGCCTCGCCCGGGCGGGCTACCGGATCGTGTGGCTCGACTTCGGGTGGGCGAGCGGTAAGCGCGACCGCAGCGGCGAGATCGTGGTCGATCGCCACCAGTGGCCCCACGGCCTGCGGTGGCTGACCGACTGGCTGCACCGGCGCGGCCTGCTGGCCGGGATCTACACCGACGCCGGCAACAGCGGATGTCGCGGCCAGGGCGTCGGATCGCTCGGTCACTACCAGCGCGACGCGGACCAGTTCGCCGCCTGGGGATTCGACGCGGTCAAGGTCGACTTCTGCGGCGCCGGCCAGGCCGGGCTCGCGCCGAAGCCGGCGTACGTGAAATTCGCCAAGGCGCTCGCTGAGAACTCGAGCCACCGAAAGCTGCTGCTCAATGTGTGCAACTTCTGGGTCCCGGGTCAGATCAACGGCGCGCTCCCGACGTTCGCCAACTCCGCGTATGCCAACTACCGGTGGGCGCCCCGGATCGCGCAGAGCTGGCGCACCGACACCGACATCGGGTTCAACAAGAACATCCAGTTCGTGAACGTGCTGCGAAACCTCGACCACGACGCCGCGAACCCGACCGCGGCCGGACCCGGGCACTGGAACGACCCCGACTACCTCGGGCCCGGACTCGGCATGACCAGCGCCGAGGCCCAGGCGCAGTTCTCGATGTGGGCGATCGTGGCCGCGCCGCTGATGCTCGGGAGCGATCCGCGGGCGCTCCCGCCGGCGACGATCAAGATGCTCGAGAACCGGCAGGTGATCGCGGTGGACCAGGACCCGCTCGGGATCCAGGGTACGGTCGTGCAGCAGGAGGGGTCCGGGCAGGCGTGGAGCAAACCGCTCGCCGGCGGGGCGGCGGCGGTGGCGCTGCTCAATCGCGGCTCCGAGCCGCTCGAGATCACCACCAGCGCCAGCAAGGCCGGGCTGCGCGCGGCGGCGAGCTACACGCTCCACGATCTATGGGCAGGCACTACCGAGCGAACGGCGGGCGCGATCGGGGCGTTGGTGCCGCCCGACAGCGTGGTTCTGTACCGCGTCGAACCGGCGCGCGGTTGATCAGGCGGCGGCCTCGTCGACCACAACCGGGGCGTCGGCCTGGTCGACCACAACCGGGGCGTCGGCCTGGTCGACCACAACCGGGGCGTCGGTCCATTCGCCCCAGACGACCTTCGAGGACTTCACCTGATAGCGGTAGACGGTGCCCTCGTCGTTGACCATGTAGGTGTCGGTGTCGCCCGACCGGTTGTGGAGGATCAGCCGCTGGCCGCTCTCGGCCAGCCGTACGAGCGCCTTTATGTTCGGCACGTCCACTGGCGGCCAGCCGAGGTCCTCGCCGGCGACGATCGGCACGATCAGGTGCCCGTACTGGGCCTGAATCTTGACGCTCTCCTCGAATGCCTCGCCGCGCTTGCGCAGGAACGCGTACACGGCAGTCGGGACGGTCAGGAGCAATCCGATCAGCGCGAGCCAGCGCAGCAGCGCTGATCGTGGGGGAGACCCCGAGCACGGTCAGGGTTGGTCGCCGCGACTTCCGGGGACGCCCGGGACGGCGCCCGACGTGGCTTGGCTGTAGCCGATTTTCGGCGCGGCACCCGGCGTGACACCGGCGCCGGCGACGGTCGCGGCGCCGGCCGAGACTCCATCGGGGACCAGCTGCGTTCGGCGAGAGTCAAGAACCCCATCGCGGGTGCGAAGGTCGTCTTCACCGGTTGCCCTGCGACCGCGCCCTTGACGTGGACCTGGGGGACGACCGAGATCGTGTAGCTCCCGGCCCCGGCTCCGCCGCCGTCATCCCTAGCCGACCTTGTCGAGCAACGACTGCAGTGGCGGTATGTCGAGTGTCACCTGGGTACCGGTGTGGGTGCCGGTGAAGTGGGTGGTAGGGACGAGCACGAGATCGGCAGCTCCACCCGCTCGGACCGGTGAGCTCAAGCAGCACATCCTCGGTTCCCGTGAACGTTGTCGGCGCGTCGGCCCTCAGGCTGTAGTCGATGCTGATCGCCACGTCGCGAACGAGGCTGAGGAAGATCGGGTCGCCTGTTGTGATGCTCCCGCTGGGGTATACGAGCCCCGGACGGACGTGTGCGCTGTACCCGAAGGTGACCTGCTGCTTGTAGGGAGTGCTAGTCGGGACGACTTTGCTTGACGGGCGAGTGAACGCGATCGTGGCCACGACGAGAAACGCCGCGGCGGCGACAGCCGACACGGTGAGGAGCGCAACGAAGTTGAAGGGGCGTTGATCTCGAGGGCTATTCACGATTGTGGATCTTCCCGACGGCTCGATCCCGTCGCGCCGTTTACGGCGGCGTCTGACGCCGCCGGCCAGTCTCCTTGACTCCGAAGAGGGCTAGGAGGCCGACCACCGCACACAAGAGCGCAGCAGCGACTCTTGTGTGCAGCATCTGGAGCACCCGGCCGAGGTGTGGCACATGTATCCACAGCTTGCCGAGGAGCTCAGAGCGTGTAGGACGGACAGGGTCGATGAAGTGGTTGTTGTCTCCCTTGAATACATACCTATTGCCGTCCCTGGCGATGATGCGGTGAAGCACCACGGTGTGGAGCAAGGTGCTCCAGTACGCGACGATCTCGCCGACCCGGTAGTTCGTGGCGGGTCGTACGATCGCGAGATCGCCTGTGTGGAAGCGCGGCTCCATGCTCACCCCGCTCGTGACCACGTAGCGGGAGTGCCCGCCGATGTTGGTCGGGGCGAAGTAGAACCACGCCACGCCCGCGACGATGAGGACCGCGAGCGTAACCAGGCCGGAACGCAGACGAATTCGCTTCAAGATCGTTGCTCATCCGCGATCCGGCTGATGCAGAGGGGAGAGCCCGGACCAGTTGTCCGGGCTCTCCCGACCGCTTAGTTGATCTGCGAGCCTCCGCCGAGCGTCTCGCTCGTGCCGGAGCTGTTGTTGCCGACCACTGACAGCTCGAAGCCGTCGACGGAGTCCGCAAGGACACCGGTGGTCGCTGTGCCGGGAGTGCTCTCGAACTCGCACGTGATGACCGTGCTGCCGCTGGTGAAGGTACCCGCGGTGCACGTCCCACTCTGGACAATGGCGCCACCGGCACCGTTGTGACCGGTACCGTCGGTCACGGCGCCCGTGAATATGTAGCCGGTTGTGGATAGTCGCCCGTGAGGGTTACGGCAACCTCATCGACATACTGGCCGTCGGCGCTGAGCGCGTAGTTGACGTTCGTGGCGGCCGCGCCGGTGACGGTCTCGCTACCGAAACCGATGTTGGCGTTGTTGCCGTCAAGGCCCGACAGCTGGTTCGTGAAGGCTGCGCCTCCGGCGGCAAGCAGGGCAATCACGGCGATGGCCGCGATGATCCTTCTGGTGTTGCGCTGCATAGTAGTAGTGACCTCCGTGTGGTCTCCAGTGGTTGCCCGCTGACCTGTCGGTCATTACTCAACGCTTCGCCTCCGTGGACAGCGGTTTACTGCCCACTGTCATCGTCCATGTAGCGAACAGCCTTTATCCGTAGTAACTGCGGATCGACTGCTCGGGTTTCCCGCCTACCGCACGGGCCGAGGGGGTGCTACGCGCGGGTTTACACCCGTTATCGGGCGCCGGACCGGCGGCCGCCGGTCCGAGCGAGTGCGACCCCGGCGAGGCACAGGACGCCCCCGGGGAACACGAGCACGGGGGGGACCTCGCCCAGGAACGCCCAGGCGAACAGCAGCGCGAGCGGCGGCACGAGATACGTCGTCGAGCCCATACGGCCCGCGGTCGTGCGGGCGAGCGCGTAGGCCCACAACACGAATCCGAGGGCGGTCGGGGCGACGCCGAGGTAGATCATCCAGGCGATCGTCGAGCCGCCGGCGTGGCCGACCCCATGGACGAGCGAGCCGGCGTACGGAAGACAGCTGATCGCCCCGATCGTGCACGCGAGCCAAGTAACCGACAGCGGCGAGGCGTGGCGGAGCACGGGCTTCTGCGCCACCACGCCGCCGGCATAGCCGACCGCCGCCACCAGGCACAGAACCGCGCCGAAGATGTCGTGCAGGCCATGACGTGAGGTCGCCACGCCGATGACCACGACGCCGGCAAACGAGACGAGACAGCCCGCTAGCAACCGCGGCGGGAACCCCTCGTGCAGAAGCACGCCCGCGAGGATCGCGATCAGGACCGGACCGACGTTCACGAGCATGGCCGCGGTTCCGGCGTCGACACGCCGCTCGGCCGCGTTCAAAGCAACGTTGTAGAGACCGAACCAGAGCACGCCGCACACGACGATCCCGGCCCACGCCCGCCGACCGGGGAGCGGCTCGCGGCGCACCAAGATCAGGATCCCGAGGGCGGCGCTCCCCACGAGGAGCCGTCCGAGCGCGAGCGCTCCCGCCGACAGCTCGCGGTCGGCGAACCGGATCGCGACGAACGCGGACGCCCACAGGCAGACCATCACCGAGACTGCGCCGATCACGAGCACGCGGTCCCGAGACGGGCGCGAGATGGCAGGGGCTACCGCGGTCACAAGAGATAGAACGTTACGAGGCGCAAACTGTGATACCGGTCGAAATGTCCCCGCACACCGCTGACGGCATACTGGGGCGCATGGCGGTCCATTCCATCGCGGCATGAACCGGGACACCGAGCTCGCGCGCGGCGGCCTGCCTCCGCTCGACCGCGCGACGATTCATCCGTTCGTGGACGCCACGCCGGGGCCGTTCTTCTACCAGCGCATGGCGCACCCGGTCGGCGCCGAGGCCGAGCGGCTGGTCGGCGAGCTCGACGGCGGGCACGCGCTCCTGTTCTCATCCGGGTCGGGTGCCACGACCGCGCTCCTGCTGGCCATGCTGAAACCCGGGTCGACGGTAGCCGTCGCCGGCGGCGGCTATTACGGCACCGTCGGCCTGATGCGCGAGCTGTCCCGTTGGGGCTTCGAGGTGGAGGAGTTCGACCAGACCGGAGAGCCACCGGTGGCCGACCTGGTGTGGTTCGAGCCGTGCTCGAACCCGATGCTGACGTTCCCGGATCTCGACGTCGTGATCGGACAGGCGCATGCCTCCGGGGCGGTGGTCGTCGTCGACAACACCGTGCTCAGCCCAGTGCTGCTGCGCCCGCTCGAGCACGGCGCGGATTTCGTCCTGCACAGCGGGACGAAGATCCTGGCCGGCCACCACGACGCGCTGCTCGGCGTCGTCGCCTGCGCGCGGCCTGAGGATCACGCGCGTCTACACGCGTTCAGGACCGTGTCGGGAATCGGCGCCGCGCCCGACCCGGCCTGGCTGATGCTCCGCGGGATGAAGACGCTCGCGCTCCGAGTGCCGCGCCAGTCCGCCACCGCGCTCGAGCTGGCCCGTCGGCTCGAGGCCCACCCGAACGTCGAGCGCGTGCGGTACCCGGGGCTCGGCGATCCGATCGCGGCCCGCTACGTCGACGCGTTCGGGCCGCTCTTGTCGTTCGACGTCGCCGACGCGGACAGCGCGGCCCGGGTCGAGCGTTCGCTACGGCTGATCGAGAACGCGACCAGCCTCGGCGGAGTCGCGTCGACGCTCGAAGCGCGTGCCCGCTACGAAGGGACACGGGTCCCGCCCGGTCTGCTCCGCCTCAGCGTCGGCCTCGAGGACGTCGAGGACCTGTGGGCTGACCTTTCGCGCGCCCTCGACGGCTAGCCCGGTAGCACCGCTACCCTGCCGAACTCCATGAAGATCGTCTACACGCTGACCGACGAGGCGCCGGCGCTCGCCACGCAGTCGCTGCTGCCGATCGTGCGTGCGTTCGCGGCTGCCGCCGAAGTCGAGATCGAGGTGCGCGACATCTCGCTCGCGGCGAGGATCCTGGCCCAGTTCCCCGACACGCTCGACGAGGCCCAGCGGGTCCCGGACGCGCTTGCCGAGCTCGGCGCCCTGGCCGAGACCCCGGAGGCGAACATCATCAAGCTGCCGAACATCAGCGCTTCGATGCCGCAGCTCAAGGCCGCGATCGAGGAGCTGCAGGGAAAGGGGTACGCGATCCCCGATTACCCGGAGGAGCCCGTCGACGACGGGCAGCGCGACATACGGGCGCGCTACGACAGGGTCAAGGGCAGCGCGGTCAACCCCGTGCTCCGCCAGGGGAACTCGGATCGCCGGGCGCCGGCGTCGGTCAAGGAGCACGCCCGCCAGCATCCCCACTCGATGGGCAAGTGGTCCTCGGATTCAAAGTCTCACGTATCCACCATGACCGAAGACGACTTCTGCGCCACCGAGCGATCGCACACGGTCGAGCGGGCCGGGACGGTCCGGATCGAACACGTCGACTCGGACGGCGACATCACCGTGCTCAAGGAGAAGACCGCAGTCAAGGCCGGCGAGATCCTGGACGCCGCGGTGATGCGGCGGGAGGCGCTCGACCGCTTCCTATCCGAGCAGGTGGCCGACGCGCTAGACCGCGGCGTGCTGTTCTCGGTCCACCTGAAGACGACGATGATGCGGGTGTCCGACCCGATCATCTTCGGGCATGCCGTCCGCGCGTACTTCGCCGATCTGTTCGAGGAGCAGGGCGAGGCGCTGAAAGCCGCGAGCGTCAATCCCAACGACGGACTAGGCGCATTGCTGAAGGCGATTGAGGCGCTCCCCGACGAGCAGCGGGGCGCGATCGAGCAGGCGATCGAGGCGGTGTACGAGAGCCGCCCGCCGCTCGCGATGGTCGACTCGGCGCGCGGGATCACGAACCTCCACGCCCCCAGCGACGTGATCATCGACGCGTCGATGCCGGCGGCGATCCGCGCCTCGGGCCAGATGTGGAACGCCGACGGCAAGCAGCAGGACGCCAAGTTCGTGATCCCCGACCACTCCTATGCGGCGCTGTACGCCGAGACCGTCGAGGATTGCCGCCGGCACGGCGCGTTCGACCCGGCGACCATGGGGAGCACGCCGAACATAGGCCTGATGGCCCAGGCGGCCGAGGAGTACGGGTCGCACGACAAGACGTTCGAGCTCGGCGGCCCGGGCACCGTGCGCGTGGTCGGCGACGCCGGCGAGACCCTGCTCGAGCACGACGTCGACACGGGCGATATCTGGCGTATGTGTCAGACAAAGGACGCACCCATTCAGGACTGGGTGCGCCTGGCGATCTCGCGCGCGCGTGAAACGGGTACGCCCGCCGTGTTTTGGCTCGACGAGACCCGCGCTCACGACGCCGAGGTGCTCCGCAAGGTCCGGCCTGCGCTCGAGTCGCTCGATACCGACGGTCTACAGATCGAAATCCTCGACATCGCCCGGGCGGCGAGGTTCACGCTCGAGCGCGCCCGCGCCGGTCAGGACACGATCTCGGTCACCGGCAACGTGCTCCGCGACTACCTCACCGACCTGTTCCCGATCCTCGAGCTCGGCACCAGCGCCAAGATGCTGTCGATCGTGCCGCTGATGCAGGGCGGCGGGCTGTTCGAGACGGGCGCCGGCGGATCAGCCCCCAAGCACGTCCAGCAGTTCCTCGAGGAGAACCATCTCCGCTGGGACTCGCTCGGCGAGTTCCTCGCGCTCGGCCCGTCGCTGGAGTTGCTCGACGAAAGCGACGGAAACCGGCACGCAAAGCTGCTGGCGGCCACGCTCGACCGCGCGATCGGCCGCCTGCTCGAGGAGGATCGCTCGCCGTCGCGCGAGGTCGGTGAGCTCGACAACCGGGGCACTCACTTCTATCTGGCCCTGTACTGGGCCCGGGAGCTGGCCGAGCAGAGCGACGACGCTGAGGTGGCCGATCGGTTCAAGCCGCTCGCGGACCGCCTCGCCGACAGCGAGCAGACGATCGTCGAGGAGCTGACCGCGGTGCAGGGCTCCCCGGTCGACATCGACGGCTACTACCTCCCCGACATCGACAAGGTGGCGGCGGCCATGCGCCCGAGCGCGACTCTGAACGACGCGCTCAACGGGCTCTGATTAGCGTCAGTCGCTGGTGAGGTGCAGGCGCTCGGTGGGCGAGCCGCCGTTCAGCTCCGGCGTCGGCGAGGGCCCGAACGACAGGTACCGGCGGACGCCGGTGATCTCGAGCAGGCGCTGGACCTGAGACGAGCCGCGCGTGAGCGTCAGACGGTTGCGGTTCTGCTCGGAGATCGAGAACTGAAGCAACACGTGGACGCCGGCCGAGTCCATGAAGCTCACGCGATCGAGATCGAGGACGATCGCCGGCACGTCGGTCGCCGCTGCGATTGCGAGCGACTCCTCGAACAGCGGCGCCGCGCACAGGTCGACCTCGCCCTGCACGGAGACGATTACCAGGTCGTCGTACTCGACGATGTCGATGTCTATGTTCGCGTTGTCGTCCATCGAGGGAAGCACGTGCCGGCGACCGGCGCCCTGCCTCGCCTGGCGGCGGGCACGAGCGGAATCACCTCCGAGGAGGCGCTCCACATACATGTGAATCAACGGACCGTTTAGGGTTTTTTCTCGCGCGCGAATCGACGACAGGTTCGGGAATGTTCGTTTCCGACATCAGCCGTGCCGTTTCGACCAGGTCCGCGACAAGCGGCGTGGCCCCTCCGCGAGGCCACACGAGCGTCAACACGGCCGGGTCGGCATCGACAAGCGGGATCGCTCTGATCCCGAGATGGCCGAACGGGACCGCGACGAGCTCGGGCACGGTCGTGATTGCCCGGCCCGAGGCGACGATCGACGCCACCTCCTCCGGCGTGATCGCGTCGTCATCCGTTCGCCGGGCCGGCGCTCCCCGATAGCCGTCCAGGCCCCAATAGCCGAGCCACACGGGGTCGGCCCAGTCGACGATGCCCGGGAACGTCTCGTCGAGGACCTCGCCGACTGTCAGCTCCGTGCGATCGGCGAGCGGATGGCTCTCGCCCATGGCCACGACGAGCGGGCTCGTCCGGATCGCCTGGCTGGCGAGCCCGGGCGCACTTGGCGCGAACCAGATGAGCGCCACGTCGGAGTCACTCAGCCACTCCCGCCCGTCGAGCGTGGGGTATCCGAGCTGGCGCCACTCGATCGTGGCGTCCTGGTGCTCGGCCATGAACCGCGAAACCAGATCGCCGGCCATCATCGGCGGCGTCATCGCCATGAACCCGGCATGGAGCCGCCCCGCCTGCTCGCGCGCCCATGAACGCGCGGTGGCGCTGACCTCATCGACGGCGGCGAGCGTCGCCTGCGCCTTCTCGAGGAAGGCCGCGCCCGCCGGGGTCACGGCCACGCCGCGCGGATTGCGGTCGAGCAGCCTGACGCCGACCTGGGACTCGAGTCGAGCGATCGCCTGCGACAGCGCCGGCTGCGCCAGCTGGAGACGCCGCGCCGCGCGCGTCATCTGCCCCTCGTGCACGACGGTCACGAAGTACCGCAGCTGCCTGAGGTCGAGCTCGCTCAGCTACCTCACTCGAGCGTCCATCGTATTCCCGCCTCTGCCATAAGCAGCCGTTATAGCACTCCCAGATGAACGTATTTGACTACGGCGGGGCCCTCTGGAACCATCGATTGCACCTCACCAGCGGGTGTCGGGGGCTAGTTATGGGACCGGTGCAGAGTTGCGGGCCGGCCGTGAGTACGCCTGGGGCGGCGTGATCTCGGCGGGCCCGCGCTCTGATTCTCTGATTCTCTGATTAACAGAGCGGGCGTCCGGAAGTCCGGGGTGGGCCGAGCGGCGCGCCGGGCGCGCGGGCGTCTAGGACCTGGCTCTGCCTACCAGGCCTGCGTGCGCGAGCAGTGGGGGCAGCCGACCGAAGTCGTGACCAGCGCTTCGAACGCGTAGCCGCATTCGCACGTGTACAGCGCAAGGTCCTCGATCGGGCCACCATGACGACGTTCGCGAGAAGGAGCATCGCTCTGGGGTGGCACGCTCGGATGCGCGGCCGCAGTGTGGCCGTTGCGCCCCCGCCGGCGCCACCGGATGCTCTCGCTTGCTTTCGTTCTAACCAGCATCTCTAGCTAATAACGCTTCCGGGCCTGATTGGTTTCTCAATTAATGCGAGGGCCGCTGCCCTCTAATACGACGTTAATCGGCAGACACCCCCAGACCGTGAACCGCGAGGAGTTGTATGGCCGGGGTGTGGGAGAATCAGCCAAGGCATGGATCCCAGCCGCAAGCGCGCCATACGGCTAACCGTCGCCCTAACTGCCGCCGTGCTGCTGGCGTCGGCGCTCGTGTACGTGAGCTTCACCGCCGGAAACAAGGAGTTCACGGCCTCTCAGCTGCTCGCTAAGGGGCAGCCCGGGCAGACCTACGAGCTCGCGGGCACGGTCCTGAACGGGTCGGTTCAGCGGGACGGGACAAAGCTGCTGTTCCGGATTCGCGATCCCAAGCTTCCCGTGTCGGTCCCGGTCACCTACGACGGGATCGTCCCGGACCCGTTCGCGGCCGGCCGCGCGGTGATGGTCTCGGTGGAGAAGGGCAGCACGGGGACCACATACATCGGCGAGGGGAACTCACTCACGACCAAGTGCCCGTCGAAGTACCAGGCGGCGGCCGCGTCGTAGTGATGTCCCGGACGACCGGCCGTAGAGCGAGGAACCTACGATGGCGCTGATCGGTCGCGCGCTTCTGATCATGGCGCTCGGCGTCGCGGCGTTCGGGATTGGCGCTTCGATCTACGGCGCGCGCACGGGGCTGCGCGAATGGGTCATCGCCGGGCGGAGGTCGGTGTACGCGCTGGCGGCGCTGGCGACGCTCGCGTTCGCGATCCTCGAGGACGCCTTCTGGCGGAACGATTTCTCGTTCAACGTCGTCGCGAACCACTCTTCGACGACCACGCCGGCGTTCTACAAGCTCGCCGCCGCGTGGTCCTCGCAGGAGGGCTCGCTGCTCCTGTGGGTGTTCCTGCTGTCGCTTTGGTCGAGCCTGATCCTGTTCTTGGTCCGCAACCGGGCCCGCGAGATCGTCCCGTACGCGACCGCCGTCCTGCTCGGCTTCGCCGCCTTCTTCACCTCGCTGGCGACCTTCTGGGCCAACCCGTTCTACACGTCCCCGAACCCCCCGACCCAGGGCGCCGGGCTCGATCCGCTCCTGCTCCACCCGAGCATGATGATCCACCCGCCGATGCTGTACTCGGGGTACACGCTGCTGACGATCCCCTTCGCGTTCGCTGTTGGTGCGCTGATCTCTGGCCGGCTCGGTGCCGAGTGGATCGCGCTGACCCGGCGGTTCGCGCTTGGGGCCTGGCTGTTCCTGGGGATCGGGATCCTGCTCGGGGCGCGCTGGTCGTACACCGAGCTCGGCTGGGGCGGGTACTGGGCCTGGGATCCGGTCGAGAACGCGGCGCTGATGCCGTGGCTGTGCATCACCGCGTTCATCCACTCGGCGATGATCCAGGAGAAGCGGGGGATGCTGAAGGTCTGGAACGCCTCGCTCGTGCTCGCGGCCGGCACGCTGTCGATCCTGGGAACGTTCCTGGTGCGCTCGGGGATCCTCGATTCGATCCACGCCTTCGGAGCGTCGACGCTCGGCGTCCCGTTCGTGCTGCTGATCGGGGCGATGGTGATCGGCTCGATCTCGCTGATCGTGTGGCGCCGCGACCAGCTGCGCTCCGACGCCCGCCTCGAGTCGCTGGTCTCGCGCGAGGCCGTGTTCCTGTTCCAGAACCTGGTGCTGGTGGGGATGGTGTTCGTGATCTTCTGGGTCACGTTCTTCCCGTTGATCTCCCAGGCGCTCACGGGCACCAAGGTGTCGGTGGGGCCGCCCGCGTTCCGTCCGTTCATCGTTCCGCTCGCGTTGATCCTCGTGCTGCTGTCGGGCATCGGGCCGATCATCGCCTGGCGGCGCGTGACGGTCGCGAACCTGCGCCGGAGCTTCGTGTTGCCGGTCGCGGTGGGCCTGATCACGTTCCTCGTGCTGCTGTTCTGGCCGGGCGGCCCGAGCTCGCGGCCGTTCGCACTTGTAATGTTCGCGCTCGCCGGCTTCGTGCTCACCTCGGTCGCGCAGGAGTTCTGGCGCGGTGTGGCGGCGCGCCGGGCGATGACCCATGACCCGGTGCCGATCGCGCTCGTCGGGCTGGTCCGCCGCAACCGCCGGCGCTACGGCGGCTACATCGCTCACGCCGGCTTCGCGATCATGCTGGTCGGGGTCGCCGCCTCGTCGTCGTTCCAGCACTCCCAGGACGTGCTGCTGTCCCCGGGCCAGCACGCGAAGGTCGACGGCTACACGGTCCGGTACGTCCGGCCGGTCGAGTCGGTGTCGCCGTCGAAGATCTCGTTCGGCGCGGTCCTGAATGTGACCAAGGGTGGCCACCACGTGACGACGGTCACGACCACGCGCAACTACTACCCCTCGACCGACCCGACCCAGGGCCTCGTCGGGCGGTTTTTCGACAGCGTGAACTCCGACAGCCAGGTCGGGCTCGACGCCGGCCTGCGGCGGGACATCTGGACGGTGATCAACGTCGACCTGACGCCGCTGAATTCGCTGATCAACCGAGCTAACACGCTGTTCGCCGCCTACGCCCCCCAGGTCATGACCAAGGCCGCGAAGCTCCCGCCCGCGCAGAGTCAGCAGCTCATGAACGGGCTGTGGACCGAGCGCGACCTCGCGGTGACGGACATCGCCCAGCGATTCGTGACCCATCCGTGGCCGGCCGAGTTCCTGCTGATCGTCGATCCGCTGGTGACCTGGCTGTGGCTCGGGGCGCTGATCATCGGTGGCGGCGGGCTGATCGCGCTGTGGCCGGTGCCGTCGTTGGCGCGCCGGCGTACGCGGGTCGCGGCTGCGGCCCGGCCGGCGGGACCGGCGCCTTCGCCCTCGCCTTCGCCTTCGCCGCGGGTGCCCGTCCGCGAGCCGGTCTGAGAGCGGGGCACGAGTGGCGGCGTTGGAGTATCTGGTGGTGTTCGGGATTCTGCTGGGCGTGGTCGCGTTCGTGCTCGCGCCGGTGCGCCGGGCGGCCGCGTCCCGGACGCCGGGCGCCGGCGAGGATCAGGCCCACGACACCGTGCTCGCCGAGCTCGAGGCCGCGCGCGAGGCCAAGTACCGCGAGCTGCGCGACGCCGAGCTCGACCACCGCACGGGCAAGCTCTCAGACGCCGATTACGAGGAGCTCGACAGCGCCCTGCGGGGGGAGGCGATCACGATCTTGCACGACATCGACCGCGCTAACATCGACCCGCAATGAGCACCGTCCTCGGAGTCGTCCAAGTCTTCCTGTGCGTCGTCCTGGTGTTCCTGATCCTGATGCACTCGGGTAAGGACGCCGGGCTGTCGGGCGCGTTCGGCGTGGGGACGGGTGCCGGTCCGTTCGGTGGCGGATCGCTCGTCGAGCGCAACCTGAATCGCTGGACGGTCGGGTTCGCGATCGCGTTCGTCGTGAACACGATCGTCCTGATCAAGATCTCGTAAGGGGGTTTGGGCCAGGCTTCGCCTGGCGTCCAGCCGGAGACTCGTGGCCGGCCCGGTCTTGGCGAGGCCGGATGCCGAGCGGGCCGAGCCACGAGGCCGTTCCGCGCGGCGTCCGTGCCGCGCGGGTGGTCGCGCACCCTTGAATGGCTGAGAGCCAGCGATGGAACGGCGGGCATCTGGGGTGGGGCGGCGGCTTTCCGCGGGGTCATAAGTCCACTCTCGCCGTCCCGCGCGAGCCGAATGTGGATTCGGGCACGAATACGGGTCATACGGCGGATCTCGGCCGTGGGGGAGTGTCGAGTGTGCGGTTGTGACCGTGTCGAACGGCGCCCGCCGTCGTGAGGGCGGGTTCGCGGCCCCGGCGGGTTCGCGGTCCGCCGGGCATGGATACCCGGCGGAACGGCCCCATGGATGCCGAGCGGAGCGAGGCCTATCAGCCGTCCGGGGTGGCGACCAGGTCGATGTGGTCGCCCACTGCGCGGCCACGTCGCGGCGCTCGCGCCGCCAGCCGCGCGATCCCGGGTGGGAGGCGGCCGTCGGTCGCGAGCCACCCGCCGGCGAGGATCAGCAGCAGGCCGGCGATCGCGCCGGCGCCGGGTTGCTCGCCCAGCAGCAGGACGCCGAGTGAGACCGCGACGACGGGGTTGACGTACGTGATCACGGTGGCGCGGCTCGTGCCCGCCTCGCCGATCAAGATCGCGTAGACGACGAACCCGGTGGCGGTGCACAGCAGCCCGAGTACGACGACCGAGCCGATCGCGCCCGCCGAGGGCGTCCGCGCGGGCAGGTCGAGTGCGGCCCAGGGCAGCAGGATCAGCGACGCCAGCGCGAGGCTCGCGCCCATCGTGGCGCGGGGGTCGAGCCCGCTCAGGCGGTGCTTGATCAGCATCGGCCCGATCGCGTAGCCGGTGGCGGTGATCAGGATCGCACCGACTCCGAGCAGCTCGCCCTTGTGCCCGGCGGCGTCGATGCCCACGAGCGCGATCACGCCGCCGAACCCGATCGCCAGCCCGAGGGCGCGGATCGGCGTCGGACGCTCGGAGTGGTCGAAGCGCATCGCCAGCAGTGCCCCGATCAGCGGCACGGACGCGACCATGATCGCGGCCAGCGACGAGGGCACGCGCTCCTCGCCGATCGCGAGCATCGGGAACGGAATCGCGATCTCGGCGACGGCGAACGCGAGCAGCCAGCGCCACCGGCCGAAGACGCTGCGGAGCGTGCCGGCGCGCCAGGCGAGCCCGAGCAGCACGAGCGCGCCGAGCGTCACCCGTCCCCAGGCGAGCACCGGCGGCGTCATGCCATGGTCGACCGCGATCTTGATGAACAGGTAGGGAACGCCCCAGATCAGCGAGGACGCCGCGAACGCCACCCAGGCGCGACGAGTCATGCCCGGGAGTGTGCCAGCCGGCGGGGCCGGTGGCCGTCCCCGCAAGTGCGCTCGCATTCAAGGCGCCCCTGGCGGCGCTGCGCTTTGTCCTCGGATCCTCGCGTAGCGCTGCTACGCGTCGGACCCTGCGTCCTCGCGCAGCATCCACCAGTGGCACCTCTCGGTGCGACCGCACCTACGGGGACGACCACTAGCGGGCGCTGCGCTCGCCGAGTTGATCGACGAGCCGGAGCAGGTCCAGCGGGCTGAACGGCTTGGTCAGGAACAGGTCGGCGCCGGCCGCTTCGGCGTCGGACTCGACGTTGTCGCCGGACGCGGCGGTCAGCATCACGATCGTGAGGTTGCCCGAGGAGTCGCCTGCCCGCAGCTGGCGACACGCCTCAATTCCGTTCAGGCGCGGCATGTCGACGTCGAGGAACACGAGCCTCGGGCGGGTCTCGCGCGCGACCTCGAGCGCTTCGACGCCGTCGGCCGCCTCGTGCAACTCAAACTCCGAGACGTCCTCGAGCGTGGTCGCGATCAGCTTGCGGATGAACTGGTCGTCATCGACGATCAGCACCCCTTGCGTCATCGAATCTCGGTGGCGATCCGCTCGAACACCTCGTCGTCGATCGAGTTGAACACCTCGACGACGCGCGGGTCGAACTGCGTCCCGCTCTCGGAGTTGATCATTGCGCGTGCGTAGCCGAGCGAGCAGGCGGGACGGTAGGGACGGTCAGTGGTGAGCGCGTCGAGCACGTCGGCGACCGAGAACGTGCGTGCCGCCAGCGGGATGTCCTCGCCCTCGAGGCCGTCCGGGTAGCCGGTGCCGTCCCAGCGCTCGTGGTGCGAGCGGACCACCTCGGTGGCCTCGGCGAGGAACTCGATGCCGCTGACGATCTCCGCGCCGATCACCGGATGGCGGGACATGAGTGCGCGCTCGTCGTCGTCGAGAGAGCTCGGCTTGTAGAGGATCGCGTCCGGGATCGCGACCTTGCCGACGTCGTGCAGCAGATAGCCGAATTCGAGCTCGGGGGTGATCGTCAGCTCGGGGGCGAACTTGCGCGCGATCACGAGCCCGTAGGCGGCGACGCGCTCGGCGTGCTTGCCGGTGTACGCGTCGCGGGCCTCGACGGCGTTCGACAGCGCTCGCACGGTCGCCATGTAAGAGCGCCGGAGTTCCTGCGCGCGCGCTCGCTCCTGCTTGAAAGTCTCGCGCAGGTCGGCGGCGTAGCGCTGGAGCTGGAGCTCCTTGTCGGCCGCCTCGCGCTCGCGCCGCCGTAGCTCGGCGCGCAGGCGCACGAGCTCGTCGATCAACCCGATCTCGCTCTGGACTGCCATCGAATTCAGCCTAGCGGTCTGAAGTCATGCAACGTCTAGCCGTACCCGTCCTGCAACCTAGGCTACCCAGACCCGTGCAAAGTTAGCTCTCCCCCCGAAGCGCAGCAAGCACCGCCGACGCCGCGTACTCCGCCGGTACGACCTCCATGCCGAGCTTGCCGACGCCGGCCGGCGTCGGAGTCTCGCCGTCGGAGACCAGGATCACGGCTCGCCGGACGCGCCGGCCACGCAGGTCGAGCGTCTGGATGACCATCTGCGGATTGCGGATCCCGACGTCGACGAGCGCGACCTCGAACCGGCGCTCACGGCAGACGCGCGCCGCGGCCGCGCCGGTCACCTCCCATTGGAACTCGATCCCGAGATCGTCGAGCGCGGGCTCGAGCGTGAGCTGGAGCTCCTCCCGTCCGACCACGAGCACGCGCGACCGGCCGGCGCTGACCGCCGCCCCGAGCACGGACCGCAGCTCGTTGGCGTCGATCGGCTTGGCCACGACCCACTCGCCGGCGAGCTCCTGGCGACCCGAGAACACCGACACGAACACGATCGGCATCGTCGACAGCTCGCGGTCGCCGCGGATCTGGCGCAGCACCTCGAACCCGTCCATCCCCGGCATCAGGATGTCGAGCGTGACCGCGTCGAAGTGGCCCGTCGTGCAACCGCTCGAGCGCCTCCTCGCCGCTCAGCGCAATCGTGGCCTGCACGTCGAGCACGGCGAGTTGGCTGGCGATCAGCTCCGCGATCTCGCTCTCGTCGTCGACCACGAGCACGCTGCGGCCACGGATCGACTCGAGCGCGCCCGGCGAATCGAACCCTGGCACCGCGGCGGGCAGGCGCACCCGAAACACAGTCCCGCGGCCGGGCTCGCTCTCGACGGTGACCTGCCCGAAGTGGAGATCGACGAGCGACTTGACGATCGACAGGCCGAGGCCGGTCCCCGGATTCGATCCGCTCCGGTTGCCGGCGCGGTAGAAGCGATCGAAAATTCGCGAAAGCTCCTCCTCATTCATCCCGACGCCCGAGTCCGCGACGACGATCTGGACCCACGCGCGATCGGCCTCGACGCCGACGTGGAGGTTGCCTCCCTCGGGCGTGTACAGGTGCGCGTTGGTCAGCAGGTTGGCAACGATCTGGCGCACCCGTCCCGGATCGGCGAGCGCGGGCGGCACGGTGGGGGCGACGTAGGAGGTGAGATGCTGGTTCTTGTCGATGACGCGCGGCTCCATCAGCACGAGCACCTCGTGCACGACCTCGCCGACGTCGATCGGGCGCCGGTTGATCTCGACCTGCTGGGCCTCGATTCGCGCCACGTCGAGCAGGTCGTTGACGAGCTCGACGAGTCGATCGGTCGATTTGAGGATGATCTCGACGAACTCGCGCTGGCGCTCGGACATGCTTTCGGGTGAGCGCTGGAGCAACTCGACGAAGCCTTTGATCGAAGTCAGCGGGCTGCGCAGCTCGTGCGAGGCGGTGGCGACGAATTCGCTCTTGGCCCGCTCGAGCCGGGCGTGTTCGCTCATGTCGCGCACGGTCCATACGACGCCGGCGTCGTGGGCGCCGAGATTGGCGGCGGTGACGGCGAGCGAACGCCCGTGGTGCTCGATCAGCATTTCGCGCTGGAGCGCGGATTGCTCAGGGGGGAGCGGGCTGTCCTCTCCGTCCGCCAGGGTTCCGGGGGTCAGTTCGGGCACGAGCTCAGCGGCGCGGGGGTTCGCCGCGACGATCATGGACGAGCCCGGCGCGGTCACGATAAGGGCGTCGCCGAGGCTTTCGATCGTGACCGCCAGGCGTCGCCGCTCCTCCTCGATTCGCTGCTGAGCGGTGGAGAGGTCCTCGCCCATCTGGTTGAAGGCGCCGGCGAGGTCCTGGAGCTCGCGCGGTCCGGACGGGTTCACCCGTTGCTCGAGCTTGCCCTCGGCCAGGCTGTGGGTGGCTTGCACGAGGTCGTCGAGCGGGCGGCGCATCGAGCGGACGAGCACGGTGATCAGCGCCAGCGCGCCGGCGAGCGCGAGCACGCCGGCGACGACGATCAGGAGCAAAGCCCGGCGGGAGGCGTCGCGGGCTTGCTTGCGCGCTTGTGCCTGGCGGATGGTTTGGCGGGCCTGGAGTTGGGTGGCGAGGGTGCGCGCGGTCGCGAGCGGGCCGCCTGCCGCGGTGGCGGCGGGGAGCTGGTTATTCGTCGCGAGGGCGCGCGCCTGGTTCTCGGCGGCGATCTGGGCTCTTACGAGATGTTCGCTCGTCGGGTCGCCTGCCGCGAGCCCCGTGGCGGTGGTAGCGGCGGCCTTGTAGGCATTCGCGACCTGGGCGCGCGCGGCCGCCGCTTGCGGTCCGTGTGCGTCGCGGAGGACCTCCTCCTCGGCGATCCCGGCGCCGGCGAGGTTGGCCGCGGCGGTCGCCAGCGACGATGTCTGCTCCAGTTTGTTCTCGTAGCTTTGGCGAGAGTTGTAGAGGCTCGCGACGCCGAGCGCGGCGATCACGGCAAGGGCGAGCGTCAGCGCGACTAGCGCCAAGCGCAGCGAGCGGGCGATGGAAAGGCGCTGCATAGGATGGACGTTGGGGGCTGCGGGTAACCCGGGCGTGATCGTACCCGCGGAGTTGTAAATCCAGGCACGCCCCGGTCCGGTTGCGGTGGGCTTGTGGTCCAGATTGCGCGGGTACCATGCGCTCCATGAGCCTTGCCAGGGCGTGGAGGCGCCAGCTACTCGGCGCCTCGACTGCCGCCTTGATCGTTCCGTCCGCGATGGTCGCCGCGCTTGTCGCGCTCGCGCTCAGTGGCGCCTTCAGCCAGGTGGGAGTGCTCGGGCAATTGTTTGTCGGGCCATCGCTGCCCGTCGCCGAAGCCGGCTCTGGTACGGGTGCAGGTTCCGGGTCGGGCGCGGCAGCGAGCCGGTTCGCGACGGCCTCGCTGCCGGTGATTCCGGATTCGGGTTCGGATTCGGTGTCGCGGGCGGGCGGTGGGGTCGTGCACCAGGCGCCCGGGGGCCATCCGGTTCTGACCGCGAGCCGCGGCACGGGTGTCGCCGGTGGCGCGATCGGGGGGACCGGGGGCACGGTGACCCAGGGCGCCGGCGGGTCGGGCGGCGGATCGGCGGGGTCCGGTGGCGGTTCGGGCGGATCCGCTGGCGGTTCGGGTGGATCCGGCGGTGGGTCAGTCGCCGGGCTCTGGCGCGACCTCGCCCCAGCCCGCGCCTCCGCCTCAGCACAATCCGACCCCGGTGGACACGGCGGTCACGGTCGTGACGTCGGTCACCCAGCAGGTGCCCGCGCCGGTGGGCCCGGCGGCGACGCAGACCGTTCAGGCCGTCGGCTCGGCCGTCGACAACCTGCTCCCGCAGACGGGCCAGCCTTGAGATCGATCACAGGCGTTTTCGTCGCGCTCGCCTGTTGCGGGGCGGCGCTCGCCGGATGCGGCGGCAGTGGGCCCGCCGTGGTTGGTCCGGGACCGGACTCCTCAGGTGAGTATTCGAGCACTCATGCGTCTGCCAGCGGGACGACTGCGAGCGCCGGCGCGACCGCCGCGCGGGCCAAGATCCCGGACGCGGATTGGCTTCGGTTCGACTACGACGCCCAGAGAAGCGGGGTCGGGCCGGCCGAAACGGGCATCACCGCTCGCAACGTCCGGCGGTTGCGGCTCCGGACGGTCAGGCTTCCCGGGACCGCGGACTCGTCCGCGATCGAGTTGGCGGGCGTCACCGTGCGCGGGCGAAAGCGCGACGTGGTCGTGCTTACGACCACGTACGGGCACACGCTTGCGATCGATCCGGGCAGCGGCACACGGCTGTGGGAGTTCACGCCCGCCGACATCCACTCGTATCTCGGCGGCGCGCAGTTCACGACCTCGACGCCGATCGCCGACCCCGATCGAAACTTCATCTATGCGGCCGCGCCCGACGGGCGGATCCACAAGCTCGCGCTCTCGAACGGCCACGAGGTCCGGTCGGGCGGGTGGCCCGTGAGCGTGACCTTCGATCCCACCCACGAGAAGATCGCTTCGCCGCTCAACATCAGCGGGGGATCGCTGATCGTCGCGACGGACGGCTACATCGGCGACATCCCGCCCTACCAGGGCCACGTGGTCACGATCAGCCTCGCCACCGGGCGGATCACCGCGGTGTGGAACTCGCTGTGCTCGAACCGTCATACGCTGATCGATCCGCCCAGTTCGTGCCCCGCCAGCGACTCCGCGATCTGGGGGCGCAACGCGCCGGTGATCGAGCCGGGCACCGGCCGGATCCTGGTCGCGACCGGCAACGCCCCGTTCAACGGCTCCACCTACTGGGGCGACAGCGTGCTCGAGCTGAGTCCCGACGGCAGCACGCTTCTCCACAACTGGACGCCGGTGGATCAGGCGCGCCTGAACTCCGACGACCTCGACCTGGGAAGCACGTCGCCGGCGATCCTGCCGACGTTTGACGGCCGGCGGCTCGCGGTCCAGGGCGGGAAGGCCGGCGTGCTTGACCTACTCGATCTCGACGCGCTCGACGGCACCACCGGCCCCGCCGGTCCGCGCACCGGGGGCCAGCTTCAGGAGCTCTCCTCGCCCGGCGGCGACCAGGTGTTCACCGCGCCCGCGGTCTGGAGCCACAACGGCCGGATCTGGCTGTTCGTCGGCGACAACTCGGGCACGTCGGCGTACACGCTCGGCGGCACCGGCGCGAGCCCGCGGCTGTCGGTGGCGTGGAAATCCGGCGACGGCGGCACCAGCCCGGTGATCGCCGGCGGCCTGCTCTACGTGTACGACCCCGGCGGCTCGCTCGACGTGTACGAGCCCACGACCGGGCGCCGGCTCGTGTCGCTGTCGGCGGGCGGCGGCCACTGGAACAGCCCTATCGTCGTCAGCGGCCGGGTGATCCTGCCGGTCGGTAACGCCAACGATCACTCGACGAGCGGGACGCTCGACCTCTGGCACCTGCCGGGGCGCTAGGCGGTTGCCCGTGGCAGGCGGGTGGCGTCAGGCGGCTTGGAGGAGCGGCTCGCTGTGAGCATCGCCCGCGAGGAGGGCCTCGCCCCCGGGGCGGGCCTCGCCGGCTGATCCCGCTGCGCTGGCGGAGCCCGCTGCGCCGGCGGAGACCGCCGCGCCGGCGGAGACCGCCGCGCCGGCGATCAGCCGCACGCTGAACACCGAGCCGGCGCCCGGGTTCGACGCGACGTCGATCGTTCCGTTCATCGCCTCGACCAGGGACTTCGAGACGGCCAGGCCGAGCCCGTTGCCCTCGATGCCACGGGCCGGTGCATCCAGCCGCTCGAACGGGTGGAACAGGCGCATGAGCTGCTGGTAGGACATCCCAACGCCCGAGTCGATTACGTCGATGCGGACGCCGTCCGCTCCGTCGGGCCGGGCGCGGATCGTGATCGAGCCGCCGGGGCGGTTGTACTTGATCGCGTTCGAGATCAGGTTGAGCAGGACCTGCTTGAGCCGGCGGGCGTCGGCGAGCGCTGAGAGCGGCTCGTCGCCCGTATCGACGGTCATGCCGAGCGATTCGCTCGCGGCGAGTGGCTGGCACAGCGCGACCGCGTCCTCGATCTGCGCGGCGATGTCGACCGGGGCGAGGTCTAGTCCGGCGGCGTCCAGGCGCGAGACATCGATCAGATCTTCGATCAGCGCCAGCAGGTGGCGGCCGCCGGCCATGATCTGGTCGACGCTGTGACGCTGGGAGTCGTTGAGCTCGTCGAGGGCCAGGAGCTGCCCGAAACCGAGGATCGCGTTCAAGGGGGTCCGGAGCTCGTGGCTGGCCCGGGAGAGCGCCTGGCTGTTCGCGAACATGCCTTCTTATCGTCGTAGTCGGCCGAAAGCGTTAGCAGTAGTTCTCCCGAGGGGGTGCGGGGAACTACGGGGCGCGCTCCTGGGGGCGTTTTCAAGCGGCCGGATTACGGGGCGGTGCGTTCCAGCAGCTCTTCGGCGATCGCGAGGCTCGAGGTGGCGGCGGGGGAGGGGGCGTTCCGCACCCAGGCCACGTTGCCGCTGACGCCGAGCCGGAAGTCGTCGACAAGCGAGCCGTCGCGATCGATCGCCTGAGCCCGGACGCCGGCGAGGGCCGGCACGACATCGTCGGTCGAGATCGCGGGGACGTAGCGCGCCACCTCGCCGACGAACACGCGCTTGGACGCCGAGCGCTTGAGCTCGCCGACACCTGCCCGCCAGTGGCGGCGGAGCATCCGCAGCGTGCCCGGCCAGCTGATCGCGTCGTAGGTGTCACGCAGGTCGAGCCGGCGGCGGTCATAGGCGTCGCGGGCCGTCGCGAGGACCGCGTTCGGCCCGAGCATGACGGTGCCGTCGACCTTGCGGGTGAGATGGACGCCGAGGAACGGGAGCGCCGGGTCGGGCACCGGGTAGATCAGCCCGCGGACGAGGTGGGAGCGGCCGGCGCGCAGTTGCCAGTACTCGCCGCGGAACGGAACGATTCGCGGCTCGGCCGGTTCGCCCGAGGCCAGTGCCAGGCGATCCGCCTGAAGGCCGGCGCACACGATCACGCGATCGCCCTCGATCGCCGTGCCGTCGCGCAGCTCCACTCGGGGTCCGCGTCCACCGTTCCGGTCGACGCGGGCGACCGGCGCGCACACTCTGATCTCGCCGCCCGCCGCGGTCACCTCGGCGGCGAACGCGCGCGCTACGGCGGCGAAATCGGCGATCGCGGTCTCGGGGGAGTGGAGCGCCGCGACGCCGCGTGCGTACGGCTCGATCGCGGTCAGCTCGTCCGCGTCGAGCCATTTCAGGCCGGGGACCCCGTTGGCGGCGGCCCGTTCGGACAGCCGCCGGAGCGGCTCGACCTCGCGCTCGTCCTTGGCCACGACAAGCTTGCCGCACGCGTCGTAGGGGAGCCCATGCTCGGCGCAGTAATCGCGGAGCAGCCCCAGCCCGCGCCGGCACAGCCTGGCCTTCAGCGACCCGGGCGCGTAGTACAGGCCGGCGTGGACGACGCCGCTGTTGTGCGAGGTCTGGTGGCGGGCGAGCGCGGGCTCCCGCTCGAGCACGACGATCTCGGCGCCTGTGGCGGATGCGGCTAGCTGGCGGGCGGTGGCGAGGCCGAGGATCCCTCCGCCGATCACGACGTAGCGCATGCCTCGGAGACTACGGACGGGGTGGGTCCGGGCGGCTCAGGACCCGCCGAGGCCGCGGTCCTCTGCCGCCTTGTACGCGATCTGGAGGAAGTCCGACAGCGTCAGTGCGGTCAGCGTCGACGCCGCGACCCGCGTGACGCGCGGCGCGAACATCAGGCCGGCGTGGAACGCCCCCGACGCCCACAGCCCGAGACAGTAGGGGCAGGTGAGCAGCTCGCCGATGGCCCTGCGGACGCCCTCGCCGCGCGCTCGTTCCTCGACCTCGGCTGGACCGCCCCGCCCCTGGTACTCGGTGAACGGGGCGCGGGCGAAGCTCGTGACCTTGTCCTTGGCCAGGACTCGGGAAGTTGTGGCTGGCGGTGCCGATCAGAACGACGTCCTGCGCCGAAACGCGGTCCGGAAGCCGGCCCGAGCGCTTCGCGGCGAACAGGGCTCCGGCGAAACCGGCGTTGAGGGTTGCGGTCAGCGCCGCGTAGGTGCGGAACGGGGGCCGCTGTTCAGGCTCGGCGTAGCCCTCGAACGCCTCGCGGGCGCCGCGGCGGGCGCCGCGAGTTCCGCGGTTCAAGGCGTCGACGCTCATCTACCAAGCGGTACCCGTGCCGCCAGCGCAGAAACGCCTCGAATATCCGATTAGGCGGGGGTTGGGGTCTCATCGCGCCGGGCAGAAGGGCTCGATGACTCGTTCGAGTGGCGAACGTCAACACCCCGCGCTCGGTTTCGACCAACGCGCGCTCGCTGCGCGTCTGGCTCGAGGGCTTGATTCCCGGCGTTCAACGGCAGGGCGTGTGACATTTGCCCCGAAACGAAGTATTGAAGAAGAGTGTTTTAGCGGGCAGAAGAAATCCGGCCCGGCTGACGTCTTTCTCTTTCGGTCGCAGATTATCTAAGTGGCCGAACTTACGAAACTCATCGTTCGACGACCGTCGAACGATGCTATAATTCGATGAGCATCGAACTATGGATGACCAGAGGACTACATTGGACAATTTTGAAGTAGATCGCCGGACTGATTCCCCCCGGTCCGGCAGTCATGAAACCACCAGGCGCCTTCGGTCGAGCGGCACGAAGCGGCGCGCGACGACGGCGAACCGGCGACAGACCCGGCGTCGGGGCGCGCATGCGGGTACCGCGGCCGAGACTGGCGCGGAGCTGCGGACTGCGACCGACACCGATCGGGGCGTGGGCTCGCTCGACTCGCTCGAGCTGTTCATGCGCAAGGCCCGCGTGCACCCGCTGCTGACCGCGGCCGAGGAGATCGAGCTCGCCAAGAGGATCGAGCGCGGTGACCTCGCCGCCAAGGAGCGGATGATCAACGCGAACCTCCGGCTTGTCGTCTCGCAGGCGCGGCGCTATCAGGGCCACGGCCTCCCGATGGAGGACCTGGTCCAGGAGGGAATGCTGGGCCTGATCCGCGCGGTCGAGAAGTTCGACTGGCGGCGCGGGTTCAAGTTCTCGACCTACGGCACGCTGTGGATCCGGCAGGCGATTCAGCGTGGGCTACAGAACCACGGTCGGACGATCCGGGTTCCGGTCCACGTATCGCAGCGCCAGGTCAAAGTGCGCAAGATCGAGAGCGAGCTGAACACCAAGCTCGGTCGTGAGCCGACCGATGAGGAGGTTGCGGCGGTCGCCGGTCTCGAGCTCGATGAGGTCATGGAACTTCGTGAGCTGAGCCGGGCGATGACCAGCCTCGATCAGCCGGTTAGCGAGGACGGCGAGACGGCGCTCGGCGACCTGCTCGCGAGCGATCGTCCCGAGCCCATGGAGGAAGTGGCTGACCTCGAGCGCGACCAGCGCGTCAACGAGGCCGTCGAGCGGTTGCCCGCGGCCGAGGCGAGCGTGATTCGCTTGCGGTTCGGTCTCGCAGGCGAGGAGCCGCGGACTCTTCGGCAGGCTGGGTCGGAGCTCGGAATCACCGCCGAGCGCGCCCGCCAGCTCGAGGAGCAGGGCCTCCGGCGTCTGGCTGCGACTGCTGAGCTCGAAGGCCTGAGCGCGGCCGCGTAAGCGAGACCGCAGACTGAACTTCGGGACGGGCCCGGGCGAT
This sequence comes from uncultured Solirubrobacterales bacterium, assembly GCA_963755525.1. Lineage (GTDB taxonomy): Bacteria > Actinomycetota > Thermoleophilia > Solirubrobacterales > Solirubrobacteraceae > Palsa-465. The sequence goes on along the minus strand of CAVWKC010000038.1, from coordinate 314,806 downwards.
TTGCTCGGGCCCGCTCTGTTTAAGCGGCGTCGCGTGCGATCAGCACGTCGCACGGGGCGCGAGCACACACGCGGGCGGGCAGCGAGTACGCGCTCCAGGGCGTGACCGCGCTCGCGCGTGGGTCGATCACGATCAGCGCGGCCTCGGTCGCCTCGGCGACGTCGATCATGGCGTCCACAGCGTCGCCGCCGAGCAGGTGCGCGGTGACGTCGAGTCCCTGCCGGCGTAGCTCAGCCGCGGCCGCGGTTAGGCGCTGGTCTGCCTCGGAACGGTTCGACAGGACCGGCCAATAGCTCTCGACGAGATGGATGTGGGCCTCGCGGAAGGCCGCCAGCCCGGCGGCGGCGGCCAGCACCGGCGCGTCCCCGGCGGCGCCGTACGAGTGGGCGACGATCACGTTGGCGGGCTCGGCGGAGGGCTCCGCCCGCCGGTGGGCGAAGTCCGCGACCTGGCGCCACATGGTGATCGCCGGGATCAGCAGACCGCGCGCCGCGCCGGCGAGGATCAGTCGCAGGGACGCGCTCGACTCGGCGCGCTCCGGCAACTCGATCTCGAGCTCGATCTGTGAGCCGTCGCCGTGCCGGACGGTGTTGCCGAGGCGCTCGAGCAGCCTCCGGGCGTCGGTGTTCTCGGCGAGCACGAGCGCGGTGAAGCGCTCGACATCCTCCTCGCGGGCTCGCTCGACGAGGCGCTCGAGCAGTTGCCCGCCCAGGCCGCGGTTCTGCCAATCGTCGGCGACGACGATCGCGCACTCGGCGACGCCGTCGCCGACGCGCACGAACCGGGCTACGCCGACGGCATCGTCGTGCTCTGGGTCGACCGCCAGCAGGGCCTCGTGGTCGTGGTGGTCGACGTCGGTCAGGTACGACAGCTGCCCGTCGCTGAGCTCGACCTGCGCGGTCTGAAAACGCAGGTACCGTGATCGCTCGGACAGGCGCTCGAACCCGGCGCGCAGCAGCTCGCGATCCTCGGGCGCGATCGGACGGATGACTACGGAGGAGCCGTCGCGCAGCCGGGTCCGAGACGGGTCGCTCAAGACGCTCTGAGCGACGCCCCCGCGGCCCGCGCCCGGTCGGCGGCGTGGGCGTGGTCGGCGATCGCCGGCACGAGCTGCGGCCACGCGGCTTCGGGGAGATCGTGACCCATCCCCTCGATCGTCATCAGCCGTGCTCCGGGGATGGCCTTCGCGGTCGCCTTGCCGCCGGACGGGCTCACCATCGGGTCCTTGGATCCGTGGATCACGAGCGTCGGCGCCTTGATCCGTCGCACCTCCACGGTGCGGTCCCCGGAGGCGATGATCGCTCCGAGCTGGCGGCCCGACGCGTTGGGGTCGTGGCCGCGGTCGTAGCTCCGCGTCATCATGTCGCGGATCCGCTCGGTGTCCTGGGGCAGACCGGTCGATCCGATCGTCGCGAACGTGTGCGACATGTGCTCGATGTACGCCTCGCGCTCGGTGGGCGCCGCGCGCAGTAGGAAGGGGTAGATCCGGAACGCCGGCTGGCCCGACCACCGGCTGCCGGTCATCGACATGATCGACACCAGCGAGCGGACCGAGTCCGGATGCCGGGCGGCGAGCGTCTGGGCGATCATGCCGCCCATCGACGCGCCCACGATGTGCGCCGGGGCGAGACCCAGCTCGCGCAGCAGGCCGGCCGCGTCGTTCGCCATGTCGCCGAGGTCGTAGAGGACCGGCGATATCTTCCGGCGCAGCAGCTGACCCGGTGTCGGAGGCCGGCCGTGGATCCGCGTCGAGCGACCGGCGTCGCGGTTGTCGAACCGAACGACGTAGAAGCCGCGGGCAGCCAGTTGCTCGCAGAAGTCCTCAGGCCAGCCGAGCATCGACATCCCGAGTCCCATGATCAGCAGCATCGGCGGGTCCGACTCGCTGCCGAACGTCTCGTAGCAGAGCGTGATCGCGCCGCCGATGTCGGAGAATTGCTCAGCCATACAGCCCCTCGAACACGTCGGCGTACCGCTCGCTGACCACGTTTCGCTTGAGCTTCAGCGTCGGGGTGAGCTCGCCCTCCTCCTGCGTGAGGTCGTGGTCGAGCAGCGCGAACTTCTTGATCTGCTCGACCTGGGCGTACTTCGCGTTGACGCGGTCGAGCACCTCCTGGATGAGCTGCTTGATCTCGTCGGCTTGCACCAGCGAGGCCATGTCCTCGGGCAGGCCCCGCTCCTTGGCCCACGGGGCGATCTCCTCGGGGTCGAGCGTGATCAGCGCGACCGGGTACGGGCGGCGGTCGCCGTACATGACCGCCTGCGACACCCACCGCGACTGCTTGAGGTCGTTCTCGAGATTCGCCGGCGCCAGGTTCTTGCCGCCGGCGGTGATGATGATGTCCTTCTTGCGGCCGGTGATCGTCATGTAGCCGTCATCGTCGATCGAGCCGAGGTCGCCGGTCTGGAGCCAGCCGTCGTCGGTGAACGTCTCGCGGGTCGCGTCGGGGTTGCGCCAGTACTCGCGGAACACGTTCGGGCCCTTGATCAGGATCTCGCCGTCGTCGGCGATCTTCAGCTCGACACCCGGCAGCGCGCGCCCCACGGTGCCGAGCCTCATGTGCTCGAGCGTGTTGACCGTTCCGAGGGCGGTGGTCTCGGTCATGCCCCAGCCCTCGAGCACGGGCACGCCGCACGCATAAAAGAACTCCAGGATCTCGACTGAGATCGGGGCGGCGCCCGACACGGCCTTCTCGAGCTTGCCGCCGAACAGGCCCCGGACCTTGCCGTACAGGGCCTCCTCGGCTCGGTCGTAGGCTGCGCTCAGCTCTTCCGGGACGGCTTCGCCGCGGGCGCGGAGCTGCCGGACCTTCAGACCGACCTCGACCGCTCCCCGAAGCTGCTCATCGCTCTCGGCCATCGACAGCGCGAGCGCGTACAGCTTCTCGAAGATCCGCGGCACCGAGGGAAAGTACGTCGGCGAGGTCTGGATCGTCTCGGCGATGATCTGCTGGGTGTCGCCGCCCCAGTAGACGATCCCGGTGCCGACGTCGAACGAGGCGAGCTGCACGGTCAGGGCGAACACGTGCGCCAGCGGCAGGTACAGGTAGCTCAGGTCCTCCTCGGTGACGAACCCGATCTCCTGGCACATCACGCCGACCGATGCGCAGTTGCCGTGGCTGAGCACGACGCCCTTGGGCGCACCGGTGGTGCCCGACGTGTAGATGATCGTGTACGGGTCGCCGGGGGCGACCGCGGCGCAGCGCCGGTCGAGCTCGGCGCGGTCGCCCCCGCGGCTCTGCTCGCGGAGGGCGTCGATCGTGAGGTGCCCGCCGTCGCCGGCCGGGTCGGGGTCGGGGTCGCCGTCGATGTCCGCGGCGGGGTCGATCAGGATGACGTGCTCGAGGTCGGGCAGCCCGCTTCTGACCTTGTCGATCTTGGCTGCCTGGCCCGCGTCCTCGCAGATAACGATTCGGGAGTCGGAGTTGCCGGCGACCCACTCGCACTCCTCGGGGGAGTTCGTCGGGTAGATCGGCACGACCACGGCGCCGGCGCGCGAGATCGCGAGGCTCGAGAACGTCCACTCCGGGCGGGTGTTCGCGAGCAGCGCCACCCGGTCGCCGACCTCGATCCCGAGACCGACCAGTCCGATCGCGATTTCGTCGACGATCCCGGCGACCTCGGCGAACGTCAGCTCGCGCCACTCTCCGTCGCGCTGGAAGCGGACCGCGACGCGGTCGCCATGTTGCTCCGCGGCGTTGGCCGCGGCTCGCGCGATCGTCCTGTTGCTTGCCTCTACGGCCTCTGTCGCCATTGATCAACCTCCTGGCGTCGTTGCTTCCCGCGGTGATGATCCTGACAGGTTCAGGGTCATAGCCTCAGCAGTCGCGCCGCGTTCCCGAACGCGATCTTCTCGCGGTCGGACTGACTGATCGGCGCGCCCAGGACGAAATCGCGGCCTTCTGCGTTGCTGCTGTACGGGTAGTCGACGGAGAACATCACGCGGTCGGCCCCCATCACCTCCAGCAGGCACGTCAAGGGCGGGTAGGTGAACATTCCGCTGGTCGTGAAGTGGAAGTTCGCGGCCATGTAGTCCTCGAGCGGGCGCGACAGGCCGGCCTGCTGCCGCAACACCCGCGACGAGCGGGCCAGGAAGAACGGCAGCGCCTCGCCCATGTGGCCGACGATGATCTGGAGCTCCGGGTGCTCGTCGAGCACCCCACCGACGATCAGCCGGAGCATGTGCAGGCCGGTCTCGACGTGCCATCCCCAGCCCGCCATCGACAACGCCTGGGCGAACTGCGGCGGCAAGCCTCCGTAGTAGGCGTCGCGGACCGCGGGCGGCGGGGGGGTCGGGTGGAGATAGATGGGGACGCGCAGGCGCTCGGCCCGCCCGAAGATTGGCCAGAACTTGCGATCGTCGAGGAACTCGCCCCGGCTGTGGCCGTTGATCAGCGCGCCCTTGAAGCCGAGTTCCGTGACCGCGCGCTCGAGCTCGTCCGCGGCTTCCTGCGGCGCCGCGGTCGGAAGTGTCGCGAATGCCGCCAGGCGGTCGGGGTGGGCAGCGATCGCGCGCGCCAGATAGTCGTTGGCCTCGCGCGCCAGCGGGATCGCGTCGGCCGGCTCCAGCTGCTCGGTGCCGGGTGCCCCGTGCGAGATCACCTGGATGTCGATGCCGCCGGCGTCCATGTCCGCAAGCCGTTGGTCTCCGACGTCGTCGAGCAACGCCTGGATCTTCGCCAGCGGGCTGTCCGGCGGCGGGTCCGGGAGCGCGCCGCCCGCCGTTTTCAGCATCGGCGCCCGGTAGTGCTCTTCGAGTGTGATCAACCGCATGGGTTAGTGGCGGGCGCTCCATTGGGCCATGCGGACGAACAGCTCCGGCGGCGTGATCGGGGGGAGGGAGGTGTCGAGTTCGCGATAGATCGTGGCCACGTTGACTGCGATCCGCTCGGGGTCGCCCCAGTCTCGGAAGTCGCTGATGTCGATGTCGTCCGCGGCCGCCGTCTCGTCCAGGCCCGCCTCGAACCGCTGCGTCGCCTCGTCGCGGACGTAGACAAGGTAGCGCTGGACGTCGCGGACGCCCGACTCGTCGGTGACGGGCCCGTGACCGGGGACGATCGTTCTCGCGCCGAGCTCGATGATGCGGTCGCACGCGGTGAGCCAGTTCGAGGCCGGTCCGGCCCACATGATCGGTGTGCCCTCGATGAACAGGATGTCGCCGGTGAACACGACATTCGCGTCGGGCACGTGGGCGATCGCGTCGCCGTGCGTATGCGCCGGGCCGAGCTCGATCAGGTGGACTTCGCGATCGCCGACCGTCAGCTCGTGGCGGCCTTCGAACGACGTCGTCGGCAGCCGCTCGATCACCGACGCGAAGTCGAACTTGCGCATGCTGCGCTCCGCGAACGCGGCGAAATCAGGTCCGAGGTCGAGCTCGTTGAACAGAACGTTCACGGCCGCCGGCGGGGCCGCCTTCATGTCGTCGATCGCGCCGGCGCTGGCGACGATCGGGATCCCGTCTGGGAGGAGCGAATTGCCGAACCAGTGATCGCCGTTGCCGTGGGTGTTGAACGCCTGTTCGATGGGGTTGCCGGTCGTTACGGGTTCCATCGCGTCGAGCATGTCTTTGGTGAGCTTGAGGTCGAACAGGGTGTCGACGAGCAGCGAGGTGCCATCCGCGGCGATCAGCCCCGCGTTGCTCCAGCCCCAGCCGCCGTCGGGCTGGAGATACGCGTACAGCCCGTCGCCGAGCTCGTGGAGTCCCCGTTCGTAAGCGATCTTCATGTCGCGGTCAGTAATCCGGTTCGGCCGGGAGACCCACGTAGTTCTCGGCGAGGCTCCGCGCCGCGGCCTCCGATTGCGCGACGTACTCCATCCGCGCGAGCTGAAGCCGGCGTTGGAACGGGCCGCCCCCCAGGTCGTGCAGCATCTGGGTCATGTAGTTCGAGAAGTCCTGCGCCCGCCACACGCGGCGTAGCGCGGCGGTCGTGTATCCGTCGACGCGCTCGGAGTTGCCGTCCCGGATCAGATCCGTCAGCGCCGGGGCGAGGAGCCGGACATCGTTGACGGCCAGGTTGAGGCCCTTGGCGCCGGTGGGCGGAACGATGTGCGCCGAGTCGCCGGCCAGGAACAGGCGGCCGCGCTGCATGGGCTCGGCAACAAAAGAGCGCATCGGGGTGATGCCTTTGTCGACGATCGGGCCGGCGTTGACGTCGCCCAGGCGCGTCGTCAGCTCGCTCCAGATGCGCTCGTCGGGCCAGTTGCCGATGTCGTCGTCAACGTGGACCTGGAGGTACAGGCGGCTGATCTTCTCCGAGCGCATCGTGTACAGCGCAAAGCCGTTCCCATGCCAGGCGTAGATCAGCTCGTGGGTGGCCGGATGCGCTTCCGCGAGGATCCCGAGCCAGCCGAACTGGTACTCGTAGTCGTACTCGGTCAGATGTTCGCCGATCGTCGGGCGGCTGACGCCGTGGAAGCCGTCGCATCCCGCGATCGCGTCGCAGGTCAGCTCGCTCGGCTGCCCGTCGTGCGCGTAGGTGATGCGAGGGCGCTCGGTCTCGATGTCGTGGAGCTCGACATCGCTCACCTCGAACAGGACCGAGACGCCGCGGTCGAGCAACCCCTGCGTGAGGTCCTTCACGACCTCCTGCTGGCCGTAGATCGTGATGTGCCGGCCGGTCAGCCCGGCCATGTTCACGTAGTGGTTCTCGCCGTTGTAGCGGAGGTAGATGCCGTTGTGCTCGAGGCCTTCGCGGTCAAGGCGTTCCGCGACGCCGAGCTCGTGCAGCAGGTCGACCGTGTTCTGCTCGAGCAGCCCGGCGCGGACGCGCTTCTCGACGTACTCCCGGTCGCGCGCCTCGAGCACGACGCATTCGATGCCCTCGCGGTGCAGCAGCATCGCGAGCGTCAGACCCGCGGGACCGGCCCCGACGATGCCAACCTGGGTATGCACGGGCGCGAGTCTATTCGTGCGCCTATTCGTGCGCCGCCACAAGGATCACATCGAGCGTGCGGGGGCCGTGGACGCCTTTGACGCGGACCATTTCGATATCGACGGTGGCGGATGGCCCCGAGATGAACGTCAGCGGCCGGGTCGGATCCAATGTGCTGATGGCCTCTGGGACCGACGGGACGATCTGGTCGGTTCGGACCACACACAGGTGGTAGTCGGGGAGCAGCGTGAGCGCGCGCCGGCCCATGCCCGGGCCGCCGTCGAGCACGATCGTCCCGGTCTGGGCGATCGCGACCGCGCACGTCGTGATCACGCCGTCCGCACCATCGAGGGCGTCGTTGTCGAGTGGGGGTGTGTCTTTTATTTGATTTACGGTGGTCAGCCAGCTTTGCGGGACCCCATCGGGCGCGATGACGTCGCGGGCCTGGCGCGCGGCGAGCGTGGTCGCGATGGTTTCTTCGAGCGCGTCCGGGGTCGTCTGGATGGCGCGGGCGTCGTAGTGCGCAAGCCGGTTTAGGAACTCGGTAAGGCCATCCTGTGTACTCGCCCGGTAGCCGCGGGGGATGTCGTTTGATGGTTGGCGCCCGATTGCGGCTCGGACGCGCCCCAAGATCTCTTCACGCGCTGTCATCGGCGCTTGGTCCACCATTCCCGGAAGGACTGGGGCGGAGGGTCGGGAAGGTCACGGGTCCGCGTCCACTTCGACAGCGGCGGCGGGGCGCCGTGTTTGAATGCGCGCAGGAGGGGGGCGAGCTTTAGCGCCGCGGTCCAGCGCCTGCGGCCGCTCATCGCCTGCGCGGCTGCTTGGAACGTCGCGTCCTGCACTCTGTGGCGTTCGGCCTTCACGGCGTCGTGGCGGAGCTTCACGAGCACGGTCGGGATGTCGATCTCGACCGGGCACACCTCGTAGCACGCGCCGCACAGGCTCGACGCGAACGGCAGCTCGGGAGCCTGCTCGACCCCGGCCATCAGCGGCGTGAGGATCGCGCCAATCGGCCCGGGGTAGGTGGCGCCGTACGCGTGGCCGCCGGTCCGCTCGTACACCGGGCACACGTTGAGGCATGCGGCACAGCGGATGCACCTCAAAGCTTGTCTTCCGGTTCGGTCGGCGAGGGCGTTCGTGCGGCCGTTGTCTAGGAGGACGACGTGGACTGTTTGTGGTCCGTCGTGTTCCGTGACGCCCGTCCAGATCGAGTTGTAAGGGTTCATCTGCTCGCCGGTCGAGGAGCGGGGAAGGAGTTGCAGGAACACCTCGAGGTCGCGGAACGTGGGGATCAGCTTCTCGATCCCGACGACGCTGATCAGCGTGTCGGGCAGCGTCAGGCACATGCGGCCGTTGCCCTCAGACTCGGCGACGAGCAGCCCGCCGGTCTCGGCGATCGCGAAGTTCGCGCCGCTGACGGCGACCTTGGTTTTCAGGAACAGGCGTCTGAGGTGAAGCCTCGCGGCCTCGGCCAGGGCGTGCGGGTCATCGGTCAGGTCTGGTGGCGCGTCGGGCATGTTGTCTTTGAAGATCCGCCTGATCTCGGCCCGGTTGCGGTGGAGCGCGGGCACGACGATGTGGCTCGGGCGGTCGTCGGAGAGCTGGATGATCATCTCGGCCAGGTCGGTCTCGTGGGCCGTGATCCCTTGGTTGTCGAGGGCTTTCACCAGGCCGATCTCCTGGGTCGCCATCGATTTGACCTTGATGACCTCTTCGTGACCCGTGGCTTGTACGAGCCTAGTCACGATTTGTGTCGCTTCGTCTGCGTCGCGAGCCCAGTGGACGTGCGCGCCGCGGGCGGTCGCGTTTCGTTCGAACTCCTCGAGGTAGCGGTCGAGGTGATTGAGGACGTCGTCCTTGATCGCCGCGCCGGCGTGTCTCAGTTCCTGCCAGTCGGGCGTTTCCGCGACCAGGCCGGCGCGCCGCTCTCTGATCGTGCTCGTCGCCTTGCGGACGTTGCGGCGCAGCTGCGAGTTCTCCACGGCGCGCTTGGCGTTGTGCGCGAAATCGGGACCCGGCCAGCCCTCGTCGCTCCAGATGAGCTCGCCGGTGTTCATGAGGGTGGGCCCGTGTCCGTGTTCGTGTCCGTGTCCGTGTCCGTGCTGGCGAGGATCTCGGCGAGGTGGAGCGTCTTCACGCCGGCGCGGATCCGGTCAAGGCCGCCGCCGATGTGCATCAGGCACGAGCGGTCGCCGGCGCACAGGACCTCGGCGCCCGTCTCGATCACGGCCTCCATCTTGTCCGCGAGCATCGCCGCCGACACGTCCGGGTTCTTGATCGAGAACGTCCCGCCGAACCCGCAGCACTCGTCGTGATTGGGGAGGGTGACGAGTTCGATACCGCGGACGTTGTTCAGCAGGCGGAGCGGCCGGTCGCCGACGCCGAGCATCCGCAGCGAATGACAGGTCGGGTGGTACGTGACGCGGTGGGGGAAGTAAGCGCCGACGTCGTCGGTGTCGAGCACATCGATCAGAAACTCGGACAGCTCGTATGTCTTCTTGCCGACGGCTTCCGCTCGGTTTGCGAGCGCTTCGTCGCCGGCGGCCCGCGCCACCATCGCGTGCTGATGGCGGATCGCGCCGGCGCACGATCCCGATGGGACGACGACGGCGTCGTAGGGGTCGAACACGTCGACGTACCTGCGGACGAGGTTCGGCTCGAAGTAGCCGCTGTTCGCGTGCATCTGGCCGCAGCAGGTCTGCTCGAGCGGGAACTCGAGCGGCTGGCCGAGGCGCTCGAGCAGCGTGACGGTCGCCTTGCCGGCGTCGGGGAACAGCGCGTCGACCAGACAGGTGCTGAATAGCGCCACGCGCATACGCGGTGCATCGTAGACGCGCCGGGTCTGCACCAAGTCTGCGTCTTTGTGCCCTGGCCCGCACCGGCCCGGGGCGCCCTGAGCCATCGTGTTGCCCGAGCCACGATGCCGGACAACTTCCCATTCGCCCCACCCACCGCGCCGAATGCCGGTTCGCCCGGCTCCGGCGCGGACAACTTCCCAATGGGGCGGCGGCGAGACCGCGAATGAGCCGTTGACCGGAATGCGGCGTGGGGGCGACCTGGCCGCGTCGCAGATCGCGGCCGGCCAGAAGACGCTCGCCACCACCGAGCAACTGTTGTTGTGCGGGTTAAACGACGACGCCGTGGCATACCGGCTCAAGACGGGACGCCTCCATGTGGTCTTCCGCGGCGTGTATTCGATGGGCTGCGGCGAGCTTCCGCCGCTCGCGCTCGAGCTGGCGGCGTTGCTGGCTTGCGGCGAGCGCAGCTTCATCAGCCACCGGTCGGCAGCCTTCGTTTGGGGACTCCTCAAGACCGCGCCGTCTCAGGTCGAGGTCACCGTCGTGGGCCGCTGCTGCAAGTCGCGCGCGGGGCTGAAGGTGCATCGGATCCAGGCGATCGATCGTGCCGAGATCGACCGTCACGAAGGTCTGCGGATCAGCACGCCGGCGCGAGCGGTGCTCGAGGTGGCGTCATCCGCCTCGCTTGACGAGCTTGCCGAGATCGTCAACGAGGGTCAGGGGCTTCGCATCCTCACGCCGCAGGCGCTGGAGGCAGTGCGGCAGCGCAACCGCGGGCAGCGCGGCATGGCGAGGCTGGCGGCGGCGCTCGGTGACGACGACGCGATGACGATCACCCGCTCAAAGGCCGAGAAGGCGTTCCTCAAGCTCATTCGCGACGCGCGACTACCTGCACCGCAGACCAATCAGAGGCTCGGGCGGTACGTCCCGGACTTCATGTGGCGCGAGCAGCGCCTGATCGTGGAGCTAGACAGCTATCGCTTCCACGGGGGTCCGGCCGCGTTTCAGACCGACCACGAAAAGGATTTCGTCTACCGCGACGCGGGCTTCGACGTGCTGCGCCCGACGCGCAACCACGTGGTCCACGAGCCGGCCAGGGTGCTGGTCAGCGTTGTCCGCGCCCTGGAGCGGTCAAGGAGCGCGTAGCGTCAGGCGGCGCGGAGCGCGGACTGCCGGCGTTCGACCTCGGCGCGCACGATCGGCGCCACCGTGGTCCCGAACAGCTCGATCGAGCGCATCACATCCTTGTGCGCGACGGCGCCGACGCTCATCTGGCCGACGTAGCGGTCGTTGGCGAACAGCTCGTGCTCGAACAGGATCTTCTCGGCGACCTGCTCGGGCGAGCCGACTGCGAGCGCGCCACGCGGCGAGCGGAGCGCGTCGTATTCGGGCCGGCCGGACGGCGGCCAACCGCGTTCGCGACCGATGCGGTTCATCATCGCGAGATAGGAGGCGGCGAACGCGCTGTTGGCCTCGTCCTCGGTGGCGCCGACGAATGCGTGCGTGTTGATCGCGACCTTCGCTTCGGCCGGATCGTGGCCGGCGGCGGCGTACGCCTGCCGGTAGAGGTCGACGAGCGGGACGAACCGCTCGGGCTGGCCGCCGATGATCGCGAGCGTGAGCGGCAGGCCGAGCGCGCCGGCGCGCACCACCGACTGAGGCGTCCCGCCGACGGCGACCCACACGGGGAGTGGGTCCTGCACCGGGCGCGGCCACACGCCCGCATCGTTCAGGGGCGCGCGGTGGCGAGAAGACCAGGTCACGTGCGTCGACTCGCGGATCTTCAGGAGCAGCTCGAGCTTCTCGGCGAACAGGTCGTCGTAGTCGTCGAGGTCGTAGCCGAACAGCGGGAACGACTCGATGAACGATCCGCGGCCGGCCATGATCTCGGCCCGCCCGCCGGAAACGAGATCGAGCTCGGCGAACTGCTGGAACACGCGGACGGGGTCGTCCGAGCTGAGCACGGTCACCGCGCTCGACAGTCGAATGCGTTCCGTCCTGGCGGCGATGGCGGCGAGGGGGATTGCCGGCGCGGATACGAGGAAGTCCGAGCGATGGTGCTCGCCGATCGCGAACACATCCAAACCGAGCTGGTCGGCGAGCTCGGCCTCCTCGAGCAGGTCGCGCATCCGCTGCTCGGGGCTGACCCCCGAGGCGAGGTCGGCGAAGGTGGCAAGTCCAAGTTCCATACGAACGAGGATAGCACGATAGTTGTCCGCACAACTATCGTCTCGAACAAGGGTCCGGAACAGAGCGCCCGAGGGACGAGCGCGAGTCGCTCAGACGGGGGCTTCCTCGAGCGCGGGCGTCCCCGCGGCGAGCTGGAGGGCCCGCGTCTTGGCGGCTCTCACCGCCCCGGTGAGGGTGTCGATGTCGTAGACGCCGTAGTGGCGCCGGCCGTTGATGAAGAACGTCGGGGTGCCCGACACGCCGCTCTCGTCGGCGCTCCCGACGTCTTCGCTGACCCGCTGGGCGTATACGCGGGTGCGCAGCTCGTCCCGGAAGCGTTCGACGTCGAGGCCGAGATCGGACGCGTACTTGCTGAGATCGCGCGGCTTCAGCTCGCCCTGGTGGGCGAGCAGGACGTCGTACATCTCCCAGAACTTCCCCTGTGCCGCCGCGGCTTCGGAGGCTTCGGCGGCGAGCTGGGCGCTCGGGTGGACGTCGTTGAGCGGCAGGTGGCGCCACACGTACCGGATGTCGGACCCGTGTGAGGACAGCAGCTCACGGATAACGCCTTCGGCCTGGCCGCAGTACGGACATTCGAAATCCCCGTACTCGAGCAGCGTCACCGGCGCGTCGTCCGGCCCGCGGATGTGGTCATAGGCGGGATCGACATCGACCACGAGGTCGAGGATGTCCGCCGAAGTCCGCGCGACCTGGCGAGCGCGAACCGTGTCGGGCAGTTTCCTCATCAGGCGGGTCACCGCCCAGGCCACCGCCGGCGCCACCACCACCGTGCAGAGGGTCCCCAGTCTGGCCTCGTCCAGCTCGATGCCCCTGAACGCGAGGCTCGACACGAGCAGCGACACCGTGAACCCGATGCCGGCGCAGGCGCCGGCGGTCAGCAGCACCGGTTCGCTGATCGGCGAGCGCGGCCCGTGCAGCGCCGGACGCGACGCGATCCACGACCCCGCGAACACCCCGATTGGCTTGCCGACGACGTACGCGAGCAGGATCCCCCACGTGATCGGCGAGGTGACCGCATGGCTCAGGAGGCTCGAGGTCATGTGGATCCCGGCGTTGGCGAGTGCGAACAGGGGCACGATCACGTAGCTGGTCCATGGGTGCAGCTCGTACTGAACCCTTTCGTTGGGCGAGATCGTCGACTGCAGGCTTTGCTGGGCCGAACGCGCCAGCTCAGGCGTCGGTTGCTCGCGAAACTCGCGCGTCAGCATCGTGGCCCGTTCGAGGTCGTCGCGCGACGGCGGGTACGCGCTCGTGCCGAGCCCGATCGCCAGACCGGAGATCACCGGATCGATCCCGGACTTGAACATCGCGACCCAGATCGCGATCCCCACGCCGACCGAGATCGCGGCCCGTCCGAACGGCGCATACCGCAACGCCACGAGCACGCCGAACAGCGCGACCGCGATGCCGAGCGCGAGCACCGAGACGTGCGTCGTGTAGACCGTCGCGATCACCACGAGCGCCATCAGGTCGTCGGCCACCGCGAGCGAGAGCAGGAACACCCGGAGGCGGGTCGCGGTCCGGGGGGTCACCAGCGCCACCGCCGCGAGCGCGAACGCCGTGTCGCTGGACATCGCGGCGCCCCACCCGTGTCCACCGGCCCGCCCCGCGTTGAAAGCCAGGTAGATAGCGATCGGCACGATGACGCCGCCGATCGCCCCGAACACCGGGATCGCGACACGGCTCCGTTCCCGGAGCTCCCCGAGGTCGAGCTGGCGCTTGGCCTCGAGTCCCACGACGAGGAAGAACAGCGTCATCAGGCCTTCGTTGACCCACGTGCGGAGGTTGGCCGAGATGCCCGCGGTCCCGATCCGGATCGAGAGGTGGGTCGTCCATACGGACTCGTACGTGTGCCACCACGGCGAGTTTGCCCAGAGCAGGGCGGCGATCGCCGCGCCGAGCATGACGAACGCTCCGCCCGACTCGGTGCTCAGGAAACTCCGCACTGGCGCGGCGAGGTTCCTCGCCCACGCAGTGCGGCCGCCGTAGGTAGCCGCCTCCGTGGTGATGCTCATCGCGACGAGAGTTACTCGAGGAGCGGCGGGTCGCGCAGGTTCGAATTGATCTGCTCAGACAGCGCTTCCGAGGCCGCTCGCTGGGCGAGGAGCCGCTGCTGTTCGTCGGCGTCGTCGAGCAGCGCGGACTCGTAAGCGTCCGCGGCGATCTGGTACCGCTCGCGCTCGCGCTCGGTGTCCTGTGCGGCTTCGCGGCGGAGCGACTCGGCTCGGTCGGTGACCGCGGCGGCGGGCTCGTCGGCGGAGTGGACCTCCTCGAGGTCGACGTCGCTCGTGAACGTGAACCGGCGCTCGCCACTGGCGGTCGGTCGGTAGGCAATGCGGCTGATTGTGATCGCGCCGTCGTCTTCGACGCGCGTGTTGACCTCGTAGTGCGTGTAGGGCTCGATCGTCGCGAGCCATTGCCGGCGGCGGCCGTCGACCTCCGCGCTGCCGCGGCCCTCGATCGAGTTGGCCGTCAGCTCGGCGACGTGGACCCAGCCCCAATGGGTCATGACGAGGATCGCACCGACGACGATGATCGCGATGCTGAGCCCGTCGAAGCCGCTCGAGATCGCGTCGATCAGTCCTAGCAGTGCGAGCAGCGAACCGAGCACGAGAGAAACCGCCGTGAGCGTCGCTCCGGTTCCCACGATCCGCCTGCGCGCCCCGCTCGGGACGAACGTTTCGGGCCGGCCGACGACCTCCGGCAGCTTGTCGAGATCGCTGGACAGCAGCCGCTCGTCGGGCTCCCGTCCGACGAATTCCGCCGGGCTCGATGAATCGGTCATATGCGGTGAAGGTACTCCTCGATCGAGCTCGTTTCGCGGTGTCGGAGAACGACACCTTGGTGTGTCTCCCGGGCGCGCATGGGTGCCTACACTAGGAACTGCAGAATTCACGCGCCGGACGGACCGGCCAGCGCCTGATCCCCACCCTGGAAAGGGGGGCAAGATGCCGTTGTTTTTCTTCACCGTCGAGCAGCAGGAGCGGGCGATCGTCGAGCGCTTCGGGAAGTTCGTTCGCGTTGCGGGTCCCGGACTTCAGACCAAGACGCCGTTCGTCGAGCGGGTCGCCGGGCGGATGAGCCTCCAGGTCGAGCAGCTGAACTCGGAAATCGAGACGAAGACCAAGGACAACGTGTTCGTCCGCGTCAAGCTCGCCATCCAGTACAAGGTTGGCCCCGACGCACAACAGGTCCAGGACGCCTACTACAAGCTCGACAGCCCCGAGGTGCAGATCCAGTCCTACGCGTTCGACGTGGTCCGCTCGCATATCCCGAGCATGGATCTCGACGAGGCGTACGCCGACGCCGACACGATCGCGATGCACATCCAGGACACGCTCCATCGCCAGATGTCCGACTACGGCTATGAGATCGTCAAGGCGCTGATCACGAACATCGAGCCCGACCAGCGGGTTAAGGACGCGATGAACAACATCAACGCGTCGCAGCGCAACCAGATCGCGGCCGCGGCCCAGGGCGACGCGCAGAAGACGCTCGCGGTCAAGAAGGCCGAGGGCGAGCGGGAGACGATGCGCCTCCAGGGGGAGGGCGTGGCCGCCGAGCGCAAGGCGATCGCCGAGGGGCTCCATGAGTCGCTCGAGATCATCGCCCAGCACGGGCTCGACATGCGGGAGGCGATGGCGCTGGTCGCGCTCACCCAGTACACGGACATGATCCGGGCCCTCGGCGAGAACGCGAAGACCAACACGATCCTTTTGCCTCACTCACCGAGTGCGGTCGGAGATCTGATGGGCCAGATCCGGGACGGCATCCTCGTGGCCGACCTCGCCAGCGACGCGTCGAACAACTCGAACAACACCCCGAGCCTCCCGCCGGCACGGCGCGCGGAGCCGCCGAACAGCTGACGGTGTCGCCGGCGCGGCGGGCGTTGCCGGCGCCGACCCGGAGCCGACCTTTCGGCGACGCTTTGCGCGTCGCCGAAACCCGGCGGGATTGGGCGGGATGGGGGTAAGATCCCGATGTGGCGGAAGGTCGAGCTAGCGCCCGAAAGCGTGTAGCGATCCTCGTAGGACTGCTGCTGCTTCCGGTCTTGAGCCTTGCCACGGGCTCGATCGTGTTCGTGCCGCTGTTCGCGCTGCCGGCGATGTTCATCCTCTCGGGGATGCTGTTCGGTGGCGGCGACACGCCGCCGGATCGCCCCGACACCGATGACGGGGGCGGCTGGGGGCCGCGCGGGCCATCCTCGCCGCCGGATCCGCCGAGCGCCGGACCGCCCTTGCCGGACGCCGACCAGTCGCGCCTGAGGGCCCGCGATCACCGCCGGGGATTCATGACACCGTCGCGTACTCGGCGCGGCGCGCCGGAACGCCCGCCGCGCGCGCCTGTGCGGCCGCGGCGGCGCGCCCAGAGGCCCCCGCCAGCACAGGGTTCGAGCGGGTAAGGGGTGACGTCCCGAGACTAAGTGGGGTCCTGCCCCCATCGACTGCGAACTGCCGATGTCGGACGCTGTGGCTTAGCTCAGACTGAGCTCATGACCAACAGCGATCTCAAGGAGACAGAGATGAACATCGCAACGTCGTCCCGAGGGCACCGCAAAATCGCCCGCCTGAAGAGGATCCTCAGCGAGCTCGACTACGTGCAGCGGCGGGTGCTCGAGAACCAGACCGGCGTGCCGTTCGTCACGCCCGAGGAGCGCCAGCGGAGCCGCCAGCGCGTCGCGCAGCTCGAGCACATGTACCGCAGCTGAGCGGGCATTGGTGCCCCGCCGCACGGGCAACCAGCCGGCCCGGTTGATCGTTGGACGCCGCACGGAGCCTTGTTACACATACGCCGATTGAAGGAATAAGCTTCCGCTCCTTCGTCCCGAGGGTGTTTCAAGGAGGGTTGATGGCTGATACGGCGACCCCACAGGTCGAACGGCAAGTTGCGCTGGATGCCGAGGGACTCGACCGGGGAGTAGGTTTTCTGGGGCTTCTTTGGGCGTCCGAAGGCTCGATCATCGGATCCGGCTGGTTGTTCGGAGCGCTGGTCGCGGCGACGTACGCCGGACCGTCGGCGTTGATCGGCTGGATCATCGCCTCGCTGATCGTGATTCTGCTCGCGCTCGTCCACGCCGAGCTCGGGGGCTTGTTCCCGGTGAGCGGCGGGACGAGCCGTTTCCCGCACTACGCGTTCGGCAGCTTCGCGGGCGCGACGTTTGGATGGGCGTCGTACCTCCAGGCGGCGACCGTCGCCCCGATCGAGGTGCTCGCGGCGATCCAGTACCTGTCGACGGCGCACTGGGCGCGCCACTTTTTCCACAGCCACGTCGTGAACGGCATTTCGGCGAACACGCTGTCCGGCAGCGGCATCATCGCCGCGGTCATCCTGATGTTCATCTTCGTGATCCTGAACCTCGTCGGCATCCGCTGGCTGGCCCGGGCCAACAACGGGATCACCACGTGGAAGGTGTTCATTCCGGTGCTGACGATCGTCGTGCTGCTGGTGTCGAACTTCCACGGCTCGAACTTCAGCAACGGAGGCGGCTTCTTCGTCAAGGGGGCCGCGATCAAGTCGATTCTGATCGCGATCCCGTCGGGCGGCATCGTGTTCGCCTTGCTCGGGTTCGAACAGGCAGTCCAGTTAGGCGGTGAGGCAAAGAACCCGCAGCGCGACCTGCCGCGCGCGGTGATCCTCTCGATCCTGATCGGCGCGGGGATCTACATCCTCCTGCAGGTCGCATTCATCGGCGCGCTCAGCCCGACGTTCCTGCACGTGCATGGTCCGTGGACGAATCTCGGGAGCTCCAACAGCAATCCCTCAGTGGTCGCGCTCAACGCGGGTCCGTTCTACGCAGTGTCGAAGATCGCCGGGCTTTCGTGGCTCGCGTTCCTGCTCCGACTCGACGCGGTGATCTCGCCGGCCGGAACGGGTCTGATCTACACCACCTCGTCGGCACGGCTCAGCTTCGCCCTCAGCCGGAACGGCTTCGTTCCGACGGCGTTCGAGCGGACGGACTCCCGGACCAAGGTGCCGGTGTTCGGAGTCATCTTCGCGGCGCTCATCGGCCTGTTGTTCCTGCTGCCGTTCCCGAGCTGGAGCGCGCTCGTCGGCGTCGTCACGAGCGCGTCGGTGCTGATGTACTCGGCGGCGCCCGTGGCGCTCGCGGCGCTACGCAAGCAGAAACCCGAGCTCGACCGCGTGTACAGCCTGCCCTGGGCAGGCTTTCTCGCCCCGCTCGCGTTCGTGTGCGCCAGCTGGATCATCTACTGGGCGGGCTGGGAGACATACACAACGCTGATGGTGGCGATGCTCATCGGCTACGCGCTGATCGCAGCGTCGTACGCGTTCAATCTGAACCCGAAGGCGGCGCCCATGGACTGGGACGCCGCGTGGTGGATCATCCCCTACCTGGTCGGAATGCTGGTGATCTCGTACTTCGGTGACTTCGGCGCGGGCGGGATCGTCGGCGGCATCGGGTTCTTCCACCACGTGCTCGACCAGGGCGGCAACGACGACCTCGGGCTCTGGGGGGGCCTGCTCGCCGTTGCCGCCTGGAGCCTGATCATCTACTACATCGCGATCAACAAGCGGCTCCCAGCCCACAAGGTCGACGAGTATGTCGCCGAGGTGTACCCGCCGCCGGTGGCGGAGTAGGCATTCGCGCGGCGACCGCCGCCTGAGCGTTCAACCGGATCCAGACCGCCCCGCCCGGCCAGGCGGGGCGGTCCGTTTTTGGGGCGGTGGCGCGTGTGCGGTGGCGGCGCGTGCGGGGCGGTGGCGGCGCGGGTGTGCCGGCGCGTCAGGCCGGCCAGGGCCGCAGTTCCCTTGCGGCGCGCGCGGCGCCGGCGCGGAGGCTGGCCCGGCTACAGGGGTTGTAGAGCGGTCCGGTGCCGTCGGTGACGAGTAGCCAAGCCTGAGCCACGCCGTGGGCCGCCACCGGGCGCGGATCGGTGAGGCCGTCGGCGAGCGCGGTCAGCTCGTCGCGGGCGCCCTCGACGCCGTTCCGGTCGGGACGGATCGGCCCGTGCGACGGGCCTGGGCCGTCGGGGGCCTCGCGAACGATCCGGCGGAGCGCGCCGGCGAGTGAGCGCCGACGGGCCAGCTCGGTCAGCCGGCGCGCGCGTAGCGCAAGCGCCGGACTGGCCTCCGGAGGAGCGCCGTCGGCAAGAGCGCGGTCGAGGCGCCGTGGTCGCCACCGCGCCGACATGCGGTCGCGGAGCGTCGGGCGTCCGGCGACCACCGGGCTTGAAGCCGGCTCCCGCGCGCTTGCTGCCCGCTCGCTCGCGGACGCGGCGCGCTTCACTCGCTTGCCAAGGTTCAGTTGCATGACCGCCAACGATGTTACGCCGGTCATGGTGACCTGTCAAGTGAGTTTGCTGGTCACGGGGCTACACTCACCCTGTGGCCGATCTTCCCTCCTGGTACCCCGACGCGGAGACCAAACCTGCTCCGATGCCGCTCCTACGCGTCCAGGCGTTCTTGAACACGCTGGACGTCGGCCCGGGGTCGGACCTGCTGGCCGATCCGGACAGCGCTCGTCCATGGCTCGTCGATGCTGGCCTGCTCGCCCCCAAGGTCCCTGTGACCGCATCCGAGCTCGAACTCGCGCGTGGCGTGCGCGAGGCGATCCGCGGTCTGCTCGTCGCTGGCCGCTCCGACGAGAGCGACGGGCCGGATCTCGAGCCGCTACGGACCCTGACCGGCTCCCATATGGCCCGGCTTACGCTCGGAAGCGACGGCGCGCTCGGGCTCGAGAACACGGAGGAGGGGAGTCTGGGATGCGGGCTGTTCGACCTGCTCCTGATCGCTCGCGAGGCTCAGCGGGACGGAACGTGGGCGAGGCTGAAGGTGTGCGCGAACTCCGAGTGTCTGTGGGCCTTCTACGACCGCTCGCGCAACCAGCAGGGAAACTGGTGCGACATGGCGGTCTGCGGCAATCGGCTCAAGAACCGCCAACTCCGCGCCCGCCGGCGCTGACGCCGCGCGGGGCGCCGCACGGGCTGAACGTGATCGTGTCTGCCTCGTCCGGTCGAGATCGCCCACCTGGCCGGTCCGCCGACCGCGGCGTTCGCGTGCTCGAGGCGGCCGGGGTCGAGGTCACAGGGACCGACGTGAACGCGCGCTGGCAGGCGGAAATGGCCGAGTTCTTCGAGCTCCCCGAAGGCGCCCGACCCGATACCGGGTTCGAGCGCCTCGAGGAGATCTTTCACGCCCCTTGAGTGGTCGTCACCTCCGGGGACATGTGCGCAGCCCCCAGGATCAGTGCCACACCCAGCGCGCGAGGTGAATCACCCATGAAGTGGTCGGACCGCCGGTCTGCGCGGTCGTCACCGTCACCGGGAGCAGATTGAACACGCCGTTGGACTTGAGGTCGTTCTGCCCGGTCGAGTTCAGCTCCATGTTCTGGAACCCGCCGCTGTCGGGGGCGATCGAGTAACTGCGCTGCGCGATCGTCGTCCCGTTGTGGGTCATGGTGAGTTGACCCGTGCAGGTGGTGGTGCCGTGGAAGCAGCCGACCTCGGCACCCACGACCGACCCCGGCGACACGAAGCCCTCGTGGCCGAGCACGACCGTCTGGCTCGTGGCCGTGGCGGACGTGGTGAACGTCTGATCGGTGCTGTTGGTCGTGCCGGCGGAGCTCGTCGCGACCAGCTGATAGTGGTAGGTCGTGTTCGGCGTCAGCCCGTCGAGCGTCTGGTGGACGGCCACCGTGCCCGTCCCGTTGCCGACGCCGGCGGGGGTTGTCTGAAGCCCGTACGAAGTCGTCGTGCCGTACTTGAAGAAGTAACTGGTCGACTGACCGTTCGGGTTCACCGTCCCGCTAACCGTGGCATTCGACTGGCCGACGCTCGACGGTGATCCCGTCGTGACGGCCGGGGGAGCGGCGGCGGCCGAAGCCGGCGCCGGATGGCTCGCCGAGGTGATCGCGAGCGCGACTAAGCCGCAGCCAAGCAACACGACTGCCGCGGCGATGCGCATTCTGCGCATGCTGCCTCCTTTCGTGCCTGTTCTGTACAGCCCCTAACAGGAGGTATCCGCAAGAGTTGCGGGTGGCGGTTAGAGCGCTGACACCGACCTTACGCGTGAACGGCTGGGTCGCCCGCGGCCGCTACCGGATTGCCCGCCGGCATCGGATCGCCACCGCCGGCAACGCGGGTTCCCCGAGCGGAATGCGCAGCCGCGGGATCGTCACGTGCGCGATCGGCCCGATCGCGAGCGCGTACACCACCGTCCCGACTCCGACCGTCCCGCCGAGCAGCCAGCCGGTGACCAGAACCGTGAGCTCGATTGACGTCCGCACGACCCGGATCGAATGGCCGCGGGCGGCGAGGCCGGTCATCAGCCCGTCGCGCGGGCCGGGGCCGAGGCCGGCGCCGATGTAGGCGCCGGTGGCGATCCCGTTCAGTACGACCCCGCCGAGCATCACGACGACCCGGGCGGGGAGGCCGCGGACCGGAGGCACGAGCCACAGCATCGCGTCGATCACGAGGCCGACGACCACGACGTTGCTGAGCGTGCCGAACCCCGGTTTCTGACGGAGCGGGATCCACAGCAGGAGGACGAGGACGCCGACGATGATCGCCCAGGTACCGACGCCGAGGCCGAACCGGCGCGAGAGTCCCTGGTGGAACACGTCCCAGGGGTCGACGCCGAGGCCCGCGAGCAGCAGCATCGAGCTGCTGACGCCGAACAGGACAAGGCCGGCGTACAGCTGGACGAGGCGTCGCACGCGCGGTGGCCGCATCCGCATCATGCCCACGAGTCTGGCAGATAATGGCCTATCCAACCGCAGGCCAATTTGCTACAAGTGGCTTGTGTCGATCACCCCCGCCGGGCGTCTCACCGACCTGCTCGGTCCATGGCGGCGCGAGGGCACGAGCCGCGAGCGTCTCGCCGCGGCCGTGCGCGCGCTGATACTGGATGGGCGAGTCGCGGTCGAGAGCCGGCTGCCAGCCGAGCGGACGCTCGCCACCGCGCTCGGGGTGAGCCGCGCCACCGTCACCGCCGCGTACGACCAGTTGCGCGAGGAGGGGTACATCTCGAGCCGGCAGGGCTCGGGGAGTTGGGTCACGCTCCCGGGCGGGCACCGCTCGGCGCCCGACGCGATCGTCGGTGGTCCAGGGCTCGACATGCGGATCGCGGCGCTGCCGGCGCCGGCGGCGCTCGAGGACCTGTTCCTTGCGGCGGCGCGAGAGCTTCCGCGCTGGCTCGACCATCACGGCTACGACCCGCTGGGCCTGCCGCCGCTGCGACGCGCGATCGCCGCCTGGTTCGATCGCCGAGGACTGCCGACGCGCCCTGAGCAGATCCTGGTCACGAACGGCGCGATGCACGGCGTCGACCTGTCGATCAGGGCGGCGCTGCCGCGCGGCCGGCGGGTGCTCGTCGAGGTTCCGAGCTACCCGGTCGCGCTCGACGCGCTCCGAGGCGCCGCCGCGCTGCTGATGCCGGTGCCGGTCACCCGCGAGGGCTGGGACCTCGACGCGCTCCGGGCGTTGGCGCGTACCCACCCGCCGGCGCTCGCGTACCTGATGCCGGACTTCCAGAACCCGACCGGGGTGCTGATCGACGAGGGATCCCGCCGCCGGGCGATGCGGGCGCTGCGGTCCGCCGGCACGGTGGCGGTGATCGACGAGACGTTCGTCGAGCTCAACCTCGACGGCGTGGAGATGCCCGCGCCGGCGGCGAGCTTCGGCGACGAGCGCACGATCACGGTCGGCTCGCTGAGCAAGGCCGTGTGGGGAGGGCTGCGGGTCGGGTGGGCTCGGGGCGACCCGGCGCTGATCCACCGCCTAGTCGCGGCCCGCGCCACCAGCGACATGTCGGGTCCGCTGTTCGAGCAGATCGTCGCCACGCACGTGCTCGCGCACCTCGAGGAGCTCCTGATCGAGCGGCGGGCGATGATCCGCCGGCGCCGAGACGCGCTCGCCGGCGCGCTGGACCGCAGGCTGCCGGAGTGGCGGTATGCGCTCCCGGCCGGCGGCATGTTCCTGTGGGCGGAGTTGCCCGAGCCGATCAGCACGAGCCTGTCCCTCGCTGCCGCCGAGCAGGACCTGCAGCTAACGCCGGGACCCCGGTATGCGGCCGCCGGCGTGCTCGAACGGCACCTCCGGCTGCCGTTCACGCTCGCGCCGGCTCAGCTCGAGCGGGCGGTCGAGATCCTCGCCGGGCTCACGCCGGGGAGCGTCGGCGAGCAGACGCCGAACGGGTTGGCCTACGTGGCTTAGGTGGTTGGCTCGGGGGCGGTCGCCGGGCGATCGGCCTTAACGGCGGGCACCTGGAGGGGGGTGTGGCGGCTCGCCGCGGATCGATGCGTAGGAGGACCTGCAGAACTCGTCAATTGGTGCGCTCGGCACGAGCCTTGGCGTGTCAGGCATGTGGGGCGCGCATAGCACGGCAAAGCTTCGCTGGCGGGTGCGAAATGACGTGTTACGCCATGCTCGGGGTAGCGTGGAAAGTCCGAGGGATCGGCGCGCGCCGGCAAACAGGTGTCGATTTCGGGTCGACCCGTTCGTCTTTAAGCGCGACCATCCCCAACGAGGAGGAAGCGATGAAGTACATGATGTTGATCAACCTCGGCCCCAAGGCGCGGGACTGGCAGCAGCTCACCGAGGATGAGCGGAACGCGCTCCAGTCCGGCTTCCAGGCGCTCAACCAGACGCCCGGCGTCACTCCGGGCATCGGGCTGGCGCCGCCCGAGACCGCGACGACCGTCCGCGTGCAGGACGGCAAGACTCTGACCACCGACGGCCCGTACGTCGAGACCAAGGAGGCGCTCGACGGATTCTTCACGTTCGAGGCCGACGATCTCGATGCGGCGATCGAGGTGGCGGCGAAAGTGCCAGCAGCGAGCCTGGGCGGGGCGATCGAGATCCGCCCGACACAGGATTGGACACAGTCCTAGAACAGATCTTCCGCGAGCAGTGGGCGTACGTGCTCGCTGCGCTGATCGGCTTCCTCGGCGACTTCGACCTCGCCGAGGAAGCCACGCAAGAGGCGTTCGCCATTGCCGCCGAGCGCTGGCCGCTCGCCGGCACGCCGTCGAGCCCGGGCGTCTGGCTGATCACGACCGCCCGCCGGCGGGCGATCGACCGGATCCGCCGGGAGCGTGTGCTGGCCGCCAAGACCCGACTGCTCGAGATCCCCGAAGCGACTCCCGAGGACAATGTGGATGAGAGGACCGTGTTCCCCGACGAGCGCCTGGAGCTCGTCTTCACCTGCTGCCACCCGGCGCTCGCGACCGACGCACAGGTGGCGCTGACGCTGCGAACGCTCGGCGGCCTCACCACCGAGGAGATCGCCCGTGCGTTCCTGGTCGGCGAGGCGACGATGGCCCAGCGTCTGGTGCGGGCCAAGCGCAAGATCAAGGCCGCCGGAATTCCGTTTCGGGTGCCGCCCGCCCATCTGCTGCCCGACCGGCTTGCCGCCGTGCTCGCGGTCGTGTACCTGATCTTCAACGAGGGCTACGGCGGCCGCGGTGACCTCGCCACCGAGGCGCTGCGGCTCGGGCGGTCGCTCGCCGAGCTGATGCCCGACGAGGCAGAGGTCCACGGGCTGGTGGCGCTGATGCTGCTGCACGACTCGCGGCGCGAGGCCCGCTTCCACGAAGGCGACATCGTGCTGCTGGCCGATCAGGACCGGTCGCTGTGGAACACGGAGCAGATCGACGCGGGGCGCGCGCGGCTCGACCGTGCGCTCGCCCTGCATGGTCACGGTCCGTACGTGGTGCAGGCCGCGATCGCCTCGCTGCACCTGGACAAGCCGCGCGACTGGCTGCAGATCGCGGCGCTGTACGGCGAACTGGAGCGACTGACCGACTCGCCTGTCGTCGAGCTGAATCGGGCCGCGGCGATCGGCGAGTCGAGCGGCCCGGAGGCCGGCCTGGAGATCGTTGATCGCCTGACCGGCCTCGAGGGCTACCGCTACCTGCATTCGACGCGTGCGGAGCTGCTGCGACGTCTCGGGCGCGTGCAGGAGGCATGCGACGAGTACCGGCGAGCGATCGCACTTGCCCGCGATGACGCCGAGCGGCGGCTGTTCGAACGCCGTCTGGCCGAGATCACCTCGCCGTTGTCCTCCAGCCGTCCGCGTACTGCAGCCGGGCCGGCTCGGAGTACGGCGTCGGACTGACGATCGCGCGGACCTCGATCTGTTGGTGCGGGTCGACGGTCGTCTTGCGCGAGCCGCCGTTCGGCTCGCCCCACACCAGGGTGACCTCGCTGCCAATCTCGACCGACGGGTCGACCGTGGCCAGCGACAGCGCCCGCTTCTCGTTGTCGCTGTAGCCGGTGAACATCGAGTAGCCCACGACGTTGCCGCCGGCGTCGAGCACCGAATCGAAGTTCGACGCGCCGTAGTTGGCGATCGGGATATCGAAGAACTGGTAGGGCTGCTCGTCGGTGAAGAGCAGTGAGGCGAAGATCCGCACGACATCCTCGTCAGCCCACGCCAGCGTCACCTTCTTCCGCTGAGCCTCGGGTTCGATCTGCTGGAGCGCGTCGCGGCCGATGAAGTCGTGGTCGAACTTGACGAACGGGCCGTAGCCGAGCTCCCACGGGTTGAGGTAGTAGTCCTCGATGCTGTCGGAGACGAAGCTGCCGGCGAGGGCATTGTTCGCCTCGTAGCTGTTGGCGGGAAGCCACTCGCGATACTGGCGCAGAACGCCGTCGCCGCTGTAGATCGCCGGCAGGGGCGACGGGATCCAGCCCGACTCGAGCGTGTTCGACGCGTACGCGCGCGCGCCGCACGGCTCGAGCCCGAACTCCTTCCCCGCCTCGAGGATCGTCCCGCGCACCTCGTCGTAGCTCTCGTACGGACCCCACAGCTCTAGCCCGGGCTCGCCGGCCATCCCGTGGCGGAGTGTGCGGACGCGCATGCCGCCGACGTTCATCTCGGCCATGCGGAAGAACTTGAGCTGCTCGAGCGGCCCGCCGTTGAGCTTCTCGATCACCGGCCACGCGTTCGGGCCCTGGATCTGGAAGCGCCAGACATTGCGCGTTACCGCCTTGCCGTACGGCCGCGAGGGCGAGCGGTCGTCATAGTCGTACTCGAGGTTGTAGCCGCCCGTCTCCGCGTGGAACCGGAGCCAGTTCGCGGCCGGATTGCGCCCCACCCACACGAACTCGTCCTCGTCGAGGTGGAACAGGATGCCGTCGCCGATGACGTGTCCGGCCGGCGTGCATGGCACAAACTGCTTGGCCTGGTTGACCGGGAATGTCGCGACACTGTTGACGCCAGTGTCTGACACGAGCTTGAGCGCGTCCGGGCCCTTGAAGAAGAAGTTCACCATGTGATGTGACTGATCGAACAGGACCGCGGTCTCGCGCCACGCGCGCTGTTCGCGGCGCCAGTTAGTGAACTCGTACGGCACCACCGGATAGATGTACGCGCCGATCTGTGAGTTGCGCAGGCGCTCGACGATATTTCCGGATTCGTCGAGGGTTTCCTGGAGGTTGCTTGCCATCGTCTCTCTTTCCCTTCGAGTTATGCGTTATCCACTGAACTGACCCGCCTTGGCTTGGTGGTCGCGGCCGAGCAACGTGTTGCCCCAGGCGCTGGTGCGGGCAAGCGCGTTGTCCTTGACCACAACCGGATTGGCGAGCATGTCCTCCTCCTCGCCGTAGGCCTTCAGGCGCTCGTACGCCTGTGACCAGATGCACTCGGTGTCGTAGACCTCGCACACGCCGTCCCGGGTGCCGCCGCATGGACCGTTGCGCTGGTTCTTGGCGCAGATCGACTCCGGACACACGTACGCGATGTCGGGGAGTGAGCAGTCGCCACAGTCGCGGCACTTGAACATCGGGACCTTCGCAGCCTGCTCGAGCGCGTGCGCCGCGCGGCCGACGGGGCGCGGAGCCGCGTCGATCTTCTCGAACAGCGAGCGGGCAGCTTCGTGCAGCGGACCTTCGGGGTCGAACACCGTTTGATGGACGCGGCGGCTGAACCGGTAGGCGAGAGGCACGCGTAGATCGGTCTGTCGCTTGCGCTTGGACCTCACGTATCCGGAGTTCAGCTCGTCGGACGAGAGCCCGGTCGCGGGGTCGGGCTCGAACAGGTAGAACTCGCCGGCGCGCCCGAACCGCAGCTCGCGCGAGAGCTCGCGCCAATCGCCGCCGGCGTACTTCTCGGCGCGGTCGAGGATCTCGAAGAACGTCTCCGCGCTGGTGTGGCCGCCCAGATAGGCGCCGTGGAAACCGAGCCCGCGAGCGACCGTGAGCTGCTTGGCGGCCAGGTCGATGAAGAACGACCGGCCGTTGTCGGCGCTCGCGCCGTGGCGCTCGGCCAGCGCCAGCAGCTCGTCGGTGACGATCACGCCGGGGATCCTGCCCGCGTTGAAGGCGCGGGCGGCTCCCGGGGAGAGCAGGAACACGTTTGCCAGCGCCCGCACCGGGAGGTTCTCGCGAGCGATGTAGCGCAGCAGCTCGTCGTCCTTGCGCGAGTTGTAACCGATCTGGTTGATCACGAAGCTCGCCCCGGTCCTGACCTTCTTGGCGAGCTTCTGGTACTGCGGGACGACCTCGCGCTCGTGCAGCTTGTGATTCGTCACGACGCACCCGAGAAAGAAGTTGGTCCGGTCGAGCCGCTCGCCGGTGCGCCCGATGTGCAGCCCGTCGTTCATGTCGCTGTAGAGCTTCAGCAGCCCGACCGAGTCGATGTCGAACACCGGCGCGGCCGTCCCGCCGTAGCCGCCGAGTGGGTAGTCGCCGGACAGGCACAGGACGTTGTGGAAGCCCTCCGAGGCGAGTTTCCAGCCGCGGCTCTCGAGCGCGTTGCGGTTCCAGTCCTTGCAGGCGAGGTGGATGATCACCTGCTGACCCCGCGAGACCAGGTCGGTGCCGAGCGTGTCCGGCGCGAGCATCGCGTTGCCACCGGGGTTGTCGGTGATCGACAGCACGTCGATCCGGGGATCGTCGGCGAGCGCGCGTGCCTTGTCGACCAGCGCGCGGCTGCGCTCGGTGGTGACCATCCCGCGGGCTGTCACGAGTTCGACCGCGATTGCGAACGCGCCCGGCGCCTGCACGCAGTCGCGGAATGAGTCTTGTTCGTGGCTCTCCAACCCGCGATCCACACTAAGCGCGAGGCCCGCCAGGTGCAATGGTGCCTTCCGCTCAGCGGAAGAAGCGATCAAAATACGACCATGGCCGCAGCTAGAAATCGGGTCGCGCGGGCGTTCGGGGTGCTCGACGCCTTCACGGCCGAGCGTCCCAGCCTCGCGCTGACCGAGATCGCTCGTCGCGCGTCGCTGCCGCTCACCACGACGCACCGACTGCTCGCCGAGCTCTGCGAGGAGGGCGCGCTCGAGCGAGAGGCAGACGGGACGTATCGGATCGGCCTGCGACTCTGGGAGATCGCCTCGCTCGCGCCGCGCGGCGTCCGGCTGCGCGAGGCCGCTCTCCCGTTTCTGGAGGATCTCTACGAGGTCACGCACGAGAACGCTCAGCTCGGTGTGCGCCAGGGCCACGACGTCGTGTACATCGAGCGGATAACGGGCCGGCGCGCCGTGGGGGTGCTCACCCGGGTGGGCGGACGGTTTCCGCTCCACGCTTCGGGCATCGGGCTGGTGCTGCTGGCCCATGCGCCCGAGGACGTCCAGCGAGCAGTGCTCGCGGGGCCGCTGCAGCGGTTCACGGATTACACGGTCACCGATCCCGAGCGGCTGCGGCGCATGCTCAGCCAGGTCCGCCGGGACGGCGTCGCGGTCAGCGATCGGCAGGTGACCGACGACGCCCTGTCGGTGGCGGCGCCGATCGTCGACGGCGCCGGCGACGCGATCGCGGCGCTGTCGATCGTCACCAAGGCCGACGGGACGGAGGCGGCGCGGCTCATCCCCGCGGTGCGTGCGGCCGCGCTTGGGACCTCGCGGGCGCTGCGCGCGCGGCGCGAACCGGCCTAACGCCTGTACGGCACTCACTTAGACGAATTGCATACAGATTGATCTTCTGTCTATAATTCGGTTCGCGATTGCTTGAGTGACGAGTGGTGTCTGCAAAAGGAGCGGCTATGAAGCTGGTGACGTTCGACGACGGGCTGGTGGGGAAGGTCGTCGATGGCAAGGTGGTTGAACTCGACGTCCCCGACATGCGCCGGTACTTCGAGCTCGGGGGGGACGTCAAGGAGACCGGCCGCGAGTTCTCGCTCGAGGACATCCGGCTGAGGGCGCCGATCATCCCGAAGAAGTTCTTCCACACCGCCGGCAACTTCCGCGAGCACGACGAGGAGTCCAAGAACGTCAACTGGTCACACCCGGTCCTGCCCTGGATCGTGTTCTTCCAGAACATCGACGCGATCATCGGTCCCGACGACGCGATCGTCTACCCGGAGGCGCTGACCAACGAGCTCGACTACGAGCTCGAGCTCGCGGTCGTGATCGGAAAGGCGGGGAAGTTCTTCTCGCCCGAGGAGGCCGCCGACTACATCGCCGGCTATCTGATCTTCAACGACATCACCGCCCGCGACATCCAGCGGGAGGAGATGAAGTCCGGCGTGTTCTGCCTGTCGAAGAGCATCGACACGTTCTGCCCGATCGGCCCGTGGATCGTGACGCCGGACGAGATCTCCGACCCGACCGCGCTGTCGATGGAACTGCGCGTAAACGGTGAGCGCCGGCAGAGCTCCCACATGAGCCGTATGTCGGTCACGGTCCCCGAGATCATCAGCCATTACTCGGCGATGGGCTACAGCCCCGGGGACATCGTCTCGACCGGGACGGTGTCGGGCGTGGCCGGGTTCAGCGACGACGCCGCATCCCTGTACCTGAAGCCCGGCGACGTCGTCGAGGCCGAGATCGAGGGCGTCGGCGTGCTGCGCAACCCCATCGTCTCCTGGGAGGAGGGGCATCCCGAATTGGTCGCGGACAGCTCGGAGGTAGCGGCGGCGCAGTAGCGCCATGACCGAGGTGGAGATCGCCGCCGGCTGGCTCCGTGGCCGTCGCGCCGGCGAGGTGGTGGCATTCGGAGGGATCCCGTACGCGACCGCGCCTCGGTTCGCCCCACCTGGGCCGCAGCCGGGCTGGGCCGGGGTCCGGGACGCGTTCAGGCCGGGGCCCGCCGCGCCGCAGCCGTGGCGCGCGGCGGCGGCGTTCACCCACGGTGAGCTTCCCGCCACCGACGAGCAGTGCCTCAACCTCAACGTGTTCACGCCCGGGCTCGACGACCGCCGGCCCGTGTTCGTGTGGCTGCACGGCGGCGGGTTCGCGATCGGCCACGCCGGCGCCGGCCTGTATTCGGGCGAGCGCCTGGCGGCGGCCGCGGACGCGTTGGTCGTGACCGTGAACTACCGGCTGGGCAGCCTCGGCTGGCTCGGCCACCCCGACCTCGCCGCGGAGGCCGGCGCGCCGGCCGCCAACTGGGGCCTGCTCGACCAGATCGCCGCGCTCGAATGGGTGCGGGACAACATCGTCGCGTTCGGAGGGGACCCGGCCGAGGTCACCCTCGCCGGACAGTCGGCGGGCGCGCTGTCGGCGATGGACCTGCTCGTCGCACCGGCGGCGGCCGGGCTGTTTCGTCGCGTCGCGCTTCAGTCACCGCCCTTCGGCGACGTGGCCCAGGCGCCGGAGGTGGCGGTCCGGTGGGCACGGGCGCTGAGCGCCGCCGCGGGCGGGGAGGGCGCGTTCGATCCAGCCCGTCTGCGGGCGCTCGATGCCGAGCGGATCGTCGCTCTGCACGAGGAGCTGCTCGACCAGCCGGAGTTCCGCGGGACCCGCGGCGGCGCCCTCCCGACCGTCGACGCCGGCAGCCTTCCCGCCTCGCCCGTCGATGTCCCCGGAGCGAGCCCCGACGTCGAGGTGCTTGCCGGCCACGCGGCTCAGGAGGGCACGTTCTTCTTCCGCGCGCCGTGGCGCCCGTCGCCGCCGCCCGAGCGAATCCCGGCCGTCGTCGCGCATCTGTGCCACACCGACGATCCGGACGCGGTCCTCGACCGCTATCGCGAGCGTGCGGCCGATGCCGGCGCGCCGCAGGACCCGCTGTCGCTGCTCGTCGACATCGCCACCGACGCGATGGTCGCCGAGCCGCTGACCCGGTGGGCGTCGGCCCGCGCCGAGGCGGTCGGCGATCGGAGCGCGGTGTACCGCTACCGCGTCGACCATCCCGGTGCCGGTCCCGAGCTCGGCGCCACGCACACCGTGGAGGTCCCGCTGCTGTTCGGCACATGGCGGGATGGCGGACCGGGGGAGCGGTTGGCCGGCCAGGTGCGCGGCGCCGGCGAGGTCGCGGGCGAGATCATCGCCGCCTGGAGCCGGTTCATGCACGGAGGCGGCCCCGGCTGGGCGCCGGCCGCGGCCACCGCGTCTGGACCTGATGTCCGCGTGTTCACGCGCCCAGCCGGATCGCGCCCCGCGCCGGCGCCGGCGCGCTAACGAAACGCTTACACACAGTCATGGATCCACACTGGACACAAGGAGTGAAAGTGTGTACAGTTTTCCTCGATGGGCGCAGATGAGCGCTCCCGAGGGATGGACATGACAGCACAGACCGCATCACGACCCCTGCTCGACGTCCACGGCCTGCGCGTCGCCTACGGGGGCGTCGTGGCCGTATCCGACGTCGACGTCCAAGTCGCCGAGGGCACGGTATTCGGCCTGATCGGCCCGAACGGCGCCGGCAAGACGTCGATGGTCGACGCGCTCACGGGGTACACGAGGCCGGCCGCCGGGAGCGTCGTGTTCGACGGTCGCGACATCAGCCGGCTGCGTCCGTACCGCCGGGCACGCCTCGGTCTCGCGCGAACCTTCCAGTCGGTCGAGCTGTTTGACGACCTCACGGTCGACGAGAACCTGCTCGTCGCCAGCGAGCACGTGAGCGTTCGCTCGGCGCTGCGGGATCTGTTCCTGCCCCACCGGCCGCCCGACCGGGCCGGCGTCGACTGGGCGATCGGGGTGTGCGGACTCGAGGACGTCGTCGATCGCTACCCGTCGCAGATCTCGCTGGGCAAGCGCAAGCTCGTCGGAGTCGGGCGCGCGCTGGCGCGTCAGCCGCGCCTCGTGCTCCTCGACGAGCCCGCCGCCGGGCTCGACACCGAGGAAAGTCTCGAGCTCGGGCGGCGCCTGCGCACGTTGCCCGAAGCGCACGGCGTGACCGTTTTCCTGATCGACCATGACATGGGGCTCGTGCTGAGCGTGTGCGACCACCTGATGGTCCTCGACTTCGGCCGACAGATCGCGACCGGATCTCCGGCCCAGATCCGCGAGGACCCGCGCGTGATCGAGGCCTACCTAGGAGCGAGCCATGCCGCCGCAAGCCACTGACGCGACCGCCGCCGACTACGCCCTCGCGCTCGAGGACGTGTGCGCGGGCTACCAGCAGATCCCGGTCGTGCGCGATCTCAACGTTCACGTCCGCCCCGGGGAGGTCGTGGCGTTACTCGGCCCGAACGGTGCCGGCAAGACGACCACGCTCGAGACGATCGCCGGGCTGAACCGGCCGATCTCCGGCGCGATCCGCATGTCGGGCGAGAGCATCGGCGGCGTCCCGGCGCACAACCTGGCCCGGCGCGGGCTGGCCCTCGTGCCTGAGGGCCGCGCGCTGTTCCCCGGCCTCACCGTCCGCGAGCATCTGCGGCTCGCCAGCGGGAGACGTGGCGCGCGAGAGGACGAGCTGCTCGAGATGCTCCCCGAGCTGCGCAAATGTCTGCACCGTAAGGCCGGCCTGCTGTCAGGAGGCGAACAGCAGATGCTGGCGATCGGGCGGGCGCTCGTGACCCAGCCGCGCCTGTTGCTCGTCGACGAGATGAGCCTGGGACTGGCTCCGGTGATCGTCGAGCGGCTGCTTCCGATCCTCAGACGGGCCGCCGACGAGCTCGGCGCCAGCGTGCTGTTCGTCGAGCAGCACGTGGCGCTCGCGCTCGAAGTGTCGGATCGGGCCTATGTCCTGACGCATGGGCGGATCGCGCTGGAAGGCGCCGCCGCCGAACTCCGCGAACGGCGAGGGCTGCTCGCGGCGAGTTACCTCGGGGAAGCGGCCGCGGCGTAACGGCGGCAGCCCCGAGCCCAGTTGACCCCTAGACACAACCAGAGGAGAGCACTGCAGATGAAACGTTCGAAATGGCTCGGCACGGCCGCCGTGGTCGCGGCGACTGGGCTGATTGCGGCGGGCTGCGGATCGAGCAGCTCCAGCAGCACCACAAGCGCCAGCAGCGGATCGTCTGGTAGCAGCACCAGCGCTACGTCGGCGACCACCGCCGCCGCGACGTCGTCGGCGTTCGGCACCCCGAAGAAGGCGACCGGCAGCCCGTACGTGTTCGGGATGATCAACGACGAGACCGGCGCCGTCACGTTCCCTGAAGCGCGCCAGGGCGCGATCGCCGCGATGGAGTACGTCAACAACTACCTCGGCGGCATCAACGGTCATCCGATCGTGATCGACAGCTGCATCGGCGACGGCACGCCGGCCGGTGCCGCCAGGTGCGCCAATGAGCTTGTTGCCAAGCATCCGCTCGCGATCCTCGGCGCCGCCGACGTCGGTGCGCCCGCCTCGATCCCGATCTACGCGCACGCGAACCTCGCCTACATCGGCGGCATCCCGTTCACCCCGGTCCCGTTCGTCTCGCCGAACTCGATCCAGTTCTGGTCGGTCAGCGTCGGTGACAACGCCGCCGCCGCCGTGTACGCCGGCAAGACGCTCGCCGTCAAGAAAGTCGCCCTGATGTACTTCTCCAATCCGCAGGGCGAGTCGATCATTCCCCAGATCGTGCCGGTGTTCAAGGCCGCCGGCGTGAGCAGCGTCAAGCTGATTCCGCTCTCGCCGACTTCGCCTGATCCGAGCCCGCAGGCCGCGCTGATCGAGAGCAGCGGAGCCGATCTGGCGTACATCGACGTCCCGAACGGCTGCGGCAACGTGCTGAAGTCGCTCAAGAGCGTCGGCTACAGCGGCAAGCTGATGGGCATCGACCCGTGCGGCGCGCCGCCGGTGATCAGCGCCTCCGCCGGCGGAGCCGAGGGCATGTACATCGCTTCTCCGTTCATCCTCCCGACCGGGACGAGCCAGCAGGCGCAGCTGTTCCAGGCGGCGATGAAGAAGTGGGCCGCGCCGGGAACTCTGATCGACTCACCGTCGGTGGCCGGGTTCGCGACCGTCATGAACGTCCAGGCGGCGCTCAGCAAGGTGTCGGGAGCGTTGAACACGACGTCGATCGAAGCGGCGTTCAAGACCGGGAGCAACCATGCCAACTTCCTGTCGCACCCCTACACGTGCGACGGGCAGCAGATGACGGGAGCGCCCGCGATCTGCAACGACTACTACCTGATGAACCAGGTCAAGAACGGCCAGCTCACTCAGCCGAGCACGACCGACTGGACGACCTCGAAGGGCTATTACAAGGGCCAAGGGCTCTGATCTCAAAGACCGGGTCCGCCGCACCCGCCCGCCGACTGGCGGGCGGGTGGGCCCGGTCCTAACCTCACCCACGAACACCTAACCACCATGTCCAGCTACATCCTGTTCCTGATCCTCGGCCTCGGCGCGGGCGCGACCTACGCCATCCTCGGCCAGGGCCTCGTCCTCAAATACCGCAGCGCGGGCGTGGTCGACTTCGCCCACGGCGCCGTGGCGATGTTCATCGCGTACGTGTTCGTCAACCTGCGCAGCTTCGGCGAGCTCGAGTTGCCCGTCGTGATCATCCCCCACCAGATCTCGCTCAACGGCGGAACGGGGATCAACACGACGCTCGCGATCGTGATCTCGCTCGTGTACTCGGCCGCGCTCGGCTTCGTCTTGTACCGGCTCGTCTACCGGCCGCTCCGGAACGCGTCGCAGCTCACGCGGGTGTGCGCGTCGGTCGGGGTGATGCTCGCACTTCAGGCGATCGCGGTCCTCAACTACAGCACCGAGCCGGTCGCCACCAACCCGATCTTTCCGAGCGGGGCGCTGAAGATCTCGGGAGTCACGTTCCCGCAGGACCGCCTGTTCTTCACCGGCGTCGTGATCGTGATCTCAGTCGCCCTCGCTTTGATCTACCGCTACACGCGGTTCGGGCTCGCGACCCGGGCGGGGGCCGAAAACGACCGAGGTGCAGCCCTCACGGGCATCTCGGCCACCCGGATCGCGTCGCAGAACTGGGTGATCGCCACCGTCCTCGCGGGCGCTGCCGGCATCCTGATCGCGCCGGTCGCGAGCCTCGACCCGACGTCGTACACGCTGTTCATCGTCCCGGCGCTGGCCGCGGCGCTGGTCGGCCGGTTCGAGTCGTTCTGGATCACCGCGCTCGCCGGACTGCTGATCGGCTGCTTCCAGTCCGAGATCAACAAGCTGATCACGGTGTGGACGTGGCTGCCCCAGTCCGGGCTGTCGGATGCGGTCCCGTTCATCGTGATCATCGTCGTGATGGCGTTCCGCTCCCGTTCGGTCCTGGCCCGGGGCGGAGACGCCGCTCAGAAGAACCCGTCGGTCGGCTGGCCGGGCTCGCCGCTGGCATCCGCCGCCGCATGCTTCGTTGGCGGGCTGATCCTGCTCCTGCTTTTGAGCAACGTTCTCCGGTACGCGTTCATCTCGTCGCTGACGGTCACGTGCATCGCGCTGTCGGTCGTCGTCCTGACGGGCTACGTGGGCCAGGTGTCGCTGGCACAGATGTCGCTGGCCGGCATCGGCGGCTTCATGCTCGGGCACATCTCCCACGGATGGGGGCTCGGCTTCCCGTTCTCGCTGCTCGCCGCGGGACTGTGTGCGGTGCCCGTCGGGTTGGTGATCGGGCTGCCGGCGCTGCGACTACGCGGCGTGAACCTGGCTGTGGTGACACTCGGATTCGCCGCGGCGATGGACGCGCTGATCTTTTCCAGCGCGGGCTTCGCCGGCGGCACCGCGGGGCTGCCGATTAAAGCGCCCCACCTGCTCGGGCTGAATCTGGCGGCCAACGCGGGCCATTCGACGAACCGCGTGGTCTTTGGAGTCATGGTGCTCGTCGTCGTGATCCTGATCGGGCTGCTCGTGGCCAGACTCAGACGCGGTCCCGCCGGACGGATGCTGCTCGCGATCCGCTCGAACGAGCGCGCCGCCGGCTCGGTCGGGATCAACGTCGCCCAGGGGAAGCTGATGGCGTTCGCGCTCGCGGCGTTCATCGCCGGCGTCGGCGGCGCCCTGACGGGTTATCTACAGGGCGAGCTCACCGCCGACAGCTTCGCGGCGTTCACATCGATCAGCCTGCTCGCGATCGTGTTCGTCGCCGGCGTCGGGCGGATCGCCGGAGCGGTCGTCGCCGGCGTCATGTTCTCGGCGGCGGGCCTGTTCGTGACCTTCCTCGACATCCACCTGAGCGTCGGCAAGTACCAGGCGATCGTCGCCGGGGTCGCGCTGGTGCTGACCGCGGTTCAGAACCCCGACGGCCTGACCAGCACGTCGACCGGAAAGGGTCCGGCGGTGGCGCTGATGAAGCTCCGCGACCGGGCCCTCGGGTTGCGCAAGAGCGGCACGGCCGTCTCGGCGCCGGTCGGAACTGCGATCACGGACGGTACGTCCGCTCCGGCCACGGATCAGGCGCCCGACAAGCTCGACGTGCACCATCCGGTTGCCTGACGCGCCGGGCCGGCTGCGCGTCGAACACCTCAGCGACGCGGTCGGGATCGGCACTACCCGGCCGCGCCTCTCGTGGTGGCTTCCGGAAGGCGCGCGTCGACAACTCGCCTACCGGATCCGCGGCGACAACGGCTGGGATACCGGCCAGGTGCAGAGCGCCGACAGCGTGCTCGTCGAATACTCGGGGGCGCCCTTGAGCTCGGGAGCGCGCGTTGCTTGGCAGGTGAAAGTGTGGACCGACCTCGGGGAGAGCGACTGGTCCGGGGCGGACGTGTTCGAGGTCGGGCTGCTCGAGGCGGGAGACTGGTCGGCGCGGTGGATCGAGCCGGTCGAGTCCTCGGAGCGGCCGCCTCCGGGGCGGCGACCGGCGATGCTCGTGCGCGGCGAGTTCTGGGTCGGCGAGGCCGCGGTCGTCCGGGCGCGGCTGTATGCGACCGCCCACGGGATCTACGAGGCGTTCGTCAACGGCCGGCGGGTGGGCGACGCCGAGCTGACTCCCGGGTTCACCGAGTACCGCGAGCGCCTGCAGGTCCAGACCTACGACATAGGCGAGTTAGTCCGTCCCGGCGCGAACGCGATTGGCGCGATCCTGTCCGACGGCTGGTACCGCGGCCAGGTCGGGCTGCCGCGGGCCCACGCCCAATGGGGATCGGAGCTCGGCTTCCTCGCTCAGGTCCACGTCGACCTTGCCGACGCCTCAATGGTGGTCGCGGGGACTGGTGACGGGTGGCGCAGCGCGCGGTCGCACATCGATGCGGCCGATCTGATCGCCGGCCAGTCGGTCGACCTGACGCGCCGGGTGGACGGATGGAGCGAACCCAAGTTCGGGTTCGGGTTTGCCGAATGGGAACTCGTGACGGTTGCCGATCACGGTTACGCGAACCTGGTCGCTTCGCCCGCGCCGGCCGTCCGCGCCGTCGGCGAGATCGAGCCGGTGTCGGTGCGCCGGGTGACGCGCGGGCACGTGTTCGATCTCGGCCAGAACATCAACGGGTGGGTGCGGCTGTCGAACCTCGGGCCGGCGGGAACAGCGTTGACGCTGACCCACGGCGAGGCGCTCGATTCCGAAGGCGACGTCACCACCGCGCACCTCGACGTGGACCTGCCGTTCATTCCCGAGCCGCTGCCGGCGGGCCAGGTCGACCGGGTCATCTCGGCCGGGCGGCCGGGGGACGTGTTCGAGCCGCGTCACACCAGCCACGGCTTCCAGCACCTGCGGGTCGAGGGGCATCCGCACTCGCTCGCCGTCGGCGATCTCACCGGCGTCGTCGTGCACACCGACATGACCCGCACCGGCTGGTTCCGTTGCAGCGACGAGCGCATCAATCGTCTGCACGAGGCGGCGGTGTGGAGCCTGCGCGGCAACGCCTGTGACATCCCCACCGACTGCCCGACGCGGGAGCGCGCGGGGTGGACCGGCGACTGGCAGATCTTTGTGCCAACGGCCGCGTTTCTCTATGACGTCGCTGGGTTCTCGACTAAATGGTTGCGGGATCTCGCCGCGGAGCAGTGGGGGAGCGGCGTGGTCGCCAACCTGGCGCCAAGTCCGCCGTCTGAGTCCGAGGGCGGCTTCGTGGCGACCCTGAACGGATCGGCGGGGTGGGGCGACGCCGCCGTGATCGTCCCCTGGGAGATCTACCTGGCGTACGGAGACCGCCGCCTGCTCGAGGAGCAGTGGCCCTCGATGGTCGCGTGGCTGTCGTACGCGGAGGACGCAGCCGCGGGGGCGCGGCATCCCGACCGGGCCGCGCGCCGGCCGCAGCCGCTCGGGCACGAGCGCTACCTGTGGGACACGGGCTTTCACTGGGGTGAGTGGCTCGTGCCCGGCGAGGACCTGAAGGGCCCGGAGGAGTTCGAGGCGTTCCAGCGCGCCGACAAGGCCGACGTCGCCACCGCGTACTTCGCGCATTCAGCGTTGCTGATGAGCCGGATCGCCGCCGCCATCGGTCGCGACGCCGAGGCGGCGCGGTATGCGGAGCTCGCGGAGCGCATACGCGATGCGTGGCGGGCGGAGTTCATCGGCCCCGACGGCCGGCTCCGGCCCGACACCCAGGCCAACCATGTCCGCGCGCTCGCCTTCGACCTGGTTCCCGCCGAGCTGCGATCCGAGGCGGCGGGGCGTCTGGTGGAGCTGGTCCGAGCCGCCGACACGCATCTCGCCACCGGCTTCCTGGCCACGCCGTACCTGTTGCCGGCGCTCGCCGACACCGGTCACCTCGACGTCGCCTACGAGCTGCTGTTCGCGGACACGATGCCGTCGTGGCTGTACATGATCGAGCGGGGCGCCACGACGGTGTGGGAGCGGTGGGATGGTGTGCGTCCCGACGGAACGCCGTTCGAGTCGCTGAACCATTACTCGAAGGGCGCGGTCGTCTCGTTCCTGCACCGCTACGTCGCCGGGATTCGGTTGCGCGAAGACGCCAGCGGTGCGGCGTATCGCCACTTCCGCGTGCAGCCGCAGCCTGGGGGCGGGATCACGTGGGCGCAGGCCGAGCACGACAGCCCGTACGGGCGGATCGAGTCGGCGTGGCGAACCTGCGGCGACGAGCTTGAGCTGAGCGTGACGGTCCCGCCCGGAACGACGGCCGACGTCGTCCTGCCCGACGGGCGGTTGACGGCCGTGAGGCCCGGACGTCACACGCTCACGGCGCCCGCCCATCGAGCAGGCTGACCGCGTTCCCGCGAGCGATCGCGTCGAGCGTGTCCGGCTCGAGGCGGAGTTCTCGCAACCCGCCGAGCGTCGCCTCGATCGCGACGTAGGGGTAATCGGTTCCGAACAGAATCCGTCCGTGGCCGAGCAACTCGGTGGCAGCGGCAAACGCCGGGCGGCTCGTGGTCGTGACCGCATCGGCGTAGATCTGCGACAGCTGACCGAGCGGATCCGGAACGCTCTGGGACATCTGGGCGAGCAGCAGGCGCGGCGGCACGTCGAGTTCGTGCGTGGCTCCGTTGACGTCGATCGAGATCCTCGTCAACGCGCGAGCTCCGTGAGCGCCCGGCGGGTCAGCACGCCGACGAGGTGACGGCGGTATTCGGGGCCGGCGTGGACGTCGGCCGGCGGGTCGACCGCCTCGGCGGCGGACTGAGCGGCGGCCGCGAACACCTCCGCGGTGGGCTCGGCTCCGCTCACGAGTGCCTCGGCCTCGCGGACCCGGATCGCTCGCTCGGCCACGCCTGCGAACGCCAGCGACACGCGCGCGAACCGGCCGGCGGCGTCCAGCTCGGCCGCTGCTGCGACGGCGACGGTGGCGAACTCGCCGGTCGAGCCGCCGAGGCGCGGCGTCACTTCGAGGAAGGCGACGCGTCGCGCGGCGGCCGGAATCCGCACGGCAACGACGATCTCGTCGGGCTCGCGCGCGGTGGTGAAGTACGAGTGAAAGAAGGCGTCGGCCGCCACCAGGCGCCGTCCCCGCGCGCTCTGGAGCACGACCTCGCCGTCGAGTGCGAGCACCACCGCGGGCACCTCGGCGGCCGGATCGGCGTGCGCGACCGACCCGCACACGGTGCCGCAGTTGCGGATCGCTGGATGACCGACGTGGCGGAGCGCCTTTGCCAGCAGCGGCGCCCGGGTCTCTCGCTCGGCGCGCGTCATGCGGACGCCGGCGCCGACCTCGATCGATCCGCCTTCGTCGCGGATCACGTCGAGCTCATCGATTCCCATGATGTCGATCAGCACCCTGGGCGCGGCGATCCGCAGGTTCATCATCGGGATCAGGCTCTGTCCGCCGGCGAGCACCGCCGCCTCATCGCCGTGCTCGGCCAGCGCGCGGACCGCCTCCTCGCACGTCTCGGGCGCGAGGTACTCGCAGGCGCTCGGCTTCACAGCCGCTCGGCGAGCACCGCGAGCGTCCCGACCCACGTCTGCTCGGCAGCCGCCGCGTCGTAGGCGGGCCTCCCGGGCAGCGTGAAGCCGTGCTCGGCGCCGGCGAAGATCTCGATCCGGTGGTCGACCCCAGCCTGCTCGAGCGCGTCGCGGAGCGGCGGGATCGTCGAGACGGGGGTGACGCTGTCGTTCTCCCCGAAGCCGAGGTACAACGACGCGTCGACGCGATCGACCTCGAGATGTGGCGAGTCGGGCGCGTCGGTGACCAGACCGGTGGGGTGCAGGAGCGAGGCCGCCGCGATGTCGGTTC
Organism: uncultured Solirubrobacterales bacterium; assembly: GCA_963755525.1. Classification (GTDB taxonomy): domain Bacteria; phylum Actinomycetota; class Thermoleophilia; order Solirubrobacterales; family Solirubrobacteraceae; genus Palsa-465. Next base: position 274,364 of record CAVWKC010000038.1, on the reverse strand, counting down.
CGAATGCCTCGGCCGCGCGCATGCCGAGGCGGCCTCCCATGCAGAACCCGATGCATGCCCACTCACCGCCCTCGGCCCCGGGGACCGCCTCGAGCACCAGGCGCGTGTCCTCGAGGACCTTTTCGTCGTCAATCTGGCCGACGAGCTTGCGCATCCGAGCGTACTCCTCCTGGTCGCCGGCCGCCATCCGCTCCACGTCGAACCGCTCGGACGGGTCGAACGGGTAATACAGATCGGGGAGAATCGCGGTGTAGCCCGCGCCGGCGAGTCGCTCGGCATAGTCGAACAGCGCCGGCCGGACCCCAGGCGCGTCCATGTACAGGAGGACGCGCGGGAACGGCCCGTCGCCCTCGGGGCGGTGGACGTACGTCGGCATCGTCCCGCGCGGGGTGGTCACCTCAACTGTCGTCTGGCTCATCGCATCTCCTTGTTTACGCGTGATTCGAGGGTGAGACCGCGCCCGGCGAGGCCGCACCAGCGACCGCAGCGGTGGCCGCGCACTGGGTACCCGCGATCCTCCCGAATACGATCGCATCGGTGAGCCCACCGCCGTGCTCGGTCAGGTGGCCCCAGATCGAGCCCGCGGCGCCGGCGGCAAACAGCCCGGGGATCGGCGCACCGCCCGGGCGCAGCACCCGCGCCCGCGCGTCCCGGCGCGGACCGCCCGACGCGGTCGCGACGCCGGGGGTCATCTGCATCGCGTACAGCGGTGGCAGGAGGGGAACGAGCGTGGCGGGGGCGCGGCCGAATTCGTCGTCCGCGCTTCGGCTGACCGCGGCCGCGTACCCCGCGAGTGTGTCCTTCAGGATCGCGGGGTCGAGGCCGGTGGCGGCCGCCAGTTCCGCGGTGTCGGCGCCGTGCTTGATCCACCCGGCGGCCACCTCGGCCGAGTTGTCGGGGCTCCAGTCGTAGCCGTTCGGGCTGCCGACGATCCCGTGCAGCGGCCCGGCGCGGCGCGCGGCCTCGTCGAAGACGATCCAGCCGGGCATCCGCGGGCGGTTGGGCCGGCGCGGCAGGTAGGCGGTGAGCGCGCGAACGCGGTCGTGGACCTCCCAGCCGGTCTCGTCGGCGAATCGGCGCCCGTCGCCGTCGACGTAGATGAAGCTCGGAGCGTGGACGTCGAGCGTGAACGCGGCCGGGAAGTCCGGGTGAACGTACGACAGCCAGCCGAAGAACGCGCTCATGTGCCAGAGGGAGGCGCCGGCCGCGCGCGCGAGGCGCAGCGTGTCGCCGGTGTTGCCGTGGTGCCCGACCGCCACGAGCGGCAGAGGGAGGTAGGTGTCCCGTAGCTCCGGGTCGGCTTCGAAGCTCCCGCTGGCAAGCACCACGCCGGCGTGCGTGCCGATGCGTTGCCGGCCGTCGTTCTGCTCCACGACCGCGCCCGTCACGCGGTCGCCGTCGCCGTCGCCGTCGGTCATGAGGTCGACCGCGGGGCAACCGAACGCGACCGGGATGCCGCGTTCGCTAACCGCTCCTTCGAGCACGCGCCACAGTCCGGGGCCGGGGCGCTCCCCCGTGTCCGGCACGAACTGGCGGTAGCCAACGTGTCCGGCGCCCGGGAAGTGCGGCCAGGAGGGGAGCATGCCGCCGAACGCCTCGAAGTCGACGGGAGCGGCCGTCCCGCCGAGCGACTCGATGAACTCTGGGACTTCGGGCAGGCCGGCGGCATAGGCCTCGAGCACGGTCGGGTCGGTCTTGCCGAAGCACAGGGCGTCGAGGTGGTCGACGGCCCGCGGACCGCCGACATCGAACAGGAAGCCGCCCGAGTGGACGCAGTTGCCGCCGCCGGAAGCGGTCTTCTCGACGATTGCCACAGAAGCTCCGGCGTCGTGGGCGGAGATCGCCGCGGCTGCGCCGGCGGCGCCGAACCCGACCACGAGGACGTCGACCTCGTCCGGGAGATTCCGGTTCATGCGGGTGCCCCGGCCATGATTCGCAGCGGCTCGGAACCGTCCCATCCGACCGACGCGTCACGCACCATCGCGTAGAACCCGAGCAACTCGTCGCGGCGCTGGAGCACTTCGATTGGGTGTCCGAACAGGTCGCCGCCGTCGAACCACACCGCGGACGCGGGCCCGGTGCGGCCGGCGTGGAATGGCGTGATGCCTGCCTGTCGGAGCCGTGCCACCTCGTCCTCGAGCGAGTCGGCCAGCCACGCCACGTGCCCGACGCCCCCGCCGGGCGCGACCAGCGCTTCGCGCAGCGCGGGTGGTTGAGCGACGTGGACCTGGGTCAACTCGATCAACATCGGCCCCCACTGACCGAATGCCGACGAGTGGTCGTACACGGCCGGCTCGCCCTGGTAGGTCACCTCGTCGAAGGGGATGTGCTCCATCGCGAAGAACGGCCCGGCACCCGTGGCGGCTGCGAACCGCGGCACGTCCTGATGCAGGTTCTTGACCACGTAGCCGAGGTGGTGGATGGGGGGCAGCATCGGCCGCGCCAACTGTAGACGATTATGCAATCTGTATGCAATACTGCCGCCGGGATGCGAGTCGGATTCGACCATGTCGGCCTGTCCGTAGCCGATCTCGACGCTGCCGAGGGGTTCTACATGAGCGCGTTCGGATTCGAGCGCCAGCTCGCTTTCGAGCTTTCGCCGCACCCGATTCGCGGCGTCATGCTGACCCACGCTGAGGGGTTCCGGCTCGAGCTGTTCGAACACTCGGCCTCGGTCCCAGGGCTGCAGGCGGCCACGCCGATCGAGGCGCACGCCACCCGGGGCTACAACCACTTTGCGCTCAGATCTGAGGACATCGACCGCCTGTGGGAGCGGGCGATCGAGGCGGGTGCGAGCGCGGTCATGGCGCCGGCGCCGTCTCCTGAGCCCGGCGTCCGGTTCGCCTTCCTGGCGGACCCCGAAGGCAACCTCGTGGAGCTGGTCGGGTGATGGGGAGGCTGGTCGGGTGATGGGAAGGCTGGTACGGGTGATGGGAAGGCTTTACGGCTGATGGGGAGGCTCGACGGCAAGGTGGCGCTGATCACGGGGACCGCCGGGGGCCAGGGCGCGGCCGCGGCCCGGCTGTTCGCCGCCGAGGGCGCCACCGTGTGTGGTTGCGACCTCGACGCCGAGCGCGCAGACGCGGTGGCGGCCGAGGTCCGCGCGGGCGGGGGAGACATGCACTCGACCGCGCCGGTCGACCTGGCCGATCCCGACGCCGCGGCCGGATGGGTCGACGCCGCCGCCGAGCGCGTCGGCGGGATCGACGTCCTCTACAACAACGCTTCGGCGCCGCGGGTCGGGCCGTTCAGCGAGCTGAGCTGGGACGACTGGCGGTTCACGATCCACAACGAGCTTGACCTGATCTTCACCGTCACCCGCGCCGCCTGGCCGCACCTGATCGCGCGCGGCGGCGGAGCCGTGATCAACACCGCGTCGGTGTCGGCGTATCGGGGCGCGACGTTCATCGAGCAGGCGGCCCACGGCGCGGCCAAGGGAGGCGTGCTCTCGATCACCCGGCATCTCGCGGCGTCCGGCGCCCGGCACGGGATCCGCGCGAACTCGATCAGCCCAGGACTGATCATCACTCCGCAGATCGAGCCGTTCCTGGACGAGCCAGGTCACCCGGTCCACGAGATGCTGCATTCTCACCCGCTCGGTCGCCTCGGCAAGCCTGAGGACGTCGCGCGCGTGGCGCTGTTCCTCGCGAGCGACGACGCCGCTTACCTGAACGCGGTCGACATAGTCGTCGACGGCGGCCAGTCGCTGATCTCGTGAGCCCTCGCCGGCTATGAGCTTTGAGGGCGACATCTTCTGGCGGGGCGACCCGGGGTACGAGGACGCCCGGGTCGGGCGCGTGTTCAACGCGCGCCGGCCGGACCGCTACCCGGCCGCGGTGCTAATGGCCGCTGGCGAGGACGACGTGGTCGCCGGCGTTCGGCTGGCGCGCGAGCGCGGCCTCCAGGTATCGGTCCGCGCCGGCGGACACAGCTGGGCGGCGTGGAGCGTGCGCGACGACGTGCTGCTGATCGACCTCGGCCGCATGCGCGAGGTGGCCTACGATCCGGCCACCGGGATCGCCACCGCGAGCCCGGCGGTCAAGGGCGGCGCCGAGCTCGTCCCGTTCCTCACCTCGCACGGGCGCGCGTTCCCCGGCGGCCACTGCCCGAGCGTCGGGATCGGCGGCTTCCTGCTCCAGGGCGGGCAGGGGTGGAACAGCCGCAAGTACGGATGGGCGTGCGAGAACGTCGTCGCGATCGACGTCGTCACCGCCGACGGCGAGCTGATCCGGGCCGACGAGGGTCAGAACTCCGATCTGCTGTGGGCCGCGCGGGGCGCCGGGCCGGGCTTCTTCGGCGTGATCACCCGCTTTCACCTGCGCACGTACCCGCTCCCGCGCGGGATGACCCACGACACGTGGATGTTCGAACTCGAGGATCTCGAGCCGCTGCTCGGCTGGATCGACGAGCTGCTGCCGTCGCTGGATCGAGTCGTCGAGCCGGTGGTCGCGGCCACGCGGCTGCCGCGGCCCGAGGGGCCCCCGGTGCTGCTGTTGCACACGACGGCGATGTGCGACACGAGCGAGGAGGCCGAGCGCGTGCTGGCTCCGCTTCGGGCATGCCCGATCGCCGGCCGGGCGGTCCTGCACGAGACCGGCCTGACCACCGTCGAGCAGGAGAACGAGGAGCAGGCCGCCCAGAACCCCGAGGACCACCGGTACGCGGTCGACTGCACGTGGACCGACGCTCGCGCCGCCGAGCTGGCTCCGCTGCTGCGGGCGCTGTGGTCCGAGTTGCCGACCGAGCACTCGTTCTCGATCTGGTACGGCTGGGCCCCGAGCCGCCCGCTGCCGGACATGGCGTTCTCGATCGAGGGCCATGCCTACATCGCGACGTACGCGATCTGGACCGACCCGGCCGACGACGAGCGCCACCGCACCTGGGTCGTCGACCACATGACGTGGCTGGCGGAGCTCGGGAAGGGCGTGTACCTGGGCGACACCGACTTCACGCGGCGTGCGGATCGATTCCTGGCTCCGAACAACTTCCGGCGCCTTGAGGAGATCCGGGCGCAGCGGGACCCCGACGGGCGGTTCTGCTCCTACCTGATCGCCGACGGGGCCGAGCTCAACGCAGAATCAGACCGCCGTCGACACACAGCGTCTGGCCGCTGACTGCGCCGGCGGCGTCGGTCACGAGAAACGCGACGGCCGAGGCGACGTCGTCCGGGTGGAGGGGGCGGTCGATCGCCTGGCGCGCCTCCACCTGCGCGAACGCCTCGGGTGGCGTGTCGGCGACCGCGGCCGGCGTCGGGGTCAAGCCCGGCGCCACACAGTTGACCGTGATCCCGTCGCGCCCGAGCGCGCGGGCCAGCGTGCGGCCGACCCCGATCAGCGCGGCTTTGCTGGCGATATAGGCGAGCAGGTCGGGCGCCGGCGGCTCCCACACGGTGTCCGAGACCACGAACACGATCCGCCCGAAGTCGCGCTCGGCCATCCCGGGGGCGAACGCCTGGGAGAGCCACAACGCCGACTCGACGTTGACCGCTTGGACTCGGCGCCAGCCCTCGAGGTCGAGGTCGGCCAGCGACGCGCGGTCGAACGCCGCCGCGGCGTGGACGAGCACGTCGCAGCGCCCGTGGCTGTTCGAGCACATTGGCCGCCGCGGTTCTCGACGTCGTCGCGCGTTGCGCGAGATCGACCGGCGTGATCGCCGGCGCGGTCGAGCACGGCGACGTTGTGGCCGGCCTTCTCGAGGGAGGTGACGATCGCGCCACCGATCGCGCCGGCGCCGCCGGTGACGACCGCGACCCTACTCACGAGCCGAGCCTGTGGCGGTGCAAAACTCGCCAACCCACCCGCCCGCGATGTGCCGCGGCAACATAACCGCCCTGGTGGCGCTTATGTGCATGGGACGGCTGGCGAGGTCGTGTCTTGGCGAGAAATGCACGAGCGCAGGGCGGACCGCCGAGCTGTGTACTGCACGCATTTGACATAAGTGTATACAATTCTGCCGCGGTGACTCGCCGCCCAGGGAGCAGAATCCGGATTCGAGACGAGGCTGAGGAGACACATGTCCTACCAGGTTCATTCGCCGGCCCCCGTGCGTGAGCTGCCGGGCGAGCCCGTGCCCTACTACCTCGCCGACGGCGACGGCCGCGCGCACCTCCTGCTGGGTCAGGTCGGCCGTGCGCTGGCCTCGACCGAGGAGACCGCCGGCGCGATGTCGGTGATGACCGCGGTCGGGCCTGCCGGAGGTCCGATCCCGCTGCACCGCCACGAGAAGGAGCACGACTACTTCCTGTGCGTACGGGGGACCGTCCAGGTGTGGGCCGACGGCCAGAGCCGGATCCTGCATCCCGGCGACGTAGCCAGCGTGGCCGCCGGCGTACTCCACGCCTACCAATTCCACGGGCACTACAGCCAGTTCATGGGGCCGATCGCGCCGGCCGGCTGGGACCGCTTCTTCGACTTCACCGGGACGCCGTACGCCGGCCCCGCATATCCGCTCCTCGACGACAGCCCGCCGCCGTTCGCCAAGTTCGGCGCCGCCGAGGCAAAGTTCGCGATGAAGTACTTCCCCGAGGAGCCGTACGCCGAGGCGACCGCGGGTTCCGATGACTCGCTCCCGGGAACGCACACCGCCTACTTCCTGAAGGCGGGTGAAGGGCCGCGCCACGTCCTCTTCGGCCAGGTCGCGTTCCAGCTGATGACCGGCGCCGAGTCGGACGGCCAGCTCGGAATGACGATCACCGAGGGCCCGCGTGGACCGGCGATCCCGGCGCACACCCACGAGCGCACGTACGAGGCGATCTACTGCCTGGACGGCCGCCTGCTCGTGACCGTCGACGGGGAGGAGCACCTCCTGACCCGCGGCGACTTCGTGAGCATCCCCGCCGGCGTCGAGCACACGTACGGGATGGACGCCCACCTGACGCGGTTCGCGAGCATGTACGGGCCGGCCGGCGTCGAGCGCTTCCACGAGGTCGCGGGTGTGGTCGCCGAACAGCGCATCTTCCCCGAGCAATCGACGCCGGTCGACCGCGACCGCATTGCCGAAGCGACACAAGCCGCCGGCCTCGATATCGCGTTCGCGGGCTAAACGGAACAACGACATGGACATCGGGCTTGCCATGACCGCACGGGTGCTCCCCGGCGACGAGCGATCACTGAGCGATGTCTACCGGCAGGTGATCGACGAGGCCGTGCTCGGCGAGGAGCTTGGCTTCTTGAGCTGGCTGATCGCCGAGCACCATTTCGCCGAGGATCGCCACAACCCATCGCAGTTCCCGCTGCTCGCGGCGGCGGCGGTGCGGACCGAGCGGATCCGGCTCGGGACGTACGTGCTTTTGCTCGCGCTGCACAATCCGATTCGGGTGGCGGAGGACGCCGCCACCGTCGACATCCTGTCGAACGGTCGTCTGCTCCTGGCGGTCGGCGCGGGGCCGATGCCGGGCGAGTGCGCGGTGTTCGGGATCGCGCCAAAGGAGCGCTTCGGCCGCACGTACGAGGCGCTCGAGGTCCTCGACAAGTGCTTCAGCGGCGAGCGGTTCAGTCACGAGGGTCGCTACTACACGTTCCGCGATACGCAGATGACGACGACACCGGTCCAGCCCGGAGGCCCGCCGATCTACATGGCGGCGATGGGGCCGCAGAGCCTGGCCAAGGCGGGCGAGCGGGGCTACAACCTGGCGTCGGTGCTGCACACGCCGCTCGTGCACGTGTACGCCGACGCCCAGACCGAGGCCGGCCGTACGCGCGATGAGTATCGGTTGATGTCGGGCCCGGTGACCGTCCATGTCGCGCCGACGAAAGACCAGGCGTGGGACGAGGCCGAGCGCGCGCTGCACTGGTGGGTGACCTTCTACCGCAACCGCGGGTTCGACATGCCGTTGCCGCCGGTGAACGAGATGCGCAATACGCCGGGCGTCGGCATCTTCGGCCAGCCGTTCGCGGTCGGGACCCCGGACGAAGTGCTGGCGGTGCTCGAACGCCATAAGGACGCCGACCTCGACGAGATGGTGATCCAGTTCAACCATCCGGGGATGGGCGCCGAGGCGGTGGCGCGATCGATGCGAATGTTCGCCGATGAGCTGATGCCCGAGGTCAAGCGCTGGGGCCGCGCCGGCGCCGAGACCAAGGCTACGGTTTCCTGACGGGGTGATCCACCCGACCGACATCCCGCTCCGGCAGGCGCGCAGGTTGATCGCGCGCGCGATCGACAAGGCCGACCACATGGGCGTCCGCGGGGCGTTCGCGGTCGTAGGGGGGAGCGGCGCGCTCGTGTCGGCGTCGCGCATGGACCGCGGCGGCGCCGGCGGGATGGCCCGGGCGAGATCTAAGGCGTGGATCTCGGCTACCCAACAGATCCCGAGCACCGAGCACCACCAGCGGATGGCGACGTTGCCGGCGCCGCTCGCCGCCGGGTTCGTCGCGTGCTCGCCGGAGGCGAACTTCCCCGGCGCCGGCGGAATGCCGATCTACGACGGCAGCGTCGTGGTCGGCGGCTTCAGCGCGTCGGGCGCGACGATCGGTCCGTTCGTCGACATCCCGGGCATCGACCGGCGCATGCTGATCGCCGAGGGCAAGCCCGCCAACTCCGAGGACCTGATCGTGCTTTGGGCGCTCGGACTCCGTTATCGGGGCCAGCACGGCGATGACGAGAAGCGCTGGCTCGACGCGTTCGGAGAGCTCCCCGACGAGCCGGGTCTCGGCTACGAAAGTCCGCCGCCCGCGAACCAGCCCGAGCACGACTGGGCGCTCGGGCTCGCCGACTCGGCGATCGCCCACGCGGTGGCGCGGGAAACCCGGATCGCGGTGGCGGTGGTCGACAGCCGTGGCGATCCGATCCAGCAGGACACGATGGACGGGGCCCCGACAGCGGCGTCGTTCGTGGCCGAGGCAATCGCCGCCGGCGCCGCCACGTTCCAGCGCCGCAGCGCCGAGATCAATCCGGAGCTGACCTCGGTGCTCCCGTATCGCGTGCTGACGGTGGCCGGAGGCGTGCCGCTCCGCGACGGCGACCGGGTCGTGGCCGGCCTCGGGATCGCCGGACCGGACGCCACCGTCTGCGAGCAGATCGCGGCGTCGGTCACGGCGGCCTGACCGTGCCGGAGCGCATCTGCATCGTCGGCGCCGGCGCAATCGGCGGCCTGTTCGCCGCCCACCTCGCCCAGCTACCGGAACTCGAGGTGTGGGTGTTCGACCTCGCGCAAGAGCATGTCGATGCGATCAACGAGAACGGACTGCGGATCACGGGTGCCATCGAGTTGACCGGCCGCGTCCACGCGCGCGCCGACCCGTCCGAGATCCCGTCCTGCCCGCTCGGGATCATCGCCACCAAGGGCACCGTGACCGACGCGGCAATCGAAGCTGCCACGCCGATCTTCGGCGACGCCGCGGTGTGCAGCGTGCAGAACGGGATCGGCAACGAGGAGGTGATCGCCGAGCACGTCCCGCGCGTCATGCGTGGCGTAACGCTCCCGGCAGGTCAGGTGGTCGAGCCTGGAGTGATCCGGATGGTCGGGCCGGGGCCGACGTGGATCGGACCGTTCGAACCGCGGCCGGCGCGCACAGAGGAAATCGAATGGCTGGCAGCTTGGCTGAACGAGAGCGGCATGGAGACCCGGGTACGAGCCGACGCGCGTGGCGCCCAGTGGACGAAGCTTCTGTTCAACGCCTGCACGAACCCGCTGTGCGCGTTGACCGGTCTCACCCACGGCGAGCTGTGCGACTACCCGCCGACGATTCACCTGGTCGACGAGTTGCTCCGCGAAGGAATCACGGTGGCGGACGCGGTCGGCATCGAGCTGGAAGAGGACCCGGGAGAGCTCGTCTACGGCGCTGCGAAGGACAACTACCGCCACCGTCCAAGCATGCTCCAGGACGTCGCGGCGCACCGTCCCACGGAAATCGCGACCCTGAACGGCGGAATCGTCAGCGCCGCGGACGAGGCCGGGGTCCCGGTTCCGCTCCATCGCGCGATCGTTGATCTGATCCGCGGCGTCGAGCGCAGCTGGGCGGAGTAGCGCCGGAACAGTTCGGCGTAATGTAGACGGATACACAAACTGTATGCAATAATCCAGTAACTCATGGACGCGCCGCAGAAGATCGACTGGAGCGAGCAGGAGTTCGCCGAGGTACGTCCGGGGATCTTCGGCGCCACCGTTCACACGCCGCAGCTAACCGCGACGCTCTACCGCTACGGTGCGGGCACGACTTGGGAGGAGCACCAGCACCCTCAGGACCAGATCACCACGGTCCTCGAGGGCGCGATCGACTTCGTGGTCGCCGGCGAGCCTGTTCATCTCAAACCCGGCGAGCTCGCGACGCTTCCGGGGGGCACGCCGCATTCGGCGACCGTCGCACAAGACGGGGACGGCGCAGTGACCCTGAACGTGTTCACGCATCGGGACAGGACGCCCGGTGTCTGACTGGCTCGGGCTGACCGACCAGCGCGTGCTCATCGCCGGCGGTGGCGGCACGATCGGGCGCGCGCTCGTGGACGGGTTCGCGACCGCCCGCGCCACCGTTGCCGTCACCGACGTCAGCGACGACGCGATGGCCGGACTCGACGATCGCGTGAAAATCCGTCACGCGGCGGACCTGAGCGACGCCGCAGCCGCGCGCGCCGCGGTGGCGGCCGTGCGCGATGACCTGGGCGGGCTCGACGTGTTCGTGCACTGCGTCGGCATCAACGACCGCCGGCCGATCGAGGATTACGACGCGAGTGACTGGGACCGGATCGTTGCGGTCAACCTGACGAGCGCGTTCCACACCGCGACCGAAGCGGCCACGAGCATGCGCGAACAACGAAACGGCCGGATCGTGTTCTTCTCCTCGGTGGCGGGGCGGAGCGGCCACAAGCATCACGGCCCGTACGCCGCCACCAAGGGTGCGATCAACCAACTTATGCGGGTGATCGCGCACGAGTACGCCGAGCACGGCGTAACGGCCAACGCGGTGGCGCCGGGATACATGGACACGAGCCTCACACGCACGTACCTGGCGGCCAACCCGGACAAGCGAGAAGCGCTGATCGAACTGATCCCCGCCAAAAGGTTCGGGACGCTGACGGAGGTGGTGGACCCGGTGCTGTTCCTGTGCTCGCCGCACGCGAGCTTCATCACCGGTCAGGTTCTGTATATCGACGGCGGTCGTACGATCGTCTGATGGTACAGGGAGCACGATGCAACGGAGATTTGAAGGGCGGAACTTCATGGTCACGGGCGCCGGGACTGGCTTCGGCGCGGCACTGGCGACGCGCGCGGCGCAAGAGGGAGCGGCCAAGGTCCTGATCCATTACCGCAGCTCCTCCGAGGGCGCCGAGAGGACGGCTGTCAACGTTCGCGACGCCGGCGCCGAGGCCGAGATCGTGCAGGGCGACATCACCTCGTGGGCGGATATCCAGCGGATGGCCGCGTGGGCGTTCGAGGACCATGGCGGGATCGACGTCCTCGTCAACAACGTCGGCGACATGGCGTCGGGCCAGGCCTCGTGGAAGGAGGTCACCGAGGAGGCGATCGACCACGTGCTCGCGGTCGACATCAAAGGGACGATGCTGATGGTGCACGAGTTCGGTCAGCGCATGGCCGAGGGGGACGGCGGTGCGATCGTCAACGTCGGCTCGACGGTGATCGTCCGCGGCAGCCCGCGGGCACCGCAGTACGCCGCCGGCAAGTACGGGCTGCTCGGGATCACGAAGTCCTACGCCAAGGCACTCGCCCCGAAGGTGCGGGTGAACACGTTCGCGCCGGGGTTCATGGAGACAGAGGCTCTGCTCGCTCGCCCCGAGTGGAAGGCGGGACGTCGTGAGGATGTCCTATCCGGCACGCCTGCTGGGAAGATTCCCAAGCCGGAGGATATGACCGGCGCGGCGCTGTTTCTCGCCAGCGACGATGCCCATCACATCACCGGCTCCTACATGGTCGCCGACGGCGGTTACAGCATGCTCGGCGCCTGACGCCAGGAGGAACCTCATGGCAGACAACGGTCAGAACACTGAGGACGTGTACGAGCGGGTCCGGACCGCGATCCTCGACGGGCAGCTCGCGCCCGGAGCCGTGATGTCGCAGGTGGCGCTGGCCCAGGACCTTGGGATCAGCCGGACTCCGCTTCGGGAGGCGCTGCGCATGCTCCAGAGCGAGGGGCTCGTCGAGGGCGAGCCGAACCGCCGCGTGCGGGTGGCGCCGATGACGGCTCCCGACCTCGAGGAGCTGTACGTCATGCGCGTCACGCTCGAGGCCGAGGCGCTGCGCCTGTCGGTGCCACGGATGACCTCGGAGGATCTGGCGCGACTCGAGGGGCACATGGCCGAGATGGCGCACTACGCCGCCGAGAAGGACTACCGGCGCTGGAACCTCCCGCACCAGCAGTTTCACCGCGGGTTGACCGCGCACGCCGGCGAGCGGGTCAACTTCGTGCTCGGGCAGATGTTCGACCACGCCGAGCGCTACCGGCGACTGCACATCGGGCACGGCCCGACCGCGTGGGCGACGGCCGGGCACCGCGAAATCCTCGATGCCTCCAAGGCGGGGGATCGCGACGGCAGCGCGGGGCTGCTCGCCTCGCACCTGGCCAGGACCGGCTTCGAGGTCTCCGAGTTGCTCGAGCCGGGTTACCAGCCGAAGCTGCTCGAGCTGGCTCTGACCGACGCCGGCGGCACCCGGCCGACTAAGAGCCGGCGCCGCACCCCACGCTGAAAAGGCGACCCCACCGGCGTCTCTCTGTCAGGATCCGCGGCAGACACCGATCGGCGGTGGGCGCGCCGGACCGTGCACCGCGCCGCAGCGACTCCCGGAGGCTTGATGAGCACGCGTGTAATGCCGAGCGTTCGCACCCTGAGAGACCGGCCCGCGTGGAGGGCACTCGAGAAGCACTACGAGGAACTACGCCCCAAGCACCTGCGCGAGCTGTTCGCGGCGGACGGTACCCGCGGCGAGCGCCTGGTGGCTGAGGCCGCCGGCCTCTACCTGGACTACTCGAAGAACCGGATCACCGAAGAGACGATCGACCTACTCGTGGCGCTCGCCGAGCAGTCGGGGCTCGCGGACCGGATCGAGGCGATGTTCACCGGCGAGCGAATCAACGTCTCCGAGAACCGGTCGGTCCTCCATGTCGCCCTGCGCATGCCGAAATCAGCGTCGCTGATCGTCGACGGTGTCGACGTGGTCAAGCAGGTGCACGAGGTGCTCGACCGGATGGCGGCGTTCTCGGACCGGGTGCGCTCGGGCGACTGGCGCGGTCACACGGACCGCCCGATCCGCAATGTGGTGAACATCGGGATCGGAGGGTCCGACCTCGGCCCCGTGATGGCCTACGAGGCGCTGCGCCACTACAGCGATCGCGACATGACCTTCCGGTTCGTGTCGAACGTCGACTCCACCGACATCGTCGAGGCGACCCGCGACCTCGACCCGGCGGAGACGCTGTTCATCATCTCCTCGAAGACGTTCACGACGCTCGAGACGATGACCAACGCGCGCTCGGCGCGCGACTGGTCGCTGGCGGCGCTGAAGGACGAGGAGGCGATTGCCAAGCACTTCGTCGCGGTCTCGACCAACGCCGAGAAGGTGAAGGAGTTCGGGATCGACACCGACAACATGTTCGGCTTCTGGGAGTGGGTCGGCGGGCGCTACTCGATGGACTGCGCGATCGGCCTGTCAACGATGCTCGCGGTCGGGCCCGACGGCTTCCACGAGATGCTCGCCGGCTTCCACGCGATCGACGAGCATTTCCGCGGCGCGCCGTTCGCGCAGAACCTGCCGGCGCTGATGGGGTTGCTCGCGGTCTGGTACGGCGACTTCTTCGGCGCCCAGACCGCTGGCGTGATGCCCTACGAGCAGTACCTGAAGCGGTTCCCGGCCTACCTCCAGCAGCTGACGATGGAGTCCAACGGCAAGCACGTCACGCTCGACGGACGCCACGTCGACTACGAGACTGGCGCTGTGTACTGGGGCGAGCCGGGGACCAACGGCCAGCACAGCTTCTACCAGCTGATCCATCAGGGCACGAAGCTGATCCCGGTCGACCTGATCGGGTTCGCCAAGACTCTCAACCCGCTCCGCGACCACCACGACCTGCTGATGTCGAACGTGTTCGCGCAGGCCGAAGCGCTCGCGTTCGGCAAGACCGAGGAGGAGGTACGCGCCGAGGGCACGCCCGAGCACGTCGTCCCGCACCGGGTGATGGAGGGCAACCGCCCGACGAACACGATCCTCGCCGAGGAGCTCACGCCGCGGACGCTCGGCAGCCTGGTCGCGCTGTACGAGCACAGCGTGTTCACTCAGGGCGTGGTGTGGGAGATCGACTCGTTCGACCAGTGGGGCGTGGAGCTCGGCAAAGTCCTCGCCGCGCGCATCATCCCCGAGCTCGAGAGCGACAGCGACCCTGCCCTGGAACACGACAGCTCGACCAACGCGCTGATCCGCCGTTACCGTGCGATGCGCTGAGGTACGACCGGTCAACTGACAAGCCCCGACACCGAGGAGAACGATTCACATGCCGACGGACACGCCGATGCAGCTGGGAATGGTCGGACTCGGACGGATGGGCGCCGGGATCGTCCGCCGGCTGACGCGCGACGGCCACCACTGCGTTGGGTTCGACGTCAACGCCGACGCCGTCAAGGCGCTCGAGGGCGACGGGATCCCCGGAACGACCTCGCTCCAGGAGTTCGCGGGCAAGCTCGACAAGCCGCGCACGGTGTGGGTGATGGTGCCGGCCGGCGCGATCACCTCACAGACGATCGCCAATCTGGCCGGCGTGCTCGAACCTGGCGACGTCGTGATCGACGGGGGCAACACCCACTACCACGACGACATCCGCCACGCGAAGGAGCTCGGCGAGAAGGGCATCCACCACGTCGACGTCGGCACCAGCGGCGGCGTCTACGGACTCGAGCGCGGCTTCTGCCTGATGATCGGCGGCGAGGACGACGTGGTCGAGCGCCTCTATCCGCTGTTCGCCTCGATCGCCCCGGGGGTCGGTATGGCCCTGCGGACTCCGGGGCGAACCGGCGACCCGGGCCCGGCGGAGAATGGATACCTCCACTGCGGAGCCAACGGCGCCGGGCACTTCGTCAAGATGGTCCACAACGGGATCGAGTACGGGATCATGGCCGCGTACGCCGAGGGGCTGAACATCCTGCACAGCGCCGGGGTCGGAAAAGAGGTGCTCGAGGGAGACGCGGAGACCGCGCCGATGGAGCACCCCGAGTACTACCAGTACGACATCGACACGGTCGACGTGACCGAGGTGTGGCGCCGAGGCAGCGTGGTCAGCTCCTGGCTGCTCGACCTCACGGCGCAGGCACTATTCGAGTCTCCGACGCTCGAGGACTTCTCGGGCCGGGTGTCGGACTCGGGCGAGGGACGCTGGACGTCGATCGCGGCGATCGACGAGGGCGTGCCCGCGCCGGTGCTGACGACCGCGCTGTACTCCCGCTTTGCCTCGCGAGGCCTCGACAATTACGCCAACCGAGTCCTGTCGGCGATGCGCTATGGCTTCGGCGGCCACCGCGAGAAAGCGGCAAGCTGACCTCCGCCGAACAGATCGAGCGCGAGAAGCAACTCGCCGCCGAGGCGGCGGCGGAGCTCGTGCAGGACGGGATGCTGGTCGGTCTCGGCACCGGCTCGACGTCCGCATACCTGCTGCCGCCACTCGCCGCCCGCAAGCTCGACATCACGTGCGTGGCGACGTCGCCGGCGACCTCGCAGGCGGCGCGTGCGCTCGGGATCGAAGTCGTGTCGTTCGCCGGCCTCGAGGCGCCGACCCGGCTCGACATGACGATCGACGGCGCCGATCAGGTCGACCCGGCGGGCTGGCTGGTGAAAGGGGGAGGTGCCGCCCACACCCGCGAGAAGGCGGTCGCGGCGGCGGCGGACCGGTTCATCGTGATCGTCTCCTCCAACAAGGTGGTGGAGCGGCTGACGCCGCCGATCCCGCTCGAACTCGCCGAGTTCGGTCTCGCCTCGACGTTCGACCGGGTACAGCCGGCGCGTCTTCGCGACGTGGCCCACAGCCCCGACGGCGGAGTGATCGCGGACTACCTGGGGGAGTTCGACGATCCGGCCAAGCTCGCCTCCTGGCTGTCCGAGCAGCCGGGAGTGGTCGAGCACGGGCTGTTCCCCGCCTCGATGGTGGCCGAGGTCCTGATCGGGCGCGGTCAGGAGGTCGAGCGCAGGACGCCGCCGGGGTAATCGCCTCCGCCGGCGACGCCAGCGTACGCGCCGTCGTCGGCGAAGCTGTAGGGCGGGCACGGGCCCGTGCAGACGAGCTCGACGTCGTCCAGGCACCCGCCGAGCTCCTGCACGAGCGCGACGAACTCGCCCACGCGCCCGCGGTCGACGAGGTAGGCGTCGAGCACGGGCAGATCGGGTTGCGGGCGCAGCGCTCGACGGATGTTGCGAGCCAGGGCGGTGAGCGGGTCGAGTTGGCTGGCCAGCCGCCGTGCGCTCTGGCGCGTCTCGAGGCGATCGCGCAAGTACGCCACGTCCGACTCCGAGCGCGGGTCGAGGGCGGCATCGGAGCCGTCGAGCCAGCGTGCGTGCAGACCAAACTCGACGGCTCCGCGGACTCCCTCGAGCTTCGACAGAAGATCGCGCCGGCGCCGGCGCAACATCGCGCGGACCGCCTCATCGTCGGTCAGGACGCGGCCGAACGGGGCCGGGAGGATCGCCCGGGTATCCATCAGGCTCCGTACCGTCCGCTCGTACTCCGCCACCGCCCCGACGGCGGCGATCGCAGCGGGATCCTCATGATCGGTGACGATCGCCATCAACGGGCCGTCGGCGATGCCCCGGAGAGGCCGATCGCCGAGCCCCGTGCCGACCACCACGCCGGCGTCGGCTTCCCCGACGGCGTATAGGAGCAGGCTCATCCGGCGCCCACCTCGCCGGTCACCTCGAGCGCGCGTCGACGAGCGGCGCGACGTCCGCCGTGACGTCGCGCGCTCGTTCGCCTGGGCTCGCACGAGCCTCTCTGGGCTCACGGCCCTGGCCCGGGCCGTGGCCGGTGCACCCTCCCTCAGTTCGAGTGTGGACCTGCATTGCCAACCTCTCCGCGGGTTTCGTTACCCACACCTAGAGCTCGCCGATCCGGTTCTGGACGAATGTTCGACCCCCGGCAAGACGCCAAAGTCCACAGATGATCGAATCCTCATCGGAGATCGATTGATGTTCTTCGAGACAATCGTGAGGAATGGAACGCAAGACCGCGGCACCGTCGTGCCGGCTCGACAAGGCCGGCCTGGGCGACCAGCTCGGGCGCTATAGGCAGATCAGCGGGCACGTAGAGGCCGTCGAGCGACGGCCTCGCCGGCTCGTGGTGCGGTTCGCTCCGGACCTTCCGCGTGACCGTCTCGAGGTGGCGCTCGAGGTCGAGCGGGGATGCTGTCCGTTCCTCGGCATCGACTACGAGCCGCACCGGGCGGCGGCTTATGGTCACGGTCGAGCGGGCCGCCCAGGACCCGATGCTCGACGCCCTGGCGAACGCGCTGAGCCCGCAAGTCGCGCGCTGACGCCCGCGCCGCGGACGCCCCGCAAGACCGCGCCCGCGTTAGCGTTCACATAGCGAACAGTTGATTTCGTCTGCTGTGGCTCGCGAAAATTTGGGCTCCTGCGATCTGCAACCGAAGCCCGGAGCCATGTCTGAAACCGAGATCAGGCCATGGCGGGAGTCGCGTTGATGGGGCATTCCGTAAGGACCGCACCTGACCGAGTACTGGGGCGCGCGCTGCTGTCCATGCAGCATTGGGATTTCCGGCGTTCCTACGTCGCTCAGGCCGCGTTCCTCATTGCCGCCTATTACGCCGCGGCGCACCTTGGGTACGCGTTCAGGTTCACCGGCGCTGTGGCTTCGATCGTGTGGCTTCCGGTCGGGGTCGGCATCGCGGGGCTGTACCTGCTCGGGTTGCGCCTCTGGCCGGCCGTGGTCATCGGGGATCTGCTCGTCAACAACTATGCGAGGCTGCCCGTCGGCGCGGCGATCGGCCAGAGCTTCGGCAACCTGCTCGAGGTCGTGATCGGCGCGCTGCTCCTGCACCGGTTCATATCGCGACGGGCGCCGCTCGACACCGCGTCCGGCGTGGCCGGAGTGTTCGCGGCCCTGACCGCCGCGACCGCCATCAGCGCGATCATCGGGCCTCTTTCGCTCGCCCTATTTCACACGATCCCCGCCGGCTCGATCCTACGGGTGTCACGCACGTGGTGGCTCGGCGACTTCTGCGGCGCCGCGATCGTCCTGCCGCTCGCCCTCGCGTTCAGCACGCCGACTCCGCACACCTGGCTGCGCGGCCACGTCGTCGAGGCGGCGCTGCTGCTGGTGACGCTGATCGGGCTCAGCACGGTGGCCGCAAAGGTCGGCGGGCCTTCGACATACCTGGCCTTCCCCGTACTGATCTGGGCCGCGTTCCGGTTCGGCCCGCGCGGGGCGACGCTGGCGATCGCGATCAGCGCTGCGTTCACGATCTGGGGTGCAACCGATTTTGCCGGTCCGTTCACGGTCAACGGGATGGACAACATCCCGGCAACCCAGATCTACCTCGCGGTCGCGGCGCTCGCCACGCTTTCGGTGGCGGCGCTGGCCTCCGAGCGGGAGCAACTCGCCAGGAGCGTTCGCGCGTCGCGGACCAGGATCGTTCTCGCCGCCGATGACGAGCGCCGCCGGCTCGAGCGAAACCTTCATGACGGCGCTCAGGGGCGTCTTGTCGCGCTCGCCGCTCGGCTCGGGCTCGCCGCCCATGCCGCGCACGAGGCGCCTGAGGAGGCCGCGTCATCGATCGAGACCGCGCATGCCGAATTGCTGGTTGCGATCGACGAGCTACGCGAATTGGTCCAGGGGATTCAGCCGGCGGCGCTCCGGCAGTTTGGCCTGGCGAGCGCGGTCGAGGACATCGCCGCCAAGTCCGTGACCCCGATCGAGCTGGTTGAACTGCCTCGCGCGCGGCTCGACGACACGACCGAGGCGACCGCCTTCTACCTGATTCGAGAGGCTGTCACGAACGCGGAGCGGCACGCGCACGCGTCGACGATCCGCGTCCGTGCGCATCTGGGCGCAGCGAGGCTCACTGTCGAGGTGTGGGACGACGGCGCGGGCGGGGCGTTCGAGCGCAACGACCGCGGGCTCCAGGGCCTCCGCGACCGCGTCGAGGCCACCGGTGGGACGTTCCAGCTCGACAGCGAGCCGGGCGCCGGTACCCGCATCAGGGCCGAGATCCCGCTCGGCCCGACCCGCTGACGTCCCTTCCTACCCGGAAGTCGGGCTCTTGCCGCTGGCCAGGAACAGCAAAGCGGCCTTCACGCGGCGACTGACGTCGTCCGGGCTCTCGAGATCGAGCTTGGTGAAGATCGCGTTGATGTGCTTCTCGACGGCGCGTTTGGTGAGCACGAGCGACTCCGCGATGGCGGCGTTGCTCTTGCCCTGAGCGACCTCGGCGAGCACATCGTGCTCGCGCCGCGTGAGCGACGACAGCGGCGAGTGCGCGCCGGCGCTGCGGGCCCGGACGAGCACCTCCACCACCTTGGGATCGATCACGGATCCGCCCGACACCACCGCCTCGATGGCGCCCACGAGTTGCTGCGGATCGCCGACGCGTTCCTTGAGCAGGTACGCCCGGCGCGCGCTGCCGGTGTCCAGGAAGTCGAGCACGTAGCTCGGGTCGGCGAACTGGCTGAGAATGACGACGCCGATATTGGGATGGCTGACCCGGAGCTCTCGCGCGACCTGAATCCCCTCGTCGGTTCCCGTCGGCGGCATCCTGATGTCGGTGAGCACCGCGTCGGGTCGTTCGCGCTCGATCGCCGCGGTCAAAGAGGGCCGATCGCCGCAGAAAGCGACCGCCTCGACGTACTCGAAGCCGGACACGATCCGCTCCAGCGCCTCGCGCATCAGGAACGTGTCCTCGCCGATCACGACCCGAATCAAGTCCCTGCGTTGCGCCCCCCCATCCGAGGGCTGGACAGACAATTGCCTCACGGCGCACCCGAGTTGCCTGACTGAAATCCTCCGCGGAGGTGCGGCAAACTTAGCGCTTCCTTACCCGGTTTCGCGGGGTCGCGAAATTGACGTGCGGACATCACCTGGGCAGCGGGGGTGCGGACACCCGGAGCTAGCTGGCCGCGACTCGGCGTCGCCGCGATCAGGGCCCGTCGAATCCCTCTTCGGAGAGGAAGATGAGCGTGGCCTTGACGCGGCGGCTGACATCCTGCGTCTCGGGCAGGTTGAGCTTCGAGAAGATCGAGTTCACGTGCTTCTCGACCGCTCGCTTGGTGAGCACCAATGACTCCGCGATCGCACTGTTGCTCTTGCCCGCGGCGATCTCGGCGAGCAACTCGCGCTCGCGTGAGGTCAGCTGGGAAAGCTGTGACTTCGCAGCTCGCGAGCGAGCCTCGATCAGGACGTCGACGATGATCGGATCGATCACCGATCCGCCGCGCGCGACCGCCTTGATCGCATCGAGCAACTGCTCCTTGTTGCGTATCCGCTCCTTGAGCAGGTAGGCGCGGCCCCCGGTGCCATGTTCGAGCAGGCGGATCGCATACGCGGGCTCGGCGTATTGGCTGAGCACGACGACGCCGACGTCGGGGCGCGTCTCGCGTAGCGACGCGGCGATGCGAACGCCCTCATCGGCGCCCGACGGCGGCATCCGGATGTCGGTAAGGACAACATCGGGATCCCAGGTGTCGATCGCGGTCTGAAGCTCCTTTCCGTTCGTGCAGACGGCGACGAGCTCCACCTCTGCCGCCGCGCTCAGCGTCGCGGTCAGGAACTCGCGAATCACGTACGAGTCCTCGGCCACGACGACGTGGATCGGTTCCGTTGACTCGTCGGTTGCCCGCCGACTTTGTCGCTGCGCGCTCACACTCATCGAATCCTCCGCGGCGCCCCCTGTCGAGCCTATCGTGCTCAGGAAATAGCGTCTTCACAAGGGCGCTCGCCTCCCCGGGCACGGAAGCGTGCACCACAGTTAAGCCGCGCGGCCCGCGTCACCCCGATCGTACGATGACGAAGGCCCGCGAATTCGGTGCGATGCCGCGCGATGAGCTCTCCGGCGTGGCACGCGCCCGAACCAGACGTGACGGCGACCGGCCTTGCGATCACCTGGCTGGGGCACGCCACCGTGCTCGTCGAGATCGACGGCGTACGGATGATCACCGACCCCGTGCTCCGGGACCGGATCGGGCCGCTGGTGCGGATCGTCCCCGCTGTCGAGTTTCTGGGACCGGTCGACTGCGTCCTGCTGTCGCACCTCCACGCCGACCACACCGACCTCCCGACGTTGCGGGCGCTGGGGCGTTCGGGCCCGGTGATCGCCCCGGCTCCGGCGCGTGAATGGCTCACGGGGAGAGGCTTGCGCGACGTGCGCGAGCTATGTCCGGGCGGCGAGATCGGGGTCGCCGGCCTGCGAATCGCCGCCACCACAGCGGTGCACGACCCCCGCCGGCGCCCGTTCGGGCCCGCGGCGCCGCCGGTCGGCTACGTGATCCGGGGGTCGAGCGCTGTGTACTTCGCGGGCGACACCGACCTGTTCGCCGGGATGGCGGAGCTCCGAGGCACGATCGACGTCGCGCTGCTCCCGGTGTGGGGCTGGGGCGCGAGCGTGGGCGCCGGGCATCTGGACCCGCAGAGCGCCGCCGAGGCGGCCGCGCTGATCGCGCCCGCGGTCGCGATCCCGATCCACTGGGGCACGTTCGCGCTGCCCCGTCCGGCGCGGCGGGCGGTCGATCCGGCGCGGCCGGCGCGCGAGTTCGCGGAGCTGACCAAGCGGTACGCGCCCGGCGTCGAGGTGCGCGTGCTCGTTCCCGGCGAGCGCACCACGCTGTAGAGCCGCCGGCGCCACCGTTCCGGCGCCGCCGAGGCCAGCTGACCTCATCCGATCTGGGCGATGCGGCCCGGGCGCGCGCACCGGATACTTGCGGGGTGACCTGGCTCGAAGAGGCCGAGCGACTCGACGTTTCGGTGTACGACGCGATCGCCGGCACCCCGACTCCGCAACTGGACGCAACGATGCGGCGGGTGACCAACGCGGCGAACTACTCACGATTGTCGATCGCGGCCGGGGCGCTGCTGGCGCTGAGGGGCGGGCCCCGGGGACGGCGGGCGGCAGCGACCGGGCTCGCGTCGGTGGCCGCGACGTCCGCGTTCGTCAACCTCGTCGTCAAGCCGCTTGGGCGCCGTCCGCGCCCGAACCGGGACGCCCAGGAAGTCCCGGCCGCGCGCCACGTGCGGATGCCGACGTCGCGCTCGTTCCCATCCGGGCATACCGCGGCTGCCGTCGCCTTCGCCAGCGGCGTCGGGAGCGTGCTCCCGTTAGCCGGAGCACCCCTGCACGCGCTGGCGGCGCTGGTCGCCTATTCGCGCGTCCACACCGGCGTCCATTACCCCGCCGACGTGCTCGCCGGCGCCCTCATCGGAGCCGTGATCGCTGACGTAACCGCAGGCGTCGTGCCGACCGGGCGCGGCTGAGCGCCGATCTCGACGAGCTCGTCGATCAGCCCGAGGACCTCGAGGTGGGAGCCGCGCCGGCGCCGGGCGACGGCCTGGATCATCCGGCTGCCGAGATCGTCCGGCTGTGGCCACAGCATCAGCGCGAACATGCCGCGGACGAGAATGAACCTAGTGAGGCGGCGACGGCGAGCGACCTCACCGACCCACGCGGTCACGCGCGCGGCGCGGGCTCGCTGGACCTCCTGCGAGGACCGCGTGCCGACGACCTTCGAGGCATACGCATACAGGTCCTGACGGTCGGCGGTCGTCGATCCAGTCGTTATACGCCCTCAGGCACGAGCCGATCACCGGACACACCGATGCCGGGTGGTCGCTGAACGGCTCACCCGCCAGCATGGAGGCGAGCTCCATCACGCACGCTCCCTCCTGGGGGGAGTTGTGCCTTCCCTTGCTCAGCTTGATCGTCTGATGTGTGACGTGGGACATGGACGCCTTCCTATCGTCGCTTGTGTGATCGGCCGCCGAGCCCGGTGTCCATCACTCGTCGGCCTCTAGGTCGTAACCGATCGCCACCGCCAACCGGGGCGCCGTCGAGACGACCCGCGCGAGTCCGACCGTCGGTGCCACGGCGATTAGCACCCCGACGATCTCGGCTTCGGTCGCGCCCGCCTCGACCGCGCGATCGACGGTCGCCCGAAGCGAGCTCGTGGAGGCACCGAGGGCCAGCAGCGCGCCCAGTTGGACGAGCACATCGACCTTCGGTCGCAGCACCGCCGCGCCGGCGGTCTCCGATCCGCTCGCGAGAACCATCCCAACCGACTCCTCATCGTTGAGCGCCAACCGGCGGAGGAGGCGTTCCGTTTCATCCACGTTGGCGACGGTAGTCACGATCGCCGTCCGGACATCGTCCGATCCGGGTGATGCGCCCACCCGACCCGGGCGCGTCACGGGCCTGCGTACGTGAGTCCAGACCGTGGTGCGCGCCTCCTCGAACACGGGGGTGGGCCTCCTTGCTCCGGACCGGCGGCTCGGAGAGGTTAGTTCTCGGGCGCAGCAGCCCGTGCTGCCCGGCCTGCCCCGCACGATGACTCCAGCAACCGCACCAGCCCGAGCGCTTCCACGCCGGCCGTCGCAGAAGCCCGCGGGCGCCCGGATCACCCGGAACGGGCTCGTCCGGCGGGCGACGCTCGTCCGGCGTCTCTCCACAGCTCGCGACGCGTCGCTGGCGGTGATCGTCGCCCCGCCGGGATACGGCAAATCGAGCCTGCTGTCCGAGTGGTCCGAGCACGATGAACGCGAGTTCGTGTGGCTGACCCAGGACGCGCTCGAGGACGACGACCTCGAAGGGCATGTCCAGGCGCTCCTCGCCGGGTCCGATGCGGGTCAGGGCGTGGTGCTGGTCCTGGACGACGCACACCGGGCCTCGGCCGAGGTCGTGCGCTACGCGCTCGAACGGTTACTCGAGAAGATCCCCTCCGGGTCGATGGTCGCGGTCAGCTCGCGGACCGAGCCGCCGCTGCCGCTCGGTCGTCTGCGCGCGCGCCGGGCGTTGATCGAGGTTCGCGTCCAAGACCTCGCGATGATGCCCGCGGAAGCTTCGGTCCTGCTGCGACACGCCGGGCTCGATCTCGAGTTCGCCGAGGTGCAGGCGCTGGTGACGAGAACCGAGGGGTGGCCGGCTGGGCTGTATCTGGCCGCGCTGTCGCTGCGCGCCGAGCCCGACGTGGGCGCCGCAATCGGCTGTCTGCGCGGCGATGATCATCGTCTGGCCGAGTACTTCCGCGACGAGATTCTGTCCGGGCTGCCGGCTGAGATGACCGAGTTCGTCGTCCGGACGTCGGTGCTCGACGAGCTCTCGGGGCCGGTGTGCGACGCCGTGCTTGAGCGGCGCGGGTCCGCGCTGATGCTGAGCGGCTTGGCAAAGGCCAGCTCGCTCCTGCGCCCGCTTGACGGCGCTCACGAACGTTTTCGATGGCACGGGCTGTTTCGCGACACGCTCGGTGCGGAACTGCGGCGCACCAGCCCCGAGGACATTCGTTCACTCCATGATCGCGCGAGCGCATGGTTTGAGGAGCACGGAGATCTGGACCACGCGATCGCTCATGCCGTGTACGCGCACGACCCGGTGCGCGCGGGAGATCTGCTGTCGCCCGGGATCGTGGGCTACGTCGCCCAGGGACGGAACGAGCTCGTTCAAGAATGGCTGGCCGCCTTCAGCCGCGAGGAGCTCGCCGGCTACCCGCCGCTCGCGCTCGCGAGCGCACACAGCTTCCTGGCCGCCGGGAACGCGGCCGAAGCTCGCCATCTCGCCGCTGCGGCGGGAGCGTCCGTCGACCGGAGCCAGACCGACGGCGCGTGCTCTCTGACCGCGGGGCTCGCCGTGATCGAGGCGACGTTGGGTCGTCATGACGTCGGCGGGATGGGAGACGTGGCCGGGCGCGCCTGCGAGAGTGAGCCCGCGGACAGCCAATGGCGTTCGATCTGCCTGTTCCTGCGCGGCACCTCGCTCCATCTGACCGGCGACCGCGCCGCGGCCGCGCGGGCGCTCGAGGAAGGCGCGGATCTCGGCGAGGCAACTGCCCCGACCGTCACGTCGCTGTGCCTGGCGCAGGCGGCGATGATCGCGATCGAGCAGCAGGACTGGGACACGGCGGCCGAGCTGACCGATCGGGCCGGGAGGCTGATCGAGGAGCGTGGACTCGCCGGGTATCCGATGTGCGCGCTGGCGTTCGCGGCGTCGGCCGCGACCCGCGCTCACCACGGGCGCGCCGACGAGGCCAAGCACGATCTCCGCAGCGGGATCGAGCTTCTCACCTTGCTTGGCGACTTCGTCCCGTGGTACGGGGCAGAGGCGAGGATCCTGCTCGCGCACGCCTCGCTGTGGCTGGCCGACGTGGTGGGCGCGCGCACGTTGCTGGCGGAGGCTTCGCGGCTCGCCCGCCGGACGTCGGGGGCGGTGATCTTCGAGCACTGGTTCGACGGGGCTTGGTCGTACATGGACGCGCTCGCCGAGACCAGCCTGGCCGGCCCCTCTTCGCTTACGATCGCCGAGCTGAGGATCCTCCGGTTCCTGCCGAGCCATCGATCGTTCCGCGAGATTGCCGCGCAACTCGGCGTCTCGGCGAACACCGTCAAGACTCAGGCGCACGCCGTTTACCGCAAGCTTGGAGCCGCCTCCCGCTCTGAGGCCGTGCTGCGCGCCACGGACGCCGGTCTCCTCGGTCAGTAGGGATCGATCGCCGCGCCGGATCCCGGCTCGAAGCCGAGCGCGAGCTCCAGCCGCCGCGCGCTCTCGACGAGCTGCGCGGAGCCGGCCACCGAGCCCGTCGCGATCAGCACCGCCGCCAGCGCGTCATCGTCGGCGCCGCTGGTCAAGGCGAGCTCGACCGCCCAGCGGAGCGACTCGGTGCAGGCGCCGACCACGATCAGCGCGGCGAGGCGCACGAGCACGCGGGTGCGGCGGTCGAGCGCGGGCCGGTTCAGCTCGTAGTCGCGCTCAAACTCCGGCGTGGGAGCCATCGCGCTACGGAGCGAGCGCTCATCGTGTGCCGCTAGACGGCGTAGTAGCTCCCGTGGTTCGCTCACGATGTCGTTCTCTTCCCGGAGTCGACTGCTGCCCGGATCGTCCCGCCGCTGCGCGATCGTGGCATCCTCCGAATGGGATGAGACGCGGCCCGCTAGAACTCTTCCGCCCAGTACATGCACTCGGCGAGCGTCTTCGCCACGAGCTGTGCGCGCGATCGCGCACTTACCTTCGTCATCGCGTTGCGAGTGTGGGTGCGCACCGTGTTGTGCGCGATTCGCAGCTCGTCGGCGACCTCGGGCCCGCTGAACCCGAGCGCGAGCAGCCTCACGACGTCGAGCTCGCGCGGCGACAGCTCGGCGCGCGGCGTCTCGGGTTCGCCGTTCGTCGCGCATCCGCCCGCCGCGAGAGGCTCTGAGCGCGACGAACAGGATGAGCTGGCGTCCGGTGACGACCTCCGGGTGACCCGCGTACTCCGCGGTCACGTGCCCGCCGTCGGCGCGTACAAGCTCGACCGTGCCTGTGAACTGCTTCTGGAGCAGCGCCGTGCGCCATTGCTTCTCCGATATGGCCGACGTTATCGGCACGCAGTTCGTAGACCGGCCGTCCGATCAGCTCGCTCGGCCGGTACCCCAGCAGTTGCACGTAGGCGCCGTTGACCTCTACGTGTCGGCGTTCGTCGTCGAGCAGCACCATCGCGTTCCGCGACTGGTTGAACGCGTCGCGGAACAGGGCCGGCCAACCCGATCGAGTCTCGGCGGTCTCGGTGGTCATGGATGTCTATTACAACTCTCGCAGGGACGGCGACCCAGGTCCAGGCCATCGCCCGAAAAGGTGGTGCACGCTTCCCGGCGTGAAGCATGTTTGCCGTGTTGCCTCCGGCTCGGTGGGATGCGAGGCTGACAGTGGTGAAGCCCGCTCGTAAGCTCGGGATTGCGATGACGGTCGCGCTTGTTGCCGGGATGCTCGTCGCCTGGGCGGTCCCTGCCATGGCGCAGACCACGACCGATTCCACGACGACGACGACCGTCACCACGACGGAGTCGACCACCGTCACCGCCCCGCCGAAGACCACGACCGAGACCTCGACGACGACGGTCACCGGGCCGACGACGACGATCAAGAACAACACGACCAGCGTGGTCAGCGGGACCACCACGCCCACCACGAGCAGCTCGAGCAGCTCCGTGGCCTGGTGGGTATGGGTCCTGATCGGGCTGGGCGCGGTGGGCGTCGCCGTGGCGGTCTACCAGCTCGGGCGCGGCAGCGGCGAGAAGGCGGCGGCCTCGAGGTCTCAGGCGTCACCAGGTCAGCGTCCGCGTAGCGGGCCTGGCGATGGGTGGGATGACCCGACCTATCGCGACCCGCCTCCGCCGTCACGCTAACTGCAGGATCCCGTAGGCCGTGAGGGCGGCACCGGCCACGCCGGCGACCGGCGCCACCACGATCGGCCAGCGCGTCTGGATCCAGTCGCTCACCGGCAAGAGCAGCTCCGCGCCCTTCTCACCCATGGTCGCGCGGACGACCACGATCGCGATCAGCGGAACGACGTAGATCACGTTGTAGAGGACGAGCAGGAATACCTTGGCTGGAGCCGCCACCGACGAGCCCAGCATGACTGCGATTGCTGCGAAGTACGGGAAAGCCGTGAGGAGTTCGACGCCGGCGATGCCGGCGCCCATCAACAGCGCGGAGCCGTGTGCGCTCGGCTCCTTGCGCGTGGTTTCCGGGTCGGCGGCAAGCGCCTCCCGGCGCCACCAGATCACGACGCCACCGCACATCACGATCACCCCGACGGCGATCGCCACGTCCCATTTGACGGTGTGCGACAGCTTGGGCAGCAGCGACAGGACCAGATCGCCCAGACCGAGCGCGATCGCGAGGCCGCCGGCGAGCGTCACCGTGAACGTCGCGACCGTGAACAGGACCGTCCGCCGGACCGGGCGAGCGCCGAGCGCGAGGTACACGGCCGCGACGATCAGCGACGGATTCAGCGAGTCGGGCAGCGCGATCGCGATGACGGCGAGCGCGAGGGCGGGCATGCGGCGTCGTTCTCGGCGGACATAACGAGCCAAGGTTCGGGCGCGCTGCGAACCCGCGCATCATCCGGATCAGGTGATGGGCGATCTGGCCGCGGAGGCGGAGGGATCGGGCCGCAGCGCGGAGTCAGAAGCCCAGCGGGTGCTCCGTCTCGGGCAGCTCGGCGAGGCTCCGGCGGAGCTTGCGGAGCGCCTTGCCGGCCCGATCGGACCGGAGCGCGGCGAGCGCGTTCGGGACCTCCCAGCCGGCGAACATCGGGCATCCAATGCAGATCGCGACGACCAGAGGAATCGCGGCGCCGGGGGCCGGGGCGAGGATCGCGCCGACGCACACCGCGGCGCTGATCAGCGCCGTGAACAGGGCGGCGAGGAGCACGAGGCGAGGCCGCGTCCGTCTAACCGGCCGCCACATCGCCAGCGCGTAATCCTCGAGAAGTCCTTCGTCACCCATGTCGTTTCGAGCCTACCCAGTTGATCTCTCACAAAATCGGCCGCTACCGCGTCTGGCTTAAGGCGTTCTTGGCCCGGCCGTCGTCCGGGTCGGCCTGTGCGGCGCGCTCTTCGGCCGCCGCTTCGGGCATCAGCAGCAGCGCGCCGATCAGGAAGCAGAGTCCGCCAACCGAGGTGCCGGCGTTGGCGATCCGCGCGCTTACGGGTTCGCCCGACGCCGGCTCGAGCAACGAAGCGATCGCGGATGCGCCGAAGGCGATCGACCCGAGCATGTTCAGCGCGACGATCTTCCACGCGAGCGTCCGGTTGCGGAAACAGACCCAGCGATGACACACCTCCGCGAACGCCAGCTCGCTCGAGATCAGGAACGCGATCGAGCCGAACGCGTCCGGCGCCCACACGCGCGCATTGCTCTGATGCGTCGTCAGGTTGTGGTTCAGCGCGGCGAATGTGCTGATGTTGAACAGGACCGTTCCGATCAGCTGCACGAGCGTCGCCAACCAGTCGATCCGCTTGGGCTCCCACGACGCCGGCCGCCACCGGACGCGGTGCCTGCGAGGGCCGAGCCCGCGCTCGACGTTGACGGCTTCGGAGAACTGAAGGTAGGCGGCCGAGGTGAAGAACAGCGAGCCGACGAAGAAATCCACGCCGATCCACGGCCGCGGCGTCGCGGCCCACTGGGAGGCGATCCCGCCGACCGTGAAACATAGCGCCCCGATGACGAACAGCGCCGCCATCCACCAGTTGCGCCGATGCGGTCGCCACCAAACCGCCTGGTCCGCGTGGTCCGCGGCCGACGCCGTCTCGCCGGCGCCCCGTTGCCGCGCGAGCGATCGCTTGCGGTGCCGACGCGACTCCCAGCGGTGCTCGGTGCCGTCGGGCGCGCGGAGCACCTCGCTGGTCACGAACGGGCCTGGTCCCGAGGCGGATACGCGCGTCCAGCCCTCCGGCAGATCGACATAGCCGCTCACAGCTCGATGATCCCCTTGACGATCAGCCACACCCCCACCACGGTGGCCAGCCCTATCGCGACCTCCCTCGAGTGGTCGTGTCCCCACTTCGAGGCGCGCTCCACGAGGCGGGCGGCGCCCTGCGGGTTGACCGCGTAGGCGACGATCGGGACCTCGACCAGCGCGAACATGATCACGTTGAACACCAGGATTTGGACCAGCGCCGACGCCGTCGATGGCTTCGCCTTGGCGATCTCGGTGAGGGCATCCAGGTACCAGACTCCGGGGAGGTTGAGCACGAGTCCGGCGACGAACGCCATCGTGAGCGATCCGCGCGACAGAGCGCGGTCCGCCATCGATGGCTTGTGCGGAGTGGCCGGCTCCGGCTTGGATCGCCGGTGCTTGCGCAGGCCCCGATTGATGGCGCCGGTCGCGATCCCCCAGGCGACGAGCAGCGACAGCGATCCGAGCACGATCGACACGACCGGCTTGGTCGTGTGATTGGACCTGCCGACCGCGCCCGATGACTCAATCGCGCGGACGATCCCGATCCCGGCGATCATGCTGATCGTGAGTCCGCCGATGAGAAAGCCGAGCAGCATCCGCACTGGCCGAGGCTGGGCAATGATCAGAATCACGCCGGCGAGCAGGGTCGGATAGACGCAAGCCGCCAGCGCGAGCAGAACCAGGGTCAGCGGGTCCACGCGCGTAGCCTCGCGGGCCTCAGTCGCTCCGGCGTCATCCGGTCGGGATGACAAACCACGCGGTGGCGCCTGCTACTCGAGCTTTCCGGATCCGGCGGCTCGCGAGAGCGGGTCGCCGCCCGGGCCGCGCAGGATCACCGCGAAGCCGACGGCGATCAGGGCGCCGACGAGCGGACCGAGCACGTAGACCCAGTAGCTGCTCCAGTCGCCGCCGACCAGCGCCGGGCCGAACGACCGCGCGGGATTCATCGACGTGCCGCTGACCGGAGCCGCCCACAGGCCCGCGAGCGCGACGTACCCGCCGACGCCGAGCGCCCCGATCGTGCCGACGTTCTGGGCCGCCGACGCAGTGCCGAGGATCACGCTGACGAGCCCACCGGTCAGCGCGATCTCCATCAGCAGCGCCTGCCAGTTGTCGTAGCCGGGACCGGGTAGGGTCGCGCCGAGGTGCTCGACGTTGCCGAACACCGCGAGCAGGAACAGGCACGCGAGCGCCGCGCCGAGCAGCTGGGCGACGATGTATCCGAGCAGGCGGCGCGCCGGAAAATCGCGGCGCAAGGCGAACGCGACCGACACCACCGGGTTCAGGTGCGCGCCCGACACCGCGCCCATGAACAGAATGATCGCCATCACGGTGAGGCCCGGCGCGACGACCGCCGCGGCAAGGCTGATCTGTCCCTTCGCGTGGAGAATGCCCCCTCCGGCGGCCGCCAGAAGAAGCAGGAACGTCCCCAGCACCTCCGAGAACAGCCGCCGGTAGGCAAGGCGCGGGTCGTCGAAATCCTCGCGCCTGCCGAACTCGAGCGTCAGCAGACGCAGCGCCCGGGCCTGATCGTGGTCGCTCAGGTTCGTCGACGGTGACGGCGTCGCCATCAGACCGCGATTGTGCGACCTGCCGCGGACGGCTTTTCGAGCCGCCAGCTTTCTGATCGACCGAGGTCAGACCTCCAGCCGACGTCCGTACGCGACCAGCCCGTAGATCGCCAGGATGTCCAGCGTGAACAGGGCCAGGGACCAGAACGGGTACGCGGGAATCATCAGCATCTGGGCGATCGCGTTCGCCGCGAGCACGACCACGCCGGCCCAGCGCGCGAATTGGTTCTTGACGAAAACGCCGAGGCCGACGGCAAGCTGGAGCACGCCGATGCAGAGCACGATCCAACCCCAGGTCTTGAGGTCGCCGGCGATGTAGTGGGTGTTGGTGGCAAAGAAGTGCGCGTTGCCGATCGCCGCGATGCCCTCGATCACATTCAAGGTTCCGAGCATCAGCAACAGCACGCCCGAGAACGAGACCCAGCCGTAACCGCGGTCGTCGTCCGCGTAGTCCCGGTACCCGGCCGAGGCTCTCGTCTCGGGTGTTGACTGGACAGACATGGCAGCCTCCGGTTGTTGCCCTGACGGGTCACGCACCGCCCGTCTCTTATGAACGCAAGATCCCACCGGTGCCCGCGGCCGGCAATGGTGTGCTCTTGCCTGTGCGCGGGCAGGTCGGCACCCGTACCGGCTCCCGGTGCCTCACCCCCGGCGCCCATGCGCCTCACCCCGATCAGGTGATGAACGCGCCGCCGCCAGGCAGCAGCATCCGCGCGGTGACCGCGCTGAGCGACATGGGCACCACGCTCGGGATGGAGGGTCGAAATGACCGTCCGGAGGATGTGGTCCGCGGTCGCGCTCGTGCTCGTCCTGGCGGCGGTCGTGCTCGCCGTCGACACCGCGATCGCCCACTTTCCAAGCGGCCTCGCGGTGCTGGCCTGCCTGCTCCTTGCGGGATGCTGCGCCTGGCTCGGGATCTGCCGGCGCGGTGCGGCACGCATCGCCGGCCTGCTAGCCGCGGCCCTGTTCGTCGCCGGCGCGATCGTGCTCGTCGTCGTCGAGGCGCGGGTGCTCGAGGACGCGCTCGTCGTGGCGGCGATTCTCGTCGCCCTTGCGGCGACCCGTGAGGCGTTCAAGGCCCACGCGCATCTGCCGCGCGCCGAGCGGCCGAGCCGGCCCGTGCTGTTCTACAACCCGAAGTCGGGCGGCGGCAAGGCCGAGCGCTTCCACCTGGCCGACGAGGCTCGCCGGCGCGGCATCGAGCCGATCGAGCTCAAGCGAGGGGAGGACCTCGAGCAACTGGTGCGCGCCGCGGTGAACGACGGCGCCGACGCGCTGGCGATGGCCGGCGGAGACGGTTCGCAGGCGATCGTCGCGATGATCGCCGCGGAGCTCGACCTCCCCTACGCGTGCATTCCCGCGGGCACGCGCAACCATTTCGCGCTCGACCTCGGGGTCGATCGGAACGACGTCGTCGGAGCGCTCGACGCGTTCGTGAACGGCGGCGAGCGGCGCGTCGATCTGGCCGAGGTCAACGGGCAGGTGTTCGTCAACAACGTCTCGCTCGGGCTGTATGCGGAAGCGGTCCAGCAGCCCGGATACCGTGACGCGAAGCTGCATACGCTGCTGGAGACGGTTCCCGACACGATCGGGCCCGACGCCAGGCCGCCCGATCTGCACTGGGACAGCCCCGCCGGCGAACAGTCTGCAGTGGCGATCCTCGTCTCGAACAACGCGTATCGGCTCGGCCGGGTCCTCGGGTCGGGAACGCGTCCGCGGCTCGACCGGGCGGTCCTCGGAGTGACGGTGCTCGCTCCCAGCGAGTCCAGCGCCGGGGGCGGAGCCAGGGCGAAGCTCGGCATGGAGCAATGGATAACTCCAACGTTCGAGATCGCGTCCGAATCATCGGTGGCGGCGGGGATCGACGGCGAGGCGATGCGCCTGGATGCACCATTGCGGTTCCGCATTAGGCCGGGCGCGCTGCGCGTCAGGATCGCGCCCCACCACCCGGGTGCTTCCCCGTCCGCGCTCGAGCCTGACAAGCCGTGGCGGACGATCACGGTGCTGACGAACCTGATGATCCACGGCGCGCCGGCCGACCCGTCGCGGGTCCGCTGAGGTCGCGCGCGCCGGTCGGGTGAGGTCGGCGAGGGGCCGGTCAAGCGCGCCCCGTTGCTCATCCTTTTTGGGTGATGACGGGGGTTCGGCGTTCTCGGATGATTGGCTCGCGCGCGGACGTCGCGTCTGGCCTGGCCGGGGTCGCGCGACCGCACGGCCGGGGCAGGATCACTCATCCGAAAGGAGATGCACCTATATGGCAACGCTTGTTGCGATCGGTTACCCGGATCAGGGAACCGCCGAGCAGGCCAGGGCGACCGTCAGAGAACTGGAATCGGAGCTGATCATCCAGGCCGAGCAGGTCGCCGCGATCTCGCGTGACCTCGAGGGCAAGTACCACGTGCAGACGTCGCACGGCGGCGCCTCGGCCGGTGGCGGGGCGTGGTGGGGCGGGTTCTGGGGCTTCCTGTTCGGCCTGTTGTTCTTCATCCCGTTCGCCGGGCTTGCGCTGGGCGCCGGGATGGGCGCTCTGTTCGGGCACTTCGGCAAGCAAGGCATCGACAAGGCGTTCCAGGAGCAAGTTCGCGAGTACTTGAAGCCAGGCACGTCGGCGCTGTTCTTGATCATCGAGCAGGTCACGGAGGACAAGGCTGTCGCCGCGCTCCAGCAGTACGGGGGCACCGTGATCCGGACCTCGCTGTCCGACGAGGACACCAAGAAGCTCCAAGAGGCGCTGCAGCCGCCGGCGCCCGTCAGCTGACAGGCCGTCGCACCGGACGCGTGGGAGGTTGCTCGGGCGGTCTCCCACGCCCACCCGGCTCGCCCTGTAGCGACCGGCGCCAGCCGAGCAGGAGGTCGTGGACCGCGGGGGCGCCGACCACCGGATTCGCCGGCATCGCCAGCGCCACCGGATGGAGGATGAACGGCTGCGTCTGCGGTCCGCCGAGGCCGCCGTGGAACGAGATCAGCTCCTCGAACGCGCAGCCCTGCTCGACGTCGGCGTCGTAGAAGCTGTTGACCATCACGTCGGCGACGTGCTCGAAGCCGTCGGTCCGCCGCAGGTGAGCCGCGGCGCCCGGTCCGAATGGCGCCAGCGGATCCTCCCCGTCGACGGTGTCGTCGGCCAGATACCGGGTCCCGCGCGCGCCGAGCACGACGGCACCGCGCTCGCGGGAGCGGACGAGCAGGAACCCGATGTGCGGATGCCGGCGCAGGCTCTCGAGCAGCCGCGGATTGCGCTCATCGATGTCCTCGAGGCACACGCGGCGCTGCTCGTCCATGAGGTAGATGAGCCCGAGATTGCCCGACGCGAGCACGATCACGTCGTCCTCGCCGATCCCGCCGCCGCCCTCGCCGGCGATGCGTCCGGTGGCTTCGGCGACCGCATGGCCGACCGCGGCATCGTTCTCGTCGCCGGTCTGTAGGCGCGCGACCTTCCCGGTCGCGATCGAACGCTCGACGAACTCGTGCAGGTCGTAGCCGTTGCGCTGCTTGAACGTCGCCCCCTGCGTCTGTCCGTGGTCCGACAGCGCGACGATCTCGTACGGGCGCGGCGCGAACCGGCGGGCGCGCTCGATCCTTCCGAACTGCTGGTCGAGCTTGCGCAGCGCCTCGAGCGTGTCGGGACGCTCGAGCCCCGAGTGGTGGGCGACCTCGTCGTAGCTCGAGAACGTCGCGTACACGGCGGGCCGTCCCCGCATCATGTCGGTGAGCACGCCGAACACGATCAGGTCGCGCACGCCGACGCACAGCGCGGCGCGTAGGAACGGATACCGGCCGCCGCGGTAGCCGCGCGGCCAGACCTTGCGTCGCCGCTGGCGAACGGCCGACAGCTTCTCGAGGAGCGCCTCCCAGAAGAACAGGACGAGCAGCCGCGTGACGTTGAAGCCGTTGGCGAGAAACGCGCGGTAGCCGGGGTTTGCCTTCTTCTCCGCGCCCATCCGGCTGACGGTCAAGATCATCGCGTCGGCCTCGCCCGAGAACAGGTTGCCGCGGCTCGCGCCGTCGTGAGTGAGCAGGCCGTTGCCGCTCGCGAGCCGCCGTTCGATCTCGGCGCAGTCATCGGGCGAGGAGCACGTCATCACCTTCCCGGTCGCCTTCTCGACCCAGCGGAACGCCGGTATGTCCTCGTTGGAGCCGAGCAGGATCCCAGCCTGACTCGCGCCCGTCTGCGAGCTCAGGTCGGGCTCCCACTCGTCGAGGCGGTGCGTGCCGCGCTCGAGCCAGCTCGCCATCTGCGGCGCGTTGCCGTCGCGAATCGCCCGCTGTAGAACGGGCCGGGCGAGGCCGTCGATCTCCAGGAACAGGATTCCCGGCGTGTCGGTTCGGACCGTTCCGCCCTGCCGGCGCGCGATCCGCCTGATCACCCTCAACGAGTATGTGTCGTCGTCGTTCGCGCCGAAGATCACTTCGAGCACGAGCATCGTCGCCGCGATCACCACCGACGCGAGCAACGCCCACCCGAACGAGTCGACCCTGATCGTCCTCGTCGTGATGTGCGACGCGAGCAGCAGCATCAACGCGTCGAGGACCAGCACGATCACGAACCCGAGCGCGAGCGTGAACGGCAGCCGGAGCGCGGCGACCACCGGTGGCAGCACCGCGTTCAGCGCCGCGATCAGCACCGCGGCCGCCAGCGCGTCCGCGAAGCTGCCGACGCTGACGTGCGGAACGATCGCTGCGGCCACAAACACGGCCACGCCCGCCACCAACCAGGAGACGAGCACGTGCAGCAGGTTGTACCGAGGCCGCTGCGGGCTCCATGTCAGCTCCTGTCCGTATGAATCGCTCGCCGGCATCGGGCCCGGGCGAGTATCGCCACAGGCCCCGGCGCGGGCATCACCCGTAATGGAGGATGGCCCGGCATTTCACCCGCATCGGATGATGGACAGGGCCGGCGCTCTGAAAGGATTCACACCATGGCTACAACTGCGCGGACAACCAGACCGAAGACTGTCGTTCATCTCACCGCCGACGAGCGGATCGCGCGCGGCAAGGCCGCGCGCGCTGAGGTTCCACGATCTCGCCACGCCGAATACGAAGCGCCACACGATCGCCCTGATCCGGTCACTCTGCTCGAGGACCAGGCGCGCACGCGCGTGCCCGAGCTCGTGCCGATCCGGTATGGCCGGATGCTCGTCTCGCCGTTCACGTTTTATCGCGGCGCCGCGAAGATCATGGCGCACGACCTCGCCGGGACCCCTCGCTCCGGCCTGACCGTGCAAGCTTGCGGCGACGCTCACCTGTCGAACTTCGGCGTGTTCGCGTCGCCCGAGCGGCGGCTCGTGTTCGACATCAACGACTTCGACGAGACCCTGCCCGGACCCTGGGAGTGGGACGTCAAGCGCCTGGCGGCGAGCATGATCATCGCCGCGCGCGACAACGGATTTGGCGCCAAGGACCAGGACAAGATCGTGCTCGACACCGTCAACGAGTACCGCACGGCGATGCGCACCTTCGCCGGGATGGGCAATCTCGAGGTCTGGTATGCGCATATGGAGATCGAGTCGGTCCTGGAGCAGTTCCGGTCCCAGGTCAAGGCCGCTCAGGTCAAACGGGCCGAGGCGTCGCTCGCGAAGGCGCACACGCGTGACAGCATGTCCGCGTTCTCGAAGCTCACGCAGCGGGTCAACGGAAAGGCCGAGATCGTCGATCAGTCGCCGTTGATCGTGCCGCTTCGAGTGCTCCTGCCCGGAGACGAGGCGGAGCAGGCGCGCGAATGGCTGCACGGGCTGATCCGCGTTTATCGCCAGTCTCTCGACCATGACCGGCGCAAGCTGCTCGAGGAGTTCGAGCTGATGGACTTCGCGCGGAAGGTCGTCGGCGTCGGCAGCGTCGGGACGCGGGCATGGATCGCGCTGTTCTTCGGTCGGGACGGCCGCGATCCGCTGTTCCTGCAGCTGAAGGAGGCCGAGGAATCGGTGCTCGAGGAGCACGTCGGCCGAAGCGTGTACAAGAACCATGGCCAGCGGGTCGTCGTCGGACAGCGCATGATGCAGGCGGCCAGCGACATCTTCCTCGGCTGGATTCACATCAAAGCGGGACTGGACGGGGTCGCGCGGGACTTCTACGGTCGTCAGCTCAAGGACTGGAAAGGCTCGGCGGAGGTCGAGCAGATGGTCCCGTCGGGGATGGCCGCGTACGGCAGGCTGTGCGGCTGGACGCTGGCGCGAGCGCACGCCCGCAGCGGCGACCGCATCGCGATCGCGGCGTACCTCGGCAACGGCAACGCCTTCGATCGAGCGATTCTCGACTTCTCCAAGGCGTACTCGGATCAGAACGACGCCGATTACGCCGCACTGTCCGAGGCGGTCAAGTCCGGCCGGATCGTCGCTCAGACCGGACTCTGACTAGGCGTCGAGGAGCTTCGACTTTGCTGCCTGGTACTCGTCCGGGCTGATCGCGCCTCGGTCGCGGAGGTCGGCGAGCTTCGCGAGCTGGTCGGCCGTCGTCGACCCGGCGGCAGGACCGGGATTTCCCTGGCGGTGCTGCTGCCGCCGCTCACGCATGTCCGCGACCCGGGTGCGGATCGCGTGCGTCGCCGCTCCCGAGCGCACCTCCGGGAATTCGACTGCGGTTTGCTGGATGAGGATGTACGTTCCGAGCAGGGCGAGCACCGTGAACACGAGAATTCCGAGAGGCTTGCCGGTGGCTGGGATCGGGTTCCAGATGAACAGGAGGACCAAGATCCCGACCACGATCCCGTAGGTTGCGACGGCCTGTTCGCGCAGGAACGGAGAGATCGCGTGCCGCGTGGCGTACGCGGGGCGGGCCGGCCCGGCGAACCACGCGGCGGCGACCAGCACGATCCCGATGAAGATGACGCCGCTGGCCACGTCCTTCAGGATCTCTGTGGCGATGTTGTAGACGTGCCTGATCGTCACCTGCAGCGACGCGTCGCTGGTGAGCGAGTTCACGACCTGCCCCTGGAGGATCGAGCGGCCCAGGATGACCACCACGCCGGCGAGGATTCCGGCAAAGCCGATCGTCATCAGCGTGCGCCGCCGATGACCGGTGGCGAGGAACAGCGCGAGTATGTAAAGCAGGGGCACGATCACCAACAGCCAAAACGCAAGGCTCTTGATCGCCTTGCCGCCATTCTGGACGTACTTGAGCTGGTTGGACTTGAAGATGACCAGTGTGGCGACGCTCGGCGGGAGCTTTGAGGCGATGTCCGACGGCAGGCCGAGACGTGCGGCGATGTTGTTGAGGATCGAGGCGAGGTCGAGGGACACCACCCCTTGGTTGACCGCGACCGTGCCCTTGCGACCATTGACGATGTCGATGAACGTCTGGTCCGCCGCCCGGTTGGCCTGCGCCCACAGCTGCTGGACTCGCGGCCGGCTGAGCGCGAGCTCGGCGCCCTGGACCGCGGCGTTGCGCAGCGCGCCGGCGGCGGGAGCGGCCAGCCCCTGCAGCTGCGTGGGCAGGCCCTGCTTGATCAGGCCAGTGACGTCGACGTTCGCATAGAGCTGGTCGACGAGATAGTTGGCCGTGCTGGACCGGACGTTGGCGTCCTGGAGCAGCTGAGTGCTCGTCTTCGACCAGTTGTCGGGGCTGAACAGGAGCCGGTTGGCCCAGGTGGCGAAAATGCCCACGATCAGGAGCAGAGTGGTCACGCCAATCAGGACGTCGACCCCGATCAGGCGCCCGCGCGAGATCTTCGCCGGCGTGGCCTCCGCCGTCGAGGCCGACGCAGGTGCCGTTACCGTGTTCAGAGGCTCGGTGGGAGCGGTGCCGCCCGGAGACTCGTCGGCGTGGCCATCTGTCTCGTCAGCTGCCATCGGACACCCCAATCTCTCGTCTCATCGCTCGTCATCGTCGGTGCGCTGCGCGGCTGACGCATCGCCTGATTCGGGTGATGCCCGGGAGGCTTGTGCGGTCGAATATCGTCCCGACACACGATGTCCGAGGACCAGAGAGAAACCTCCAGACTCGGCCCCCTGGGGCCGCTCGTGGGGTTCGGCACCCGAGCTGCGACGGCGACGCTGAGGCCGATCGTGGGCGTGGCGGAAGCTGCGGCGGGGGCTGGCCTCAGCCTGGAGCGGCGGGCGGTGAACCGCGTGCTCGAGAGCGACGAGCTCGAGCGAGTCGTGGTCGTGGCGATCAACAGCGCCCACATCCAGGCGGCGCTGAAGCAGGCGCTCGAGAGCGACGGCGCTACCCAACTGATCGACAGTGTCTTCGACAGCGGGCTGATCGACCGGTTTCTCGCCGGCCTGGTCGACAGTGGCGCGCTCGACCGGTTCTTCGACCGGCTGCTGACCAGCGAGGGCCTCTGGAATCTGATCGACGAGATTGCCGGGAGCCCCGCGGTGACCGCCGCGATCTCCCAGCAGGGCCTCGGCTTTGCCGATCAGGTCGGCGACCAGGTGCGGGACCGTTCTCGCAAGGCCGACGACTGGATGGAGCGCGCCGCCCGGCGGCTGATCGGCCGGCAGGCAAGAGCCCTCCCGGCGGAACCTGACGCGAGCACCTGATGGGCGGACTGCCGGCGGCGCCCGCGGGCGGGACGCCCAGCGGGACCGCGCACCTTGAGGATCTCCGCTTCGTCGGCTTGGCCACACGGGTTGTCTCGTTTGTGGTCGACGCAGCGCTGATCACGGTCGTGGACGTCGTCGTGGGCGTGGGCGCCGCGTTGATCCTGTCGCTGCTCCACATTCCGCATGGGCTGAGGACGATCCTGGCCGTGATCGGGGCGGTCGCGTTCGTCCTCGGCTCGATCCTCTACTTCGAGATCTTCTGGTGCACGACCGGCCAGACGCCCGGTGCCCGCGTGATGCAGATTCGAGTGGTGAGCGCCGGCGGAGCGCGCGTCAAGCCGCGGTGGGCGGTGGTGCGCTGCATCGGCGTCGTCCTGGCGGCGCTGCCGCTGTTCGCCGGGTTCGTGCCGATCCTGTTCGACAGCCGGCGCCGCGGGTTTCAGGACTGGCTCGCGCACACAGCGGTGGTGGAGGCGCCGGGGCCGTCGATCGCCGATGTCAGCCGGGCGAAGAAGCGGGCGATCCGCGAGGCTTCCCGGCAACCGCCGCCGGCGATGCCGCAGTGATTGCTCATCCGTTTCGGGTGATGACCGGGTGCGGTCGCTTCCGGATGCTCGGGTAAAGACGCGTGTCGCGCGTCTGGTTTCAGGTGCGGAAAGGAGACATCGGTAATGGCAACGCTCGTTGCGATCGGCTATCCCGATCAGACGACCGCTGAGCAGGCCAGGCAGACGGTCTACCAGCTCGAGTCGGAGCTCGTCATCCAGGCCGATGAGGTCGCGTCGATCTCTCGCGACCTCGAGGGCAAGTACCACGTCAAACCTCGCACAGCGGCGCGTCCGCCGGCGGTGGCGCGATGTGGGGAGGCTTCTGGGGCCTCCTGTTCGGCCTGTTGTTCTTCATTCCGGTCTTCGGGCTCGCGCTCGGCGCCGGTATGGGGGCGCTGTTCGGCCACTTCGGCGAGAAGGGGATCGACAAGGCGTTCCAGCAGCAGGTGCGTGACTACCTCAAGCCGGGCACCTCGGCGCTGTTCATGGTGATCGAGCAGGTCACGCCCGACAAGGCGATCGCCGCGCTCGAGCAGTACGGCGGTACCGTGATCCGGACCTCGCTGTCCGAAGAGGACACCAAGAAGCTCCAGGAAGCGCTCCAGCCGCCGACTCCCGCGCAGGCCGGCTGACCGCGCGGGCATCTGTCACCCGCGGCTGTCGGCCGAGAGGGCCGGCGGCCGCGGCGGCACGGGGTTCAGGGACTCGGGGCACTACTAGCCGAATTGGCGGTCTGCTGCGAGGAGGCCGTCGGGGCGGACGCTGACGGCTTGGGCGAGAGCAGCAGCGTGACCAGGTACGCGACGACGACACCGACGATGATCAGCGGCTCGTCGCCGGTCCCGGACTTGACAGTCAGCAACGTGGCCAGCACGACGGCCGACAGCGGTAGCCGGAGTACCGCCACGACCCCGGCGCCGATCCCGACTCCGACCGCCGGTTCCAGTGCGAAGCCGGGGAGGTGCGACGCCGCGACTCCCGCGGCGGCTCCCAGAAATATCGCCGGGAATGTCGGGCCGCCGCGAAAGCTGCCGAGCGACAGGCTGTAGGCGATTCCCTTGAGCAAGATCAGCAGCAGCAGTGCGCCGACCGACCATGTTCCGGCCTGCGCGATGAGCCCCGGAAGGGCGTCCTGGCCCGAGAACAGGACCTCGTTGACGTTCTTGCCCGTGGCGCCGTGAAAGGCGATTGCCAGCCCCGCGATGACCAGGCCGACAATGGGTAAGAACAGCAGCAGCCGACGAGCCACCACGCCATAGGTGCCGAGGCCGCCGACCATGATCGCGCGGGTCACGACCGCGATCAGGATCGCGAGCAGGATTGTCCACCCGAACTGACCGAGGGTCGGGTGAGCGAAGTGGGGGAGGGCGAGAGGACCGAGCGCGTAGGCGCTGCTGCTCAGACCCGTGAACGACCCCATCCCGATCGAGACGAGCGTGCCGATACCGGCGGCGAGCAGTCCCGGAAGCAGGAGCAGTGGCAGCCGCGGCCCGCCGATCCCGGTCGCCTCGATCAGGATCACGGCCGCGATCAGCGGCGAGTCGAAGATGAACGACAGCGCCGCGAAGCTGCCGGCGGCGGCAACGAGGACGAGCGCCTGCGGTGGCGTCTGCCTTCGCGCCAGTTTGATGCAGAGCAACGCCACGCCCGCGCCGATCGCGATCAACGGGGCCTCGGGACCGATAACGAGCCCCGAGCTGATCGCGGCAAGCCCCGCCAGGGTTATTCCCGGCAGGTCGATTGGGCTCACGGGCTTGCCTCCAACGGCCAGGCCCCTGGCCGGCAGGTGTCCGCCTTCGCCCGGCAGCCTGGTGATCGCTAGCGCCACGAGCAGGCCGGCCACCGCCAGCACGGGAAGCCCCCACCACAGCGGGGGGCCGCTGTCGTAGCCGAGCGCGTGCGGCAGATGCGTCCAGAGCTCGCGCTGGATCTGGTAGATCAGCTCGAGGAAGCACCACGTCGCCAGCGAGACGATTACCCCGACGATCGCGACGATCACGAGCAGAACGACGAACGGCTTGCTGCGCATCGTCGCGGCGGCCTGCTCGGCTGTCGGCTCCGCGGGCGGAGCGGCGCCGGTAGCGGTGGTGGCGCTCACGCTACGCGATGCTCGCAGCGGGCCGTGGCCGAGTCGTCATCCCTTCCGGGTGATCGCTCCGGGGCGGGCTCAGTCCGGGTGGTCGGAGTGGAGCGGGTGAACGTCGACGCGGTCGACGTTCACGCCGGCGCCCTGGAGTGTGGCGAACAGCTTGTCGCTGTGCGCGTCGAAATCCTCCTGCGAGCGCCACACCTCGAACATCTTCACGTCGTCGTCCTCGCCGTAGGCCGCGTGGGAGAGGCGGCCTTCGGGCTCGTGGACACCCTCCTTCTCGAGGTCTCCGATCACGCGCTTGTAGTCGTCCTTCGACATGTGGTCAGGGCATATGTGGACTGCGACGGGCATGGTCCGCCGCACGCTAGGGGCGCCGCTCGTGGCGGGCATCACCCTGATCAGGTGATCACGGTCCGCGGTCAGGCGCGGCGGCCGCGGCTGGCGCGGTCCGGCCGAGCGCCCGCTGGACGAGCAGCGTCAGGCACCCGGCGAGCAGCAGCATCGCCACGTTGACGGCGAGCACGAGCAGCGCACCCCACGCCTTGTCGATCTGGCCGATGCCGGCGGCCACGCCGAGATAGGCGGATGCCGGGATCGTGGTCACCGAGATCGCCACTCCGACGGCGGAGCTCGCCCGCGTCTCGAGCGCGAGCATGCCGACCACGCCGGCGGCGAACGCGACGATCGGAGTCGAGATGTTGACCGTCGAGAGTCCTGCCAGGAAGCTGCTGTTGATGTGGCCGCCCTTGGGCAGCAGATCCAAGGCGTTCATAGCTCCCGTCATCACCCCGCCGACCGCGCAGACGACGGCGAGCCCGAGGACGAGCGCGACCACGGCGCGCCCGGCCAGGCGCCACCGCAGCAGCACGAGCGCGGTGGCGGCGGCGGTTATCGGCAGCGTGTCGGGACTGATCGCCATCGCGCCGACGACCAGGGTCACGTTCTGATAGATCACCCCGAACGCGGCGATGATCCCTGCCGCGGCCATGAACACGAGGTAGCGCGGGAACGGGCGAGCGTTCGCCCCCGCCTGACTCAGCAGGTCGGACCACACGACGCTCGCGAGCGGGCGCTGGGCGACCGACGCGCCGATCGACTCGAGTCGCACGAGCACGACGTCCTCAGCCGGCACGCCCAGGCGGGTGACCTGCTCGAGCGCCCGGTCGACGGCGTCGTCGACGAGGTCGGCGCTCACCAGCGCGCCGCCGAGCTCTCCGTTCCCCAGCTGGATCACGTGTCGGGAGCCCGGTATCCGCTGCAGGCAGTCCGCGACCTCTGCCATCGCGGGCGGCGTCCCGAACACCCGCAGTTGGAGCACGGCTCAGAATCCCAGACGGCGGACCCGGTCGTCCACGGCGGCGACTGCGCCGATGTAGGCGGCGTGAGTGCCCAGGCAGGTGGCCATCACGTCGGGCGGCCACTTCCACGGCGGAGGAGTGCGTCCGAGCAGCGGGAACAGCGTGAACGTCGCGGTCATAAGCGTGCCGCCGAAGATTGCGGTTGCCCACGGTTCCCCAACCTTGCGGCGCAGGATGCCGTGCCACAGGCCGAACGCCGAGCCGTAGCTCCAGCGTAGGGTCCATCCGATGTCACGGTCTTCACGCGCCGTCACGTGCGGCAGGTGCATGATCGACGCGACGATCTTGCCGGGGACGAGCGAGTCGTCGTAGTCAAGCTGTCCATGGTGGCGCGGTCGGAGCTTTCGCTCGATCACATACGCCAGCGACAGGGCGGCAGTGCCGGCGGTTCCCGCGAGCACGCTTCGGATGGGCCAGCGAGCGTTCATGTTCTTCTTCTCCCTACGAAGTTGCCGATCAGGATTCCGATGACGGTGACCAGGTACAGCTGACCGATCAGCATCTCGAGCACGGCGAGGGCGTGACCGGCGGATGTGGCCGTGGTGTAATCGCCAAACCCCGTCGTCGTCAAAACGGTGAACGAGTAGTACACGCGGTCGCCGTTCGTGACGTGCCCCGCTTCAGCGAAGAACACCGCTCTGGACGCTAGCCGCGAACGAGATCGCGGATGCGAACAGCAGGCCGACCAACAGATAGACCGCCAGTGCCCCCGCGACAGCCTGGACCGTCACGCCCTCGTCGCGGATCAGCCGCAGCAGCCCCCCGCCGAGGGCGATCGGGATCGACGCGACCAGCAGCGTCCCCACCAGAAACGCGCCCCACACTGATTCACGAGCCCGGTGGCTATGCCGACGACCACCACGAACGCGACACCGCCGACGACGAACGTCCGGGTGCGGCGTACCTGGGCGCCCGCCCGGGAGGTGGCGACGGCCACGGTGAGCGCGCCACCGACCAACGCGATCGCGACCGCGCGCGCCCAGTCGGCGTCGGGGGCTAGCACCTCGAACACGACCGTGGCGAGGACGATCGCGAGCACTACGCCGTAGCGGAACCCCGCCGGACGGTCCGGGATCGCGGCGCCGCGTCTGTCTGCAGCTACGGTCGTCACAGCGTCACCACCCGGTCGACGAGGTCGAGCCCCTCGGTCCGGTGCGTGATCAGCAGCACCGTGCGGTCGCCGGCGGCCGAGAACACGTCGTCGACCAACTCGCTCGCGGTCTCCGCGATCGAGGTGCGCGGTCGGCTCGTCGAGCACGAACACGGCGGCGCCGGCGAGAGCGCCCGCGCGAGCGCGGACCCGCTGGCGCTGGCCTCCCGAGAGCTCGCGCCCCTCTTCGCCGACGAGCGTCTCGAGCCCGTCGGGAAGCGGCGAGATCCATTCCCAGATCCGCGCCGCGCCGCAGCGCATCCGCGGATGATCGTCGTCGCTCGCGTCCGGTCGCGCGAGTCGGACGTTGTCGCGGATCGACGCTGAGAACAGATGCGATTCCTGGCCGGCGACCGAGATCGCATGACGGACGTCTTCCTGTCTGTAGTCGCGAACGATCCCGACCGGCAATCGTCACCTGG
The DNA here is from genome assembly GCA_963755525.1 of uncultured Solirubrobacterales bacterium. Lineage (GTDB taxonomy): Bacteria > Actinomycetota > Thermoleophilia > Solirubrobacterales > Solirubrobacteraceae > Palsa-465. The sequence goes on along the minus strand of CAVWKC010000038.1, from coordinate 229,390 downwards.
CCGTGGTCCGGGTCGAGGAACCGCAGCAGCAGGTTCGCGACCGTCGTCTTGCCGGCGCCGCTCGGACCGAGCAGCGCGATCCGCTCGCCCGGCTCGAGCCGGAGGCTGACGCCGTCGACCGCCGGCATGTCTTCACGCGGGTACCTCGCGGTGACGTCCTCGAGCGCGACCGCGAACGGCCACTGCGGTGCCGCGGCGGGCCGCGCCGGATCCTGGACGGCCGCGGCGTGGTCGGTGAGCTCGAGTACCCGCCGGCCGGCCGCGAGCGTCGCCGACAGCTCGCGGGCGGTGGCGGCGAGTGGCGTGACGGCTTCGAACGCGGCCAGCGCGAGCAGCCCCAGCGTCGCGATCAGGACGCGATTCAGCGCACCGTGGTCGTGCGCCGCGATCGCGACGGCGAGCACGCCGGCGACGGTCAACCCGGTCACCAACAGTTCGAGGCCGTCGCCCACGCCCACGGTCAAAGCGTCGCGGCGCGCCAGCTTGACCAGCGTCCAGTCGGCGGCGTAAACGCGGTCGAGCGCCGCGTCGTCGGCGCCGAACGCGACGAGCTCGGGCGCGCCCCGGAGCGACTCGATCAGCTCGGCCGACAGCTGTCCGCGGGCTGCCGCCTGCCGGCGGGCGGCCCTGCTGCCGAGCAATGCAGCGAGCGCGGGCACGGCGAGCCCGCCGACGAGCAGGCCGCCGGCCAGCACGAGCCCCGCCGAGGGCAGCAGCGCGACGCTGGCGCCGACCGACATGGCGCCCGCCAGCAGCGCGACCAGCGGCGGCTCGAGGCCGCGGAGGTACAGGTTCTGGAGCGCGTCGACGTCCGCGACCATCCGCGAGAGCAGATCCCCTTTGCGGTAGGCGTCGAGCTCGGCCGGGGCCAGCGGCTCGATTCGCGCGAAGAACCGCGTCGCGCAGCCCGCCGAGGACGCGCAGCGTCATGTCGTGCGAGGCGAGTCGCTCGAGGTAGCGGACGAACGGTCGGCCGATGCCGAAGAACTGCACCGCGACGATCGTCACCATCAGCGACAGGATTGCTGGGCGCTCGGCCGCGCGGGAGATCAGGTATCCGGACGTCGCCATCAACCCGACGCCGAATACCATCGGTCAGCGCGCCCAGCAGACGGCCCACACCAGCCGCCACCGCGGCACGCGGACGAGCCGAAGCAGCGCGCGGAGCGTGGTCGCGTCTCATGCCGCGCTCCTTACGTCCGCCGCCACTGCCGCCCCGTCGATCACGCGAACGACCCGATCCGCACTCTGGACGAGCTCGGCGCGGTGAGCGATCACGAGCATCGTGCGCCCAGTCGCTAAGCGCCGGACGGCGCCGGCCACGATCGACACGTTCCGCGGGTCGAGGTCGGCTGTCGGCTCGTCGAGGATCACCAGCGGCGCGTCCCGGACGAATGCCCGCGCGAGTCCGATCCGCCGACGCTCGCCCGGGCGACAGGGACCTCTCCCCATCGCCGACCAGGTGTCGTAGCCGTTCGGGAGCGCCTGCTGATGAACTCGTCAGCGCCGGCGAGCACCGCGGCCGCGCGGACCGCGTCCGGCGACGCCGTCGGGGTCTCCGAGCCGGATGTTTTCGGCGACGCTGGCGCGGAACAGCGTCGGATGCTGGGGCACCCAGGCGAGGAGCCGCCGCCAGGCGTCGAGCCGGCACTCGGACAGGTCTACGTCGCCAACCGTTATCCGGCCGCTGGTCGGCGACAGCAGCCCCAGCAACAGCGCCGCCACCGTGCTCTTGCCGGCGCCGCTCTCGCCGACGAGCGCGACGACCTCTCCGGGGAGCAGCTCAAGCTCGAACCCGTCGAGCACCGGGACCGGGCGGGACGGATACGAGAACGAGACCTGCTCGAGGCGCACCGTCGCGGTCGCGGGGCTCGGCGCGCGCTGGAGAGCGCCGCCGGCACCGGCCGCCGCCGGGGCATCGAGCAGCTCGAACATCCGCTCGGCCACCGCCAGCCCGTCCGCGCTCGCGTGGTACTCGGCGCCGAGCCGGCGATAGGGCAGATACAGCTCGGGCGCGAGGATGATCACGGTCAGCCCCGCCTGCAGCCCGAGGCTGCCGTCGACGAGTCGGACGCCCGGCCGTGACCGCGACCATGGCCACGCCGATCGTCGCCGCCAGCTCCAGCACGGAGCCCGACAGGAAGCTGATGCGTAGGGTCTCCATCGTCGTCTTGCGGTAGCGCTCTGAGCACCTCGGCGATCACCGCCACCTCGTCGCGTGCCGCGGCCGAAGGACCGCAGCGTCGGGAGGCCGCGCACGACGTCGAGGAAGTGACTCGAGAGCTGGCGGAACGCTTGCCAACGCTCCCGCGTCATGTCCGCCGTGTAGGAGCCGATCAGCCACATGAACACCGGCACGAGCGGAAGCGTGAGCAGCATGATCACTGCCGCCTCGAGGTCGACGAACGCGACCCACGCGATCACCAGGAACGGAACCACGAGGCAAGCACGACCTGCGGAAGGTAGCGGGCGAAGTAGCCCTCGAGCGCTTCGACGCCCTGCACAGAGACCGTCGTGATCTCCGCGCCCTCGGCCCCGTCGACCGCGGTCGGCTGGGTGCGGAGCCGCTTGGCGACGAGCGCCAGGCGAAGATCGGAGAGCACGTTCCACGCGGCTCGCCGGCCCGCGACCTCCATCGCCCACGCGAACAGCCTCGCAGGCCACGAATGCCACGACGAGCCACGCGAACTCCGGCCGAGCGCGTGCAGCGGAGCGCCGTGGAACGCCTCGGCGGCGATGCGCGCGAGCATCGCGGCCTGTACCAAGACAGCCACCGACGTGCCGATCCCGAGCGCGCACGTCGGTCGACCAGCAGCGGTCGGACTGACCGCGTCCGGCCCAGTAGGCGCGGGTCCAGAGCGCGCATCGTCGGACCGCTAGGTCTGCGTCGCCGCCGCCCCGGGTGCGGCGGGCTGCTGCTCAGGGTCCGCGGGCGCGGAGACGCGGCGATGGAAGACGTGGAACGACCAACCCTGGTAGAGCAGGACGATTGGGAAGAACAGCACCGCGACGACGGTCATCACGACCAGCCCGTAGTGGCCCGCGGCCGAGTTGTTGACGGTCAGGTTGTAGGCATGGTTCGTGCTCGAGACCATCACGTTCGGATACAGCGCGATGAAGATCTCGCCGATCGCGGCGGCGATCGCGAACCCCGAGGCGACGAACGCCCAGGCGTCGTTGTCGGTCGTCGCGAGGCGCCAGGCAATGATCACCGCAATCACGCCGAAGATCTGGGTCGGCTCGGGCACGGTGCCGCCGCCGATCACGACCAGCGTCCAGACGCACCACGCGAAGTTGACCAGCAGCGCGACGGGGCCGATCGACCCGCGCCACTCGTGTGGGACCGGTCGCGGATCTCCCCGGTAGTCCGCAGCGCCAGGAACGTCGCGCCGTGCAGAAGCGATAGCATGAGCAGGGTCACCCCGGTCATCAGCCCGTAGCCGGTCAACAGGCTGAAGAACGTCCCCGTGAACTTCTGCTGGCGTTGATCGGAAGGCCGTGCAGCAGGTCGCCCAGCGCGACGCCGATCAGGAGCGGGATCAGGATGCTGCCGATCGTCAGCGCCCAGGACCAGCCCGCGAGCCAGCGCGGGATCTGTCGCGCTTGCCCCGCCACTCGAACGACACGCCGCGACGCGAACAGCGCGACGAGGACAACACGAGCGCCAGGTACAACGCCGAGAACATCGTCGCGTACCACCCGGGGAATGCCGCGAACATCGACGCGCCGGCGACGATCAGCCATACCTCGTTGCCGTCCCACCAGGGGCCGATCGTGTTGATGCACACACGGCGCCGGCATCTCGTTCTTGCCGATGAACTGGTGCAGCGCGCCGACGCCGAAATCAAATCCTTCGAGCACGAAGAACCCGATCCAGAGGACCGTGATGATGACGAACCAGATCGTGTGTAGCTGCATCGGTCAGTAGGTCAGAGCGGGGGCAGCGGCGCCGGCCGGGCCGCTTGGCTCGGCGGCCTCGGCATCGGCCTGGGCCATGCCCTTGCGGGAGTAGCGGAGCATCAGGACGAGGTCGGCAACCAGGCGAGCACGATGTAGGACAGGACGAACGCGAACAGGCTGATCCAGATCTCGGTGGAGCTGACCGACGGCGAGTTCGCGTTGACGGTTTTCTGAAGGCCCTGGACGATCCACGGCTGGCGTCCGCTCTCGGTCAACAACCACCCCGCGTGTTCATCAGGAACGGCGTGAACACGGCCCACACCGACATCGTCAGGAACAGCCGCGAGTCGGGCAGCTGTTCTTGTGGAGTAGCCACGCTCCCCATAGCGACAACAGCAGGATCGAGGTCCCGAGGCCGGCCATGACGCGAATCGACCAGTACTGGATGAACACGTCGGGGACGTAGTTGCCCGGCCCGTACTTTGCTCTCGTACTCGGCCTGGAGCTGGTTGAAGACCGATGACTTCGCCGTTCACATGTTGGTCGCCAGGACCGACAGGAGATGAGGGATCTCGATGATCTGCGTAGGCGTCTTGTCGTTTGCTCCACCGCCGATCTGGAACGCGAGAACGAGCACGGCTTGCAGGTATTCCATTGCGCCTCGGCAGCCGCGATCTTCATCGGCTGATACTTGTCCTCGATCACCCCAAGCTGGTTGCCAACCGATAACTGGATCACGATCGCCGGGATCGAGGACGATCAGACGCCAACCTTGGCGGGGCGGTGAAACAGATTCGACATGGTCACCCTTGCGCAGGTACCACGCGGACACGGCGAGCATCACCAGGCAACCGGTGACCAACGACGCGAGCAGCACGTGCGCGTACCCCCACACGAACGTCGGGTTGACGAACAGCGCCCATATGTTGGTCAGGACGGCCTGGCCCTGGCTTGTTGATCTTGTAGCCGACCGGATGCTGCATCCAGGAGTTCGCGATCAAGATGAACATCGCCGAGAGCATCGTGCCTGCGGAGACAGCCCAGATGCAGGCGAGGTGAATCCGCTTGGGCAATCGGTCCCACCCGAACAGCCACAGCCCCAGGAAGGTCGACTCGAGGAAGAACGCGAGGATCCCCTCCATCGCCAGCGGCGCCCCGAACACCCCGCCGACGTACCGCGAGTACGTCGACCAGTTCATCCCGAACTGGAACTCCTGGACCAGCCCCGTGACCACGCCTATCGCCACGTTGATCAGCAGCAGCGTCCCGAAGAAGCGGGTCATCCGCTTGTAGTCGGGGTTGTCGGTGCGATACCAGGCCGTCTGGAGAATCGCGACGAGGAACGCCAGGCCGATCGTCACCGGCACGAAGAAGAAGTGATAGATCGAGCGTGATCGCGAACTGCCAGCGAGCCAGATCGTTGGTCATGCCGGGTCGCTCCGTCCGCTAGCCGCTCGTCTGGGTCGAGGCCAGCGTGCTCGATGACATCACGGTGGGGTCGTCGTTCCAGTTGATCTCCGCCTCGTCTCCTCGGTCGAGCACATGCGGGCCGCCGGTCTTCTGAACCCGGTCCCAGGCCCAGTCGACTAACGCCTCGATCTTGTCGCGCGTCCCGGTCATCAGGCTGGCGTGGACGCCGAGCCAGGCCATGTGCGCGAGCTGCCGTGGATCTCGTGATGGTGTTTGCCCACTTCCGCAATTGCCGCGCCGCGCCCGATCATCGCCATGATCCCCTTGTCCTTGTAGACGGAACTCCTTTCGCTCCTTGCCGTCGAACTCGGCGATGATGTTGTCCGCGGCCCAGGCGCCGCTCTGGAGCGCGACGGATCCGAGCTGGGGGAGCAGCTCGCCGTCGGTGTCGGCGATGTTGGCGATGTCGCCGACGAAGTAGACGCCGGGGCTGCCGGCGAAGGTCAGGTCGGGCTGGACGTCGACTCGTCCGCCGCGTCCCTGGGCGAGGCCGCAGTCGGCGGCGACCGCGGCGGCCTTGATGCCGCCGCCCCAGACCACGCAGCGGGTGGGCAGGACGGTGCCGTCGGAGAACACGGCGTGCCCGGTCCCGACTTCCTTGACTCCGGTCCCGAGGTGGATCTCGACGCCCTTGTCCTCGAGGACCTTGGAGACGTATTCGTGGGCATCTGTCCGAGAATGGCTTCAGCAGCGCGTCGCCGAAGTCGAGCAGACAGATCCGCGCCTTCGTCGGGTCGAGGTTGCGGTACTCGCCGGGGACGGTGACCTTGATCATGTCGCCGAGCGCGCCGGCGACCTCGACGCCGGTCGGCCCGCCGCCGACCACGACGATGTTGAGCGCGCCGCGGTCGACCAGCGACGGATCGCGGTCGACCTGTTCGAACAGCCCGAGGATCCGCGAGCGCAGCCGGGTCGCGTTGTCGAGCGAGTAGAGGGGGAACGAGTAGTTCGGCCGCGCCCGGGGTGCCGAAGAAGTTCGGCTGCGAGCCGGCGGCGAGCACGAGCACGTCGCCGCTCCAGGATTCGCCGTCGTCGGTCGTCACGGTGCGGTTTGCGGTGTCGACGCCGGTGATCTCGGCGAGGTGCACGTCGACGTTCTGCTGGTCGGCGAACACGTCGCGCAGCGAATGCGCGATGTCCGGTCGGCGAGAGCAGCGAGGTAGCCACCTGGTAGAGCAGCGGCTGGAACTGGTGGTAGTTGTTGCGATCGATCAAGCGTGACGTGGACGTCTTCGTGGTCGGCGAGCTTCTGCGCGCAGCCGAGGCCGGCGAACCCGCCGCCGACGATCACGACGCGGTGCTTGTACTGGTCTCATCAGGCATGGGCGGGCTCCGGTTGCGGCTGGGTCGCGTTGAGGCGTTCGAGCAGGTGGTCGCCGACCCTTACCGCATTCGCCATTGCGGTGAGCGCCGGGTTGACCGCGCCGATACTCGGGAAGAAGCTGGTATCGACGACGTACAGGTTGTCGACCTCGTGGGCGCGGCAGTGGGGGTTCAGGACGGAGCTGTCGGGATCGGTGCCGAACCGGCACGTTCCGGCCTGATGCGCGCACCCGGCCACCGGGATCTCGTTCTTGAGGTACGCGTGATGCGGCAGCAGGTGGTCGTGATGCATGCCCAGATTCGCGAGCATGTCCTTGAGCTTTCCGAACAGGCGCTCTTTTGCCTCGTCGTTGCTGGCCTTGTAATCGATCACGATGTTGCCGTCGCGCGCGAGCGTGACCCGGTTCTCGGGCGAGGGCAGGTCCTCGGTGGAGAGCCAGAAGTCGACGGCGTGAAGGGCTACGTCTTCGAGCGACCAGTTGGGAGCGAACCTTGTTTCACCCGGTTTTTCGCCGTGGAACATCGGCGCCTGGGACTTGCCGACCATTTGCATGTTGCCGAGTGGGAACTCGAAGTCCTCGCCGCCGCTGAAGTAGAAGTCGTTGACCCCGAGCGTCTTCTGGAAGACCGTCGGGTTCTCTTCCTTGGAGAGTGCGAGCACGGCCTGACTGTTGTGGAACATGTAGTTGCGCCCGACCTGATCCGAGCCGTTGGCGAGCCCGCGCGGGTGGGCGTCATTCGCGGACGCGAGCAGCAGCTTGGCGCTGTTTCCGGCCCCGCATGAGACCACCACGATGTTCCCCTGGTAGGTCTCGTTCTGGCCATCGATGTTGACGACCACGCCGGTGACTTCGGTGCCCGCCGGATTGGTCTCCAGCCGCACCGCTTCGGCGCCGGTCATGAGCGTGACGTTGGGGTACTCGAGCGCGGGGCGCACAGAGATGACCTCGGCGTCCGATTTGGCGTGCACGAGGCACGGGAAGCCGTCGCAGTTCTGACAGCGAACGCACTTGCTGTAGGGCGGGTTGCCCTCGTCGAGCAGGATCCCGCACGGCGCGTGAAACGGGTGGAGACCCTCCTTGGCGAGGTCGTCGGACAGCTGCTGGATCCGGGGCTCGTGCGACACCGCGGGGAACGGGTACGGGCCGGTGGACGGAGGCTCAGTCGGATCCTCCCCGCGCGCACCGTGGACCTGATAGAGCTCCTCGGCGCGCGTGTAATAAGGCTCCATGTCGGCGTAGGAAATCGGCCATGCCGGCGAGATCCCGTCGTGATGCTGTAGCTCTCCGAAGTCCTTCTCCCGCAGGCGATACAGGGCGGCGCCGTACAGCTTGGTCGCGCCGCCGACGTAGTAGTGAACCTGCGGGGAGAACGGCGTCAGGTCCGCGTAGTACCAGGTGTCAGGCGAGACGTAGCGTCCGTCGACGAACACGTCCTGGGCGAGCCAGTTCTGCGGTTCGCGGCGCAGCCAACCTCCGCGCTCGAGCAGCAGGATGCGCTTACCCGACGGCGCCAGATGGCGCACGAGCGTGCCGCCGCCGGCGCCGCTTCCGATCACGATCACGTCGTAGTCATTCATGCGCCCAGCTCCTCTATGCGTTCGGCGAGGATGATCCGGCCCGCGGCCTCGACCAGCGCGAGGTGCGAGAACGCCTGTGGGAAGTTCCCGAGATGCCGGCCGGTGTCCACGTCGAACTCCTCGGCGTACAGCCCCAGCTGCGACGCGACCTTCACCAGTCGCGTCATCAGATCGCGAGCGCGCTGCATCTCGCCGATGATCGCCAGCGCCGAGACCAGCCAGAACGAGCAGATCACGAACGTCCCCTCCTTTCCGGACAGGCCGTCGTCGGTCTCGTCGGTCCGGTAGCGGAGCACGAACCCATGCTCGGTGAGCTCGTCGGCGATCGCGAGCACGCTCGCGCGCAGGCGTTCGTCATTCCCCGGGAGGAACCCAAAGATCGCGGCCAGCAGCGTCGAGGCATCGAGCGACTCGGTGTTGTAGTGCTGTACGAGGACGCCGCGCTTGTCGACTCCGTGCTTGAGGATGTCGGCCTTGATTTCCTCCGCGACCGCGCTCCAGTCGGCGGCCATCTGGTTCTCGCCGCGTATGTCCGCGAGCTTTCCCGCCCGGTCCATTGCCACCCAGCACATCAGCTTGGATGAGACGTAGTGCTGCGGCTTGCCGCGGGCCTCCCAGATCCCCTGGTCCGGCTGCTTCCAGACCGACTTGGCGCACTCGGCCTGCGCCTGGATCAGCGGCCACAGCCGGCGCGGCAGCCGCTGGCTGCGGCGAGTGTGCAGCAGCACCGAGTCGAGCGCCGCGCCGAATACGTCGTTCTGGCGCTGATCGAACGCGCCGTTGCCCGTGCGCACGGGGCTGGCGCCGTCGTAGCCACTGAGATCCTTGAGCAGCTCCTCGGTCAGGTCGCGCCGACCGTCGATCCCATACATGATTTGGAGGCCGCCGTCGTCGTTTCGCTCGAGGTCGGCGATGAACTGCATGAACTCGTTCGCCTCCCAATCGAGGTCGAGGTAATGAAGCGCCTGGAGCGTGAACGTCGAGTCGCGAATCCACGTGAAGCGGTAGTCCCAGTTGCGCTCCCCACCCGGCGTCTCCGGCAGGGAGGTCGTGAGGGCGGCGACCGTCGCGCCCGTCGGCATGTACGTCAGCCCCTTGATCGCGAGCGCCGAGCGCTGGATAAACGGACGAAACTCGTGGTCGGGAATTCGAGCCCGGGACAGCCAGTGGCGCCAGAACCGGGTCGTCGCCTTGAGCTGGGCGTTGGCCTCCTCGACGGTGGTCGGGACCGGCGCCTCGTCATCCCACGACAGGGCGACGAACAGCTCCTCGCCCTCGTGGAGCACGTGACGGGCGCGGACGTGATTGGCTTCGACGCCGAGCAGCATGTCGGTCTGTAGCCGCATCGTTTGGCCGGCGCCGCTCGCATCGGCGCGGTGGCGGTCCGGCGACAGCGTCCACTCCGCGACTGCTCGGCCGTAGTCGAATCCGGGCTCGCACACGAGCTCGATCTCGACGCTGCCGTCGATGCACTTCACGGTCCGGACGAGGACGTGGTCGGCGTCCTCGTCGGTGGGCGGGCGCGTGTGCGGAGTGATCGTGTCCTCGCCGCGGCGGGGACCCATCGTGAGCGCATCGTGCACTTCCGCCCACCCCGCCGGCGTCTTCCACGCAGTTAACAGCGTGTTCGTCCCCGGCTCGTACGCCCGGCCGCTGGGCACGTTGATCCCGAACGGCCCGAGCCGGAACGCGCCGGCGCCCCGGTCCAGCAGCGACCCGAACACGCTCGGGGAGTCGAACCGTGGGATGCACAGCCAGTCGATCGCGCCGTCGGGCGCAACCAGCGCGCCGGTATGGCAGTCCGATAGGAACGCGTAGTCGGCGATCGGGGTGAACGGCGACGGCGCCGCCGCGCTCTGCGGCATCGACGCGACGGTGCCGGTGGCGGCCGCGACCTCGGCTGCGCGCCCGTCCCGGTCCGCGTTTTTCTTGGCTTTGGTCGAGCTCATGACACCACCCACGGCCCGTGCCAGCCGCCCACGGCTCGCACGAGTTGATCGCCCGCCTCAGGCCCCCAGGACCCCGGCGCGTAAGGGTGGACGGGAGGAGGGCTCTCGAGCAGTGGCATCATGATTCGCCACGTCTCCTCGACGACGTCCTGCCGCGTGAACAACGCGCTGTTCCCCTCCAGCGCTCCGTGTAGGAGCACCTCGTACGGGGTCGGCCCCTCGCCGCCCTCCTGGGCGAACTCCATGTCGAGCGTGATCTCCTGTGGGCCACCCTTGTCGGCCCGATGCGCGTCTAGTTCCATCCGGATGCCGGTGATCGGGTCGAGCTTGATCACGAGCTGGCTCGCGACCGGGGCCCGGTTCCCAATCGACGGAAGGAAGCCGAGCCGCGGCGCGTGGCGGAACACCAGGCGCACCTCGGTCTGTGTGACCGGCAGTCGCTTCCCCGTACGGATGAACCACGGCACACCGGACCAGCGCCAGTTGTCGATCTCGAGCCGCATCGCGGCGTACGTCTCCGTGGTCGACCCGGACGCGACGCCGTCGATGTTCAGATACCCGTCGTACTGCCCGCGAACGTAATGCTCCGGTTTGGCCTCGGGCATCGAACGGAACACCGCAAACTTCGCGTCCTTGAGCGTGTCCGCGTCGTCCCCGGCTGGCGCCTCCATCGCCGCGGCGGCGAGCAACTGCATCAGGTGGTTGACGACCACATCGCGCAGCGCGCCGACCGGGTCGTAGAAATGGCCGCGATCCTCGACCCCGAAGCTCTCCGCCATCGTGATCTCGACCGCGGCGATGTGGTTGCGATTCCAGACCGGCTCAAGATTGGAGTTCGCGAAGCGCAGGTACAGGAACTCGTCGAGACCCATCTTTCCGAGGAAGTGGTCGATCCGGTACAGCTGCGACTCGTCGATGTACTGGTGGATCTCCGCCGCTAGCTCGCGCGCCGACTCGAGGTCGTGGCCGAAGGGCTTCTCGACCACCACGCGAGCAGGTTCCTTCGTGATCCCCGCATCGGTCAAACCCTTGATCACGCGGCCGAATAGGAACGGCGGGATCTCGAGGTAGAAGACCGGGCATTTCGCGTTGCCGATCGCGCCGGCGACTCGCTCGTACGTCGCGGCGTCGCCGAAGTCGCCGTTCACGTACGACATCCGGCCAACGAGCCGGTCGAACACGCCGTCGTCGATCTGCTCGCCGGACGCTTCGATTGCGGCCCGGGCATGGTTGCTTAGATCGTCTGGCGTCCACGCGTCGACGGCTACGCCGATGATCGGGCAGTTCAGCAGGCCCCGCTTCTCGAGCCGGTAGAGCGAGTGGAACGTCATCACCTTCGCCAGGTCGCCGGTGATCCCGAAGATCACGAAAACGTCCGCGACGGCCTCACCGTCTGGCCTGCTCCGAGTAGCTGACGCGGGAGAGCGAGATCCGACTGCAGTGGTCATAGTCCGTCCTTCTTCGGCGTGGACCGGCTCGGAAATGCTGATTGTCGGGTATCGAACGGGCATCACCTCATCTGGGTGAAAGTGCGCGCGGCGCTTGCAACACGCTCGCTAGAACCCCAGCAGCATCCCGAGGGGCTACTGTTTGCAACGGGTTGCAACGCAACCCGATCTTCATATAAACCCGCCCACGTAAAGGCCGTCCGGGGAACAAGGCTGAGTCGTGAGTAGCGAGATCGCCGCCAGCGAGGCGCAACGCCGAGCGCTTGAGCATGCCGAATCGGCCACCGGTCGCCAGACTGGCGTGCGTGGTCGGCTCGCCCGTCTCGTTGGCGGGACCATGGCGCTGTGGACATCGATGCCGGTGCCCATGCGACTCGGCGGCGTCGCGCTGGTCGGCGCGGCCGCCGCTACCGCGGTGGGACTGTTGACGTCGCAAAACCCCGCCGCGCGGCCGCCGGGTCTCGCGGTCGAGATCCGCGTCGTGATGATCGTTGCGCTGGTCGCGGCCGGGCTGTACGCGCAGACGAGCAAGATCCAGGCGCGGATGGGCGGGCTGTTGATCGGCGCCGGGTTGCTGTCATCGCTGTGGCTGCTGAACGGGTCGAGCAACCGGACGCTGTTCAGCGTCGGGGTCGTGTTCGTCGGCGTGATGCCGCTGGCGTTCGCCTACCTGATGCTGGCCCACCCGACCGGACGTCTGCCGTCGCGCACCGAGGTGCGGTTCCTGTGGCTGACCGGCGGCGCGATGGCTGTGCTGTGGATGCTGGGCGTCGCGATGACGCTGCAGCCTCCGCTGAAGACTCCGCTGGTCCAATGCGGTCCGCACTGCCCCAACAACGTGTTCTCGCTGGGCTCCGCCACCGAGGCGGTCACGGCGGTGCAGGCGGCGATGGTGCTCGCGTGGCTCGGGGTGACGTGCGGCACCCCGGTGCTGCTGGCCCGCCGGGCGAGGGCGACGTCCGCCCCCGTCCGCCGGTCGCTTACGCCGGTGTTGTTCACCGCCACGGCCGCCGCGGTCCTCCTCAGCACGAGCATGCTGCTCCATGCTGCCGGGATACACGCGTGGTCGACGGTGGGGGCGATGTACATCGGCCTCGTGGCCCTGCTTCCGTTGGCGATCCTGGCGGGGCTCGCGAACGAACGGCTGTTCATGGGCCAGGCGCTCGCGGAGTTCGTGAGCGAGCTGGCAAGGTTGCCGGCGGCTGATCCGGAGGCGCTGATGGCGGCGGCGCTGCGAGACCCGTCGCTGAAGGTCGCCTACCGGAGACCGGGACGCGGCACGTACGTAGACTCGGCCGGCGCTCCGGTCGACGAGCTTCCGGACGACATGGCGATCACGTGGATCGAACGCGAGCGCCAGCCGGTCGCCGCGGTCATGTACGACGAGGACCTTTCAGGCTATGAGCGGTTCGTCCAGGCCGCCGGCGCGGCCGCGTCGATGCGGCTCGAGAAGACCCAGTTGGAGGCCGACCTCAAGGCCTCGACCGCCGACCTGGCCTCGTCGCGGGTACGGCTGATGGAGATGGCCCACGCCGAGCGCCGGCGGCTCGAGCGCGACCTCCATGATGGAGTCCAGCAGCACCTCGTGGGGCTGCGGATCAAGCTCGACATGGCCGCGGAGACGTTCCGCGAGGATCCCGTCCGCGGCGAACGCGCGCTCGCGTCGGTGGGGCGCCAGATGGACGACGTGCTCCACGAGCTGCGCTCGCTGGCACGTGGCATCTATCCGTCTTTGCTTCACGAGTACGGTCTGCGGGAGGCGCTCCGTGCGGCGGCTCGGAACTCTCCGATTCCGGTGGCAGTCCGGGCGGCCTCGATCGGGCGCTACCCGGAGGACCTGGAGGTCGCGGTGTACTTCTGCTGCCTCGAGGCGCTCCAGAACGTCGTCAAGCACGCCGGTCCGGACGCGACCACGATGGTCACGCTGTCACGCGACGGACCGGTGCTCCTGTTCGAGGTGCACGACTCGGGGCTCGGGTTCGATCCCGACGCGGCTCGGCCGGGCAATGGCCTGATCAACATGCGCGACCGCATCGAGGCGATCGGCGGGACGCTCAAGATCACCGCGCGCCGTGGGCGCGGAACGTCGGTCCGCGGCCGCGTGCCGGTCTCCTAGCCGCGCCTTCACGCAACTCGGATGCCGACCTGTCGGGGCGACACGTGCGCGCCACCTTGCCGTCTGACGGCCGGTGGGCGACGCTATCCCCGCACCCGTCCGCGCGAAAGGAACCTCCGATGTGTCGCTGGCTCGCCTATACCGGTTCACCAATCTTGCTGGAGACGGCGCTGTATTCGCCGGTTCATTCGCTAATCGACCAGAGCCTGCACTCCGAACTCGGCGCCGAGGCGACCAACGGCGACGGGTTTGGCGTCGGTTGGTATGACGACCAGCCGACCCCGGGCGTGTTTCACAGCATCGAGCCCGCCTGGAACGATCAGAACCTCAGGGAGCTCTCGAGGCACATCACGTCCGGGCACTTCTTCGCACACATTCGGGCGGCGATCGGGTCGCCCGTTCAGCAGACCAACTGCCATCCGTTCCGACACGGCCGCTGGCTGTTCATGCACAACGGATACGTCGCTGACCTCCCCAGGGTCAGGCGCGACCTCTTGCTCGCGATCGACGAATCGCTGTTCCCGGAGGTCTCCGGTACGGCGGACACCGAGATGCTCTTCTATCTTGCGCTGACCTTCGGCCTCGAGAGCGATCCGCCGGACGCCGTCGCGCGTACGATCGGTCTGGTCGAGGATGTCGGTCGCCGCAAGGGCGTCGAGTTCCCGTTTCAGGGCACGATCGCAACCACCGACGGCGAGCGTATGTGGGCGTTCCGCTACTCGAGCGAGGGGAAGTCGCGGTCGCTGTTCTACAGCCGGAACCTCGAGGCGGTCCGCAAGCTCGCTCCCGACCGGGAGGTCCTGTTCGAGATCTCCGACGACTCACGACTCGTGGTCTCCGAGCCCGTCGGCGACCTGCCCGGAGCCTGGAACGAGATGCCCGAAGGATCCTACGGCGTGGTCGGAGGGGGCGACGAGCAACTCCGCCCGTTCCGGCCCAAGGCGCCGGCGACGGGGGTTGCGGTCCCGGCCTGACACGCCGGGCGTTCGCGTTTCAGTCCACGCCCGGGACGGGGCGTCCGTTCTCGAGATACACGCAGCGCTCGGCGCCGGCGGACCGCGACAAGCGCCGGCGCAAAGGCCCGCTAAGTAGCTCGAGTGCCTCGTCGAGTTCGGCCAGCCGGTGGTCTTCGATCTCCGACTCCTGGAGCCTGATGCGGGCCAAGGCGGTGGGCGAGAACGTGCCGCAGTCGAACAGGAAGCGCACGCCGCCCGGCCGGTCGGGCCTCGGCGTGAGGAAGTCCACGCACACGAGCCGCCCTTGCTCAACCACGAGCCCGCACTCCTCCTCGGTCTCGCGCCGGCACGCGTCCCACGGCGATTCGCCGTCCGGGTCGATCTGACCGCCGGGGATCGTCCACCCCTTCTTGTACGTCGGCTTGAGGATCAGCAGACGCCCGTCCGGGTCGCGGATCAGGGCCCCCGCCGAAGCCGGAATCCGGGGTAGGTCGGGAGGGGTATCGGTCAAACCGGAGCTACTGGTTGATTCCACGGTTCGGTAGGCGGAGAGCTGGAACCGGGGTCATAACCCCACTCTCGGCATCCCCGGGCGGCCGAGATCATCGAAATGACCCGCATACGTGCCTGAATCCACGTTCACCTCGGAGGAGGGGGTCGAGTGTTGAGTTGTGACTGACTTCGCCGGGCGCCGGGCTGCCGTCCGGGGAGAGACGCGCGGCGGAAGAACGCCCGGAACCACCCATCTAGCTTACGGGCGCGCCTTCCGCTCGTGCCGCCGCCGGCGCGGTCGCGAGGCGGGCGCCAGCGGTCGTCGCCACGGGCGCGCCCATCGCGAGCAGCGTGTCGATCAGCGCGAGCATCTTCGCGTGCGTGCGGTCGTCGTGGGTGCAGAGCGAGCGGACCGCGCCGGCGCCGAGGACGTCGAGCGGTGGCTTCGGGCTCATCGCGCGCAGCCGTGCCGGGATCAGGTGGCGCGTCCAGCGTCGCGCCTTGGGCCTGGCCATCCACGCGGTGACGTACTCGGTGCGCGTGCGCTCGAGCTCCGCCGATCCCCGGCTGCCGACGACCTTGGCGGCATAGCCGTACAGATCCTGGCGGCGCCGGTCGTCGATCGAGTCGTTGTAGGCCCTGAGCAGGGACGCGATCACCGGACAGACCGACGCGGGATGGTCGCTGAACGGCTCGTCGGCGAGCATCGAGGATAGCTCCATCACACAAGCGCCGTGCTCCTTGGATGTGTGCTTGCCCTTGCTGAGTCTGATCGTCTGGAATGTGACTGGGCCCATTACGACCTTCCTATCCTGTTGGTTCTGGATCCTTTGGAGATGGGGGACGTGGCCGGGCGTCCCGGCCCGAGGCCGCCGGACGGCGGCGAGCCGTTGATCACGTCCCGCAGCAGCACGCGGTGATACGCGTCGTGCACCACGATCTCGCAGGGGCGGCGGCGCGAAGCGAATCTGTACGCCACGCGTTCGGCCTCCTCGAGGCTCTGGCACCTGAACGGGCGGCGGCGGCCGGGGAGCACCACCTCCCACTGTCCACGCGGGTTGAGCAAGACGCGGACTGTGAGCTGAGGCTCCACGATCGTCCCCGCCTTCAATCCCCCACGGCCGCCAGTTCGTCGGCGGGGGTCCGCAGACCCCCCGCGATCAGGAGCAGCAGCGCCACCGTGCCGGTCCAGCCGGTCTGGTGGCTGGCGCCGATGCCGGCGCCGTTGTCGCCGTGGAAATACTCGTGAAACGGGATCAGGTCGTGCCAGTGCGGATCGGTCTGGAACCGTTCGATTCCACCGAACACGGGCCGGCGTCCGGTCTCGTCCTCGGTGAACGTGGTCGTGAGGCGGCGGGCGATCTCGGCGGCGACCTCCAGCAGGTTGAGCTCGCGGCCTGAGCCGGTCGGGCACTCGACCTTCACGCGGTCGCCGTAGTACCGATGGAGCTGGATCAGCCCGCGGAGGATGACGATGTTCATCGGGAACCACACCGGCCCGCGCCAGTTGGAGTTGCCCCCGAACATCCCGGTGTCGGACTCGGCGGGCAGGTAGTGGACGTTGTACTCCTGGCCGCCCCAGTCGAACACGACGGGTTGCTCGAGGTGCCGGCGCGAGATCGCGCGGATCCCGTGGGGACCAAGGAACTCGTCCTCGTCGAGCATGACCGAGAGGATCCGGCGCAGCCGAGTCTCGTCGACGAGCGAGGTGATGCGCCGGCCCTCGGGGCTCGGTCCCGGCATGTGCGCGAGCTGGGGCAGCGAATCCGTGAATCTCTGCATGAACTGCGTGAGCAGGTCGACGATCAGCGGGTAGCGGTCGAGGACGTCGGGCTCGAACACGGTCGCGGCGCACATCGGTAACAGCCCGACGAGAGAGCGCACCTTGAGCTCGATCGTCGTCGCATCCGGCATCCGCATGACGTCGTAGTAGAACCCGTCGTGATCGTCCCACAGCGTGGAGTCGCCCTCCGGCGGGTTCATCGCCACCGAGATCCACATGAAGTGCGCGACGAACTTCAGGGCCATGTCGATGTACGCGGGCTGCTCGCGGGACAGCTCGAGCGCGACCTGGAGCATCCACTGGCAGTACAGAGCCATCCAGGCCGTCCCATCGGCCTGCTCGAGCTGTCCGCCGCCGGGCAGCGGCGCCGAGCGGTCGAAGATCCCGATGTTGTCCAGGCCGAGGAACCCGCCCTGGAACAGGTTGCGGTCATCGGGGTCCTTGCGGTTGACCCACCAGGTGAAGTTCGTCAGCAGTCGGTCGAACACGCGAGCCAGGAACTCGCGGTCGCCCTCGCCTCGAATCTCGGCCTCGCGCTCGTATACGTACAGCGCCGCCCACGGGGTCACAGGCGGGTTGACGTCGCTGAAGTTCCATTCGTATGCCGGGATCTGCCCGTTGGGGTGCAGGTAGCGGGTCTTCAGCAGCAGCTCCACCTGCTCCTTGGCGAAGTCGATGTCGACCAGGGACAGCGGCGCGCAGTGGAACGCGAGGTCCCACGCCGCGAACCACGGGTACTCCCATTTGTCCGGCATCGAGATGATGTCGCCGGCGATCATGTGGAACCACTGGACGTTGCGGACGCCGCTGGAGGGCGCGTCCGGTCCCCACGGGTCGACGCCGTGCTCACGCAGCCAGCGGTGCACGTCGTACTCGTAGTACTGCTTGCCCCATAGGAGTCCCCCGAGCGCCTGCCGCATCACGAGCGCCTGATCGGCGCTCAGCGCCGGCGGGATCACGGTGGCGTAGAAGGTATCCGCCTCGGCCTTGCGGGCGGTGAGGGTGCGATCGAACCCGGGTCCGAGTGCGTCGTCCGCGGCGAGCTTGGCGCCGGCTGTCAGGCGGACGCGTATCTGGGCGCTCGCGCCGGGGTTCAGCTCGAGGACGTGGTGAGCGGCCACCTTGGTGCCGGTGCGATCGGGGTTGACGGCGGCGGCGACGCCGTCGACGACGTAGTCGTTGATCGCGTCCTTGACGTACGGCGAGGCGTTGGGCGCCCCGAACAGGCGCTGGTTGTTGGTCTCGTTCTCGCAGAACAGGAGTTGCGCGGAAGCATCCGCGCAGAACAGCCATTCGCCGAGGTCGTCGTGGGTGACGCGCGCCGCGGCCAGTCCCGGGGGACCGTCGAGCGCCGCGAGCTGAGGCTTGGCCACCGCGTCACCCCACGACCAGGTGTTGCGGAACCACAGCGTCGGGAGCAGGTGGAGCGTGGCCGGGTCGGGTCCGCGGTTGTAGGCGGTGACGAGCATCACGATGTCGTCCGGCGACTCCTTCGCGTACTCCACGACGACGTCGAAGTACCGGTCGCCGTCGAACACGCCGGTGTCGAGCAGCTCGTACTCCATGTCCAGCTTGGTCCGGCGCGCGTTGGTGTCGATCAGATCTTCGTACGGGAACGCGCGCTGCGGATACTTGTACTGGCACTTCATGTAGGAGTGGGTCGGCGTGCTGTCGAGGTAGAACCAGTACTCCTTGACATCCTCGCCGTGGTTCCCCTGGCCGTTGGAGAGGCCGAACATCCGCTCCTTGAGGATCGGGTCCGCGCCGTTCCACAGCGCGAGCGACAGGCAGAGCCGCTGGCGCTCGTCGCACACGCCGGCAATGCCGTCCTCGCCCCAGCGGTAGGCCCGCGAGCGAGCCTGGTCGTGGGTGAAGTAGTTCCACGCGTCGCCGTCCTCGCTGTAGTCCTCGCGGACCGTTCCCCATTGCCGCTCGCTCAGGTACGGACCCCAGGCCTTCCAGGGTGCAGCCCCGGTGCGCGCCTGCTCGAGGCGCTCGTGCTCGGGCGTGTTGGTCCTGGTCCGACGCGCGGGCATTTAGGTGGGAGTGTCACTCATCGTCGGGCGCACATGCAACGGTGTCCGCACCCGCCGGTCGCGGGTGCCCACTGGTGTCCGGGTCGTCCGCGGCACCCGGCGCAAATCGTGGTGGGAGCTTCCCGCGAGAATGGGGTGCCGGCCCTCTTGCCGGTTTGCCTAGGCAATGCCACGCTCACGCCTACGTGAACGAGGTCGGACCCGAGCGGGTTGCGCGCGCGTTGCGCAAGATGGCCGAGGATCTCGTGACCGAGCGGCGGCGTGTCGTGCTTCTTGAGCGCGAGAACCGGGAGCTGCGGGCCCAGCTCGAGGAGCTCAAGCGGGTGGTCGCTGCGGAACGGGAGCCGGCGTCGGGCGCGGCGCACGAGTGATCGCCGGCGGGGAGTCGCAGGCCGATACGCGGCGCGCGCGCTGGTCGCGGGCCGATCAACGGCGGGCACCTGGAGAAGGGCGGGGACAACCGCTTCCGCCCGGGGCGGTTACGTGCCCGCCGAGAGACCTGCACAACTCGACAATTGAGCGGGATTGGGCAGGCCGTGCCGTGCTACGCATGCCCCACATGCGTGACACGGCACGGCCTGGCTCGCTCGCCTCAATTGACGTGTTATGCATGATCCGCGAGGCGCCGCGCGCTCGCAATCAGCCCCCGTCCCTCCCAGGTGCCCGCCGTTAAAGCCGTCTCGGGCCGCTCTCAACCTATCGCCCCAGAAGCATCGCCGTGACCTGTTCGGTGGCGCGCTCCTCGGACAGCTCCCGGCCGGCGGCCAGGCCGGCCCCGATCAGGAGGCCCTGCGCCACCAGGTAGCAGGTGAACAGCAGCCCCGCGAGCACGAGGAACACCTGGACGGGCGTCCGGCCGGCGACGGCTCGGGCGTAGTAGCCGGCGATCAGCGGCGTAAGCTCGAGGACGATCGCGGCTGGGATGCCGCCGCGCACGGCGGCGCGCCAGCTGATCCGGCGGGTGGTGGCGTACCGGTACAGGAGCGAGCAGATGGCTGCGATCAGGAGGGCGGAGACGACCGACAGCAGCCAGCCCGGGACCGGGAAGCCGAGGCGCCCTCTGAGGTTCGTGGCCTCGGTCGCGGCGGCGGCCATCAGCGCGATCATCAGGACCATGCCGGCGGCGAGGCCCAGGTGGCGCAGCTTCAGCGCGATCGGGCCCAGGCGCGGCGCTCCCAACAGCCGCGACTCGACGCGCTCGACCACGCCGGTGGCGCCGGCGCCCGCCCACACCATCGAGGCGACCGCGACCGCGAGCAGTAGGGGGGAGTTCCGGTGTGTGCGGAGCACCAGGTCGACGACCTCGTCGCGCGCGCCGGGCGGTAGGACGCTGGCGAGCCGGGTGGCCACGTGCTCCGCGCGGGCGCCGTCGCCGAGCACGAGTGCCGCGAGCGCCGCGATCCCCAGCGTCAGGGGCACGCAGGCGCCGACTAAGTACCAGGCGAGCGCCGGGACGTCGTCACAGAGCCCCGAGCCCCAGTAGAAGCTTTCGACCCGTTTGGCTGCACGGCGCAACGGCCGAGGTGCAAAGATCTCCCCGGGGCGCATGCTCGGATCATCGCCGCGAACCGATATGGATGCCAACCTCCAGCTGGCTCACATGCGCGCTCCCTTGCGGGTGGTGCGGCGGGGAGCGAGGCTCACGCCGAGACGATGGCCGTAGGATCGACACGCCGCAAGCTCGAGCCGGCCGCGCGCGCGCCGCTGGGCGCTCGCCACGACGGTGCGGGCGCGAGCTTCGGGCTGTTCTCGAGCGTCGCCGACGCGGTCGAGTTATGCCTGTTCGACCGCGAGGGCACCGAGACCAGGTTCGACCTCGAGCAGGGCGACGCGTTCGCGTGGCAGGGCTACGTGCCCGGCGTCGAGCCGGGACAGCGCTACGGCTTCCGCGTCCACGGGCCGTGGGATCCCGCGTCGGGGGACCGCTGCAATCCGGCCAAGCTGCTGCTCGACCCGTACGCCCGTGCGGTCGCCGGCGAGGTGCGGTGGCACCCGGCGGTGTTCGGGCACGTGCCCGACGATCCCGACCGCGCCGACGGAACCGACTCGGCGCCGTACGTCCCCCGCTCGGTGGTGGTCGCCGGCGAGTTCGACTGGGGCGACGACCGACCGCCGGCGCGCGCGATGGCGGAGTCGATCTTCTACGAGGTCCACGTCAAGGGCTTCACCAAGCTCCACCCGAACGTCCCCGAACAACTGCGCGGCACGTACGCCGGCGTGGCGCACCCGGCCGCGATCGAGCACCTCAAGCGCGTCGGTGTGACCGCGGTCGAGTTGCTCCCGGTCCACCAGTTCGTCCACGACGCGGCACTCGTCGCCCGCGGTCTTCGCAACTACTGGGGTTACCAGTCGATCGGGTACTTCGCCCCGCACAACGGCTACGCCTCGAGCGGCGACGGCGGTAGCCAGGTCGACGAGTTCCGCGGGATGGTCCGCGCGCTGCACGCGGCCGGGCTCGAGGTGATCCTCGACGTGGTGTTCAACCACACCGCGGAGGGGAGCGAGTGGGGTCCGACGCTGTGCTTCCGCGGGATCGATAACGCCGCCTACTACCGGCTCGCCGAGAACCGGGCTCGCTATGTCGACGACACCGGCTGCGGGAACACGGTCGACCTGCACCAGCCGCAGCCGCTGCGGCTGGTGATGGACGCGCTCCGCTACTGGGTGGAGGAGATGCACGTCGACGGCTTTCGGTTCGATCTGGCGGCCGCGCTCGGACGCGGCGCCAGCGACTTCGACCCGCAGGGCTCGTTCCTTGAGTCGATCGGCCAGGACCCCGTGCTCGCCGGGGTGAAGCTGATCGCCGAGCCGTGGGACACCGGCTGGGGCGGCTATGACCTCGGGCAATTCCCGGCGGGTTGGAGCGAATGGAACGGCAAGTTCCGCGACACGGTGCGCGACTTCTGGCGCGGCACGGAGGGAGCGCTCCCCGGCCTGGCCACGCGCATCAGCGGCTCGAGAGATCTGTTCGGCCACGGCGGCCGGCGGCCGACCGCGTCGGTGAACATCGTCACCGTCCACGACGGCTTCACGCTCGCGGACCTCGTCAGCTACAACGACAAGCACAACGAGGCCAACGGCGAGAACAACCGAGACGGCACCGACGACAACCGCAGCTGGAACTGCGGCGCGGAGGGCCCGACCGACGATCCCGACGTGCTCGAGCTGCGCGCGCGCCAGCAGCGCAACTTCCTCGCGACGCTGATGCTCTCCGAAGGCGCGCCGCTGCTGCTCGGAGGCGACGAGTTCGCGCGCACGCAGCGAGGCAACAACAACGCCTACTGCCACGACGACGAGCTGACCTGGTTCGACTGGAGCGCGGTGGCGGCGAACGCCGGCCTGGTCGAGTTCACGGCGAGGCTGTGCCGCCTGCGCGAAGAGCACCCGGTGTTCCGCCGCCGTCAGTTCTTCACGGGCACGCCCGCGCACGAGCACGAACGCGACGACCTCGACTGGTATCGCCCCGACGGTCTGGAGATGACCGGGCAGGACTGGGGTGCCGTGTACGCGCGCGCCGTGACGGTGGCGTTGAGCGGCGCGACCGGCGACGAGACCCGCCCCGACGACCCGTTCCTGATCCTGCTCAACGCCTGGTGGGAGCCGCTCGATTTCACGATCCCCGAGTCGCTGCGCGGGCTGGCCTGGCGGGTTGAGGTCGACACGAGCACTCCCGACGGCGCCGGCCGCGCGTTCGACCCGAAAGCGCCGGTCACGCTGATCGGTCGCTCGCTGGTGCTGCTTCGAAGTCCGTCGTGAGGCGTCTCGACTCGACTGCGGCTCGTGTCCGGTCGCTGATCAAAGCGATTCAGGACAACGACGAGGCGAAGATCGAGGAGGCGATCCTACGTCTGAGCCGGTCGCGGCGCATCTTCGCACCACTCGCGCTCGCGGTCAGCGCGTTCGTGCTGCTGTTCGACGGGCTGAGGCTGCTCGTGTCCAACTGGCGGCTGACGCTGGTGACGGTCCTGCCGGCGATGTGGATCTGGCTGGCGATGTTCGACCTCAAGGTGCACGTGCTCCACGGCAAGACGTTTCACGTGATCCGGGGCCCGATCCTGATCCCGATCTGCCTGGCGATCATCGCGGTGACGATGGTGAGCTTCTATCTGAACGCGGTGTTCGCGTTCGCAATCGCCAAGCCCGGGCGCCCGCTGGTCCGGCCGGGAGTGGCGCAGGCGCGGCAGCACCTGACGCCGATCCTCGTATCGGGGGGCGTTGTCGGCGCGCTGCTCGCCTTCTCGACGATGATCGTGACCCGCTGGGGGCGCCCGTGGTTCGGGATCGGGCTCAGCATCGTGGTCGGGCTGATGATGCTCTGCTATGTCGCCGTGCCCGCCCGGCTGATCGGCGGAAAGCCAAGGCAGTCGCGGCGCGACAAGCTGACGACGAGCGCGGTCGGTGGTGCGATCGGCGCGACCGTCTGCACCCCGCCTTACCTGCTCGGCCGCCTCGGCCTGCTGATGCTCGGCTCGAAGGTGCTGCTGATACCCGGCATCTTCGTGATCGCGATCGGCATCACCCTGCAAGCGGGCGCGACCGGCGCGGTCAGGGCGATCAAGTTGAGCGCTAGCCTGACCGCCGGGCGCCATTTCGAGAAAGTGCCGCCTGAACATGTGGCACAGTGAGCGGCGATGGCGCCGGAGGCCGAACCCGCCACCCCTCAGAACTCGGATGTCACCCGTCGCACCTGGCTCGCGGCCGAACGAACTTGGCTCGCGTGGTGGCGGACGGGCATCGGCGCGTCGGCCGTCGCGATCGGCGTCGGCCGGATCGTGCCGGAGCTGACCCACGGAGCGCGCTGGCCGTTCAGGGTGCTCGGGATCGCCTACGGGCTGATCGCGGTAGCGGTCCTCGTGTTCGGGGGCATGCGCCAGCAGCGCACCGCCGAGGCGCTGCGGCGGGGAAGCTACAACGAGCTCTCCTCGCCGCTGGTGCTTTGGCTAACGGCCGCGGCGGTCGCGGTGTCGCTGGGGGCGGTGGTGCTGGTCGCGGTGCGGCTGTGAAGGACGCTTACGCACGCGCCGAGCGCCAGCTGTCCGGCGCGTAGCCGCTCCGGACCGCCTCGACGTACGGCACAGGGCTGACGACCGCCCGGAGTTCGCGCTGGACGTGGGGCTCGACCGTGGGCTTGGACGTGCCGCCGCCTTCCTCGCCCCACAGGAACGTGACCTCGGTCCCGGGCCCGGCGTACCGAGCGTCGAGCACGGCCAGCGTCAGCATCTTGCCCTCGTTGAAGCTGTAACCGATCCAGGTCGAGACGCCGACTGTGTCACCGTTCACCGTGACCTTGTCGAACGGGTGCATCGCGTATACGGCCGACGGCCAGTCGACGAACTTAGCGCGATCGCCTGGGCCGAACATGGTCGCGATCGTGTCCGCGACGTCCTCGTCGGCGAGCGCCAGTGTCACCTTTTGGCGATGATCGCCCTCGGCCATCCGCTCGAGCGCGTCGCGCCCGATGAAGTCGTGGTCGAACTTCACGAGGTGACCGTAACCCAGATCCCACGGCGTGAAGTAATAGTCCTCGACATCTGGAGATACGAAGCTGCCACCGATCGACGCCGAGCCTTCGTACCCGGTCGCGGGCAGCCATTCCCGGTAGGGCCGGAGCTCGTCGCCGGTGTAGATCGCAGGCAGCGGCGAGGGGATCCAGCCCGACTCGAGCGCGTTCGAGGAGTACGCCCGGCCGCCGACCAGCCGCAGGCCGAACTCCCCGCCGGCATCGACCACCGCGGCGTGCACCGCGTCGTAGTCCTCCCACGGACCGAATAGCTCCCACCCGGGCTGGCCGGCCATTCCGTGGCGAAGCGCTCTCACCGTGACCCCGCCGATCTGCGCCGTGGTAGGTTGAAGAACCTCAGCTCGGGTGGCTGCGCGCCGAGCGCGCGGGCGATCACGTCCATCGCGTGGGGGCCCTGCACCTGGAAGCGGTAGTGCTTACGCCGTCCGTCGCCGCGAAGCGCGCTGCGCTGGTCGAGCGCCACCTCGACGTCGTAGCCGCCGGTTTGCGCGTGGTAGGTGACCCAGTTCAGCACCGGGGCGCGGCCGACCAGGTTGAACTCGTCGTCTGATAGGTGGAACAGGATCACGTCGCCGATCACGTAGCCGTCCGGGGTGCAGGGCACGAACTGCTTGGCCCTGTCGACCGCGAAGTTGGCGAACGTGTTCACCCCCAGCCGCGACAGCAGCGTATTCGCGTCGGGCCCCTGCACGGACAGCTCGGCCATGTGGAACGACTGGTTGTAGAGGACGCACGTGTGCTGCCACGCCCACTGCTCGTCGCGCCAGTTCGTGTACTCGGCGGGGACGCCGGGGTACGCGTTCGGGCCGACCTGCGCGTTGCGGAGCATCTCGACCGTCGAAGGGATGCTCTGGAGAAGATCTTCCAGGCTGCGTTGAGTCATCGTGTGGTCTCCTTTATTTGGACCCGGCCCGCCCCGCCGCCGAGGTATGCGGCGATCACGCGCTCGTCCTGTCGAACGATCTCGGGAGGGCCGTCCGCGATCACGCGGCCGAATTCGAGCACGACCACCCGGTCGCAGATGCCCAGCACGAGCCCCATGTCGTGGTCGATCAGCAGGGTCGACTGGCCGGCGTCGGCAAGGCCACGCAGCGCGAGACCGAGTTCCTCGCTTTCGCGCGTGTCGAGCCCGGCGGCGGGCTCGTCCAGGCACAGCAGCCTCGGCCCGCCGGCGAGCGCGCGGGCGACGCCCACGAGCTTGCGCTGTCCCTCCGAGAGCTGGTCGGGCATCGCTTCGGTGGCCCAGTCGAGACCGACCAACCCGAGGGTCCGGCTCATCTGTCCGCCGGCGACGGCGACGTTCTCGCCGACCTCGAGGTCGTCGAACAGGTCGGTGTTCTGCCATGTCCTCGCGAGCCCGCGGCGGGCCCGCTGGTAGGCCGGCAGCGAACCGATGTCCTCGCCGTCGAGTGAGACGCTCCCGGTGAACGGCACGAACCCGGAGACCGCGTCGATCAGCGTCGTCTTGCCGGCGCCGTTCGGTCCGATCAGACCGACAAGCTCGCCCTCGCGGACCTCGATGTCGACGCCTTCGAGCGCGTGGACGCCGCCGAACTTGACCGAAAGGCCGGTGACGGCGAGGACCGGGGCCGCGTCGGGGCGTTCGACTGGAACCGGACGGGCCCGCCCGGCACCCGCGGCTGCGGCGCGCTCGGCATCCATGCCTTGCCTGATTGCGCCGGCCGCGATGTCATCGGGCTGGACGTCGAGCGCGGCGAGACCCGTAGAAACCGGTTCCGGCGGGTGGACCGGTGGGCGCTTGTGGATCCGCTTGTAGAACGCGCCGGCAACCCCCTCCGGGTTCTGGATCAGCGTGATGATCAGGATCGCGCCGCCGAACAGCAGGAACCAGTTGCCGTTGATCCCGAACCACTTGTCGAGCGCGTACGGGAACAGCGCCTGGGTGGAGATCAGGCCGGCGAACACGGCGCCGGAGATCAGCGTGATCCCGCCGGCGTACGCGAACGCGATCAGGCTCAGCGCGGTGAACGGATCGAACCGGTCTGCGCTGACCGAGCTGAAGTTGTACGCGTACAGCGCGCCGGCGAGCCCAGCGATCACCGAGCTGATCCCGAACGCGACGAATTTGACCGCGCGCGGGTCGATCGCCGCCGCGGCGGCGGCGCGCTCGTTGGAGCGGACCGCGAGCATGCGCTGCCCGAGCGACCCGCGGCGAATGAGTCCGACGACCACGCACAGCGCCACGGTCACCGCTAGCACAACCCAGCCGAAGACCGGGCTCGGGAGGTTCCCGTCGAGTCCGCGGAACCCAGCGCGCGGCCCGAGGTCGAGTCCGAACAGCGTCGGCTCGGGGACCGGGGATCCGGTCTGGCCGCCGCCCCACGTCGTGTTGATGAATCCGAAGTTCGTGATCGCGACGACCGCCGCGAGCGTGACCACG
Organism: uncultured Solirubrobacterales bacterium; assembly: GCA_963755525.1. Classification (GTDB taxonomy): domain Bacteria; phylum Actinomycetota; class Thermoleophilia; order Solirubrobacterales; family Solirubrobacteraceae; genus Palsa-465. The sequence goes on along the minus strand of CAVWKC010000038.1, from coordinate 202,416 downwards.
GCCAGGCTCACCCCCCGTACGCGCAGCGCCGAGGCCGCTGTGATCAGGCCGAGGATCAGGGCCACCCCGGCGCCCAGCAGCGGCGCGATCGGGAAGCCGATGCCGGCGTTCACAGCGAGATGGGAGATGGCGAACCCCGACACGCCCGCGAGCGTCAACTGCACGACCGATATCTGGCCGACGAAACCGGTGATCACGACTAGCGACAGTGCGATCAGCGTGCCGATCATCGTGTTCACGAGCGCCTCTCGGAAGTCGAACGGGAGCACGACGAGGGCGACGGCGCACACCAGGGCTAGCACCGGCGCGGTCACGGCCAGCCTGCGAGGCCGCGGCGCCTCGGGCAGGCGCTTCTCGACAAGCTCCCCGCGGCTCGGCAGACTCGCGCCGCGCAGATACATGAACAACACGATCAGTACGAACACCACAAGCTCGTAGACGCCTGGCAACGCGACGCCGCCGGAGGTCGGGAACCAGGAGAGGCTCGTGACGTACTCGATCAGCGAGCCGATGATTCCGAGGCCGATCCCGGCGGCGCACGCGATTCCGAACGAGGTGAAGCCGGCGATCAGCGCCGCCGCGAGCGCGGGCACGATCTGGAGCGGCAGCGTCTCAGTGTCGAGCTGTGTGATCGACGCCGCCAGGATTCCGATGCCGCCGGCGATCACCGAAGCGAGCAGCGTGTTAACCATCGACAGCCGGTTCGGCGAGAGCCCTCCGAGCATCGCCGCCACCTCGTTCTCCGACGCCGCCCGGGTCTGGAGCCCAAACCGCGTGAACCGGTAGAGCGTCGCCAGCGCCGCGGCCAGGACAATCACGATTCCGGTCAGGATGAACCGGTCGATCGGGATCACGGCACCCAGCAGCTTCACCGTGTTCTGCGGGAGCACGTTCGGCTCGGGCTGTTCGGTGGTACCGAACGCGAGCAGCATCGACGCCTGGAGCACGAGAAGCACCCCGAGTGACGAGACAAGCTTCGCCAGCGGTGGCGCCGTCCGGAGCGGCCGAAACGCCACCAGCTCGATCGCCGCGCCGAGCGCCAGCACGATCACCAGGCTGATCAGCAGCGCCGGCACCGTCGACAGGTGCAGCAGATCCGTGGTCAGCGCCCAGAACGAGTATCCGGCGAACATCGCCATGCCGCCGGTCGCGAGGTTGATGATCCCCGAGCCTCGGTACGTCAGCACCACGCCGAGCGCGATGCCGGCGATCAGCGCACCCGAGCCGAGCCCGAGCAGGGTGAACAGCAGGATCTGCTGCACGTCAGTGGCCCCTCACGCGACTCGACGGCTTCGCCGAGGGGCCACCACTTCCTCGCTTATGACGGGGGCTGGAGCCATCCCGCCGTCTTGACGAACACGTGCTTTCCCTTGTAGAGGAAGAACTGCGTCCTGTCGTTGCAGATCCCCGGCGCCGACGAGTACTTGCCGCATTGCAGGGCCGGCGCGCCGAGCGCCACCGGGCCTGTAAACGACTTGGCCTTGGCCAGGACCGTCGCCGGGGTGATGTGGCCGTAGCCCAGCTGGTTCAGGAACCGCGCGGTGGTCAGAATCTGGCCGAAGGTCACGATCACCCACGGGTCGGGGGCCACAGCGGGAGTTCCGTACTTGGCCATCACCTTCATGTACGCCGGCATCCCGGGGTCGGTTGGATCGCCGTACAGCGAGCTGGCGATCGCGTAGGTCCAGATCGGGAAGTCGCCGCCCAGGCCGGCCGCCACCTGGCCGTTCAGGCACAGCGGCGCGGACAGGATCTTCTTCGTATCGGTGATTCCCAGCTGCTTGAGGCTCTTGGCGAGGTTCACGCATCCCGAGGAGTCGCTGTACGGGATCACGAGGTCCGCGCTCGTCGCGCCGGCGCTCGTCAGCGGTCCGATCAGGTCGGTCTGGCTCTCGTCATAGCCCACCTTCTTGACCTTGACCCCGACCTGCTCCAGAGAGTCAGCGATCGCGGTCGCGCCCTCGGTGATACCCGCGATGTTCGGGTATACGAGCGCCGCGGTCTTGGCGTGGAGGACGTCCTTTGCGTAGGTTCCGAACGGGCCGAGCACATGGGTCGCGTCGCCGAACAGCACCACGTTGCTCGCCTTGGCCCCGTCGAGCGGGGTAACGGCGACTCCTACGATCACCGGCTTGGCCGAGCCGATCGTTGACTGCAACGACTGGTCACCGATTGCCACCGCGCCCTCATCGATCAGGGAGATCGACTTGTTCGCCAGGAACTGCTGGCCACAGGTGGTGCCTTCCTCCTCGGCCGATCGAATGAAGCATGTGCTGAGCTGCAGCGGATGGCCATCGATGCCGCCGAGCTCGGTGTTGATGTACTTGACCGCGATCTGCGCCCCGGTGGTCGCCAGCGGCCCAATTGTCTGCGAGCCGCCCTGCTGGTTGACGAAGCCGATAGTCACGGGCGGGAGCGACGGGTTGGCCGCGCCGGCCTTGCCGTCGACATAGGTCAGGTAATTGGTCACCGACGCCGCGCCGGCGCCGCCGCTGCCCGGCGTGGCCGCCGGCGTCGTGGCTGCTGCGGTGCTCGAGCTCGAGGTTGCGCTTGCACTCGCGCTCGAGGTCGTCGAGCTCGAGTTGCTGCTTCCGCACCCTGTGGCGACCGTCAGCGTGGCGGCCAGCGCCACCGCTCCGAGCCACCCTCTACGTGCCTGCATGGTCACGTTCTCCTCCTTGTGGATAAGTCATGCGCTTCACTGCCGCGTCTATTCAGACCGCGGCCGCCGCGCCCCAAAGCTCTCGCGATGCCAGCCTCGCTCCCTCCGAGAGGGCGGCGAGTTTCGCCCACTGGATCTCGGGATGCACGCGCTCGATGAACGCCCCCTGGGCGAAGCCGCAGTCGGTGCCGGCGAGCACGTTCTCCTTGCCGACCACATTGGCGAGCCGGACCAGCCGCTGTGCCACGAGCTCGGGATGCTCGATGACGTTCGTGTGGTGGGTGACCACGCCCGGGATCAGCTTCTTGCCCTCGGGCAGCGGCACCTCCTCCCACATCCGCCACTCGTGCTCGTGCCGGGCGTTGGCCTGCTCCATGACGTAGGTCCCCGCGTTCACGGCCAGGATGAGGTCGACCACGTCCTTGAGCTCCGGGTCGAACGCGTGCGGGCCGTGCCAGCTGCCCCAGCAGACGTGGTAGCGGACGCGGTCCTCGGGCAGGCCCTCGAGCGCGTGGTTGAGCGCGCGCACGCGCAGGTCGGCCCACCGGCGGTAGTCGTCCCACGATTGCCCGCGCGACATCATCGTGTCCGCCTCGTGCATCATCACCGCGTCGTCGACCTGCACCAGTAGCCCGGCGTCGACGATCGCCCGGTACTCCTCGCCCAAGACGTCGGCCAGCGCGAACATGAACTCCTCTTCGTCGGCGTAGTACTCGTTCAGGAGCCAGTACGTGCTGGCGGGTGCGACTACCGGGAGGAAGCCGTCGACGACGTCGTGCTCGTGCTGCGCGAGGGCTGCCTTGAAGTTGGCGATGTCCCGGTCCACCGCGGTACGGTCGTAGGTCAGCGGGCCGGTGCACACCCAGGCCACCCCTTCGCCGGAGGCCGCGGCCTCCTCGTCGGGCAGCGCGCTGGAGGCGGCGGCGTTCGACTCGTTTACGCTCGCGTTCTCGAGCGCGTCCATCGCGGTATAGGCGCCAGGGAACGCCTGGCGGTCCCGACTGGGGGGATACATGGTCCCGCCCTCGAGCTGAATCGCGCGGACCTCGAGGCCGCTGACCCGCTCGTACAGGTACGTGATCCAGCTGGCCTTGCCCATCTCGCCGTCGTCGGGCACGTCGATCCCCACCTCGACCTGTTTGTCGACGACGTCGTCAACGGCCGCGCGCAGGGTCGTCTGGTAAGCCTCCTCGTCGTACTCCTGCCCCCGTTCCTTGGCTGCGAGAAACGCCAGCAACTCGGGCGGCCGGATCAGGCTCCCGGTGTGGGTCGCAAGGATTCGGTCCATTCCACTCCTCCTCCCTGGTGGCGCTGTGCTTGTGAAAGTGGGGGCGATGCTAGGCCCGCGCCGGTGTCCGGGCGCAGCGGCTTTGGCGAGGTGTGCGCGCAGAAGCAACGGGCCGCGTCGGGGTGTGCGCTGAAAGACAAGTGGTTGTGCGCGGGATGCATGGCGGCTCACCAAACGCAAACGGGGTACTCATCGAATGGGCCCGCGGGCGGTAGTAGAGTGGCGACCCGCAGCCCAAACAGTCGAGGGAGAGACAGGCCGCTGCACCAGCCACGGAGCTGTTCTGGCGCACGATGACGTTGTTGATCGACACCAACGCGGTGCCGGCATCGGACCGGGTCGAGTTCTGGGCCCAGTCGTCCTGCGACGCCTATCACCCGCTGCACATCGGCACGGACTCGGACGACCGGTTCTGGGCGCGGATGTGGGCCGACCATCTCGGGACGGTCGGTGTGTACAGGATCGCGGCGGGCCCGAACACGATGCGGCGGACGCCCCGCGACATCGTCGCCGGTGACCCCGAATGCCTGCACGTGTCGCTGCTGCTGCGGGGCAGGCTGCACGGAGCCCAGCAGCACCGGGCGACAACGCTCAACCCGGGCGACATCACCAGCTACGACACGTCGCAGCCGGCGATCTTCCGCGCCGACGCGCCGTTCGACCTGCTCGTCCTGCGGATTCCGAAGTCGGCGCTCGGCAAGCACGCCGGCAAGGTGTCGCGGCTGACCGCGGTCACGATCCCCGGCGAGGCGGGGCTGCCACGGCTCGCGGCGCGGTTCTTCAGCGAGGCCGCGAACGGCCTGGCCGACGGCAGCATCGGCAGCGGTGACATCGGACTGGCCGAGCACGTGATCGACCTCGTGCGACGGCTATACGTGGACCTCGATGCGACGCGGGTGCCGCGCCCGCGGTCGACGGCGGAGCTTCTGATTCACGCCCAGGCATACATCGAGGCACGGCTGGGCGATCCGGGGCTGAACCCCGAGGAGCTCGCGCGCGCGTGCTTCATCTCGACCCGGTATCTGCATCGCGTGTTCGAGGCCGAGGGCCTCCGGGTGTGCGACTTCATCCGGTCCGCGCGGCTCGATCGTTGCCGTCGCGACCTGCTCGACCCGGCGTTCGCCGATCAGCCGATCTCGGCGATCGCCAGCCGCTGGGGGTTGCCGAGCGCGCCGCACTTCAGCCGGCTGTTCCGCCAGGCGTACGGGTGCTCGCCCCGCGAGTTCAGGCGGGACGCCGCCGTGACGGCCGGGTCCGACGGAGTCGACGACGCAGCGACGGTTCCGCCGCCGCGCTGGCCGCTCGATCTGGGCCAGCCGTGGGCGCCGACTCGATGAGCGCGACGCTCGAGCTCGACGCGCTGAGCGCCGGATACGACCGCGCGCCGGTCGTCCGCGGTCTGACGCTGTCGGTGGCGCCGGGCGAGGTCGTCGCGCTGATCGGGGCCAACGGCGCCGGCAAGACGACGACCCTGCGCGCGATCTCGGGGCTGGTCAAGCCGATGGGCGGACTCGTGCGGCTCGACGGCGCCGACCTCGAGGGGATCTCGCCGACGGCGCGGGTCCGGCGCGGGATCGTGCACGTCCCGCAGGGTCGCGGCATCTTCTACGGGTTGACCGTGAGCGAGCACTTCCGGCTCGACGGCGTACGCGACGGGCCGGAACTGGACGCCGCGTTTGCGCACTTCCCGGCTTTGCGCGACTTGGGCGGGCGCAGAGCGGGGCTGCTTTCCGGCGGCGAGCAGCAGATGCTCGCGATCGCGCGGGCGCTGAGCCGGCGCCCGCGGCTGCTGCTGCTCGACGAGCTCAGCCTCGGCCTCGCGCCCGTGATCGTCGAGCGGCTGCTCCCCGTGGTGCGGGAGTTCGCCTCGACGCACGGGACCGCGGTCCTGCTGGTCGAGCAACACGTTCACCTCGCGCTCGAGATCGCCGACCGCGGCTACGTGCTCTCGCACGGCGAGCTGGTGGCGAGCGACAGCGCCGAGCGCCTGCGCGCCGACAACGCGCTATTGACCGCGAGCTACCTGGGCGAGAGTCGCGCCTGAGGCTCAGCCGCTGCCGCCTGGCGCGCCGCGCCCTTCCGGCGGTGGCGGGCGAACGTCTGGTTGACCCATTGGTAGCCGCGACGGTCCTCGAGCGAGCGCCGGACCTCGGCCAGGGCCGGCGGCGGATCCATCTGGAGCGGCCCCTCGGGCGGCATCACGAGCGGGTAGAACAGCGCCGCCGCGGTCAGGTCGGCCACCGTGAAGCGGTCGCCGACGAGGTACTCGCGCTCGCCGAGTTCCGACTCGAGCCGGTCGAGCGCGGCGATCGTCTGGGCGCGCGCCTCGTCGGCGCGACGGTCGTCCACGGTCTGGAAGCGCAGGCCGGTGAAGGCGCGGCCGTAGGCGCCCGCCGCCCTGCGGTAGCGCCTGAGCCCGGGCGGGACCTGGCTGGCGGCAAGGTCGTCGAACAGCTCGGGCGCGCCGCGCAACTCGTGAAAGACGTAGCGCCGGATCGACGGACCGAGGTGCTTGTCGAACCAGTCTTCAAGCTCGAGCGCGCGCCGGCGGTCGTTCGGGTCGGCCGGATACAGCGCCGGCTCGGGATAGGCCTGCTCGAGGGCCGCGATGATCGCGGTCGAGTCGCCGATCGTGCGGCCCTCGAGTTTCAGGAGCGGGAGGGTGTAGTGCCGCCCGCGAGTGAGGACGAGCGCCACGGGAATGTGAGGTCCGCCGATCTGGGCGTGGCGGTCGTGTTCGACTGCCTTGTAGTCCAGAGCCCAGCGGACTTTCTCGCTGTAGTGGGAGATGGGGAGGTGCCAGAGGACGGGGCGAGTCACGAGAGCCTCATTCCGGAGTACATACTGACCGGTCAGTATGTACTCTAGACCGATGCGGGCGCGCGCGCAAGCCAACACCGAGCGTCAGGATCGGCGTACCCGCGCCGCCCGTGACGAGCACCGCGACGCCCGAGGGGAGTTGCTCGACGCCGCCGCCGAGGTTTTCGCCGAGCGCGGCCTGCGCGAGGCATCGGTCGACGAGATCGCGCGGCGTGCCGGCTTCTCCAAGGGCGCCGTGTACTGGCACTTCGAGAGCAAGGACGGGCTGTTCCTCGCGCTGCTCGAGGAGCGGGTCGACGGTCCGACGCGCGAGATGATCGAGCTGCTCGAGTCCGCCCCGACCGACCAGGACATGAGCGTCGAGGCCAGCCGCCGGTTCGCCGAGCGCCTGCGCACCCAGCGCGAGCTGCTGCTGCTCGAGCACGAGTACTGGTCGCGCGCGGTGCGCGACCCCGAGTTGCGTGAGCGCTACGTCGAGCGGCGAGCACGGCTCAGGTCCGCGCTCGGCCAGGCCCTGTGCACGCGTTTTGAGCACCTGACCGGGCGGACGCTGGAGCCGGCGCGCGGGGAGGCGATGGCCACCGTGATGATTAGCCTCGCGGCCGGCCTCGCCCAGGAGGGGCTGATCGAACCGGGCGCGGTGAGCGAGGACCTGCTGGGCGATGCGGTCGTGCTCCTGTACAAGGGAGCCGCGGAGTCGTATTAGCGGGTAATATAAGCGCCTCATGGAGCAGGCTGGGACCAAGCGGAGCAGCCAACTCGACGAGATCGCGGAGGCGCTGCCGCAGCGAAGCTCGGCGCTGTCGCGGTTGTTCCTGACGCGGTCGACGGTGTGCGTGTCGCGCACCGAGGTTGGGGTGCTTCGCACGCTGAATGACGGGCCTCGACGGATCACGGAGCTCGCGGCCGAGGAGCGCGTGACGCAGCCGGCGATCACGCTGCTCGTCAATCGCCTGGAGGAGCGGGGCTGGGTCAGGCGGATTCCCGACCCGAGCGATGGCCGCGCGGTCCTGGTCAGCCTCACGCCGAAGGGCGAGGAGACGTTCGCGCAGTTGCGCGCCGAGTACCGCGCGCTGCTCCACGAGGAGATGGCGACGCTCGACGACGGCGAGGTCGAGACGCTCGCCGCGGCGGTCGAGATCCTCGACAAGCTGATCGCGAGGTTGTCGGGGTGAGCGCGACGAACGGAGCCTCTGGCGCGAACGGCGCCCGTCCGGCGACGCACCCGGACCGCTACAAGTGGATCGCGCTGTCGAACACCACGCTCGGGATCTTGATGGCGGTGATCAACCAGTCGATCGTGATCATCGCGCTCCCGGCGATCTTCCGCGGGATTCACTTGAACCCGCTGATCCCGTCGAACACGAGCTACCTGCTGTGGATGCTGCTCAGCTTCATGGTCGTGATGGCGGTGCTGGTGGTGAGCCTCGGCCGGGTCGGGGACATATTCGGGCGCGTGCGGATGTACAACCTCGGCTTCGCGGTGTTCACCGCCGGCTCGATCCTGCTGTCGGTCACGTGGCTCGAGGGGAGCGCGGGCGCGTTGTGGATGATCATCATGCGCGTCGTGCAAGGGATCGGCGCGGCGTGCCTGATGGCGAACTCGTCGGCGATCCTGACCGACGCGTTTCCGGCCGAGGAGCGCGGACTCGCGCTCGGGATCAACATGGTCGCCGCAATCGCCGGATCGTTCATCGGACTCGTTCTTGGGGGCGTGCTCGCACCGGTGGCGTGGCGCCTGGTGTTCCTCGTATCGGTGCCGTTCGGGCTGTTCGGCACCGTGTGGGCCTATCTGAAGCTCGAGGAGCGAGGGATCCGCCGGCCCGCGAAGATCGACTGGTGGGGCAACGTCACGTTCGCGGTCGGACTGATCGCGGTGCTCGTCGGGATCACGTACGGGATCCTGCCCTACGGCGGGCACAACATGGGCTGGACGGCCCCGGGAGTGATCGCCGCGCTCGTCGGCGGCATCGTGCTGCTGACGGTATTCGTCGTGATCGAGCGCCGCGTGGCCGCGCCGATGTTCCGGCTTGATCTGTTCAAGATCCGGGCGTTCAGTGGTGGGAGCGTGGCCACTTTCCTGGCCGCGTTGTCCCGCGGCGGGCTGATGTTCATGCTGATCCTCTGGCTCCAGGGGATCTGGCTGCCTCTGCACGGGTACGGCTTCAAGGACACCCCGCTGTGGGCCGGCATCTACATGCTGCCGCTGTCGGCCGGGTTCCTCGTGGCTGGGCCGATCTCGGGCCGGCTCGCCGACCATTTCGGGGCGCGGCCGTTCGCCACCGGCGGGATGATCGTCTCGGCGATCGGATTCCTGTTGCTGATCGCGCTCCCGATCGACTTCACGTACTGGCAGTTCGGGCTCGTGATCTTCCTGATCGGCGCCGCGATGGGCCTGTTCGCCGCTCCAAACCTGACCGGGATCATGAACAGCCTCCCTCCCGACCAGCGTGGATCGGGCGCCGGCATGGCCGCCACCTTCCAGAACTCTGCGTCGGTGCTCTCAATCGGCGTGTTCTTCAGCCTGATCATCGTCGGCCTGTCCTCGACGCTGCCGGCGGTCCTGTTCCACGGCCTCGCGTCGCATGGCGTCTCGCACGCCGACGCCCTTACGGTCTCGAAGCTGCCGCCGGTTGGCAGCCTGTTCGCCTCGTTCCTCGGCTACAACCCGGTCGGGACGCTGCTGGCCAAGACGCTTCCGACCCTGCCGCACCAGACCGCCGCCTACCTGACCGGCCACAAGTTCTTCCCGACGCTGGTGTCACATCCGTTCGCGACGGGGATCCACACCGTGTTCTACTTCGCCGCGGGGTGCTGCCTGGTCGCCGCGATCGCGTCCTGGCTGCGCGGCGGGAAGTACTACTACAAGGCGGACGTGGCCGAGGTCGAGGAAGCCGAACTGCTCGAGGTCGCTTGACGCACTCCTAACGCGGGGTTGCGGCGGTCGCCGCCGGCTGGTGGTAGAACCGCATACGGGAAGGACGCGCCGCCGTGTGGCGTCAACCGTTCAGTCGATCTAACAGCAAGGAGATGCGACCTGTGTCGAGGACACTTCGGCTCACACTCGCAGTCGCGGCGCTGACGCTGGGTGTCAGCGCGTGCGGCGGGTCGAGCAAAAGCAGCAGCACGTCGAGCACGGCGGCCACCGGCACGGCATCCGCTTCAGCGACGACGTCGACGTCAGCGGCGAGCAGCGGGGGTGCGTCCGCCGGCGCGAGCACGACGCTGACCGACTCGGCCGATCCGAGTGGTGCGTTGAAATTCACCAAGAGCACGCTGACCGCGAAGGCCGGAACGGTCACGATCAATTTCACCAACAGCTCTCCGCTGGCGCACAACTTCACCGTCCAGCAGGGCACGAGCGGGCCGGTGGTTGGCGCCACGCCGACGTTCATGGGCGGCACCAAGACGCTCACGCTCAAGCTCAAGGCCGGTACGTACACGTTCTATTGCAGCGTTCCGGGCCACCGCGCCGCGGGGATGCAGGGAACGCTGACCGTGCAATGACGTGTCGGCGCTGCGTGCCTCAGTCGTCGCGCTGATCGCGCTGTTGGTCGTTCCGGCGGCCGCATCCGCGCACGCGCTCCCGATCGAGTCGACCCCGTCGCCGGGCGCGTCCGTCCCCGGGGCGCCACCGGCGATCACGGTCACGTTCAGCGAACCGCTGAATCGACCGCTCAGCATGCTGACGTTGACCACCTCGCGGGGCGTCGTCGTGCGCTCGACCGTGACCAGCGACGGCCCGGCTGCGCTGGTGCTGCGGCCGGTCCGGCGCCTGGCGCGGGGGGTGTACGACGTGCGGTGGCACACGGTCTCGGCCGACGACGGGCACACGGCGCAGGGTGCCTACTCGTTCGGGGTACACGCGGTGGTATCGGGCCCGGCCGTGTCGGCGGCACCCGGCCCGCTAGCCGGCGGAGGCTGGTTGCGCGCGCTGCTCGACGCGACGTTCGGTGGCGCGCTGATCCTGTTCTGCGGCGGCATCTTGTGCGCGGCGCTGCTCTCGCGGCAGGGCGAGCCCGGCGGCTGGCTCTTCCCCGAAGGCTGGCTCGTCCCCGACGGCCGGCTCGTGCCCGACGAGGGCGCTCCCGAGGTCGGCCGCCGGCAATGGCGGGTCACGATCGCGATTGGTGGTGCGGCGGCGCTGTTCTCGATCGTCGCGACGCTCGCCGACGCGGCGCACGCCGGCGGCGGGCTCAGCGGCCGAGCTCTGCACGACTACCTGCTCAGCGACGCCGCCGGATACACCCGGGTGGCGGTGCCGGTCCTGCTACTGGCGTCCGTCGGGATCGCCGCGCGTGAGGATCCCCGTCGCGCGAGCGCGCCGGCCGTGCTGGCCCTCGCCGCCGTCGCCGCCGGCGGCCATTCGAGCTCGGCTCGTCTGAGCGGGGTCGCGTTCACGGCCGACCTGGTTCACCTGATCGCGGCCTCGGTGTGGTTGGGGGGAATCGCGATGATCGCGATCGCATGGGTGCCTCGGTTGCGCGAGCTCGGTGCCGACGGTCGCCGCCGGGTCGTCGAGCTCGTGCTGCCGCGGTTCGGGGCGGTCGCGCTCCCGGCGTTTCTCGCGCTCGTGGTCGCGGGAGCGCTCAATGCCGCCACCGAGCTCGGATCTCCGCGGGCTTTGTGGAGCACGTCCTACGGGCGCGTGCTGTTGGCTAAGACCGCGCTGGTTTGCGTGGCTGCGGCGCTCTCCTACGCGCACGCGCTGCGGTTGCGGCCGCGGCTGCTCGCGGCCGGCCGGCGATACGACGTGGCGCTCGAGCGGCGTCACTGGCGGCTGCTCGCGGCCGAGCCGATCCTCGGGGTCGGGATCGTCGTGGCCGCGGCGCTGCTGCTGGCGTACGCGCCGCCGATCGACGTGGCCGAGCAGGTCGCGGCGGTCGGCTCGGTGGCACCGACGAGAGTGGTCGAGACGTCCGCGGAGGGGGCCCAGCTGTCGATCGCCGGCGAGGCCGGTCCGTACATCGTCAACGCGCTCGTCACCCGCGGTGCCCGCGGGGTGACCGTCGAGCTTCGGACGCTCGACGCGCTCCAGCACCCGGTCTCGCTTCCGGTCAGGGTCCCGGGAAGCGCCAGTGGTGGTTCGTGCGGCGCAGGATGCACGCTGCTCGCGCTCGCGGGATTCCGCCCGGTGCTCGTCGCCTACGTGGACGGCGGCGGCCACACGTACCGCGTCTCGCTGCCGATCCGGTACGAACCGGGCGCCTCGAGGGTCGCGCGGCAGCTGCTCGCGACGGTCGAGGGCTCTGCCGGCCGACTTCGGTCGGTCGAGATCGATGAGACGCTCGGCAGCGGCACCGGCGCGCCCGAGATCACCGCCTACCAGGTCGCGGCGCCCGATCGATTCGCCTACCGGCTGTCCCATGACGGACACTTTGTGAGCGACACGACGATCGTCGGAACGCGCGAGTGGACGCGTAACGCCGGCAGCAAACGCTGGCAGGCGAGCGTCTACGGCGGCGGCGGTCCACCGTTTTCGGCCACCGGCTACCTCGGATGGTGGACGCCGTTCGTCGGGCAGCCACAGCTGCTCGATCGCGCTCACGTGGGCGGGGACGAACGCGCCGACGTCGCGACCGTCAGCCGGATACCGGACCTCGGCACCGTGTGGCTGCAGATCGCGATCGACGTGACCCACCGCCGCGTGTTGCACATCGGGATGATCACGACGGCCCACTTCATGACCCAGACTTGGAGCGCGTTCGACCACGCCGCGCCGATCGAGCCGCCTCCGAAGCAGGATTCGGATACGGCAGGGTCGAACTGATACCCGCTTTGCCCCCAGGAGCCGCGGCGAAGCGCTGGCAATTGCCCCCGCCCGTGCTTCAAGAGTATCCGCGGAACCGCACGAGCGGCGGCCCTCGAGGCCGCCGCTCGCGTTTTGTGTGGGCCTCGCTTCGCTCGGCGTCCTTGGGACCGTTCCGCCGGGCGTCCGTGCCCGGCGGTGGGGTCGCGAACCCGTCGGCGTGTGCGGCGAGCTCGTGCGTGAAACGGCGGGCACCTGGAGTGGGCGGTTGCGTGCGGCAGCCGATGGCGCGTGGGTCATAACCGCGCTCTCGGCGGCCCTGGGGGCGAGTGTGTCGTGGATGACCCGTATAGGGGTCAGAATCCTCGTTCACCGGGCCACGGGAGGTTTCGAGGGGGGAGTTATGACCCGGCTGGCGGGGACGCGACCCGGCCGTCGGGCATGGACGCCCGACGGAACGGCCCCATGGATGCCGAGCGAAGCGAGGCCCCTCTACAGCAGTCCCGCGATCAGCCGTGCGGCGCGCGCCGCCCCGTCGGTCGGGACCGGTCGGTAGTCGACCTCGCGGTCGATCTCCTGCGCGATCGCGGCGGCGATCGCGTCGGGCGGCGAGTCGCGGTAGTCCATCCGGCGGCCCGCGCCGTGCCGGTCGAGCCGGTGGCGCACGTGCAGGTTCTGCTCGAAGTGGCGCTCGAGCGGGAAGTAGATGAACGGGCGGCGGTTCGCGGTCAGCTCCATCGTCGTGGTCAGGCCACCCTGGACGATCGCCAGATCGCACGCGGCCAGGTGGCGGTAGAGGTCGTGAACGTATCCGTGTATTTCGAGCCCGGGGTGTGAGGGAAGCGTGTCCGGGTCGATCCGCGGGCCGGCGACGACGATCATCCGCAGGTCCGGGACGAGCCGTTTGGCCTCGGGGAAGCTCTCGATCACGCGCCGGAGCAGATGCTCACCGACGCCCGAGCCGCCGACGGTCGCGACGCACACGCGCTCTCGGGCGCCGTAGCCGAGCGCGGCGCGCGTTGCCTCGCGATCCGCGACGGTTGCCGGATCGAAGCCCGTGATGTAGCCGGTGAAGCTGAAGTGCTGCTCGGTCCACTCGCGGATCGGCGGCAGGCCTTTCCCGAAGCGTTCGGGGACGATGTCCTCTGGGTCGCCGACGAACAGCGACAGGTCGCGCACGCGCGGGTAGCGCGCGATCTGCTCGAGCAGCTCCTCGTTGTAGTCGCGGGTCAGAAACGCCTCGCGCTCGCCGCCCTCGGCCATCGGCAGCCAGCCGACGAAGTCGCTCAGCCATACGTAGGCGGCCGACTTCAGCTCGGGGTTCTCGTGGAGGAAGTAGTCGAGCTCCCACGCCTCGTCTCCGATCCACAGGTCGTACCGCTCGTCGGTGACCACGTCGTGGAACACCATGAAGTTCGCGACCAGGATCTCGTCCATCCGCCGGAACGCCTCGAACACTTTCAGCTCGTGCTCGTGGGCCTCGGATTGGATGTGCGGCGATTCGCCGGCGAGCAGCGCGCTGGCGGGGTGGATCCGCTCGCCGCTCGCCTCGAGCACCTTGGTGACCGGGTGCTGGGCGAGCCAGTCGATCTCGAGATCGGGGTGGAGCCGGCGGAGTTCCTGCGCTATCGCGACATCGCGGCGAGCGTGGCCGAGCCCGATCGGGGAGGACACGTATAGCGCTCGCCTTGTTCGAGACCGGCCGCGCGTCCAGCGGCGCGGCGCGGCCGGCGGGCTGATGAAGTCGCGGAGCAGCAGGTTCAGCTTGACCGGGTCGCGGGCGTTCGGGATGTGGCCGGCGCCCTCGAGCGTCACGAGCGTGCCGCCGGTCGCGTCCGCCAGCGCCCTGCCCTGTCGGAGCGGCCGGACCAGGTCGGAGTCGCCGTGGATCACGAGCGTCGGACACCGAACTCGTGCGCACATCTCGCCGAAGTCCTCGTCGCGCGGGACGCCGATGCCACGGGTGGTGTCCGCGAGCGTCTCGGGCGTCGTATCGAGCCCCCAGCGGATCGTGTCCTCGATCTGCTTGGTCGAGTGCGGCTCGTTGATGCACTTGGCGGAGAAGAACTCGAGGAAGTCGCGGTAGTCCCGCTGCCAGTAGAAGCTGTTGTACTTCGCCCAGCCCTCGTCGGTGTCGAGCGGCTCGTCGAACGGCACGTCGCGCTCGGGGTGGCCGGGGGCCAGTCGAACCGCGGGGGCGATGTAGACGATCCCGTCCACCCGCTCGGGATGGTTGGCGGCGACGATCGTCCCCCACAGAGCGCCGCACGACAGCGCAGCCAGGGTCGCGCGTTCGGTGCCGGTCGCGTCCATCACCGCGAGCGCGTCCTCGGCGAACTCGTCGGTGCTGTTGGCAAGCGCGCCGGCCGGGCGATCCGACCGTCCGTTACCTCGCCCGTCGAACGTGACGACTCGGAAGTGACGGGCGAGGTAGGGGATCTGCAGCTTCCAGAACCGCGAATGCACGACCGACCACGTCGGGAGCAGCAGCACCGTGCGATCCCCGTCGCCGTAGCGTTCCCAGAAGATCCGCACGCCGTCGCGCTCGACGTACCCCTCGGCGTCGGGGTAGCGGGCGCGAGTCTGTTCGGGCGCGGCGGCGCCCGCGAGCCCCCCGGGGCTCACGGGCGCCGTCACTGATGAAGCGGTCCCTGTCACCTTCTCGTTTCGAATACGAGATTAAACGGCGTCTCCGCGGCGCGGCGGAAGCGGGTGAAGCCACCTGCCTCCACCACGTCGCGGATCCGGGCCTCGCCTGCTTGCGCCCCGAGCGCGAGGCCGACGTCCTGCGAGAGCGATGCCGGCGTGCACAGCAGCGTGGAGAACCCGTAATACGTGCGGCCCACGGGGTTGAGGTTGTCCTCGACGCGATCGCCGGCGTGCGGCTCGACGATCATCCACGTCCCCTCGGGCCCAAGCGCCGAGTGGACGTGACGCGCGGCACCAACCGGGTCGCCCATGTCGTGCAGGCAGTCGAACAT
The DNA here is from genome assembly GCA_963755525.1 of uncultured Solirubrobacterales bacterium. GTDB lineage: Bacteria > Actinomycetota > Thermoleophilia > Solirubrobacterales > Solirubrobacteraceae > Palsa-465. The sequence continues at coordinate 186,916 of CAVWKC010000038.1, read as the reverse complement.
CGTCACGAGGTCGTAGCCGGTGCCGCTGAAGCTGGCTGCCGGCTCGATGTTGAAGGTGACCCGATCGGCGACCCCGGCCTCCTCGGCGCGCTGGCGCGCGGTCTCGATCGACCCGTCGTGGTAGTCGGAGCCGACGAACGTCGAGTTCGGGAACGCCTGCGCCATCAGGATCGTCGATGCGCCATGGCCGCAGCCGACGTCGGCCACCCGAGCGCCGCTCTCCAGCTTCGCCATCACGCCGTCGAGCCCGGGCAGCCAGTCCGCGACCAGGTGGGCGTTGTAGCTCGGGCGGAAGAAGCGCTCACATCCCTCGTGGACGTCGTGGACGTGGTCGCCCCAGCCGAGTCCTGCTCCGCTGCGGGCCACCTCGGTGATCCGGGGAGAGTCGATGATCGATCCGATTGCGGTCTGGAACAGGCCCGGCAGGTAAGCGGGGCTGCTCGGATCCGTGAGCGCGACCGTCTGCTCCGGCGGCAGGCTGTAGAGACCACTGTCGGGGTCGTAGTGAACGAAGCCGCCCGCCGCCTGGGCGTTCAACCACTCCCGGACGTACCGTTCGGCGGAACCGGTGCGCTCGGCCAGCTCCGTGGGCGACAGGCCGCCGGCACCCGCCAGCGCCCGGTACCAGCCGAGCTTGTCGCCCATCACCACCAGTGCCGCGTTCAATGTGGCTCCTACTTCGTCCACCGCGCGGAAGACGAACTGCATCAGCTTGTCGCCGTCGACGGCGACGGGTTCCTCGATCGTGCTCATCGATTTCCTCCTAGAGTCGTTTCCGGCGAGGCTAAAGTTGCGGCCACAGCCCTCGCTTCCGGGGGGCACCTAGTCTTCGGGGGTCGCTTTTGACATGGCATCGGGTGGTTTGACTCCCGTCGTCCTGGTCGGACGTGACTCCGAACGCGAGGCGATCGAGCGGGCGCTCGAGCGCGCGCGCTCGGGCACCAGCGCGACCCTTGCCGTGGTGGGGGAGGCCGGGATCGGGAAGACGGTGTTGCTCGATCACGCGGCAGAGTGCGCCGCCGGGATGCGCGTCCTGCGCGCTCGTGGGATCGAGTCGGAGGCCCAGATTCCGTTCGGTGCCCTGCTCGAGTTGCTGCGGCCGGCGCTCGCGATGCTCGACGTCATCCCGGAGCCTCAGGCCGTGGCGCTTGAGGGCGCGCTCGCGCTGCGGCGCGGTCCGGCCCAGGAGCGGTTCGCGGTCGGCGCGGCCACGCTGAGCCTGCTGGCCGCGTATGCCGAGCAGGAGCCGGTCGTGGTTCTGGTCGACGATGCGCATTGGCTCGACGGCTCGAGCGCGCAAGCGCTCCTGTTTGCCTTCCGCCGGCTGGTGGCCGATCCGATCGCGGTCCTGATCGCGGTCCGCGAGGGCGATCCATCGCTGCTCGACGGGGCCGATCTGCCGACGCTCCGGCTAGCCGGGCTGACCAGCGGCGAGGCGGCGACGTTGCTGCGGGGACTCACGCCGACGGCCGCCGAAAGACTGCACGGAGCCACCGCCGGCAACCCACTCGCGTTGCTCGAGCTCGCTGCCGACGCCGACGATCTCGCGCTCGCTCCCGAGGGCGCGCCGGTGCTCGTGTCCGCGCGCATCTCGCGCGCGTTCCTGCGCCGGGTGGGCGAGCTCGACGAGTCCGCTCGCCGGGCACTGGTGCTGACGGCGACCAGCGAGAGCGGTGATCTGCCGATGCTCGAGCGCGCGGCCGGCAGGCTCGAAATCGATCTCGCCGCGCTTGCGGTCGCCGACACGGCCGGGCTCGTGACGCTCAAGCCAGGGTCGGTCGAGTTCCGCCACCCGCTGGCCCGGTCCGCGATCTACGCCGCCGCTCCGATCGAGGAGCGACGCGCCGCCCACCGTGCGCTCGCCGGGGCGCTGCCCGACCGTGACGTCGATCGCCGCGCGTGGCACCTGGCGGCAGCGGCCGTGGGGACCGACAACGCCGCGTCGGCGGCGCTGGAGCAGGCCGGCGTCCGGAGCCGCGACCGCAGCTCGTACGCAACCGCCGCGGGGGCATTCGAGCGTGCGGCGAGGCTCGGCGGCAACAACGAACGTCGCGCCCGCCTCCTGCTGGACGCCGCGGAGGCCGCATGGCACGCCGGACTGGCCGAGCGCGCCGGCGCATTGCTCGAGGACGCCCGAGCGCACACCGCTGACCCGGTCACCGGAGTGGCGATCGATCACCTCTCCGGCCACATCACGGTCCGCCGCGGGCCGGTGATGCGCGGGTATGAGATCCTCACGGCGGCGGCGGCACGTGCCGATCCAGAGCGCGCCGTCGCGATGCTCGCCGAGGCAGCGGTCGCGTGCTTCGCCGCGGGTAAGCCGGCGAACATGCTCGTGGCGGCCGAACGGGCGCACGCCCTGCTGTCCGCCGACGCTTCGGTGCGCTCGCATTTCCTGGCGGAGACCGCGATCGGAATGGCGTGCATTCTCGGCGGTGACGCGGCCGCCGGCGCCGAGGCCCTGCACCAGTCGGTCGCGCTCGCGGACGGGTCACCGGAGCTGATCGACGACATCGAGCTGCTCCCGTGGCTGACGCTCGGTCCGATCTTCCTGCGCAAGGCCGACGTGGGGCGGTCGGCGCTCGCGCAGGCGCTCGAGATCGCGCGGGAGCGCGCCGCGCTCGGCGGACTGCCGTTCGTGCTGTTCTTGCTCGCGCGCGACCAGGCCACGTCCGATCGCTGGGCGATCGCCGAGGCCACCTACGAGGAAGCAATCGGGATGGCGCGCGAGACCGATCAGCGCACCGATCTCGGCTTTGGATTGTCCGGGTTCGCGTGGCTCCAGGCCCGGCGCGGGCGGGAGAAGGAGACCCGCGCGCTGGCCGGCGAGGCGATCCAGCTCACCGTCGAACTCGGAACGCGGCTGTACGAGGTGTGGGCAGCCGCCGCGCTCGGCGAGCTCGAGCTCGGCCTCGGCGACGCCGCGCATGCCGCTGAGCACTTCGAGGATCAGCGCCGGCTGCTGCGCGAGCTCGGGATCACCGACGTCGACCTCGCTCCGGCGGCTGAGCTCGTCGACGCCTACGTCCGGCTCGGCCGGATGAACGATGCGCAGGTGGTCGCGGCCCAGTTCATGACCGCGGCGGAGGCCAAGGGACAGCCGTGGTCACTCGCGCGGGCGCTGCGCAGCGCCGGGCTGGTGGCCGGCGACGGGGAGTACCAAGAGCAGTTCGAGCGGGCGCTCCGCCTCCACGCCTACACGCTCGACGGGTTCGAGACCGCGCGGACGCGGCTCGCGTACGGGCAGCGGCTGCGGCGTGCGCGGGGTCGCGTGCTGGCCCGCGAGCAGCTGCGGGCCGCGGTCGAGGCGTTCGAGCGCCTCGGCGCCCGCCCCTGGGCCGAGCAAGCGCGAGCCGAGCTGGCCGCCACCGGCGAGACGCTCCGCCGGCGCGACCCGAGCACGGTCGAAGAACTGACGCCGCAGGAGCTGCAGATCGCGCTGCTGCTGGCGGGCGGGAAGACGACGCGTGAGACGGCCGCGACGCTGTTCCTCAGTCCGAAGACGATCGAGTACCACCTGCGCCACGTGTACCTGAAGCTCGACATCCACTCGCGCGACGAGCTCGCGCGGTCGCTGGCGACGCGCACGGTTGAGCGGGCGGGTGAGGGGGTCGGTTGAGCGGGCGGGTGAGGGGGTCGGTGGCGCGGGCGGGTGAGGGTATCGGTGGCGCGGGCGGGTGAGCGGGGGGACCCGCTCACGTGGGGTCTTGTTGGTCGTCCCTGCGGTTCAGTGACGGTGCCGCCCGAAATGCCCGACGTCGAAGCTGGCGCGGTTATCGAGTTCGGCCGACGACGTGCCGACGAGCACCGTGTAGCGCCCCGGCGCCACCGTGAGCCTGCTCTGGCTGCTGCTGTAGTACGCGAGGTCGCTCGGGCTCAGGCGGAACAACACGGTTCGGCTCTGCCCGGGCGCGAGGTCGAGGCTCGTGTAGCCCTTGAGCTGCTTGGGCGGCTCCTGCGCGGCCGCCGGCGACTCGAGGTACAGCTCGACTGTCGCCGGCCCGGGGCGCCGCGAGGTGTTCTTGACGCGAGCCACGACGTAGGCGGTGCCGCTGCGCGGGTCGTAGACCGCGTGCACGCCTGAGACGTCGAACTGTTCGTAGGAGAGGCCGTACCCGAACGGGAACAACGGACGCTGTCCGGTCGCGTCGTACCACCGATACCCGACGTCGAGGCCTTCGGTGTAGCTCTCGTTTCCGTTCGCGTCGCCTGGGTACGTGTTCGGCGGGTTCGCCGCCGCCGGGCCCTGCGTGTTGCCCGCCGGGAAGGTCACGGGCAGGCGCCCTCCGGGGCTGGCGTCGCCGAACAGCACGGCCGCGATCGCGGTGCCGAACGTCTGGCCGGGATACCACGTCTCGAGCACACCCTGGACATCGTTCAGCCAGGGCATCAGCACCGGCCCGCCGGTGTTCAGCACGACGATCGTGTTCGGGTTGGCATGCGCCACCGCTTCGATCAGCTGGTCCTGGTCGCCGCCGAGTTGGAGCGAGTAGCGGTCCATGCCCTCGCCCTGGGCGTCGTTGGCGAACACGATCGCGACGTCAGCCTTGCGGGCGGCCGCAACCGCCGCGGGGATTTCCGACTGCGACGGCGTCTGCCAGCCGAAGTGGATCTCATGGCTGAACAGCCCGAACTGGCTCGAGTAGTCGATCTCGACCGGCACCGCTGTGCCGGCGGTGAGCTCGACCGTTCCCTGGAGCACGTAGCTAGGACCGACGATGAACTGCGTCGCTTCGCGGTACGCCGGCCCGAACGTCTGCGTTCCGATCTTGAGCGTGGCGAGCCCCGCCTCGCTGATCGTGACGCGGTACAGGCCGGTCTCGGTGGGGTCTAGGGTGCCCGTCCATTTCGCGGACCACGATGGTCCGACTCCGCTCGGCGGGCTCGTGAGATCGACGGTCGGGTCGACCTCGGTGACCGCCGGGGTGCCTGTCGAGGTGTAGTTGCTCCAGTACTGGCCGAGCAACCCGGGCCCGGTGCCGCCGCTCGGGGTGAGCACCGACGACGGAACCAGCGTGGGGGAGGCCACGTCGCCGGCCGAGCCCTGCGCGGTCGTGACACTGACGCCGGCCTGATTCGCGCGGGCGGTGATGCCCTGCGCGGGGGTGATCGCCTGGCCCGCGGCGAGCGGCACGCCGGCCGAGCCGCCGGTCACGAACACCGCGTCGTCGCCGGTCGGCCCGATCAACGCGATCTTCCGGTCGCGGTTCGACAGGGGCAGCACGTGCCGGTCGTTCTTGAGCAGGACCATGCCGGCCTCGGCCACGTCGGTGGCCACCTGCTGATGCTGGGGCGTCGAGACCTCGGTCGAGGCTGTTGCCGGGAGTGGGTTGTCGTACAGGCCGGAGTCGAAGATCGCGAACAGGATCCGCCGGTCCATGTCCTGGAGGCGTGACATGGGGATCGCGCCCGAGGTGAAGTCCGCGGCGGTCAACCCGCTACTGGTCACCCCGTTGGTCGGAAGCGCCGGCAGGTCGACGCCGGCGTTCGCCGCGGCGACCGGATCGCGCACCGCGAACCCGAAATCCGGGACCACGAACCCGTCGAAGCCTGCATTCTTCAGATCGCCCAGGGTGGCCGGGTTCTGGCAACTCGGCTCCCCGTTGATCTGGTTGTAGGAACACATGACCGAGTCCAGGCCGGCCTCCTGGTTGACGATCCGGAACGGCTCCTCGTAGATCTCCTGAAGCGCGCGCTCGGACACCATCACGTCGGTCGCCGGCGACCCGATCGAGTCAAAGCCGATCCTGCCGTAGTCCTGGTTGTACGCCGTGTAGTGCTTGAGCGTCACGATCACGTGCTGGCTCTTGGCGCCGGCCACGATCTGCGCGGCGGTGTTGCCGGAAAGGAACGGATCCTCTCCCTCGGCCTCGGGCTGCCGACCCGCCAGCGGCGTGCGGTCGATGTCCACCGCCGGGCCCGTCCACTCGCTGAACCCTTCGCCCCGAGCCTCGGACCCGACGACCTGCCCGTACGCGTACGCGAGCGCCCGGTCGAACGTCGCCGCGATCGCCTGCCCGGACGGCAGCGCGGTCGTGCCCGGGTTGCGGATCCCGTCCGGTCCGTCCTGGAAGTTCACCAGGGGGACACCGAAGCTCGACAGATCCGCGAAATTGCCGAGCGCGAGTTGGATCTGCTCGTCGGTGGTGAGTGTGGACAGCAGTTCGTTGGCGCGTGTCAGCGCGGGCTGATTCGGATTGGTCCACGACTGGGCGGAAGCCGCGGTCGCGGTGAACAGGGCGAGGGCTACGACGGTGAGCGCGGACGCGACGACGCGGCGCGCTGGAAGCGCGAACATCGTTCTCCTCCTGGACGTGTTGTCTGGCCGCGGCGCGGCGGCAGCAGCGGGGCCGGCGGAGTCCTACCACCAGCGCTGAAACGTGTCAAGCAAGCTGCGATTAGGCTGTCGGAAGGCCGAAAACCGGCGCTGCGGTCGGCCGATGGCGATGCGGGTGACATATACGCACCCTCAGCGCCATCGGCCGTCGCGCTCAGGTCGTCTCGCCTGCGATCACAATGGGGTCGGATTCCGTTCCCGCGGGGTACTCGCCCACCCCAGAGATCATCGCGTGAAGGTGGCGGGCGATCTCGCGCCACCGGCCGTGGTCGTCGAACCGCACCGTGGTCAGCCGGGGCCGGATCTGCTCGGCCGCCGGACTGTCGTCGCAGCCGATCAGCGCCATCTCGGCCGGGAGCGCCACGCCGCGGTCGCGCAGAACCTCGAGCGCTACGAGCGCCTGCTCGTCATTGAACGCGTAGATCGAGGTGGCGCGGTCGAGGCTGTCGAGCTCGGCGGCGAGCGCGCGCTCGGTCGCGTCGCGCCGGACCGGCACGAGCACCGAGCGGAGCGAGACGTGGTGCTCACGGGCGGCCGCGGTGGCGCCGGTCAGTCGCTCGTCGACGAGTTGGCGCACGGTTGCGTCATCGGGCATCAGCGCGAGCACGCGGCGGTGGCCGCGGGCGGCCAGGTGCTCGACCGCCAACCGTCCGATCCGCGCCTGCTCGATCACGTACGTGTAAACGTGCGGAAGTGGCCGCTGGTCGAAGGCGACAAGGCCGCGCGCGCCGAACGCGGCCAGGCGTGGCACCACCTCGGGCGACAGTTCGGCCCCGGGCGCGATCACGCCGACCGGATGGACTCGCTGGCTGGCGCGCACGAGGCTCCGCGGATCGGCGCGCTGGAAGTGGACCAGCGGCGTGTACCCGAGCTGCTCGAGCGCTTCCACGATCGTGCTGATCGCCTCCGCCACCGGCGGCCCGATCGGCCAGTTGGGGATCTCCACGAGCACGATCTCGGTCCGGCCGGCGCGCAGGGCGAGCGCCACGGCGTTTGGCTCGTAGCCGAGCCGCTCGGCGACCGCGAGCACTCGGTCGCGGGTCGCCGGCGTTATCCGGTGCTTGGTATCGACGCCGTTCAGGACGTAGCTCACGGTGGCGCGGGAGACGCCGGCGGCGTCCGCGACATCCCTGGAAGTTGGCCGTTTCGTGTGAAGAACGCCCCGAGGCTTGTCCGCGCCCACCCGCCCAGTCTAAGAGGGCGCTGGAGGGGGTTACGCGATTCCGACTGGTTACCGGCCGGAGGTGGGGTGGCGGTGCCCGGCTACCCGCCGGCGCTGAACCGCGCGGTGCTGCCGAGCACGTGACCGTGCGAGTCGAGCGCCTGCACCTTGAACGTGTCGTGGGCCTCACTCACCGGGATCGCGGTCTCGAACCCGGACTTCGTGGCGGCGGCGACGGTCTGCCCGCTCGCACCGTCGAGCACCTTCCACGAGGCGACCTTGGTGGCGCCGTTCCAACTCGCGTACACCGTCGTCTTGCCGGCCTTCTTCCGGGCGGCGGCGGCGGGCGGGGTGAGGGGCTCGCCGACCCACGGCTCCACCTGCGCGCGGTAGGTGATGTCGGAGCCGGGGAGGCGAGCGTCGAGGAGCATGTTGCCCGACGCGTCGTACTCGGTGATGAACGGAGACGAGCCCCAGCCGACGAACTCGTTCCCGTTCGACAGCGGCTCGAGACTGCCCATGTAGTCCGAGTCGAAGTTCGAGCCGTGGCTGTACTCGCCGGCGAACGTCGCCGTGTGCGTCTTCTGGTTGAGCTTCAGCACGAGCCCGCGGGAGGCCCCGGTCGGCGAGACATACGTCCCTCCGCCGGTGATCTGGCAGCAGTGATCGTCGAACATCGTGATCAACGGCGAGCCGGGATAGGTGACCACGTCGTGCTGCCACTGGAAGTCGGCGTTCGGGCCGATCTTGAAGCTCGAATGCGGCCCGCCGAGCGTCCACTCGATCTTCCCCGTGGCGATGTTGACCTTGTAGACGGCCCAGGTGTCGCGCATCGACACGACAAACGACCCGTCGCCGGGGAGGTCGATCGCGTTGACATGATAGGCGTCCCAGGGGAAGCCGTTGGTCGGGATCGTGGCGCGCGAGTCGCCGAGCGGGATGTGGTCGAGCGCGTCCCAACTGCGGATCAGCTTGCCGGTGTTCAGGTCGTACTCCTGGACGGCCGAGTCGATCAGCGCGCCGTTGTAAGCGCCGCCGTACTTCGACAGGTCCATCGGGAGGTTCTTGTTCGCAGTGACCCAGGCGTCGTGGCCGCGGATCACGATCTCGTGCAGCGTGAGCACCCAGCCGTCGGTGGCGTGCAGCGTCGCCACCGTCTGGTAGTGCTGGTTGACGATCACGTACTCGCCCTGCTCGGTGGCGCCGGTGTTCGTGACCACGCCCTGCCACCAGGCGAGGACCGGCTTGCCGCTGTAGACCTGGAGGCTGAGATTGCCGGCGACCACGTTCGTCGGAACCGGCTTGAACCACACCGGCTGGAGGCTGTTGTCCAGGATCAGCGGCCCGCTCTGGCCCGTGATCGGCGGGTGGCTGAGGTCGTAGAAGTTCGTCATCAGGATGTAGCCGGGCGCGAGCTTGCTCGATGCGGTCTTGACGTCCGACCGAATCACCGGCGGGCGCAGCGCCGGCTCGGTCACGTAGCTGTAGGTGTTGCCGGTCGTGTAGGCACCGATCGGGGCGCCGTGGGAGCCACCGAACGCGAACGCGATCAGGACGAATGTGGCGACGACGCCGGTCACGCCGATCGCGATCGGGATCCGCTTCGTGATCGGGCCCTGGGCGGCGGCGCCGACCCTGGGCACGAGCGCGAACGTGACCAGGGCGGCGGCGGCGCACAGGCCGGCGGCGATGAAGTAGGCGACGCGGAAGCCCTCGGTGAGGGCCTGTGGCACCCCGTGGCCGTCGCCGATCAGGTGGCTCGAGAGCGAAGTCGCCAGCGTGATCAGGACCGCGAGCCCGAGGCCGCCCCCGACCTGGCGGGAGGTGTTCACGAGCCCCGAGGCAAGCCCGGCCTGTCCCTCCTTGGCTCCCTGGGTGGCGGCGATCGTCGAGGGCACGATCGACATCCCGATGCCCGCCGCCGTGAGCACCCCGGGGAGTACCACGTAGAGGATCGGGCTGCCGCTGGCCGCGATCTTCGTGAACAGCAGCATCCCGAACGTCATCATGATCAGGCCGCCGCCGAGCACGGCACGCACGCCGAAGCGGCTGACGAGCTTGCCGGCGCTGCGGGCGACGAACATGATCGTCAGCGCCATCGGCAGGAAGCAGAGGCCGGCGTGGAGCGGGGAGAGCCCGAGCACCTGCTGCAGATACAGCGAGCTCAGGAACCACATCGGGAACAGCGCCGCGCTGAACAGGATCACGATCCCGTTGGCGACATTGAGCGGTTTGGTCAGGTCCTTGAACGGAATCAACGGATCGGACGCCCAACGCGTCTCGATGACGTTGAACAACCCGAGGAGCCCGAGCCCGACGAGGATCGGAATCAGCGCCTCGCCCGCGTGCCAGCTGCGCAGCCCGGCCTGGACGACCCCATAGACGAGCACTATCTGTCCGACGGTGAGCGTCACGGCGCCGGCGACGTCGAAGCTCCGGCCAGCGCGGTCCCGGCGCCGGTCGGCCACGACCGCGTACGCGATGACCGCGGTCGCGAACCCGATCGGGGGGTTGATCAGCAGCACCCAGCGCCAGCTGATCGTCTCGGTGATGATCCCGCCGAACAGCACGCCGGCGGCGCCGCCCGCGCCGTTCATCGCCGCCCACAGCCCAATCGCGCGGTGCAGCTGTGGCCCGGGCGGGAACGATGAAGTGATGATCGCCAGCGACGAGGCGGCCATGAACGCGCAGCTGAAGCCCTGGACGCCGCGGGCGATGACCAGCATCTCGCTGGTGGTGGAGAGGCCGCCGACGAGTGACGTGAGCGAGAACAGGACGAGCGCGGCGACAAACACGCGCCGCTGCCCGAGTTGGTCGGCGGCGCGGCCGCCGAGCATCAGGAATCCGGCAAACGTGATCGCGTACGCGTCGACGACCCACTGCAGGTCGGCCGAGCTGAAGTTGAGGCTCGACTGGATCGAGGGCAGCGCGACGTTGACGATGCTCAGGTCGAGGATGACCATGAACTGCGCCACGCAGCACACGACGAGGATCCACGTCGAGCGCGAGCCCGCGCGCAATTCGGGCGCGTGCGGGTGCGCCTGCGTGGCCCCGTTGGTCGGGGCGTCTGCGCCCCCGGAGCCGTGAGTGTCGCCGTCTACTACTGCCGCCCCACCCGCAGCCGAGGCGTCGGAGTCCCGGGGAGCAGACGAAGTTTCAGATGCCTCCATCCGCGCCCATAGCTTAGCCTGAGCCAGTGGCGGAACGAGCGGCGCGCCGTGTGGACCCGCCTGTTAGGCGGTTGCGAAACGTTTCGCCGCCGGGGGTGTCTTGTAACCTGAAGTCTGAATTTTCTTAGCGAAGAACTGGAGCCGTACCTATGAAAAAAGCGCTGCTAAGCACGATTTTGGCCGCTCTGGCGATAGCGGGGTGCGGCGGCGGCGGTTCGGCGTCCAGCACGAGTTCGACGTCGACGGCGGCCGCATCGGCCACCACGACGACGTCGTCGACCACGCAGACGACGGATCCGACCACGACCGCGGCCAAGAAGCATAAGAAGCCGACGGTCCACAAGACGGTGACGCACGCCGCGACCACCACGACGCACTCCGCGCCGCCGCAGGTGACCACCACGTCCGCCCCGAAGCCGATCGTAACCGCCCCGGCCCCCGTGGTCGCTCCTCCCAAGACGACCACGAGCAGCCCTCCGCCGACGACGACCACCGGCCCTCAGGGCTACACCAGCACCAACCAGGGGTATTAGCCGCGGCGTCGTTCACGGCGGCGGCGGCGAACCCGCGGCTCCGTCGCGATGAGCGCGCCGCGAGCCCTGTTCGTCCTGGTTGCTGGTCCTTCCGGCTCGGGCAAGAGTTCGCTGGCCACCCCGCTCGCGCAAGAGCTGGAGCTGCCGCTGCTCGCCAAGGACGAGGTCAAGGAGGCCCTGATGGCCGTGCTGGGGCCGCCGGCGACCTTGGAGGAGAGCCGCCGGCTCGGCAGGGCGGCAGTGATGGCGATGCTCGCGGTGGCAAGGGCGAGCCCCGGCGGCGTGCTCGACAGCACGTTCTATCCGTACGCGGTCCCGCACCTCGAGAGGTTGCCGGGGACGTTGATCGAGGTCCGCTGCCGGTGCCCGCGCGAGCTCGCGCAGGCTCGGTATGAGGCCCGCAGCGCGAGGCGCCACGCCGGGCACCTCGATGCCGAGCGCCCGCCTGAGGAGCTGTGCAACGAGCACCACCTGGTCCCGCTCGGGCTTGGCCCGCTGATCGAGGTCGACACCTCGCGGGCGGTGAACGTCGGGTCGGTGGCGGGAACGGATCAGGGCTCTGGCGGGCCGCGCGGTCTGAAGCCGTGGCGGCCCGCCTGCCCTTGAGCCCGCGGGCGGACGAGTCGCGAGCTCAGGTCGCGAGCTCAGGTCGTGAGCTCAGGTCGTGAGCCAGACGGATGTGTCCCTCGGGACGCGGTCGTCGGTGAGCGGCGCGCTTGCGAGGAGCACGTGCGCCCCGTCCGGCAGCGGAACGGGATCCCCGGAGAAGTTGACGATGCAGGCGAATCGTGGGTCGCGTGCGAACGCGAGCGCACCGTCGGTGACGTCGAGCCACGTGAGCGTGCCGTCGCCGAGCGCGGGCTGGCTCCGGCGGATCCGGAGCGCTCGGCGGTACAGCTCGAGCATCGAGGTCTCGTCGCCGACCTGCGCCTCCACCGTGAGCTCACGCCAGGCGAGCGGCTGCGGAAGCCAAGGCGGCGCGGTCGCGTCCTCGGGGCTGAAGCCGAACGGGGGCTCGCTGCCCGACCACGGGATCGGCACCCGACACCCATCGCGGCCGCGCTCTGTCCGGCCGGACTGCTCCCAGCCGGGATCCTGGAGCACGTTCTCGGGCAGGTCCTCGACCTCGGCCAGCCCCAGTTCCTCGCCCTCGTACACGTACGCACCCCCAGGCAGCGCCAGCATCAGCAACGCCGCCGCCCGGGCGCGCCGGCGCCCCAGGTCGAAGTCGGCCGGCAGGTCGCTCAGGTCGTCGAGCTTTCGCAGGCGTTGCGCGTCCTGGGGCCGGGCGTAGCGGGAGACCTCTCGCACGGTGTCGTGGTTGGACAGGACCCAGGTCGCCGGAGCGCCGACCGCCTCATGGGCCGCGAGGGAGTCGATGATCGACTCGCGCATCGGCTCGGCGTCCCACGGCGCGAGCAGGAAGTCGAAGTTGAACGCGGTGTGCAACTCGTCGGTGCGGACGTACTGCGCGAGCCGCCCTGAGTTGTGCACCCACGCCTCGGCTACGAACACGCGCGGATCGTCGTAGGTGTCGGCGAGCGAACGCCACGACCGGAAGATGTCGTGCACGTCGTCGCGGTCCCAGTGGGGGTGGTCGACGACCTCGGCGGTGACCGGGGGCCATACGGTTGAACCGACGTCGGGCAGCCCCTCGGCCTTGGCCAGGCCGTGGGCCACGTCGATCCGGAAGCCGTCGACCCCGAGGCCGAACCAGAAACGCATCGTCTGATCGAACTCGTCACGCACCTCGGGGTTCGTCCAGTCGACGTCGGGCTGCTCGGGCGTGAACAGGTGCAGATACCACTGCCCGGGACGGCCGTCGGACTCGGTCACGCGGGTCCACGCGAGCCCGCCGAAATTGCTCATCCAGTCGTTCGGTGGCTCGCCCCCGTCGGACCCCAGCCCGTCGCGGAAGATGAACCGCGCGCGTTCGGGCGATCCCGGCGCGGCGGCGAGCGCCTCCTGGAACCAGGGGTGCTGGTCGGAGAAGTGGTTCGGGACGATGTCGAGCAGGATCCGAAGGCCGAGGTCATGGGCCTCGGCGATCATCGCCTCGGCCTCGGCGACCGTGCCGAACAGCGGCTCGATCGCGCGCAGGTCCGCGACGTCGTAGCCGCCGTCCTTCATCGGCGACGGGTACCAGGGGGTGATCCACACCGCGTCGACGCCGAGCGCGGCCAGGTACGGCAGCCGCGAGCGCAGCCCCGAGATGTCGCCGATGCCGTCCCCGTCGCCGTCGGCGAAGCTGCGAATGTACACCTGGTAGATCACCGCGCTCCGCCACCAGAGCGCTCCGTTCTCCGCTGGGCCGGCGCCCATCACGCCACCGTTACCCGCGTCGACAACGGAAGTTCCGCCGAGGACGCGCCGGCGCTCAAATCGAACGTGCCCGGTTCGAGCGCCCACCGCCCGTCCTCGACGCTCCAGTGCTCGAACGCCCGCGGCGGCACGATGATGTTCGCGGTGGCGCGCTCACCGGGGTCGGCGAGCACCCCCGCAAAGCCGACTAGCCACCTCACCGGGCGCTCGATGGCGCTGTCGGCGCGGCTGGCGTAGAGCTGGACGACCTCACGGCTCGGCCGCTGACCGGTGTTCCGAACCACGACGCTGGCGCGGACCGCCGCTCCGGGGACCGCCCGCGGCGGCGCGTCGAGCGACTCGTATTCCCAGGAGGAAAAGCCGAGGCCGTGACCGAACGGGAACAGCGTGTCGTTGGAGCGGGCCCTGTCCCGGTAGCCGACCAATAGCCCTTCTTCATAGCGCAGGACGCCCCCGATCGGGCGGACCGACGGGAGGCCGGTTTCGGTCGCCGGCCAGGTGGTCGGCAGGCGGCCACCGGGCTCGGTGACGCCGAGCAGCACGTCCGCGAGCGCATTCCCGAACTCCTGCCCCGGGAACCACGCGAGTAAGACCGCGGCGACCTCGTCCGCCCACGGCATCAGCACCGGAGCACCCGCGTTCATGACCACGATCGTGTTGGGGTTGGCGGCCGCGGCGCGCCGGACCAACTCGTCCTGGCGACCCGGGAGCGACAGCGTCGCGCGGTCGAAGCCCTCGCTCTCGACCTCCTCGGTCGTGCCGACGACCAGGACGACGGCGTCGGCTTCGGCGGCCATCGCAGCCGCGCGCTCGATCTCGCGATCATCCCCAGCGTACGGTGGCGCGACATTCAGCTGAAAACTCACGGCGAGCGGGCCGGCGCCGCTGGCGGGGGTCTCCACATCGTGCGTCAGGACGACTTTGATCTCCTCGCCGGCGCGTAATTCCCTGATGTGTAACGCCTGGGGCGGAACCATCAGGCCCTCGACGATGTCCGCGCCCGGAGGCAGCTCGAGGCGCTCATCGAACGCCTCCTCGCCGTCGAGGGCGAGCCGGTATCGGCCGAGCCCCGATGCCCCGATCGTGTACCTGCCGGAATCGGTGGCGCGGAGCACCGTGTGGACCTCGATCCGGGCGACGGTCCCGGTGACGGTTTCGGCGACGTCGAGCGAGCCGAGCCACTTGAACGCGCACCCGAGGCGGCGCTCGCTCGCGAGCAACCCGCCGCCGGCGTCGAGAAACCGGACCTCGACGCCGGGCTCGCTCGTGCCGGGCACGTGCACCAATGGCACCGGCGCAACCGGGATCCGGCGGCTCGGCTGCACTCCGGGGCTGTGGTGGACCAGGACCCCGGGGCCGAGCGCGGTGCGGAGCCCGTCGAGGGGAGACACGGTGTACGGCGGAAGCACGGTCGCGCTGCCGCCGCCGAGCGTCCTGGCCGCGGCGGCGTTCGGTCCGACGACCGCGATCCGCTCCAGGCGGCCCGGGTCGAGCGGGAGCAGGGCGCGCTCGTTACGGGCGAGGACGAAGCCGGCGGCCGCGATTCGCCGGAGCGTCGCCGCGATGTCGCCGTCGTCGAACGCCGGCGGGCGGGCGGGGACCGTGCCCTCGAGCGCCCCGACTCTGGCGGCGAGGCGCAGCACGCGCAGGACCTTGTCGTCGATCGTCGCGGGATCGACGATGCCGGCGCGGACCGCTTCCACCAGCGCGTCATCCCACGGGCCGTCCGGACCGGGCATCACCAGGTCGAGCGCGGCCCGAGCCGATGCCGCGGTCGAGCGGGTCGCGAACCAGTCGGACATCACCAGCCCATCGAACCCGAGCTCGCGCTGGAGGATGTCGCGAAGCAGTGAGCTCTCGGTCATCGGCTCGCCGTTGACCGCGTTGTAGGACGCCATCACCGACCAGACGCCCGCTTCCCGGACGATCGCTTCGAATGGCGCCAGGTACAGCTCGCGGAGCGTCCGCTCGTCGAGGCGCGCGTCGAGCGTCATTCGCTCGGTCTCGGAGTCGTTCGCGATGAAGTGCTTGACGGTGGCGCCGACACCGCCGTCCTGCAGGCCGAGGACGTAGCTGACCGCGATCCGCGCGGTCAGCAGGGGGTCCTCGCTGAAGCACTCGAAGTGGCGTCCGGCGTACGGCGTGCGGTGGAGGTTGACGGTCGGCGCCAGCACGACGTCGACGCCCTTGCGCCGTGCCTCCGACGCGAGCAGGCCGCCGAGCTCCTCGACCAGCTCCTCGTCCCAGGTCGCGGCCAGCGCGGTCGGCGAGGGCACGTTGGCCGAGGGGTCGCGCTCATCCCACCGCTCGCCGCGGACGCCGGCGGGCCCGTCGGAGACGACGAGTCGGCGGAGGCCTACCGCCGGCTCGGGATGCAGCGACCAGAAGTCGGCGCCGGTGAGCAGGCGCACCTTCTGCTCGAGCGACAGCGAGGCCACGCGGGCGGCCAGCTCCGACTCGTCGAGCGCGTGCATGGCAGCGGCCGACTGGATCATTCGAAGCATGTTTGTACCGGTACCCGGCCACGCAGCCCAAACGCCGTTCGGCCATCGCGAACGCGACGGCCACGGTGCCGCTTGCGGGCTAGGTCGTCCGACGCGCGATCACGTTGAGAGGCGCAAGCTCCTCGGTCGGCTCGGCGCCGATTCCGTCGATCGCCGACAGCAGCAGCTCGACGCCGCGCGCGCCGGTCTCACGCAGCGGCTGGTGCACCGTGGTCAGGCCCAGCACCTCCGCCACGTCGATGTCGTCGAATCCGATCACGGCCAGATCCTGCGGTACGCGTACCCGCATCGATCTCGCGGCCGCGAGCGCGCCCATTGCCTGGACGTCCGAGGCCGCGAAGATCGCGGTCGGAGGGTCCGGCAGGCGCAGGAGCCGTTCGGCCATCTCACGCGCGGGCTCGCGTCCGTGGACGCCGCGCATCTCGTACTCGTCGCGGCGTTTGACCCCGGCGCGGCGCAGCGCGCGCGCCATGCCCTGTTGCCGGTGCTCGCTCGAGGTGAAACCGAATGGCGTCGGCGCATCCCCGATGAAGCCGATCCGCGTGTGCCCCCTGTCGAGCAGGTGCTCCGCGGCGATCTGGCCACCGAGGACGTCGTCGATCACGACGCGCGGCAGCGCGGGGTGGCGCACGTCGACGAGCACGACCGGCATCCCCTCTCGCCGGAAGCTCTCGATCTCCTCGTCGGTGGGGCGCAGCGACATCACGAGCAGTCCGTCGACCCGGTCGGTGCGCGCGAAGCTGCTGAACGCGTCGTTGCGCTGCGGGATCGTTTCCACGTCGAACAGCACCAGGTCGTAGTCGCTGTGGTCGCGCAGCTTGTTGACGACCCCGCGCAACCGCTCGAGCACCGAGTTGCTGGTGAAGAACGGCGCGACGACGCCGATCATCTGCGTTCGCCCCAGAGACAGGTTGCGCGCGGTCGAGCTGCGCCGGTAGCCAAGCTCGTCGATCGTGCGATGCACGCGCCGGCGGGCATCCTCGCTGACCAGCGGGCTGTCGTTCAGCACGCGCGAGACGGTCCCTACCCCGACCTTGGCGTGACGGGCGACGTCGCGGATGGTCGGTGCGCGGTCCCTGGACTTGGGTGGAACCGGGTCCATCAGCGATCAGCGTAGTCGAAATTCGGCGATTTGGACTTGACTTCCGGGGGATCGTTGTGAAAGATTGGAACCGGTTCCAACATTTCCTCGCTCGAGGCGTGCCGAATCGTCGGGGTCCGGCGGCCAGGGAGCGAGCATCCGACGAACACGGTTGCGGGGAAATGGTCAAGACGAGGTGAGGAGCACTCCATCAACGTCCCTCGCGCGGCAGCGTTGCCGTGCTCGTTTGCCGGCGTGATTGCGCAACGCGCTCGCGGCATCGCGGTCGCCGGCGAGGCGATCGTCGACTTCGTGCTCGAGCCCGGGGGCGATACGACCTCTCGCCTCGGTGGCGGGTCGTTCAACGCGGCGCGAACGCTGGGCCGGCTCGGGCTGGCACCGGCGTTCATCGGCCGGCTGTCCAGCGACCGGTACGGGCGCGCGCTGCGCCATGGGCTCGAGGAATCGGGCGTGAACCTCGATGGGATCGTGACGACCGACGACCCGACCACGTTCGCGCAGGTCGAGGTCGACGGCTACGGCACACCGAGCTACCGCTTCTACATCGAGGGAACCTCGATGGCCGGACTGCGCCCCGCGGAGGCACGCGCCGCGATGCCCGCCCGGGCCGCCGCGCTCCACGTCGCCGGGCTTGGCGTCGCGGCCGAGCCGCAGGCGAGTGCGATCTCCTCGCTCGTCCGAGAGGCGGGCGCGGAGACGCTGGTCCTGGTCGACCCGAACTGCCACGCGCACGCGACGCGCGCGCGACCGAGCTTTCACGAGCGCCTGCGCGACCTGATCCGGTTCGCCGACGTCGTCAAGGCGAGCGAAGCGGACCTCGCATGCCTCGAGCCCGACCAGCCGCCGCAGCAGACCGCGCGCGCTCTGCTCGACCAGGGGCCGGCGGTCGTGCTGCTGACGAACGGCCGCCCCGGCGCGATCGTGCTCACCGCGCGGGATGAGGCGTTCGTCGAGGGGCCCTGCGTCGAGGTGATCGACACGATCGGTGCCGGCGACGCGTTCGGGGCGGCGTGGCTCGGGGGATGGATTGCCGACGGGCTCGGGCGCGAAGACCTTGGGGACTTCGACGCGGTGCTCCGGCTAGCGGATTTCGCCGCCCTGGTGGCGGCCCGCACCTGCGAACGGGCGGGCGCGGAGCCTCCGCGCGCCGCGAAGGTGGATGCGGAGTGGTGCTTCGCATGATCAGTGCATCTCAACCGGGGGGAAGGCGATGCTAGGCACGGTCGCGAGGGCAGGCGCTGTCCTCGATCTTTTCACTACCGAGGAGCCCGAGTGGGGGGTTACCGCCACCGCGCAGCGGCTCGGAATCGGAAAGTCCCTGGCCCACGACGTCCTCGCGAGCCTGGCCGGCATCGGCCTGCTCCAGCGCGTCGGCCACGGCAGATACCGGCTCGGGTGGCGCACGGTCACGCTGGCCTCGGTACTTCTGCGCACGAGCGCGTTGAAGGTGCACGCGAGGCCCGTGGTGCGCGACCTGGCCGAGCGCCAGGGCCTAACGGTGAGCCTGGCGGCCTGGGACTGCGGGCGGATCATCTACATCGACCGGAGCCACAGCGCGCGGCGCACGAACGGGTGCGGTCCGGTCGCCGGAACCGCGACGCCGCTGGACGGAAGCGCAGCCGCCAGGGTATTGCTCGCGAGCCGGCCACTCGATGAGATCAAGACGCTGTGGGGCGACGGGCTCGTGCACACCCGGCACGCGTCGGTGGACGAGCTAGAGGTCGATCTGGAGGTGGTGCGGCGGCACGGCTGGGCCCACAATGACGCCCAGGGGACCGAAGGCGCCAACGCGGTGGCGGCACCGGTTCGCGACGCCGAGGGCCACGTTGCGGCGGCGATCAGCCTCGACCTGGCGGACCCGTTCTCGAGGGCAAAGATCGACCTCCATGCGCGGGCCGTCGTCGCGGCGGCGTCGCGGATCACCGCGGCGATCCGTCACCACGCGCTGGCGGCGTGAGCCGCGCTGCTACTCGGATCTCGCCGAGAACGTGTCGGTGAACTGCTGGAGCCCGCTCGGCTCCTCCGGCTGCGTGATCACAGTGACCGGGAGGCCCAGCGTTTCCACGCGGGTCGGCAGGTCCTTGCGCAGCCACTCGGACCGGCGCTTGGGCAGCGTCGAGATGACGATGTCGTCGTAGTTGCCGCCGGCGATCTCCGCCTTGATCGACTCGAACGGATCCTGTCCGCCGACGTGCCCGTCGACGGTTGCGCCGGCGGCTCGTCCGAGCAGCTTGGTCGCGGTCGCGATCGACCAATCCGCGCCCTGACCTTGGTTGCTGTTGGGGATCAGCAGGCTGAAAGCGGTGGGACGTTGCGCGGCGAGGCGTCTGACCTCCTGGAGGAGGAACGGCGTCGAGGCAGTCAGGTTGGCGACGATCAGAGTGCGATGCGGAGTTGCCGTCTCCATGAGTCTCCCCTCGCTGACGAATTAGGAAAGTCGGCGGCGCCTGACGGCGGCGCCTTAGGGCGGGCGCGAGTGTGACACCCGCTCCGGCCGGCGGTCAAGATCCGTTCGAGAATGCCGGAACGGCGGGTCCTCGAGTGCACGAACCGCGGCGGATCGCGCTCAGAGCTTGTAGTCGCGCAGACCGTTCCAGTACTGGCGAGCGCAGAACCGCTCGAGCCGCCAGAAGGCGAGCGCGACCGCTGCCATCAGCACGCCGAACCCGGCCAGCCCGCCGAACGTGCTGCTCACGAACGGCACGATCGCCATCAGAAGGCACCAGACGGCGAGCCATGCCAGCGCCCGCCACGGGACCATGTGCCAGTCCCACTCGAAACGTTTCCGCGCGGGGAACTCGTCCTCCGGCTCGGGGCCGTAGTCCGGCGGCTCCCATCCACGATCGTGCACGAGGCCGAAGACGAGCAACTAAACCACCGACTCCGATTTCAGGTACCACATCGTCGATCCATCCTGGCCGGCCTCGCTACCGACGAAGCCGGCCGCCTCGAGCTTCTCGAGTTCGGCCCGGAACGAGTGATAGGGGATCAGCCCGACCTGGGCCAGCGTTCCGTAGCCGACCCGCTCGTACAGGTCCGACGTGCTCGTGGGGTCGATCGTCAGGACACCCATCAGCACCGACTCACGGGACATAGCTCATACGTTACTCCCGAGGTGCGTCGAAGATGGTCACCATCGAGTGTCAGTCGCGAGAGCGATGGGTGACGAATGGGTCAGATGAGTCGATCAGATCCTGAAGGAGATGCGCTGAACGGTGCTCCGGACACCCGTCCGGCATAGCCGAACGCCGCTGTTCACAACTTCTGACCAGCGGTAGAACAGGCCCGCTAAGCGCCCCGGCCTGGACCGACCTGAGGAGAGGATCTTGTGAGCCAAGCGTCGGCGAGCACTCCTGGAAGTAGGGTTTTGCGGATCGCTACCGCGATCGCTGTCGGGGGCCTGTGTGCGCTCTGGATCGCGGCTTGTGGCTCGTCGAGGTCCACGCACGGACCGGTGTCGATCGTCTACTACAGCCCGGTCGACTCGAACGGGACGAACGTGAAGGCTGCAGCGACATGCAGCAAGCAGTCCGGCGGCAGTTACACGGTCTCGATCACTCCCGAGGCGAACAGCTCGGACGCCTCGCGGCAGCTGGCGGTGCAGCGCCTGGCGGCGCATGACTCCGACTATTCGCTGCTGAACATGGACACGATCTGGACGGCGGAGTTCGCCGCCGCCGGGTGGCTCAAGCCGATCACCGGGGCGCAACGCCAGGAGGCGCTTCAGGGCGTGCTTCCGATTGCCGCTCAGTCGGCCGAGTACAAGGGGACCCTGTACGCGATACCGCTGAACACGAATGCGCAGCTGCTCTGGTATCGCAAGGACTTGCTCGCCTCGATCCACCAGCCGGTCCCGACGACCTGGGCCCAGGTGATCGCCGACGCCCAAAAACTTCCGGACAGCGACGGCCTGATCGAGGAGCAGGGGCAGCAGTACGAGGGCTACACGGTCTGGTTCAACAGCGTGCTGGCCTCGGCCGGCGGCGAGGTCGTCAACGCGCAGGACAAGCCCGTGCTCGGCCACCCGGCCGTAGTGGCGGCGCAGATCATCAGGAACGTCGCGACCTCGGGCCGCGCCGACCCGTCGCTGTCGACCGACCAGGAGGACCAGGGGCGCCTCGCCTTCGAAGCCGGCAAAGCGGCCTTCATGCTCAACTGGCCCTATGTGTATGCGGCCGGCCGCACCGACGCGGCGACCAGCGCGACGACCAAGCACGTCTGGCAGAACATGGGGTGGGCCCCGTACCCGTCGGTTTATCCCGGCGTGCCGGGCAAGTCGTCGGTTGGCGGCGCCAACATCGGCGTCTCGGCGTACAGCAAGTACCCGAAGCAGGCACTCGCCGCCGCCCTGTGCATGACGCGTTACTACTGGCAGAACCAGGAGGCGATCAACGAGGGGCTGCCGCCGGTGACGATCGCGTCGTACCACAACCCGACGGTGATCAAGAGCTATCCGTTCGCCGCCGTGTTGCTCAAGCAACTCGAGCACGCCACCAACCGTCCTGAGACGCCGTACTACTCGGACGTCACGCTGGCGATCCAGCAGACGCTCCACCCGCCCGCCTCGATCAAGCCGGTGTCTGACATCAACAGCTTAGGTTCGTGCCTGAAGACGCTACTCGCGGGAGGTCTGTGCTGATGGCCACGGTCGCCGGAACCCCCAGCGTGGCGCCCGTCGCCGCGCCCCCCAAGAGCCACGGGCTGACCGAGCGCGCCAAAGCCGAGCGCAAGCTCGGGCTGATACTGGTGATGCCGTCTGTCGTGGTCATGATCCTCGTCGCCGGATTCCCGATCCTGTACGCGATCTGGCTGTCGCTCCACCGCGCCGACCTGCGGTTCCCGAACCTGACCGCGTGGATCGGCCTGGACAACTACATCTCCGTGCTGAGCTCGCACACCTGGTGGAGCGACTTCTTCAACACGGTGATCATCACCGTGTTCTCGGTGGGGCTCGAGATCGTGCTCGGGCTGCTGATCGCGGAGGCCATGTACCGGGCGCTGTACGCCCGCACGTGGATCAGGGTGGCGGTGCTCGTGCCCTACGGCGCCGTCACGGTTGTGTCAGCGTTCGCATGGTCGCTGGCGTTCAACCCGGCGACGGGGTTCGCGACTCAGTGGCTCGGGCTGTCAACGCCGCCGCTGACGACCCGCGCGGGGTCATTCGCGGTGATCATCCTGTCGGACGTATGGAAGACGACGCCTTTCATATCGCTATTGATGCTGGGCGCGCTCGCACTCGTCCCCGAGGATCTGTACAAGGCCGCCAAGGTCGACGGCGCGACCGCATGGCAGCGCTTCTGGCGGATCACGTTCCCGTTGATCAAGCCCGCGCTGGCAGTCGCCGTTCTGTTCCGCGTGCTCGACGCCTTCCGGATCTACGACTCGGTGTACATCATCACCAACGGATCGAACAACACAGGGAGCGTGTCGCTGTTGGGTTACCAGGTCCTGATCGGACGGCTTGATCTCGGGCTCGGCTCGGCGATCGCTGTATTGATCTTCTTGTGCGTCTGCATAATCGCGGTCGCGTTCTTCCGGTTCCTTGGTGCCAGTCCTCAGCGGAGGTGAGACGACGTGGAGAGTGAAAACACACCCACACGCAGGTCGCTTTGGGGTCTGGCGGTAATCGCCGTCCTCGTGTACGCGCTGTTCCCGGTTATCTGGATCATCTCGCTGTCACTGAAGACCCCTGAGTCGATCGGCGACGGTAGCTTCCTCCCGACCCACGCGACGCTCAGCAACTACAGCGCAGTGTTCAACACGGACTTCTTTCCGCCGGCGTTGCGTAACTCGATCGGGATCGCGCTGATCACCACGATCCTGGCGCTGTGCTTCGCGTCCGCGGCCGCCTACGCGATCACGCGGCTCGACTTCCCAGGCAAGACGCTGATCCTGGCGGGCGCCCTGGCGGTGACGATGTTCCCGGCGATCTCGATCGTCGGCGGTCTCTACAACGTGTGGCGAAACGTCGGCCTGTTCGACACCTGGCCCGGGCTCATCCTGCCGTACCTGACCTTCTCCCTACCGCTGTGCATTTACATTCTGTCGGCGTTCTTCAGAGAGATACCCTGGGATTTGGAGAAGGCCGCCCAGATGGACGGGGCGACACCGCTGCAGGCGTTTCGCCGGGTGATCCTGCCGCTCGCGATGCCAGGAGTGTTCACCGCCGGCATCCTCGCCTTCATCGCGGCGTGGAACGACTTCCTGTACGCGAACGTGCTGACCACGTCGAACGCGGCACGGACCGCGCCCGTGGCGATGGCGTACTTTACGGGCGCCTCGCAGTTCCAGCAGCCGGCCGGAGCGATCGCCGCGGGAGCGGTGGTCGTCACCGTGCCGATTCTGATCATGGTGTTGATTTTCCAGCGACGGATCGTTTCCGGACTGACCGCCGGGGCCGTCAAGGGCTAAGCAAGTGGTCGCTTTCGCAAATACGACGACATTCGAGCGCCCCCCGGCGGCCGCTGGCGGCGTCCTCACTCGCTCATGTGGCAGAGCCACACCACGCTCGCTGCGTCCTTGCCAGGCATCCGCCGGTGACCACTCTCGGTGTCGCCGTACTTACGAAAGAGACCACTGAAGGAGCCAAGATGTCCGAAATCGTTCTGGACAACGTCGTCAAGCGATATCCCGACGGCTTCGAGGCCGTCAAGAATCTAAACCTGAGCATCGGCGACGGCGAGTTCATGATCCTCGTGGGACCGTCGGGGTGCGGAAAGTCGACCGCGCTGAACATGATCGCCGGGCTCGAGGACATCTCGGCGGGCGAACTGCGGATCGCGGGCAAGGTCGTCAACAAAGTGGCGCCGCGCGACCGTGACATCGCGATGGTGTTCCAGAGCTACGCGCTGTACCCGCACATGACCGTCCGCGACAACATGGGGTTCGCGCTCAAGCTCAAGAAGGTGCCGAAGGCCGAGATCGACCGTAAGGTGCAGGAGGCGGCGGACATCCTCGACCTCACCGAGCACCTCGCGCGCAAGCCCGCGAACCTGTCCGGCGGCCAGCGTCAGCGGGTGGCGATGGGGCGGGCGATCGTCCGTGATCCGAAGGCGTTCCTGATGGACGAACCTCTCTCCAACCTCGACGCCAAGCTCCGGGTCCAGATGCGCTCGCAGGTCGCACGGATCCAGCGGCGATTCAGCACGACCACGGTCTACGTCACCCACGACCAGACCGAGGCGATGACACTCGGCGACCGGGTCGCGGTCATGCTCAGCGGGCTGCTGCAACAGGTGGGCACGCCGATGGAGCTGTACAACAATCCGGCGAACCTGTTCGTCGCCGGCTTCATCGGCTCCCCGGGCATGAACTTCATGCCGGCCACGCTCACGAACGGATCGGTCCATCTGCCGATGGCGGAGGTCCCGCTTCCCCAAGAGGTGCACGACCGGCTCGGCCGGCAGCCCGACGGCCGCCACGTGATAGCCGGCATCCGGCCCGAGGACTTCGAGGACGCGACCAAGGTCGACAGCGACGGTCGCGCGCGCGGCGCGACGTTCAAGGCCAAGCTCGACCTGGTCGAGGCGATGGGCGCTGAGTTCTACGCCCACTTCGGGATCAAGGGTCAGTTGGTGCAATCCGAGGAGTTGCAGGACCTGCGCGACGACGCGGGCGGCGTCGAGGAGCTGACCGATTCCGGCGAGGCCGTGCTCGTCGCCAGGCTGAGCCCCGAGAGCCGCGCACGATCCGGCGAGGAGACGGAGCTCTGGCTCGATGCGTCGAAGCTGCACTTCTTCGACGAGCAGTCGGGCGAGGCGCTCACCTCCGCGCGCTGATCTCTGGGGGCCCGGGCGGGTGGCTCCGAAGATCGCCATCATCGGAGCGGGCTCGACCGTCTTCGCGCGAAACCTGATCGGCGATCTCCTGCGCTTTCCCGCGCTGGCGAGCGGGACCACGCTTGCGCTGATGGACGTCGACCGCGAGCGTCTGGCGACGTCCGAGGCGATGGCGCGCCAGCTCGCGGATGCGTGCGGAGCACGCGCCGAGGTGCACGCCGTCTCCGATCGACGCGAGGCGCTCGATGGCGCGGACTACGTAATCACCTGCTTCCAGGTCGGCGGGCTGCATCCGGCGACGATGGTCGATTTCGTGGTCCCGACCCGCTACGGAGTTCGTCAGACGATCGCCGACACGCTCGGCATCGGCGGGATCATGCGCGGCCTCCGGACGATCCCGGTGCTGCTCGGCGTCTGCCGCGACATGGAAGAGCTGTGTCCGGACGCCCTGCTCCTGCAGTACGTCAACCCGATGGCGATGCTGTGCTGGGCCGTCGCCGAGACGAGTCAGGTCCGCACGGTGGGCCTCTGTCACTCCGTCCAGCACACCGCCGGCGAACTCGCCGCCGTGCTCGGTATCGACCCGCGGGAGCTCGACTACCTCGTCGCCGGGATCAACCACCTGGCGTTTTTCCTATCGCTGGGGCGCGATGACGAGGATCTCTACCCGCGCCTTCGCGAGCTGGTCGAGATCGACCGCGTCCCCGCCCAGGACCGGGTCCGGTTCGAGGTCTTGCGCCACCTCGGCTACTTCGTCACCGAGTCCTCCGAGCACTTCGCCGAGTATGTGCCGTGGTTCATCAAGTCGGGGAGGCCCGACCTGATCGAGCGGTTCGCGATCCCGCTCGACGAGTATCCGCGGCGGTGCGAGCGCCAGATCGAGGATTGGTTCGCGCTTCGCGCCGGCTTGCAGAACGGAGCCACGATCGAGGCTGCGCCGAGCAACGAGTACGGCGCCGACATCATCAACGCCTGCGAGACGGGCGAGCCGTTTGCGTTCAACGGCAATGTCCCGAACACGAGCGCCGGCGGGCATCTGATCGAAAACCTCCCCGCGGAGTGCTGCGTGGAGGTTCCGTGCCTCGCCGGCGAGCACGGCATCGAGCCTCGCGGGGTGGGGGCGCTCCCGCGCCACCTCGCCGCACTGATCCAGACGAACGTCAACGTGCAGGGGCTTACCGTGTCGGCCGTCCTGACCGGGCGCCGTGAGCCGGTGTACCACGCGGCGATGCTCGATCCGCACACGGCCGCGGAGCTGCCGCTCGACGAGATCGAGGAGCTCGTCGACGAGCTGCTGTGGGCGCACGCAGACCTCGTGCCCCCGTTGGTGTTGTAGCTCAGGCGTCGGCCGGCTCGAGGGGCAGCGGCGAGGCTGGTTTTAGCTCCTCGAGCCGGAGGAACGTGATCACGCGCTGGGCGCCACCGCGCGTCGACAGCCGCACAAGCACGCGCTGGAGCTGGGCGACCTCGCGCGCGACGATCAGCAGCATCGCGTCGGTTTCGCCGGTCACCCAGTCGGCGGAGATCACCTCAGGCATCGCTCGCACCGCGTCGCGGAAGCGCCGGTGGGCGGTGTCGCCGTGGTACTGGAGCGTCACTGCGACGTAGACCTGGAGCGGGAAGCCGGCCTCGGCTGAATCGAGCCGGGCCTGGATGCCCCGGACGATCCCCGACTCCTTCAAGCGGCGTACGCGATGCAGCGTGGCGGCGGGGGACAGGCCGACGATCCGGGCGAGCTCGACGTTCGGGCGATCTGCATCGGTCTGGAGCTCCTCGAGCAGCCTCACATCAATCAAATCAAGCGAAAGCGGCATTTCGCAAAATATTTCATCGTGATAAGCCCGATATGTCAAATCGAGGCTGGATGTTTGCCGCAAATGGCCGATCCTGATTCATATGAACAGGACCAACCGTTCAGCGATCTTCGCCCTGGCCGCAGCCGGCACGCTGTGGGGCCTCAACGTGCCCCTGAGCAAGCTCGCGCTCGCGTGGCTCGCCCCGGGCTGGGTGACCTTGCTGCGGTTCGCGGTCGCCGCCCCGCTGCTCGCGCTGGTCGGCCGGCGCGGACTGCGCGATGCGTTCGACTGGCGCGTGCTCGCGTCCGGCGCGATCGGGTTCGGCGCGGTGATCGTGCTTCAGAACGCGGGCATCCAGCGAACGAGCGTGAGCCACGCCGCCGTCGTCATCGGCGCCGCGCCGGTGATTGTTGCGCTGATCTCGGCGAGCCTCGGCCAGGGCGCCACCCGCCCGCTCACGTGGGCCGGCTACGGGGTCGCGCTCGTCGGCATCGCGTTCGTCGCCGGCGCCGGGGGCGGCGGGGCGACGCCGCGCGGCGACCTGCTCGTGCTCGCCTCGGTCGTCCTGTCGGCCGCGTTCGTCGCGGTCCAGCCGCGCCTGCTCGAGGGACGCGACGCCGCCGCCGTGACCGCGGTGCAGTTCGCCGGCGGCGCGCTCGTCGCGCTGCCGGTGGCCGTCCTGACCGAGGGCATGCCGCACGGGCCCGGGACGGCGACGCCGGCGCTCGCGATGGCGGCGCTCGCGCTGGCGGGTACGCCGCTGCCGTTCTGGCTGTTCGCGTTCGGTCAGGCGCGCGTTCCGGCCGACCTTGCTGGCGCCTTCCTCAACCTGGAGCCGGTCGTCGGCGCCGCGGCAGGCTGGTTCGCGCTCGGCGAGCCGGCGACCGCCTGGCAGGTCGCCGGCGTGGCCGCGGTGCTTGTGGGCGTCGCGATGAGCACGCTCGCGCCCGAGCCCACGCCCAGGCCGGCGGAGGACCGCGAGCCGGTCGTGACCCGCCTCGCCTACAAACTTCTTACGTTGAGACCGTGAGGCCTGCGGCTGGAGCCCGTTCTACAGGGCACCAGACCAACAAGGAGGCCTCGATGACGAGGGAGCAGCGAAACGTCGTGGCGGTGGCGACCACCGTCCTGACGCTCGCCGGCGGTGGTGGCGTGGCGTGGGCGTGCACCGGTCCCGGCGACCCGGCATACCAGGGCACGACCACCACGACCACGACAACCGGCACGACCGGGACCACTGGGACGACCGGGACCACCGGGACGACCGGCACCACGACGACCACCTCGAGCACCGGCACGTCCGGCACCGGCGCGACGACGTCGGCGGTCCGGCGCTCGGCGCGTAGCCACGCACGGCGCGCACGCCATTCCCGCCGCGGCGCATGAACGAGTGGGGGAGGGGCGTGGACGGGTCACGCGCCTCCCCCAACTCTTACGAACTCACGCGATCGCGCACAACTCGGCGCTCGCGATGCTAGCCGGGCGCCGCGCCGGCGCGGAGTATCGCGAGGACGACGCGACCGCCGCCGCCGCAGACGAGGTTCATCGCGAGCGACTCGACGCGCTCGTGGGCGCGCTCCTGTCGCTGCCCGTGCGCCAGCGGCGGGCGCTCGTGATGCGGGAGTTCGAGGGCAGGAGCTACGACGAGATCGCCACCCGGCTGGGCGCCAGCAACGGTGCCGTGCGGCAGTTGCTGAACCGGGCCTGCACCTCGATTCGCGAGCGGCTCGGCGCGCTGATCCCGGTCGATTTCGTGACGCAGTGGATCGCGACGGCGTCCTCCGGGCCGTCGAGGGCGATGACCCTCGCCGGCAGCGGCGCACTCGCGGCGAAACTGTCCGGCGCCGTCCTGTTGTCGGCGGCGCCCGTGGTCGCGGTCGCTCCGGTTCCGGGTATGGGGCCTGCGCTGGCGCCACCACGGCACGTCACGCGCGTGGTTCCGCGCGCAAGCGCGATCCTGCCTGCAAGCATGGCCCCGCGTGCACGCGCGGTCCGGCCCGTCAGCGTTCGGGTTTTGGCGTCAGCGATTCGACGCGGCGAAGCGTCCGCCGCCGTACGAACCCAGATCGATCACGCACGCCAGCGCGACGAACAACCAGTCGAAAAAGCTCAGGTGGTGTCCGGGAGCCCAGGACCAAATCGCGGCGTAGACGAGTGTCGTCCACGGCAGCAAGAAAAATCCGAGCAGGGGCAGGACCCAACTGCTGAACGCCCGGCTCAGGAGATCGCCGAAGATCCACAGCAGGACCAGCACCAACCTGGGGGAGATCAGGGCGAGCAGGGCGAGCAGACAGGGCACGGCGCGAGTGTGCCCGCGCCCGGCCCCGCCGGCGTCACCCAAACCGGGTGAGGACCGGCGAATCGGCGCCTGGAACGATCCCGCCGACCGATCCGTTGATCAACAGATAGGAGACGGGCGTCACATGAGCAAGCCGGACACACTGCTTGTCCTCGCGGCTTCGTACGACGACGTGGCCGCCGCCGAGGCCGACTACCAGGCCGTGAAGGCCCTTTATTACGAGGTCCAGACCTCGCACGCGTTCGACGCGGCCGTCGTCGCCCGCGACGAGGACGGCAAGATCGAGGTCGTCAAGAAGCACGAGGAGCCGACCCGCCACGGCGCGGTGCACGGGCTCGGCTGGGGGCTGGCGATCGGCGCGGTGTGCGCGATCCTTCCGGGAGTCGCCCTGCTCGGCGGGCTTGCCGTCGGCGCTGGTGCGGGCGCCGCGATCGGCGCGGTGACTGGTCACGTGCGCGGCGGGATGGACGACGATGACCTCAGGGGACTCGGCGAAGTGCTCGATCAGGGCCAGGCCGGATTGATCGTCGTGTACGCGACCAACATGGCCGATCAGGTCGCGGCCAACATCAAGGCCGTCAACCGATTCGTGTCCAAGGAGATCGACGCGAACGCCGACGAGCTCGCAAAGCAGTTGCAGGAAGCCGGGCCCGCGAGCTGACGGGCGCTCCGGCGCCCTGAAGCTAGCCTGCGTCTGCGTATTCGGCGAGCTCAGCCAGCTCGACCGCGGCGCCGAGCGCCTTGACCATCCGGCCCGCCGCCGCGACGATGCGCGTCGTGCCGACGATCGGCGCGACGGCGGCGAGGACGCCCAGCACCTGATCGCTAGTGACGCCGACGTCGCCGGCGGCGCTGATGTTCAGCAGGTAGGACGCCGGCGGGGCGTCGACGGCGACGAGCGCCGCCACGCGAACGAGCATCAGCGTCTGCTCGTCGAGGCTGGAGGTCTCCATCGAGTCGGCGGTCATCCGGCCGAGGAGATCGAGGATGGGAGTATCGGATGACTGCGCGGACATGGGGATTCCTCTCGTTCGGGTCGGTATGCGGACGGCCCAGCTTCCATCCGGAGCCGTGCCCGGTCGTCATCCGTTTCGGGTGAACCGTCGCATGACGGCGCGTGGGAATCTGAACTGTGAGCCCGACCTCGCTCGAGGATCTGGATCGTCGCCAGCGACGGCGGGTGGTGGCGCGCACGGCGTTCCGGATCCTGATCAGCGTCGTAGTGCTGTTCACCCTCTACGCGGTGCTGCCGGTGGCCGACCGGACGGGCATCGGAACGTCTGCTGGAGCTGCTCGTCGGCCTGGTCATCCTCGGGGCGCTGCTCGGCATGGCAGGTCCTCAAGATCATGGGGGCCGAGCATCCCGAGTTGCGTGCAGCCGAGGCGCTGGCGACTCGCGGTTCCAGTGGTGCTGATCGTGTTCGCGTTCACGTATCTGTCGCTGTCACACGTTCAGCCTAAGAGCTTCTCCGAGCCGCTCAACCACGTCCGGGCGATCTACTTCGTGATCACCGTTATCAGCACGGTCGGGTTCGGGGATATCACCCCGAAGACCGACGCGGCGATGATCGTCGTCTCGTTCCAGATCATGCTCGACCTCGTGCTGCTCGTCGGGATCGTGCGAGCTGTGTTCTTCGCCGCTCAGGTCGGTGTCCGCAGGCGCCAGACCGAGCGTGAGGCCGCTATGAGCGAGTCCATCTCTTCGGGATCAGCCAGCGAAGGTTCAGGCTGAGCTGACCTTCGCTGCCGACCACGAACACGCTACGGACGGCGACCGCGAGGTAGCCGACGACCGCGACCTTCGGGAACACGAAAACGCCGAACAAGATCGCTGCCGCATACAGAGCCGTGCTGACCCACGCGCGCCATCCGGTCACACGCTGCTGCTGGTCGCTCACGACGTTCCGGAGTCGGCGAGGCCCGGTCCTCGACCTGGAGCTCCGGGCGCGACTCGGCATAGCGCAGACCGGCGCGCAGCAGCAGCTCGATCACGAGTGCGGCGGCGCCGTAGAAGACAACCGCGGTCCGCTCGGCGGTGCCGCCCGTGTGCAGCGCCTCCGCGAGCACGCTTGTCGGGAAGGGCAGGAACGAGGTGGCCATCAGCAACAGCAGGTTCAGGCGCAGCATCGTCGGGTCGATGAAGCGCAGACGTGAGAACAGGTTGTGGTGGGCGATCCACACGCTCCCGACGGTCAGGAAGCTGGTGACGTATGCCAGATAGGCCGGCCATTCGTGTACCAGGGCATGCCGGAGATGCTCGAAATCCGCAGGCGCGATCTTGATCTCGAGCACCAGCAGCGTGATCGCAATCGCGAACACCGCGTCGCTGAACGCCTCGACGCGGCCCGTGTTCCAGCGCTGCGGAGCCGGCTCGTCGCCGGCGCCGCCCGGCGTCGCCTCACCGGCGGCTGCCATAGACCGCGGCAGCGGTTACGACGGAGATGGCGACGAGCAGGCCAACGGCCGACACCCAGGTGATCCCGAACTTCTTGTGGATGTGAATCGCGTACGCGAGGAACCCGGCGGGGATCGCGATCGAGAGCGCGAGACCGGCCGCGCTGATCGCCTGCCTTCCGCGCGGCACGCGCGCTCGCCACCCTCGCCCCGGCTCGGGCGGGCTGGCCGTCGGTGCCTCCTCGCTGGCGTAGAAGGCACGCGTGCTCTGGAACAGCTGCCGCGAGTGGGATTCGCACCCCCAGGCCATCATGATCATGAAGGTCACTGGAAAGATCCACGTGATCGCCCAGAGGACGAGGAAGGCGGCGACACCGACCACGTCTCGCAACCGCGCGCGCCACCCGCTGTGAACCTCGCCACTCGGGGGGCCGATGAATCCACCGAACACGAGCAGGCGTCGGCCGCACTCGACCCACAGTCGTAACGGCCGGCGTGTCTCCGGCTTTGCCGGCACGCCCGCCTCCTGGACGGCCAGCAGCCCGGCCTCGGCATCCCGCGTGGTCGGGTATACGCCGCGCAGGGACAGTAGTTCGGCGGCGGTCTGAAGGATCCCCGGATCGCGGCCGTACAACGCCGCCAGCCGGAGATTCATGCGGGCCTCCTGCCACAGGTAGTTCATGTAGCCGGGAACAAGCGCGAGGTAGAACGGAGTGCCGGCGACCATGCCCTGGAGCCGCGCGATTCTCGCGGTCTGCGTGCCCAGCCCGTCTAAGACCTCTCGCAGGTCGCCATCGGGATGGGCGGCTCGGGCTTCCTGCGCCCACTCGAGCGACGGCTCGGCCAGACGGTGGACGGCTTGGAGCGTCAGGCGTTCGCAGATGTGCTCGGGGTCGCGATACGCGATCCTGACCATCTGCCGCGGAACGTCGGTGACGACGCGAACGCCTCGGTGACCGACGTCCGCTTCCTGCTCGGTGCCGTCCGGGGTGCTCATCCGCCCGAGTCGGCGAACACGGTGCTCCAGTCATTCTTGACGCTGATCACCGTCCAGCCGTCCTGCTCCGCCCGAGAGTCAGTCACGTCGACGTTGACTACGCCCTTGAACGGCTTTGCCATCGATCTGCCTCCCCGCGTCGCGGTTTCTGTGCTCGCCGGCGAGGCCGAGTCTGCGATGCGGGCGTTCGGGCTGCATCACCCCATTCGGGTGAGCGGCGCGAGGTAGCTCAATGGCTGAGTCGCCCGCCGTTGACGAGCAGCGTCTGGCCGGTGATGAACGCGCTCTCGTCGGAAATCAGGAACGCGAGCGCGCCGAGGAGGTCGGCCGGTTGGCCGAGTCGACCGAGCGGCGTCGGGCCGACGTCGTATCGGTTCGCGGCGGTCATCGTGGTGCTTCCCTCGGTGGGGATGAAGCCGGGGGCGATCGCGTTGACGCGGATCTGGGACGGACCGAGCTCCCGCGCGAGCACGCGGGTGAGCCCGATCACCGCCGCCTTCGAGGTTACGTAATGGACGAGGCCCGGCGACCCCGAGAACGCGACCTCCGAGGCCATGTTCACGATCGAACCCCCGCCGGCTTCGCGTATCAGCGGCACCGCCGCCTTCGCGCACAGCCACGCGCCCTTGACGTTGACCTCGAGCACGCGGTCCCACTCGCGGTCGTCGATCTCGTCGAACGGACGGCGCGTCAGGCCTTCGACGATCGCGGCGTTGTTGACGAGCGCGTCGAGCCCGCCGAGGGCGTCCCGGGCGGTGGCGGCGAGGGCGCGCGTCTGGTCGGGGTCGCTGACGTCGGCCGTCGTCGCGTGGATGTCGAGGCCCTTGTCTTGTGCTCGGGCGACGGTCGCCTGGAGCCGATCGGGTCGGATGTCGGCGGCGAGCACGCTTGCCCCGAGGCCCACGAGGTGCAGCGCGAACTCGCGCCCCAGTCCCTGGCCGGCGCCGGTGACGATCACGCGCTTGCCGGCCAGGCGCGGTTCGCTCATCACGCGGCGACGGCCGCGCCCTCGAGGTGCAGGGCGCGCGCGATCTCCTGGTAGCAGTTGTAGCTCGAGCCGCGCCCGATCCCCGGCCCGGAATGGAGGTTCGCAGAGCAGTCGTACAGGTTCTCGAGCAGCACCCGGTACCCGGTGAGTTCCGCGACCGGCCGGAAGCGGCCGAGCTGGGACGCGATCGTGCTTCCGGTCGAGTACCCGCCCTCGATCATGTTCGGCCGCTCGCGCTCGATGTCGTCGGGCGTGTATACGCGTGTCGCGATCACGTTGTCGCGCGTCATGTTGGATGCGTAGCTCGCCCACTCGCGCAGCACGTTGTCGGTGAACCGGTCCTTGATCGCGCGCCACTGTTCGTGTGTGAAGAGGCGTCGCGGGGCGGAGAACTCCTCGACGCCGACGATGTGCCGCTGGTCGGGCGCCCGGGTCGCGTCCCACAGGCTGTCGACCGAGCACAGGACATACGGGCGGCTGGCGAATCCGTTCAGGAGGATCTCCGGTTGGTAGCGCAGATGGAGGTAGTCGAGATCCTTCGGACCCCAGTAGAGCCGCGGCTGCGAGCCGACCCCAGGGTTGTCGCGCTCGGCGAAGAAGCGCGGCGGCTCGTGCAGCGCCAGGTTTGCCCACAGCAGCTGCCCCCGGTCGAAGTGGATGTTGCCGATCCGGCGCCGCAGGCGTGCATCGATGTTGAAGTCTCGCAGCAGCGCAAGCACCGTTCGCGACAGCCCGACGTCGCTGACCACGAGATCCGCGTCGATCCGCGCGCCGTCCGACAGCTCCACGCCGGTCGCCCGCTCGATCGTCGATGAGGATCCGGTCGACCTCTTGCGAGGGTGCGTACTGCACGCCCAGCTTGCGCCCGGCGGAGACGAGCGCGTCGGTGATCGCCTGGCTGCCTCCGACCGCGATCGCGGCGGGCTCGAACGACAGCGTGAGCGGCAGGCAGTGGATCAGCCCCTGGAGGCCAGGGACGTCGTCGGGGAAGCAGCCGGTCGAGGTCGTTGCGGCACGCATGAACAGGATCTGGAGCTCGGGGCTCTCGAAGAAGTCCTGCGCCAACTGCCGGAGTGTCATGAACTGGTGGACGGGCTCGATCAGGCTTCCGGGAACGTCGAGCAACTCCTCGAGCGCGTCGGGCGTGCCCCACGGCGGCGGCGCGCTGAACCGGTGGCGGCGAAACGCCGCCTTCCAGTGCTGCTCGTAGGCCTCGAGCAGCCTCAGGTACGTGTCGGCGTCCGGCTTAGAGAACCGCGCGATCTGTTCAGCGGTTTTCTCGATGTTCTCGTTTGAGCGCTCCTGCCGGCCGGTGCGCGCGTCGACCACGCGCGAGGCTGAGAAGCCGATGAACGACGATCCGTCGTCGAAGATCATCCCCTCGTTCTCCTCGGGGAACACGTACCGCAGCCCGTCCTCGTGGAGCGCGAAGTCCCGGTACGCCGGATGCCCGTAGAAGCGAGTCCAGTGGCTGCAATGGTTCATCGTGAACCCGGGAGCCGGGCCTTCGCTCGAGCAGGCGCCGCCGCCGAGGTGGGCGGTGCGTTCGAGCACGAGCACCGACATCCCGGCCCGGGCCAGATACGGGGCGATGATCGTCGCGTGGTGACCGCCGCCGATCACCACCGCGTCGTAGCGCGCGTCGCTCATCGGCGTGCTCTAACCGAGGATCGTGACGACGCCCGTGTCCCCGTCGACGCGGAGGCGGTCGCCAGTCTTGATCCGGCTGGTGGCGTTGCCGGTCCCGACCACCGCCGGCAGCTTGTACTCGCGGGACACGATCGCGGCGTGGGACATGATTCCCCCGATGTCCGAGACCGCGGCGGCGATCGTCCCGAACACCGGCGTCCAACTCGGCGAGGTGATGGGCGCGACCAGGATCTCTCCCGGCTGTAGGTCTGCGAGCCGGTCGACTTCGACGATCACCCGCGCCGGTCCTTCGGCAACACCGGGTGATCCGGCGAAGCCGGTGATCGTCGCGCCGTCGTCGCGGTCCGGCGCGGCCCACGCGTGCACCCGCTCGGTCGTGATCCCCCACAGCATGATCGTCATCGGCTCGGTGATCGCATCCGGAACCGAGCCGAGCGCCGGCGGCGGCGTGAATTTCCGCATTGCCGCCATGATCCGCTTGCGCTTCTCGACGATCGGCGGCCAGTAGCCGGGGCCGCGGCCCTCGGAGCCCGCGGCCCACGCGAGCCGCAGGTCGACGAGCGCGTCGGAGATCTCGTGGCGCTGGAGATAGAAGACGTCCTCGGCGTCGTCGAGGAACCGGTGGCGCGCCAGCAGCGAACCGAACTCCCTGACCTTGTTCCAGAAGATCGTGTGGTACCAGTGCTCGACGTAGAAGTTGTGACTCTCGACGTACGGGAACACGAGCCGCGCGAGGCCGAGGTTCTGGTCGAACGCGGCGACGGCGTCGGGACTGTCCAGCAGCGCGCGGTACTCGGTGCTGATGCGGTCGCGCTCGGCGCTCACCTCGGCCAGCGGGCGGGTCAGGTCTTCGCCGGCCTGGAGTCGCTGGATGTAGTTCGCGAGGTAGGTCAGCGGAACGCTTGGATCGTCGATCCACGAGCGGTGATGGTGGTAGAAGCCGTTGCCGTTGGAGTAGTGGAACCAGGGCGTCTTGACCGCCTCCCAATCGGCCAGCCACTCCTGACCGGGCGCGCTCGTCGACAGGGCGTCGCGCAGGGCGGTTTCGTTGTCGGCCGCCTTGACGTCGTCGGCGATGCCCAGCTCAAGCGCCTTGCCCGCGAGCCGGCCGAGCTCGCTGTCGGGCCGGAACAGGACGACATCTATGCCGCTCACCATCTTCGCGATCGTCTGGTCGGGGATGTCAGGGAAGCTCTGCTTGCAGAGCTCGTAGAACACGAGGTATGCCGCGTAGCCGAGGTTCAGAAACTCGAAGTGGTATTGCCAGATGCGATCGATGCTCTCGAGCAGCCGGTCGTACGCGACCAGCAGCGTATGCGCCGAGCCGATCCCGCGGCCCTCGGTGACGACCTCGCTGTCCTCGATCTCGGGCAGATCGGGCACCTCGAGCGCCGCGAGCTGGCCGATCGTGTCCTCCACCTTCGCCTGCCAGCGGCCGTAGAGGTCGTCCCAGTTCTGGAAGTAGAAGCCCGCGCGCTCGCCGAACAGCTGCGCCCTGCGCCCGATCTCGGCCTCGTCAGTGACCGCGTTGGCGCTCATGTACACCCACCCGTACAGAACTCGATGATCGATCCCGAGGGCGGGAGGCACCGCGAAGATCCGCGTGTTCGCCTGGCCGAGGCACATGTACGGCGAGTCGGCGGTGACGAAGTCGAACGGGAACATCGGCTCGGGGAAGTGCATGCCGTCGCGGAACCAGCCCCGCGCCTCCTCTGAGGAGCGCCGTTCCTCGCTGAACAGCGCGTAGTACGGGTACATCGACTCCCAACCCTCGCACCCCTCGGGGACCGGCACCTCGAACGGGCTCGAGAAACCGCGCACCTCGGAACGTGTCGTCGCCATCTCGCCTCTCCTCTCTCTTCCTCGGAGGGGACTGACCTTACGGCCGGGGATCGCGCGCGACCAAGACAGATTCTCGCTTCTGTGAAAGGCGGGGCCTATCATGCTGGTTCATGGAGCTCCGGCAGCTGCGGTCGTTTGTCGCGGTGGCCGAGGAGTTGCATTTCCGGCGCGCGGCCGACCGCCTACACCTCGCGCAACCGAGCGTCAGCCAGCAGATCCGCACGCTCGAGGCCGAGCTCGGCGTCCGCCTGTTCGAGCGCAACCGGCGCGGGGCGGTATTGACTCCGGCGGGGGTTGCGCTGCTGGGGGAGGCACGTGAACTCTTGAGCCGTGCGGACCGGGCGGTCGCGATCGCCCGCGCCACCGGGACCGGCGAGCGGGGTCGCCTGCGTATGAGCCTGACCCGGTCGCTGACCGGAGGGGTCGCCGGAACGATCGTCTCCGCCTACCGGTCCCGATACCCCGACGTGGAGCTGGTCCTGAGCCTCGGTACGACGATGCTCCACGTCGAGCAACTTCACGCCGGCGAGATGGATGTCGGCTTCGTCCGTCCGCCGCTCGGGGAACCGGGGCTCGATGAGCTGGTCCTCGGGCGCGAGCCGATGGTGTGCGTGCTCCCTCGCGGGCACCGGCTCACGCGGCGCACGACCGTTCGGCCGGCGGATCTGCGCGGGGAGCCGCTCGTGTGGTGGCCCGAGGAACACGGACCCGGCGCCTGGCGGGAGGTCCGCCGCGAGGTCTGCGGCGATCCCCCGTGGCCGGCGCTCGCGCGCGCCGAGCCCGAGGAGGAGCGGATCGTGACGGCCGTCGCCGAGGGCGCGGGGATCTCGTTCATCATGCTCGAGCGGTCGCGCAGCCTGCGGATCCCGGGCGCGGTGTACCGCCGGTTCGCGCCACCGGAGCCGACGATGGGGATCGCGATCGCGTGGCGCCGGGGTGACAACCTGCCCACGGTGGCGCGGTTGCGCGAGCTCGCCGCGGAGGTCGCGCGTCGCGACGGTGAGGTCATCCGAAACGGGTGATGGCCGGGCGTGCCGGGCGCCACGGTTCGCGGAGTGCTCGTCGTGCCGGTGGCGCTGGTGGCGAGGGGCCGGGTGGATCGCACGGCCGGTCCGCGCCGGCGACGAAACCTGGCGCCTCCCTGCCATGCACCGGAAGTCAGGGCGGCTAACGTCACACTCGGCCACACCCGCTGGACGAGCGTGGACCTGACCACACCAGAGGTGGCTGAATCTGAATTCACCCCGGGGCCGGGGTGGCGAGTGAGGGGTTAGCCGGGTTCGTCCGTGACGTCGACGGCGCTGCCGCCGGCAACACCGTGCCTCAGCCCGGCAGCGTCACCCACAGCCGCGGCGCCAGCTTGACGAGCACCTCGGGGTCGAGGGCGCCGACGGTGGCGGCGCCGGCGCGGTCCATCTCCACCGAGAGCTCGCGCCACGCCAAAGCCACCGGGGCGACGCGCGCCGTCGGTCCCCAGCCGACCGCGGCCCGAAGTTCGTCCGCGCGCGCCCTCACGTGATCCGGAGTGAGCGAGCCGAACGGCCGGTTGGCGCCGTCGATGTACACCTGTTGCTCGAGGATCCGGTCGAGGTCGCTCATGCCAGCGATGCCGCCGCGACGGCAGCCTGGCCGTACGCGATCCCACCGTCGTTGACCGGGAGCCGCTCGGGTACGAGCACGCGCAATCCGGCGCCGGCGAGCGCGTCCGACACCGACTCGAGCAGCAGGCGGCTCTGGAACACGCCGCCGGAGAGCACCACTACCTCCGTCCCGTGCGCACCGGCGAGCGCCACGCACGCGTCCACGGTGGCGCGCGCGATCGTGCGGTGAAACCGACGCGCGATGACGCCTGCGGACTCGCCGGCGGTAACGTCGGCGAGGACCGCGCGGATCGTCTCCCGGGGATCGATAACGAGCGCGATCGTCCGCCGCATGGACCGCGATCGGATACGAACCGCGCTCGCCAGGGTCGCACGCGGCCTCTAGCTCGATCGCCGCCTGGCCCTCGTAGTTGATGTCGGCGCGAATGCCGGCGAGCGCGGCGACGGCATCAAACAGTCGCCCGATGCTCGTGGTTGCCGGCGCGGCCGGGCCGCCGCCGGCGGCCAGGCGATGGACTTGCGACCAGGCGCGGGGTTCGACCCGCCGGGCGAGTGAGGCGGGCAGACGCGGCTCGTCGCCGTCGAGGGCGCGAGACAACCACGAGCACGCCATCCGCCACGGCTGCCTGATCGCGCGTTCGCCTCCGGGGAGCGCGACCGGCAGCAGCGAGCCGACCCGCTCGCACGAGCGCACACCGCCGAACAGCAACTCGCCGCCCCAGACGGTCCCGTCGAGCCCGTATCCCGTCCCGTCGAAGATCGCTCCGAGCGCCGGGCCGGTCTCATCGTGCTCGGCGAGGCACGCCGCCAGGTGAGCGTGGTGGTGCTGGACGCCGATAAGCTCGACGCCGTCGAGATCGAGCGCGTACTTGGTCGACAGGTACTCGGGATGGAGGTCGTGGGCGACGACCTCGGGCTCGACCGCGAACAGCGCTCCAAAGTGCTCGATCCCGTCGGTGAACGAGCGGAGCGTCTCGTAGTTCTCGAGGTCGCCGATGTGGTGGCTGACCCACGCCCGGCTCCCGCGAGCCAGGCAGAACGTGTTCTTTAGCTCGGCGCCGCAGGCGAGCAGCGGTCGCGGCGTGCCGCCACCGGGCAGCGACAGCGCGGCGGGAACGTAGCCGCGGGAGCGACGGAGGATCGTGGGCCGCGGAACCGCACGCACCACCGAGTCGTCTGTGCGCGTCTGGATCGGACGGTCGTGGATGAGGAACAAGTCGGCGATCCCGCGCAGTCGCTCGAGCGCGTCATCGTCGACAAATGCGATCGGCTCATCGGACACGTTCGCGCTGGTCATCACGAGCGTCTCGCCTACGTCGGCGAGCAGCAGGTGGTGGAGCGGCGAGTACGGGAGCATCACGCCGAGCTCCGGTGCTCCCGGCGCCACCGAGTCGGCGACCGGGGCGTCGGCGAGTCGTGGGGCGAGCACAATCGGGCGCGCCGGGGAGGTCAAGAGCCCGAGCGACAGCGAGGAGAGCGAGACCAGCGACTCGACAGCGGTCAAGGAAGGCGCCATCAACGCGAACGGTTTGTCCTCCCTGTGTTTTCGCGCCCGGAGCCCGGCCACAGTCCGCTCGCTGGCGGCAAGGCATGCCAGGTGATAACCGCCGATGCCTTTAATCGCAACAATCGCACCGGCCTTCAGCGCGGTGGCTGTGGCGGTGACGGCGTCGTCGGCAGCGACATCTCCGAGCAGCCGCACCGACGGTCCGCAAACCTGGCACGCGTTCGGTTGCGCGTGGAACCGCCGGTCGGCCGGGTTGTCGTACTCGGCCCGGCAATCCGCGCACATCGTGAAGCTCCGCCATCGTCGTCGACGGCCGGTCGTACGGCACTCCGCGGACGATCGTGAACCGAGGACCGCAGTTCGTGCAGTTGATGAACGGGTAACGGAAGCGGCGGTCGGCGGGATCGAACAGCTCGCGCAGGCAGTCCTCGCATGTGGCGGTGTCGGGGGTCACCGGCGCGTCGGGCGCGGAGCCGCCGACGCTCTCGTGGATCGCGAACTCGGCCTCGCCGCGAACCGAGCGTTCCTCGACGACCACGCCCTCCAGCACGGCCAGCGGCGGCGCCTCGCAAGGCAACCGCGCCACGAAGCGGTCGACCGCCGTCGCTTCACCCTCGATCTCGATCAGGACGCCGTGCGCGTCGTTGAGCACGAACCCGCCGAGCGAAAGCTCCCCGGCGAGCCGGTAGACGTAGGGACGGAACCCGACGCCCTGCACGGTGCCGGTCACGCGCACCCGCACGCGCGCGCGGGCGACGGCGTTCATCCCACCAGCTCCAGCAACGCGTGGTACGCGCTCGCCTGGGCCTCCTGGATCCGCGGGATGTGTTCGGAGCGTGTGACGACGACGTGATCCGCGAGTCCCTCGCCAAGAACGCGGCCGCCGTCGTAGCCCACCATCGCGATCGTCACGAGATCACGCCGGCGAGCCTCCGCCAACGCGTGGATCACGTTGCCCGAGTTGCCCGACGTCGACAACGCCAGCACGACGTCACCGGGTGCGCCGTACGCGATCACCTGGCGCGAGAAGATCGCCTCGACGCCGATGTCGTTGGCGATCGCGGTCAGGATTCCCGGATCCTCGGTGAGATCGATCGCGGGATGGCCGCCGGCGCGGAAGTCCGCGACGACGTCCATCGCGTCGGTCGCGGATCCGCCGTTGCCGAGCGCGAGCAGCTTCCCTCCGCGCCCGAAGCTCACGCGCAACGCGTCCGCCGCGGCCGCCAGCACCGACGCGTTGTCGGTCAACGTTTGCTCCCGCAAAGCGCCGACGTCCGCGGCCTTCATCAGCACCGACCGGCGGACGTCCTCGAGCACCGCGTCGAGGTCGCTCTCGCGTTCGTCGAGGAACGGGTACAGGAAGCTCGAGGCGCCGGCGTCGTGCACGCGGCGCTCGCTGCGCCCCTCGAGCAGCCCGCGGTGCTCGAAGAACACGTGCACGAGCTCCCACAGCACGTGGTACAGCGTCTCGATCAGCTCCTGGCGGACGTATGGATCAGCCGTCGGCGGCTCGAACTCCCACTCCGCGCCCGCTGGCGCGAACGCGATCGTCAGGCAGCCGCGCCTGCGCGCAACCGCGATCGCGTCACCGCAGTCTGCGCCGAAGCCCATCGCCACATCGTCGGCGGCGGCGATCAGCGAGACCTGCGCGGCCAGGTCGCCTCCCTCGCCCGCGAACGCGACAGCCGGCAGCGCTCGCTTGCCGACGATCACCGGATGGACGAACTCGACCGCGACGTGGCGCGCGTCCGACCGCGCAGCCGGCGAGCGACCGAACGCGATCAGCCGACCCCCGCGAGCGAACCGCTCCGCCATCAGATGACATAGACGTGCCAGCCGCTCGGCCGATCCATCGAAGAAACGCGCGCCCGACTCCGTCCGCTCCGAGAGCAGCGCGGCGACGGTCAAGCAATCGCCTCCTCGGGGGCGCGGGTGGCGATCCGCAGCAACCACTCGCGCCACGCCTCGATTCCCTCGCCGGTCCGCGCGCTCAGCACGATCCGCTCGACGTCGGGATGCACGACGTCGATGTTGTATAGGAGCTTGTCGAGGTCGAAGTCGAGGTGCGGAAGCAGGTCGATCTTGTTGACGATCACAAGCTCGCAGGCCCGGAACATCAGCGGGTACTTGAGCGGCTTGTCCTCGCCCTCGGTCACCGCGCTCACCATCACGCGCGCGTCCTCGCCGATGCGGAACTCCGCCGGGCACACGAGGTTGCCGACGTTCTCGACGAGCAGCAGATCGATCTCGTCGAGCGGCAGCGCGGGGATTGCCGAACGGACCATGTTCGCGTCGAGGTGACACTCGCCACCGAACCCTGCGCCCGTGTTGAGCTGGGTCACCGGCACGTGCAGGCTCGCCAGGCGGTCGGCGTCCATCGAGCCCTCGACGTCTCCCTCGAGCACGCCGACGCGCACGCCGGGCAGATCCGTGACCACGCGCTCGAGCAGCGTGGTCTTGCCTGCGCCGGGTGCGCTCATGAAGTTCACGACCTTGACCCCGGCTCGGTCGAAGTCCGCCCGGTTGGCGCTCGCGATCGTGTTGTTGGCGTCGAGCGCGTCCTCGACGATCCTCACTTTTGTGCGATGCATTCCGCCTCCTCGACCTCGATTGCCTCGACTTCGAATTCGTTGCCGCTGGCGATTTCGACGTCGCTGCCGGTGCACTCCGGGCAGCGGAACGCCGGGATCTCGATCTCCCACTCGTGGCCGCAGCCGCGGTACATGCGCAGCCGCGCGTCGATGACCTGCTGTTCGAGACGCGCTCCCTCGCATACGGTGTCGCGGGCGACGAACTCGAAGTAGAACTCGAGCGTGTCCGGGACCACCTGACGCAGCTTGCCCACCCGCAGTTCGACCACCGTGACGCGCCGCCCGTTGGCGTGCTTGACGACCGTATTGACGATCGCACTGCTAAGAGAGAGTTCGTGCACCGGTGCGCAGCTCCGCCACCGTCTCGACGACCAGGTTCACAGCCCGCTCGACGGCGTCCCGGACGGGCTCCGACAAACCCCAACCCATTTCCTCAATATCAGCCGGTTCGCACGCGATCACGAGGACGCGGGCCGGCCACGCTCCGACCGACTTGACGAACCGCAGCACCGTCTGGGGGTCCATCGCGTGGGGATTGATCACGTCGCCGTCCTCGATCCCTCCCGGCACCGACTCCTCGTCGGGCTCCATCACGTACAGCGTCCCGGGCTCGCCGCCCTGCTTGGACACGTCGAGGATCACGAGCGCGTCGTAGCCGCGCATGACCTCGTAGGCCAGGTCGAGCCCGCCGGTGCCGGCGTCCATCACGTCGACGCCCGCCGGAAGCGAGCGCTCGCCGAGGCGTCGGGCGACCTCGCCGCCGAAACCGTCGTCCCGGAGCCAGGCGTTGCCGACGCCGGCGATCAAGATGCTCCGCAGTGGCTCCTCGGTCATGTGTCGATCACCTCCACCTCGGGGGCAAAGAAGTACAGAAAGCGGCCCGTCTCACGCATCAGGTCCTGTCCGGGATCGTCGTCGATCGTCACGCCGAGATGGGTCTTGCCGTCGTAGTCGGTGAGGATTCGCTCGATCGTGGCGCGGCGTCCGTCGAGCATCCGCGCCTGAATGTCGGCGTTCGGGCCGGGGCGGATCACGACCTTGAGGCCGCGCGCGAACCGCACGCCGTCGACGATCGCCTCGGGCTGGCCGGCGGCCGGATCGGGCAGGCCGGGCGGCTCGGGCGGGGGCTCGGTCGTGAGCGGGTCGCGAATCTCGACGCGACCATGTAGCGCGATGATGTCCTCCGGCGTCGCCGCCGCCGCGCGCTCGATCATCTCGCGCACGGCCGGATCCGCGCGCTCGATCTCGGCGCGCTCGGCGTCGCTCAGCACCTGGACGTGGAGGAGCAGCGCCTCTTCGATCTCCGTCGAGTCGAACAGCCCGCCCCGGCTCTCGGGCGCGATCTGCGGGTGGTCGGGGAGCACGTACGTCGTGCCGAGCACGACGTCGTCGGCCTCGGT
The DNA here is from genome assembly GCA_963755525.1 of uncultured Solirubrobacterales bacterium. Classification (GTDB taxonomy): domain Bacteria; phylum Actinomycetota; class Thermoleophilia; order Solirubrobacterales; family Solirubrobacteraceae; genus Palsa-465. The sequence goes on along the minus strand of CAVWKC010000038.1, from coordinate 142,943 downwards.
TGCGAGCACCGGATATGTGTTGACGCTCGTCGGGGCGCTGTCGAGCGGGGAGCGGAAGCGTCCCGCCGACACGCGCACGAGCAGTTGCGTCGAGATCAGAGACCGTGCGAGCGCGCCGCCCCGGTCGAGCCCGGACGGCACATCGAACGTGTTGTGCACGCAGCACCGCACGAGCGCCGAGCCGTCTGCGCGCCGCTCCGAGCGCAGCGTGAGCCGTCCTCCTTCGAACTGCGTGATCACGCGCTTGCCGACCGCCACCGGCCCAACCTCGACGCGGCACTCGGAGGCCTGGTGGCGATCGCCGCTGGGGGCGAGGTACCGCAGCGTTGCGGACAGCGTCGCATCCTCGTCGGCAGGCTCGGCGACGCACTCGAGCCGAGAGTGGTCGAACGCACCCGCGCACTCCGCTGCGTACGCCGGCGGGTACACGATCCCGAACGGAGTGGGGGTGGCGTTCTTGGTCGCGCCGGGCGTGTACGGATACAGCGCGTAGCCCTCCCACAGCAGCGAGTCCACGAGCCGTTCGAGAGCGTGGTCAGTCATCGTTCAATAGCGCGCTGACACACGCGTCGAGCGTCGCCAGGCCGCGCGCGAGCTTCTCCCGCTGGAGCGCCTCGAACGTGTCCGCGCGTACCGACACCCACGCAGTGCCGGGGTAGTAGTGCGCGATCGTCTCTTGCCATACCGACACCGGCATGCGGAAGTCGATCGACTTCGACCACGGGATCAGCGCCATCTGAAGCCCGCCGTCGTCGGCGGGGTAATAGATCATCCCGTTGAAGTGGAGCGCGAGCGGCGCCATCCCGTCGGGGAGCGAGTGCAGGTACTTGGCCGCGGCGAGCTCGAGGTCGTAATGACACGCGACCGGGACCGTGACCGTGGTCGTCCCGGTGAAAGCGGGCACGAGTACGTCGAGCTTGGCCCACACCAGGCTGCGCGTCGTGACCGCCCACCGCTCGGGCGCGCCGAACAACTCGACGAGCCGCGCGCGGGTGGCGTCGTCGTAGCTGCGGCGTGCCGGCTCGATCATCAGCTGGATCGTGAGCGCGATCATGTACACCGGCGCTCCGGCGGTCTCGGTCACCTGTAGGTCGAGCGTCAGCATCGGCGCCGCCGCGTACTTGATCGGGCGGGCGCCGACAACCTCGAAGTCGACATCGCGTGGACCGTCGCGCGCGACTGGTCCCGGCGAGGTACCGATGTCGAGGCTCATGCCGGGACCGCCCGAGCGCGCAGCGCGTCGAAGAACTCGCTCACCGCCGTCTCGACGCCGCTGCCGCCCGAGATCCCCTCCCAGTGCGCCTTGATCGTGCCGGTGAGCTCGTAGCAGCGGTCGATCGGCGCGATCACGTACATCGCCGGATCCACGAGTCGGTTGACGATCAGCCCCTCGATGTCCGGCTCGAGCCCTTCGAGCACGGGGTTGAGCTTCCGCATCCGGCTCCACGAATCGAAGTGGAGCTCGCTTTCGGTCGCCCCGCCCGGGCTCGGGTACATCGCGACCACGCACGAGGTGACGGTCGAGGCCATGAAGAACGCGAGCCCGATGGGGATCTGGAAGCTCGCCCACAGGTCGTCGGGGACGTCGAGCTCGGGCAGCCACAGCGTCCGGTTGCCGGTCGGACGGTAGTCGCCCTCGCCCGCGCGCATCGCCCAGCACGCCTCGCAAGCGCACACGATCCGCCGTTCTGACAGCGCAAGCAGGTGACGGTGATCCTCGGGAATCCCGACGCCGCACAGGTCGCACACCTCGTCGGTGGCAGTGGACGGCGTCGCTGGTGCTCGGGCGCTCGCCCGCGCCAGGCCGCGCAGCCCGGACACGACCCCGGCACGCCGGCGGGCAGCGATCGCGTCGTCCAGCGTGCGGCGACCGTTGTTCACGGCGCGACGGCCACCTTCACCCGGCCGTCTTCGCGCAGCAGCGGGACGGGCTCGAGCTGGATGCGGTCGTCATCCATCGATCGTCCTGCGCTCGGCAGGAAGAACGATCGGGCGCACTGCGGGCACGAGAGAGCTCCGGCCAACAGCAGCCCGCCGTGCAGTGATGCGCCGCAGCTGGCGCAGCGGTCGCGGTACGCGAGCAGGCTCCCTTCGACGTTCGCAACCACCAAGTCGGAGCCCGCCACGCTGACCGCCGCGAGCGAGCCGTCCGTGAGCGACGCCACCGATTCGACGTCGAACCACGACCGGGTCGGTTCCGACATCACGACCGGAGCGCCTGGGGCGCGACACCCTCGACGTCGAGGCCCTCGAGATCGGGCGCCGCCTCCTCCAATGCCTGCTTGATTGCGAGCTCGAGCGTGACCGACGACGCCGAGCAGTCCGAGCAGCTCCCTTGGAGATGGATGCGGGCGACGCCGTCCTCGAGTGACAGGAGCTCGACGTTGCCACCGTGGGACTCCATGTACGGCCGCACGGAGTCGAGCGCCTGCTGCACCCGTTGCTCGAGCGGCACGGGGTGCAAGTCGTGGATCAGCAGCAGCGTCGCCACGAGCGGGTCGTCCGGAAGCGAGGCGGCGAGCTGCTCGCCCTCCGGCCCGGCCTCGAACAACGAGCCCAGGATCCGTTCGAGTCCGGCACCGTACATCTGCACCACCGCGGACATCAGCTCCTCTGCGAGGCCGCGCGGGACGGACTCGCCGCAGGCCTCGAGCGCGGCCTGGAGATCCTGGACGCGCTCGACCAGTTGCTCGGTGTCCATCCCGCTACGCCAAGGCGGTTGGGGTGTGCATCACCTTCCGGACCGTCCCCTTGCCGGTGTACATGTGCACGCCGCACGGCAGGCATGGATCGAACGACCGGACCGCCCGCATGATGTCGATCCCCTTGAAGTTCTCGGGTCCGTTCTCCTCGAAGATCGGCGTGTTCTGCACGGCGTCCTCGTACGGTCCGGGGGTCCCGTAGACATCGCGCGGGCTCGCGTTCCAGGGGGTCGGCGGGTACGGCTGGTAGTTCGCGATCTTGCCCTCCTGGATCACCATGTGGTGCGAGAGCACGCCGCGAGCCGCCTCATGGAAGCCGCAGCTGACCGCGCTGTCGGGGACCTTGAAGCTGTTCCAGCTCTTGGTCCGTCCGGCCTGGACCTCCTTCATCGCGCGTTCGAGGTTGTGCAGCGCGATCAGCGCGCTGTAGGCCTGGTGGTACGTGCGGGCGCGATCGCGCTCGACCGCGTTGGACTTCTCCGGCACGTTCCACTCGAGTTCCATCTCGGGCATGTTCGGGGAGCGCGGCAGCACCATCTGGATCGAGTGACCGGTGGCCTTCGCGTAGCCGAAGTCGACGAGTCCCGCCTTGGCCGTGCACCACTGGCGGGCGAACGGACCGCCGCCGGTGTCACAGCACACGTGGGTGTCGGTGCGCTTGTCGTAGATCCGCGGCGACACCACCCAGGTGTACTTGTCGGCGAAGTCGCGCTTCTGCGGGCGCGGCAGCGTGACCTTGTTCCACGGGTGGTTCTTGTCGACCGGGTTGCCGAGTGGGTCCTGGGTGACGAACGTCGGCTCGTTCTCCCAGCCGTCGAAGTACGAGCTGCCCAACAGGATCCGGATCATCAGGTTGATCTCGACCAGGTCGGTGGAGATCAACTCGCCGCCGATCGCCACCCCCGGGGTGATGTAGCGCTTGCGGCCCCAGTTCGTCATGTTCCGGTAGTCGTAGTCGACGTAGTCGGGGTCGTCGAACGATCCCCAGTTGACGAGGTTCGTCTCACGGAAGCCGACCATGTCGTAACCCGGCAACTCCTGGAGGAAGAAGTCGTACAGGTCGTCGTGCATCGGCACGCTGCGCTTGACGTAGTCGAAGTAGCGCATCAGGCGCACGTAGTAATCGGTGCACGTCTGATGGGTGATGTCGGCGCTGCAACCGCCCGGCATGATCGTCGACGGGTGGGTGTGGCGTCCGCCGAACAGGCAGTACATCTCGCGCGTGTAGCGCGCCACGTGCAGCGTCTCGAGGTAGAACTCGCCGGTGAACGGGTTGAGCGCGCGCATGATGTCGGCGATCGTCTTGTAGCCGTGGATGTCCTGCCCTGGCGCCGGCGTGTTCTCCGCCTTGGCCAGCAGCGTCGGATTGGTCTCCTTCACCATCTGCTCGCAGAAGTCCACGTTCGCCATGCAGTCGTTGAAGATCGCGTGGTCGAAGATGTAGTCCGCGGTCTCGGCCAGGTTGAAGGCGAGGTCTCCGAGCGCCGGCGGCTTCACGCCGTAGGCCATGTTCTGGTTCAGGCACGAACAGGTGCAGTGGTTGTCGCCACAGATCCCGCAGATCCGGCTCGTGATGAAGTGAGCGTCCCGCGGATCGATCCCCTTCATGAAGATGTCGAACCCGCGGAAGATCATCGAGGTGCTGTAGCACTTGTTGACCCGCTGGTTCGAGAAGTCGATCTCGGTGTGGATCCCGAGGCTGCCCACGATCCTCGTAATGGGATCCCAGGACATCTCCTTGACCATCACCCTCTGCTGTTCGGGCGTCTCAGTCGCCATCTGTCTATCTCCTCAAGTTCACGTTTCCAGGGGTGACGGGTGCCTACCAGCGCTTGACGTAGCCGGTGGTTAGCGTCTTGCCGCGCCGGCGCCACTCCGGCTCGACGTCGTATTTCGTCTTGATGTGGCGGTGGCGCATGAACTTCACGATCGGGCCGTAGCTGAACTGGATGATCCGTTGGGCGGCCAATCCCCACGGATCCTCGTCCATGAACGGCATGTACTTGTCGGGGAACCCCGGCATCGTGCACGCCATGCAGATGCCGCCGACGTTCGGGCAGCCACCGATGCCGTTGACCCATCCGCGGACCGGCACGTTGCATTTGACGACGGGGCCCTTGCATCCGAGCTTGACCAGGCAGCGGTGGTCCGAGCCGTACTCGGTCGCGAACTCGCCCTGCTCGCTGAAGCCCGCGCGGTTGCAGCTCTCGCGGACGGTGCGGCCGAACAGCCACTTGGGGCGAAGCGCCTCGTCGAGCTCGGGGGCGGGGGCGAGGCCGGCGAGGTGGAGCGCGAGGTACAGGAGCGTCTCGGTCATGTTGTCGGGCTGGGCCGGGCACCCGGGGATGCAGACGATCGGCAGGCCGGCCTTCGACTTCCAGCTCCAGCCCAGGTAGTCGGGGACGCCCATCGCGCCGGTCGGGTTGTTCTTCATCGCCGGGATGCCACCGTAGGTCGCGCAGGTGCCGACGGCGACCACCGCGGCGGCCTTCGGCGCGAGCCGGTCCATCCACTCGTTCATCGTGATCGGCTGGCCGTTCTCCGGATTCACGGCAAACCCGGTCCAGTGACCCTCGCCGTTGATCTCCTCATTGCCGAGCGAGCCCTCGATCACGAGCACGAACGGATCGAGCTCGCCCTTCTCGGCGTCGAACCACGCCTGCGCGTACTCCTGGCCGACCGCATAGTCGACCACCTGGTTGTGGACGACGACCTTGGGCATACCCGGAATCGCCTGGAGGATGATGTCCTCGAGGCTGGGATTCGTGGCCGAGGTCATCGCGACGGAATCGCCCTCGCAGCTGAGGCCGGTAGTCATCCACAGCACGTGTGCGGTGACGGCCTCGGTCTCCTTTTGCTTCGCATACGGATTCGCCAGCGCCGACATTCCGTCTCCTCTCGCTCTCTGTCAACAAATCCTCGGCAGCGGGTCGCCCACCAGCTGATCCATCACCCGCTTGCCGCCAAAGCTCGTCTCCACCAGCACCATGCCGGGCGGCTCCGTCCGCACCTCTCCGATCTCCGCCGCGGCCTCGCAGCCGGGCACGGCTCGCAGCGCCTCGAGCGCCCGGTCGGCGGCGTCCGGAGCCACGAACGCCACCAGCTTCCCCTCGTTCGCGATGTACATCGGGTCGATCCCGAGCAGCTCGGCCGCGCCGGCGACCTCGGGACGCACCGGGACCTCGCGCTCGCGCACGATCATCGCCACCCCAGACGCCCGCGCGAGTTCGTTGAGCACCGAGGCCACGCCGCCGCGGGTCGCGTCACGCATACATCGCAGCTCGGGGCCGACCGCCTCGAGCAGCCCGTCGACCACCGGCCACAGCGACCGGGTGTCGGACTCGATCTCCGCGTCGAGGTCGAACTCCCCGCGGGCGAGCATGATCGCCGTGCCGTGCTCGCCGACGCTGCCGGACAGAAGGATCCGGTCTCCGGGTTTCGGAGCGCCGCCGGCGACAGCCGGGCGCGCGGGTCGCGGCGGCCGATGCCGGTCGTGCAGACGTACATCCCGTCGGCGTGCCCCCGCTCGACCACCTTAGTGTCGCCGGTGATGATCTCGACGCCGGCTTCTCGTGCCGTGCGCGCGATCGCCTCGACCTCGGCCTTCAGGTCGTCGGCCTCGAGTCCCTCCTCCAGGATCAGCGACAGACTCAAAGCGAGCGGCCGCGCGCCCGACACGGCCAGGTCGTTGACCGTTCCGTTGACCGCGAGCTCGCCGATCGAGCCGCCCGGGGAAGCGCATCGGCTTGACCACGTAGGAATCGGTCGTGAACGCGAGATCCACGTCGTCCACGGTCAGCGTGGCCGCGTCGCCGAGCTCGTTCAGCGTGTCTGAGGCGAACGCCGGGGCGAGCAGGCCTTCGATCAGGCCCTGGGTCGCCTTGCCGCCGGCGCCGTGAGCCATGTTGATTCGCTCGTCGCGGAACTTCGCGCGCTTGGCCCGCGCCGTCTCGATGATCCCGAGGATCTTCTGCTCGCGGTCGGAGATGACGGCCGGGTCTGGGGTCACACGACCTCCCGTTCCCTGGCAAACCGTCCGAAGTTGTAATACGCGGCGCAGGCTCCCTCGGACGAGACCATGCACGTTCCGATCGGCCGCTCGGGCGTGCATGCGGTTCCGAACACCTTGCACTCCCAGGGCTTGATGACCCCCTTCAGCACCTCGCCGCACTGGCACGCCTTGGGGTCGGCGACCCGCACGCCGGGGACGCTGAAACGCACCTCGGCATCGAGGTCCGCGTACCTCTCGGACAGCTTGAGGCCGCTGTGGGAGATGAACCCGAGGCCTCGCCACTCGAAGTGGGGGCGAAGCTCGAACACGTCGGCCATGACCTCGAGCGCGCGCAGGTTGCCCTCCCACGGGACGACGCGCTTGTACTGGTTCTCGACCTCGCAGCGCCCGCCGGCGATCTGGCGCAGGATCATCTCGATCGCCTGGAGGATGTCGAGCGGCTCGAACCCGGCGATCACGATCGGCTTGCCGTAATCCGCCGGGATGAACTGAAACGGCCGTGCGCCCACGACGGTCGAGACATGACCCGGGCCGATGAACCCGTCGAGCCGCAGATCCGGGGATTCGAGCAGCGCCCTTAGCGGGGGCACGATCGTCACGTGAGAGCACATGACGCTGAAGTTGCGGAGGCATTCCATGCGTGCCCGTTTGAGCGTGAGCGCGGTCGAGGGGGCCGTCGTCTCGAACCCAATCGCGAAGAACACGACCTCGCGATCCGGGTTCTGCTTGGCGATCCGGAGCGCGTCGAGCGGCGAGTAGACCATCCGGATGTCGGCGCCCGCGGCCTTGGCGTCGAGCAGGCTGCCGTCAGATCCGGGCACGCGCATCATGTCGCCGAAGCAGGTGAAGATCACGCCGGGGTTGTGCGCGATCGCGATCCCGTCGTCGACCCGTCCCATCGGGATCACGCACACCGGACAGCCGGGGCCGTGCACGAGCTCGACGTTGGCCGGCAGCAGGTCGTCGATCCCGTACTTGTAGATCGAGTGCGTGTGCCCGCCGCACACCTCCATCAGCTTGTAGTGCCGGCCGGGCTCGACCAGCGACATGATCTCCATCGCCACGGCGCGCCCGAGCTCAGCATCGCGGAACTCGTCGACGAACTTCACGCCGCGTGCTCCAGGTGCACGAGGGCGGTCCCGGCGTGGACGAGCAGCATGTCTCCAGGCGCCACGGGGTCGACTAGCGCCGTCTCGACGGTCTCGCGGGATCCGTCCTCGTGAGCACACAGCGCCAGCCCTCGGACCTCGTCCACGCGCACCACCTGCATCGGCACACCGTCGTCGCCGCAAGTGACGCAGTGGTGCGACCCGCAGGTGTCGGCGCCGGTCACTCGATCACGCTGGCCTTCAGCTCCTCGAGCTCCTGCTCGTAGTCGGCGCCCATCCGCACGAGCAGATCGCGCGTCGCGCGCGCCTCCTCCTCGTCGACCCTCGAGATCGCGAACCCGACATGGATCAGCACCCAATCTCCCGGCCGGACGCCGGCGCCGTCGTTCTCGGAGTCGAGGAGTCCAACGTTGACGTTTCGGCGTACTCCTGCGACGTCGACTTTGGCCAACCTATTCAGGTCATCGACGATTTCGATGACCTGGCCAGGGATCGCCAGGCACACGTCCGGTGTTCTATCACTCGATCGCACCAGATTGTGAAGCCCGGTAATCGGCGTTACCAACGAACATGAGACCAGGTACGCGGCGCTATCACCGAGGCATAGACTGGACCGCACTTCGGGAGGTCGGAGAGACCAGAGAGGCTGTGTCGTGTCCGTCGAACACCGAGGGGTTACCCAGCCGGGACCGTTGCGGTGGCCGCGCCATCCGCAGCTGGCTGGCGGTCAGCCCGAGTCGGTCGCGCTGTACACGTACCTGCTCGACGCCGACGGAGAGCTTGCCGAGGAATTCGACGTTCGGGCTCGGATCGCGGCCCGGCAGCTCGCGACCGCAAGGGTGCTCCAGGTCGCGGTCGGCGCGTGCGATCTGGCGCCGTGGTTCGAGACCGCCGGTCAGGGCCTCGGTCTGCTGATCCTCGACGGCCTGCTGGCGCTCGAGATCCGGGTCGGCGGCCGCACCGCGGCGGAGCTGGTCGGGCCGGGGGATCTGCTCCAGCCGCTCGGTCCCGCATCGGACCAGTTACTCGCGCGGACGTGCGGCTGGCGCGCGCTCCGCGCCACCAGGCTCGCGGTGCTCGACGCCGATTTCGCAGACCGGGTGCGGCCGTTCCCGCAGATCGGCCGCATCCTGACGCGCCGGGCGTGCCGGCGTCCGCTCGAGCTCGACGTGCTCCGCGCGATCACGTCGCAGCCGCGGCTCGAGGTCCGGCTGGTCCTGCTTCTGTGGCACCTGGCGGCGCGGTGGGGGAGGGTGGAGCCGACCGGGGTCCGGCTGTCGCTGCCGCTCACCCATCGCCTGCTCGGCCAGCTGGTGGCGGCCGAACGGCCGTCGATCTCTCATGCGCTCAAGCGGCTGGCGCAGGCGGGCCTCGTGACCGGCCCGAGCGACGACCTTCACCTCCAAGAGAGTCTCGAGCACCAGCTCCAGGCGCTGGCCGAGCGCGAGCCGGCGTTGACCGAGCGCGCGGTGTCGCATTCACGAAGGGCGCGCCGGCCGATCGCGTAGCGCATGGTCACCTCCGACCGGCATCCGGTGCACGTCCTCTGGCTCACGAGCGGGCTCGGCTGCGACGGCGATTCGGTGGCGATGACCGCGGCGCGCAACCCGAGCTTCGAGGACCTGATCCGGGGCTGCTTCCCGGGCGCGCCCCCGGTGGTCATCTACAACCCGCTGCTGGCGTACGAGACCGGTGAGGAGTTCACGGCGCCGTGGTTTGACGCGGCGGCCGGCAAGCTCGAGCCGTTCATCTTCGTACTCGAGGGCTCGGTCCCCAACGAGGAGATCAGCGGCGATGGGTATTGGGCGACGATGGGCGTCGATCCGTCGAGCGGCGAACCGATCTCGACATGCACGTGGATCGACCGGCTCGCGCCCCACGCCGCCGCCGTGCTCGCGCTCGGTACCTGCGCGGCGTTCGGCGGCATCCCGGCGATGAAGAACAACCCGACCGGCGCGATGGGGCTGCGCGACTACCTCGGCTGGCGCTGGACCTCGCGCCGGGACGTCCCGATCGTCAATCTCCCCGGCTGCCCAGTCCAGCCCGACAACATCACCGAGACGTTGCTGCACCTGGCGCTGCACGTCGCGGGCGCTGGCCCGATGATCGACATCGACGAGCACGGCCGGCCCACCTGGCTATTCGGCCGGACCGTCCAGCAGGGGTGTGGGCGCGCCGGCTTCGCCGAGCAGGGCGAGTTCGCGCGGACTCCGGCCGATCACCGGGGTTGCCTGGTCAAGCTCGGCTGCAAGGGACCAGTGGCGATGTGCAACGTGCCGCTGCGCGGCTGGGTCGGGGGCGTCGGCGGGTGCCCGAACGTGGGAGGCATCTGCACCGCATGCACGATGCCGGGCTTTCCCGACAAGTTCATGCCGTTCATGGAGGCGAACCCGCTCGGTGCGCTGGGGGCGCGGGCGACGCGGTTCACGTACGGGCCGGTGCTCCGGTCGCTCCGCCGGCAGGCGATTCGCCGTCACTACGTCCGCGAGCCGGAGTGGCGAGCGCCGGGCAGCAAGCTGACCAGCGGCTACGAGCCGCGATGGGACAATCGTTGAGATGCCGGTGTCGGTCGTGTTCAAGTGCGAGATCTGCGGCGTCCGTCCCGACCCCGAGACCCAGGTCGCGCTCGAGCGCCAACTGCTCGACCTGCGCCACGGCGAGTACGTCGACGCCGACCCCGGCCGCTGGCTGACCTGGCACGGTCGCGGGATGTACGGCCCCCAGCGCTACGCCTGTGGGGAAGACCGGGGCGAGCTCAAGGCGCTGGTCCGCGAGCACTACGGCACGCTCGGGTGGCATCCGTGGGCTCGCGGGCCGCACCCGTGGGCGGGCCGGCGCGGGACCGATCGCGCCCGGGCGCTGGCCCGGACGCTTCGCTCGACGTTCGGCGCTCCCGGAGCGTGAGCATTCCCCGGCCATGACGGTTTCGCCGAATGTCCCACCGCTCGCGGTCGACGATGTCGTCCAGGCGGCGCAGGCGCTCCGCGAGTCCGGGCTACGGCTCTCGACGCCGCGGCGATTGGTGCTCGAGGCGCTGTTCGCCGCCGACGGTCCCGTCGCCGCAGCCGACCTGGCTCGAGAGCTGGGGATCGACGAATCGTCCGTGTACCGCAACCTCGAGGTCCTCGAGCACCATGGGCTGATCCGCCACGTTCACCTCGGTCATTCGGCCGGGCTCTACACCCGGGTCGGCGGGGACGAGGTCGAGTACCTGTACTGCGAACGGTGCGCGAAGGTCACCGCGGTCGCCCCGGCCCGCCTGGACCCGCTGCGCGAGCGGATCAAGCAGGATTTCGGGTTCACCGCCCGGTTCGCGCACTTCCCGATCGCCGGCCTGTGTGACCAGTGCAGCGCCGAGAGGTGATCGTAATTACCAGCACCTTGCATTAGGCCGGGTGCCGGGAGTACGTTCCGGCGGATGCGCGATCCGCGCCGGCTCGCATCTGGCGGCACCTCGCTCTGGGCTTCGCTGACGGGCGCTCAGAAGCGGACCTTGGTGATGATGGCCGGGGTCGTCGTCGGGCTGCACGTGGTCGGGTTCTTGACGTTGATCTCGTTGGTGGCGCCTCGTCACTACCGGCTCGGATCCGCCGGCGCGTTCACTGTCGGGATCGGCGTGACCGCGTACACGCTCGGCCTGCGGCATGCGTTCGATGCCGATCACATCTCCGCGATCGACAACACCACGCGCAAGCTAATGGGGGAGGGCAAGCGGCCGCTGAGCGTCGGGTTCTGGTTCTCGCTCGGGCACTCGACGATCGTGTTCGCGCTCGCGTTCCTGATCTCGGTCGGGGTCCGCGCGCTCGACGGATCGGTCAAGAACGACAACTCGAACCTGCATCAGGTCACGAACGGGATCGGGACCTTGGTCTCGGGCACGTTCCTGTACGCGATCGCGGCGATCAATGTGGTCATCCTGGTCGGGATCGTCAAGGTGTTCCGCGAGATGCGAACCGGCCGCTACAACGAACAGCAGCTCGAGGAACAGCTCCAAAAGCGGGGGTTGATGAACCGGCTGCTGGGCCGGTTGACCCGGACGGTGACCCGGCCGGGTCAGATGTACCCGATCGGGGTGCTGTTCGGCCTCGGGTTCGACACCGCCTCCGAGGTCGCGCTGCTGGTGCTCGCCGGCGGTGCCGCCGGCGCCGGGCTGCCGTGGTACGCGATCCTGTGCCTGCCGATCCTGTTCGCGGCCGGGATGTCGCTGATGGACTCGATTGACGGATCGTTCATGAACTTCGCCTACGGCTGGGCGTTCTCAAAGCCGGTCCGCAAGGTCTTCTACAACCTCACGATCACCGGCCTATCCGTCGCCGTCGCGGTCGTGATCGGGACGATCGAGCTCGGCGGGCTGATTGCCTCCGAGCTCAACCTGTCCGGATCGTTCTGGAGCTGGTTCGAGAACATCAACATCAACCTGCTCGGGTTCGTGATCGTCGGGATGTTCGTCCTCACCTGGGCGATCGCGCTATCGGTATGGCGGTTCGGGCGAATCGAGGAGCGCTGGAGCGCCTCGATCGACCAGGCGTAACGTCGCCAGGGGCGTCTAGCGTCGCCTAACGCCACCAGGGGCGTCTGCGGAGATCCGCGATAGCAACCGCCGGCTTGACGAGGTCAACCGTGTGCTGGCTCAGATGATCCAGGTGCTCGCACAGCCAGACGCCGTAGTAGGAGCCGGAGGACTCGTCGACGACGCCCGCCTCGGCCAGGGAAGGCGGCTGGAGCTCGGACACGGCCCTGTGATTCGGTCTGCCGACCTGCTCGGCAAGTTCCTCGTACCACGACGCGAGCGTCGCGGTTCGGCGCTCGAGCACGGCGCGTGCCTCGTCGACGCCGGTGGCGTCCGGAGGCATCTCCGCGACCGCGTGCGCGGTCAGACGGAGCCGGAGCGACCCACCGACCAGGCGCCACAGGTCCTGCTTGGCGATGCGCTTGCTTCCCTGCTCGGAGAGGAAGCCCCGCAGGCCCTCGTCGAGCCGGACCCCCGCGGTCCCGGCGGGAGTCCCGGCATCGGGCTCGTCAGCACGCGCTCCCGTCGCCCACCGCACCGCCTCGGTCAGGTATGACGCGCCCGTGCGGAATGCGTCCGCGAGGTCGTCACCGACGACGGACGACACTCCACGCGGCCAGAAGAGCGTGCCGATCACCGCGCTGACCGCGCAGCCGAGCGCGACGTCCTCGATCCGGACCACGCCGACCTTCCATCCCACCGGGACGATCAGGTTGAACAGGATCGCGATCAACACCGTGAACGCCGCCTGGCCGACGGCGAACGGCGCTGTACCGGGCGAGTAGGCGGCCACCAGCACCGCGAACGGGAACACGATCCAGAGCGCGGTTTCGTCGCTGCCGATCGCCAGCACGAGCGCACCGCCGATGACGAACCCGATTGCGGTGCCGGCGATCGCCCGGATCGCGGTGGCGCCGGTGGCCGACGCGTTCGTGCGAAGGACCGACAGCGTCCCGAGCACGACCCAGAAGCCGTGCTGGACGGTGGTCACGTCGGCCACGGCGACGGCCACCGCGAGCGCGACCGCGCCGCGAATGCTGTTGACGAACCAAACCGAACGCAAGCTCGCGTGGGTGTGAGCAGCGGTGGCCACGCTCGATACCCGCTGCACGGTTCGTGCCGCGGCGTTCGATCCCGTGTACCAGCGAGCGCGTCTGGCTTCTAGCCACTCGGGATCCGCGAGGCCTGACGCGATCAGCGCCTCGTAGGCGACACCGAGGACGGCGACGGCGACCGCGTTCGCGTGGAACGAGATCTGGGCGGCCTGCCGGAACTGGTCCGGGCGGCGATGTCGACTTCATGATCTCGCCCAGGACGACCGTCCGGGAGCGCTCGAGCCCGTCGACGTCGGGACGTCCGTCGCCGCCTGCCAGCAAAGAGGCCGTGTCTCGCAGCGTCGAGCTCGAAGCGGCGATGAGATCGAGGTCGGGCGCCGGGACGTCTCCTGAGGTCGTGCTGCTCCTCGACAGCGTCGGAGATCAGTGCCTCGGCCCATTCGAGCAACTCGACGCAGTTCGCGAGCGCCTGGTCCGTCGCAGCCAGGCCGGTAGGGCGGTAAGGGGTCGACGTGAATCGGGCGATCAAGTCGTGCTTGGCGGCGACCATCGCAGCGAGTTCGTCTTTGGTCGGCCCGCCACGAATCGCTCCGTCGAGAACGTCTGCGAGTTTGCTCGCTAGCGCGGACGCCGCGGCGTTCAGCTGGTTGCCCCCGCTCGGTCGCGGCGAGAACAGCAGCACGAGGGCGGTGCCGCAGACCGACGCCATCCACCAGCCGATGAGACGGTCCGGGACCATGCTGACCGTGCCAACGGACGCCGCCGGGAGGACCCATGCGAGCAGCGCGCCGGTGACTCCCGAGGCCGCATTGGGGCCGGTGAGGCCCGCGAAGAACACGGCGAACGTCGCGGGCACGGTCACGATCGCGACCAGCCAGGTCGTGGAGCTGACGATCGTGGCGATCGTGATCAGCACGCTGCCGGTGAGCGCGAGCGCGAGGTGGGCGAGGAGCTTGTCGCGCCACGTCCCCGCAAACGACGCCAGCACGAGCGTCGCGAAGCTGCCGAAGGCGGCGAACGTGGCGATCTGCGGGTTCCCGATCACCTTGTCGGTGAACGCGAACAGCCCGCATACGCAGACCATCGCCCGGATCGCGCGCATCGCCGCCGGCACCGACCACTTGGGGATGAGGCCGGCGAGCCCGGCCTTGAGACTCCACGCTCCGGTCATACGCGCATGATCACAGGTGTGTGAACTTGCTCATGACTCCCGGGCCCGGAGGTATCGCTCGGCCTTGGTCTGGCCGAAGTGCTCAGCCCAGCCGGCGGCCGTCGACTGGTACGAGCCGTCGCGGAGGTTGGGGTCGGCGCCATTTGCGAGCAGCAATTCGATCATCTCGAGGTTCCCCTTTGCCGCGGCCTCGTGGAGCGGCGCCGATTCGTCGTACCGGTCGAGGCGGTTGATCGCATTGACGTCGAACCCGAGGTCGATCAGCAGCGCGACGCCCTCGACGCTGTTCCGTTGAGCGCCGCGGACGAGCTGGTCCGGATACGCGTGTCGGGCGTCGTTGGCGAGGGCCGGGTCAGTGGTTAGCAGTTGCTCTGCGGCTTTGCGGTCGCCGGACGTCGCGGCTTCGAGGAATGCATACACGGGCGTCGCTCCGGACCTGGCGCCGGCGGCTTTGAGCATCTCGGCGCACTCGCGGTATCCGCGCAGCATCGCTTCCTCCCGCGGCGTCCGGGCCTCGTAGTCGTGGCGGCGGGTGCTCTCCGCCTCTGGATCGGCGCCGTGCTCGAGCAGCAGCCGGACGTGGTCGGTGAATCCCGCACGCGACGCGGCCATCAACTGTTCGTCGACCATCTGACGCGGCGTCGCGTGCACCTCGGAAAGAAGCCGGTGCCACGGTCCACCTTCGCCGGTCCCGAGCCCGAACTCGAACAGCAGGGCGAGCCAGCGAACGTCTGAGTCCCAGTCCCGGTTGTAGAGCGTCTGCTCGTCGTTGGGGTCGGCGCCGGCCTCGAGCAGGAGCCGCGCGAGCGCGAGCTCGTCCGGGTGCGCCGGCGGATCGCCTTCGCCGCTGCCGAAGGCTCCGGTTAGCGCCGTGAACGGCGGGCTGAGCCCCTCCCACAGGTAGCCGGCGTTTGGGTCCGCGCCGTGGTCGAGCAGCACGCGCGCCGTCTCGAGCGCGTCGCGTCCGGGTCCGGGTCCGGTGGTGGAGCCGAGCCGGGAGTATGTGAGATAGAGGAGCGGCGCCCATTCGAACGGGCCGCCTTGGCGGTTTGCGGCCTCGGGGTCGCGGTCGAGCAGGGCGCGGGCGGCGGCATCCGCTCGCTTGAACGCGGCAAGCTCGGGCGAGCCCGGTTGCGCTTGCGCGAGGCGGGGGTGGAACTCGCGCACGACCTCGGCGGCGCCGGCGTCGCCAGCGCGGACCGCGCGCTGGAACGACTTGGCGCCGTTCCTCAGCTGCTCGATGTTGGCGTTGCCGGGAAGACCGCGGGGTGGCACTGTGGCCTCCTTTCGCACTGGCCCGGAGTCCGCAATCTCGGGCCGGAAAGGAGACGGGGCCGACTACGAGAAGCTGGGTCTGCTCAGGTGGGCTTCGCCCTTTCCGCGGACCGGTGGCGACCTGCTCGCTCGCTGTCGATGATATTGGTGCCGCTCGGGTCGACGGGCGCGGCGTTTAACGGCGGCAACTGGGAGGAGGGAGTCGATGTCGCCAACCTGCATAACACGACATTTGGCCCTGGAATCCCGTGGCCGTGACGCGTTACGCACGCCCCAGATGCATAGTTCGGCACGGCCCCCGGGTCGGGGCTGAATGTGTCGTGATATGCAGGTCGCCGGGCCCTGCTGCGGACCGCTATGCCGGTTCGTTGCGCTTGCGGCGGCGCGCTCGCGCAGGTCGGCCAGGCCGGACTCGATGCCGGCGGTGAGCACGTCGATGTCGGCCGCGTGATCGCGGTCGCCGGTGACGCCGAAGTACAGCCCGCCGTCGTAGGAGAAGATCGCGACCACAATCCGGATCGTGCCGACGATCGGGACGTAGGGATAAGACTCGAGCAGCCGGCGGCCGAGGGCGTGGACCGGCCGTTGCGGACCGGGGACGTTGGTGGTCGCGGTATCCATGTTGAACCGCGCCGAGCGGGTCATGGTCCGGCTTCCGAGCGCGAGCAGCATCGGTGGCGCGAACCCCGACAATTGCGCGAGCACGTCGCCGGCGACGGCCTGGCCGGAGGCCTTGATCGCGTCCATTTCCTCCCGGATCACCAGCAGGCGCTCGGCGGGGTCGTCGATTCCCACCGGGAGGCGGACGAACACGGCTGAGACGCGGTTGTTGTAGACGCCGCGCTCGCCCGGGAGGCGGACGGAGACCGGCACCATCGTGCGAACCGTGCGCCCAGGCCCGATCTTCTCGCCCCGCTCGGCTAACAGCTCCCGGAAGCCGTTCGTGACGATCGTGAGGACGACATCGTTGACGGTGCCGCCGAGGCCGGCACGGACATCCTTGACGTGTCCGAGCCGGGTGTTCGCCCAGCTCCACATGCGGTCGGGGCCGATCGGGCCGGTCAGTGACGAGGTCGACGGCCGCAGGGTCGGCGCCGCCGCGGCGATCGCGCGCATCATCCTGACCGTGCCCCGCAGAAGCTCGGACCGCGCCCGGAAGGCGGCGTTTGCCTGCCCTGCCGGGCTCAAGACGCGGTGCGAGGCGCCGCGGACGAACAGCTCGACGCTGGTTGGCTCCGGCCCCGGGTGCCAGTCGTCGCGCGGCGCGACGTCTGGGTCGTCGCCGAACATGACCGACATCAGATCGGTGGCCGCGACGCCGTCGACCATGCAATGGTGGACCTTTGACAGCAGCGCCCAGCGCCCGTCCTCGAGGCCCTCGACCATCCAGATCTCCCACAGGGGCCGGGCGCGGTCGAGGTGCTGCGAGAACACGCGCGCGGCCATCGTCCGAAGCTGCGCGCTCGAGCCCGGCGGGGGCACGGCGGTATGCCGCAGGTGGTAGGCGACGTCGAAGTACGGGTCGTCGACCCACATCGGCTCGCTGATCCCGAGAGGGACGAAGCGCACCTTCTGGCGGTAGCGAGGGGTGTGGTGGAGCTTCGCCCGCACCATCTCCGTCAGCTCGGCGAACGACGGTGGCGGCCCTTCGAAGATGCTGACGCCGCCGATGTGCATCGGGGTGACGTCGTTCTCGACGTGCAGGAACGTCGCGTCCTGGGCGCTCATCGACTGCACGGCGTCACCTGGGATTCGGATCGTTTGAGCAGGTGTTCGAGCTCGCGATACACGTCGGCGTTGACCGCCATCCCGCAGTGGCTGCCGTCGATCTCGACCCATTCCGCGGCGGGGTCTCGGCACGCGCGCCAGTCGACGATCGCGTCGCTGCGCGAATAGACCGCGATCGCCGGCGCGCCCTCGCGCAGCGGCGCCTTGAGCAGAGCCCGGAACTCCGAGCAGCAGGCGCCGTCGCGGCATTCGTTCGTGAACAGGCCACGGACCCCGATATTCCCGAGGAACGCCACCGAGCGCACCGTGCGCAGCACCGACGGTGAGATTGCGAGCTGGTCGAGCACGGGCGACCCGAGCGTCATCACCGCCGCCACCCGGTCCGGATGCCGGGCCGCGAGCGCGCGGGCGAGCGCGCCGCCCCGGCTCTGACCGATCACGACCGCGGGTTCCTCGAACGCCTCGAGCACGGCGCCGAGCCGCTCGAGCTCGCGGCCGGCGCAGCCCACGTTCAGCCGGATGCCGCTCGTGCGCACCTCGTGGCCACGCCGGCGAAGCCACCCGGCGAGCACGGTCAGCGAGGAGTCGCCCGCGAGGAATCCCGGGATCAGCAGCACGGGACGGCGCCGGTCTGCGCGCTCGGGGTTCCAGTACCGGGTATCCGCGAGGAGCCGGGCGAATTCTGGCCAGAACCGAAACTCGTACCCGAGCGGTGCGCTCATCCCTCGCCCTCGGTCAGCTCGAGCACGAGCTTGCCGGTGTTCTCGCCGCGGAACAGCATCAGGAACACCTCGGGGAACCTTTCGAGACCGCCGCGTACGACGTCCTCGCGCGCGCGGAGCTGACCGGTAAGCAACCACTCGGCGAGCTGGGCGACGCCCTCCGGGTAGCGCTTGGCGAAGTCAAACACGAGGAAGCCGGTCATCGATGCGCGCATCACGAGCAGCTGCATGTAGTTGACCGGTCCGCGGGGCGGCTGCTCGGCGTTGTACTGGGAGATCGCGCCGCAGATCACGACGCGGGCGCCGCGCGCGAGCCGCCGGAGCACCTCGTCGAGGATCTCGCCGCCGACGTTGTCGAAGTACACGTCGACGCCGTCGGGCGTGTGCTCGCGGAGTTGCGCCCGGAGGTCGTCGCGCTTGTAGTCGACCGCGGCGTCGAAGCCGAGCTCCTGGGTGAGCCACTCGCACTTCTCCGGTCCGCCGGCGATCCCCACCACCCGGCAGCCCTTGATCCGCGCGATCTGCCCGGCCACGCTCCCGACCGCGCCGGCCGCCCCGGAGACGACCACGGTCTGCCCCGGCTCGGGGCGCCCGAGGTCGAGCAGCCCGAAGTACGCGGTCAGGCCGGTCATCCCGAGCGCGCCGAGATGGACCGGCGCCGGCGCGATGCGTCGTGTCCACCCGGTTGACGCCCCTGCCATCGGCGACCGCGTAGCGCTGGACGCCGAACATGCCGGATACGCGATCGCCGACCGCGTACTCGCCGTGGCGCGAATCGACGACGCGCCCGAGTCCGCCGGCGCGCATGACCTCGCCGATACCGACCGGCGGAACGTATGAGCGGGTCTCGTTCATCCAGCCGCGCATCGCCGGGTCGAGCGACAGGTACTCGAGCTCGACCAGCACCTGCCCGTCGCCCGGCTCGGGCGCCGGCTCCTCCACGTACTCCCAATCGGATGATTTCGGCAGGCCGACCGGTCTTGCGGCCAGCCGCCACTGAGCATTCATAGGGGTCATCGGGGCGAGCCTACTGCACGCGCCGATGCCCCAAATGCCGCCGTTCCGCTAGCGCCCGGTGTCCGCTGCCAGGCGGCGCCGCCTCCGTTTGATCGCATACGCTCCGGCGGCGCCGAGCGCGACGACTGCGGCAATCGCGAGCGAGCCCTGCCGCGCGAGATCGACCGCGTGATCGATCGAGTTCCAGAACGCGTACCCGAGCAAGCAGCAGGCGATCGCCCACGTTCCGGCGGCGGCGATCGTCGCCGGGACGAACCGGCGCGCCGGCATCCGCGAGGCGCCGGCGATGAACGGGGCGAGCGCCCTGATCCAGCCGATGAACCGCCCGAACAGGATCGTCTTGCCGCCGTGCCGGGCGAAGTAGCGCTCGACCTGCTCGAGCCGTTCCGGCGTGAGCCTGATGTGGCGGCCGTGTGCGAGCAGGAACTCGCGGCCGAGCCGGCGGCCGAGCACGTACGACAGCACGTCGCCGGCGACGGCGCACACCCAGACCACCGCGATCAGCGGCACCAGCTCGATCTCGCCCTGGCCGGCGGCGACCCCGCCCAGGATCACCGCTAGCTCACCGGGGGCGATCAGGCCGATGCCGGCGCCGGTCTCGAGGAACGCCATCACGCCGACCAGCCCGTACGTCCAGGGTCCGAGCGTTGAGCCGGCGGTGCGCAGGGCGTGCTCGGGATCGGGCGGTCCACCGAGGATCGCGAACGTCGCGACCGTCGCCGCCGCCACGGCCGCAATGAGCGCCCACCGTCGCGGGCTTCCCAGCATCGGGATCGGGTTCCTTGCGAGCATCTCCAGCAGGATCGCCCGCGAATCCGGGCGGCACCATGGGGTTCTGGCGTGTATGTGCGCCCGCCGCTACGGCTGCCGGGCGCGAGACTCGTGATCGTGGTGACCGCGAGCACGGCCACGATCACCGCGAGCGACACGCCGGTCGATACCTCGGGGACCGAGGCGTGTTGCAGGTGAGCGAAGTGCAGCACGAGCTTGACGCCGATGAACGCCAGGATCACCGCCAGCCCCGTCGACAGGTACACGAGGCGATCGAGCAGGCCCGAGACGACGAAGTACAGCGCGCGTAGGCCGAGCAGAGCGAACACGTTCGCCGCGAGCACGATGTAGGGGTGCTGGGTGACTCCGTACACCGCGGGGATCGAGTCGAGCGCGAACAGGAAGTCGGTCGTCGCGATCGCCACCAACGTGATCGCCAGCGGGGTGAGGCGCAGCCGACGGCGCGCGAACGCCACGACCGGGTTGTTGCTCACGGACGGCTTCGCGTCGCGGTGGCGGAAGAGGTGCACGGCGGTGGCGATCAGCCCGACCCCGAAGACCAGGAACATGAACGAGAACGTCGCGAGGAGGATGGAACCGGCCGCGATAAAGATCCCGCGGAGCACGAGCGCCAGCGCGATCCCGATGCCGAGCACGCGCGGCTGGCGCTCGGCCGGGACCGCGAACGTGCTCATGATGACCACGAACACGAACAGGTTGTCGACCGACAGGCTCTTCTCGACGACGTAGCCGGCGAGGAACTGTGTCCCGAGGCTCCAGCCTGCGACGATCCCGAGCGCGGCTCCGAACGCGAGCGCCGCCGCAACGTAGATCAGCGACCACGCGGTCGCCGCGCGAAAGCTCATCGTCTTCCCCTCAGGGCTCGACGAGCCCGTGCCGGATCGCGTACCGGGTCAGCTCGACCCGGTCGTGCATCCCCAGCTTCTCGAGGATGTTCGTGCGGTGGCGATCGACGGTCTTCTCGCTGATCACGAGCGCCTCGGCGATCTCCTTGGTGCTGAAGCTCTCGGCGATCAACTTGACGATCTCCGTCTCGCGCGGAGTTAGCGGGTCCTCGCGCACCGGGGCGTCGTTGCGCACGCCGTGGAGCAGGTCCCGGATCAGCGGCGTCATCGCCCCGGGGTACAGGAACCGTTCGCCGCGCATCGCGGCCCGGCAGGCCTCGACCAGATCGCGATCCGCGACGGTCTTGAGCACGTATCCGGATGCGCCGGCCTTGAGCGCCTCGTACAGGTATCGCTCGTTCTGGTGCATCGACAGCATCAGGATGCGTAGGTCAGGGCGGCGGCGGTGGAGCTCCCGCGCCGCCTGCAGTCCCGTCATCCGTGGCATCGAGATGTCGAGGATCGCGAGATCGACCTCGGGCTCGAGCGCGCGCTGGACGGCCTCGGCGCCGTCACCGGTCTCGGCCACGACCTCGAGGTCCGGCTCGGCGTCGAGCACCAGACGCAGTCCGCGCCGGACCAGCGCGTGATCGTCGGCGAGCAGGACTCGGGTCTTCAGCGGCGTCATCGGCCGTTCTCGATCGGGACTTCGAGACGCACCCGGCAGCCGTGGCCGGCGGGGTTGCCGTCGATGGTCAGCGTCGCGCCGATCAGCGCCGCCCGCTCACGCATGCCGCGGATACCGGCGCCGGGGGCGTGGCCGGCGGGGAGACCGTCGCCGTCGTCGGTCACGGTCAGCATCAGCGCGCCGTCTTCGCGCGCGAGCGCCAGGTCGGCCTCGGTGGCGCGAGAGTGGCGCGCGACGTTCGTCAGCGCCTCCTGCGCCACGCGGTATAGGACGAGCTGTTCGTCCGGCGACAGGTCAGGCAACTGGTCGGCGACCTGCTGGCGCACGGCCAGGCCGGAGCGCTCGGCGAACCGTTCGCTCAGGACGGCAAGCGCGCTCTCGAGTCCGAGGTCGTCGAGCGCCTCGGGTCGCAGCTCGATCGCGATCCGGCGTACATCCTCGAGGCTGCCGCGCACAGCGCTCTGGATCTCGGCGACGTCGGCGCGCAACTCGCCTGGGACCCGTGCCTCGATACGCGCCAATCCGAGCAGCACCGCGGTGAGCTCCTGCCCGACCTGGTCGTGGAGCTCCTGCGCGATCCGCAGGCGTTCGGCTTCCTGGCCGGCGAGGACCCGACCGGTCGAATCTCGGCGCTCGGCCTCGAGGCGGGCGAGCATCTCGTTGAACGTCGAGGCCAGCTCACCCGCCTCGGACGCCGGGTTCGAAACCGGCATACGCTCGGTATGGTCGGCGAGATCGACCCGCCTGGCCAGGGCGGTCAACGATTCGACGGGGCCCACCAGGCGGCGGACCAGGTACACGTTGATGGCCACGGCCAGGAGCAGCGCGACGATCACCGCCGCCCCCTCGCTCTCGACGCGGAACGACGACTCCCGGCCCGGTTCGAGCACGAGGATCGTCGCCGCGACCGCCACCGCCAGCAGCAGTGCGTTCACGCCTGCGACGCGGTAGAGGAGGGGGATGTACCGCTGGCGCCCCCGACGCTCGGGCACGGACCTGTTGCCGTTCATCGGACTCAAGTGAAGTGAATCAGCAAGCAACTGGGGCCTCAGCAGCCGGGCGCGCGGCGGCGCGTCATCCGGCCTCGGAGGAGCGGGCCCCGGCTCGGTGCCGCGCCGGGATCGGGTCGCAGCGCCTCGAGCTTGTGCAGCATCGCCCACCGGCTCGTGTCGAGTGTGCGGGCGGAGATTCCGAGCGTGGTCGCGATCTCCGACGGGTCGATCCCGGCGAGCAACATGCCGAAGATCGCCTGTTCCTGGGCGCTGAGCCGGCGGCGCATCGCGCCGGCGAGCGTCGGCGGGACGAGCGGAAGCCGCGAGTATCCGCGCGCGACCGCGCGGACCGCGTGGCACAACTCCGCCCCGACGCCGCCCTTGCTGACGAGCCCGTCCGCGCCGGCGACCACGCACGCAGCCGCGAGCGGGCCGTCGCAGTACGCCGAGTACATCACCACCCCCGGCGCCGGCTCGAGTTCCTTCAACTTCCGGGTGAGCCACAGCCCGGTCCGCGAGCCGAGTTGGTAGTCGACCACCGCGACGGCGATCGGCTCGCGCTCGGCGAGCGACCTCGCCTCCTCGGCGCTGCACGCGGCCAGGACGACGACGAAATCAGGCTGGTCGTCAAGCAGCTGGAGCAGCCCGAGCCGGACCGCGGGGTGGTCGTCGACGACAAGCAGGCGAAGCCGCGTCAGGTCGTCGGGTGACTGGAGCGCGTCGGTGTCGGTCGCGCGGTCGGGGAGTTCTTGAAGCGTGAGCATGTCGCATCTCCTTGACGTGATTGTCATGCCACGATCGCGGAGAAGCGCGCTCGACGGAATGGGGGGGACCCCCCATCTAGATGGATGCCACCCTCAGGCGCGGAGCTTCTTGCGGACCGTGGATGGGACCCTCAGGCGCGGAGCTTCTGGCGGATCGCGAGTCCGAGTCCGGCCAGCACGATTCCGGCGAGAACGGTCGCGGTCGCCGCGAACCCGGTCATGGGCAGCTCCCCGGCGCTCGCGCTGGTCGACGACGACGGTGTCGTCGACGCGGGCGTGGTCGTGGTCGGCGTGCTCGTCGTCGGCGTGGTGGTGGTCTTCGGGGTCGTCGTCGTCGACGTGGTGTTGGCTAGCACAACGACGGTTCCGTGCATGAACGGATGGATCTGGCAGATGTAGGTGAACGTGCCTGCGGTGGTGAACGTGTGCGATCCGCTGTGGCCCTTCTGGAGTACGCCCGTGTTGAAGCTGCCGTTGTTCGCGGTGGCGGTGTGCGCACTCGGACCGTTGTTGGTCCAGGTCACCGTGTCACCCACGTGAATCGTGATCGATGCCGGGGTGAACTTGAAGTCGGAGATCGTCACCGATGTGTCATTCGCGGCGTGAGCGGTCGCGGGACGGGCCAGTGAGGACACGAGCGCGCTGCCGGCGAACTTCACCAAAGCCGGGCGCCGGGTGTGTGCGTCCGCGTGCCGATGATGGATCGCGTGGATAGCGTGGCCGCGATGCGCGTGGAGCGCCGGCCGGTGGCGCACGACCGCTTGAACGGGCGCAGCCAGCAGCGCAATCGCGCATACCGTAACCGGCAACAGCCAAAATCGTCTCAACATCCCACCAGCTATGACGCTCGCGCCGCGACGAACCTTCCGGGCACGAGCCGCTTTAACTCGAAGCCTGCTGAAGCGTGCTGACCAGCCCGTAGATGGCGAACGCGCTCGCGAGCAGGCTGAGCGTCCACGCCGGCCACATACGCTGGCCGTGCTTGCGCGCGAATAGGGGGTAGACGGCGAACACGATCAGCTGGCTCAGCCACAACGCGACCAGCGACGGCTTGACCAGGGAGTCGTAGAACCCGTCCGGGTCGATCAGCGTGAACGGCGCGGCGAGCACGAGGCCGGCGCCGATCGCGATCGCGATCGGTCGCATGCGCCATCGGCCGATCGCGTGGACGAGACGGGTCAGCGCCAGGTACTCGCACAGGATCACGCCGGCGGTGCTGACCGCGACGCCGATCCCGATCGCCCGGGCGAGGCCGACGCCGGCGAACTGCTCGACGACGCTCACGCCCGGGATCTCGGTGTGGAGCAGGCCGGGCGCCGCGGCGAGCGGCGCCACGGCGAGCACGATCACGATGGCGGTGACGAGGAATGCACCGGTCAGCCCGCGGCGGATCGTGCGCGCCGGCGCCGCCAACTCGCCCCCGAGGAACACCGGCAGGCTGCCGCAGATGTACAGCAGCGACGTCTGCGCGCTCGCCTTGGCCAGCGCGCCGGCGGGGGCGCCGGCGCCGAAGCTCGACGCGGGCGTGGAGATGTTCGCGAGCGTGACGCCGTCGAGGATGCCCGCGAGCACGAGCTGTCCGGCGGCCATCACGCCGAGCACGATCAGCGTTGCGGCGCGCCCGGCGATCATGACGGCGGCGATCGCGACCGGGATCAGCAGGGCGAGCGCCGTCTGGTACGGGCGCACGCCGGGGAGCACCTCGGGGAGCAGGTCGTAGACGATCTGTACGGTCGTGTACACGATGTACAGCCCGTAGCTGAACGCCCAGATCGCGGCTTGCGCGAGCGCGACGCGGCGCCCCGCGGCCGCCTCGACGAACGCGTACAGGCCGCCGGCGCTGTGGATGTGCCGCGAGTAGCGCAGCCAGATCACGAGCGGTGCGATGAACACGACCGCCGCGGCGAGCATCGCCAGCCCGGCGGAATCCGCCGCGTCCCCGACGAGCCCGGGAGCGCTCAGCGCCGCGAGCGCCAGCGGCCCGCCGAACGAGGCGACGGCGACGCCCGCGAACGCCCACGATCCGATCGGCCGCTCGGTGGCGGGCCCTGTGACGCCGGCCGCTTCGCCGTCGCCGTTAACTGGGTGAGTGCCCGCGTCGCCGCGGGCACTCACGCTGGTCTGTGCCATTCGCCCGCCCCCCCGGGAGTGGCTCTAGCCCCAGCCGCTGCCCGAGGATGAGCTGGTTGAGCTGGTCGAGCCGCCCGATGAGGTGGAGGCGCTGGTGGCACTGGCGGTGATCGCGGTGCCGGACGGAGCGACCAGCCACCACTTCGCGCCGAACCCGTCGCTGCCCTGGCCCTTGGTGCTACCGGCGGTCGTGTCGGCGACGAAGTAGTACAGCGGGTGACCCTTGTAAGTCACCTGCTCGGTGCCGTCCGAGCGCATCGTCGTTCCGAGGTCAGACGCGACGACGCCCGAGCCGGCGGTCGGGTTGCCCTTGGTGACCAGCGGCGGCCACGCCTTGGCGCACGTCCCCATGCAGGCGGACTTTCCGCCGCTGTCGGCGATCCACAGGTACAGCGCGTGCCCGTTGGGGCCGGCGAGGTAAGTGCCACCCGAGCCCTTTGCAGTCTTGACAGTTACTCCACTGGCCGCTGCGGCGGTGGTGGAGGTTGTGGATGTTGCCGGCGTCGTCGCGGCCGCCGCGGTCGCCGTGGTGGTCGAGCTCGAGCTGTTCGAGCTGCCACATCCGGCGACGATCAAGGCTGCGGTCGCCAGTGCGGCGACCCCGACTATGCGGAACCTCGCGGTTCTCCGACTGGCCATAGTTATCTCCCAGTTTGTTTGGTTTCAGTTGGCCGTCGAGTGGACGGTTACTTGTGAAGACCCCGAGAGGAGCCAGAACCTTCCGCGCCCAGATTGTGAAACTGCGCACGCAATCTCGTTGCGGCGCGAGTGCTCAGAGCCCGATCCGGCGGAACAGCTGCCGGGCGGCGCGTTCACCGGTCTCGACGGCTCCGTCGAGGAAACCGATGTTGTCGATCGAGGTGTGCTCGCCGGCGAACAGGAAGCGACCGTCGGTCGCGCCGGCCAGCTGGCCGTAGTTCGCGGCCTGCCCCACCCGGTAATAGGAGTAGGCGCCGTGGACCCACGGGTCCCGCGCCCAATGGTCCTCGTACGCGCGGCCCGTGTAGGCGGCGCTCGTGCCCGGGAAGACGTGATCGATCTGGCGTAGCGCCCAGCGAACGTCGCGCGCCGGCGCGGTGCCGTGCGCGTTGCCGCTCAGACCCGAGCGGCCGACCCGACCTCCCGGGAAGGCCAGGTAGAGCGCCGGGCTGGCGGCAGGGCCGAGCTGAACGGTGTCGTCCCAGCCGCAGGCCAGGTGCTGCCATTCCTCGTAGATCGCGCCGCTGTAACCGAGCGCCGGCCAGGTCTTGTGGCTCAGCTC
Source organism: uncultured Solirubrobacterales bacterium (assembly GCA_963755525.1). GTDB lineage: Bacteria > Actinomycetota > Thermoleophilia > Solirubrobacterales > Solirubrobacteraceae > Palsa-465. Next base: position 116,191 of record CAVWKC010000038.1, on the reverse strand, counting down.
GAGATGGATCTTGGCGTTCGTGCCCATGCCCATCGTGCCGATCACGTGACGCTTGGTGCTCGACATCCCCGAGCGCTCGAGATCGACGTGGCGGAGCGTGCTGAACGGCAGTGCGAGCACGACGACGTCGGCGGTCTTCTCCACGCTCTTGCCGGCGACGTCAAATACGAGCCCGATCGTGTGGTCGCCGTGCGCGCGGATCGCGACGAGCGCGTGATCGTGCCGGACCGCGTCCTCGGGCAGCGCTTCGATCATGCGCGACACGAGCTGGTCGTTCCCGCCGACGATCGTGTAGCGCTCGTCGTCGCCGGGCAGCGGGTACAGCGAGGAGCGGGGATTGCCGGTCAGCAGCACGATCAGGTCGAGCGCCGATTGGTCGTCCGGGTCGCCACCGTTCTCGGTGACCGTGTCGGCGAGTAACAGCTTGCCCAGCCGGCTGCCCGCGCCGATGTCGGTGCTGTCGAGCCATTCCGGCACCGACATGCGGTCTAGCCGAGCCGTGCCGGCGGCGGTGTTCATTTCGTGTGCGGCCTTGCGGAATGCGGGGAAACCGGTGTCGTGCCAGTCGGCATTGGCCTCGGCGTACGTGTAGACGCGGCCGTCGATAAAGAACACCTCGTCGCCGCGGAGCAGGTCGCCGCCGTTGACCACGACCTGCTTCAGGCCGAGCCGGGATGCGAGCCCGCGGATCGCGGTCTGGTCGCTGTTCAGGAACGACCCCCCGTGCTCGGTGATGAGCCCATCGGCGAAGTAGTCCCGGAGCGTCCAGCAGCGACCGCCGGCGCGGTCGGGGTTGGCCTCATATACCGTCGAGACCACCGGGTCGCCGGGACTCTGCGTCCACAGCATGTGCGCGCAACGAAGGCCGGCGAGGCCAGCGCCGACGATCGCGATCCGCGGATGGGCCTGCAACTTTGCGATGCGGAACGCGAGCGCCGCCGCCGGGCTGCGGGCCAGTGCGGCGCCGGCCGCCAGCCCGCCCGCGCCGACGAGCACCTCGCGCCGAGTGCGCCGATCCGCCTCGCCGGAGCGTCCGAGAACTTCGTCCACCGGCATGCGCAAGCGCTCCGACTCCTCGTGCGCGGCATACACACGACGCGCTCGCACTATCCCGGGCGAACGCGCCGACCGGGGGCGTCGAGCACCCATCCCAGGCATGGCGCGTCAGGTTAGCTCGGGGCCCCGACTAGGACGGTACGCCGAGGCCTGAGTACCCCATCTGATGGGCCTCCTCGACCGACACATTCTCCCGTCCGAGTGGCCACAGCGACACCGGAATCAGCTTGAAGTTCGCGAGTCCGAGTGGGATCCCGATGATCGTGATGCACTGCGCGACGCCCGTCACCAGGTGAGCGAGCGCGAGCTCCCAGCCGAACAGCACCACCCAGATGATGTTTCCGATCAGCGAGCCGACCCCGGAAGTGTCCTTCTTCACGAGCGTCCGGCCGAACGGCCACAGGCAGAACCTGGCCATGCGGAACGCCGCGAACCCGAACGGGATAGTGATGATCAGGATGCACGCGAGGATCCCAGCGAGCGTGTAGAGGATCGCCAGCCACAGGCCGCCGAAGATCAGCCAGATGATGTTGAGGATGAGTCGCACTCAGACCACTCAAGTCGCCGATGGCGGGGCGGCGGTCGGATCGTCGGCGACTGCATCCTCGAGCGCCTTGGCTTCCTCGGCGCTCAGGTGGTGCCGGACCACCCGACCGCCTTGTCCTTCGAGCGCGCTGACCATCGCGTCGACGTGATCCGGCGACGCCATCATGAGTACGGCCGACGAACCCTCGGGCACGTCTCGCCGCAACTCGTCGAAGAACGCGCCGCGGAGGTGCGGGGAGCTGCGTTCCTGGGCGACGCCGCCGGCGAGTCCACCTCCGACGAGCCCTACCGCGAGCCCGACCGGGCCGCCGAATAGGCCGATCGCGGCGCCGGCGATTGCACCCTCCGCAGTCTTCTTGCCGACGAACTCCAGCTCGTCGTCCGCATCCACATAGCGACCGGCGAAGGTTCCCCGCACGATGATGCGGTTGCGCCGGTGGTGCTCGACGAACGCGACCTGGTCCGCCCAGGCGACGCCGCCGACCGACCGCGGCGCGCGCGAGTAGGCCTCCTCGGCGCCCTCGGTGTGTTCGAATTCCATCAATGCGAAATCGAGACCGTTGTCCATGGGTGGCGAGGATACGGAGCCCGCGGCGAACCGCGTCGTCCGAATTGGGTGATGCTGAAATCAGCCGCGTGCGCCGGCGAGACGGATCGCGATCAGCAACTCCTGCACGTCGGCGAGGTCGCGCAGGTCGCAGCCGGTCCTCTCCTCGATACGGGTGAGGCGATGGTGAGCGGTGTTCACGTGGATGTAGAAGCGCTGCGCCGCGACCTTGGCGTTGAGGTTCGCCGACGCGTACGCGAGCAAGGTGCTCGTGAGGACGCCGCCGCCGGTCACGTCGTCCTCGACGAACCGGCGAACGGTCGGAGACAGCAGCCGCAGGACGGTCCCATCGCTGCGCAGCGTGAGATAGTCGAACGCGCTCAGGTCAGCGAGCGCCATCACGCCGCCGCCGGGCGCAAGCGACTCGATCGCGGCGCACGCCTCGCGGTAGCCGTCCGGCAGGCCGGCAGTCGTCCCGAGCGGGGTGCTGACCCCGATCGCGAGGCGGACGCCGGCGGCCGCCAGCTCCCGCTGCGCCCGTTCGACCGGCTCGGTCAGCCGGCGCGGGTCCTCGCCGTCGAGGGCACGGACGATCACGATCTCGTCCTGGCGCACGACGGTCAGCGGGCGGAGCACGCCGCCGGCGGCGCGCGCGAGCGCCGATGCCGCCGACCTGAGCGCGAGTTCGTCGTCGGCGGGCGACACCGGCACCGCGGCGAGCAGCACGCACCGCCCACGCGTGTCGAGGCCGGCGGCGCGCGCCGCCGCCAGACGGGGGCCGGGCGCCGGATCGCGACCGGCGAGAAGATCCTCGAGCAGGTCGCGCCGCACGCGGTCGCCCTCGGCCAGCAGCAGTTGCTGCGCCTCGAGGTACGCCTGGGCGGCGTGGGTGCTCGCGTGGTCGATGAACTCCATCACCAGGCGCGCGGCTTCGAGCGCGGCCGCCGCCGCCTGTTCGTCCTCGGCGGCGAACTCGACGATCGCGTCCCAGATCACGCGGTGACCGATCCGGAAAGCCTGGAGGAAGTCGGCCAGCGGCACCCCACGGCGAGCCCGCAGCGCCGCATGGGGGCCGATGAACGCGAGGTCCTGGGCGCTCACCGGTTCCCCGCGGACGAGGCTCGAGCGCAACGCGTCGTGGTTCTCCGCGACGTGCTCGGTGACGTCGGCCAGGATCACCGGATCGTCGATCGCGGAGTAGGCAGGGATCGCGGCTCGGATCTCGCGCAGGCTGTCGGTAGCGAGCTCTGCCCGGCGCGCCGCCAGCATCGTGGCGATGCGGTCGATTGCGACGACGCCGGGCATAAGCAATGACCTCAAGCGGTCACGCGGGGGTCGACCTGCGCGGCCGGTGATTCCCCGGCACCGACCCGACCGGGCAGGTCCGCCAGCGCGCGAGAGACCAGTCCGAGGACCGGACCGCACAGCAACGACACCCAGACGCTGAACGCGACCCACGGCCACGGCGTCGACAGCAACCCGCCCAGTGCGCCGGTCCCGGCCGCGAGCGGATGCGTGGTCAGCGCGAGGCCGAGCGCGGCCACCGTGTGCGGGCCGGCGGCCCCCGGGACGTAGTTGTCGAGGCCGGTGGCGAACCACCAGAACAGCACGGAGGCCGCGCACGCGAACGCGGGGGCCGCGGGCAACGAGTCACTCGCAGACAGCGAGGACACGATCACGAGGCCACCGCCGACGATCGCGATCGCGAGCGAGATGCCCCACAGGCTCGGGAGGCCCGCCAGCGCCGGCCCGAGCGTCATGATCACGATTGCGCCCACCGTTCCCGTTGTGCACGCGAGCAGCGTCTTGCGGAGCGCGACGCGGTCCGCGCCGAGGACGTTGTAAAGGCCCCAGGTCACGAACGTAGCGGGCAGCACCAGCTGGAACTTCTCCGGGAGCCCGAACTTGCCGAACACGCCGTCGGCGACCGTGAACCAGTGGAGGTTGAAGTTCAGCGTGAACTCCGACCACAGGAACGCGACGACTCCGATGCTGAGCGCCAGCGGCACGGCCATTTTCACTCGATTGGACATTGCGGGTTACTCCTTCCTCAGGTGAGTGGATTTGTGGCCGGAACGATCTCTCGGACGGGGCTCTGAGTCATTGGGGACCGACCCCACGCTTCGTCCGGGAGCGTTGTGTTCCGGCCACAATCGCTCGCCTGAGGAACGGCCCTCTACTTCGCGCCCACCCCCGCGGGCGGCTCGATCGCGCGCTTGAGGATCTTGCCCGTCGGGCCCTTGGGCAGTTCCTCGACGAACCACACGTGCCGCGGGTACTTGTAGGCGGCGACGTTGGCCTTGACGTAGTCCCGGATGTCAGACTCCGTGACCTCGGTACCGTCCTTGAGCGCCACTGCGGCGCCGACCTCCTCGCCGAGCTCGGCGTGGGGGATGCCGATGACCGCGGCCTCGCGCACGGCGGGATGCTCGTAGAGGACCTCTTCGATCTCCCGCGGATACACGTTGTAGCCGCCGCGGATGATCAGCTCCTTCTTGCGGTCGACGATGAAGTAACAACCGTCCTCGTCGATCCTCGCGATGTCACCGCTGTAGAACCAGCCGTCGGAGTCGATCGCCTCGGCGGTCGCGTCGGGGCGGTTCCAGTAGCCCTTCATCACGTTGTGGCCGCGGATCGCGATCTCGCCCGCCTCGCCTGCGGCCGCCTCCTGGCGGTGGTCGTCGACCAGCTTCATCTCGACCCCCTCGATCGGGGTGCCGATCGAGCCGGGCTTGCGCTCGCGGTCGGGATGGTTGAAGCACGCCACCGGAGAGGTCTCCGACAGACCGTAGCCCTCGAGGATGATGCAGTCGAAGGCCTGCTCGAACCCTCGCAGCACCTCGACCGGCAGCGCGGCTCCGCCCGACACGCACACTCGGAGCGTGCTCACGTCGAATCGCCCGCGGTCAGGGTAGTGGAGAAGCGCGGAGAACATCGTCGGCACGCCCTCGAACACCGTGACCCGATCGCGCTCGATCGTCGCGAGCGCCTTGTCGGGCGCGAACCGGGGGATCAGCGAGAGCGACGCGCCGGCGCTGACCGTTGCGTTCAGGGCGCAGGTCTGGCCGAACGCGTGGAACAGCGGCAGCGCACCGAGGACCACGTCCTCGTGGTCGAGTGAGAACAGCGCCTTGCTGACGTCGGCGTTGATCGCGAGGTTCGAGTGCGTCAGCTCGGCGCCCTTCGGCTTGCCGGTCGTGCCCGACGTGTACAGGATCACAGCGGTGTCGCGGGCCACGCGGTCGACGACCTCCTCGACCGGCTCGGCGTTTCCGAGCAGCTGGCCGAACGACACCGGCTCGACCACGATGCACTCGGCGCCCGCCGCTGCGGCACCCTGCTCGGCAGCGTCGGCGAACTCGTGCCAGACAAAGATCAGCTTGGCCTCGGGGTCGCCGAGGTAGAACTCGACCTCCCGCTGCTTGAGCAGGATGTTCATCGGCACGACCACGCCGCCGGCGCGCAGCACGCCGTAGTAGGCGAACGCGAACTGGGGCACGTTCGGGAGCATGACCCCGACGCGGTCGCCGGGCTCGAGGCCGCGCTTGCGCAACAACCCGGCGACGCGAGCGGTCGCCTCGTCGAGCTCCGCGTACGTGATCACGACTTCGTCGATCCGCAGTGCGGGACTGTCCGGATACCGCTGCGCGGATGTGGTCAGATTCTGGGCGAGGTTCTCGTTCATCGACGGTCCTTCTTTTCGGGGAGTCGGGATGAGAGAAGCGTCCCTCAGCCCGTCCGCCGAGAACATGGGAGCGGGGGCCTAATTCGGGCGTCCGCGATTGTGCGCCGCAACCAATTGGGCGTCGGCCAGCCGGGCCGCGATCAGGATCTCGATGAGGTCGCTCACGCTGCGCAGGTCGTACCCGGTCCGCTCGGCAATCCGGGACAGCCGGTAGTGGGCGGTGTTCACGTGGATGTGGAGGTTGTCGGCGGCCCGGCGCGCGTTGAGGTCGCAGGCGACGTATTCGCGGAGCGTGGCGATCAGCGGGCCGCCCTCGGCGAGGTCCTGGGCGACGAACTCGTGGACCGCCCGGGGGATGAGCCGCCCGGTGGTGGGGTCGGCGCGGAGCGTGAGGTATTCGAACGCGCTCAGCTCGGACAGGGCGACGACCCCGGGCCCCGGTCCGCGCGCGATCCGGATCGTGCTCGACTCGCGATAGGCGTCGGGGATCTGGGCCAAGCCGCTCACCGCGGTGCTGATCGCGACGGCCAGCGGCAGGCCGGCGTCGGCGAGCCGCTTCTGGACCTCGACGAGCCGCGGCACGACCGTCTCGGGGAGGCCTTCGGCAGCCGGCACCACCACCACGATCTCATCTTGGCGGACGACCGCGAGCGGGAGCGTCCGGCCGCCGATCGCGCGCGCCAGCGCCGCCGCGCCCCCGCGCAGGAGCTGCTCGTCGCCGGGCGTCCCGGACGGGGTCGCGGAGATCACGACGACCGACGATTCGTCGACGAGTCCGGCCGCGCGCGCCGCATCGAGCCGCGGCCCCGGTTCGAGCTCACGACCGGCAAGCAGGTCCTCGAGCAGATCGCGCCGGATCCGCTCGCCGGTGGCCGCGAGCTGCTCCTGGGTCTCGAGGTAGACCTCCGCGGCATGCGTGGTCGCCACCTCGAAATAGCGCGGGAGGTGTGATGCGAGAACAAGCGCCGCCCGGCGTGACTCGTCGTCGTGGGCGAGCCCCAGCGCGGTGTCCCACAGCACCCGCTCGCCCACATAGAACGCCTGCACGAACTCGGTGACCGACACCCGCCTGGCGCGGCGGGCCGCGTGCGGGCGGACGAACAGCAGGTCCTCGCGGGTGACATCGCGGTCGGTGTCGAGGCTCTCGAGGCTGGCCCGCAGGTGCGAGACGACGTGGGCGCGGATGTCCGCGCGGAACTGCTCGTCGGCGGCTCGGTAGGCCGGCACCTCGAGCACGATCCGCTCCGTCGCCTCGTCGGCCATAGCATCCAGACGCTGCTCGAGCGCCTGTCGAAGCGCGACAATCGCAGGGTCCGGGTTCACCACGCCAAGCCTCTCCTCGGCGGCGATTGTACGCAGCACACAACGGAAGCTCGGGAACTTAGGTCTCTGATCCGATGCGCGGGGGCCTCGGCGCAGCGAGTCTTAATGCACAAGCACAACGCGGAGATGAACGATGAGCGAGAACTCGACAACTGACACCAAGAAGGAGCCCCGCGTCCGGCGCACGAGCCAGGCGGCTCGGACTGGCCTGGACGTGATGCTGAGCGACGCCGCGTCCGGCGGGACGCCGCGGTTCATCGCGCCGGGCTCGGCTGCGAAGATCAGCGCCGGGCTCGCGCGCCGCCCCCAACGCGTGATCGGCCGCGCCGCCGGCCTCGGCGCTGAGCTCGCCCGCGCGGCGACCGGCCGCTCGGAGCTGACGCCCGCGAGGGGCGACAGGCGTTTCGCGGACCCCGCCTGGGAGGGCAACTGGCTGTTCCGGGCGCTGCTCCAGAGCTATCTGGCTGTCGGCGAGACCGTCGACGGGTTGATCTCCGACGCCGATGTCGACTGGCGCGCCGAGCGGCGCGCGCGGCTCGCGGCCGGGAACGTCCTCGACGCGCTCGCCCCGACCAACTTTGCCTGGTCCAATCCGACGGTGATCAAGGAGGTTGTCGACACGGGAGGCGGCAATCTGGTCCGCGGCGCGCGGCACCTCATGCACGATCTGAACACGCCGTCGCGACTGCCGGCGACCGTCGACACGAGCAAGTTCGAGGTCGGCGTCAATGTCGCGGCCACGCCCGGATCGATCGTGCTCCGGACCGACGTGTTCGAGCTGATCCATTACCAGCCGACGACCGATCAGGTGCGGGAGGTGCCGATGCTGTTCATCCCGCCGACGATCAACAAGTTCTACGTGCTCGACATCTCGCCGGGGCGGAGCATGATCGAGCACTACGTCGCCCAGGGGCAGCAGGTGTTCGCGATCTCGTGGCGCAACCCCGAGCAGGAACAGGGTCACTTCGACCTCGACACCTACGCGCAGGCGGTCGCCGAGGCCCGGGACGCGGTCGCCTCAATCACGTCGCAGAGCTCGGTCCATCTCGCGGCGGCGTGCTCGGGTGGAATCATCACCGCGGCCCTTCTCGGCCAGCTCGCGGCGGCCGGCGAGCTCGACCGCGCGGCGAGCCTGACGCTGATGGTGTGCGCGCTCGACAACGACACCGAGGGCACGATGGCGGCACTGACCACTCGCGACGTCGCGGCCGCGGCGGTCGCCGAGTCCGCGCGCAAGGGCTACGTCGACGGGCAGGCCCTCGCCGGCGTGTTCACGTGGCTACGCCCGAACGACCTGGTGTGGAACTACGTGGTCAACAACTACCTGCTCGGCAAGGAGCCGCCGGCGTTCGACATCCTCTACTGGAACCAGGACACGGTTCGCCTCGCGGCCGGGCTGCACCGGGACTTCATCCACATCGGGCTCGACAACGCGTTCGCCAACCCGGGCGCCCTCGAGGTTCTCGGTAAACCCGTCGACCTCGGAGCCGTCGACATCGACACGTACTTCGTCGCCGGCGCGACGGATCACATCGTGCCGTGGGAGAGCGCGTACAACGGCGCGCTCCTGTTCGGCGGCAATCGCCGGTTCGTGCTGTCGCGGAGCGGGCACATTCAGGCGCTCGTCAACCCGCCGAGCCCCGACAGCCGGTCGAGCTACCGCATCGCCGACGAGCTGCCGGCGACGGCGGAGGAATTCGCGGCGCAGGCGCCGCAGCTGCCCGGAAGCTGGTGGGGAGACTGGGACGGCTGGCTCGCCGAGCGGTCCGGTGCAATGAAGACGGCACCGAAGTCGCTGGGCAACGCGAATTACAAGGCGCACGGAAAGGCACCGGGGACCTATGTACTCGCGAACTGAAGGTCTCCCGGCCGTTCCGGACGACCGCTGGTGGGGCGACCACCTGCGAGAGACGCGGTGGGCGCTCGAGGCGTCGCGCTTGCTCGCGGACCCGGTCTTCCATGGTCGCGGAGTTCCGCGCGGCGATGGCCGCCCCGTCATCCTGATGCCCGGGTTCGGCGCCGGCGACCAGACGATGCTCGTCCTCGCCGCCTGGCTGCGGCGGATCGGATACCGCCCGCAGCTCTGCGGATTCGTCACCAACACCGGCTGCTCGGACCGCGCCGTCGATCGGGTCGAACGCCGCATCGAAATGCTCCACGACCACCACGGGCGCCGGATCGCGCTGATCGGTCACAGCCGCGGCGGTCACTACGCCCGCGCGCTCGGACACCGCCGTCCGGACCTCGTGTCCCACGCGATCTCGGCCGGCGCCGGACTGCGCGGGATGCTCGCGACGAGCTACCCGACGCAGCGGGCCGCCGCCGCTGCGCGCGGCGTGATACTGCGGAGCGGCCGCGCTCGGTCGTCGCGCTGCATGACCGACGCGTGCGACTGCCGGTTCGCATCCGACTTCGACGGCGCGTTCCCGATCGACCGGGTCCGTCTGACGAGCATTTACTCCAAGGGCGACGGCGTTGTCCGCTGGCAGGCGGCGGTCGTCCCGTACGCCACGTGCGTGGAGGTGACCGGAAGCCACGTGGGGCTGATCTTCAACCGAAAGACCTACCGGGCGATCGCGACCGCGCTCGCTGACCCCGAACTACCGCTCGAACCAGAACTGGAGGACCCCGATGGTGACCGCACCCGCTGACCTGTTCGAGGGCCTTGGCCACGCCCTGTCGACCGACTACTTCTTCCTGCGCGAGCAGCTCACTGAGCAGCAACTCGAGGTGCTCCGGCGCGTGCGGCTGTTCGTCGACGACGAGGTGCTGCCGGTGATCGGCGACTACTGGGAGCGCGCTGAGATGCCGTGGCCGCTGATCCGGCGCCTCGGCGAGCTCGGGATCGTCGGCGAGGACATCCAGGGCTACGGCTGCCCCGGGTTCGACCCGATCTCGCTCGGGCTGATCCACATGGAGCTCAATCGCGGCGACGGGAGCCTCGGGACGGTTCTGGGCGTCCAGGCGGGGCTGGCGATGAAGTCGATCGCAATGCTCGGGTCCGAGGAGCAGAAGCAGCGCTGGCTTCCGCCGATGGCCAGGGTCGAGCAGTTCGGCGCGTTCGCGCTGACCGAGCCGAATCACGGGTCAGATTCGGTCGCGCTCGAGACCAGCGCGCGCCGGGTGGGCGACACGTACCTATTGAACGGGGCCAAGCGCTGGATCGGCGCGGGCAGCTTCGCGGACGTCGTCGTCGTGTGGGCGCGCGACGAGGAGGGAAAGGTCGGCGGCTTCCTAGTCGAGGGAGGCACTCCCGGTTACGACGCGCACGTGATCGAGGGCAAGGGGTCGCTGCGGGCGATCTGGCAGGCGCAGATCTCGCTCGAGGACGTCGAGGTGCCGGCCGAGAACCGCCTCCCGGGCGCGCACAGCTTCAAGGACACGGCGCGCGTGCTCGCCGGGACGCGGAGCACGTGCGCCTGGGCGGCGCTCGGGCACGCTGTCGCTGCGTACGACACCGCGCTCACCTACAGCAAGCGCCGCGAGCAGTTCGGCAAGCCGCTGTGCAGCTTCCAGATCGTCCAGGACCGGCTCGTGAGGATGCTCGCCGAGGTGACCTCGATGCAGCTCTACTGCCTCCAGATCGGCCGGCTAGCCGAGCGGGGGGAGCTGAGCGACACGATCGCCGGCCTGGCGAAGCTCAACAACACCCGCAAGGCCCGGCAGATCTGCGCCGAGGCGCGAGACATGCTCGGCGGCAACGGCATCCTGCTCGAGAACCACGTGATTCGTCACATGGCCGACATCGAGGCGATCCACACCTACGAGGGCACCGAGACGATGCAGACGCTGATCGTCGGCCGGGATATCACCGGGGTGGGAGCATTCGCGTAAAGCTCGGGGCGGCCACGCAATCGCGGTTGCACAGGGAGGAATCCGGGGCGGCGGCTGGTAGCGTGGCCGCCCTTGAGCAGGCGGTACGCAGTGGTCGTGGCATCCGTGCTCGCGGTTGCCACGATTGTGACGAGCGCCGGCGTGAGCCGCGGCGATCTCGCGAGCCGGTATTCGGCCGGCCGGCACAAGGCGAACGGGCTGCGCTCCGCGATCAAGTCCGATAACCAGCAGATCCAGGGCTTCGAGGGCACGATCAGCTCGCTCCAGGCGAGGCTGAACGCCGTCCAGCAGAGCCTCGACATCCAGGAGCAGCAGCTGAACGAGGTGACGGTGGCGTTGTCGAACGCGCAGCGGCGCCTGGTCCAGCTACAGCGGCAGCTCGCGAGCGACCGCCGGATACTCTCCGCGCAACTCGTCGCCGATTACGAGTCGCCGACCCCGAACCTCGTCGACGTGATTGTCGAGGCGCGAGGGTGGGATCAACTCGTCAACCAGGTGAGCAACCTGAGCGCGATCGCCAAGGCGAACGCGCGGACCACGCGGTTGGTCATGACCACCCGCGTAGCGGTCGAGGCCGAGGCCCGCGGGCTCGCCAGGATCAAGGTGCGCCGGCAGCAGACCACGGCCGCGGTGCGCGTCGAGCGCGACAACATCGCGGAGCTCCGCCTGTCGATCGTCGACCGCGAGCTGCGCGTCGCGCGTGACCGTTCGGCCAAGCGGACCCAGTTGACCAAGCTCCAGAAGACGCTCACGCACGAGGCGAAGGTGCTCGACGCCGAAGCGGCGGCCGCCGGCGGTGGCGCCGGGTTGCCGGTCGTTCCGCCGCCGGGTGGCTGCATCAGCACCCCGTTCGTGCCCCACGGTGGCTCGACCGGGTTCTTCCCGGCGCCGGGAACGAGCTACACCGTGAACCAGGAGCCGGTCATCGCCGCCCGCCTGGACGCGCTCGGCAAGGCGCTCGGGCTCCACCTCATCGGCATCTCCGGATACCGCACGCCGCAGCACTCGGTCGAGGTCGGCGGTTTCGCCGACGATCCTCACACCCGCGGCGAGGCTTCCGACACGCCCGGAGTCGAAGGCGTGCCCGAGGCGACGCTCGAGGAGTTCTGCCTCACGCGCCCCTTCCCGGGGGCACGCGAGGCAGATCACATCCAGGAGCTCTAGGCAGCCGCGATCAGTCGTCGCCGACCATCCGACTCGCCGCGATCAGTCGTCGCCGAGGAAGGCGGCCGGCAGGTTCCGGCCGGGCACCTGGTTCGGCGTGTAGATCTTCGGATCGCCCGGATATGCGACGCGCCAGTCGTGCGCCGAGTACCAGTCGAACCGGTTCAGCTGCTGCGGGTTGACGCGGTCCGGACCATCGAAGTGGTGCTCGGCCGCCTGTTGCGTGCTCCATGCCACCCAGGCCTGGTAGATCGACTTCATGTCGGCTGGGAGGGAGGCCTGTGACCGGACTGCCGGGTTGGAGCCGGTCGACGACGAGCTGGTGGTCGTCGGCATGCCCAGGGTGAGCGGGATCTGGTTCGGCTGCACGTTGTACGGCGTGAAGTCCGGATGCTCGGTGAACGCGCCGTACATCGGCTCCGCCGCCAAGTCTTCCTGGTTCATCGCCGGGATTCCGAGGATCTGCTCGATCGTTTTGACCATGTTGAGCTGGGTGTAGTACTGGTCGTCCACCCCGGAGGCCGAATAGGGGCTGACCACGAACGCCGGCCCGCGGTGGCCGTCGACATGGTCGACGCCGTTCTGGGTGTCGTCCTCGAGGACGAAGATCGCGGTGCTCTTCCAGAAACGGCTGTGAGAGATCGTGTCGATCACGCGGCCCACTGCGAGGTCATTGTCGGCGACCTGAGCGACCGGGTCGGGGACTGCACAGCCAGTGCACACACCGGTAGCACCGGTGTGGTCGGTCATCAGCCACATGAACGTCAGCTTGGGCATGTTCCCGCTCTGCTCCTGCTGCTGGAACACCGGCCGCCACTGGTCGACCCGGTACTGATCCGGGATCGAGAGCTGGAAGTTCGGGAAGCACGGGTAGCTGATCGCCTGCAGCGACGGGATGTCCGACTGCACCCGCGTGTATTGGCACGGGTCGTCGATCGGCTGTGGACCCGACTGCTTGCCCTCGAGCCACTGCGACTCCTTGTACCAGGTGGCCCACGTGGGTGCGTCCGCGGGAAGGCTGTACGGGTTGTAGATGTACTCGCCGAAGTTCTGCACGGTCTGTCCGGCCTTCTCGGCGGCGTTCCAGAGGAAGCCGTCGCGCTGGTAGGCGAGTGAGTCGCCGCCCTGCGATGGATAGGACCGGTAGAACGCGCCGAACTCCTTTTCGACGTAGTCGTTGGCCTCGGCCTGGACGATCCAGTTGTGACCGTCGGCTGAGAGCGTGCCCTCGTCGTAGAAGTTGTCGAGGTCGCCGAACCGGTACGCGAGCGCGTGGAAGTTCGGTGTGATCGCGCGCCGAACTGTGCGTCGGCCGGGTCGCCGTTGCCTTCGCCTGAGGTCGCCCAGGACCTGGTCGTAGGTCCGGTTCTCCTTGACGATCACGACGATGTGCTTGATCGGTGAGGAGCCGCCGAGGCGAGCCGGGATGACCTGCGGCACGGTGTCGTAGTCGCCCTGGTTGATCGGCTTGATCTGGTTCCAGTCGTCGTCGGTGAAGACGGTTTGGGTGTCCTGCCAGAGCTTGACCGTCGTCCGGCATCGTGAACGTCGTCACGCTGCCGGTGTCGTCGTAGGTGTTGTGATCGGTGACGGAGGACTTGGTGGCGGGCTCGGTGTCGTACCCCTTGTTGATCGTCGACGCGGGGCCGCGGGCTCCGATGCCCTTGTCGTTGGTGACGACGATCTTGCCGGCGCCGAGAGTCTGGATCGGGCTGGACCTGGACCGGATACCAGTCAGTCGGGAGCAAGCCGACGAAGCGCATCTGGCGGTTCAGACCTTGTAGCCGTACACCGCGATCGCGTTGTCGCGCCCGATACTGACCAGCACGTGGTTCGGGTCCGACATGTTGATCGCGTTCGCGTAGCTCCCGACCTGTGCACCCGGCACCGGGTTGGTCCGCACGGTCTGCAGTGACCCTGTTCGTACTGCTCGTCGATCACCGACAGGCTGTCGTCGTTCGAGTTGGCGACGAACAGGGCGCTCGCCGTCCTGGTAAAGCGCCGTCGGCTGGAGCCCGACCGGGATCTCCTGCATCTCGCCCTTGACCGGTCGTCAGGTTGACCACCGAGACGGTGCCGGTAATCGCAGCGCCGGTGCTCGGGCTCGAGACGATCGGCGTGCCGTCGGACAGGTTGGTGAACTCGTGCGGTTCGCCGGGTTGGCCGGGCGGCCGCCTTCGTTGGAGACATAAGCAACTTGCCGTTGCTCGGCGAGCACGACCTGGCGCGGGGCGTTGCCGACCGGAATCTCGTCTTGCCACGGTGTCGGTGGCGTGTCGATCACGCCCAGCTTGTTGGCGCCGTTGAGCGCGACGTAGAGCTTCGACCCGTCCGGCGAGAGCGCCATCCCGGACGGGCAGCTCAGGCGCCGTTGGCGACGTCGGACGCGTCGGCGCTGTTCTCGCCGAACTCGCCAGCGCCGCTAGCCGCTCAATAGGTGTAGGCCGCGGATCGAAGCCGGAGGGTGCCTGGCTGGCGCTGCTCCCGCACAGGAAGATCGGCGTGCCTTCTGCGGTGGCTGCCCCGGTGTCGTCGTCGAAGCTGAACTTCGCAGAAACTCTGACTGTGGAACCCAGATGGTCGAGCTGCCGGTTGGGGTCTGGGGAGAACAGCGGCCCGTCGGCCGCGACCGAGTGTCCCGGTCGCTGCCGCGTGCCGGTCGCAGCGCGGTCTGCTGCGACCATCTTCCCGGTCTTCAGGTCGAAGATCGTCAGGAAGCCCTGGAACTCGTTCCAGCCCAAGGCCGCCAGGTACCGGCCGTTCGGGGCTGATCGTGCTCGACACGAGCCGGCCCCTGCTCGGTGTCACTACCGTCGACGATTCGCGTGCCCAGCGGCGAAATCCACTGGTTCGTGGGGAGGAGAATGCCGTTGGCGATACGTCTGCGCAACCTCTCTGTGCCGAACGGGTTGAAGCCGCCGACGGCCGCGGAAGCGACACCCACGACGGCGACGCACGATGTCAGCGCCGCGCCGATCGCGACTCGTCCCCGTCGACGCCCACGCATGCGTACCGGCACGAGCCTTCTCATGGCGTATTCCTCCCCACGACGGTATGAGCGAGCCGCCCGGACTCGAGCGGTGGCGCTGAGACCAGAGCGCCGGCGGCACCTTACCGCACCGGCTGCGGGGGTTGTTAACGATTTGTATTTCTGGTGTGGCGGTCCCGTGGTCGGCGTGACCCCTCGCGCCGCGGACGTTCACAGCGCCTCGAACCGCTATGTATATTCGCGCCGTGGACGCCGTGCGGGCGACAGGGCTGGTCAAGCGCTTCGGCACGACGACGGCGGTTGACGGGGTGGACCTGTCGATCGAGCCCGGTTCGGTGCGCGGGCTGCTCGGCCCCAACGGCGCCGGCAAGACGACGCTGCTGCGGATGCTGTTCGGCTTGATCCGGCCAGACGGCGGCACGGTCGAGCTTCTCGGCCGCAAGCTGGAACACCTGGGCGGCGACGCGCTCGACGCCGTCGGGGGGTTCGTTGAGGAGCCCTCCTTCTATCCGTATCTGTCCGGGCGCTCGAACCTGAGGCTGATGGCCAAGCTCGACGGCTGGCATGCGGGAAGCGGCGAGATCGATGACGCGCTGGAGCGGGTCGGCCTCGCCGATCGAGGCGAGGACCGCGTGAGCGGCTACTCGACCGGGATGCGTCAGCGACTCGGCCTCGCCTCAGCCCTGCTGCGCCGCCCGCGACTGCTCCTGCTCGACGAGCCGACCAGCGGGCTCGACCCGGCCGGGACGCGGGCGGTGGCGACGCTTGTCCGCGAGCTCGCCGCCGAGGGGGTCGCGGTGCTGCTCTCGAGCCACCAGATCGGAGAGCTCGAGAAGGTGTGCGACTCCTACACGGTGCTGCGCGACGGGCAAGTGGTGTGGGAAGGCACCGTTACCGAGCTCGAGGCGCAGGCGCCTCAGTCGGCCTACGCGCTCTCGACCAGCGACGACGCGCGGGCGCTCGAGCTGGCAGCACGGATTCCGGCGATCAGGATCCAGCCCGCGGCGCGGGGCGGCCTGGCCGTGGCCGCCCGTCTGGACGCAATGGACGACCTGGTGGCTGCGCTCGGCGATGCCCACGTTCTGATCCGGCGCCTCGAGCTGGTCGTCAGCCCGCTCGAGAGCATGTTCTTCGCGCTCACGGGCGAGCACGACGCCGCCGCGCTCGACGCGCTCGAGCCCCAGCAGCTGGCCGACACGATCCTGGCGGGCGCATGACGACCGTCGCCCCGACCGCTCCCGCGGCCGGCTCGGAGCCCGTAATCAGCCAGGGCGTGCGCAACGCGTACGAGACCGAGCTGTACAAGCTGATGTCCCAGCTGACCACGCGCATCCTGGTCCTCGTGTGCGCGATCGGCCCGCTCGCGTTCGCCGCGATCCTCAAGGTTCAGAGCGGCACGCCGTCCGACGCGCTGTTCGGAGTCTGGGTCCACTCGTCCGGATTTGCGATCTCACTCGTGATCCTCGGGTTCGCGGGCTCCTGGGGATTCCCGATCATCGCCGGCGTGCTGGCGGGCGATCTGTTCTCCTCCGAGGACCGTCACGGCACCTGGAAGACGATCCTCACCCGATCGTGCACGCGCGAGGATGTGTTCGCGGGCAAGCTGCTCGCAGTCGGGACGTTCGCGATCGGGCTGATGGTGATCCTGGCGACGATGAGCCTTGTCGCCGGGGTCGCGCTGGTCGGACCTCACGCGCTCGTCAACTTGAGCGGGGTCCTGACCTCGCCGGGGCGGATGCTCGCGCTGACGATCGTCAGCTGGCTCCTCTGCATGCTGCCGCTGCTCGCCTACACCAGCCTGGCGATCCTGTTCTCGGTCGCCACCCGCAACGGCATCCTCGGCGTGCTCGGTCCCTTGCTCGTCGCGCTCGTGACCCAGCTGCTCGACCTTATTGGCAAGGGAGTCATCGTCCACGAGCTTCTGATCGGCTCGGCTTTCGACGGCTGGCACGGCCTGTTCACCAGCCACCCGTTCTTCGGCCAGGTGCTCGTCGGAAGTCTCGTCTCGCTGATCTGGATCGCGGCGTGCCTGGCCGCCAGCTGGCGGATCATGCGCCGCCGCGACTTCCTCACCGGCGTGAGCGGGCGCGGGCCGAGCTGGACGGCCCCGGTCAAGGTCGTCGCGATCAGCATCGTGGTCGTCGCGGTGCTCGCGTTCGGCTGCGGCCTCGGCCCCACCGGGGTGACGGCGTACCGGGTCGCGTACGCGATCGGCCGCGAGTTCAACAACGTCACGCTGCTCCAGCAGCAGCTGATCGGCCGCCGCGTGCCGGCCAATGCGCGGCTGTACATCCAGCCGAACTGCAACCGCCGCGCGACCAAAGCGGTCGGTCCCGGCGACTGGAACTGCACCGTTTACGTCTACCTGCCGCAGACGAACGCGGTCCCCTATCAGCTGACCTCGGTCGAGTACGACGTGAGCGTCCAGTACAACGGTTGCTACAAGGCGCAGTCGCCGCCGGCGTTCCTCGGCGGTCCGACGATGCTCGCCGCCGGCGGGCGCAACGTCACCAACCCGCTGTTCATCGTTTACGGCTGCTTCAACATCCTGTGACGCCGGGCCCGCGGCCGGGCGCTCAGGATCCGAACAGCCGCCACGCCGGGTTGTCGGGCACTTCCGCGCGCGGCCGGCAATCACCGCTACGGCGCGTCCTGGCGCTCGTCGACCTGGCGCGGCGCAAGCAAGGTTGGGGGGCTCAGCGCCGGCGCGGGATCGGCAACCTGGCCGCGCCCGAGCGCTGAGCCTCGCCGCCCGGGCTCCGAACGGGGCGCGGCGCGGATCGCTGAACGGCGCGCCTTGGCCCGGTGCGGAACTCGCCAACGCGCGCCGTTGCCGCGGGTCGTATGCACATAAGCGCCCGGGTGTCGCTTATGTGCACAGCGCCGGCGAGATGGTCCGGCTTTGGCGAGTTGCGCACCGGCTGACGAGAGATGTGGGTCTGGAGCATGGCGGTGGGTGGCCCGCTTCGCGGCGTCCAACGGGGGACCTCTGTCGCTCGTTAGACAGTTCTTAGGCTCATACAGTTTGACCCCGGGGTGCCGTTCGTTAGCGGGAGTCAAGGCAGGTCGGCTCGGTTTCCGCGCGCGTCGACGGACCATGGCCGGCATCCACCCCAACTCCAGGAAGCGATGAACGAAGCCATGACAGCCACCACGTCGCGCCGCGCCCGCTTGCAGCCGATCCTCGTGAAGGTGCCCGAGATCACTCTGATCTTCTGGGTGCTCAAGCTCCTGACGACCGGCATGGGCGAGGCCATGTCCGACTTCCTGGGTCAGAACAGCGTCCCCCTCGCCGCCGCCGTCGGCTTCTTCGGTCTGGTGCTGGCCCTGTGGCTCCAGTTGCGCCAGCCGCGATACAGCCCGGCCTACTACTGGTTCGCGGTGATGATGGTCGCGGTATTCGGAACGATGGCGGCCGACGCGATCAAGGACGGCGCCGGGATTCCCTACAGCGTCACCACGCCGGCATTCGCCCTGATCGTCGCCGCGGTGTTCGCACTCTGGTATCGCAGCGAGGGCACGCTGTCGATTCACAGCATCGATACGCGCCGCCGTGAGTGCTTCTACTGGGCCGCGGTCCTCGGCACGTTTGCACTCGGCACGGCGGCCGGCGACCTGACCGCCTACCAGCTGGGTCTCGGCTTCTGGACCTCGGCTCTTCTGTTCGGGGCGATCATCGCGATCCCGGCGGTGGCCTGGTCACGTCGTGTCATGAACCCAATCGTCGCGTTCTGGTTCGCCTACATCGTCACCCGGCCTCTCGGCGCCTCGTTCGCCGACGGGTTCAGCAAGCCGACCAACGGCGGCCTCAACCTGGGCGACGGAACCGTCAGCGCGATCGCGCTCGTGGTGTTCATCGCGCTGGTCGCCTATGTCTGCCGCAACGAGCGCCGCGGCAAGGCCTTGGCTGCCGGGCACCGGCGCTACCACGCTCCGCACTTCGAGTTGGACGTCCTCGAGGTTCAGCCAGCGTCGGCTGACTGACCCCGCGGGGCATGGACGCCCGGCGTAACGGCCTCCTGGCTCGGCCTGCTCGGCATCCGGCCTCGCAACGACCAGGCCGGCCACGAGTCATCCGGCTGGATGTCGAGCGAAGCGAGGCCCAGAATCAGGACGCGGCGAGCGCTTGCTTCAGGTCCGCGACGAGATCGTTGGGGTCCTCGACGCCACAGCTGAGGCGCACCAGATCGGCGGGGACGGCGGCGATCGAGTCCTCGACCGACTGGTGGGTCATCGCCTGCGGCACCTCGATCAGCGATTCGACGCCGCCGAGCGATTCGGCGAGCGTGAACAGGCGCGTGCGGGTCGCGATCTGGGTGGCTTCGGGGTGGCGGAAGCTGACCATCCCGCTGAACCCCGGCCAGCGCACGTCGGTCACGCCGGGGGCGGCGCGCAGGAATTCGGAGACGGCGCGCGCGCTGCGGGCGTGGGCGTCCATCCGCAGATGGAGCGTGCGCAGCCCGCGGTGAACGAGGAAGCAGTCGAACGGTCCCGGAACGGCGCCGGTGGCGTTCTGCACGAATCGCAGCTGCTCGTGCCACTCGTCCGAGCGGGTGACGACCACGCCACCGACGACGTCCGAGTGGCCGCCGAGGTACTTGGTGGTCGAGTGCACGACGAAGTCCGCGCCGAGCTCGAGCGGGCGCTGATTCGCCGGCGTGGCGAACGTGTTGTCGACCGCGACCAGCGCGTCGCGCCGGCGCGCGATCACGCCCTCGATGTCGATCACGTGCAGGAACGGATTCGTCGGGCTCTCGATCCAGATCAGCCGCGTGTCGTCCCTGACCGCGCGCTCGATCGCGGCCAGGTCGGTCTGGTCGACGAGGTCGTAGGCGAGGCCCCAGCGGCTCATGACCTTGTCGACGAGCCGGTAGGTCCCGCCGTACAGGTCGGCCGGAAGCACGACGTGTGAGCCGGGCTCGCACAGGACCGTGATCAGCGCGTGCTCGGCCGCGAGGCCGGACGCGAACGTCACCGCGCGACCGTCCTCGAGCTCGCCGAGCGCCTGCTCGAGCGCGGACCGGGTTGGGTTCGCCGAGCGCGAATAGTCGTAGTCCTCGACAAACTCGCCGGGCCGGCGCTGGGCGTAGGTCGAGGTCTGGTGGATCGGCGGGATCACCGAGCCGTAGCTCGGATCCGGGGTCAGGCCCGCGTGGACGGCGCGCGTCGCGAACGCGTCGCGACGCGCGTCCGAGTCGGGATGGCTCACGAGGCGAGCGCTTCCAGCAAATCGGTGCGCGTGACGAGACCCTCGGCGCGGCCGTCACGCGTGACGAGCAGCGCCTGCTGGTCGCCGACGAGTAGTTCGACCGCGTCGCGCACCGGATCCTCGGTCGACACGGCGGGGAACGGGGCCTCCATCACCTCGACGATCTCGGCATCGAGGATCGCGGGGTTCTCGGCGGCGCGCTTGAGCAGGCCGCGCTCGCCGATCGCGCCGACCACCGTCGCCGGATCGTGGGCGCTGACCACCGGCAACTGGGAGACCCGGTGCTCGTGAAGCAGGGCGACGGCGTCGCGGACCTTGAAGTGGGTCTGGACCGTCACGAGCGACGGGATCTCGCCGGCCTCGCGTTTGCGCGCGAGCACGTCCCCGACGCACAGCTTGGTATCGCGCTCGAGGAAGCCGTACTGACGCATCCAGGCATCGGAGAAGATCTTCGACAGGTACGAGCGGCCGCCGTCCGGAAGGATCACGACGATCAGCGCGTCGGGGTCCTGAACGTCGCCGGCTACCTGCAGCGCGGCGTGGAGCGCGAGGCCGCCGGATCCCCCGGCGAGGATCCCCTCGAGGTGGGCCAGCCGCCGAGTCGTCAGGAACGCGTCGCGGTCGGACACCGTGACCCAGCGGTCGACGATCGTCGGGTCGAACGTCTCGGGCCAGAAGTCCTCGCCGACGCCCTCGACCAGGTACGGGCGGACGTTCTCGGGGCCGCCGGAGTAGATCGACCCCTCGGGGTCGGCGCCGATCACGACGAGGTCGGGGTTGCGCTCGCGCAGGTAGCGGGCGGTGCCGGTGATCGTGCCGCCCGTTCCGACGCCGGCAACGAGGTGGGTGATCTGGCCGGCGGTCTGCTCCCAGATCTCGGGGCCGGTCGAGTCGTAGTGCGCCTGCGGGTTCGCCTGGTTGAAGTACTGGTTGGGCTGGAACGCGCCCGGAATCTCGCTGGTCAGCCGGTCGGCCACCCGGTAATAGGACTGGGGCGAGTCAGGCGGCACGTCGGTCGGCGCGAGCACGACGTCGGCGCCGTAGGCGCGGAGCAGGTCGATCTTCTCGCGCGACATCTTGTCGGGCATCACCGCGATGACGCGGTAGCCCTTCAAACGCGCCGCGATCGCGAGGCCGGTGCCGGTGTTGCCCGACGTGGGCTCGATGATCGTCCCGCCCGGCTTTAGGTTGCCGTCGCGCTCCGCGGCCTCGATCAGCGCCACCGCTACCCGGTCCTTGATCGACCCACCCGGGTTGAACGTCTCGAGCTTGGCGACCAGGCGCGGGCGCAGTCCGGCGCCGATGCGCGACAGGCGCACGAGCGGCGTGTCGCCGATCGTGTCGAGTATCGAGTCCTGCAGAATCGGTTCGGTGGCGATCTCGGTCATGCCATTAGGATGACGATCCTGCGGCGATCCGACAAGACGCCGAAGATCCTGCGGTTGAGCGCCGGGAGATCAGATATTCTTCGGGGTGAGTGCCGAGAGTTCGTGTCGCACCGAATGATCCACAGCCTCCGGTCGACGACATTGACCGGGCCCTTCTCGAACTGCTGGCTCGCGACGCGCGGATCACCAACCAGCGCCTCGCCGACCGGGTCGGGGTGGCGCCCTCGACCGCGCTGGCGCGGCTGCGCTCGCTGCGCGAACGCGGCGTGATCCGCGGGTTCCACGCGGAGGTCGACCTTGCGGCGCTCGGGCGCCCGCTCCAGGCGCTGATCGCCGTGCGGCTCGCGGTTCACGCGCGCGACCAGATCGACGATTTCACCGCCACCGTCCGGCAGCTGCCCGGGGTGCTGATGGTGTTCCACCTGACCGGCGTGACCGACTACCTCGTGTGGGTCGCGGCGGCCGACGCGCAGGACCTACGCGAGTTCGTCGTCGACCACCTCGCCACGCATCCGTCGGTGGCGCACGCCGAGACGTCGCTGATCTACGAGCACCAACGGGGGCCTGGGATTTGGGGGGCGGCGGACCCCGCATGACCTCGGACGCGGCCGATCCCGCATGAGCCCTGCTGAACGCGTTGCCGGTCTCGGCACGACGATCTTCACCGAGATGAGCGCGCTCGCGCTGCGGACCGGCGCGATCAACCTCGGCCAGGGGTTCCCCGACACCGACGGCCCGGAGTCCGTGATCGAAGCCGCGGTCAACGCGCTCCGCGGCGGCGAGAACCAGTACGCGCCGCTCCCGGGCGTACCAGCGCTGCGCGAGGCCGTGTTCGAGCACCAGCGCAACTGGTACGGGCTCGATCCAGAAGACGTGCTGATCACGTTCGGCGCCACCGAGGGCATCGCTTCGGCGCTGCTCGGGCTGTGCGACCCCGGCGACGAGGTCGTCGTGCTCGAGCCCTACTACGACTCGTACGCGGCATGCGTCGCGTTCGCCGGCGCGACGCGCCGGCCGGTGACGCTTCGCCCGCCGGACTTCGAGGTCTCGGAGGAGGCTTTGCGCGCTGCGATCGGTCCGGGGGCGCGGCTGCTGCTGCTCAACTCGCCCCACAACCCGACCGGCCGCGTGCTCAGCCGCGCCGAGCTCGAGCTGATCGCAGCGGCGTGCGTCGAGCACGACCTGATCTGCGTTACCGACGAGGTCTACGAGCACCTCGTGTACGACGGCGAGCACATCCCGATCGCGACGCTGCCCGGCATGGCTTCGCGCACGCTCACGATCTCGAGCGTCGGCAAGTCGTTCTCGTTCACCGGCTGGAAGATCGGCTGGTGCTCAGGCCCTGCGGCGCTCGTCGCCGCGACTCGGATGGTCAAGCAGTTCCTGACGTTCGCCGGAGGCACGCCGCTGCAACACGCCGCCGCCGCGGCGCTGCGCCTGCCTGCGACCGAGGTGCAGGCGCTCCGCGACGATCTGCGGGTCAAGCGCGATCAGCTGTGCTCCGGGCTCGAGGCTGCTGGGCTGCGTCCGATCACGCCCTCGGGCACGTATTTCGTCAACGCGGACGTGGGGGTCGACGCGGTCGAGTTCTGCAGGGCTCTGCCTGAGCGGTGCGGGATCGTCGCGATCCCGACGAGCGTGTTCTACGACGACAAGGAGGCGGCGCGGACGCTCGTGCGGTTCGCGTTCTGCAAGCGGCCCGAGGTGATCGCCGAGGCGGCGCGGCGCCTCGCCGGCCTCGATGGCGGCTAAGGGGCGTCGGCGTCGGGTGCCTCGCCGGGTGCCTCGCCCGGGTCGGACGGATGGCCGATCGTGTCGATGCGGTCCCGCAGGAACCTGATCTCCGTGGCGTTGTCGGTGCGGTCGATCGCGGCTTGGTAAGCGGCCGTCGCGTCGTTCGGCTTGCCGAGACGTCGCAGCAGATCGGCTCGGATCGCGTGGTAGAGGTAGTAGCCATCGAGGGGCAGCGCGTCGATCAGGTCGAGCGCCGTGCGCGGGCCTTCCACCTCAGCGACTGCGACGGCACGGTTCAGCGCGACCACCGAGGTCGGGGTGAACGCCAGCAGCTGGTCGTACAGCGCGATGATCTGGTCCCAGTCGGTCTCGTCCGCCGTGAGCGCGTCGCCGTGGACGGCGTTGATAGCGGCTTGGACCTGGTAGGGACCCGGCTGGTTTCGCCGCAGGCATCGTCTGACGAGGCTCTGTCCTTCGTCGATCAGCTCCCGGTCCCACAGGCCGCGGTCCTGATCGGGCAGCGGTACGAGATCGCCCGCGGCGGTCGTACGCGCGGCGCGTCGCGAGTTCAGGAGCAGCATCAGCGCCAGCAGCCCGAGCACTTCAGGCTCGTCGGGCATGAGCTCGGCGAGCAGACGTCCGAGACGGATCGCCTCGGTCGCGAGCTCCTCGCGGATCAGGCGCTCGCCGGTGCTCGCGGCGTAGCCCTCGTTGAAGATCAGGTACACAGCCGCGAGCACCGCGTTCAGACGCTCCGGCAGGTCGGCCTCGCTCGGGACCCGGTACGGGATCCGGGCGTCGCGGATCTTCCCCTTGGCGCGCACGAGTCGCTGGGCCATCGTCGCCTCGGGGACGAAGAACGCTCGCGCGATCTCCGAGGTGCGCAACCCGCCCAGCAGCCTGAGCGTGAGCGCCACCTGCGCGGCCGTGCCCAGGGCTGGGTGGCAGCAGGTGAAGATCAGACGCAGTCGGTCGTCCTGCACCGGGCTCTCCCGGCTCCCCGGCGTCGGGTCGTTGCGGACATGCAGCAGCGCCGCCTCGGCGTGGCGGTCGTGTCGAGAGGCCTCGCGGCGCAGCCGGTCGATCGCGCGGTTGCGCGCGGTCGTGATGATCCAGCCGGCCGGCGCCGGCGGCAGGCCGGTGTCAGGCCAGCGCACGACCGCCGTGGCGAACGCCTCCTGGACGGCCTCCTCGGCGATGTCGATGTCGCCGAACACTCGAGCCAGCACCGCCACCGCCCGCCCGTATTCATCGCGAAAGATCCGCTCGATGTCCGCACGGGTGACCGTCGGCACGCCGTGTCAGTCCTCGACCTCGCCCTGGAACGGCCGCACCTCGACCGGCAGCGTCGTCGCGCGCGCCAGCTTCTTTCCCCACGCGAGCGCTTCGTCGAGGCTCTCCGCCTTGATGATGACCAGGCCGCCGATGTGCTCCTTGCCCTCCGTGTATGGGCCGTCGATCATCGGCATCGCCTCGCTGCGCGGGTCTAGCACCGTCGCGCTGGTCGCGGCGTGCAGCCCACCCGAGAACACCCAGGCGCCGGCGGCGCGCATCTCCTCCCGCACGGCGCCGACGTCGGCGGCGATCTGCTCGAGCGCCTCGGGGGTCGGGAGGCTGCCATCGGGCTGATAGATGCTCAGCAGATATTGCTTCATGTTCGTCTCCTATCCCCGTGCGCGCTCGTAGACGGCCATCAACACGCCGGTGCTCGAGGTACTGCTCTCGACGAGCCGCAGGGTCGCGTGCGTGCCGCCGGCAAAGAGCCGCCGCCCGCTGCCGAGGACCAGCGGCGCAATCATCAGCAGATACTCGTCGATCAGATCGGCGGCCATCAGCGAGCCGATCAGGACGCCGCTGCCAAAGATCACGAGATTCGCGCTCTGGCTCCGCTTGAGGTCCGCCACGGCGGCGGGCACGTCGCCGTACAGCAGCGTCGAGTTCGGCCACTCGAGCCGGGTCGCGGGGTTGCTCGAGGCGACGTACTTCCGCGCGTTGTTGAACGCGTCCTTGAACGGGCCGCCCCTCGCGTTCCAGATTGCCAGCAGGTCCTCGTAGCTCCGCCGCCCGAACAGCCACTCGTGATCCTCGCCCATCCGCTCGCCCATCTTGGCGACCATCGCGTCGTCGCCGTAGGGGACTGCCCAGCCGCCGTGCTCGAACCCGCCGCGCGCGTCCTCGTCGGGGCGCCCGGGTGCCTGCATCACGCCGTCGAGCGACACCCCGTTCATGACGATGACCTTTCCCATCTCCTGTCCTTTCGGTCGGTGTCTTCACCCCTTACACGAACGCGACGGCCGAAATCGACATCACGTGTGACGTTACGCCCGGGAAGATTCGTGGCGGCGCGTCGGTGCTAGGTAAGGAAAGACGTCCCGGGCAACATGTTCCTGCTGAACGAGATCAGCGGAGGAGTGGCTTCGGCCTGCTCCTCGCTCAGAGGTGCCGGTGCCCGGGACGCCGGCGCATAGACCCGCTCGGATCCGTTCTCTTTTGGTCACCTCACAAGGGATGGACGGGCGAGGCGGGGCGTGGTCGAGAAACGTCCAAATACACAGGACGTTTCTCAGCCAGGCCTCGCCAAATCACGCTCAGCCCCGCCGTCCCGTTTCCGCCGGTTGTGGGCTGCTCACAACTCCCCCGATTTGTGCCACAACGTCTAGACGCGGCCTATGTGTAACTCGTGCCGCGCGGGGCGGTGAGTTGGACGTTACCCGCCGCCGGACAGCAGACCCTCGAGCTCGGCGACCGTGATCACGTCGGCCTGACGCGGGAAGATCCGCTCGGTCAAGAACGCGTGCACCTCGGCATCGGGGTCGGCGGTGGCGTCTGCGAGGACAATCACGCGATAGTCGCGGTCGCTGGCGTCGCGGACGGTCGACAGCACGACGCCGCTGGTACTGATGCCGGCGAGGATCAGCGTGTCGACGCCGCGCTCGCGTAGTTGCGCGTCGAGGTCGGTGGTCGAGAACGCGCCGACGCGGACCTTGCGGACGATTATGTCGCCGGATTCGGGCGCCACCCGGTCGTGTACGGCGGTGCTCGGGGAGTCGTTGTGGAACGCCTTCGGGGACGTGCCCACGCGCTGGCCCATCCGGCTCGTCGGTGGGAACGCCTCGAGGTCGGCGTCCTCGAACGCAACCCGGACGTAGCCCACATCCCCGCCGGCTCGGCGCACCGTCGCAATCGCGTCCGTGGCGAGCGAGAGCAGGTCGTCAGGCTCGCCGAGCATGTCGACGACGCCGTTCTGGTAGTCCATCACGAGCAGCGCCGCGCGCTGCGGGTCGATCGGTTCGGTCATCTGGCGTTCCTTTCGTGGGTGGGGGGCCGTCGATGTGGACGTAGCGGCCGGCGCGCATCAGCGAGGCGGCGGCGGCGAGCACCGACAGCCCGGTGGCGACGCTGAACACGACCACGAGTCCGTGGTGGAACGCGGCCGCGATCAGCTGCGGGAAGAAGTGCGTGCCGGTCAGCATCTGCTGATGGGCGGGGGACAGCGAGGTCAGCACGCCGGTCGGCCCGAGGAGATGCGCCACCGGGTTGTCTCCGAGCATGGCCGCGAACAGCGAGGAGACCGGCGGCAGGGCGGCGATCTGATGGGCGACAGCGTGGGGCACGCCCTGCTGCTGCAGCCCGCCGAGCAACTGGGCCGGGAGGCTGCTCGCGATGCCAGCGATCAGGAGCGAGAAGAACACGCCGATCGACAGTGCGGTGCCGGTGTTCTGGAAGGTCGAGCGCATCCCCGAGGCGGCGCCGCGGTACCGGGCGGGGACGCTGCTCATGATCGACGCGGAGTTCGGGGCGCTGAACATGCCGACGCCGATCCCGTTGAGCACGATCAGGCCCGCGAACGCCCAGTAGGGGAAGTCGACGGGCAGCAGCATGAGCCCGACGAAGCTCGCCCCGAACGCGAGCATGCCGGCGGTCGCGAACCCGCGCGCGCCGAACCGGTCCGACAGATATCCGCAGACCGGTCCTGAGATCAGGAACGCCGTGGTGAGCGGCAGCAGGTAGATGCCCGCCCACAGCGGCGTCTCGGTGTAGCTGTAGCCGTGCAGCGGCAGCCAGATGCCCTGGAGCCAGATGACCAGCATGAACTGCAGCCCGCCGCGCGCGGTGGCCGCGATTAGCCCGGCGGCGCTGCCGGCGGCGAACGCCCGAATCTTGAACAGCCCAATCTGGAACATCGGCTCGGCGACGCGGCGCTCGATCACGACGAAGGCGACGAGCAGCGCGGCACCGCCGACGATCGAGCCGATCACCGTCGGGTTGGTCCAGCCCATCGCGTGACCGCCGTACGGCTTGATGCCGTTGGTCACGCCGATCAGGATCGCGCTCAGGCCGACCGCGAAGGTGATGTTGCCCCACCAGTCGATCCGGCCGGGATGTCGCTCGCCGGTGTCGCGGAGCATGTGGTAGGCCCACACGGTTCCTAACACGCCCACGGGCACGTTCACCCAGAACACGGCGCGCCAGTCGATCTCGGCGAGCACGCCGCCCGCGACCAGGCCGATGAACTGACCGGCGATCGCCGCCACCTGGTTGATGCCGAGCGCGAACCCGCGCCGGTCGACGGGGAACGCGTCGGTGAGGATCGCGGCCGAGTTCGCCGTGAGCATCGAACCGCCGAGCGCCTGGACCACCCGCCAGCCGATCAGCCACTGCGCCCCATGCGCGCCGGTGAACGGGTCGAACGACAAGAGGACCGACGCCCCCGTGAACACCGCGAAGCCGCTGTTGTAGATCTTGACCCGGCCGTACATGTCGCCGAGCCGGCCCACCGTGACGACGAGCACGGCCTGGACGAGCCGGTAGCCCATGATCATCCACAGCAGGTAGCTGATGTTCCCCGGCGCGAGCGGATCGAGGTGGATCCCGCGGAAGATCGCCGGCAGCGCGATGATCACGATCGAGCCGTCGAGCGCCGACATGAACACGGCCATCGTCGTGTTCGACAGCGCCACCCACTTGTAGCCATCCTCGGAGCGGAGCCGCCCCCACATCAGATGCTCTGAGCCAGCCGCTCGAGCAGAGGCGCCACCGCCATCAGCTGTTCGAGTTCCTTGCGCGTGAACCCCGACGACAATGCCTCCGCGAGCCGTTCGGTCCGCGCGTTGCGGCGGTCGCGGAGGATCTGGAGGCCGGGTTCCGTGATCGACAAGATCACGCGACGTCCGTCGTCGGGGTCGGGCGCTCGCTGGACGAGGCCGCGCGACGCGAGGGAGGAGAGCGTCGCGCCCATCGACTGCGGGCTGATCTGCTCTGCGCGGGCGAGTGCCGCCGAAGTGGCTGGCCCGCCACGATCGAGGCGCGCGAGCGCGGCGGACTCGGACAGCGAGAGCTCGTCGCTCGTCGGAACCTGGCGCAGCCGGCGGAGCAGCAGGCCGATGCTCAGGCGCAGATTCGCCGCGATCTGGTCGGTGTCGAGCGCTTCGGCGACCAAGAATCATAAGTATAACCTGATAAGCCTGAACTTGTCATCTCGTGCTAGTAGAGAATTGGGTCTCCCGCCACCGGACCGAGGAGAGAGACGATGTCCGCAACCGCAGCCCGTCCGCCCGCGGCGACCGAGGTCGACCAATGGCTCGAGCGTTTCGGTGCTGCCCTCGAGCGGGGCGACGCCCCCGGCGCCGCTGACCTGTTCGCGGAGGACAGCTACTGGCGCGACCTGGTTGCGTTCACCTGGAACATCAAGACCGTCGAGGGACGCGCCGAGATCGCGGACATGCTCGAACACACGCTCGCGCGCGTGCAGCCGCACGGCTGGCACGCGACCGAGGAGCCGACCACAGCCGACGGCGTCACCGACGCGTGGATCGAGTTCGAGACGGCCGTGGGCCGGGGCAAGGGCCACCTGCGTCTGATCGACGGCAAGGCGTGGACGCTGCTGACCGTGCTCGACGAGCTCACGGGCCACGAGCAGGGTCTCGGGCCGCGGCGGCCCAAGGGCGTCGCCCACGGCGCCAACCGCGAGCGGCAGACCTGGCTCGAGGACCGCGAGCGCGAGGCCGAGGAGCTCGGCCGCTCGATCCAGCCGTACGTGGTCATCGTCGGCGGCGGGCAGGGTGGGATCGCGCTCGGCGCGCGGCTGCGCCAGCTGCGCGTGCCGACGATCATCGTCGAGCGCAACCCGCGCCCCGGCGACTCATGGCGCAATCGATACAAGTCGCTGTGCCTCCACGACCCGGTGTGGTACGACCACCTGCCGTACGTCAAGTTCCCGCCGAACTGGCCGGTGTTCTCGCCCAAGGACAAGATCGCCGACTGGCTCGAGATGTACACGCGCGTGATGGAGATCAACTACTGGGGGTCGACGACCGCGAAGGGCGCGGTGTACGACGAGGACGCCGGCGAGTGGGTTCTGGTCGTGGACCGCGAAGGGGAGGAGATCACACTTCGCCCCAAGCAGCTCGTGCTGGCCACGGGGATGTCCGGCCGCCCGTACACGCCGGAGTTCGCGGGTATGGACCAGTTCAAGGGCGACCAGCACCACTCCTCCGCTCACCCGGGACCGGATGCGTACCGAGGCAAGCGGGCGGTCGTGATCGGCTCCAACAACTCCGCCCACGACATCTGCGCGGCGCTGTGGGAGCACGGCGCTGACGTGACGATGGTGCAGCGGTCCTCGACGCACGTGGTCCGGTCGGACACGCTGATGGACATCGCGCTCAGCGGTCTCTACTCCGAGCAGGCGGTCGCCGCGGGGATGACGACCGAGAAGGCCGACCTGACGTTCGCGTCGCTGCCCTACCGGATCATGGCCGGGCTCCAGGTCCCGGTGTACGAGCAGATCCGCGAGCACGACGCCGACTTCTACGCGCGACTCGAGGCTGCCGGGTTCCAGCACGACTGGGGCGAGGACGGATCAGGGCTGTTCATGAAGTACCTGCGCCGCGCGTCGGGCTACTACATCGACGTGGGCGCGTCCGAGCTCGTGGCGAACGGCCAGGTCAAGCTTCAGCCCGGCCAGGTCGACCACCTCACCGAGGACGCCGTGGTGATGGCCGACGGCACCGCGTTGCCGGCGGACCTCGTCGTGTACGCCACCGGGTACGAGTCGATGAACGGGGCCGTCGCGGACCTGATCTCGCCGGAGGTGGCCGACAAGGTCGGAAAGGTCTGGGGACTCGGGTCCGATACGACCAAGGACCCGGGGCCGTGGGAGGGAGAGCAGCGCAACATGTGGAAGCCGACCCAGCAGGACGGCCTGTGGTTCCACGGCGGCAACCTGCACCAGTCGCGCCACTACTCCCTGTACCTCGCGCTCCAGCTGAAGGCACGCGCGGAGGGGATCGAGACGCCGGTGTACGGGCTACAGGAGGTCCATCACACCCGGTAGCGGGCGACGAGGTCGTTGGCGGCGATTCGCTCAGGCGTGGTCAGGGACGCAGGGGCGAGGGTTTCCCGCTGCGCGTACTCCCCAAGGAGCGCGTCGCGGATCGCTTCGATGCTGACGCCGGGCGCTTCGTCGGCCACCGATCCCGTCGTCGCCGGGTCCCATTCGAGGGCGAGCGCGGCGTAGACGTCCTCGAGCACCGCGCGGATCGCGGCTGCCGGTTCGACCACGACCACGCTCGAGAGCAGCCATGCGCCGCGGACGATGCGCTGCGCGGCGCCGATCAGCTTGGTCTGGCCGCGCGCGTTCACGCTGAACTCGCCCGGGCAGTATTCGCCGGGCACCTCCCCGACGCGCGCGTCCACGCCGAGGCCGCGGAGCGCTCGCGCCTGAAGCTCGGCCTCGACGGAGAAGCGCGCCTGGATCCCGGTCATCGAATCGGCCGCGGGCATGATCAGGTCGAGCACCAGGCAGCCCTCGTCGTACGCCGCCGCGCGACCTCCCGCGCCGCGGACGACAGGGGTGAACTCGCGGCGTTTCGCCGCAGCAACTGCGTCCGGGAACCCGGCGAGAAAGGTGTCCCGGCGCCCGAACGCGACGGTCGGGCGCGGGCGGTAGGACCGGAGCACGGGGCCGCGGTGGCCGGCGGCGACGAGTCCGAGCAGCGCGTGGGGCAGCGCGACGTCGAGAGCCGGGTCAGCGCCGGCGGACCCCGCGAGCAGGTCCACCCGCTCAGATCTCCCGGAGTCGCTGCACCGTGGCGGGCCCGACGTCGAGCGCGGTCACGTTCTCGGCGATCTGGGCCGGGGAGGTCGCGCCGAACAGCACGGTGGCGACCGCGGGATTGGCGAGCGCGAAGGCGATCGCAAGCGCGGCCGGGCTGGCTTTGAGCTCCGCGGCGAGCGCGCGGAGGCGACCGCCGCGTTCCCGGGCGGCGGCGAACCGCGGATTGTCGATCTCGGCGGCCGCGCGCCCGGACCGGCCAGCGTCGTACTTGCCCGTGAGGACGCCGCCCTCCATTACGAACGACGCGACCACGCCGGCGCCGGAGGTCTTCAGCGCGGCGGTCATCTCGTCGCTCTCGACCCAGTCGCGGCGCCCGAGGCTGTACGGAAGCTGGGCGGCGCACGGTGGCGGCGCTCCTTGGTCGGCGGCCGCGTTCGTCGCTTCGATGAAAGGCCCCGCCTCCCAGTTGACGATGCCCCATGCGCGGGCCTTGCCGGACTTGATCAGCTCCGCGACGGCGGCAACCATCTCGGCGATCGGGAGCTCGTCCGGCGGAGGGTTCGCGTAGATGAGGTCGACGTGGTCGAAGCCCATCCGCGTGAGGGAGCCGTCGAGCTCGGCCGCGGCGCTCTGCTCGGGCCAGAACTCCCACCACAGCTTGTTGGAGACGACCGTGTCGTCCCGGTCCCAGCCCGTCGCGCGGAACAGCTCGCCGAACAGCACCTCCGAATAACCGCTCGGGATCGGCGCGAGCCCGGTCTCGTCGTTGTAGCGGGCGTCGTCGAGGAAGTTGATCCTAAGCTCGCGGGCGGCGCGCATCACCGCAAACGCATCCTCCCGTGGAATCCGCTCGAACGTCCGCCACGACCCCAGCGACAGTCGTGAGACCTCGAGTCCCGACGAGCCAAGTCGCTGTCGCGCGATCGGAGCCACGGTCTAGGGCGCCAGGCGCTCGATCTCCCAGCCCACTCCATCGCGCCTTCGGTAGCGAAGGCGGTCGTGCAGCCGGTTGCGCCGGTGCTGCCAGAACTCGAACGTCTCGGGTGTGAGGCGAAACCCGCCCCAATGGTCGGGGACGGGCACCTCGGCGCCGGCGTATTGCTCGTCGAGCGCTGCCACGCGCTCCTCGAGAATTTCACGGCGCTCGACGATGCGGCTTTGCGGCGACGCGGCCGCGCTCAACTGACTTCCGCGCGCTCGGCTGTGGGCGTACGCCTCGGACTCCTCGCGGGTGGTGCGGAGCACATGGCCCTCGATCCGGACCTGGCGTCCGAACGGCTCCCAGTGGAACAGCAGCGCGGCACGAGGATTCGCGGCGAGTTCTCCGCCCTTGCGACTGTCGTAGTTAGTGAAGAACACGAACCCGTCGTGATCGGCCTGCTTGACCAGCACCATCCGTACCGACGGCGCGCCGTCGGTCGTGGCGGTGGCAAGGGCCACGGCCTCGGGCTGGCTCACGCCGGCGCTGGTGGCCTCCTCGAACCATCTCGCGAACTGGCGGACCGGATCGGGGTCGACGTCCTCCTCCCGGAGCGGTTGGGAGGGATCGGTCATACAAGAAGTAGAGCGCATTCGGAGCCAGGGAGTCAGGCGCGCTGCGAGGCGGGCTTCCAGCCGGCCCCCCGCGCCGGCACGTCGCTCCCCGACCCGTCGACCGCGTAGACGATTTCGACCGAGCCGCCCGGCAGCGGCACTCACGCTCATGGGGGCGCGGATCTGCTTCGGTTCGTCCTTTCCGGAGACTCGTCTCAGAGGTCCGTTAGACCGTACGACCGCGCGGGACTCATCGCTAGCCTTACGGCGTTCCCGATGCCTGAGCCTCCCAAGATCGTCCGCCTCGATCAGCTCGAGGCGATTCCAGGGCCCGGAAGCCTCACGTGGCACCCGGTGCGGCTGACGCTCGGGGTCGAGGCGTTCGGCTGCAACGCGTACACCGCCGGCGAGGCCGGACAGGACGTGGTCGAGCCGCACACCGAGGATCCCGCCCTCGCCCATCAGGAGCTGTACTTCGTCGCCGCCGGGCGGGCGACGTTCACGATCGACGGGACCATCCACGACGCGCCGGCGGGGACGTACGTGTTCATCCCCGATCCGGGGTCGTACCGCCACGCTGTGGCGGTCGAAGCGGGTACGACCGTGCTCAGCTTCGGCGGTCCGCCGACGTTCGAGCCGTCGGCCTGGGAGTGGGCGTTCCGCGCCGGCCCGCTGATCCGTGACGATCCTGCGCGGGCCCGGGAGATCCTCGCCCAGGGACTCGAGCGCCACCCGGAATCTGGGTCGCTCCACTACAACCTCGCCTGCCTGGAGGCGGTTCAGGGTGACACCGGCCGCGCGCTAGCGTCGCTCCGGGAGGCGGTCCGCTTGAGGCCCGCCGCCGCTGGCTGGGCCCGGGATGACGAGGACCTCGCGAGCCTACGCGACGACCCCGGGTTCCGGGCGCTGGTAAACCGGGGCGCCGAGCCCGGTAGCTGAGCCATCGCTCCGCCGCTTCGACGAATTCGGGGTGGGGAAGCACCCAGAACCGACCCTCGCTGATCGCGCCGGCGACCACATCGGCGATCTCGGCCGGCGCCTTCCCCTCGTCGAGCGCCTTCTTGATGATCGGGGTCACGACCTCGGAACCCCGGACCGCGGGTGGGGGGTCGCCCAAACGACTAGGCGAGTTGCGATCGGCCTCGGCGATCCCGGTACGGACCCAGGCGGGGCAGAGGACCCTGACGCCGATCGGGAGCCCGTACGTCCGGGTCATCGTGAACAGGTCCTCGGTCAGCGCCACCACAGCGTGCTTGCTGGCGTCGTACGGCGGCCCGGATCCCGGCATCAGCCCGTTGATGCTCGCGGTGTTGACGATGTGGCCGCCGCCCTGGCCGAGCAGGATCGGCAGGAAGGTCCGGGTTCCGTGGATGACTCCCCAGAGGTTGACGCCGATTACCCTGAACGGCCGCCTCGTCGCTCACGTCGGTCGGCACCGCCAGCGTCTCGACGCCCACCGCGGCGACCTCCTCGGCGGCCCTCGCCAGCGCGTCCTCCGGCACGTCGGCGAGCACGACGTTGAGACCGTCGCGGGCGACCCGCTCCGCCAGTGCCAGCCCGATGCCGCTGGCCGCGCCGGTTACGACCGCGACCTTCCCCGCCTCGAGCTTCATCGCCACTCCCTTCCGTCGCGAAAGGAAACCGATCCTACCTCCGGTCGTCCGGTCGACTCACGCGACCCGGGTGCGTGCCGGAGGACCGGAGAGAGAGAATGTGGTCATGACGATGGTGACTGCCGCCACGCTCGAGCTCGGAGAGTCGACTGAGCGCGGCCGCGCCGCGCGGGCGTCCGTGCCGCGGTCGGCACACGGCGACTGGTCGCCGGCGCCCGACCGCCCTGATCCGGTGGCGGTGCTCCAGGCTCAGGCCGCGACCCGCGTCCAGGAGCTGATCCCGATCCGGTACGGGCGGATGCTCGTCTCGCCGTTCACGTTCTACCGCGGCGCCGCGGCGGTGATGGCCGCCGACCTCGCGGCGACGCCGAATTCGGGCATCGTGGTGCAGGCGTGCGGCGATGCTCACATCTCGAACTTCGGCGGCTTCGCCGCACCCGACCGCCGGCTGATCTTCGGTCCGAACGATTTCGACGAGACGCTGCCTGGCCCGTGGGAGTGGGACGTCAAGCGGATGGCGGCGAGCGTCGAGATCGCCGGGCGCGACGTCGGGTTGCGGGCGGATCGCCGGGCGTGGCTCGTGAGCGCGTGCGTCCGGGAATATCGCGAGGCGATGCGCGCCTTCGCCCGGATCAGCCACCTCGACGTCTGGTATGAGCGGATCAACGCGAGCGAGTTGGTCGACCGGTTCGGCGGCCGGCTCGGCTCGCGGGGCCGGATCACGTTCTCAAAGCCGTTCGCGCAGGCGCGGGAGAAGACGAGTCTGCGCGCGGTGCGCAAGCTCACCGAGCAGGTCGACGGCAAGCCGCGTTTTCGGAGCGTCCCGCCGCTGCTCGTGCGGTTCGCCGATCTGCACGACCCGAGCGATCCCCGCGACGAGTCCGACTACGTCCGGGATCTGCTCGAGCGGTACGTCGCGAGCCTCGACGAGGACAAGCGCTACCTGTTCGGCACGTACGAGTACGTCGACCTCGCGCGGAAGGTGGTCGGCGTCGGAAGCGTCGGCACGCGTGCCTGGGTGCTGCTGTTCGCCGGCCGCCAGGGCCAGGACTCGCTCGTCCTGCAGATGAAGGAGGCGCAGGACTCGGTGCTGGAGGCCCACCTGGGCCCGAGCGAGTTCGAGCACCACGGCGAGCGCGTCGTCCGCGGTCAGCGAATGGACCAGGCGGTCACGGACCTGTTCCTCGGGTGGCAGCGGAGCCAGGGCCTCGACGGCCAGGAGCACGACTTCTACATTCGCCAACTGTGGGACTGGAAGGCGTCGATGGACTTGTCGACGATGCGCTACTGGGGCCTGCACGCGTACAGCCGTGCGTGCGGATGGTCCTTGGCGCGGGCACACGCCCGCTCGGGGGACCGGTGCGCGATTGCCGCCTACCTCGGCGGCGGGCCCAACTTCGACCAGGCGATGGCACGCTTCTCAGCCGCTTACGCCGATCAGAACGAACGCGACTACCAGCGGCTGATCGAGGCGGTGGGCACCGGAGAGCTACCTGCCCAGTTCGGGGTGTAGCCGGCGGAGCAGCTCCCGCTTGCCTGGCCGGCGCCGCACCACGCGTGCGACGTGTTCACCAGGCTCTCGACGTCGGCTATCTCGGGCGATCCTCCGGCGACGACCTGCACGACGTGCCATTTGGCGCGCTGAAGCCCGACCGTGGCCCGTGGCGCATGTGGGGCATGCGGATTGCGCCACAGTCACTACCAACTCGCTCGAATGACGCAATCTGCATGCCGCGGACCGAGGGCAACTCTCGGCTCCCGCACCGGCGCGCGGCCCCAACCGCCGTGCTCCAGGTGCCCACCGTTGATGGCGGGCGACCGCCGCCCGCCCGGAGCCGCGGCCGCGACTAGCTCGCGAGGATCAGGGCGACGATCCCCTTGATGATCAGCAGGACGCCGATCACCGTGAACCCGCGCTCGGCGTAGACCCTCCCGTGGATTCCCGCCCACTTCTTCGCGCGGGCGATCGCGGCCGGCGTCCCCTCGGGTGCGACCTGGAACGCGATCATCGGCAACTCGAGCAGGAGCAGCATCACGAGGTTGAACGCGACCACGATCACCACGGTCACGAACGTCGAGTAGTTGAGCTTGCTCAGCTTGTCCAGCCCGGCCAGGTACGACGCGCCGGGAAGGGTCAGGAGCGCACCGATGATGAATGTCGTTCTGGGGCTGCCGCGACTCAGCTCGCGCTGCCAGCGCGGCGGCGGCTTGCCCTCCTTTTTCTTCGCCCGACGCGCCCGGTAGCGCGCGTCGCGGCCGGTCACGAGCACCGCGGCGAGGATCAGGATGAGCCCGCCGATCACGATGTCGGCAAGTGGGCTCAGCGTGTGCTGGGTCGTCGAGACGACCCCCGATCGTTTGAGCGAGAACACGATCAGCAGGCCGAGCGTGATGCTCGTCAGCATCGCGCCGCAGTAGTAACCGAGCATCAGCCGCTTGGGGTTGGGCAACAGCAGCATCAGCGTCGTGACGGCGATCAGCGTCGGGTTGAACGCCGAGGTGAACGACAGGAGGACTACCTCGCCCATGCGATTCCGATCCGCGCCCGGCGCCGATCAGGGTGGGGGTGGCAGCCCGATCAACTGGAACACCGAGAACGCGAGCAGGATCACGCCGACACCAACGAGGCCGTAGCGAGCCTGCCGGAGCTTGACGTGGCCGCTGATTCCGATCAGGAACAGGACGGTGGCGAGGAACACGGTGTCGCGCACGTACTTGTCCGCGGTGCCGCCCGCGTCCGAGCCCTTCGTGAACTCTTCGTCGGCCTGTGCGTCGAGCGCGGTCGATCTGGGCCTGTTGGGGAACCACGTACTGCGGCATATATGCGGGGCCAGGGGGTGCATGCGGATTGTGGGCTGGATCCGTGGCCAACCATGCGTCGAACGCCGGCCGGTATCCCGGGCGAAGGCGGTTCCGGGCGAGTTGCTCGGCACGCTTGTTGCCGGCGACGTACGCGCTGAACCAGGCGTTGAACGAGACCGAGTCGAGCGTCTCGGTCTGGAGTGCCTCGAGGTCCGCCCGGTTCGCCTTGGTCCGGAGCGCCGATGCCTTCGCGAGCGATACCGACGACTCCGTGCTCCACTTCGCGGCCGCGTACCCCGAGTAGGCCGCCAGCAGCGCGACCGCTGACAGCAACACGGCCTCGATGATCGACAGCAATTGCTCCTCGCGGCTCTGATGCCCGTGCTCGGGCTCGCCGTGCTCTGCGTGGTGCTTGTGCTCGGCGATCTCCTTGCCCACCTCCGCCGCCGACAACCCCTCAGGCACTCGCCAACTCCGGTCTCGATCTTCGCAGGACGCCACCGGGAAGGATCGGGGCGGTGCGCGGGCCGACATCACCCGATCCGGGTGACAATCGCCGGCGGATCGACGCGGGGCTGCGGTCGCGGCTGCCCTCGGATCCCTAGTCTCGTTCCCGGACCATGGATCTGCAGTCACTCGAAGGACGAACCGCGATCGTCACCGGCGCCTCGCGTGGGATCGGTGCGGCGATCGCGCTCTCGCTCGACCGCGCCGGCGCCCGCGTCGCGCTGGTCGCGCGGGACCGGGCGGCGCTCGAGGCGGTGGCGGCCGAGCTGCACAACGGGCCCCTGGTGCTCGCGGCCGACCTCGCCGATCCGGATGTTCCCGCCCGTCTCGTAGCCGACGCCCGAGACCGGCTTGGCGCGATCGATGTGCTCGTCAACAACGCCGCGCTCGCCGCCCGCGCGCCCACCGAGGAGCTCGACGCGGCGCTCGTCGACCGGCTGTACGCGGTCAACGTGCGGGCGCCGCTGCTGCTGATCGCGGCACTCGTCCCGAGCATGGTCGAGCGCGGAAGAGGCGCGATCATCAACATCTCGTCGGGGTCGGCGGTGGTCGGCACCCCGCGGCGAGCGGCGTACGCCGCCACGAAGGGCGCGATCGACGCGGCCACGCGGTCGCTGGCGATCGAGCTAGGTCCGCACGGCATCCGCGTGAACTCAGTCGCCCCCGGCGTCGTCGACACCCACATGTGGGCGCGGAACAAGGCGATCCCGGGAGTGATCGAGGAGATCGAGGCGCTGACGCCGCTGCGCCGTTGGGCGACGCCCGACGACATCGCCGACGTGGTCGCGTTCCTGGCCTCGGACGCCGCCCGCTTCGTCACCGGCGAAACGGTGTGCGTCGACGGCGGCCTCGCGAGGACCACTGACCTGTACGGCGGCCCGGTTTGACCGCCCATGGAGTGAGCGACGCCGAGCTGCGCCGCCGGTACCGGCAGGTGTTCGACGGCGTCGCCGAGGAGTACGACCGCGAGCGCCCCACCTATCCGAACGAGCTGATCGAGGCCGCGATGACATGCGGCGGGCTGAGCGCAGGCGATCCGGTCGTTGAGGTCGGATGCGGCACCGGTCTGCTCACCGCGTCACTCGTCTCCCAAGGCCTCGGGATCGACGCGATCGATCCCGGCGAGAACATGATCCGGCTCGCCCGCCGGCGGGTCGGCGAGGGCGCGGCGGTGCGCTTTCACCACGGTCGTTTCGAGGACATCTCCCTGCCCGAGGGCAGGTTTGCCGGCGTGTTCTCGGCCACAGCGTTTCACTGGATCGAGCCCGAGATCGGCTGGGCGCGCGCGGCCGCCGTGCTTCGCCCAGGCGGCGTACTCGCGCTGATTCAGTACTCCGAGGTCGTGGACCCGCGGACCGAAGAGGACCGGAATGCCCTGCACGCCGCGCTCGCGAAGGTCGCGCCCGAGATCGCGGCGGGCTGGCCGGGGACGCGCTCCGCCGATGAGATTCTCTCCGGTGCTGCGCAGCGGCGCTCGAACATCTCGGCCGTCTGGTCGTGGATGGGCAGACACGATCTCACCGTGCGCGAGGCCGCCACGCTGTTCACCGAAGTCGAGATCGACAGCGTGCCCGTCTACTACGAGCTCACCGCCGATCGGCTGAACGGGTTCCTCCGCACGACGTCGCTTTACGCGCGGCTCGACCCCGATCAGCAGGTCCGGCTCCAGCATGAGAACCGGCTTGTCGCCGAGCGCGCCGGCGGCGTCGTGCGGTCGAGCGAGCTCGCCTTGCTGGTCACCGCCCGTGTGGGCTGAGGATCGCGCGGCCCTTATGCGCGGGCGATCGACGCGGGGTCGACGCCGTCGAGCCGGGTCATCGTGACGCTCGCGTCGAGCGTCGATTCGGCGCTTCCGCGATACACACCCTTGATCGGCGGGACGTCCGGGTAGTGACGGCCGTGACCGATCTTGACGTGGTTCTCGCCGGCGATCCCGCGGTTCGTCGGGTCGGCGCCGACCCAGACCGGCTCTCCTCCGCCGGGCACCGGCAGCAGCGCTTCGAGCCAGGCGTGGGTGTCGACCTCGATCGACTCCTGGCCGTCGCCGCCGTCGGCCGCGAACAGGTACCCGGACACGTAGCGCGCGGCGATGCCTTGGCGGCGCAGCAGGCACAGGCCGAGATGGACGAAGTCCTGGCACACGCCGGCACCGCCGTCGAGCAGGTCCTGCACGGTCGAGTCGACGTACGTGGCGCCCTGGCGGTACTCGAACCGGTCAGGGATCAGCTCGGAGGTCAGGCTCAGCATCGACAGCGGCGACGCGGCGGCGCGCGTAGTAGCCAGCAGCTCGACCATCGACGGGTGCTGGGCAGCGTCGTCGGTCTGGAGCAGGAACTCGCCGCCCGACTCGCGATAGCTGGAGTCGCCGAGCGCGTCCCAGGTCGCCTGGGGCGGCTCGGGCGGGGCCTTGGTGGTCACGCGCGCGCGGACGTCGATCGTCAGCTCGCGGTGGGGCCGCGAGACCTCGAACTCGACGACCTCGGTGCCGAAGTAGTCGGTGTGGCGGTGCAGCCGGACCTCGGGCGTCAGCCGGACGCTGAACTCGTCGCACCGCTGCCGGCCGGTCGTCGCCGGCTTGACGCGGAGCGCGTTCAGGTTGTCGGCGACGTCGCCGTCGTACAGGTAGCGCGTCAAGTACCGGATCGCGAAGTTCATTGCCTCAGATCATGGCGCGGGCTAGAGATGGACCGCGGCGATCGCTGCGATCGCGAAGTAACGGTCCCCGATGTCGCGGTCGATCAGCCCGAGCTCTCCCTGTACCCGTCCGAGAATGCCGGCTAACCCCAGGGTGCCGAGGGGCGTCCGCCGCTGTAGCTCGAG
Source organism: uncultured Solirubrobacterales bacterium (assembly GCA_963755525.1). Taxonomy (GTDB): domain Bacteria; phylum Actinomycetota; class Thermoleophilia; order Solirubrobacterales; family Solirubrobacteraceae; genus Palsa-465. The sequence continues at coordinate 75,382 of CAVWKC010000038.1, read as the reverse complement.
GTCAGCGATCAGCCGCTCCAGGCGGAGCACCGGCGGCGAGGAGCGCGGCTGTGCGTCCGCGTCCGACAGCGCGTCGCGCAGCGCCGCCACCGACGAGGCGACCGATCCGGGGTACGAGCTGTCGTAGAGCAGGAAGCGGACCACCGGCACCACCGTGGGCGCGTCGCGCACCGCCCGCCGGTAGGCCTGCGCGCCGCCGACCGAGTGCAGCAGTGCGATTGCCTCGCTCTCGTGACCGTCGCCCCCGGACTCGGCGGGGACCGTGACGAGCAGCATCCGCAGCACCATGTCGGCCTGCTCGATCCGGCCGCCGGCCTCGAGGAAGGCGCGGCCGTCGTCCCGGAGCATGGTGCGATCGACCAGCCCCCAGAACAGCGCGCAGCGCTCCTTGACCTCGTGGTAGACCGAGTACGGGCCGGTTTGCATCGCGGCGGGCAGGTCGTAGCGCCCGAGCGCGAGGTAGAACGAGTTGAGCGCCTCCCACATCTCGGTTGAGATCACGTCGCGCAGGATGCGCCCGCGTTCGCGAGCGCGGGCAACGCACGAGACGATCGACGCCTGGCTATCGGTGTCGAGCGTGAGGAGCCGCGTGGTCTCGGCCCGGCCGAGCGACCGCGCCTGTGCGCTGGCCGCCACCTCGAGCGCGTCCTCGCCGGGCATCGGTGGCTTCCCGCCGATGATCGTCAACACCGCGTCCCAGCTGAGCGAGATGCTGCGTTCGCCGGGCGCGCCGGCGATGTCGGCGTGAAAGGCGCCGTCGAGCGTGCGCGCCGTGTGCTCGGCTCGGGTCAGGTCGCGGCCCAACCAGAACAGCTCGTGCGCGATCCGGGCGAGCATTTAGATGAGCGGCGGCGCCTGACGGCGGCGCCTTTGCTGCTGTTGTTGCTGGGACTGGCCGTGCCAGCCGCCGTAGCGGACGTCGGGCAGCCGCGGCGGTCGCTGTGCGGGCAGCGTGCCCGGCGCGAGGTCGACCGAGGCGCCGTCGTCGAGCACCCAGGTGTCCTTCGAGCCGCCGCCCTGAGAGGAGTTGACGATCATCGAGCCCGGGCTGAGCGCCACCCGGGTAAGTCCTCCAGGGACGATCCGGATCTCGTCACCGAACACGGCGAACGGGCGCAGGTCGACATGACGAGGCGCGAGCCGGCCCTCGCCCGCTTCGGTGGGCACCGTCGAGAGGTGGACGAGCTCCTGCGCGATGAAACGCTCGGGCTGCTCGGTGATCAGGCGCGCCTGGTGCTCGCGCTCGGCCGCGCTCGCCTGCGGGCCGATGAACACGCCTTTGCCGCCGGACTCCGAGGTGGGCTTGATCACGAGTTCGTGCAGCCGTTCGAGCACGTGACGGCGCAGCCGCTCGTCGGTGAGGAGGTAGGTGGGGACGTTTTCGAGGATCGGCTCCTCGCTCAGGTAGAACCGGATCATCTCGGGCACGTAGTGATAGACGGCCTTGTCGTCGGCGACGCCGGTGCCGATCGCGTTGGCGATCGCGACCGTGCCGGCGCGGTAGGCGCGCACCAGTCCCGGGACGCCAAGCAGCGAGTCGGGGCGGAACTCGAGTGGATCGATGAAGTCGTCGTCGAGCCGCCGATAGATCGTGTGGACACGCTGCAGCCCGCTCGTCGTGCGCATGTAACACACGGCGTCGCGGACCACGAGGTCGCCGGCCTCAACCAGTTCGATCCCCATCTGCCGCGCCAGGAACGCGTGCTCGAAGTACGCCGAGTTCATGGGACCCGGCGTCCACAGGACCACGGTCGCCTCAGCCGCCTCGACGCCGGGCGCGACGGAACGCAACGCATCGAGGAGCAGCGACGGGTAATTGTCCACGGCGCGGATCCGCTGGCCCTCGAACAGCTCCGGCATCAGGCGGGTCATCGCCAACCGGTTCTCGATCACGTACGAGATGCCCGACGGCGTGCGCACGTTGTCCTCGAGCACGCGCCAACGGCCGTCGCCGCCGCGGACGAGGTCGCAACCCGATACGTGGCAGTACACGCCGCCGGGTGGACGGACGCCGTGTACGGGCCGCGCGAACTGGGGGCGGCTGACCACGAGCGACCAGGGGACGACTCCCGCCCGGACGATCTCGTGCGCGTGATAGACGTCGTCGACGAACGCGTTCAGCGCGCGGATCCGCTGCGCCAGGCCGCGCTTGATCGCGGTCCACTCCGCGGCGGTGAGGACCCGGGGGACGAGGTCGAGCGGCCAGGCTCGATCGCGGCGCTCGCCGTCCCCGGTCGGCACCTCGAACGTGATCCCCTGCTGCATGAAGATCGTGTCGCGTCGCCGGCCGGCGGCCCGGAGGCGCTCGGGCCCGAGGCGCCTCAGCGCCGCGAGCAGCGCGGCCGCGTGCGGCAGCGGCGCGCCGTCGGTCCCGATCAGCTCATCGCAGCACCCCTCGGGTACCCGGTAGTCATCGAGACGGGCTTCGTCCACGCTGCTCATGATCGCCGAGGTTTACCGGGTATGCGGCAGGGGTGCCGCTACCGTAGCGTCGGTGCGGATCGCGACCTGGAACGTGAACTCGGTCAAGCAGCGGCTGCCCCGGTTGCTTCCCTGGCTCGATCAGCGCAAGCCGGACGTGGTGTGCCTCCAAGAGACGAAGCTCGCGGACGACGCGTTCACCGAGTTGCTTGGCGATGACCTGTCCGCGCGTGGGTACGAGGTCGCGGCTCACGGGGAGCCGGCGTGGAACGGGGTCGCGATCCTGTCGCGGGTCGGGCTCGACGACGTCGTCGCCGGGATCGAAGGCGCTCCCGGGTTCCCGCATCCCGAGGCGCGCGCGGTGTCGGCGACGTGCGACGGCGTGCGAGTGGTGTCGGTGTACGTGCCGAACGGCCGCACGCCCGGTTCGGACCACTACCAGTACAAGCTCGCTTGGCTGGCGTCCCTGCGGGAGATGGTGGCGGCCGAGGCGAACAACTCGGTCGTGTGCGGCGACATGAACATCGCGCCGACCGATCAGGACGTGTTCGACCCGGATGCGTATGTCGGGCAGACCCATGTCACCCCGCCCGAGCGGGCGGCGCTCGCCGAGCTCGAGGCCGTCGGTCTCCATGACGTCGTGCGCGACCACTGGCCGGGCAAGCGCGTGTTCACATACTGGGACTACCGGGCGGGCATGTTCCACCAGGATCTCGGGATGCGAATTGACCTGGTTCTCGCCGGCGATGCCGTTGCCGAACGGGTGCGGGCTGCGTGGGTCGATCGCCAGGCCCGCAAGGGCACCGGCCCGAGCGATCACGCGCCGGTGATCGTCGATCTCGACGAGGCGCCCGACGGAGACATCGGGCCGGTGGTCCCGCCGCCCTCCAATCCGGTGACCAAGCGCGGCGCGAAGAAGCTGCCGCAGGCGACTCCCGAGAGCTAGGCGGTCTCGGGCCGCGGTCGGTCGCGGTCGCGCGAGGGCTGGACCCGCTTGGGCTCGCCGGGCATCTTGGGGTAGTCAGGTGGGTAGGGCATATCCCCAAGGCCGTCCGCCTCATAGAGGTCGAGCAGCGGCAGCAACGAGTAAGCGACGTCGTTGATCGCCGCGTGCCGGTCGCCGACGTCCGCGAACCGCGCCGGCATGGTCGCGACCGTGAAGTCTTCGGGAACGACGTCTGGCAGCTCGTCCCACGCCAGCGGCGCCGACACCGTCGCGCCCGGCTTCGGGCGGATGCTGTAGGCCGAAGCGATCGTCCGATCGCGCGCGTTCTGGTTGTAGTCGACGAAGATGCGCTCGCCGCGCTCCTCCTTCCACCAGCTGGTCGTGACCTGGTCGGGGAGGCGGCGCTCGAGCGCGCGCCCGAACGCGATCGCGGCGTGGCGGACGTCGGTGAACGTCCAGCGCGGCTCGATTCGCACGTAGATGTGGATCCCACGCCCGCCCGACGTCTTCGGAAAGCCTACGAACCCGAGCTCCTCCAGTAGCGTCCGCGCCTCGCCGGCGGCGCGGACGGCGTCGGCGAAATCGGTGCCCGGCTGCGGGTCGAGGTCGATTCGCAGCTCGTCCGGATGGTCGACATCCTCCGCGCGGACCGGCCACGGGTGGAACGTGATCGTGCCCATCTGCGCCGCCCAGGCGACCACGGCGATCTCGGTCGGGCAGACCTCGTCCGCCTTCCTGCCCGACGGAAACGCGATCTGCGCCGTCTGCACGTAGTCCGGAGCACCCTTGGGGATGCGCTTCTGGTAGAAGGCGTCGCCGACGCGGCCCTCACGCGTGGACAGCGTCATGCCGGGATACACCCCTTTGGGCCAGCGCTCGAGCGTGGTCGGCCGGTGGTCGAGCGCGCGCATGATCCCATCGTCGACTGCCAGGTAATACTGCACGATGTCGAGCTTCGTGACCGGGGCGGTGCGTTCGGTCGGCGGGAAGATCACGCGGTCCGGGTTGGACACGCGGACCTCGCGACCGCCGGCCTCGACCGTGGTTGCGTCAGGCGGCGCCATCTTTGCGACGGTTCCTACGAGTGTCCCGCGATCGCGTGCGGAACGTACGGCTCCTCGAGCGCGGCGACCTCCTCGTCGGTCAGCGTGAGCTGCTCGGCCGCGAGCGCGTCCTCGAGGTGGCCGAGCTTGGTGGCGCCGACGATCGGCGCGGTCACGCCGGGCCGCTGCAGGAGCCACGCAAGCGCGACCTGCGCGCTCGGAAGTCCGCGGGCGTTCGCCACCTCGGTGAGCCGGTCGACCACGTCAAAGTCGACGTCCAGTTGCTTGTACAGCATGTCCCCGAACTGATCCGTGTTCGCACGGGTGGTCAGGCGATCCCCCGAGCGCGTGCGGTTGCCGGCGAGCAGGCCGCGTGCGAGCGGGCTCCACGGGATCACGCCGACCCCCTGGTCGATGCACTGCGGGATCATCTCCCGCTCCTCCTCGCGGTAGACGAGGTTGTAGTGGTTCTGCATCGACACGAACGGCGTGATCGAGACAGATTGCGCCTTCGCGAACTGCCACGCGTACATGCTGCTGGCGCCGAGATACCGAGCCTTGCCGGCCCGGACGACGTCGTGGAGCGCGTCCATCGTCTCGTCGATCGGCGTGCGCGGATCCCAGCGGTGGATCTGGTAGAGGTCGACGTAGTCGAGGTCGAGTCGCTTCAGCGAGGCGTCGATCGAGGCCATGATGTGCTTGCGGGACAGGCCGCGGCCGTTCTCACCCGGCATCGTCTGGCCGTTGACCTTGGTCGCCACCACGTACTCCTCGCGCATCCCGAACAGCTGGCGCAGCAGGCGGCCGGTGATCACCTCGCTCTCGCCGCCGTTGTAGACGTCAGCGGTGTCGTAGAACGTGATCCCGCCCTCGACCGCCCGGCGCACGATCGGCTCGGCGTCCCGCTCGTCGAGAGCCCATTCGCGGCTCTCGTGCCGGCCATAACTCATCATCCCGAGGCACACGCGGGACACCCGAAGTCCGGTCCTGCCGAGGTTCACGTAGTCCATCGCTCGTCTCCTATCGCTCGTACGTCTCGAGTTCAGCCGTCCGCGGAGACCGTGACGTTAGTCGTCGCGGGCGGGGGCGCGCGTCCAGCGTCCAGCGTTCAGCAGGCCGAGTGCGCGATGGGTTGCTTCGCCGCCGGGCACGCCAGCGGGCCGGAGACGTCGATCGCGGCCGACACCCGGGACTCGCGCGACGCGCCGACCGCGGTCGCCCGGGCCTCCGGGGTCAGCCGCCCGGTCGCCGATGGGAACGCGGAGACGAGGAAGCTGACCGAACGACCGGGCAGGACGTGTCCGTAGTCACGGCAGTACACGCCGCGGTACTTGAATGTGCCCGGGGCTTTGACCTGGACGAAGCTGGCCGGCGGCCGGGTGCACAGCCGAAGCGCGGTCGCCTGCGACTTGCGCCCGAGCGTCGCGAACACGCGATAGCTGAGCGGCGCGGCCACGCGTCCGGTCGGCGGTGCGGTGATTTGCGCGTGGACGTTCGCGTGCGAGAACGCCGTGACGTTCGCCTCGGCGGTGTTGTTGGCTGTGTTCGTGTCGGGCGTATCCGAGGACACCACCACGATGCTTCGGAGTGCCGCGACCACGAGAACCCGCGTCCGGCTTCGGATGGTCACGGTGGCCCCGGGCGCGAGCGTTCCGAGCGCGCAACGCACGGGCCGGCGCTGTGTGCAGGTACCAGCCGTCGTGGTCAGCGACAGTACGTGCGCCACTTTGTTGGCCTGATCCGGGTGGTACTGCGGGATCTCGCGGGCGACGACTCCCTCGGCCGCCTGGGAACCGAGATTGGTGACGCGGGTGACCGTCTCGATCGTGCCGCCGACGGGCAGACGCGCCGGCGTGATCTGGTGCGTGATCGCGAGGTCGGCCCCCGAAGTGCCGCCGACCAGGTCGGGTCCTTCCGGCGGGTCGGGTGCGCCAGGTGGCAGCGTCGGTTGCTCGGGCCCGGTGGGCGGCTCGACCGGCGGCCCGGTCCCGGGTCCCCCTCCGGTTCCGTACACGAGCGTGACCGTGACGAACTCGTTCTGCCCGTCGAGGATCTGGACCGGGTTGAGGCTGATCGAGGTCGACAGAGCGCCGTGTGGATCGTCGAGCGAGATCGTGTACGCAGCGCCCCCCACGACCTCGTCGATCGCCGCCGGTCCTTCCACGTAGCCGCCCGAAACGGTGGTCGTTTCCGACTGGCCGGAGGCGAGCGTCAGCACGCTCGACACGGTGCCGCTGTCGCCGTTGGTGAGGTGGACGTCCCACGTCTGACCGGCCGGGGCGTCCCCCTCGGTCACCAGCTGGACGGTGATCTGGCCCTGGCAATGCGCACCGGTGCCGTTGGCCTGCACCGTGGTCGTCCCCGAGGTCGCGCGGATGACGCTCCCGGCGCCGCCGCCCCGGACGTAGAAGAAGTAGTCGCTGTGTGCCGGGACGTCGAACGAGCCGGAATCGCTTCCCGTGAGGTCGATCCAGGTGATAGCCCGGGTCTGATCGCCGATGTTCCGCAGCCGCATGTCCAGCACGCCGTTGGCATCGATACACAGAGGGGCAAGGGACAAGGTGTTGTCGGGAGGCGCCGGGAGGCAGCCGGTGTACTTCACCCGGTTGATCACCCAGCTCGAGTCGGGCACCGAGGCCGCGATCAACTGCCCGCTCAGCTGCGGATGGTTGAGGCCCGTCACGTCGGCGTTGGGAGCCAGAATCGTGCCCTGCCAGGCGACCCCGAAGGTGACGTTGAATCCGGTCGCGAGCGGTAGGTTCCACATGATTCCGGTCGCCGTGGCGCTGCCCGAGAGGCTCATGTACATGGGGGCGATCGAGAGGATCGTCGCGGTGTTCACGTTGATCAGGGCGGTCGCTCCCGGTTGGGTCAGGTTGATGACGATCCCGGCGGCCTGGGCGAGCTGGGCGGCGTCGACCGTGAACACGTTCAGGCGGGTCGCGGTGCCGGTCAGCGTGAGCGCGCCGTAGGCGAGGGACACCGTCGCGCCCGGCGTCTGGGAAAGGTTGCCGAGCGAGGCGCTCAGCTCCTTGAGCGAAGTGAACTCGGAGTCGAACGAGAACGACGGCGCGGCGTTCGTGATCCCGCCGTTGACGGTGAAGTTCTGGGCTACGTTGGCTGTGCCCCCGTAGGTCACGCCACCGTTGACCGTCCCGCCGGCCCCGGTCGTCCGGCCGCCGGTGAAGTTGCCCCCGGCGATGATCGTCGGACTTGAGTCGCCGGCCGCCGGGTTGATCGAGACGCCGTCGAGGGTCACGTTGCCGGCCGCCGCGATCCGCCCAGTGACGCTCGTGCCCGACGCCTCGGAAGCGTTGAAGTCGCCACCGGAGAACACCGCGAAGTTCGCGGCCTGGCCGAGCGACGCGCAATCCGACGCGCCGGCGGCGGCGGAAACGCCGCCGGGCCGCGTGATCCCCACCCCCGCGCACACCACGACAGCGAGGAAGCCTGCGATGACTCTGTTCCACAAGCCAGAGCGCACGAGCGGATCCTAATCTCGGCTCATGCGGCGCGGGCGGGAAAAATTCGCCGAGCGCCGGGAGGTTTGCTCCGACTATCGTCTGAGGCGTGTACGTGTCGATGTCACGCCTGCGCGTCGCGCCGGACCGTGCGCCCGAGTTGGTCGCCGCGTTCCGCGACCGCGCTCACCTCGTCGACGGTGCGGACGGGTTCGTCGGGCTCGAGGTGTGGCAGAACGATCGCGACGCGGGCGAGCTGATCATGGTCAGCCACTGGACCGATCGCGAGAGCTTCAAGGAGTACATGAAGAGCGACGCCCACCGGGTCTCGCACGGCCGGATCAGCGCGGAGCTGAAATCGGACATCAAGCTCGAGGCGCTCGAGCACCTGCACACGTTCACGGTTGTGGCCCGGTGAACAAGCGGGTCGCGCCTCCTAGCGGGATGCGTCCGCCCGAGAGCGCCACGAGCCCGCGCGGCCGAAACATCGACCTCGTCAGGGTCGCGCGCGCGACGTGCGCGTCGTATGACGCGGAGTTTCCCGACGAGCGCGAGCGCTACGGGCCCGCCGGCGCGGAGTGGTGCCGCCACGACTGCCAGCACCTGCTCAACTGGGCGGTCCTGAGCGTCACCGTGGATCTCGACTTCGACGCGCAACTGGCGTGGCTTGCGAGGGTGCTGGCGGCCCGCGATTTTCCGCTCGACCGTCTCGCGCGATGCCTCGAACTGCTCGCCCAGGAGGTCCGCACCTCCCTTCCCGACGAGCCCGAGGTCGCTGCTCGGCTCGATGCCGGTGCCGCGTACGTGCGGACATCCCGGCCCTCCGACGGGGAGGACCGGGATGCCGCGAGCGAACCTACAGCTTGACGCGGTAGACGAGGCCGGGGTGCGTCGCGTCCCCGACCTGTCCGACATACAGCCAACCGTCGTTCCCCCCGAGCCCTACGGTCGGGCCGAGGAAGCCCTTGACCAGCGGGGTCAGCTTGCCGCCGGAGAGCGGCATCGTGAGCACCTCACCGGTGCCTTTGGCGCCGATTCCTAGGAACGAGGTCGTGTAGAGCCTCTTGCCGGCGATGACCATGCCCATGAGATCGGTGTGGGGTCCGAACTGCTCGAACGGCTTCGCGAACCCGGTGCAGTTGCTGCCCGAGGTCCAGTTGCAGCCGGGGAACCCGAAGTTGTCGCCCTTGTGAACCCGCAGGATGAAGTCCGGCGGGTTCTTGGCGCCCGAGTCCTGCCCGAGGTCGGATACGAACGGGGACGACGAGCCCTTCGGGAACACCATCTGCCACGGCTGGCGAATGCCGGTCGCGAACACCTGCCGGCCCGTGCCGTTCGACTTGAACGACAGGATGTCGTACAGGAACGGCGACGTGCTCGCCGGCCCGTGGTCGTTGTTGTCGAGCAGGCCGGTGTCGACCCCGACGTACAGCCGCCCGTCGGCACCGAACGCGATGCCGTTGAAGCCCTGGAACTTCTTCGGCGCGGTGTAGATCGCCTTCTGGCTGGCGAACGTCGTGCCGTTCCAGCCGCTCCACTTCCACAGCTGCCACTTCGGACCGGTGGCCGTGATCGAGCCGCCACTGACGTACAGGGCGCCCTGGTGCCACGCAAGTCCGGCGACGAATCCGGGCGATCCCGGGATCTCCGTGGCCGCGCCGTTCTTGAGCACGAACACGCCACCGTTGGGCGGCGCGGTCTTCGACTCGACCCCGCCGTCACCCTCGAACACCGCGCCGCCGCCGAACGCGAACGACGTGGGGGTGTGAAGGCCGGAGGCGACCAGCTGAACGACATGACCGTTCGTCGCCTTCGGAGGAGGCGGTGGGCCCGAGGCGGCCGTCGCCGCGGAGGCCACCACTCCGGTCGAAACGGCGGTAGCGGCGATCAACGCCGCGGTACGTACACGCATGTTTGCTCCTTTCGAGCGCCTAAGAACTCGCGCCGGATTACCCCGACCGAGCGCGAGCGGCGCAAGGCTAACACACGATCGTGTGAACGACTCGTTAAGGCAGGACGGTCTGAAGGCTCCAGGCGAGATCGTCGAGGCTCGTGGCGGGCGAGGATTAGTCGTAGAGGATTAGACCGCGGATATTGCGGTGGGCCCGCATGTCCTCGTAGCCGTCGTTGACCTGCTCCAGCGTATATGTCCGCGTCACCAGCTCGTCCAGCATCACCTTGCCGTCGCGGTACATCGACAGGAGCTTCGGGATGTCCGATCGCGGGTTGGCGTGGCCGAAGAGGCAGCCGATGATTCGTTTCTCCCACGCGATGACCTCGAAGATCGGCATATCCATCTTGATCGGCTCCATCGGTGCCAGCGCCGTCACCGCGACCTTGCCCCCCTTTCCGACGAGCGAGATAGCGTCGGCGAGCACCTTGCCCGTCGTGACGTCGACCGTCACCAGCGCCGATTCCGCCATCGTCCCCGCGGTCATATCCGCGATCGGTTCGAGCGCCTCCTCGGCGGAGGCGAACATGTGCGTCGCGCCGAACTTTCCCGCCTGCTCGCGGTTGAACGGCGAGGGGTCGATCGCGATGATCCGGGTGGCGCCCGCGATCCGCGCTCCCTGCACCGCGTTTGCCCCGACACCGCCGATCCCGAGTACGACGACCGTGTCGCCGGGCTGGACCTCGGCGCCGTAGACCGCGGTGCCGAACCCGGTGGTTACCCCGCAGCCAACCAACGCGGCCTTGTCGAGTGGGATGTCCTCGTCGATCTTGACCACCGAATCCTCGTGTACGACAGTGTGGGACGAGAACGTCCCGAGCATGCACATCAGCCGCGCGTCCTGGCCCCGCACATGGTGGCGGCTCGTGCCGTCCTGCTGCAGGCCGACCTGGATCCCTATGCCCTTGTCGCACAGGTTCTCGCGTCCAATCGCGCACCAATGACACCTGCCGCATGCGGGAACGAAGCTCAACACGACGTGATCGCCCTCGACGACGCCGCGCACGCCGGGTCCGACGGCCTCGACCACGCCGGCGCCCTCGTGGCCGCCGATCGTCGGAAGTGCCTCCATCGGCAGATCGCCGATCCGGAGGTGCTCGTCCGAATGACAGAGGCCCGAAGCGGCGAGTCGCACGAGCACCTCGCCGTCTCTGGGGTCGTCGAGCGTCAGTTCGTCGATCTCCCAGTCACCGCCGTATTCCCACAGGACTGCTGCTTGCGTCTGCATATCTCCCTCGTGCCTCGGACTCAGTGTTGGCGCATCATCCTTGATTTAGCTCGCAGGGTGCTTGACCGAGGGCGCACGCAAGCCTGACCCTGCGTGCGATCGGACGGGTCGCGGCGGTCCATCTACGGGTCGGATTTGCCTGCGAGCGACGACGGACTTGACTTTCAATGCACTATCGAGTCGGTGGCCGCCGGGCGGCCCAAAATCGCTCGATAAGCGTGTTACGATCGCGGCGGCGCTGCCTCCAAGGGCCAGCGGCGTCTGGCACCCAGGGAGCGCCGGCGAGTAGGCTGCGCGAAGCGAGGAGAGCCGAGGATGCGTCATGCCATCCGTTTGAGCAGGCCTGCAGCAATTGCGGCCTGTGTGTTTGTGGTCGCCGCGGTCGCGAGTGCGTGCGGCAGTTCGAGTTCGAAGACGTCGACCTCGTCCGCGTCGGCGTCCAGTTCGACCGCGTCGTCGACGTCAACGTCGGCGGCGGCGACGGGAGCGCCGAAGCCGGGCGGGTCGCTGACCGTGCTCGAGTTGGGTGGGTACGCCGGCGCTTGGCCGACGGGGCTTGACCCGGCGACCAACGTCAACGGCGCCGCCGACCAGGATCAGATGAACTCGATCTTCGGCCAGCTGTTCCAGCTCGCCGCGGGTGGGAAGGTGGTCCCCGATCTGGCCGCGTCCGCGACGCCGTCGGCCGGCGGCACGACGTGGACGATCACACTGCAGCCGAACCTCAAGTTCTCCGACGGCACACCGTTGGATGGGGCGGCTGTCGTGTCCAATTGGAAGCGCGACCTCGCGAACCCGTGTACGTGCAAGCCGATCCTGCCACCGGTGAAGTCGATCACCGCACCGAACGCGACGACCGTCGTGTTCTCCCTGGCCGCCCCCGACGGCGCATTCCAGAATCAGCTGCTGGTCGCAAACCTGAACTGGATCGCCTCGCCGACGGCGATCAAGACCATGGGCGAGCAGGCGTTCAAGATCAAGCCCGTCGGCGCGGGTCCGTTCACGGTGGTCAGCGACACGCTCAGCAACACGCTCGTGCTGAAGAAGAACCCGGATTATTGGCAGACGGGGCATCCGTACCTGGACAACCTCACGTTCAAGGCCACCGCCGACGACGAGTCCGCGCTCGAGGCGCTGCAGTCGGGAGGCGCGCAGGCCTACGACGGAATGGCGACCCCCTCGCTCGTGAGTACGTACACCTCGCACTTCACGACGACCGAGCAGCCGGCGACGTCGCCGTATGACATCCAGCTGAACACCACGGCGCCACCGTTCAACAACGTCAACGCGCGGCTGGCGATCTACTACGCGACCGACGCGTCGATCATCGACCAGAAGCTGTTCGGCAACCAGTTCCAGGTGGTCCAGGGGTTCACCGCGCCCGGCGGCCTGTTCTATTACCCGAACGTGCCCGGCTACCCGGCGTATGACCTGGCCAAGGCGAAGTCGCTGGTGAAGCAAATCGGCGGGCTGAATGTGAATTTCTTCACGCTCGCCTCGCCGGTCAATCAGAACTTCATGGAGGCTCTGCAGACGCTGTGGAAGGAGGCGGGGATCAACACCTCGATCCACCTGTACAGCCTCGCCGGGCTGATCCAGCAGTTCGACACCAAGAAGTGGCAGGCGGCGCTGCAGACGGCGGGGGCGTGGGATCCAGCCGCCGGCGTGGGCCTCGGCTTCCGGTTCCTGTCCGCGTCGCCGTTCAGCGGCGTCCACGATCCGAAGCTCGACGCGCTGATCCTCGGCGGCCAGGCGCTCGTCGATCCGGCGGCCCGCGACAAGACCTACCAGCAGGCCGCGCAGTACATCGCCAAGAACGCCGACGGGCCGTTCCTGTTCCCGCTTGCGAGTTGGAACGTCGCGGTGCACGGTGTGCAGGGGCCCGGGCTGACAACATCGATCCCGTCGGTGGTGGTGAACACCGCGCCGCTGTGGCAGGACGTCTCATACACACAGTGACTCCAGGGGCGGCAGGGATAGCGCCCGATGAGTAGTGCCTCCGCGCCGCTCAGCGCTCCGCTGGCGGCGCGGGCCGGCCGGGCGGGCCGGCTCGCCGGCTCGCCCACGCTGCGATTCATAATTCGTCGTTTACTGACGGCGATCCCGGTGTTGTTCGGGGTGACGTTCCTCTCGTTCGTGGTGATGAACTCGCTCCCGGGCGACGCGGCACAGGAGTTACTCGGCGCCCAGGCGACCCCGGCCGAGATCCATCAACTCGAGATCAAGCTCGGCCTCGACAAGCCGTTCCTGACCCGTTACTGGGACTGGCTGCACGGAACGCTCACCGGGCACCTCGGTCATTCGCTGTCGAGCGGTCAGAGCGTCGGCTCGATTCTCGGCGCCGACCTCCCGGTGACGTTCGAGTTGGTGGCGTTCGCGTTCTTGATCTCGCTGGCGCTGGCGGTGCCGCTCGCGCTCCTGTCCGCGCGCAAACCGAACGGCATCGCCGACCGGCTCACGATGGTGTTCAGCATGGCCGGACTATCAGTTGCCCCGTACGTACTCGCGCTCGTACTGGTGTACGTGTTCGCGGTCAAGCTGAACGTCCTTCCCGCGATCGGCTGGGTCCCGCCCGGACAGAGCTTTGGCCAGAACATCCGCTATCTCATCCTGCCGGCGGTGTCGATCGGTCTCGGCCTGTTGTGCTTCTACACCCGCCTGCTGCGCGCGGACCTCCTCGAGCAGATGCAGGGAGAGGACTACGTGGTGACGGCGCGAGCCAAGGGGGTGCGTCCGTGGCGAGTGCTCACCCGTCACGCGCTACGCAATTCGCTGTTCGGCCTGATCACGGTCGTGGCTTTGAATTTGGGCACGCTGCTCGGAGCGACCGTGGTGATCGAGGACATCTTCGGGATTCCGGGCATCGGCCACGAGTTGCTCCAGGCGATCGACAACCGCGACATCCCGGTGATCGAGGGCATCGTGTTCGTGTTCGCGGTGATTGTCGTCGTCGCCAACCTGGCGGCGGACGTGCTGTATTCGATACTCGACCCGAGGATCAGGTATGGCCGACCTACCGAGTGATCTCGTCGTAGCGGGCGTCGCGCCCTCGCTCGACGAAACCGCGGCGGCGAAGGTCGCGGGGCGGTGGCGAGGCTCGGTCGGGGTGACGATCCCGGCGGCGCTGGTGCTGTTCATCATCGGCCTGTGCTTCATCTGGCCGATCATCGGTCCGGTGCCGCCACCCACCGGCGGGAACATCCTGAATGCGAGCCTGCCGGCGTTCTCGCCCGGCCATTTCCTCGGCACCGATCCGGTCGGCAACGACGAGTGGTCGCGGATTCTGTACGGCGGTCGGGCCTCGCTGGAGATCGCGTTTGCCGTCCAGGCGATCGGCATCATTTTCGGCGGGCTGCTCGGCGCCGTCGCCGCCTACCTCGGCGGCTGGCGCGATGCGACGATCATGCGGCTCCTCGACGTGGTGATCGCGTTCCCGGCGTTCGTTCTGGCCGTCGCGATCGCGCAGGGTCTTGGTCCGAGCGAGCTACACACGATCTGGGCGCTGTGCTTCTTCAGCGTGCCGGCGTTCGCGCGGATTTCGCGCGCGGCCACGCTGCGCGTCCGCGAGCAGACGTTCATCACCGCGGCGCGCCTGTCTGGAACACGGTTCCCGAGGATGCTGCTCGGTCACATCGCGCCCAACATCCTGCCCCAGTTGATCAGCTTCGGCCTGCTGGGTATAGGAATCGTGATGATCCTCGAGGGCGCGCTCAGCTTCGTCGGCCTCGGAGTTCCACCGCCGGCGCCGAGCTGGGGGAACATGATCGCCCAGGGTCAGAGCACGCTGTCCGCAGACCCGCGCTACGTGCTGCTGCCGAGCGCCGCCCTGTTCATCACGGTCGTCTGCTTCAACCTCCTGGGCGACGGGCTGCGCGCGCGCTGGAGCAACCAGTGACCGAGTCGCTGCTGGAGGTCTCAGACCTGCGCGTCGACTTTCGCCACGACGGTCGCCTCCTGCGCGCGGTCGACGGGCTGACGTACTCGCTGAGCCGCGGGCAGACGGTGGCGGTGATCGGAGAGTCCGGGTCGGGGAAGACCGTGAGCTCGCGCGCGATCATGGGGCTGCTGCCGCCGACGGCGAAGGTCACCGGGTCGATTCGGTTCGACGACGTCGAGATCGTCGGGCTGGCGGAGAAGGCGATGCGCTCGCACCGCGGGCGCGGCGTGGCGATGGTGTTCCAGGACCCGACCCGCTCGCTGAATCCGACGATGCGCATCGGGGGGCAGATCCGGGAGGCGATCCAGACGCACGCGAAGAGCTCGCGCGCGGCCGCGCACGACCGCGCGCTCGAACTGCTCGAACTGGTTCGTCTGCCGGCCGCGAAGGAGCGACTCGAGCAGTACCCGCATCAGCTCTCGGGCGGGATGCGCCAGCGTGTGATGATCGCGATCGCGCTGGCGGCGTCGCCGAAGCTGTTGATCGCGGACGAGGCCACCACCGCGCTCGACGTGACGACTCAGGCGCAGATCATGGAGCTCCTGCGCGACCTCCAGCTGCGGCTGGGAATGGCGCTGATCATGATCAGTCACGATCTGGGGCTGGCGGCGAGCTTCGCCGACGAGGTGGTGGTGATGTACGCGGGGCGGGCGGTCGAGCGGGCTCCGACCCAGATGCTGTTCGCCCACGTCCGGATGCCGTATACGCGGGCGCTGCTCGACGCGATCCCGAGACTCGAGAACGCGTCGCACGCGCCGCTCGCCGCCGTGCCGGGCCAGCCGCCCAACCTGGCGTTGCGCGAACCCGGGTGTCCGTTCACGCCGCGTTGCCCGAGCGCCACCGATCAATGCCGCCAGCACGTGCCGGCGTTCGAGGAGCACGAGCCCGACCATCAGTGGGCGTGCTGGCATCCATGTGCCGACGGGGTGGCGCGATGAGCGATGGCCCCCTGCTTGACGTACGCAACCTCGTGCAAGAGTTCGAGGTCCGGGCCCAGGGCGGAGTCAAGAGCGGCATCGTTCAAGCCGTGTCCGACGTCTCGTTCACGCTGGCGAAAGGCGAGACGCTGGGCCTGGTCGGCGAGACCGGCTCGGGAAAGTCGACGCTCGCGCGCGCGATCTTGCAGGCGCCACGTCCCAAGTCCGGCGAGGTGCTGTTCGAGGGGGTCGATCTCGTCAACCTGCGCGGGAAGCAGTTGCTGCAGGCGCGGCGCCAGATGCAGATGGTGTTCCAGGACCCGTTTGGTTCGCTTGATCCGAAGTGGTCGGTGACGCGGATCGTCGAGGAGCCGCTGATCGCGTTCCGGACGGCGGCGCGAGGCGAGCGCCGGCGCCAGGTCAACGAGGCGCTCGATCGGGTCGGTCTCGATCCGGCGCGCTACGCCGACCGCCGGCCGCGATCACTGTCGGGCGGTCAGGCGCAACGGGTCGCGATCGCGCGTGCGCTCGCGCTCGACCCGGCGTTGATCATCTACGACGAGGCGGTCTCGTCGCTGGACGTGCTTATCCGGGCGCAGGTGCTGAACCTACTCGAGCGCCTGCGCGCCGAGATGTCGCTGACGTATCTGTTCATCGCGCACGATCTTGCGCTCGTCAAGCAGGTTTCCGATCGAGTCGCGGTCATGTACCTGGGCAAGCTGGTCGAGATCGGCCCGGCCGAGTCGCTGTATCGAGAGCCGCTGCACCCGTATACGGTCGCGCTGCTGGCGTCGATCCCGAACCCGGATCCGACGGCGGTGCGCGCGCCCGTGACGAATACGATTCACGGTGAGCCGCCCTCGCCGATCGATCCGCCTTCGGGTTGCCGCTTCCGCACTCGGTGTCCCCACGCACAGGACGTCTGTGCGGCCGAGGAGCCGCCGTTGCGCAGGCTGGCCGAGGGTCATCTCGCCGCGTGTCACTTCCCGGTTTCTCACGACGCGCCGGCGCCGGCAATGGCAGGAGGAGCACATGACGCTGCAGCACCCAACCGACACTCTTGAGATTGAGTCACTGTTTCGCGACGGCACCCAGCTGATCGGGGGTGAGTGGGTGCCCGCTCGTGGCGGCGACACGATTCCGGTGATCAACCCCGCCACGGGCGAGACCTTGGCGAACGTACCGCGCGGGGGCCCGGACGACGTGGCCGATGCCGTGGCGGCCGCGTCGGATGCCTTTCCCGCATGGCGGGATCTGAGTCCGAGCCGAAGGGGGCAGTTGCTGCTCGACTGGGCTTCTTTGTGTCGGGAGCACGCCTCCGAGATTGATCTGCTCGAGCGTCTCGAGGTCGGCCGGCCGAAGTGGGGACCACCCGGGGCGGGCGGGCCGATGGCGGGAATCCTGACGTTCACCGCCGGGCTCGCCGACAAGGCCACCGGGTCGACGTTGCCAAGCATGTTCCCGGACGTGATCGGGATGACGTTGCGCGAGCCGTTTGGCGTGTGCGGGAGCATCATCCCGTGGAACGCGCCGGGGCCGAACACGGTCAACGACGCGGGTCCGGCGATCGCGATGGGGAACACGATCGTGATCAAGCCGGCCGAAGACGCGCCTTTGACCTGCCTACTGCTGGTCAAGCTGGCGCATGAGGCGGGAATTCCGCCCGGGGTGATCAACGTGGTCACCGGATTTGGTGCTGAAGCGGGAGAGTCACTGGCCGGTCACCCCGGCGTGCGTCGCATGAGCTTCACCGGGTCCCCGGAGACCGGCCGACGCGTGATGGAGGCGTGCGCGCGGCACCTGATCCCGCTGCATCTCGAGCTTGGCGGTAAGTCGCCGCAGGTGGTGCTGCGCGACGCGCCGCTGGATAAGGCCATCCCGACGATCGCGCGGAGCATCACGCTGAATACCGGGCAGATCTGCGCCGCGGGGTCGCGCGTCGTGGTCGACTCCTCGATCCGGGAGGAAGTGGTCTCCGGGTTGGCGGACGCGTTCAAGCACGTGCGGGTCGGGCCGTGGTACGAGGACGTCGACATGGGTCCGCTGATCAGCGCCAAGCAAGAGAAGCGCGTGCTCGGGTATCTCGACAGCGGGCGCTCCGAGGGGGCGCGGGTGGTCGTCGGGGGCGGCAAGCCGGAAGGCGACGTGTACGACCGCGGCTTCTTCGTCGAGCCGACGATCTTCGACGAGGTGCGGCCGGAGATGCGGATCGCTCAGGAGGAGATCTTCGGCCCTGTGCTGTCCGTGTTGAGCTCTTCCGATGAAGAGGAGGCGCTTTCGATAGCGAACGGGACGCGGTACGGGCTCGTCGCTTCCGTGTGGACGCGCGACGTGGGTCGTGCGGTGCGCCTGGCGCGCCGGATCGAGGCCGGGCAGGTGTCGATCAACACGCTGTGGTCGGGCGGCGTGATCGGGGCGCCGTTCGGCGGATACAAGTCGAGCGGGTTCGGCCGGACGGTGAGCGCCGAATCGATCCTCGACTACACCCAGGTCAAGAGCGTGATCATCGACGGGCGGGTTTGAGGCTCCGTGGACGTTTCGCTTGAAGGCAAGGTCGCCCTCGTGACGGGCGCGGGTCCGAACATCGGCAGCGGGATCGCGCTGGCGCTGTCCCGGTACGGCGCTTCTGTCGCGTGCAACGACGTTTCCGCGGACGCCGCGGCGGCTTCGGTCGCGCGGATCTCGCGTCACGGCGGTTCGGCTCTCGCCGTCGTCGGGGACGTGAGCTCCGAGGACGACGTCGTGCGCTGCGTCCGTGAGGTGCTCGACGCATGGGGGCGGATCGACATCCTGATCAACAACGCCGCCGTGCTTGGCGGCCGCGGCGTGCTCGAGGAGAGCCTCGAGTTCTGGAACCGCGCGGTCGCCGTTGCCGGCGCCGGCACGTTCCTCAACACCAAGCACGTGGCGATCTCGATGATCGAGCGCGAGATCAAGGGCTCGATCATCAACATCCTGTCCTCGAACGCCTGGCAGGGATGCGCCGGCGTGATCGCGTACGCGTTCCACAAGGGCGGTCTCGCCAACTTCACGCGCGCCGCCGCGATGGACCTTGCGCCGTACGGGATCCGCGTGAACTCGTACTCGCCGACGGCGCCGCGGCCGGACAACCCGGAGCTGCTGGAGTCGTTCCGGGAGTGCGGCGGTTATGCGCGTTCGTCCGGAGCCGCTCCGGCGACCACCCGTCGTGGTGGCGCGACACCGGGAAGATCGACGTGCGCGGCAACATGCCGATGGAGCCGTCGACGCCGACCGACATCGGCCACTGCGTCGCGTGGCTGTGCTCGGACTACGCGCGGCTGATCACCGGCTGCGATTTCGTGATCGACGGCGGGGCGCGGGCCAAGTATTGGGGGTACACGCCGCCGGCGGAGAAGGCCGAGCCGGTGCCGCTGATTCCCCTGTATGAGGATGAGACGATGGCGGGAGGTTTCTGATGTCTTCATCGGAGGTCGTGAGAGCCGCGGTCCAGACTGGACCGTTGGCGTACGAGATCCGGGAGTTCCCGCGGCCGGTCATCGGTCCCGACGAGGGACTGCTGCGGGTCGAAGCCTGCGGCGTGTGCGGGTCCGACGTCGAGCAGTACCGTGGCCATCTGGTGCGGCCGGGGATGTTCCCGCTGATCCCGGGGCACGAGCCGCTGGGTGTTATCGAAGAGGTGGGGGAAAGGGCTGCCGAGCGGTGGGGCGTTTCCGTGGGGGATCGGGTGGCTGTGGAGATCCTCCGGCCGTGCCGAGCGTGTGATTACTGCCTGACCGGTCGCTACATGTCGTGCCCGAACCGCGACGGCGCCTACGGGATGACACCGCTGTCGCGCTCGCCTTCCTTGTGGGGCGGGTTCGCGGAGTACCTGTACCTGCACCCATGGGCGATCCTGCACAAGATGCGGAGCGACATCCCGCCCGAGATCGCGGTGATGTTCAACCCGCTCGGCGCCGGCGTGCGGTGGGCCGCGTTCCTCGGCGAGGTAGGGCTCGGGGAGACCGTGCTGATCCTTGGCCCCGGCCAGCGCGGGCTCACGTCGGTGATCGCGGCGCGGGCCCGGGGTGCCGGGACGATCATCGTGACCGGCCTGTCGCGCGATTCGCACAAACTGGCGCTCGCGCGGGAATTCGGGGCAGACCACACGATCAACGTCGATTCCGAGGATGTGGTGGAGCGGGTGACCGAGATCACGGGCGGCGCGATGGCCGACGTGGTGCTCGAGCTCACGCCGATCGCCTCGCAGCCGGTTCTCGATGCGATCGAGGCCGTGCGGCACAGCGGTCGGATCGTGCTCGCGGGTTTGAAGGGCGGTAAGCAGATCGAGGTTGTGACCGACCGCCTGATCAACAAGGGGTTGACGGTCCGCGGCGCGTTCGGCGTCAACGCAGACGCGTATATCGAGGCGATCCGGATCATCGAATCCGGGCGCTTCCCGCTCGAGAGGATGGCCTCGGGGACGTTCGAGCTGGCCGACACCGAGGCCGCGATCCAGGCGCTCGCCGATGGGGACGCGATTCACACCTGCGTGACCCCGGGCGGCGGGTCGGCAATGGCCGCCGCCGCCGGGAGCGGAGAGGAGGCAGCCAATGCTCGTTGACATGCACGCCCACGTGATCCCGGGTGGCTTTGGAAGCGGTCGGCGCGTCGGCGGACCACCGCGGGCCGCGGATCGGACCGTGCGCGGGGGACGAGCACGCGCGGCTGCTCGAGAACGACCGCGGGATGCAGTTCAAGGCGATCGACGCGTTCTACTCGGCCGAGCGCCGGCTCGAGGAGCAGGAGCGCAGTGGCGTCGACGCCGAGGTCGTCTCGCCGATGCCGCCGTTGCTCGACTACGCGCTGTCCGGCCCCGAGGGGCTCGAGCTCTCGCGGCGGGTGAATGAGTTCACCGCGTCGCTCTGTGGCGCCGACCGTCGGCGGCTTCTCGGGATGGGGATGGTGCCGATGCAGGCGCCGGAGCTGGCGTGTGCGGAGCTCGCGCGCGTGCAGGATGCCGGGCTTGTCGCCGTCGAGATCGCCTCCAACGTGGCCGGGCGCGCGCTCCACGGATCCGAGTTCGACGAGTTCTGGGCCGAGGCGGAGCGGCTCGAGATGCCGATCTTCATCCATGCGATGCCGACCGACTTCGGCGAGCGGCTCCCGGCTGGGCTGATCCCGATTGCTGCGTTCGCGGTTGGCGCCGACGCGCTGCTGGCCTGCGCGGGGATCATCACCAGCGGCCTCGCCGAGCGCCACCCGCGCCTGCGCCTGGCCTTCAGTCACGGCGCCGGCGGCTTCCCGATGATGCTCCCGCGAGCGATGTGCTTCTGGGGTAAGACTTGGAACGAGGAACCTCCGGTTGCCGAGCCCGAGGGGATCTCGCCGGCGGAGCTCACCCGGCGCTTCTACTACGACGGGCTCGTGTTCGACCGGCGGGCGCTCCGCTTCCTGATCGAGTTGGTTGGGCATCGGCAGGTGCTGGTCGGCTCTGACTTCCCGGCGATGCCGCGAGAGGACCCGTGCGCGCGGACGTTGCGGTCGCTCGACCTGCCGGCTGACGCGCTCGACGACATCACCTGGCACAACACGTTCCGCTTCCTGGGCATTGAGGCGCCGCAGCTCACGGGCGCAGGGGTGGCCAGTTCGACTAAAACAGGAGTGACACAGTGAAAACACGCGCCGCAATCGTCCGAGGTGCCGGCCAGGCCTGGGAGGTGACCGAGCTCGATCTCGACGAGCCCAAGGCGCACGAGGTGCTCGTCCGGGTGATGGCCTGCGGGCTGTGTCACTCCGACGAGCACGTGCGCGAGGGCGGCCCGTACCGGTACCCGATGGTCGGCGGGCACGAGGGGGCCGGCGTCGTCGAGAAAGTCGGCCCGTCGGTGACGCGGGTGCAGGAGGGCGACCACATCTGCACCTCGTGGATCCCGGTGTGCGGTCACTGCCGCTACTGCTCGACCGGTCACCAGAACATGTGCGACGACGGGTTGAACGCCGGCACGGGGATGTTCCTCGACGGCACGTTCCGCTTCCACGAGAACGGCGAGGACGTCGGCGGGATGTGCGTGCTCGGGACGTTCTCCCAGTGGATGGTGATCCCGGAGAACTCGTGCGTCCCGATCGACGAGGATCTGCCGTTCGAGATCGCGGCGCTGGTGGCGTGCGGCGTGACGACCGGATGGGGATCGGCGGTGTACGCCGCCGGGACACGCGCGGGGGAGACCGTTGTGATCTTCGGCACCGGCGGCGTCGGCATGAACGCGGTCCAGGGCGCCGCGTACGCCGGCGCCAAGAACGTGATCGCGGTCGACCCGAACCCGTACAAGCAGGAGATGGCGGGCAAGTTCGGCGCCACGTTCACCACCGGCGATCCCGAGGAGGCCAAGCAGAAGGTGTGGGAACTGACCAACGGGCAGATGGCCGACCACGCTGTGATCACGGTCGGGGTCATGCATCCCGAGGTGCTCCGCAACGCGGTCGAGATGATCGGCAAGGGCGGCAGCGTCGTGGTCACCGCCGTCGGTGGCGAGGGTGACACGATCGCGATCCACGGCTCGCCGGTCACCGGCTTCCACAAGAACATCCAGGGCTCGCTGTTCGGTGGCGCGAACCCGCTGTACGACATGCCGCGCCTGCTCGGGCTCTACAAGAACGGCGACCTCAAGCTCGACGAGCTGATCACGAACCGGTACACGCTCGACAACATCAACCAGGGCTACGAGGACATGCTCGCGGGTCGCAACATCCGCGGCGTGTTGATCCATGACCACTAGTGAGCCGCTTGGGAAGTTTCACCCCCTATAGACCCAGTTTCTTCCCAAGCGACTGTTGAGGAGGCGATATGAGCGCGATTTTGGACCCGACCGGATTGTCCGGTAAAACGACTAGCGTCGGTCTGACCCTCGCGCCACGGCGGGGGGAGTTCAGGGGCGCGACCGTCGGGCTGCTCGAGAACGGCAAGCAGAACGCGAGCCTGTTCCTGACCAGGAAGTGGCGGACATCCTGCGCGAGCGCTACGGCGCGGGCGAGGCGAGGCTGCGCCGCAAGGAGAACTTCGCCCAACCGGCGCCGCAGGAGTTGATCGACCAGCTGAGCTCGGAGTCGGACCTGGTGGTGATCGGCATTGGCGATTGAGGCTCGTGTAGCGCGTCGGCGGTCGCCGACGGAATTCTGTTCGAGCGTCACGGCACACCCGCAGCGGTGATCTGCTCGGACGCATTCAGGGCCACTGGCGATGCGATGGCCGAAATTCAAGGTGCCCCCGGGTACCGCTATCTGACCACGCCGCATCCGGTGGCGGGCCTCACGCCGGCGCAGGTGCGCGAGCGCGCCGAGGCGGTTGCGGCCGAGGTCATGACGCTGCTTACGGGGAACGGCGGTTGATGGCTCGCGAACCGGATCCCGACGTCGCCCGCGATGCGATCGAGTACTGCTACGAGCAGGGCTGGACCGACGGACTGCCGGTGGTTCCCGTCTCGCAGGCGCTGCTCGACCAGTTCCTCGCCCGGACTGGCCGATCACCCGACGAGGTGCTGTGGCGAATGGAGCACCTCGGGCGCGAGTGCACGGTCCAGACCGCGGCGATCAACGCGGCGATGGCGGGCTGCCTGCCCGAGTACTTCCCGATCGTGCTCGCAGCGTGGGACGCGGTGATGCGCGACCGCGCCGCCAAGGGCGGCGGCTGGCAGTCGACGAGCGGGCCCGGCGCCGCTGATCGTGATCAACGGTCCGATCCGGGGCGAGCTCGGCATCAACAGCACGGGCGGGAACTTCGCGGCGGGCTTTCGACCCAACGCCACGATTCCGCGCGCGCTCGGGCTGATGCTGCGCAACGCGTTCGGCGTGGTCCCGCACGTGTTCGACCAGACCACCCAGGGGATCCCGGGGCGGTGGGCGATCTGCTTCGGGGAGAACGAGGAGGAGAGCCCGTGGGAGCCGCTGGCAACGGAGATGGGGCTCGAGCCGGGCGCGAACGCCGTGTCGTGCACGCTGACGCGCACGTACGAGTTTGTCGACAACCGCCACACCCAGAACCCCGAGCATCTGCTGAACGATTTCGCCGACACGATCTCGCGGACCGGCGTGATGATCTTCCGCGCGCAGTCGGCCGGGATCGTGTTCTGCCCCGAGCACGCCCAGATGCTCGCGGACGCCGGTTTCTCCAAAGCCGACGTGAAGGACTGGCTGGTCGAGCACTGCGGCCGGATCGAGGCCGATCTGCGGCGCGTCGGCAAGGACGGGGTGTCGGAGGGCGGGTTCGGCGGTCGCTCCGCCTCAGACGAAGAACGCGTGCCGGGGGACACGTTCACGCCGTTCCTCCCGAGCCGCGCCTCGGTCCCGATCGTCGTCGCCGGCGCGCGCAACGCGGCGATCTCGATGGTGTTCCGCGTGTTCGGCGAGTGGTCGAACTCATCGGTGGAAATCGAACAAGCCAGCGCTGCGGTGGCGGCCGGGAACGGAGGTTGAGATGTACAGCGAGCAGGGGCTGAACGAGATGCGGACGATGCTCGCCGCCGACGGCTACGGGCTCGAGGCGCGCGAGGAGGGCGAGCGCGTCGTCGTCGACATCGTCGCGACGCCCGAGGCGTGCGAGGACTGTCTAGCCCCGCCCGACGTCATGCGCGCGATCCTCGGCAAGTCGCTCGCCGTCCCGGCCGACGTGATCGACCTCCACTACCCAGAATGAGAGTCGACGTCGACGCGCCGCTGACCGCGGAGTGGATGACCGGCCGCACGGCGCTCGTCACCGGAGGCGGCGGCCGGGAGGGCGGACCGGGGACGATCGGCTGGGCGGTGTCGCGGTTGCTCGCCCGCCACGGCGCGGGCGTGGCCGTGCTCGACCGTGAGCCGGCGGCCGCGGAGCGCACGGTGGCGCAGATCCGGGCGTGCGGCGGCACCGCGATCCCGGTGATCGCCGACGTCACGAGCGACGCGGACTGTGCGCGGGCAGTGGGCGAAGCGCGTGACGCGCTCGGCGGGCTCGACACACTCGTCAACAACGTCGCCGCCTGGAGCGCGGCCGAACTGTGGGACGTCGAGCCGGCCCGGTTCGACGAGCTGCTCGCGCTGAACCTGAAGACCGCATGGCTGATGACGCGCCACGCGGCGCCGGTCATGCCGAACGGGGGAGCGATCGTCAACGTCACCTCGGTCGCGGCCAGGCGGGCCGGAACGGTCTACGGGTTGGGCAAGGCGGCGCTCGAGTCGCTGACCGGTGGCGGCGCGTACCTGCTCGCCGAGCGCGGGATCCGGATCAACGCGGTCGAGTTGGGCGCGCTGTGGACAGCCGGCGTCGCCGAGAACCTGCCGCCCGAGGCGCGCGAGCCGCGGCGCAAGATGGTGGCGCTACAGACCGAGGGCGATTGCTGGGACGCGGCCGCCGCCGTGCTGTTCCTCGCGTCCGACCAGGCGCGCTGGATCTCGGGTCAGGTGCTCGCCGTCGACGGCGGCGGCGCGCCGCGGATGCCCTACCCCGGCGTGACGCGCATGCCGGTGGGGACGAAGACATGAGCGACCGGGTCGCGCTGATCACCGGTTGCGGCAAGCCCGACGGCAGCGGTCAGGCCGTCGCCCGCGCGCTCGCCGCCGACGGCATCGCGGTGGTCGTCGCCGATCGCCGGCCGACCGGTGTTCTCAACCGCCGCCAGGAGATCGTCGGGTCGGGGCAGCCGGAGTCGTGGCGCGGGCTGGACACGCTGGTGGCGCAGATCGAGTCGGCTGGCGGGACCGCGATCTCGGCGCTCGGCGACATCGGCGACGAACACGACGCCGAAGCGATGGTGGCGGCGGCGCTCGAGCGGTTCGACCGGCTCGACATCCTCGTCAACAACGCCGCGGCGCCGCAGGGACTCGATCGCGACGTGATCGACGAGATCCCGATCGACGTGTTCGACGACGTGCTCCGCATCAACCTGCGCGGCACCTGGCTGATGTGCCGCGCGGCCGTGCCGGCGATGCGCCGGAACCGGTGGGGGCGGATCATCAACGTCTCCTCGATGGCGGGCGTGATCGCCGCCCCGCGCTCGACCCCGTACTCGGCGTCGAAGGCGGGGATCATCGGGCTGACGCGGGCCCTGTCGATGGACGTGGCGGCGTGGGGGATCACCGTCAACGCGATCGCGCCAGGAGCGCTCGACACGAGCCGATCGGTCCTGAGCCTCGACCCCGACCTCGACGTCCGCGCCGAGATGGAGCAGCGCGGGCGCCGCCTGCCGGTCGGCCGGGTCGGCCGGCCCGACGACGTCGCGGCCGCCGCGCGCTACCTGGCAAGCGACGGCGCCGAGTTCGTAACCGGCCAGGTGCTCGTCCTCGACGGAGGCGGGCCGGCGCCGTTCCCGTTGCCACGTCCGGATGAGGAGGCGGTGTGAAAGTCAGAGTGCTGATGGAGCCGCATCACGGCGCGACGTACGACCGCGTCGTGGCGATGGCCAAGGTCTCCGAGGAAGCCGGGTTCGACGCGTTCTTCCGCGGCGACCACTACCTCGGGATCGACTCGACCGACCCGGAGTACCGGCCGACCGACTCGTGGACGACGCTCGCGGGCGTGGCGCTCGAGACCAGCCGGATCAAGCTCGGAACGCTGATGACCGCGGGCACATTCCGCCACCCGGGCGTCGTGGCCAACGCGGTTGCGACCGTCGACCAGATGTCCGGTGGCCGAGTGGTCCTGGGGATCGGCACCGGCTGGTACGAACGCGAGCACAAGGCGTTCGGCATCCCGTTCCCCCCGATCGGCGAACGCTTCGACCGGCTCGACGAGGAGATGCAGATCATCAACGGGCTGTGGACGACACCGGAGGGCGAAGCGTTCAGCTTCGAGGGCAAGTTCTGGCAGTTGGAGGAGTCCCGCAACTTCCCTGTGCTCGTGCAGAAGCCGCGCCCCGAGATAGTGATCGGCGGAACCGGTCCGCGCCGGACTCCGCTGATGGCAGCCAGGTACGCGGACGAGTTCAACAGCGGCGCCGGCCACGGCTGCGCCGAGCGCTTCGCCAACGTGCGCAGCGTGTGCGAGAAGATCGGCCGCGACCCGGCGACGCTGCGGATGTCCGCGACCATGCAGGCGATCTGCGGTACCACCAAGGAGGAGGCCGAGCAGCGGCTCGAGCGTCTCGGGGCGCCGGGCGCACGCATGCTGGCGAATGGCGTCGTGGGCACGCCATCGGATCTGATCGCCGCGCTCGAGCGGCTGACCGGCGAAGGCTGCGAAACCGTCTACCTGCACATCTTCGACATCGACGACCTCGATCACCTGCGCCTGATCGGCGCCGAGGTGGTCCCGCAGGTCGCATAAACCAAGTGGTACTGAGGGGAGAGAACCGATGGCGAGCATGACGACGCGAGCGGCCGTGCTGCACCAGCCCGGTACCGACTGGGAGATCACCGAACTCGATCTCGACGAGCCGAAGGAGTTCGAGGTGCTGATCCGCTACAAGGCGGCGGGGCTGTGCCACTCCGACGAGCACATCCGGCGCGAGGGCGGCAGCCACATTCGCTTCCCGCTCGTCGGCGGGCACGAGGGCGCCGGCATCGTCGAAGCGGTCGGCGCCGGCGTCACCCGCGTGGCGCCCGGAGATCACGTCGTGACGTCGTACATCCCGGCGTGCGGTAAGTGCCGCTACTGCTCGACCGGACACCAGAACCTGTGCGATCGCGGCCTATACGCCGGCGTAGGGTGCCTCCAGGACGAGACGTTCCGCTTCCACAAGGGCGGCGAGGACTACGGCGGGTTCTGCGCGCTCGGCACGTTCTCCGACCACACCGTCGTGTCGGAGTACTCGTGCGTGCGCATCGACAAGGACGTCCCGTTCGAGGTCGCCTGCCTGGTCGGGTGCGGCGTGACGACCGGATGGTGCTCGGCGGTCCGCGCCGGCGAGACGAAGGCGGGGGAGGCCGTGGTGATCTTCGGCGTCGGCGGCGTCGGCATCAACGCCGTCCAGGGCGCCCGTTACGCCGGCGCCACTACCGTGCTCGCGATCGACCCGAACCCGTTCAAGCTCGAGATGGCCGGCCGCCTCGGCGCGACCCATACCGCGACCACGGTCGACGAGGCGAGCGACATCCTGTTCGCGCGCACGCACGGCCAGATGGCGGACCTCGCGGTGATCACCGTCGGCGTGCTCGAGCCGCAGACGACCGTCGACGCGGTCAGCCTGATCGGTAAGGCCGGGCGCGTCGTCGTGACCTCGGTCAGCCGCGCGGACGAGAAGTCGATCAGCCTGACCGGGTCGCCGATGGTCGGCTTCCACAAGCGCATCCAGGGGTCGCTCGCCGGCGGATCGAACCCGATCTTCGAGATGCCGAACTTGCTCGGGCTCTACAAGTCCGGGCACCTGAAGGTCGACGAGATCATCACCCAGCGCTACTCGCTCGAGCAGGTCAACGACGGCTACCGCGACCTGCTGGCGGGGAAGAACATCCGCGGCGTGGTCATTCACGAAGGCTGCTGACCGCCGGCTCGGCGGGGACGCCGAGGCGACGGGCGAATCCGGGCGGGATGATGATGTCGTCGGGGGTCAGGTCGTCAGTGTTCGCGTGGCCGAGCCCGAGCAGCGCCGAATCGATTCCGTTGCGCATGATGTCGAGCACGTTCTCCACGCCGGGCTGGCCAGCGGCCGCGAGTCCCCACAGGTACGCCCGGCCGATCATCACCGCGCGGGCGCCGAGCGCGAGCGCCTTGACGACGTCGCCACCGCGGCGGACGCCGCCGTCGAGCAGGACCTCGATCTGATCGCCGACGGCTTCCGCGATCGCCGGAAGGGTCCGGATCGACGCGGGTGTGCTGTCGAGGTTGTTCCCGCCGTGGTTCGAGACCGAGATCGCGGTAAAGCCGGCGTCGAGGGCGCGCCGGGCGTCATCGACGCGGCTGATCCCCTTGAGCATGAACGGCCCGTCCCACTGCTCGCGCAACCAGCGCAGGTCCTCCCAGGTGGGGGGCGGGGTCTGCATCCACTCGCCGTAGGCGCCGAAGAACGTCAGCAGCGGCTCGCCCGGTGCCGTGAGGTTCGGGACGGTCAGGTCCGGCAGGGTGCCGGCACGGGCCCAGTCCGCGAGCCACGCGGGGCCGGGCGAGTACCTCGGGCGCGAGCCGGAGCATCGCCTTGAGATCGATCTTGTCGGGGATCCACGGACTGCCCCAGTCGCGGCTGTGTGAGAACGTCCAGTCGAGCGTGACGATCATCCCGACGCGCGCCAGCGGCGCGGGCGCGCTCCACCCGCGCGGCGATCCGTTCGCGCGAGCCGCACCAGTAGATCTGGAAGAACGTCTGCGGGTTGGCCGCGACGACCTCCTCGACCGGCTTGGACGCGAACGAACTCAGCCCGATCGCAGTCCCGCGTGCCGCCGCCGCGCGCGCGACCGCGATCTCGCCGTCGGGGTGCACCGACTGCACGCCGGTCGGCGAGATCAGCACGGGCAGCGAGATCGTCTGTCCCATCACGGTTGTGGTCATGTACCGCGCGGGCGGGCAGATCCGCAACGTGCGGCGCGAATCCGAGCTCGCCGAACGCCGCGAGGTTGTCGGCGAGCGTTATGCCCCGCCTCCGAGCCAGCGATCAGCGCTGAGTACACGGACCTCGGCAGGCGCCGCTTGGCCCGGCGCTGGGCCACGGCCACCGACTCGAACCAGACGTTCTTCACTGGTCGAGGGGGCTCTCGTTGCACGCCCGCGCCGGGACGCGCTTCTTCGACATGTCGACGGATGGCCGCGGAATCGGCCGCGCGCCGCGAGACGCCAGCGCGCGTTCCCCGTGGCCGAGCACGCATTCCGGATCGGGTCCGGCCAGCGGGAGCCCCGTGAAGAACTTCGCGGCCATGCACCCGCCACGGCACTTGTCGAACAGCCCGCAGCTCGAGCACGCGCCGGCATGCTGCGGTTCGCGGAGCTCGATGAACAGGTCGGACTCGCGCCACACGCGCGCAAATCCACCCGGCTCGCGGACGTTCCCCGCGCGGAACTGGTCGTGGATCACGAACGGGCACGCGTACACGTCGCCGATCGGATCGATCAGGCACACCACCCGTCCGGCGCCGCACAGGTTCAAGCCCGGCAGCGCCTCGCCGTAGCCGCCGAGGTGGAAGAACGAGTCACCGGTCAGCACGCTCTCACCGTGCGCGAGCAGCCACTCGTACAGCTCGCGTTGCTGCGAGGCGGTCGGGTGAAGGTCATCCCAAACGTCGGCGCCGCGCCCGGAAGGCCGGAGCCTCGTCAGCCGCAGCTGAGCGTTGTAACGATCGGCGAGCGCCTTGAACGCGTCGAGCTGAGCGCACGTTCTCGCGCGTGACCACGACCGACAACTTGAACTCGGCGAACCCGGCTCTTGCGAGGTTCCCCATGGCGCGGATCGCGGTGGCGTACGACCCAGGCCCGCGGACCCTGTCGTTGACCGAAGCGGTGGCTCCGTCGAGCGACACCTGGACGTCGACGTAGTCCATCGCCCGCGATCCGGTCCGCGATCTCGGGCGTGATCCGCGAGCCGTTGGTCGAGAACTTGACCCCGACGTGGTGCGCGACGGCGTAGTCGAGCAGCTCCCAGAAGTCGCGCCTGACCGTCGGCTCGCCGCCGCCGATGTTGACGTAGAACACCTGCATGCGCTCGAGCTCGTCGATCACTGCCATGCACTCGGCGGTGGTGAGCTCGCGCGGGTCGCGCCGGCCCGAGCTCGACAGGCAGTGAACACACGCGAGGTTGCACGCGTACGTGAGCTCCCAGGTCAGGCAGATCGGCGCGTCGAGGCCGGTTTCGAGCTCGTCGGTCAACGCGCGTGCGCCGTCGCCCCGACGGCGCACGACCGACAGCCGCCGCGTGCCGAAGTGGTAGGCCAGGGCGCCGAAGCGCTCGGGCCGCAGCTCAACCTCGGGATCCAGACCCGCGGCCCGCTTGAGCTCGGCGGAAGTCACGGCGCGGCTCTAGTACACGCCGCACATGCCGTCGATCGAGACATCCTCGACCAGCAGGTCCTCGACCACGAGCTCCTCGTCGGCGGGCTGGGTCGCAGTCTCCTCGTCGGTCTCGGGTTCGGCGGCCGTCTTCTCGAGCTGCTCTGGCGTGGCGCTCATGGCGGGTGCTCCTCTCCGCGGGCGATCGGGCGCGATAATTTAGCACCCTGTGACAAATCTCGCTGACTTGAATTGGGTTCAGGTTGATGACGCTCCGCGGCGTGCGGTGATCGTGCCGCTGGGCTCGCTTGAGCAGCACGGGCCGCACCTGCCGCTCGACACCGACACCCGGATCGCGGTGTCACGTCGCCGGCGTGGTCGCGGCGCGTCGCCCCGGGGTTGCGGTGGCGCCGCCGATCGCGTTCGGCTCGAGCGGCGAGCACGCCGCGTTTCCGGGGACGTTGTCGATCGGCACCGCCGCGCTCGCGGACGTGCTGGTCGAACTCGGCCGGGACGCGTCGCGGCACTGGGACGCGGTGTTGCTCGTCAACGGGCACGGCGGCAACCACGACGCGGTGTCGGAGGCGGAGCGGCGGCTCGCGGCCGAGGGACGGCGGTGTGCGGCGTTCACGGTGGCGCCTGCGGGCGCGGATGCGCACGCGGGTCGGACCGAGACGTCGCTGCTCCTGCACATCGACCCGGCGGCGGTCCGCCGCGAGCAGGCCGAGCCCGGCGAGATACGGCCGATCGCCGAATTGATGGACCGGTTACGCCGCGATGGCGTCCGGCCGGTGAGCCCGAATGGCGTGCTGGGCGACCCATCCGGGGCGAGTGCGTCCGAGGGTCGGCGCCTGCTCGACGAGTTGGTCGCTGGGTGTCTCGCCCGGCTCGACGGGCTGCTGTCGGACGTTGCCGTCCATGTCTGAGAGTCCCGGCCTCGCGGTGGTGACGGGCGCCGCTCGCGGGATCGGCGCCGCGGTCGCCGGCGGGCTCGCCGAGCAGGGATGGTCGCTGCTGCTCGTCGACGCGTGCGCGGATCAGCCGGGTATCGAGTACGCGATGCCTCGGCCCGCCGACCTCGACGCCGTCGCCACACAGTGCAGGCGCGCGGGAGCGCCGGAGGTCGACGTGCTCGGCGCCGACGTGGCCGCCGAGGACTTCGCGCCGCGACTGTCGGCCGCGCTGGCCGGCAGAAGCGCAGGCGCCGCGGTCGCGGCTGCGGGCGCAATCGCCGGGGGATCGGGCTGGGCGACGAGCCAGGAGCTATGGTCGACGCTGATCGACGTGAACCTCCACGGCGTCCGGCGACTGGCCGAAGCGACGCTGCCGGGAATGGTCACGGCCGGCCGGGGGCGGTTCGTGGCGGTCGCCTCTGCGGCCGGCCTGCGTGCGATGCCGCAGCTTGCCGCCTACTCGGCCGCCAAGGCGGCGGTTGTCGGCTACGTTCGTGCGCTGGCCGCGGACCTCGCCGGGACCGGGGTGGCGGCCAACGCCGTATGCCCAGGTTCGACGCGCGGGGCGATGCTCGAGGCCAGCGCCGCGCTGTACGACCTACCCCACCAGGACGCATTCGGAGCGCAACACCTTACTGGACGGATTCTCGAGCCGGACGAGATCGCCGCGGCCATCGTCTGGCTGTGCGGGCCGGGGGCATCGGCGGTGATGGGCGCCCTGATTCCGCTCGACGGCGGATTGACCGCTTGACCCTGCCCACGGAGGTGCCGGTCCCGGCGGGGTGGCGCCTGCGGCCCTCCCGTGGACTGCGATGGGGCAGGAACGGCGAGGTGCTGCTCGGCGGCTCCCCACCGCGGCTGATGACGCTGTCGGATCGTGGCGCTCGCACGGTTCAAGGCTGGCTGGCTGGGCGGCCAGTGGGTGTGGAGCGTGCTGAGCGGTTGCTCGCCCGCAGGTTGCTCGACGGGGGGCTCGCCCAGCCCGATCCGCCACCGCGCGACCGGGCCGTCGGGGAGGTCACGATCGTCGTCCCGGTCTACGGTGGCGCCGACCAGCTTGCGCGCTGTCTGACGCCGCTCGCCGGCGCCCGAGCGCGCGTGATCGTGGTCGACGACGGATCTCGTGACGGCCAGGCAATCGAAGCGGTGGCCGATCGCGTCGGCGCGCGCTACGTGCGTCACCCGGAGAACCGGGGCGCCTCCGCCGCCCGCAATACCGGGCTCAGGCTCGCAACGACGCCGCTGGTTGCGTTCCTGGACGCCGACTGCATCCCCTTCGCGGGCTTCCCCGGCGTGCTGATCGACCACCTGGCCGACCCGGCGGTGGCCCTGGTCGCGCCGCGGATCGTCTCGTCCGGCGCGCGGGCAGGCCGGATCGCCGCGTACGAGCGGTGCCACTCGGCGCTCGACATGGGTGCGGACCCATCGCTGGTGCGCCCGTACAGCTGGGTCTGGTACGTCCCGAGCGCGGCGATGGTGGCGCGGCGTGAGGCGCTCGGCCCTGGCTTCGACGAGGAGCTCACGCTGGGAGAGGACGTCGATCTCGTCTGGCGTCTGCACGACGCGGGGTGGCAGGTCAGGTACGACCCGCGGATCTGCGTGGAGCACGAGGATCGGATCGATCCGATCGCCTGGTACCGGAGGCGGGTTGCGTACAACGAGTCGGTGGCGCCGCTGCTCGAGCGCCACCCCGAGCGCGTTCCGGCGTTGTTCGTGACGCCGATGCCGGCGCTCGGCTGGGCTGCCGCGCTCGGCGGTCGATGGTCCGCGCTGGTCGCGTTGACCGCTGTGCGTGGCCTGCGGCTACACCGGACGGTCGCCGGCCGCGACTGCCCGGCGCGCCCCTGTGGGCGACGCGCGCCAGCGCGCAGGTAACCGTGCGGGAGGGACGCGAGCTCGGCCGTGCGCTCGCCGGCCCGTGGGCGCCGTTCGCGCTGCTTGCCGCATGCCGGTGGCGCCGCCACCGCCTCCCGAGACGAATCGGCGCGCTGCTCGCCGCCGGGCTCGTGGCCGACTGGATCGAGGACCGGCCGGGGCTCGACCCGCTCAGCTACGCGGTGCTGCGGATCGCGGACGAGTCCGCCCGCGGCGCCGGAATCTGGCTCGCGTGCGCGCGCGGGCGTGACTTCCGAGCGCTCAGGCCGCGGCGACCGCCGCACCCGAGTCGCCGTTAAGCCGGACGGCCTCGGGGACCAGATGCTTAACGCGACATTCGAGCGCGGCCGCGATGGCCGTGCCGTGTGGCGCGTGCCCCACATGCGTAGTTCGGCACGGCCCCGGGATCGCGGCTCAATTGTCGTACTGTGCATGTCGGCGGGCGCCGTCCCCGCCGAGCGTCGCCAGGCCGGCGCCGAGCAGCCGGAACGCCTCGTCGAGGTTGGCGGTCAGATCGCTCGACGGGTCGTCGACCCACACCAGGAACGCGGCCATCGACGTGCCAAGGGCAGCGTGCGCGACGGTCTGAGGGACGAGATCGGTGGGCTCACAATCGAGCCGGCCGGCCACGAACTCGGCGATCACCCCGCGCCATTCCGCGTAGCGGAGGGTCGAGTGCGCCTGGAGCGCCGGCACGCCGGTGATCAGCCGCATCCGGATCCTCAGCTCCGGGAGTTGCTCCTCCTCGTAGCGGTTGGATTCGACGACCGCGCGCCGGAGCGCCTCGTGCAGCGGCTCTTCCGCCGTGGTCTCGTCCAGGCGCCGGCGCAGGCGCCCGAGCACCCAGTCGAAGTCGCCCCACACCATGTCGTTCTTCGAGGCGAAGTAGCGAAACAGCGTCCGGCGGCTCACCCCCAGGGCGTCGGCGACGTCGTCGACCGTGGTCTCTTCGAACC
Source organism: uncultured Solirubrobacterales bacterium (assembly GCA_963755525.1). Classification (GTDB taxonomy): domain Bacteria; phylum Actinomycetota; class Thermoleophilia; order Solirubrobacterales; family Solirubrobacteraceae; genus Palsa-465. The sequence continues at coordinate 40,854 of CAVWKC010000038.1, read as the reverse complement.
CCCGCTCGGCGAACATCTCGAGCGCAGTGCGACTGACCGCCCGGCGCGAGGTTCCCGGAGGACGTCCCGGACCTTGACTCACACTCTCGGCCACGAGCCGCTAGCTGCCGCCGTGGCTGCGAAGCGCCTCGGCGACGAGCGAGAGATGGCGCCGCATCGCCCGCTTCCGCCGCCTGCGGATCGTGGGCGGCGATCGCCTCGACGATCTCGGTGTGCTCGGCGAGCGAGTGCTCCGGTCGGCCCGGCAGCAGCACGGTGCGGTACTGAAAGCGCACGAGTTGAGAGCTCAGCGTCTGCGACAGGCGCTTGGCGGTCCGATGGCCCGAGACGTCGAGGATCAGGCCGTGGAGGCCGGGCGTTCGCATTCGACACCCCGAGCAGGTCACCGCGATCGCGCAGATCGCGCATCTCCGCGACGATCGCGCGCAACCGTTCGATCGCCGCGTCGTCGGCGTTGACCGCGGCGTGCCGCGCCGCGAGGCCCTCGAGCGCGGCACGGGCCTCGAGGATCTCCACCGCCTCGGTCTCGGACACGCGTCTGACCCGCGCGCCTCGATGACGCTCGCGCTGGACGAGCCCGTCGTGCTCGAGGCGCGCGAGCGCCATCCGCACCGCTGCCCGGCCGAGGCCGAGACGCGCGCTCAGGTCCTCCTCGAGCAGCCTCTCGCCGGGCAACAGCTCTCCGCTGACGATCGCCTTGCGCAGCTCCTCGTAACCATCGGCTCTGATCACCTTCTATCGATCGCTGACACTACCGAAGCAGCTCCCGGCCCCACAGCAGCGGCGCAGCCACAGCGGAATGTGGCGGACGAGCGTCTAAGCCGGCGGGCGGATCACGCAGCGGAAGCCGATGTGACTGGTCGAGGTGTCGATCGCCTCGGGCTGTCGCGCGGCGGGCCGGTAGCGCAGGCAATAGTTCGGGGCGCACAGGTGCGAGCCGCCCTTGATCGCGCGCCGCGGGATGTGCGCGCCCGGCTGGCCGACGTCATAGCTGGCGTCGGGGGTCTCGACGCGCGGGTTCGTGGGCGGCTTGCAGCAGGGGCTTGCCGGCGCATCTGAGCCGGCCCCGCGCGCCGAGTAGTAGTCCGAGGTCCATTCCCACACATTTCCGGTCATGTCGAACAGGCCGTAGCCGTTGACCGTGAACAGGCCGACCGGGGTCGTGCCGCGCCAGCCCTTGGCGCCGTTGTTCCGCCAGGGGAAGTCACCCTGCCAGTGGTTCGCCATCGGCTCGCCGTCCGGCCGCTCGTCGTTACCCCAGGCGAAGGTCGCGCCGTCGAGACCTCCGCGCGCCGCGTACTCCCACTCGGCCTCGGTCGGAAGGGCCTTGCCCGCCCATCTAGCGAAGCTCTCGGCGTCTTCGTACGCGACGTGCGTGACCGGGTGATCTTGCCGCTCGGTGTTGTCGCTGGCCGGCCCCCAGGGGTGGCGCCAGTCGGCGCCGGGTACGTACGCCCACCACTGGCTCGGATCGTTGAGCGGCACAGGACGGGGCGTGGGATGGAACACGGCCGAGCCGGGGGCGAGGAGCGAGGGGTCCGCATCCGGGTAGTCGTCGGGGCTCGGCGGCCGCTCGGCGAGCGTGACGTAGCCGGTGTCCTCGATGAATCGGGCGAACTCGGCAACCGTGACCGGTCCGCGATCGATCGCGAAATCGCCGACCGCGACCTCGCGGACGGGACCCTCCTCGGGGTAGAAGCCCTCCGCGCCCATCCGGAACGTTCCCGCGTGGATCTCGACCATCTTCGCACCCGCCATCCCGAGCAATCGTAGGGCGGGCTACACGGGTGGTGATCATCTGATTCGGGTGATGCCCGGTCGCCCGCACGTGGGAGTCTGGCCGCGCAGGTTGAACTGGTCGTCATCCGGCGTGGAATCGGGGTTTTCGTGAGCAAGCCGTTCAAGGGCGTCATCAACGTCGATATTCGTGACTCGGAGCCGGACTGGACGCCGTTCGAGCCTCCGCGAGCGCCCGAGGGAGCGCCGAGCGTGCTCTACCTCGTCCTTGACGACGTCGGGTTCTCGGCGATCGGCTGCTACGGCGGTCCCGTCGAGACGCCGAACATCGACCGGATCGCGTCGCAGGGGGTTCGCTACACGCAGTGGCACACGACCGCGCTGTGCTCGCCGACGCGCTCGTGCCTGCTCACCGGTCGCAACCACACGCGGAACAGCATGGCCTGCATCACCGAGGCCGCGATCGGCTTTCCGAACGCGAGCGGAACGGTCCCGCCCGAGAACGGGATGCTCCCGGAGATCCTCGGCGACCTCGGCTGGAACACGTACATGACCGGAAAGTGGCACCTGTGCCCGACCGACGAGATGCACCTCGCCTCGACCCGCCGCAACTGGCCGGGTGGCCGGGGATTCGAGCGCTTCTACGGATTCCTCGGCGCCGAGACCGACCAGTGGCATCCCGACCTGATCTACGACAACCACCCCGTCGAGCCGCCGTCCCAGCCCGAGCAGGGGTATCACCTGAGCGAGGATCTAACCGACAAGGCGCTCGAGTTCATCAAGGACGCCAAAGCGGTCGCGCCCGACAAGCCGTTCTTCCTGTACTACGCGCCGGGCGCATGCCACGCGCCGCACCAAGCGCCGCGAGCGTGGATCGACAAGTACAAGGGCCGGTTCGACGCTGGCTACGAGGCGATGCGCGAGCAGACGCTGGCCCGCCAGAGGCAGTTCGGGATCGTCCCCGGCGACACCACTCTGCCGCCGATCAACCCGATCGGCACCCCGCAGACGCGGACCGGCCCGGACGGTCTGCCGTTCCCCGGCTCTCGACGCCACGCGCCCGTGGGAGTCGCTATCCGATGACGAGAAGCGCCTGTTCTCGCGGATGGCCGAGGTGTACGCCGGTTTCCTCGCCCACATCGACGACGAGATCGGCCGGCTGCTCGCCTACCTCGAGGAGACCGACCAACTCGAGAACACGCTGATCGTGCTCGTCTCGGACAACGGCGCGAGCGGTGAGGGCGGGCCGAACGGCTCGGTCAACGAGAACAAGTTCTTCAACGGGGTGCCCGACGATATCGAGGCCAACCTCGCGCTGCTCGACGATCTCGGAAGCCCGAAGACCTACAACCACTACCCCAACGGCTGGGCGATGGCGTTCAACACGCCCTTCAAGATGTGGAAGCGGTACGAGTTCAACGGCGGCAGCTGCGATCCGTGCATCATCTCGTGGCCGGCGTCGATCACGGCGAGGGGCGAAGTGCGCCATCAGTATCACCACGCGATCGACATCGTCCCGACGGTGCTCGACTGCCTCGGCGTCGAGGCGCCCGAGACGATCAAGGGCCATGTGCAGAGCGGCTTTGACGGGGTGAGCATGCGCTACAGCTTCAACGACGGTGACGCCCCGGGCCGGCGTAAGACCCAGTTCTACTCGATGCTCGGCTCCCGGGCGATCTGGCACGACGGCTGGAAGGCCGTCAGCACCCACCCGACGATCAGCGGCTGGAGTCACTTCAACGACGACACCTGGGAGCTGTACAACGTCGAGGTCGACCGGGCCGAGTTACACGACCTCGCCGCCGAGCATCCGGACAAGGTGCGCGAGCTCGTCAACCTGTGGTTCTCCGAGGCGGGTGCCAATCATGCGTTCCCGCTCGACGACCGCTCGGCGATCGAGATCCTCAACACCCCGCGTCCACAGCTCACGAGCCCGCGCGACCGCTACCTCTATTACCCCGGCACCGCCGGCGTCCCCGAGGCGCAGTCGGTCAACACTCGCAACCGTAACTACATCATCGGCGCGCTCGTCGATATCCCCGCCGCCGGCGCCGGCGGTGTGCTGTTCGCGCAGGGATCCCACTTTGGCGGCCATGCGCTGTACGTCAAGGACAACCGTCTTCACTACGTCTACAACTTCGTCGGGATGCTCGCGCAGCACGTCGTCGGCACGCAGGATGTCCCGACCGGCGAGAACCTGATCCTGTCCGCATCGTTCGTGAAGGACGGCGAGGACCCGCCGGGCGTCTCGACCGGGATCGTGTCTCTGTTCCACGGCGAGGAGAAGGTGGGGGAGGGGCGGATCAAGACGCAGCCCTCGGCATTCGGGTTGTCGGGGACGGACCTCGTCGTCGGTCGCGCGATCAGCAACGTGACCGACGACTTTCCCGGCGAGCGGCCCTGGGCGTTCACCGGCGGAACGATCAGGACGGTCGCGGTCGACGTCAGCGGTGATCCGTACGTCGATCTCGAGCGCGCCGCCGCGGCGATGATCGCCCGCGAATAGCGTTCTCAGCGCGGAATTATAGGGTGCGATCACCGCGCCGGCGCTGAGCCGCGCAAACCACTTGCGGTCGGCGGGAATCACGCACCACGGCGCCCACTTCGTGCCCGTGTGCGACAGCATCTCGGAGAACGCGGTCTGGTAGTCGTCCCAGTGCTCGCGCTCCCTGACGTCGGCCTCGGAGAATTTCCAGTTGTGGTCGGGCAGGTCCAGGCGCTTCAAGAAGCGCGTGCGCTGCTCCTCCTGTGACAGGTTGAGGAACAGCTTCACGATCCGGAACCCGTTGTCGGTGAGATATCGCTCCCAATCGTTGATCTCGCGGTAGCGCCGCTTCCCGATATCGCCCCGTCTAGGTCTTCGGGAGCTTCTGGCGATCGAGGTTCTCAGGATGAACCCGCACGACCAACACCTCCTCGTAGTGCGAGCGGTTGAAGACCCCGATCATGCCGCGGGCGGGCAGGTGCGTCGCGTAGCGCCACAGGTGGTCGTGGCTCAACTCCTCGGCTGAGGGCACCTTGAAGCTGTGGACCTCGACCCCCTGCGGGTTGACCCCGCTCATAACGTGGCGGATCGTCCCGTCCTTGCCCCCGGCGTCGAATGCCTGCAGCACGACGAAGAGGCCGAACGATTCCTGGGCGGCGAGCCGCGCCTGATAGTCGGCCAGCGTCTGCACGCCCTCCTCGAGCAGCGTGACGCCGTCCTTCTTCTTGTTGACGCCCGCCTTGAACGCCGGATCGAAGTGCTTGTCATGCCCGACTCCAATCGGTCAATTGTGAAAGGTCGTTCTCTGTCGCCGACGCGTCCGATTGCTCATCCCCTTCGGGTGATGCCTTCGCCCGTGGCCGCTCATACGCTCGGTGGGCAGTGAGTTCGACACCGACGAGCGAAAGCACTGGAACGGCGAAGTGGGTCGGCTCGCCGCGCGCTTTCCTCGCTCCGCTGGCGCTTGCCCAGTTCATCTGCAGCTTCGCCGGCTCGAACATGAACGTGATGATCAACGACATCAGCCACGACCTGCACACCGACGTGAAGGGCGTCCAGACGACGATCACGCTGTTCCTGGTGATCATGGCGGTCCTGATGATCCCGTGCAGCAAGCTGAGCGACCGGTGGGGCCGCAAGCGGTGCTTCACCGGGGGCCTGATCCTTTACGGGATCGGCACCGTCCTCAGCGCGATCGCCCCGAACCTCGGCGTGCTGATCCTCGGCAACTCCGTGTTTCAGGGCGTTGGCACGGCCTTCCTGATCCCGCCCGTCTACATCCTCACGACGCTGGCGTTCACCTCGCTGGGCTCGCGGGCGAAAGCGTTCGGCGTGATCAGCGGGATGGCCGGGCTCGGCGCCGCCGCCGGCCCGCTGATCGGCGGCCTGATCACCTCGGGCATCAGCTGGCGGGCCGCGTTCGTGTTCCAGGCCCTGATCGTGGGGGTGATCATCCTGCTCAGCCGGCGGGTCGTCGATCCGCTCGCGCCGGACTCGTCACGTCCGTTCGACACGGTCGGGGCGGTCCTGTCGGCCGTCGGAATGTTCTTCCTCGTACTCGGAATCCTGCAGGCCGGGGTCAACAACACGCTGCTGGTCGTATTCCTTGCGCTTGGAGCCGCCTTCCTCGCGGGCTTCTTCGTCTACATCCGCGCGCGTGAGCGCGAGCACAAGGACGTGCTGCTGTCGGTCGATCTGTTCAAGAACCGAACCTCGAATCTCGGCCTCGTCACCCAGAACCTCCAGTGGCTGCTGCTGATGGGCGTGTCGTTCACCGTCTCGGTGTTTCTCCAGACCGAACGTCACTACAGCTCGATCAAGACGGGCGTGATCTTCACCGCAGCCACGGTCGGCGTGCTCGTCTCGTCACTCGCCGCCGAGCGCCTGGCCAGGAAGTTCTTCCAGAAGATCCTGATCGCATCGGGGTTCATCGCGACGACGGTCGGGATCGGGCTCCTACTCGCGCTGGTCCATGCGGCCTCGTCAAGCGCGTGGGCGTTCGCGCCCGGCCTGCTGCTGATCGGGCTCGGGCTCGGCGTGATGCTGACCCCGTCGGTCAACCTAGTTCAGGGAGCCTTCCCCGAGGCCAAGCAGGGCGAGATCTCGGGCCTTTCGCGCAGCGTCTCTAACCTCGGCTCGTCGTTCGGTACCGCGATTGCGGGCACGATCCTCGTGTCGAACCTCGTCTCCGGGAACGGCACCTACGTCGCCGCGATGATCGTCCTGGCGGTGGTGGCGCTCGCCGGCTTCGGCGTTTCGCTGCTCTTGCCGACGAACCCACTGAAGGCCGCCGACGCGCAGATCGCCGCCGTCGCGGCCGCGGGCGCGGCCGGCGGCGCGGGCGCGCTCGACGCGCCGGCCTGAGGGTGCGTCGCAATCAGGCCGGGAGCGAGCGTTCGAGTTCGAGCAGGTGCGGCGAGGGATAATGGTCGAGCGGACCGTGGAGCTGGCTTTCGACGAAGACGAGCGCTGTCTCAAAGCGGCCACAGCGCTCCGCGCACAGGTCGAGCAGATCCAGCATGGTCTGGCGGCACGCTGCGCGCGGGGCGATCGCCCACTCCTCGAACGGGTCGTGCGGGAGCAGATCGCCGCGGTACCGCGCGATTGCCGACCGCGCGATCGTGACGGCCGCGGTCGCGTCAGCAGACCGAGCGAGAACGCCTCGCGGGCCTCCCGTTCGAACAGCGCGAGGTCGAGCCGGACACCGTTGTGCAACGTCAGCAGGTCGCCGTCGCGGCTGATTACCTCGCCGCCCGCCTCTCGCAGGCGACCGAGGACGGTCCGCAGCCGGTTGCGGCCGGCCCTCGGATCGACCTCGGGCCACAGCGACTCGATCGCCTGCTCGGCGGGGATCCTGCCGCCGCTGACCGCGACGAGCTTCAGCACCTGAGCGGTCTGGCCCGACCCGAGCGGCAGTACCCGTCCGCCGCGCGTCGACTCGAATCGCCCGAGGACCGACAGGGCCGCCGGGAGGGATGGCAAGCGAAGCTCACCTGCCACTAACACGGCAGCTTGCGCCACGAGGGAGAATGATGCGCGTGCGTGGCACGATCGTGTCGATGAATCGCCGCGCGTGGGCAGCGGTCCTGGTGTTCCTGTCGGTGGCCCTGATGGCGGCCGCGTTGACGTCCGTCGCCCGCGCGGACGGCGACCCGGGCAGCGACGTGCTCGTCTACCAGGATCTTTTCGCAGGGTCGGATGCCGGTCTGTCGGTCCAGCAGCAGGTGCAGCTCGGAGACCTGCTGAAGGCGGCCGCACGGGAAGGGTTCCCGGTCCGGGTCGCGATCATCGCGAGTCCGTTCGACCTGGGGTCCGTGACCGAGTTGTGGCGCCAGCCACGCGAATATGCCCGCTTCCTGGGGATCGAGCTGTCGCTGGCCTACAAGCAGCGGCTGCTGGTCGTGATGCCGAACGGGTTCGGGTTCAACTGGCCCGGCCACTCGGCAGCGCCCGGGGTACCGCGCGCTCGGCGGGATCAGATCGGAGCCGGCGGGGCCGGGCTGTTCAACGCGACCGAGGCGGCGGTGGGCAAGCTGGCGCTGGCCGGCGGCGTGAAGCTTCCGTCGGTTGCCCTTCGGCCGGTGCATCGGCCGCACCGAGTCGGCGGGGGGGCGAGTTCCGCCGGCCAGCCGGCCCAGAAGAGCGGGGTCGACGACGTGGTGGGCATCGTCGCGTTCGCGTTGGTGGCGATCGCCGTCGTCGCGCTGAGCGTTCGCGTGCTCGTCCGGCGGCGGGGCTGGCCTCGCCCACGGCTGTCGCCGCGGCCGCGGTTGCGGCTGCCCGCGGGCCGGCTGCGGTTGGCGACTGCCGGAACGGTGCTGCTCGTCGTGCTGGGCATAACGCTGGTCATCCTGGCGCGCTCGAATTCGGCGGGTACGTCGCAGGCCGACGCGCTGGCCACGAATCCCGATCTGGACCCGGGGACGCCGGTATCGGGCGTGGCTCCCGATTTCTCGCTCGCGGACCAGTTCGGGCAGCCCGTCTCGCTGCACTCGTTCCGCGGCAAGGTCGTGATCCTGGCGTTCAACGACTCGGAGTGCACCACGGTGTGCCCGTTGACGACGACGGCGATGCTCGATGCCAAGGCGATGCTGGGCAAGGCGGGCTCCCAGGTGCAGCTGCTGGGGGTCGACGCCGATCCCGCCGCGATCTCGCTCGAGGACGTGTGGTCCTACTCGGAGCTACACGGGATGCTCCACTCATGGCGGTTCCTCACGGGCTCGCTGCCGCAGCTGAAGCAGGTGTGGAAGCAGTACGGGATCGAGGCGGCGGTCGAGGCCGGTGAGATCACGCACACGCCGGCGCTGTTCGTGATCGGTCCGGCGGGGAGGCTGTCTCGGTTGTACATGACCCAGATGTCCTACACGGCGGTCCCACAGCTCGGACAGCTGCTGGCCAAGAGCGCGGCGGCGTTGTTGCCCGCCCGTCCCACGGTGCGTGCGGACCTGTCGTACTCCCAGGTGCAGCCGACCGCGCCGAGCGAGCACGCGACGTTGCCTCAGGCGGGAGGAGGGACCGTCGAGGTCGGCCCCGGGAGCGCCGCGAGGCTGTTCGTGTTCTTCGCTACCTGGGATCGGGAGACCAGTGGCCTCGCCGGCCAGCTTGACGCGCTCAACCGGTATGAGACGATCGCGAAACGTACGGGCCTGCCGCAGCTGACGGCCGTCGATGAGACGAGCGTCGAGCCGTCCTCGACGACGGTGAGCAGCTTCCTGCGCGCTCTGCCAAAGCCGCTGTCGTACCCGGTCGCGCTCGATCGCAGCGGCAAGCTGGCCGACGGGTACGAGGTGCTCGGACTGCCGTGGTTCGTGCTGACGTCACCGACCGGCCAGCTCCTCTATTACCGGGAGGTATCGACGGCCGGTTGGCCCAGCACGAGCACTCTGGTCCGCTACGTCAAAGCCGCACTAGCGCGTGCTCCGAATGTCGCCGGCGCCGCCACCGTGAGCCAGGACCTCGCCGGCTCACCGGCACCGCTCGCGACGCTCCACCAGCAGGCGGACCAGATACTTGGCGGCTCGTCCGCGCTCGACGCCCGCGTCCGCGCGCTCCGCGGCTACCCGATCGTCATCAACGCCTGGGCATCGTGGTGCGGACCGTGTCGCTCGGAATTCAGTTTGTTCGCGGCCGCATCGGCCCGGTATGGACGGCAGGTCGCGTTCCTCGGTGCCGACACCGATGACGCGGCCGGCGATGCGCGCACGTTCCTCTCCCAGCACCACGTGAGCTATCCGAGCTACCGGACGAGCACCTCCGACCTCTCGTCGCTGGCCGTGGTCCAAGATCTCCCCACGACGATCTTCATCAACCCCGCCGGCAAGGTCGTGTACGTCCACATCGGGCAGTACGACGCCCAGGGGACGCTCGACCAGGACATCAGCACCTACGCCCACTAACGAGTCGGCTCAGTGCCGGAGTCGCACCTCATCGCCCGGCTGGATCGTCGCCGGCTTCAGCTTCGGATTCAGCTGCTCGAGCGTGACGATGCTGATGCCGGTGCTGGCCGCGATCGAGCCGAACGACTGGCCGGGCCGGACCAGCCAGAACATCGGTCCCGGCGGTTTTGGCTTGGCGGCGGGGGGCTTGGGCGGATACCGCCACAAGTTGAGGCGCTCCCCGGGCGTGAGTCCGAGCGGATTGACGTTCGGGTTGTACGCCTGGAGCAGATCGACCGACAAGCCGGTCTGCGCGGAGATCTGCGCGAGCGTGTCCCCGGGTCGCACCGTCCAGTAAGGAGGCAATCGCCGCTCTGTGGCGGCACGCTGTCCATGAGAGCCTGCCGAGCCGGCGAGATTGGGCGGAGAGCTGACGATGAGCGCGATCGCAGCCACGACAGCGAGGAGCAGCAAGGGCGCGAGCAGGCGCGCGAACACCCGTCCCGATCGCCGGGCTGGGGGTGCGCGCTGCACCATTGTTCCCACCTTCGCACCGACCGATCTCTACTTCTCTACGTGACACTGTGCCGCATCGGCGCGCGCTTGCCAAGGGGTGCGGCACGTCTTAAGCGCGCGCTCATATTCGTGCGCGCGACGGTCAGACGGGCGACGTTCCCGGGCCGGTCAGGGCTCGGGGTCGTGCACAGCACGACAACGGACGCGGGCGAGCGGCAGCTAGGGTGCGGGTTGTGGAGTTCAGCCGCGAGCTACGCAACGACGTCCTGGCCGGAGATATCACGGTCTCGGTCCGGCTGTGGCAGCGGTCGAGGGTCAAGCCGGGCGGCCGCTACCGGGTCGGCCTCGGTGAGATCGAGATCGACGCGATCGACCTTGTCCCGTTCTCGGCGATCACGGCGCGGGACGTCCGACGCGCCGGCGAGCCAGACCGCGAGACGTTGCGTCGGCGCGCCGCGCACGCCGGCCCGATCGACGACGACACGCTCGTGTATCGAATCGAGTTTCACGCGGTGAGCCCCGGCGACGCTCGGTCCGAGCAATGATCATCACCGGGGTCGAGACGGTTCCGCTCAGGATCCCGTTCAAGCCCGGTCGCAGCTCTGCGGTGTCCGCGCGGGGTCCGGCGGATCTGGCGACCGTGGACTCGCTGCTCGTCAAGGTGACGACCGATCAGGGATACGAAGGCTGGGGCGAGGCGTTCGGGTTCGAGGCGACCCCGTTGACACAACGGGCGATCGACGACTTGATCGCGCCGCTGTGCGTCGGGGAGGACGCGGCGAGGATCGCTCCACTGATGCTCGACGTGCAAAAGAAGTTGCAGGTCTTCGGGCGAGGCGGGCCTGTGACCCATGCGTTCTCCGCCGTTGATATCGCCTTGTGGGACATCGCCGGCAAGGCCGCCGACGCGCCGCTCCATCGTCTTCTCGGCGGGGGTGCCGCCGATCTGGCCTCGTACGCGAGCCTGGAGCGTTATTCGGACCCTTCGGTGGTCCGTGCCTGGGTCCGGGAGGTGCTCGACGCCGGATTCACCAGCCTGAAACTGCACGAAACCGAGCCCGCGGCGATTCGTGCCGCCCGTGAAGAGGCGGGGCCCGAGGTGGACATCATGGTCGATGTGAACTGTGCTTGGACGGTGAACCAAGCCCGGGGGCTCGCCGAGGGACTCAGGAGGTTCCGGTTGAAGTGGTTGGAGGAGCCGGTGTGGCCGCCGGAGAACTACGACGGCCTCGCGCAGCTGCGCCGCACGGAGGGCATCCAGATCGCGGCGGGAGAGAACGTGCCAACCCCGATGGACTTCGAGCGCATGTTGCGTGCCCGCGCAGTGGATTTCGTCCAGCCGAGTCCCGTCAAGATCGGAGGCGTAACCGAGCTGTGCAAGGTCTTTCAGATCGCGGCGGTCCACAACGTCACCGTGATGCCGCACAGCTTTTATGACGGTCCGGGTCTGCTGGCCGCGATACAAGTGACGGCCGCACTCGGAACGGTCGACTCGATGATCGAATGGCGTTACTTCGATCTCGAGGCACAGATTCTCGGGGACGCACTCAACCCCGAGCGTGGCCGGATCAAGGTCCCGCAGGGCGCCGGGCTCGGAATCGATCCCGACCCCGAGGTGATCGACGCCTACCGGACGGCGTAGGAAGCCACGCCGCCCGCGTCAGTCGATCACTACTCGACGAGCTGCTGCCCGCCGTCGATGTCGAACGTCGCGCCGGTGACGGCCGTGTTGGCCATCAGATGAACGGCGAGCGCAGCGACGTCCGCTGGTCCGACGACTCGCCCGATCGGGAGCGTCGAGCGCAGTTGCTCTCGCCGGTGATCCAGGTCGCCGCCAAGGAGTGACGCCGACAACGGCGTATCGACGAAGCCGGCGGCAATCAGGTTGACGCGGACCGGGGCGAGCTCGAGCGCGAGCGACGCCACGAACGCAGGCAGCACGGCGGTGGCGGCAGAGGCAATCCCGGGACTAATCCGCCGGCCGCCCGTAGTGCCCATCAGGAGCAGCGTGCCGCCTGATCGCATCTTGCCGGCGCCGTTACGCGCGACCTCCAGCCCCAAGACGACGCGATCGCTCATCGCCGCGCGCACCTCGGCCGCTTCCATCTCCAGCAGCGGCCCGTAGGTCGGTCTGCCCGCGGTGATCATGACATGGTCGATCCGAGCCGGCAGCCCGTCGAAAAATCGGGCCAGGGAGACAGCATCGTTGGCATCGAACGCGGCCATGCTCCGCGCCCCGATCTCGCGCGACGCGTGCTCGAGCCGCCCGGCGTCGCGTCCGGTGAGGATGACCTCGGCGCCCTCGGCGTGGGCACGCCGAGCGGTCTCCAGCCCGATCCCCGAGCTACCACCGATCACCACGACGGTCTGGCCGAGCAGCTCGGGCTCGACCTGGGCGACAGCGGGAGTGGGTGCGGTGCTCATGCTAGGGCGGGCAGCCGGCAGCTACCCACTCGCGGAACAGTGCCACCTGTTCCGGTGGCCATTGGCCGTCGCACGGCATCGACCCGTTCGAAACCGCCGCGAGGATCATCTCCGCGCTCGCCTTCACGTCGTTATAGGACGAGAGATCGAACTTCGCGGACATCGACTGGACGTCCTTCTCGCGGAACAGTGGCCGGATCTCGCTCTCGAACCCAACTTCCTGCTGTGGCATGTGGACCTCCGTTCAATAGCCGCCCCAGGACGGGCGACGGCGCCCGTCGAGGGCATGGGCGGAACGATGCCGTGTGGGGGCCGCGATCGCAACCATGGGGGACATTTTGGTTACGTTGGCTTGCTGCGCGGGCGCACGGGGTGGCGTATCGTGCCCGTAGCGCGATGATCGGTTGCCTAGGTTCCTCGGGAAGCGGACCGGCACGAGCCGGAGCACGTGCTCGCATCGCCGGATTCGCATATGTCGCGCTGTTGCCGCCGGCCGCGTTCGCGGTGCACCAGTTGCGGTATTGGCTGGCGTATGGCAGCAACGCGGGCGTTGAGCTGCAGCGCACCGGGCATTCGTACCTGCACTCGGTGGTACCTTGGCTGGTGCTCCTGCTGGCGCTTGCGGTCGGTGAGTTCTTGCGGACGCTCGGACGGGCGTTTGCGGGACAAACCTCGCGGGCCCGTTTCACGCTGTCGCTCACGGCCATGTGGCTCGCCTGCTCGGCCGCGCTGATCACGATATTCGCTTGCCAGGAGTTCCTCGAGGGGCTGTTCGCGACCGGGCATCCAGCCGGGTTGGTGGGGATCTTCGGTTACGGCGGCTGGTGGTCGATCCCGGCGGCGCTGTCGATCGGCCTCGTGCTGGCGACGGTGCTGCACGGGGCTCGCTGGCTCGTGCGCGAAGTCGCACGCCGGGGAGCGCAACGCTTTCTGGCTGTTGTCATCGGACCGGTGCTGCGCTCGGCACGTCCGCGCGATGCGGTGATCGTGCTCCCTGCGCCGCTGGTCAGGGGCTGGTCGGGTCGGGGTCCGCCGACGCTCGGTTGAGACGCGGTGCTTGCTCGCTTGCGAGCCCGCTGCGGATTCTGCCTCCTCTGAAAATCGCCGGTCAGCGGGCGCTTCTGCGTTCGCTGAATGATTGTTTCAGGGGCGGTCACTGCTACCGATAAGGAGTCAATGGTTCATGAGTACCGGAACCGCTGACCTGCCGGTGGGAACCGATGTCGGTTCGTCCCGCGGGTCGACGATGTCTGGGCTGCGCGTCTACTTCGCGTCGGACAGCCGTCGCACGGTTCAGACCGTGCTGGGGTTGATCTGGCTGTTGGACGGGGCGTTGCAGTTCCAGTCGTTCATGTATGGGAAGGGTTTCATCCAATTGCTGACGGGCTTGACGGCGGGTCAGCCGCATTGGGTGTCGAGCAGCGTGACTTGGGGCGCGACCGCGCTCCACGGTCACCAGACCGTGTTCAACACGGCGTTCGCGCTGGTCCAGATAGCGATCGGATTCGGACTGCTGTATCGCCCGACGGTCAAGCTGTCGCTGGTGGCGTCGTTCGGATGGGTTCTGGTCGTGTGGTGGTTCGGCGAGGCGTTCGGGATGATGTTCATGGCGACGACGCCTATGGGCGGCGCCCCAATGGCCAGTGCGCTAACCGGCGCACCCGGAGCGGTGCTGCTTTACGCGCTGATCGGTGCGATGGTGTGGCCGAATGGACGCCCCGGGGGGTTGTTCGGCGTGCGCGGCGCACGAGCCGTGTGGGCGGCCCTGTGGCTGGTGATGGCGTGGCTGTGGCTGGTCGAGGCGGGCGGGGCGAACGGGATAGCCAACGCGATTAACGCGGCCCCGTCGGGAATGAGCTGGTTGAGCAGCGTGCAGGATTGGTTCGCCAACGCCGCCAAGGGCGACGGCGTGGTGATCGCGGTCCTACTCGCAGCGCTGTCGGCGGTTATCGGTGTGGCGGTCGCCGTCAACTGGCGGCCGAAGCTGTTTCTCGCGCTGGCGATTGGCTTGAATCTCCTCTACTGGGTGGTCGGTCAGGGCTTCGGCGGCATCCCTCAGGGCGGCGCGACCGACCCCAACGCCGGGCTGCTGTTCGTCCTGCTGGCCTACACGATGTATGCGCTGGTGCCGTACGAACAACCGGCTCCCAGCGCCGCCCGCGAAAGTCCGAACCCGCGCAAGATTGCCGTGGCGGGCTGAGCCGGAACCAACCACGAGATTCGATTGACAACGGTGATCAGGGTCCCGTCCACCTGGCGGGCCCCGATCGCCGGAAACCCACATCTACCAAGGAGGCGCCACGATGTTTGGACGCCACAGATTCCGCAGTGCGGCACGGCGTGCCGCGGTGATGATCGCCTTCGCGACCTTGCTCGCGGGTTGCGCCAGCGCGGAAAAGAACCTGACCGTCCCCTCCACGACGGCCACATCGGCCGTCTCGAGCAGCTCCAGTGGCATGGCCGGCATGAACATGGGCTCGGGCTCGGGCTCGGGCTCGGGCAGCAGCTCCGGCAGCGTGTCGGTGAACGGGGTCAAGGCCGTGCCCACCCAGTTGCTCGGCTCGGCCCTCTGGCAGGGGATGAAGATCAGCGTTGAGGCGACTACTCCGCTGCCGTTCGTGATCTACAACGGCACGAGTGAGCAGATGGTCAAGGCGGGCCCGAAGACGAGCTTTCACTTGATGGTGATGCTGAGCGACGACCAGACCGGAGTCGCGATCCCGTATGCGAGCGTGTGGGCGACGATCTCACAGAAGGGCAAGACGTACTACGACGCTCGGCAGTGGCCGATGATCTCGCGGTACATGGGACCTCACTACGGAAACGACGTAACCGTCCCCGGTGCCGGCGATTACCAGATGAGCCTGCTCGTCAGCCCGCCCGTGTCCGCTCGGCACGTCGAGTATCAGAACGTGTGGTTGCATCCCCACCGGGTCAGCTTCACGTTCCATTGGGCACCGCCGGCATGAGCGGCCCGTCGCCTCGCCGGGAGAAACGGTGATGCTGAATCGGCGGCGCTTCCTGCTCGGCTCGGTAGCGGTGGCCGCCGGCGGGACCGCCGTCGGGATCGGGCTCGACCGTGCTCTCACGAGCCGCGGCAAGCCGATCCCGCCGGTTCAGCTGGGGACTCAGCCTCCCGGTCTCCCGGAGCAACAGCATGCCTGGACGGCGACGCTCGCGCGCGACTCCGACGGCAACCCGGTCTCTCCGAAGTTCGATCGGTTGGTGTTCCTCAACGTTGCGGGCGACCCGACCCCGGCGCACGCGCGGGTGCTCGAGGCGGCGCTGCGCACGCTCGAGCGCTCCTACGGATGGGGGCCGTCGGGGCTGCTATTCACCGCGGGCTGGGGGCCGGGGTATTTCGAGCGGTTACTACGCGTCAAGTCACCGATTCCCTACGCGATGGGGTTGTCGGACTTCGAGTCGCCCGCGATCGACGACTACGACCTGTGCCTCCATCTCGCCTGTGACGACGAGCGACGGCTCGCGGCGATCGAGGCCGCGCTCCTCGGCACCGCTCCACTGCGCGCAGCCGATGGCGCGCTCGACGTCTCGAGCGCACTGCGCTGGCAGGAGACAAGAACCGGATTCGCGGGCGCCGGGCTCCCGGCGCAACGTCAGGACGTCGGCGGGATCCCGCCGGGCAACCCCGTTGCGAAGACCGCGCCACTGTTCATGGGGTTCAAGTCCAGCCTGCGTCGCAATCAGGCGAGCGAGGACGACGTCACGATCCAAACCGGGCCGTTCGCCGGCGGCACGACGATGCAAGTGAGCTACATGCGCCTCAGCCTCGACACCTGGTATCAGAACCTCACCGAGCGCGAACGCGTCGCCCGCATGTACGCGCCCCAGGTCACCCCCGAAGAAGTCGCGAAGTTCACGACCGACGCCAGCAGTGATCCGAACCTTCTCAACCAGGCGATCAACCGTTACGGAGTCGTCGGGCACGCACAGACGTCCGCGCGCGCCCGTCGCAACAACAAGCCGCTGATCCTGCGCCGGGATTTCAACACTGTCGACGGCGGCCAGGCCGGCGTCCACTTCGTCTCGGTTCAGCGCACGATCGAGGACTTCATCACCACGCGCAACGCGATGAACGCTGCCTCGGCACAACTCCAAAACCCAAGCATCACCGACACCGTCAACAACGGAATCAACGAGTTCATCTTCGTCGCCAAGCGCGCGAACTACATCCTGCCGACTCGAGCCCAACGCTCGTTCCCGCTGCTCCCCGATCGTGAATTCTGAGGCCGGCGGGGGTCCGGTCGCGAGCGCGCGCCCGCGACCGGACTGCGTGTCGGTCCCCAGCCCAAACGGGGTCGTGTTCCCTAGCGGAACTCGCCCGGATGCCAGGGGAGCACGTAGGCGCGGTAGGTGTTGACGCCGGTCGGGAACTCGGCGTTGAACACGAGCCGTCCTGAGGGGTCGAATTCCGAGAAATACGGAAGCGCCCCCCACCCGACGAACAGCCCACCGTCGGGCGTCGTCTGGGCGTTCCCCTGCGAGGGCGCAGCGAGACCTTCGGGTTGATCGTCGGAGGCGACCAGGGTCGCGACGCGATTGCGGGTGTCGAGCTTCACCGTCGCCGCTCGGCTAAGGGGGAACTCGGGCGTCCCTGCCGACTCGTTGTCGAAGAACGTGTACTCGTCGTGTCCGATCGCCTCGGGGTCGTGCTGCCAGGCGAAAATCTCGCCGGCGTTATCGAGCGACTGGCCGGGCGCGGCGCGCAGCTTGAAGCTGCTGTCCTTGCCGCCGAAGCCCGGCGTTTATTCGGTGCAGCTGCGCTTCGGCAACCGCCAGGTCGCTGCGGTCAGCAACCTGCGCGTCGTCGCTGCGAGCTCGAACACCGGCGGCTCGACTCGACTCAATCGTTGCGCCGGCATCGGCTTCACGGTGCTGCACAACGACCACGCGGATAAGGCGTATCTGCCGGGCGGCGCGTACACCGTCTCGAGCCCCACCATGGACTGCGGCACGGCCTCGGCCGAGTTCACGAGCTTCCTCGCGGCCGCCGGGAAGCCGATCTCCGGGTGGACCGCGACCTCGCCGGGCGCCGGCCGGGCGACCTTCACCCAGCGCAGCAGTGGGCTCAGCTTCAGCGTCGCCAAGGCGCGCTGACCCTCGTTTCTTGTACCCGGCCGGCCCGCGGATCGCGGCCGGCCGGGTTTGCGGCGTTAACGGGCCTCGCTACGCTCGGCGTCCTCCGGATGGAATTGCGGTAGGCCCATTAGGCGAGGCAAGGATGCCGAGCGGGCCGTTGCCGCAATGCCGGTTCCGCGCGGCTTCCGTGCCGCGCGGGGGTGGACGCGGTCCTCCGTCCGGGTCTGGACTCCCGGCGTCTTAGCGGCGGGCGGCTGAGGTGGGGTGCCGGTTTCCCCCGGAGCGTTGCCGGGGCGTCCGGGGGATAACGGCGGGCACCTGGGGGTGGGTGCGGTCGTCCCGGGGGCGGGTCGCAGCGTGCGGGGCATGCATAGCTCGACAACGGAGCCGATCGGGCGGGGCCGTGCCGTACTACGCATGTATGGCATGCGTGACACGGCACGGCTGGCGCAACTGCGCTCGATTGCCGTGTTATGCAGGTTCGCTCGCAGGATCGATCCGCGAGAAGCCCGCCGCACCCCCTCCAGATGCCCGCCGTTGAAAACCCAATCCGCCCCACGTCCGCCGCAGGGGTGCCGCGGTACCCCGGGGCCGTCCGGGGGACCCCGACATGCGTGACGCGCCATTCGAGCTCGATCGCGCCGGCCGTGCCGTGTCAGGCATGTGGGGCATGGGTGACGCGCCACGGCTTCGCCGGCGGGCACCGAATGGCGTGTCACGCATGCTCTGGAACCCGCCGCGACTCCCGACGGGAACGCCGTCCCTCCCTCAGGTGCCCGCCGTCAAAAGGCGAGTTATGCTGCGCTCGTTGACCGATACACAAGAGATCCTCGAGGCCGTGCCGACCGGCGTCCCGCTTGACTCAGCGGATCTCGCGGCAGCAATCGATGCGTGCCTGAGGTGTGTCCAAACCTGCACCACCTGCGCCAACGCCGATCTCGCCGAGGAGGACGCCGCCGACCTACGCGTGTGCGCCCGCCTGTGCATCAATTGCGCCGATGTCTGCGACGTGACGGCGCGATTTCTTTCTCGGCCGGCGCAGTGGGATGAGTTCGTCGTCCATCGGTTGCTCGAGGCATGCGTCCGCTCGTGCGAGAACAGCGCCGAGGAGTGCGCTCGGCACGCTCACCATCATCGTCACTGCGCGATCTGCGAGAAGACCTGCAGGGCGTGCGCCCGCGCTTGTGGCGATCTGCTCGAGGACGACACGTTCGAGCAGCTCCGGACGCTGGCCGGCGCCTGAGCCTGTCCGATTTCGGGACTTCCGCCGTGGCGCCGAGAGCGATCGTCGCGGCGGCGGTCCACGGAAGCGCCGGTCGCGGCTACCGTATTCGTAAGGCGATCCGCGTTTCTCGACGAGCCGGTCTTGGTCTATTCACGGGCAACGTGGTTCGTCGGCGGCCACCGGCCCGTGACTGCACCATGTCCAGTTCTCCGCCAGCCAAGACCCGCGCAGCGACCGTCTCGATCGCGTCGAACTCGTTCCTGATCACGATCAAGGTCGCCGCCGGCGTGCTGACCGGGTCGGTCGGGATCCTGAGCGACGCGATCCATTCGCTGATGGACTTGATCGCCTCCGGCGTCGCGTACGCGTCGGTCCGCAAGGCGGACGAGCCGGCCGACGCGTCCCACCGCTACGGCCACCAAAAGATCGAGGATCTCGCGGCAGGCGCGCAAGCATTTCTGCTGCTGGTGGGCGCGGCGTTCGTCGCGTTCGAGGCGATCCGCCGCCTGATCAACGGCGGCAGCACGGTCACGTCGCTAGGGGTGGGCATCGTCGTCGTGGCGGTGGCGGCCGCGACGAACCTGGTCGTGTCCAGCTATCTCGCCCGGACGGGACGGGAAACCGGCTCGGCTTCGCTGGGCGCGAATGCCGCGGACCTACGCACGGACGCGTTCGTGTCGCTCGGGGTCCTGGCATCCCTGATTGCGATCAAGATCACCGGCGCGCACTGGATCGATCCCGTGGTCGGTCTGCTCGTCGCCGGAGCGATCAGCATGACCGGCGTTCGGATCCTGCTCGACAGCGGTCGCCGCCTCGCCGACGAAACATTGCCAGAAGAGGAACTGGCTCAAATCCGGCAGGTCATCGAGTCGTCCCTGGGCGACGAGGTCGTCGGATTCCACGACCTCCGCGCGCGGCATGTCGGCAGCGAGCATCAGGTTGACTTCCACCTCCAATTCGCGAGCGGGATCAGCCTCGAACGGGCCCACAAGATGTCCCACGACCTCCAGGACGAGATCGTCAAGCGGCTGCCGGGCACCACGGTCCTGGTGCATCTCGAACCCGAAAACCGCGTGCGCGAGGATCGGTTCGGCGACGCGCCATCGGTCAGCAACGCGAGCGGCACGGCATAAGTAGGATGCTCCGCCGTCGGGGCGATCAAGCGGTTGGGGGTGGCCGCTCTGTCCTCCGTGTCGGGCGGGGACGACCCGTGTGTTGAAGTCGAGCGAAGCGAGGATCTGATGGCGACCATCACGGAGCACGAGGAGCGGCAGGTCAAGCGAGCCAACGTGGCGGGGCGTCAGCCCGTTGTGTTCATCCACGGTCTGTGGCTGCTCCCGAGCAGCTGGGATCGATGGGTGGCGGTGTTCAAGAAGGCCGGCTACACGACGCTCACACCCGGATGGCCGGACGACCCCGAGACGGTGGCGGACGCGAAAGCCCACCCCGAGGTCTTCGCTCACAAGACGATCAAGCAGGTTGCCGATCATTTCGCCGACCTGATCGCGCAGCTCGACCGCAAGCCGGCGGTGATCGGGCATTCGTTCGGTGGCTTGATCACCCAGATCATCGCGGGACGCGGGCTGGCTTCTGCCTCGGTCGCGATCGACCCCGCGCCGTTCCGTGGCGTGCTTCCGCTGCCGATCTCGGCGCTCAAGTCGGCCTCACCGGTGCTCGGCAAGCCGGCCAACCGCAACCGCGCGGTTCCACTCACCTTCGAGCAGTTCCGGTTCGCGTTCGCCAACGCGGTCAGCGAGGACGAAGCCAAGCAGCTGTATGACACGTTCGCGGTGCCGGCGTCGGGTAAGCCACTGTTTCAGGCGGCGAGCGCGAACCTCAACCCGTGGACCGAGGCGAAGGTCGACACCAAGAATCCCGAGCGCGGGCCGTTGCTGATCATCGACGGCGAGAAGGACAACACCGTGCCATGGGCGATCGCCAATGCCTCGTTCAAGCGCCAGCAACGCAACGAAGGCGTGACCGAAATCGTCAAGATTCCGAACCGCGGTCACTCACTCACGATCGACGGCGGGTGGCGAGAAGTCGCTGACGCAGCGCTGCAGTTCGTGCAGCGCTTCGTCAAGCCATAGCACCCAGCCGCGAGCGCACATTCCCATTTTCTGACGAACTTCCAGCCGTTGCGCCGGTCATACTGCGGCTATGTCGAGTCAGGCGCGCGGCAGCGACGATCTTGATCGCCAATGCTTCATCGCGGATCCGGAGGTGCTCGCCGCCCTGGGCGTGAGCGTCGAGGATCTCGTCGATCCAGATGTCCGTGCGGTGGCGATCCGTCGAGAGCACCCCGAATTCGAGCGTGCGTTTGAGGAGGGCCTCGAGGAGGTCGATCTCGGCCACGGCCCGATCAATCCGCGGCTGCACCTGACGATGCATGAGGTCGTTGCCGAGCAGCTGTGGGACGACACGCCGCCGGAGGTATGGCAGACGGCGACCCGACTGCTCGATGAGGGCCATCAGCGACACGAGATCCTGCACATGCTGATGCGGACTACCTCGAACCAGGTCTGGGCAGCGTGGCACGACCAGCGGCCGTACGACCGTGCTCAACACGTCGCGGAGCTTCGAGCGCTGCCTGATTCGTGGGAACGCGAGCGGTCCGCCCAGACCGTGGAACGTCGGCACGACGACGCTCGCAAGGAGGCTCGCCGGCGCTCGCGAGCCGCACGCCGGCGCAATCGACGCCCAAAGTAGACATGCCACGGAGGGCACCCAGCGCCAGCTCGGAGCGACCTCTACCTGCACTGATCGCATCGCTGACGCGCGAAGAACTGGCGGAGATCGTCACGACCGCGGTCGACCGCCACGAAGACGTGGTCCGGGCCGTCCGTCTGGTAGCCGGGCGCGCGCAGGACGATCTATCTGTGCTGCGCCGCGAGGTCGACGGTGCTCTTCGGACGCGGCGATTCCTCGACTATCGCGAGAGCATCGACTGGGCGGCGGCAGCTCAGCCGGTGGTGGCCGAGTTGGAGCTGTTGGTGCAGACCACGCCGTCCCCGAAGTTGATCCAGCTCGTAGAGCGAGCGATTGGCCATGTCGTACGCGTGCTGAATCACGCGGATGACTCGGCCGGCGAGCGACTCGCGATCCTGGACTAGGATCTGGAAGCGATCGTCGAGTTGGTGGGCGGCGATCTGAGCCACGCCTATCAGTTCGCGAGCGTGGCGGAGGCGATGGTTGAACTCGGTCGTGACGACCTTGTGCTCGACTGGACGGCCCGCGGGATCGCGGAGACGAGTGGTTGGCAAATTCACCGCCTCTACGACCTTGCATGTGAAACGCACGCTCGGCGGGGCGAACCCCTGGAGGCACTTCGCTTGCGCCGAGACCATCACGAGCGAGCGCCGACGCTCTCTACCTATGCAGCGCTCCGCGGTGCCGCGGAGGTAGTTGAGGCATGGCATGTCGAGCGCGACGCCGCTCGTGCCGCGCTGGAGCGACAGGACCCGCGCGGCTATGTGTACGCGTTGCTAGCCGACGGAGACACGCAGCTTGCGTGGGATGTAGCGACTGCTCCTTCTTCACTGGACGCACTGGACGGTGACGACTGGCTGCGGCTCGCCGAAGTTCGCGAGCCGGTCCGCCCGGACGAGGCCCTCGCCGTGTATCAGCGGGTGGCAGACGAAACGCTGGTGCGCGCGGACGCCCGCGCGTATAGGAAGGCGACGAAGATCCTCAAGCGCGCGCGATCGGCTGCGGTGGCTGCCGCGCGGCCTGACCTGTTCGACAGCCACGTGCGACGCCTCCGCGAGCGTTACCGCCGGCGTCCAAGCCTGATCGCGATGCTGGACCGCGCCGGCCTCGCCTGATCAAGGCGTTCGTGCCCGCGGTTTGCTCCGGAAAGCATCGCCGGCGCGGCCATCGCCGGCCGCGCCGTTGCGGTGCTCGGGGTCAACCCGCGAATGAGTGGAATGCTCCGAGTGGGTTCGGCAGCACCGGGGTGAACGGCTTGAACTGGTAGGGCTTGGATGTGTCGAATCCGGCCTGGCCCGCGGCTGCCTGGTCGGCGAACGGAGTCAGAGCCGTGACCGCCTGGCTGATCTTCGTCCACTTGAGCGTGCGCTCGTACCCATTGTTGTTGGGCGGATCCGCGCTCTCGGCCTTGCCCTGCACGCCGGTGATCTTCTTGATCGGTCCGCCGTCCTGGGCGGACACGTCTCCGGCCAGGACACGCGCGAGCGTGCGGTGGTCGCTCTCGATGCCCATGATCCGCGCCGCGAGCACGCGGAGGTCGGGAGTGCTGAAGTCGCGGACCCCGACGAGGTACGCGGCGATGAACGCGTCCTCGAGCGTGACGAGCACGTCGAGGGTCGTCTGAGCGTCGGAGAACATCTTCGGGGGGTAGTAGAAGGTGGTGAACGGCGATGGCTTGCCGGTCACGCTCATCTCGAGGGCGTAATGCGACATCTCTTCCCGCCGCGCCGCCTTCAGATAGCCCTGGTCGTCCTCGGGTAGCCGCTTGAAGAACGGCGACTGGTTGATGATGTTCGTATACGTCGTGACCGCCAGCGCCTCGGCAATCTGCGCCGCGCCGACGATCGCGACATCGCCGCTGGTGACGCCACCGCTCTTGGCGGCGGCAAACGACGGGATCAGCGCGTCGAGCGCCGACGCGCCCACGAGGACGCCGGCGCCGGTGGCTGCCGTCCTGCGAAGGAACTGTCTGCGGTCCGTGCCCGGCTTGGGTTGATCAACTGGCATGCGCGAATCTCCTTGGCGTAGTGAGGATCGATGCCCTCATTACGACGCGCGTGTGCCGTTGGATCACCACGGCGTGAAATGTGCGGATAGGTTTGGCTCGAGATGCCGACCGCGGGGTTGACAGAAGTGCTGGCGGCGCTGTCATTGGTGACCGACCTGGGTTCCGGTTTCCCACCCGAGAAGGGATTGCGAACATGCCTGGTCGCGCTCGCCGTCGCGGACCAGGCAGGGCTTGACGACGCCGCGCTGGCGGACGTCTTTCAGGGCGCGCTGCTGCTGGCGCTTGGCTGCACCTCGTACGCGACGGAGAACGCGGGGCACTTCGACGACGACCTCGCCTTCCAGCGGGCCGTGCACACGATCGATCCCGCGAACCCCTCTTCGTTCGATGATTTCGGGGTTTGGGCCGGTCCGGAGCGCGCTCCCGTGCTGCGCGCTCATTTCTTCGCGATCGCTGCCTCGGTTGGGCCGCAGGCGACGGCCGCTTCGTGCGAGGCCTCACGGGCGCTTGGTGCGCAACTCGGCCTGCGCGCCGGCGCGATCGCTTCGCTTGATCACGTTCATGAGCGGTGGGACGGGCTGGGGATCCCCGGGACGTGCAGCGGCGAGGCGCTGCCGCTGACCGCGCGGATTGTTCACCTCGCGGAGCAGGCGGTCATCGCTCATCCGTCGGGTGGCGTGCCTGCAGCGTTCGCTGCGGTCCGCCAGCGTTCCGGTGGGCACCTCGATCCGTCGCTTGCCGCGCTCGTTCTAGCCGACCCGGAGCCGGTCGCCGCGGCGCTCGAGGTCCGCGACCCGCTGAGCGCGGTGATCGCCGCGGAGCCGCCCCCGAAGGCGCGCGTCGCCCTTGGCGAGCTCGATCGGCTCGGCGAGGCGTTCGCGGATCTCTCCGATCTGAAGTGCAGGTTCACGCTCGGCCATTCCCGCGGCGTCTCCCGGCTCGCCGGCGACGCCAGTGCGCTCGCTGGTCTGCCCGATGAGGCGCAGCGACGCATCCGACGGGCGGGGCTCGTGCATGACGTCGGCCGGACGAGCGTTTCGACCTCGATCTGGGAGCGTGACGGGCCGCTCAGCGCCGGCGAGTCTGACCAGGTGCGTTTACACGCCTATTGGTCCGAGCGCGTGCTTGCCCGCACCGACGTGCTGGCGCTACTCGCGCCAATCGCGGGAGGCCACCATGAGCGGCTTGACGGCTCCGGCTATCACCGTGGCGTCGCCTCCGCGGCCCTGAACCGCGAGTCGCGGATACTCGCGGCCGCGGACGTGATGCACGCCCTGAGGGAGGAACGCCCACATCGGCCGGCGCGCGGTCTTGATGACGCCGCTCGCATTCTGGGCGAGGAGGCGCGGGCCGGACGCCTCGACCCCGAGGCGGTCGGCGCCGTGATCGAGGCCGCCGGCGCGCCACGGCCGCGCACCAACTGGCCGGCCGAGCTCACCGATCGCGAAGTCGAAGTCATGCGGCTCGCCGCACGCGGCCGCTCGAACAAGGAGATCGCTGCCGAGCTCGTGATCTCCCCGCGAACGGTTCAGCATCACCTCGCTCATGTGTACGACAAGACTGGCCGCCGAACACGGGCGGGTACGGCGCTGTTCGCGATGGAGCACGGGCTGCTGGAGCTCGGGGCACCTGGCAGATAGGCCGAATGGCCGATGTGGCTCGGCGCGGTTGCGCGCGAGGATCCACCGCGTCAGTAGTCACAACCCCTTCCACGAAGGAGGACAGGATGTCAGTCGAGAACGAAGCGCTCGCTCGCCGTTTCTTCGAAGAACTCTGCAACCAGCGCAACGGCGCCGTCGCTGACGAGATCGTTGGCGCCGACTACGTCTCCCACGGGCCACAAGCACCGCCGGCGGAGGGCCCGGCCGGGGTGCGCGCTCGGATCGCTCTATACCAGGACGCGCTCGAGGGCCACTGGGACGTCCAAGAGGTCTTCTCAGGCAGCGACGATCGAGTCGTCGTGCGCTGGATCGGCCGTGGCACACACACCGGGGAGTTGATGGGCGTTCCCGCGACGGGCGCGACGATCGCCTGCGACGCCACGACGATCTTTCGGATCGCCGAAGGCAAGATCGCCGAGGAGTGGACCGTCTGGGATGCGCTCGGGCTGCTCCAGCAGATCGGCGCGGTACCGGTCCCGGCCTGAGGGGAGCGCCGCGCACGCGGGGGCGCTCGACCGCGAGCGGTCGGGGATCGGGCGCCCGCACGCCCCGGGTCGTTCCAACCCAGCCAGCACGCCCGAGCACCAGCACCCCGAGAGCACGCCCCGAGAGCACTCGCACCTCCCACGGACCAAAGGTCCATGAGGGCGTCAACCGTATTCGTGCCGAGTAGATGCTTGCTATGGACGATTCCGCCCACACCCGCCTGCTGTAGTTGAGGGACGTTGTCGGTGCTACCGTTTATGCGCGGGCGACGCTGTCGCTCGTGAGGTTCTTCTCGGCCGACGCAGCGAATCTCCGTCTAATTAGCCCGACCGCGCCGGCCCAGGAGGGAGACGCATGTTGAGGGATCGATGCGCGCGGCTGCTGGGGTGTCGCGCTTACGCTCGCGCCCAGCGGCTCGCGATCGGCGATCGTGGTCGCTTGGCTCGCTCGAAAACCGGAAGCGAGACGCTGCGGTGAAGACGACGCGTGAACGAGCCGAAGAGAAGCGCCAGGCGAAGCTTGACCTTGTTCGTGAGCAGGTTCAGAACGGCGAGCTCGTGATCCGCCAGATGACCGAGGAGGAACGCCGGCGCTACCCGCCCCCGACCACGTCGCCGAAGCCGCCCGGAAGAAGATATTGATGGCCGACCGTGACGGACTGATCGCGCGAGTCCGTCGGGTCCGCCGGTCATCGACGGGTGCAGAAGCTTCGGCCGCACGGCCGACCGTCGACCTCGAGGCTGGTCGCGGCACACCGGATGACAGGGTCAATGCGCTCGAAGCGCGCATCGCGCACTTGGAGGGGCTGGTCGAGGGACTGCAGGACTCCGTGCACCGAGAATCGGAGCGGCGCGGCAAGCTGATCGCTGAGCTTCAAGGGCAAATCCAGCCCGGGGCGATGGGCGCAGCCCTCGCCGGGGATGCTCGCAGCCGCGGGCTGTGATCCGGACGTGACCACGTTCTTTATCCCCGGTGTCGGCCGCGATCCGCGTGTCGTCGAGAGCGCCTACCGTGACATGAGCGGCGTGGTCGAGCTCGAGATGGGCCATCGACCCAACGCCCGCCGGATCCTCAGGTTGTGGTCACGGCGGGGAAAAATCGACTGCATCACCGAGGTCGGCAGCACTGACCCGCTGTGCGGCGGCATCGTGGTGGCGATTTTCGATATGGGGCCTCACCGGCCGTTCGTCGTCTGGTGGCAGCCGGACATCGGAAGGCCCGGAGGCGTCCGCGAGATCCTCGGCTGCAGCGCCTACGCCGTGTTGGAGTTCGACTCGTGAGTTGAGCGGACGCCTCCGCGAGATCCGTTCGCGCCAGGCACGTTGCTACTGGCGGTCACCCATCGCCGTCTGTCGTGTAGCGCAGGTGCGCTTCCTCGACGAGCTTGACCATCTGCCAGTACGCGATGAGATCCCGCTCGGCGACCGTCGTTTCAGCGAAGAAGCGGCGGGCAATTGTCAGCTCAGTCCGCTCGAGTCCCGCCGCCTGCTCCGCGATCCAGGCCCGGTCGATCCGCCGGTGGGCGATCAAACCGATTGCCGACTCGATGTCGGAACCGGTGCAATCACCGAGTCGCTTGAACACGCCGCGACCGATCTCGAGCGACGCCTCCGGATTGACCCCGCCCATCGCCACATGATCTTGTCGCACTCACACCGATTCGGCAACACCGGCGGCATTATCGCCATGGGTGCGGCCGGCCGAGGCGGAACCAGACCTTGGTGCTGCCGTCGAGAACTCCCCAGTCATCGGCGAGCTGTTCGACGATCCTCAACCCCCAGCCGCCGTGAGTGCCGGGCTCTGGGCTAGGCGCAACCGCAACGTTCCCCTCGTCGGCGACCTCGATTCGCACCCTGTCTGCTTCGGCGTCGATCCGGAGCGAGATCGCTCCGAGGCCGTGAAGCACCGCGTTGGTGACCAGCTCCGACACCATCAGAACGGCGTCTTGACGCTGCTCACAGTCGAGCGAGGGGGTGTGGCCGTTCACGAGCCGGCGAGCGGCGCCGACCGAATCCCGCGAGCGCGGCAGATCTGTGGTGAGCGTGTTCATCTCGTATGGCCTTCAAGCTACTCCGCCAGCCACCAAACACACCACCCCAACCCCGGGACGACGCCCGCGAGAGCGTATCGGCAGTCGCGCGCGTGGCAACCAAGACTCCTCGCGAGTAAGATGCGCCCGAGTGTGAAGTAGGCGATCTGGCTCCCCTCGGGGTCGGTGCGCCGGTTACCCGTAGCATCCGTGAGCACAGCAAAGGGCGAAGCACCCAGAGGCAAGGCATGAGCGTTGGCGGCCCGGAGCACGGGCCCCAGCCGCTGGTCGGCGGCAGGCTGCTGGCGGAGATCACGAATCGGATCGTCGCCTTCATGCGCGAGCACTACGGTCGCGGACCGATCAAGGCGAAGACCTACGTTCTCGACAACCTGATCGTGTGCGTACTCAGCGACGGGTTCACGGCGATCGAGCGCACGATGGTGGAGGGAGGGGAGCCGAATCGAGTGCTCGATATGCGGCGTGATTTTCAGCGAATGATGAAAGAGCGCTACAGCGCGATGATCGAGCAGCTCACCGGGCGTAAGGTGCTTGCCTTCCTGAGCCAGGCCCATATCGAGCCCGACCTCACGATCGAGATTTTTCTGATGGACGGCCCGGTTCCGGGCTTCGGCGCGCTGGAACTCGTCGACCCGGCGGCTCCCGAGGACCCCGGCCCGGCCTCATAGGCTGCCGCGCACGCGGCGCGCCCCGCCGCCCGCGCTCGCCAGATCGATACCCGTGTCGCTCCCCGGGTGCTACTCGGGAAGATATCGACTAACCTAGGATCTTCGAGACAAGCTGGCGGAACCGTTGCTGTTCGGCCGGGATGGCTCGCTCAATCGAGGCTTGCGCCCATGGCGGTCTGATGGCGGCCACGGGGGTTGTGCTCTGGAACCTCAACCCCCCTGTATCGGAGTGGTCATTTTGCCTGGATCGGATAGTCGGCTTCGACATGAAGCGCTGGCCGCCTACGCGCGCCCCCGGTTTGGGCGAAGCGCATTCGAGATCCTCACGTCGGTCGTGCCGTACGTGGCGGTTTCCGTCCTGATGTATCTCGCGCTTGGCATCTCGGATCTGCTGACGCTCGCGCTCATCCTTCCCGCCGCAGGCTTTCTGGTGCGCACGTTCATCGTCTTTCACGATTGTGCGCACGGGTCGCTCCTGCCCTCCAAGCGTGCGAATCGGTCCGTCGGGCGTTTTCTCGGCCTGTTCGTGTTGTCACCGTTCCAGCGCTGGCGTCACGATCATGCGGTCCATCACGCAACATCGGGAGACCTCGAGCGCCGTGGCGTCGGGGACATCATCACGCTGACCGTTGGCGAGTACCGGGCGCGCCGATGGCAAGGTCGTCTCGCCTACCGCCTGATGCGCAACCCGGTCGTAATGTTCGGGTTCGGTCCGATTATCGCGATGATGATCGGGCCGCGCATAGCAACGCGATCACAGCGTCCACGGCTGCGCCACAGCGTGCTCGGCACCGATGTGGCGCTGGTCGTCGTCATCGGCGGGCTGTGCTGGTTGATCGGATGGCAGAGCTTCCTGATCGTCTGGGCGCCTTCGGCGATACTCGCCGGATCGGTCGGAATCTGGCTCTTCTACGTGCAGCATCAGTTCGAAGACGCCTACTGGCAAGGCGCTGCAGACTGGAGTTACTCAGAAGCGGCACTCCGCGGCAGCTCCTACCTGAAGCTGCCGAGAGTGCTGCAGTTCTTCACCGGGAACATCGGGCTTCACCACGTCCATCATCTGAACTCGCGGATTCCGAACTACAACCTTCAACGCGCTCACGATGAGAACGCGATCTTCCGCCAGGTTCCGACGCTTTCGTTGTGGGACGGGTTGCGGAGCGTCCGGCTCAAGTTGTGGGACGAGGAGCGCGGAAAGCTGGTCACGTTCGCACAGGCAGCTCGCACGCAGCCTGCCACTGTGACACGCCATGGATCGACGCCGGCCCAAGGTGCTCCTGAGGAAGTCGGCGCGTCAAGGTAGTCGGTGGCGACTCGGATGCTTCTGCGGAGCGGTGAGCCTGCGCACGAAGTACGTCCGTCAGCCGATCGAGCCTTCCATCTGGAGTTCGATCAGGCGGTTCATCTCGACGGCGTACTCCATCGGGAGCTGCTTGATGATCGGCTCGACGAAGCCGTTGACGATCAGCTTCGAGGCGTCTTCCTCGGAGATACCGTGTGACATCAGGTAGAAGAGCTGGTCGTCGCCGACTTTCGAGACGGTCGCTTCGTGGCCGACGTTGACGTCGTCCTCGCCGATCCGGATCGTCGGATAAGTGTCTGAGCGCGAGTGGTCGTCCAGTAGCAACGCGTCGCACACGACCTTGGAGCGGGACCCGTGGGCGCCCTTGGCGATCTCGAGCAAGCCTCTGTACGAGCCTCGGCCGCCGTCTTTGGAGATCGATTTGGCGAAGATGTTCGAGGTCGTGTTTGGTGCGGCGTGGATGATCTTGGCGCCCGCGTCCTGGTGTTGGCCGGCGCCTGCGAACGCGATCGACAGGACTTCGCCGTGGGCGCGCTCTCCGAGCAGGTAGATGCTGGGGTATTTCATCGTTAGCTTGGACCCGAGGTTGCAGTCGACCCACTCGACCGTGGCGTCGTTATACGCGACCGCGCGCTTGGTGACCAGGTTGTACACGTTGGTCGACCAGTTCTGGACGGTCGTGTAACGGATCCGGGCGCCGGGCTTAGCGATCAGCTCGACGACAGCGGAGTGAAGTGAGTCAGAGCTATAGGTGGGCGCGGTACATCCCTCGACGTAGTGAACATATGAGCCCGGCTCGGCGATGATCAGTGTCCGCTCGAACTGCCCCATGTTCTCGGTGTTGATCCGGAAGTACGCCTGGAGCGGCATCTCGACGTGGACGCCCTCGGGGATGTATACAAAGGATCCGCCGGACCACACGGCAGAGTTCAGCGCCGCGAGCTTGTTGTCGTTGGGCGGGATGACCGTCGCGAAGTACTCACGCACGGTGTCCTCGTGCTCGCGCAGCGCGGTGTCCATGTCGGTGAAGATCACGCCCTGTTTCTCAAGGTCCTCGTGAATCTGGTGGTAGACGACCTCTGACTCGTACTGCGCACCCACGCCCGAGAGGAACTTTCGCTCCGCCTCGGGAATACCCAAACGATCAAAAGTCCGCTTGACATCATCGGGCACGTCGTCCCACGAGCGGCTGGGCGTCTCGGACGCGCGTACGAAGTAGCGAATGTCGTCGTAGTCGAGCTCGGCCAGCATCGGGGAGCCCCACGTGGGCTGCTTGCGGGCTAGGAAGTGGTCGAGCGCCTTCAGTCTGAAGTCGCGCATCCACTCCGGCTCTGACTTGAACTCGGAGATCTTTTCGACGATCTCCCGGTTCAAACCCTTCGGCGCCTTGTACAGGTAATGCTCGGCGTCGTGGAACCCGTAGCGTTGCTCGTAGTCGGCATTGATGCCCGCAAGCTGCTCGTTCCCGGTCAGCACGGCTGCCTCGGATGAGGCCACTACTCCGCGTCCAGTTTGGTTGGGGATCCCGGCCGAGGCAAGGCCACGGAGACCGCAGTCGCGTAGGGTAACTCGTTAGGGATGTCCGCCGGTCCGATGACGCGGAAACCGAATGTGAGCTCGAGGCTCGCGATCGGCTGCGGTGAGTCCCCGCACTCAGGGCAACGGACAATGTACGTGGCTGCCGCGGGGGTGAAGCGAAGCCGGCAGGGCTGGGCAGCAAAGGTGGGTCGTTGATCGGATCACGGCGCGTTCTTTCCCGGCAGGCCGTGCCCGCACACCGGGCACACCCGGTTCATGACAGGGTCCTGTGACCGCTCGTCACTCAGCTCGAAGTACACCCGGTGGCGGCCGAGGCCGGACACGCGTAGAACGTGCTCGCACTCGGGGCAGCTATAGGTCCGTCTTGGATGAGACTCGCTTGGGGTCGCGAGTAGCTCCGCGGGCGCGATCAGCGTGGCGCCGGTCACTGGGCCACCGCCTCGCTGTTGAGGCTGCCACCTTTGTCCAGCCAACGCTCAGCGTCTGAGTCCTCAGAAGCGGCGCGACGCGCGCCGAGATCGACCGAGCCCGTGCCGCTCTCGCGGGGCTCAAACCGGGCTGCGGCGGCACCGTCGCGGATCTGCTGTGCGGCTTGTTGGGCATCGTCGTACGAGGCGAAGTCCCCTGACCGCCCGAGGGTTGTGCCGTCGCCAGCGAGGATCGTCCAGTGATAGGCGCCGCCGTTGTCCTCGAAGACGAGGAACTCCATCGCCGCCGGGCCATGGGTGTGAGCCGGGGGACGCGCGAGCTGTTTCGACGCGCGGGATTTCTTGTTTGCGGTGGCCATCGCCAACCGCCTCTCTGCCCTTCTGACCGGTGATATCGCCCGGGAAGCAAGAAGAGCAAGGGCTCACTGAGCGCACCCAAACCATACCACATTCCGACCTTCGTAGTCGGAATTGGGGTCAGCCGTCAGCCACGGATGCAAGCGGGTTTTTGGTTCTCCGCCCGTGCGAACGCTGCGAATCGGAGTAGAGTCGTGAGTGAGCTGGCCCTGCGGCCTGGATTCTTACCCTGCGCCCTGTTGCCACCGACGACGCGCTTAGCGTCACGAGGCGGGAGGCGCGGGTTGCTGGTTGTGACCGCGGGGTCGGTCTGTTGGTTTGTGGGGGCTACCCGCGAGCCCCGGGCTTTCCTAACTTGGTGGAACGCGCCGCGCGTTCTTCCTGGCGCGCGTACCGACAGCGGCATTGGAGGGCGTGAAGATATGACGCGCCGGGAACACGAAGACAACGCCAGCACCGCGGAAGGCACTGTTGCATGTACGGGCTTGAATCCGTGGGCCGAACGCGAGTGTGACGAGATGTCAGCGGCTGATCTCGGGGAGCTTGAAGAGGTCAAGGGGCTGATCGAGCGCGGGCTGCAGCTGGGCGTGCTCACGTACGCCGAGATCTCGGCCGCGACGGCCGAACTCGGGCTCGAGGACGCAGATGTGGAGGAGTTGCATGGTGTGTTTGAGCGCTGCGAGATCGAGCTGATCGAGGAGGTCGATCCGGCCACCGCGGCAGCCCTGGTCGGCGTCGAGCGCGGGGTTGAGAAAGGGGTCCGCCGCAAGGCTCAGCTGAATCTCAAGCCGGAAGGGACGACGGATGGTCTGCAGCTGTTCCTGAAGGGCATCGGCAAGGTGCGGCTGCTGACGGCTCAGGAGGAGGTTGTTCTTGCCAGGCGGATCGAGCGCGGCTCGTTCGAGGCAAAGCAGAGGATGGTCGAGGCAAACCTGCGGCTGGTGGTATCGATCGCCAAGCGTTACCGCAATCAGGGGATGCCGTTTCTTGACCTGATCCAGGAGGGGACGCTCGGTCTCGTTCGTGCTACCGAGAAGTACGACTACCGCAGGGGATTCAAGTTCTCGACTTACGCCACCTGGTGGATCAGGCAGGCAGTCGCCCGTGCCCTTGCGGACAAGGCACGGACGATCCGGATCCCGGTGCACATCGTCGAGAAGCTCAACCGGATCGGGCGCGCCGAGCGGAAACTGGTGACCGGGCTGGGCCGCGAGCCGACCGACGACGAGATCGCCGAGGTCACCGGGCTCGACCCTGCGGAGGTGGAAGCGATCCGGCGCTCTGCTCAGACGCCAGTCTCGCTGGCGACGCCGGTCGGAGAGGAGGGGCAGTCTGAGTTCGGTGATTTGATCGCCGACGAGCAAGCTGAGTCCCCCTACGAGCGAGCCGTGGAGGTCCTCGCCAACCAGGCCCTGCGCGAGGCGCTCGAGAATCTCTCCCACCGGGAGCGCCGCGTGATCGAATTGCGCTACGGCCTCGGCGATCAGTGCCCGCGCACGCTCGAGGAGGTTGCGCGCTCGTTCAACGTGACCCGCGAGCGCATCCGCCAGATCGAAAACCAGTCGCTGAAGAAGCTGCAAGCTCTCGAGCAAACCCAGCAACTGCGCCACGACATCGAAGCCGCTTCCGGCTATCCGACGCGAAACTCCAAGCGCCGGTCGTAAGGTCCGTCTCGTAAGAACCTTGACGATGAAGTGGCTGGCCGAGACGCGTGCACCAGTACAGTCGAGAGGCTGTCTCCACCGCTCGGTGTCGCGCTCTCGCATTCGTCCTGTGGCCAGTTTTCGTAGGGAGCGATGAGGAGTGCATGTCAGTGCCGAAGCAAAATCACGAACCGGGACCGGGGCCGGGACCGGGACGATCTACGGCGGACGCAGCGTTCATCGCGCTGAAGAAGGAGATCGCGCAGCGGAACGAGCAGGCACAGACCGAGGCTCGTAAGGCGCGCGCCACACGAGAGCGAGAGCAGGTTCGAAGGCGTCGCCACGAGGATCTGCGTTAGGGGTCGCTAGGGCACGTGCTCTGTCTCTGGGACCGCTAGGCTTGACCGTACGGGTCGAGCATCGGTCTCGGCCAAAGCAGTGCCCCGCGTTTTCGCAGTTGTTGCCTCGTTGCACCCTCCGCGTCTCGCAGCGCACATACCCAGGAGGGTTAAAGATGGCCACAGGAACTGTGAAGTGGTTCAGCGACGACAAGGGCTTTGGATTCATCACGCCCGATGACGCCGGCAAGGACCTGTTTGTGCATCAGAGCGCGATCCAAGGCAACGGCTTCAGGTCGCTCGCCGAGGGCGCGAAAGTGAGCTACGACGCCGAGCAAGGCCAGAAGGGCCCAGCGGCGGCGAACGTCCAGGTGCTCTAGATCCGGGCAGCAGCCAAACGAGCAGGAGGGTGCGTGCGCCCTCCTGTTGTTTTCGCCTCACGCTCGAGCAGCTAAGAGCCGAGAGCCCGAAGCATCACGACACACTCGGGATTGACCCCGACTGACTCTCCGCTGTCGGCATCAGTTAGCCATGCGAGCTGCATGATCGACCCACGTGCTGCGTCGAGGATCAGCCGCTCGACATGCTTGGCCTCGCCCTCGACGCGATAGCGCTGGCCGCCAAGAACGGTGATCTCTGTTATCGAGGTCATGACCGCAAGATCGGGAATCCGGGGCGGGCGGCGCGGCTCTCACCGGGCTTGACATACGAGCCCCCTCGACAGCTGGCGTCGCGAGTGTCGAACGTTACCCTCGGGTTCCTCGCTTCAGCGTAGTTAGGCGTCGGCGGCATCAGAGACCGAGGCGGAAATCCTGCCCGCGGGATCACGCACCCGCAGCCTACTCCCCGTCACCGGCTGGTGCAATGCGAGACGTCGCGCGGGACCTGCCCTCGTTGCCCGCTTCCGCAGGTGCTACGGTGTCGGTTACGGGTGCTTCTGTCGCCCGCGAGGTTCTTTCTGGCCGACGCAGCGAATCGCCCTCTGAGTAGCCTCATCGCGCCGGCCGGGAAGGAGTCGCATGTCAGTCCGCCACTCGATCGGGGGATTGTCTGTCGAGATCATGCTCCGCGCCGACGCCGTGGGGAGCGCAGAGCGGGACCCTCGTGATCCGTCCTACGACTGCTGAGCGGCGCCGGCGCTACGCGCCCCGGCCATCCAAGCGGTCGTGGAGACGGTGATCATGGGTGACCGTGAGAGACTGCTCGCGCGAATCCGCCAGCTCCGGCGCTCGGGGCCGGGCGCAGACGGACCGGATCGGCGCTCGACCGTCGGCACAGGCGATGATCGTCTGCCTGCGCTCGAAGCGCGTATCGCGCACCTGGAGCGGCTCGTAGAGGGGCTCCAGGACTCCGTACATCGGGAATCCGAGCGGCACGCAAAGCTAATCGGTGAGCTCCAAGCGCAGGCCGAGCCCGGCGCGATGGGCGCATCCCTCGCGGAGGATGCTCGAAGCCGGGGGCTTTAGCTCGACATGGCGACGTTCTTTATCCCAGGTGGCGTCAGCGATCCACATGTCCTCGAAGGTGCGTACCGTGACATGAGCGGCGTGATCGAGATCGAGATGGGCCGTCGGCCCACTACCCGTCGGATCTTCGACTCGTGAGCTGGCGTCGCGACGTGGAGATGGCACAGGCGGACCTGTGCGATTGCCACGACCGAGTCGCGCTTCTGCGCGCGAGGCTCTACAGGTGGGGCCTGCGACCGAGCCCTCGTCTGCGTGAGCTCGAAGGAGAGCTTCAACGTGCCGAGCGACGGCTACGCGACGTGCGTGCGCGGGAGGTGCGTTGACGCTTCCCGCTCTGAGTCAAGACGTTCGGCCCTGACCCCGTGGGGCCGCCACTCGGGGTGCGATGTCGCCGCGCCGCTCGCGCCGTATCAGGCCGAGGTGGTCGTCACGGCGAGGGCTGCCACGGGAGCATCCGGACTCGGGTTGAGCCGACCTGTGACGACCCGGTCGGTGATCGCCCAAGCGGCGTAGCACAGGGATCCGATAACGCTAGTCACCGTCAGCAGCACACCGGCGGCGGCCGCCGCGGCGACGCCGTGGCGTCCCAAGATCAGCACGGCTGTGGCGGCGCCGACGCTCGGCCCGATGGGAAGTTGGCCGACCGTGAACATTGCTATCAGCAGGGCCATCGCGTCCAGGACAGATACGTTTACGCCGATTGCGTGCAGCATCAGCCAGTTGCGTACGACCTGCGTGCAGACGGCCAAGAGCGCAAACGCGATCATGCGCCCGCGACCGTGGTTTCGCATGATCGCCAGCCCGGCCCAGAGTCCGGTTCGACGGCACTGAGACACCCGCCGCAGAGCTGCCACGGCCCCGATCATCGCCCCAACTGCGAGCAAGGGCACCCACCAGGGGACCCCGAGCGGTGCGATCAGCGTGAACGAGAAGATCGCCGCGAGCGCGACTTCGACGGTGATGATCGGAACCTCGGCGGCTAATAGCGCCGGCACACCAGGAGCGTCCTGCGGCGCCAGGCGGCGCAGCGACGCGATGCGCACGACTACCCCGACTGACCCGTTTACCAGGCTCGCCAGGTAGCCCATACCGGCAGCGCGGAACAGCAGTCGGCGTGGGACCGTTCCGCCCGCGGCACCGACGCACACGTTCCACGCCTCGGTGCGAGCCAGCAGCGCGACGATCTGAAGCAGCACCGCCAGCCCCAGAACTGAGATTGGGGCGCTTTGAAGCGCGGCGGTGAACTGACCGCGCCGGCCGGCGAGGACGAATCCGAGCACGGCAGCGACTACGAGAGCCCCCAACACGCTCAGCGCTGTCCGCCGGCGAAGCGACCTTAGCCTGCTGCTACGTTCATCGGCTTTGACGCAGCCGACGCCCCGTGGGCGAATCTCGAGCGACAAACGGACTCCGCGTGCGTTGCGGTTCCGGAGAATCAGATTGGCGCTTTCACTCGCAGGCGCCCGCGTCAGGCTGGTGCTCCCTGCCACTCAGCCTACCATCGCCTGGAAGAGTGGGCGCCAACTCCCGTCCCGCATTCCGACCGCGGCACTCGGATTTCGCCGCACATCTGATACGGTGGGGTAGTCCATCGCGTTCCCCCAGGGGTTGGCGATCGTGTGTTCGCTCGGTCCAACTTGACCTCTCTGCCTCGCGAGCGCCCCGCCTGAGAGGCACGTGAGGAGCGTCGTTGGATCCTGTGAACTCAGCGGCCAGAGTGAGGTTGCACGGTCAACTGTGGGGACGGGCTAGCGGCGGCCACACGCCAGACTTATCATTGGTGGGCGCGCCCCGGGCAGCGCTGCACGTCGCGATGCTCGCTCCACCGTGGATCTCAGTCCCGGCGCGGGGGTACGGTGGCGTTGAGTCCGTCGTGAGTAGCCTCACGGAGGCCCTGGTCCGCCTGGGACACAAGGTGACGCTCTTCTGCGCTCCGGGCTCTGTGTCACGCGCCAGCGTGGTGACTCTCCTCGAGGAGTCCCATCCTGACGAGATCGAGCGGTCGCTGTTCGAGGTAGACCATGTCGGGCGAGCGTTCGACGCCGTCGATCGCTCCACGGGTCGTGATCGGTTCGACGTCATTCACGACCACTGCGGGTTCACGGGGCTTGCGATGGCAAACCGCATCGAAACGCCACTCGTGCACACCTTGCACGGGCCATTCACCCCTGACACTGCGGCCTTCTACGCGCAACACGGGCACAAGGCCACGCTCGTCGGTATCAGCCGTGCCCAACTTGCATCGGCACCGCAGGGGCTGGGTGCGATCGTGTCGGTCCCCAACCCGATCGATCTACGGGCTTGGCCGCTTCACGAGCGCAAGGGTGACTACCTCCTCTGGATCGGCCGGATGACCCCGGAGAAGGGCGCGCACCGGGCGATCGCAGCCGCGCGCGCCGTGGACGTACCACTCGTCTTGGCCGGTGTGATCCAGCCCGGCCAGCAGGCGTTCTTCGACCGGGAAATCGCACCTCACATCGACGGCGACCGGGTTCGGTTTGTGGGCGAGGTCGGCGGGTCGGCCAAGCGTTCGCTGTTCGCGCGCGCTCGCGGCTTGCTGATGCCGATCCGTTGGAATGAGCCGTTCGGGATGGTGATGGTCGAGGCGCTCGCGTGCGGCACGCCGGTGATCGCGTTCCCCGAGGGCGCCGCGCGAGAGCTTGTCGTCGACGGCGAGACTGGCTTTCTGGTCGATGACGAGCGCGGAATGGGCGAGGCGGTAGGCCGGCTGCAACAGATCGATGCGCGGGACTGCAGAGCCTGGGTGCGCCAGCATTGCGACGTCCAGGTAGTCGCTGGCGCCTACGAGGGCATCTATCGGTCCGTGTTGCCCCAAAGCGTCGCCAGGGCGGCTGCTGGTGGCTGAGCGGACGCACGTACGATCGGCCACGTCGCTTTCCGGCGGCACCCCGGTCACTCACCCGCACTGCCCGCGACAACTACCGTGTGACAAGTGGACGATCTCGAGATCAAGGCACTCGTAACCAGACTGTCGCGTCCGCACTCGTCCGGCGGAGTGGTGATCGAGCGAGCCGCGATCCTGGCCGAGGGCGCCGACTTCGCCGCAGTAATGAACTGGATCAACGCGCATGCCGGCGCGCCCGAGGCGACCGTGTTCGCGACTCGCCGCCAGGGGCTCCACGGCTCGCAGATGAGCGGTGGTAACGCGACTGCGCCTCGCGCGCCGCTGCGCTTCGTGCTGCCGCCTGACGCGCTGAACTGACGCCGGCTTGGGCGTGAATGCCCGAACTGCCGCTTAGCGGCCCGCCGCGCTTAACCGAGAGCCAGGGATGGGTCGACGGGCGCAGCCCCGCCCGTCGACCCATCGGCCGGCTTGCCCCCGACTGCTTCCCTTGCCCCTGCCCCTCGTATCGGCAATTCGTCCAGGAACCTTTAGCAAGAATTATGAGAGTTGGCGACCATGCCGAGTTGGTCGACGCCTCCTCGAGGTCACGGCCGTGTCAGGCATCTACAAACAGGTTGGCGGTGTGCCCGTCCAGCAGCTGCCCGTGGTCGTCGCGCCGTAGTCGGCGGCGGCGACGTAGCCGTCGTCGAGGTAGGACAGCGTCGGGAGGTGAAACGGCGGGCTGCCGGTCACGGGGATCAGATTGTTCGTCTCCTGGGTGCCGGTTCCGGCGATGCTGAGCCCCGGAAAGTGGTCGACGTGACTATGCGGCTTCAACTTCGGCCCGGTACAACGGCCGAGGAGAAGCCGCACCATGCCGCCATCGCTCAGACAGCTCGACACCTGCTGAGCGATTACCCATTCGCTGTCGCCGAAGACCGCTTCCGAGCCCATGCCATAGCCGAGGATCGAGCCACTGTTGTTGTTCCAGCGGTCGGACGCGCCCAGTCCAAACGTGTCCAGCGCGACGACGGCAAAGGCGGGGCTCCCAGAGCCGGTTGCGGCGACGGCGATCAGCACCCCTCCCTGCGCGAAACCCTCGATGAGCGAGAACTCGAGGCCGGCGTACTGGCCGCACACCGGTGCGTAATTCCCGGTAGGCACGGTTCCACCGGGCCCGGCAACATCGAGTATCTGCCACACGCACACGTTGTTCAGCTGGATACCGAGGACGCTCCTCTCCTGATCGACGAATTGGACGGCGTCGCGCTGCTTGTTGTTGCCGACGAAACTGACGTTGTCCTGGAGGGAGAACGCGGCCGAGCCGTTGTTGGTGTCGGACTCAGAACCGGTTTGTCCCGCGATCGGAGCAGCGCTCACCATGCCGAGCACGAACGGCGGCTTGGCTGGGTGAAAGCTCTTGTTGCTCGGCTTACTCTCCTCAACCAGACCTGGCAGCACCTCGGGGTGCGGTACGTGCGCTTCGATGTAGGCCTTCGTTTCGCACTTCACTCGCCGCCAGCCGTCGCCCTGGTGGCTGTAGCACCCCACGTGGCGTGGCACTGCCGGCACCTCGGAGACGTTCGCGGTGAAGCTCTGAGTGAACGCCTGGCTGCCCCCATTGGGGCAGGCGGCGGTGCCGCTGACCGTGCCGGTGAACGAGCCGGTGTGCTCGAAGAGATGCGTCGCGCTGACCGTGAATCCGTTTCCGGTTGGAGATGTGGCAGCGGTGGAGGTTGCGCTGCCATCTCCCCAGTCGACCGCGGCCTGGGGCGAGCCCACGCAGCTCCCGCTGACCGCGGCTACCTCCTCGGTGAACGCGGTCCCGGGGAGCGCGTTGACCCTGAGCCCCGTGCTCGCCAGCGGTCCGGACGCGATGCCCAGCGGAGCCGCACGCGCCGCAGGCAGATCGAAAGTCTTGGCTCGGCCCGCGGGCAGCGACGCGAGCGCCGGCGCCCAGGGCACGAGCGCGCCGGCCACTGCCACCGCGAGGACCGCCGGCCTCATCGTGGTCCTGCGGGCGATGTGCGCATCACGGGCGCGGGCGGGCCCCGCCGCGCGGCCAAGCCTTCGTGACGAGCGTCCCGGTCATCCCACTGGCCCTCGGAAGTGATCAACAGTAGGGCCGATTGTCCCGATGCGATCGTTCGACGGCATCGGGAACCCCACCTGAACTTTCGTGGGCAAGTTTGCGCTGAACACGCTCGGCGCCTGGTCGGTCACGTAGGGTCGGAGCATTCCCAGGCGATCGGCGATCCCGGACTCGCGCTAGGCGTCACGCGCTCGATTGCTCGCCTCCCCGGCGACTTTGGGCCCGCAGCGGAATTTGAGCTCGTCTGCCTGCGTTTTTTGGCGTGCTCAGGTTGCCTCTCGTATCGCGACGTCGGACCTGGGCTCGGGTCGGGGCTGAAGCGAGGGTTGACCGACGACCGCGGATGCCCCGGCGCCCGGCGTCCGGGGTGGCATCTGCGCTGCCGCGTACGCGTCGAGC
>CAVWKC010000037.1:0-322373 GCA_963755525.1 uncultured Solirubrobacterales bacterium | reverse complement strand
TACATAAGCCCTGGTAATTGAAGCCTCCGAGAGATCGGGGGCTTCGTCATTAGGACCTCGGGCCAGCTCGACCCGGTTTGACACGCGAGTGCGGCTCGCCCGCGCGGATCCGTCGACGACGGGATGGCGATCCGACGGCTCGAGCTCCTGGCGCGGACGAATGGCGAGCGGTCAGCGTGGCTCCTTGCCCGCCTCCAGCATGGAGGCGATTCTTGGGACCTCGTCGAGGGCGCCGCTCGCAACGTCGATGACGAGTTCGTAGGCGTGGTCGTTGCTGAGTGTCAGGCGCATACCGTTCATGCCGTAGAACGCGATCGTCGCGGCCAGCGCGAGTCGCTTGTTGCCGTCGATGAGGACGTGGTTGCGAGCGAGCGAGTGAAGCAGCGCCCCTGCCTGCTCATGGACCGTTGGATACGCGGCCTCGCCGAACGCAGACGCTTGTGGCCGTGCTAGGGCCGACTCGAGAAGTCCGAGGTCACGGATGTCCGGCTCTGAGCCCAGCGTCCGGGCCGCGACGTGGAGCAGCTCCTCGAGATTGAGGAAGATCACTCGCCGAGCCGGCGCAACGCTTCGGCGAAATGGGGGAGCTCCTCGTCAAGGACCTCATCCAAGAGCTCCCGACGGCTTGTGCGATCGATGTAGTCGCGCACGGCCGCTCTGGCGACCTCCTGCATCGAACGTCCTTCGCGCTCGGCGCGCCGACGCAGTGCATCGGTTTCCTCGTCGCTCAAACGCAACGTCATGGCCACGCCGTGATGGTATCACGAGTGATACCACCTGAGAGTCCCCGGTGCGCCGAGGCGGTTCTTGCGTTCCGTGGCGAACTTGACGCAGGATTGCGACAGATACGTCTTGTTCCGTTGCGGGCTTCTGTCCCATCCTGTTGGCCATGACGACAGGACCATTCTTGCGAGGATCCATGTGTCATCCCGACACGCCCGACTGGAGGTCGCTCGAGGCCTTGCTCGGCTCAGACGAGCTCTGCGCGCACTTCATGTGCATGCACGACGTCTTGCTCGACGATGGAACGGTGCTGCACGCGTACAAGCATCGATGGACGCGGTGTTACTTCCATTTGGCCGATGATGGTCGCGCCTTCTACTACGTGAGTGGTCATCTGTACCACGAGGTAGCCCCACGCGAAGCGATCAAGGCCGTATTCGCCCAGTGGGAGTGCTGCAAGCCAACGCCGGAAGAGAGAAACGCACTGCGCGCGGCCTTGCGAAGAGCTGGGAAGGGCGGCGCATCGGAGTGACGTCGCGCTCAGTCGACCGCGACGCGGGAGCCGTGGAAGGCATCCTGCCCACCTCCATCGAGGAGCGGCGACAGCCAAAACGGAGGCGGGGACCCGCGTCTCGTCCGCGGGCGGTCCGGCGTCGATTGACGACGCCACGCCAGCAGGCCGCGGATACCGTCAGCGCTCAGGACGCGCGCGAACGAATCGGCGTCGTCGATGACTCCGTGGACAAGCTCGGCTTTTCGCGCGGAGAGCGCACGTACCTTCTGCTCGATCGTGTCCCGAGCAGAAGCACTAGTCGGCCTCGGTCAGGTTGAGGCCGACGCCGCCGGCCTCGAGGCTGATGTGAAAGACCAGGTCGCTGCCACGCGGGAAGCGCTCCAAGACGTCATCGCGACAACGGGTGCGACCGTCGAGCGTGCTCCGGCGCGCCGAGCTGTCGACGGAGAGGGTAGCTGATCGTGTGCTAGCGGCATGCCAGTTCGTATACCAAAATTCAACGAGCCGGCCTACTTTTGCTATGCAAGAGTGGTAGCCTTTAACCCATGACGCCGGCCAGGCACCTCAATCCGTTTCGCTTCTCCGGTCCGCTTCCGCCCGAGGACATGATCGATCGTGATCCCGAGGCGGATGATCTTCTCACCCTGGCCGAAGGTGGTCACTCGTTTCGACTGGTCGGGCCGCGTCGGTACGGGAAGACGACCCTCCTGCGCCGCGTGCTCGAGAGCGCCGAGCGGCAGGGTATGGCAGGCGTCCTGGTGGATCTGCAGGACGTGCTGTCGATCGCTGAGATCGTGGTTCGGATCGAGCGCGGCTATCAACGCCTGAAAGCACCGATCCGGCGACATGTCGAGAACCTGTTCCGGAGCTGGAACATCGGGCTCTCCTTGGGGGGCGGCGGCTTTACGGCAACGTTGCAGCACAACCGGCATGTCGATGCCGAGTCAGTGCTTCTCCGTCTGCTCGAGCTGCCGGCAGCGCTGTTCGATCGTGACGGGACGAGCAGTCTGGTGGTCTTCGACGAGATTCAGGACGTCTTGGCCGTCACCGGTGCCGACGGAAAGATCAGGAGCGTGATCCAGCACCAGACAGACGCCGCGACGTACGCGTTTGCCGGCTCGGCGCCGGGAGTGATGCAGCAATTGTTCGCCGATCCCAAGCGGCCCCTACTCGACCAGGCGGTTCCGCGGAGTCTCGCGCCCCTGCCGCTTGACGACGTCGCGGGCTACGTGACGAACCGTTTTCGTCAAACCGACCGCGAAGTCGGCAGGGCGCTCCCCCCGTTGCTGGAGTTCACCAGGGGACACCCGCAGCGAAGCATGATGCTCGCGCATTACGTATGGGAGCGCACGGCGCAAGGCACGGCCGCCGACGAGGGCACCTGGGTCTCGGCCCTCGACCAGGCCGCGGCTGACGCCGCTCCACTGATGAGGGCGATCTGGAGGGCGCTCACGACCAACGAGCGCCGTGTCGCTCGCGCGGTCGCGGTGGTGACAACACCGCTCTACAGCGGGGAGACCGCCGCGGCCGTCGGCATCAAGCGCTCGAGCATCGGAAAGGCCCTCGAGAGTCTCATCGCGAACGCAGACGTGATCCACGAGGACAAGAGGCCGCGCCTCACCGACCCAATGTTCGAGCTCTGGCTCCAGGCGCGCGGGTTGACTCCCGCCGCCGGCGATGACGATGAGGGAGGTCCAGGAGCGGTCTCCGTGTGACGATCAGCGTCGAGGCGGTCGCGACATCTTCTGGGTCGTCGCGACGAAGCGGCCGCGGTCGCGCAGAGACGCGGGCCCTCGTGGGTGATCGCGGCATCGATCTCGTGCCGGTGGCCGCCGGCTGCGGCCAATTCAATCATGGGTCGGGAGCTGGCGGGGCGGACGTTGGACCGGCTTGCCTCGGTTGGGACGACAGCCGACGGACCGTTGCTCGCGACTCTGTCCCGAGCTCATATTGGCCCGCCGGATCGTCCGCCGTGACCGGGTCCCCTGCCGCGACGCACGCGCCAGTCGATCGACGAGGCGTGACAGCACCGCTCGCCTACCGCTGGGTGGCGGCGATCCTCGCCGAGTGCTCGCGGACTCGCGATCGCCTCCGCCGCCACCTCAGCGAAGGCCGTCGCACACCACTTCGTAGGTCGGCTCGGCGGCGTTGGTCGACCCGGTCATGCAGCGCTCGGGGAACCCGGCTCCGGTTCGGCCAGGTGTACAGCGAGCGTTGGCACTCGGCGCGCCAGACGACCGAAACCGCACCGTCGACCGGCAGCCGCATCGGCGGGATGAACGAGGCTGCTCCGTCGTCGATAAGCACTGACATGGTGAGCACGTCTCTCGCAATTCGCCCACCGTGTGGCGGTAAAGCTCAAACCGTTCCTCGCCACTAGTGATGAGTCCAAATGCTCCTGAATTCGACTCATCTGTCTTACCGAGATCGGGTGCGACGGGGCGACCCCGACAAATGGCTTCCGAGCGTGTCGCGACATGTCGCGATATCAGTTTTTAGACGGGTTTTCAATGCACGTTGGCGCACAAAAGTTCGCAAATTCCGACTTAAAATTCTAATCGAGGCTTGCTCAGAAGCAGATTACTCACTAGGTTCGACGATGGCTTCGGGGGCCGAAATTGGATGTTGTTTCTCCTCGACCGGGGTGGATCGAGAGCAAACTCGGCATGCGTGCGAATCATTCACCGCTTCAATTTTTCGGACTGATAGCAATCGCCTGCGCATTGGCCTACGGCGTCTGGGCGAATGTGGCGTTGGCTGGGACGATGGCCTCCACGACTGAGTCGAATGGGGCGTTGGCTTCTCTGGTGGGGGTCGGGACGAACTCGGTGTCGGAGCCGGGCCCACGGAGTCTCGTGGACACGACGCGCACAACCGTAGATGC
This sequence comes from uncultured Solirubrobacterales bacterium, assembly GCA_963755525.1. Lineage (GTDB taxonomy): Bacteria > Actinomycetota > Thermoleophilia > Solirubrobacterales > Solirubrobacteraceae > Palsa-465. Next base: position 318,252 of record CAVWKC010000037.1, on the reverse strand, counting down.
AGATCGGACTTCCCGGGCACTGCGCAGCGTCATCACCACGACCGCCACGCCTGGCCGATTGGTGAGTCCCACGAGTGGCCTACCGGAGGGCGGCGCGGCGAACACTGGCCGGCAGCTCGGGCGGGTCACCGCAACCACGGCGCCTGCGACGGGCGCGCCGCCAGCGCCCGCCAGGCGCTCTACGCGCGTTGACGTCGGGCCCACCCCGCTCACCGGCGGCCGGGACTCGGCAGGCGCGTCCACCAGCGGCGCCGCCTCATCCGCGACGACCAAGGACACCGCCCCGCCTATAGGGACTCCGATGGCGAGGCAGGTCTCTGGACGACACGCTCCCTCGCCGCAGCCGCACGCGACGCCGGTACTCGCGACGCCGCCGCCCGCGACAAGTGCCGCAGGGTCGGAGGCGCCCATCACACGACCGCCCGCGACACCGCCCGTCGCGACGCCGCCGAGCGCGACGAGCCCCGTCGCGACAGGTTCTGTCGCGACAGAACCTGTCGCGACGCAGCCGCTCAAGGCTCCGTCGGCTCCAGTGTCCCGGGGCGACCGAGGGCGGGGATCGATCCAACTACGGACCTCCGTGGCGCGGTGGCTCCGGGCCGGACAGGACGAGCCGGTCCGGTTCGTCACGCTCACCGACGCGCAACCGTTGCTTGCGCCGAGTCACCAGTCCCGCCGGCTGGCCACACGACGGCTCGGACCGGCTATCGGATCGCTCGACGTCCTCGCCGATGACGCCAACCTCGAGCGTGGGTCGGCGAGCGCGGCTGCCGCGCCGCTGCGCCACGAAAAGTCGCCGAAGCCAGCGGCGGTCGCCCGCACGCGCACCGCCGTGCCGCCGCCTATCCCGCAGGTGCTGCCTTCCGTGCCTCCGCTTCAGACACGGCTTCCTCTCGGTGGCGCGGCTGCAGTCAGCGGCGGTGCCGTCGGCTCGGTCGCGCCCTCCGTTGTGGCTGAGCTCGGGGCGCTCGCTCTTGTGCTTGCAGCGATCGTCCTGGGGCGCTTCTCGCTCGATAGTGCGGCGTGGCGGTCGGCATTGCTCGTGTCGCGACTTGAGCACCCCGGCTGACCACCGAGGCCGATCACCGACGACGGGCAGCCTGCCGAGGCGCTCGTCGCGTCACGCAAGGGGCAGTTGCCTCGCGTGACTCCGTCCCATCAATGCTCTGGTGACGCGTCGCGTCCCGGGCTGCGACATCAACGAACGAGGACTCAGCAACGATGCAAGTCGTACCGGGCGGGTTCCGCCTCCCGAACAAGCCAAGAACTGCAGCGTGGTGGACGCTCGCGATCAGCGTGCTCGCTCTGGCCCTGCCGGCGACGGCGCTCGGAGCGGGGCCGGGCCCTACGGAGCAAACGGCTTCCGCGGCCAACCGGGCCAGCGAGGCACCACCGCGCGCCTCCCACGCCCGCCTCGGCCACTCGGCGCTGGCGTTAGGTAGCGGCTACAGCAGCCGTGGCGGTTCTCCGCTCGTGCGAGTCCTGCAGCGTGATCTGGAGACGGCGGGCTATCCGCCCGGGTACATCGACGGACTCTTCGGACCGCGTACGCGAGACGCAGTGGTCGCGTTCCAAGCGACGCATGGCCTACAGGCGGACGGCGTCGTCGGTCCGCGCACGTGGGCCGCGCTTAGCGAGCGAGTCCTCATCCTCGGCGCGGGGGCGGGCGATCAGCCTGGCGGCGAGAAGGTGGTGCGGTCGCTGCAGCGCCTCGTGGCGTCCGTCGGCGATTCGCCGGGTCCGATCGATGGCCGTTATGGCGTTCTGACCGAAGAAGCGGTCAGGCGGTTCCAACGAGCGCACGGCTTGCCGGTCACCGGGGTTGCCGGCCCGCGCACGCTGGCGGGTCTGGCCGAGCACGAGCCATCCGTCCGTCGGTCGAACCCGCCCCCAAAACGGCCCGCGCTATCGACGACACGATCGAACGTCAGCCCGCGGCCGACCGGCTCGACCGTAGGCCCGGCGCCTCGCGAGCGTCCAGCGACGGCCGCCCGCACGGTGCCCCGAGCATCAGCCCACCGGCCTCGCTCGGGAAGCGTGCCATGGGCGATCATCCTCGTCGGTCTGGCACTCGCGCTGACATTGGTACTCCTTGCTCGTTTGCTGATCGCCTCGCTGCGGCATACGACCCGGCGCAGCGCGGGGCGGCCCGTCCTCGCAGAGACGGCGGCGAGCGATGCGGAATCGGCGGCGCTTGAGCAGACACGCCTGACCACGCCGAATGGCGATCACGAAGCCGTAGCTCGAACAAACGGGACTCAGATTCACACCAACGGGCATCGCGCCAAAGCCGGTGCGGCTGGCATCGGCAATGGCGCAAACAGACGGCCGTCTCGGGGACAAGCGGACAATCCCCCCGAGCCGGCCGAGATCGCTCGCGCTTTCAACCTCCGCCGGCAGTCCGCCGGCCAAGGGGGCGTGGTTGAAGCGCATGCGGCCAATGGTCACGCCGATGAGCGTGGCCATGGCACCGCCGCCTCGAACCTCGGCCGATTGCTCGAAGAGCAAGGGGCGCTGGCCGAGGCCGAGGCGGCTTACCGTCGCGCCGATGAGCTCGGCGACAGTGCTGGCGCTTTCCACCTCGGTCTGCTGCTCGAAGGCCAAGGGGGCGTGGTTGAAGCGCTAGCCGCCTACGGTCGCGCCGATCGGCGTGGGCATGGCACCGCCGCCTCGAACCTCGGTCGATTGCTCGTAGAGCAAGGGGCGCTGGCCGAGGCCGAGGCGGCGTACCGCCGGGCCGATGAGCGTGGCGATGCTGATGGTGCGTTTGGGCTCGGGGTGCTCCTCAGGGAGCGGGGGGCGCTGGATGAGGCCGCGGCCGCGTACTGTCGCGCGTCGGGTCGCGGCGACAACGCTGCCGCTCTAGAGCTCGGGCTGCTGTTCGCGGAGCATGGGGCGTTGGCCGAAGCCGAGGCGGCGTTCCGGCGCGCGGACGAACGCGGCGATGCGCTCGCGGCATTCAATCTCGGCGTTCTGTTCGAGGACCGTGGGGCGCTGGCCGAGGCCGAGGCGGCGTACCGCCGGGCCGATGAGCGTGGCGATGCTGATGGTGCGTTTGGGCTCGGGGTGCTCCTCAGGGAGCGGGGCGCGCTGGATGAGGCCGCGGCCGCCTACGGTCGCGCGTCGGGTCGCGGCAACAACGCTGCCGCTCTAGAGCTCGGGCTGCTGTTCGCGGACCATGGGGCGTTGGCCGAAGCCGAGGCGGCGTTCCGGCGCGCGGACGAACGCGGCGATGCGCTCGCGGCATTCAATCTCGGCGTTCTGTTCGAGGACCGTGGCGCGCTGGCCGAGGCCAAGGCGGCTTACGTTCGTGCTCGGCAGCGCGGCGACGGCGAAGTCGCGAATATGGCTCAGACCGCGCTCCTCGATCTGGGCCAACCGGTAGAAGCGACGAGCGCCCGGCACGCCAAACGAGTGCAGAATGCCTAGATCGAGGCTCGTCCATCGCTCCGCTCGCGCGGCCGGCCAGGCGCTCGTCTCGGAAGCGCTCGAGCCGGCGGCGCCGATCGACGGGAACACCGGCCTCGGCGACTCGGCCGCGAAGCTGTCAAGCCCAATCACGCTCAGCGGTGGTGGCCCCCCGCATCACGTGCAGGTGGAGGATGTCGATCCCCGCAGAATGCGGCTTCTGCTCGAGATTGACCGGACCGGCTCGATCTCGGCCGCCGCCAAGCGGTGCGCGATCGGCCAGCCATCGGCGTCGATGCACCTTCGGACCCTGGAGACGGCGGTAGGGCAGAAACTGGTGATCCGGAACGGACGCGGGAGCGAGTTGACCGCCGCGGGCAAGATCGTTGCCTCGCACGGCGCGCGGATGCTGGGGACTCTGGAGAGCATGCGCTGGGCGCTCGACGCACTGAACGCACCGAGCATGGGCGAACTCGCGGTGGCCGCGAGCCAAGCACCCAGTCTGGTCCTGATTCCCCCCGTCCTGCGCGAGTTTTCCGCGCGTCATCCCGGGGTGAGCGTCAACCTCCGGACCCTCACCAGCGAGATGGTGGTCCGGGAGGTCGCGCGCGGGGCGGTCGACATCGGGATCGCCGGCGAGGTGGCGTCTGCCGATCCGGTTATCCGTAAACAGATCCTGATCGACGAGCTTGTCGGTATCGCTCCCGTCGGCCTCCTCAGGGCGGACGGCGGATCGGTGAGCAGCGAGGTGTTCGGCCGTCACAGCCTGCTGCTCGGTCCGGACGGGTCCAGCACGAGGATGATCACCGAGCGGTATCTGGCCCGTGCCGACTACCGTGCCGCACGCGTCTGGGCATTCGACTCGTCGGAGGCGATCAAGCGGGCCGTGGCGGATGGAATCGGCGTCAGCTTCATGTCGCAACTGCTCGTCAGCGACGAGATCGAACGGGGAGAGTTAGTCCCGTTCCACATCTCGCCGCTGGAGCGGATGACGCGCCCGATCTACGCGGTGCAGCCCAGCCTGGCCGAACTCACGCCCCAGGCAGCCCGGTTCTCAACGCTCATGATGGATGCCCATCGGGCGTCGGCCTCGGCGAGCCGCTGAGTCGAGCTTTACTCAGCTCCCGAGCCTGGATCGGACGGGTCGTCCCCGACGATGTAGTGCCGAAGCACGGCTCTGCGGGTTTTTCTACGACCCCACCAGCCGCGTGTGGCGAGCGCGAGCAGCAGCTCGTCGCGCTTGCGCTCCTGGTCGGCGCGAGCCATGATGCTGTCGAGCTGGCTCTCGAGGACCGCGGCCCGGGTTCGCACGGCCACGAACTCGTCGAGCAACGGCGCGAGGACCGGAAGAAGCACTTCGCGCAGCGACGACGCCGGGTCCTGCGGCGAGTCGCGGCTGAGCCAGGCGGTTCCTGATCCAGTTTGCTCAATCTCGGTCGCCCGCGTGAGATGGCTGACGTCGCGACGGCGGTCCTCGAGAGCGGCTACCAGCGACCGCTTCGAGACCGTTGCCGGAGCGCTCGACGGTCCACGCTCGAGCTGCCCGCGCTTGACCATCCGTTCAACCGTCTTGCGCGAGACGCCGAGCGCCCTGGCAGCGACGTCGAAGTGGACGTCATCGTCCGCTTCGGGTCTTGGAGTCGCGACCGCCATGGTTAGGGCCGTATCCGATGACGCATCCTCACCGGCGACCGGCTCCGTGTCCTCGACTACGTCCGCCTCCGGCGGCGGTGCCTCCGGCTCGAGCCACGAAAGATCCACTAACTGCTCGAGCGGCGTAGATCCCGCCAGTTCGGGAGTCGGGCGCCGTGAGCGCACCGGGAGCGGACCGTACGGGAGGTCGGCGGACGAGGGCGTGTGTCCGGCGGCACCGGGTGGCGTCGAAGGTTTCATGGCGGGCCTCTCAGGGATCATGTGTGTCGTGTGTTGTCGGATTGGCGGCCGCGGCAGCACGCGTCACGGTCGCGACCGAACGGGGTACGGTCGCGACGGCGTCGCGACGCCGTCGCGACGTTGTCGCGCGGTGCCTTCGGGGGCGCCTCCGCATGTCGCGTCATCTGTCGTCATCCGCTCTGCCGGCGACTCCCGCGGTCTCCAGCTCGTGACGATGACGAAGTAGAAATTCCAAGTTTTCTGCAGCTCTGGCGTGACCGCGTCCCGCGCTCCGTCGCCAGGCGCCCTCGGCACCGTCGAGATCGCCGATCTCGTAGAGAAGTACGCCGAGGTTGAATGCGGCGTCGCGGTCGCCTCTTCGCTCGGCGCGCTTGTATGCGGCGAGCGCTCCGGCCGTGTCACCGTGCTGATGGAGTATCGCGCCGAGGTTGAACGAGCCGGTGGCGGCGCCGCTCTCGTCGGCGCGGCGGTAGGAGAGCTCTTCGAACTCCGCAAGGCCCGGCGCCTCGGACTCGATCGCGATGCCGCGCTCCGACTGGCGACGGCCACGAGACAGGAACAGGAGGTTCGCGGCCGCCCGTACATGCCCTCGTCCCGCGCTCCGTCGCCAAGCAGTCTCGGCGCCGTCGAGATTGCCGGCCTCGTATAAGAGCACGCCAAGGTTGAACGAGGCGTCGGGGTCACCTCTCTCCTCGGCGCGCTCGTAGGCTGCGGTCGCGCCGTCCACGTCGCCGCGCTGATGGAGCACGACGCCGAGGTTGAACGCTCCGGCGGCGTCGCCGTTCGCGTCAAGCCGCCGGAATTCCCGCTCGTCGACCTCGGACGCGGAAGCTGGCGGGACGGGCGAGCGATCCCACGTCGGTTCCGCACGAGACGTCACGTTGCCGGTGGCGACACTCGCAACGGGCGCCGCGCTGTTCGGGTACGGCGGTGGCGCGGGAGAGGGGGATCCACGTCCGAGTACGGATATCGTTCGCCGGCGCGTCCGGTACACGGCGATCGTGCCCGCGACGATTAGTAGTGCCAGCACGCCGAAGCCGGTCAGGAGGAGAGCCGACACGCCACTGGTCGCACCTTGGCCAGTTGGCTTGGCTGGAGTCCGTGCCCGTCCGGACGCCGGGGTTACACGGGCGGGTGGGGCGGATCCGTTCTGGGCGCTCGAGCCGGTCGTCCCGCGCACGCCGCTCTGTCCGTTGCAGCACAGCCGCTGGGGACCCAGCGGGTACTGATTCACCAGCTGCTGAGGGGCCGTGGCGGACGACGACGTCGAGGCGGCATCAGCTGGCGCGGCGGCTCCGCCAGCCATTCCGCCCAGTACCAAGCAGCTGCTCGTGATCACAGCCAGGATGTCGCGACGTCGGCTCATTCGATCGTCACCGGAGTGCCAACGGGCATGAGCTTCCCGAGCTTGAGGATCGCGACGTTGGTAAGTCGGACGCAGCCGTGAGAGATCCGCCCTGGGATCAGGGCAGGTTGGTCGGTCCCGTGGATTCCCACGACCCCGCCGCCAGGCCAATCCGTGAGCGTCGGGGAGCGCGCGTTGGTACCGAATGCGAGCGGTCCATAGATGGGGCTCGAGAAGCCGCTCAGGCGATCGCGCACGTAGAACTGTCCGGCGGGCGTTGGTGTGCCGGGTGCCCCCACGCCGACTGGCGCCCGAAAGATGATGCGCCCTGCCCGGTATAGCGTCGCGGTGAATCGGGCTCGGTCGATGACGAGTCGCGTATCGACGAACGACCAGCCCCCGAGCGAGCTCCGGGGCACCCAGCCTTCGGTGCCATTGGGAAGGATGGGCAGAGCGACACGGACCCAGGTTGCGCCGTCCACGTCGGCCTCGCGGTCGGCAACCACGATATTTGTGGTGCCGTCCGGGGTGAGCGTCGAGAGATGGCCGACCGGGGCGGCTTTCGAACTCGGCTCGCTGCGAGCGGCGGTCGCTCGCAGTACGGGCGCCCACCGGGTACCGGCGGCGGGATCGCTCAGCGGGACCAGGCGGTGGATGTCGAAAGCCGATGGCAGCGCCGCCAACGGCGCGCCGGCATAGGCCGCATGCGGGGCAATGAGTTGACTGCGCGCGAGAACGCGGGACGACAGGACGTGGGACGAGAGCAACGCCGCCACCACGAAGCTGACGCTGAATGCCCCAACGAGCACGACTCTTCTGCCCAATCCCACGCTCCCGCCTGTCATGCCTACCCCGTGAACTTCGGTTTCGCCTCCATACTCGTGTGCGGGTTGCTCAGCGTCACAAAGTGGGTCGAGTTGACGATCTGGACCACCTTCGCGTCGTTCAATGGTTCGTCGAACGCGTGCGCCGCCGGAAGGAACCCGGCGAGCCGCCTGATCCAGGCCGCATGGCGTGCTTCAACCGAGTGGATTGCGAGCGCCCCGGCGAGATAGCTCTTTGACTTGATCAGCGGCGCCTGCTCCTTGTACGCGGCAGTGGCCAGATCCTCGAACGCCACCGCGGTGCTGCGGAACGCGTCCGGGTTCTCGGTGACGCCGTGGAAATTGAATGTCGGTTGCTTGATTGCCGCGGCACCGAGCAGCTGCTTGAACGCCTTGACGTGCGCGCGCTCATGCATGCCGACGACATGTGCCTGGTGGGCCAGAGCGCCGCGCAGCGCGCCGATCTGCTCGGCCTCGGTGTAGAACGACGCCTGCAGGTATTCGAGCGACAGCGCGAAGTTGAGAATCGTGGTGTCGCTCGAGTCCGGTTTGGCGGACGCTAAGGCCGGCCAGACTGCCACCGCCCCGAGCGCAGCCGCCCCTGCGGCCACCGTCCGGCCAAGGAACCCTGAGCGTGTGTGCTGCGGCATGCGCTCGAACGCATCGCGCACGGCGCCGTCGACGTCGAAATCTTCGACTTTCAGGAAAACGGGATCGCTGTGGGCCATCACTGCACGATGAACGGTTTGAAGGTTTGCTTGGCTTGGGCCACCGGGATCGGCACGTCGACCGCCACCGGTGCCGGATCCTTCCCGGCGAGTGCGCGTGCCCAGGCGGCATGCCGAGCCTCGACGGATACGACTCGGGCCGCGGCCGCAAGTGTCTTCGGCGTGAGGCTGACCGCTTGCCCGTTGTACACGCCGAGCCCCGTCTCCTCGAGCGATATCGCTGTGGCGATGAACTTCGCGGGGTCCGTGGCCGAATCGCCGAAGCTGAAACGGGGGCTGGCCCCAGCGCTCGGCCCGAGCGCGGCGGCCAGGTACTTAACGTGCGCCTGCTCTTCAGCGCCAACGACTTGTGCGAACTGCAGAGCCTCGCCGGTGAGCTGTCCGCCGGCAAGCGCCGCGGCGTAGAACGCGGCCTGAAGTCGCTCGATCAGCAACCCATACGTGAGGATCTCGCGGTCGGTCGCGGCAGAGCCGCCGGAATCCGCAGACGCCGCCAGCTGGGCACCCCCGACTGCTGCGCCTGCGAGCGCGCCGACTACCGCAATGGATCCCTTGAACAGGCTCCCGCGGGACACACGCGCCATGAGAGCGCCGCGCCCCTGGTGGGCCGACTCAATCTGAGGTAGGGCAGCGTTGACCATCTCGGCCTCCTCTCACTAACTAACCCCACATAACTACCCCAAAATCGATCATCGCAGACGAAACCTGCGATTGCCAAGTCGACCATAACGAGTTCTTCATGCTCAGACCTAATTGCTTGTAATTCGTCGTACAGCCGTCTATCGGACAACACGATGACCGCCATCGCGCTATCGAATGTCTCGTGCTGCGATCGCGCCACTGCGCCCCGAAGCTGACCTTCGGAGAGCGTCGTGGTCATCTAGCGGACATCGGTCTCCCGCCCGATCATTTGGCTCGCGGGATCGGCTGGTCAGTGGGGACGAGATCGCCGCTGCCCTTGTCGGGGCATGAGATACGCCGTATCCGGCGCATCATGCGCCGGATGCGGCGCAGATATCACCACGGCCGGTGAGCGGTCGGCGGGTGGACCTTCCGATGGCCATTGAAGACCAGGTCAAGTTGGTCGACCAATTGGCTGAACCGGTGGGCAGGCGCCATGCGCGACCGGGTCAGGGCCGCCGGCTCACTTGATCATCGAGCAGCCGTTTGATGTTGCACGAACCGCCGTTCGGTGGGCGACAGAGGTCATCGAGCGCGCTTTGACGTCGGTCCGTCGGAGCGAGCTTAGCCGTCGGTTGCGGCGGGATAGCGAGGACGTGGCGTCAGTCAGCGGATCGCCAGCTCCGGTCGTGCCGCTCAACCGTCAGTCGTGGTCGATCTCCATCTTGGCGCAATGAGAATAGCCTCGGTCGTTTCGCTCGTCGGTGGCGAGTAGGTAGCTTGCGGTGCAGTCAAACGAAGCTCAAACGGACCGCGCCGGACAGGCCTGCCCTATCCCGCACCAGCGAGGCGCGGACCAGCGGCTCGCGCGGACGGGTCCGAATGAGGTCGGACGGAGCGGGACGATCACCGTCGGGCTCATACCCCGAAGGTCGCGGGTTCGAATCCCGCCCCGCTATCGAAGCCGACCAGGGCGTAGGACCCAAAAAGCCCTGCAAAACCCGCCGACTGAGACCCCGAAGGCCGCCGACAGGTGGCCTTCGTCGTTCGGGGATACGGTGACCGTGAGAGGCCCGGTCGAACGCGTGTCGAACACCGTCGTCCGGATGCTTGGGTAGGGGGCAGGATGTCAAGCCCTTACGGCAGCTCCGGGCCCTAACCCCGCCGGCGCTCCCGCTCGGGGGCAGCGCCGGCGGGCGAGATCGGCGGTCGCGACGCGACGGCGGGCTATCGTGTGCGCGCCGCGAGCTCGCGCAGCGCCTTCGCCAGGCGAGCGCGCGGCCTCGCATGAAGGCGCGTCACGCGGCGCCTGTCGTTGTCGATCCCGGCCGACCGAAGCATGGCTGCCCGCTCGTGCTCGTCAAGTTGCTCAATCGCCTCGAGGAGGTCGAGCACTGACATCCGGGCCGAGGAGGTGGTCGGTCCGACGAGCCGATGCTCGAGGGCTTGGGCCGCGCCCTCGAGCGCGGCCTCACGGCTCTGAGCTGCGCGCAGCGCGTAGGCGAGACCGACGCGCTGCGCGTCAGCGATGACGCCAGCGCCGGGGTGCCGGCGGCCGCTCGCGCCCGCGGGTCGACGCCGTCCGGTTGACGATTCTCGACGAGCCGGCGGTTCGACCGGGGCGGGCGCCACGAGCCCAGCCTCGGTCAGGAAGCGACTCGCCGATCCTTCGGTCCAGTGAACGGCGAGCGTCCGCCGGGCCCGGGTGAACGCCACGTAGGCGAGCCGGCGCTCGGCTTCGATGCCCTCGCCGGCGGCTCTGTCTTGCGGGCTGACCTCGAGGGAACGACGATGCGGGAGCTGGCTGTCCTCGCAGCCGAACACGTGCACCACTGGCCATTGTCGGCCCTTGGCGCGGTGGATCGTCGTCAGCTCGAGGCCGTGCAGGTCGTCGCGGATCGCCGCGAGGGCATCGCTCCGGGCCTGCAGGAGCGTCGCGTACTCCGCAACCGTCTTGCCTGACGCTTCGCGCCCGGCACACCCGCGCGACATCGTCGGACTCGGCATGCTCTGGGGCCGCGCAGAGCCGCACGTACGCCTCGAGGGCGCCGCGGGCGCCGGCTGGCTCGAACACCGGCTCGGGCGCGGCGATCCGCACCCCGAGACCTGCGCACGCCAGCGCGACAGTCCGCAGCAGGTTGGTCGTACGGGCAAGTACGACGATCTCACCGCGCGTGCCGCCGGCCAGCGCCCCCGCGACCTCGCCGGCACCGTGCTGTTGGGTCTCGTGCGCGTGCAGTCGCAGCGCCGGCTCGCCTCGGGCGGCGGACGCGGCGTGGATCGGCTTTTGGAAGCGGACCTCGTTGCGTTCGATCAGACGCCGCGAGGCTTCGACGACCTCGGGCGGGCAGCGATAGTTGTGCGCCAGCGAGATCCGCTCGAGCCCCGGATAGGCGAGGTCGAGCTCGATGATCCGGCGCACGCTGGCCCGGCGCAATCCGTACAGGGTCTGGTCCTCGTCGCCGACGCAGAAGAACCCATCCTGGGGCGCCGCGAGGATCCGTACGAGCAGCTCCTGCGCCGGCTCGATGTCCTGGTACTCGTCGACCAGAACCTGCCGGAAGCGGCTCTGCCAGCGGCGGCGAAGATCGGCGTCCTCACGCAGCGCCCGCACTGCGCCGAGCACGAGGTCATCGAAGTCGTGGACTCGCCCCTCTGTCAGCTGGCGTTCATAGTGCTCGTAGATGATCGCCAACGTCTCGCCGTCCGGATGCCCGTCGGCCTGCTCGGCGAACTCGCGTGGCGTCGCCAGCAGCCCGAGCTTGATCCCGCCGATCGCGGCACGTGCGTCCGCGGGCTCCAACCACGTGCCCGTCTCGCGCAACCCGATGGCGCACAGGCGTCGCCATTGATTGAACGACGGCTCGCGCACCCCGTTCCGACGCGCCAGCCCCTCCTCGCGCATCAGCCACCAGCCGACGCTGTGGAACGTCCGGGCGGCGACGGACTGTACCCCGACGGCCCGCAGGCGCTCCTGGAGCTCAACCCGCGCGTCGCGGTTGAACGTGGTGCACAGGATCTGCTCTGCGGGCACGCCGCGGCGGAGCAGCTCTCGCACGCGCTCGATCAGGACCGCCGTCTTGCCGCTCCCCGCGGGCGCGACCACCTGTACGACACCGTCGTGGGCGTCGACAGCATGCCGCTGCTCGGCGTCGAGCTCGACCGCGGCAGACGGCATCGGCCTTGGGCGCTCGGGCAACGAGAAGCCGCGATACAGGCGTGTGGCACCGTGGATCGCCCGCTCGAGTGTGTACGGATAGGCGAAGTCAGGGTCGATGTACCCCTCTGGGGGCAGGCGGGTGAGGCGCTGCTCGCTCTCGATCACCAGCGCGGTCCCGGATCGGAGCGCCGGCTCGAGCACGTAGCCGTGTAGCGCCGCGAGATCATCCAGATTGCGGATCCGGACGCCGACGACGGCCAGCCGCTCCGCTCGCGCGACGCGGTCGAGCCAGTCCTGCGCTGGGTTGTCGATGCTCTTACGCCGCCCGTCCACCCTGCGCGCGGCCGCGACGATCTCCCGTCGCAGCGTGGTGAACTCGATCAGCTCATGCCCCGCGGCCACCAGCACACGGCGATCAACCGACGCGGTCCAGGTGAGGCTCGGGGGCACCGCGTGAATGTACTTCCCGCGCTCCGCCGGTCGGGTCTCTCACCAGCCGCGCGCGGGATCGATCCCCAGCCCGGCCGTCAACGCGCGTTCGGTCAGGGTCACGAGCGGCGGGTCGGTCCCGTACATTGTCGCGGTCTCGTTCAGCGCTCGCTTGATCCCAGCCGCTCGGGCTACGGCGCTCGCCACCGCGGCTGCCACCGCTTCGTTGGTTGCGATCGGATCTGACCGCTCCGGTAGCCGCCACCGTGCGGCGAGGCAGCGGATCGCGAACGGCAGCCCGGACTGCTGAAGCTCCGTCTGCCACAGCAGCAAGGCGACGGGGTCGAGCGCGACGATCGGTGTTGGGACTCGTTCCCGCAGGCGCCACCCGATCTCTTCCGTCTCACCATTCAGCGGAGGGAGGGCCAGCGGATGCGGCGCCGGCATGATCTCGGCGACAACGGGCTTGCCCGCCGCGATCCACCAGAACATCGCGTACGGGTACACCTCGCCGCTCGCCTTGACGTTCCCGACCGTCAGCTCGGGAGCCCCTGGCTGGCTCGGGTAGGTGGACGCGGCCATCTCCTCCACGTAACCGCCGGGGGGAACGCCGATCGCATACAGCGGACCGGCGCGTCCGTACAGCCGGTGGAGGGCGCGCAGCGGTGAGTCGCGTGCGGTTTTCTGGCGGGGCCAGCGGCCGCCGTTGGCGACGCAATCCCAGAACGTGAACGCAACCTTATTGCCAGTTCGCTTCACCTGCCCGAGACTCGACCGCCGACTGGGCAGCCGGGCGGTGGCGCTCGGCGACCCAGTGAATTGGGATCTGTCGGGGCGAGCGCGCGGCTCGTCCGATGCCCGGCGCTCCGGGACGACGTCGGCGTGGCGCCGACGGCCGAGGGACTCGTCGTCGGCCCCGGGCTCGCTCGACGTTGAACTCCTCGTCGACGCCGAACTCCTCGAGCTGTCGGATCGCGCGGCTGCGCCCGCCGTCGGCGCGGAACCGCTCGGCGCCGTGCACGCTTGACAGCCGAGCCGCTCGCGCGTCGCGACGAGCGGCTCGGGCGCGTCGCAGGCCGGGCAGCGGACGGGGGCGAACTCGCCGGCGGCCGGAACCCAGGTGAGTTCGAACCCAAACCGCCGGGTTCCGCGGCGGACTTCGGCCGGCAAGACGAACGCCGGCAAATGCTCGAGACGCAGGCGGAACGGCCGCAGCTCGTGGCGGGGGCGATGCTCGTCCTCGATCTCGCGGCAGCGCCGGTCGCGTTCGGCGCCCGTCGCCTCGGCCTGGGCATCGAGCAGACGGACGCGATCCGCCGCCGCGTTGGCACGCCGGCGGGCAATCGATTCGAGCGCGGACGCGTAGTACGCCTTCGCCCTGGCCAGCTCGGTGTCGAGCGCGCGCCGTGCGTGCGAGACGAGGGACGATTCTCGCCTCAGCGCGCGCTCCTCGAGCTGGCGGTGGGCGGCCGGAATCGCCGCAGTCAGATCCGCCTCGAGCCTACGCCTTGCGCCGTCCGGGACGGGGAGAAGCGCCCGACCCCGCACCGTGCTCATGAGGCGCTCGCTGACCTCGGTTCCGGTACGAGCGTCGACCCACACCTCCTCCTGCTCGTGGAAACGGAGCGCCAGCGAGGCCGCAAAGCTGACCATCGCACCCACGCGCAGTAGCGGCAGATAAGCGGCGATCGGCTCGCCGGCGGCATCGATCCGCCCGTGCTCAACCGACACCAACTCGCGCGCGCGAGCCTCGAGCGTCGAGCGAGTCGGCGGCCGCGAGGCCGGCCACGGCAGATACCCGTAGCCCGTGTCCCCCTCGGCCAGGACCGCAGCGGCGGCTCGCTCGACCTCCGGGTGCCCGGCGATCAACAAGGTCGCCCCATCCTCGCGAGCGACGTCCGGCTTGGCTGTGACTATCGCCTCCTCGGGCAGTCCGCTGTCCTGTCGCAGCGCGTCGGGCAAGAGCACCAGGGCGTGATCGTCTCGATCTTCGACGAGCGCACCCTCGCGCTCGGCGTAACGGAGCCAGAAGCTCAGGGCGGGCTCGTCGGTCAGGAGCGGCACGGGGCCACCTCTCTCAACCGGCCGTCACGAGCTCGTCGATCCGCTCGCGGGTGCCAAGGTAGGCGACCCGGGCGCTAGCAAGGTCGTCGCCGACCTGCTCGAGCCTGGTCGCGAACTCGTCGTCGTCACGGCTCGCGATGTACTGCTCGAACACGAGCGACTCGAAATCGAGCTCGTCGGCGAACCGCCCGAGGATCATGTCGAGCTCGCCGACCACCAGCTCGAACAGGTTGATCTTGGACTGAAGCACCTCGATCAGGTGCTCCTCGAGCGTGCCACGCGAGACAAGGTTGGTGAGTTGAACGTCGTGCTGCTGCCCGATGCGGTGGATTCGCCCGAGTCGCTGCTCGATTTGCATCGGGTTCCACGGCAGGTCGAAGTTGACCATCACGTGACAGAACTGGAGGTTGCGACCCTCGCCTGCGGCCTCAGTGCTCACTAGCACCTGCCCGTCGCGAGCAAAGCGCGCAATCGCGGCATCCTTCTCCACGCGCGTCAAGCTGCCGTGATAGATCGCGGCATCGAAGCCGTGACCGGTCAGAATGCCGTGCAACGCCTCGAGCGTCCGGCGGAACTGCGTGAACACCAACACCTTCTCGCCGCGTGACCGGAGGCGTTCGAGTAGCTCGACCAGCGCCCCGGCCTTGGCGCTGCTCGACACGCAGGCCGCACGCAGGGCCAGATCCTCCCATCCGAGCCTCGCGAGAGTGGCGGCGCATGCCCACGGACTCGAACCGGCGAGCTGCTGGACGCTGCGCAACGCGAGCCGCTTGGCGGCGGTCCCCTCACGCGCCGCTTCCCGCACCCGAGAGGAGATCGCGTCGTACAGCTCTGCTTCCGCGGCCGAAGGAGCGACTCGAATCGTCTCAGCCATCCGGCGCGGCAGCATCACGTTGATCTCACTGCGGCGATGGCGGACCATCAGGTCACGCAAGGCAAGCTGCAGCGAAGCGATGTTGCGGACCTTTGTGCCCTCGCCGTGACCGTGCTTGGCGCGGAACTCGGCAGCGCCGCCGAGCAGCCCAGGGCGGACCAAACTGACGAGTTGAAACAGGTCCGACAGCCGGTTCTCGATCGGAGTGGCGGTCAGCAGCAGCATGTACCGCGTCCGCAGCGAACGAACCAGCCGTGCCGACGCCGTGCGCGCGTTCTTCAAGCGGTGGGCCTCGTCGGCGACGACGAGGTCCCACTCGACATTCGTCAGCTCGGCGCGCAAACCATCTCGTCTGGCGGACGCGAGCGAGGCGACCACGATCGGGGCGACGCCCTCGGCCGACGGCACCTCGAAGCGGCGGTCCGCGACCACGCACGGCAGGGCGAACTTGCGCTCGAGTTCCTCGGACCATTGCCCGACCAGTCCGGCGGGGGCAAGAACGAGGACACGCCCCGCCAGCCCGCGCAGACGAAGTTCGCTCAACACGATGCCGGCTTCGATCGTCTTGCCCAGGCCGACTTCATCAGCCAGGATCGCCCGGCCCTGCATGTGGCGCAGTACCCGCGCGGCCGCCTCCAGTTGATACGGGAACGGTTCAAATCGCAGCCGCGGCATGCACATGAACGTCTCGAATCCCGGCCGCGCCCACATCGCTGCCGCTTGGTCGACGAACGAGGAGCGTTCATCGTGCACGCCTGAGCCCTCCTGTAAGCGCCGCCGCAGCACGTCATAGAGATCGGGCGCTACCCCAGCAGCCCCCGTCGACGGGAGCCAACCTCGGGTCGGCTGGGGGGGACCGATGTCGGCCGAAACGGAAGGGCGGCGGGCGGTTTGTGGCGGCATCTCTGGCGCGCGATGATCGCAGCGCCTCCGGACGATCAGACCTCGCTCACCGCCCGACAGCTAAGGCGTGCGCGGCGGCGCCGGGCGCGTGGTTCGCGCGCCGGTCGCAGGTCACCAGCGGGACCTCGAGCGTCACGGCAAGCGCCCGCACGCGGCGCGGCGCCGTAAGCGGTGAGGTTGTCGCGCGGGCTGGAAGCGGCTCGATGTCGATGAGATGCGGCGCACGGAGGTCTCCGTCCTCGGCTATTCGCTCGACGAGCCCCGATCGTCGCGTGCGACGATCGCCTCAAGGACGGCCGCGGTGTCGACATCCAGCACCGATCGGGAACGGTCGCGCCCGGATCTCGGCCGTAAGTCCGCAGCAGGATGCGACGTCAGCCACGCGAGGAATTCGCCGCCGTCGCGCCGGGCAGCGCGTCCGCGGGAGGGCGCGCAGCTGCTGGCCGACGAACGCCTTGCAGTCGCTCTCCTCTCGCTGATCCGACAACCCACCCATGATGAGGTCGCAAGCAGGTCGGACGGAGATTGCAAGGAGGTCGGACGGCGGACGGCAAGCGCTCGTGGCGATCGGCGGAGATCGCCCGAGGAGGCGAGCGGGGAATGCCGTCGCCCATGCCACTGTCCGCGGCTCCAGGATCCGGCAGTTGAGGGCGAGGCGATGGTCGCCCTCCCGCGTCAGCGGAGGGGATTCTCCCAACGCACCTCGTCGAAGCGCGCGAAGTCCGTGTCGCTCGAATAGACGGTCAACCCGTGCTCGACGGCCAAGGCCACCAGGAACGCGTCCGGGATGAGGTTGCCGCGAACGTCATAGGCGGTGATGATCTGGCCCAGGATCCGGGCATGCTCTGGTCCGGGCGCCGGGATCCAAGCGACGGGAGCGGACAGCCAGTCGGTCACCCGTGCCCAGGCGACGGACGCGGGAAGGGGCCGCTCGAAGGCACGCGGGTGCGTGGCGATCCTCAGGAATGCCGCCAAGCTCTGCCACGGAAGGCCGACACGACGCGGCCCGTTTAGCTGCTCGGTGAGCCAGTTAGCGGCGGTCGCGTGCTGCTCGGCTCGCTCGTGGACGGCGTAGAGCAGCAGGTTCGCATCGATGAGCATCAGCGGGCATTCGGCCCGTCGAGCGTCTCGATGGCATCGGCGACGTTGGTGAAGTCGATCCCTCTACCGAGATCGTGGGCCTTCTGGCGAAACGGGGTCTTTCGGTGCTCGGCGGAGAGGCCGGCACGGACCAGCTCGTTGATCGCCTCGCTCGTCCCAATCGAGCGCTCGCGCCGGAGCTTCTCGATCGCCGCTGCGACGTCGTCGGCCAGGGTAACCGTTGTGCGCATGGCCAGATGTTACCGCATCAAGATGCGCATCTAGCCGCACCTAGATGCAGACTGGTCGCGAAGCGTGCCCCAGTCAAGCGAACTTCAAACGAACCTCGCCGTACGGATCGACATGAGCCCACAGGACCCAGCATCGTGCGGGTGGCTCTGCTGCACAGACAGATCTATCGACGGACTGAGCCGGACCGACCTGGACGAGACAGGCGCCGCTCATAACCCGAAGGTCGCGGGTTCGAATCCCGCCCCCGCTATTCAAGAAAAGCCTGGAAAGCCCTAGTAAAAGAAGAGCCCCGGAGGTCCGGGGCTCTTGTCGTTTTCGGGGTTTGTCAAACGGATGTCTCATAACAACTACCAGTCGTACGGATCCAGGTCGGTGCGGCGCTCCGCATTGCCCGGAGGCGGGCCCCCCGTCAGCGGCCTTCAACCGCGACGCCCACCTTGCGTCCGTCTTTGACGTGCGGTAGACCTCGCCTCGGTTGCCCGATCTTGCCGGCGGGGCGTACACACGCGAGCCATGAGTGGACACAAGAGCCAGCGCGATGAACTGCTCCGACGCTTCGAGGCGGTCATCAGCGGCGCCGAGCTTGATGATCTGCGGCAGATGGTCGGCGACCTCTCGCTCCTTGGCGCGGAAGCGGCGCAGCCCCGGTCGCAGCCGCACCGCCGGGAACTAAGGCGACCGCCGCTGGCGGACGTTATGACTTTTCGTGTCCGGGTTGACCTCAGACGCTCCAAGCCTCGGATCTGGCGTCGCCTGGATTTGCGCTCGGACCTGACGCTGGATGTCGTGCACAGGGTTCTCCAGACGGCTTTCAGCTGGACGGACACGCATTTGTGGAAGTTCTGGCTCGGTGGCGACCCGTTCAGCCGAACGGGTGAGTCGTTTCTGTGTCCGTGGGACGTTGAGGAGGGAGATTCGTGGGACGACGGCGGCCTGCCAGCGTCCGGCGTTCGTCTCGACGAGACGATGCAGGATGCTGGCGACGTCCTCACCTATGTCTACGACTACGGCGACAACTGGGAGCTGACGCTTAGACTCGAAGAGGTGTCCTCAGCGGCGGCGGGCGCGCCATCTGCGGTGGTCGTCGCCGGCCGCCGAGCGGCGCCGCCGGAGGACTGCGGCGGGGTCACCGACGGTGCCGAGCTCGCCGAGCTCCTAGGGGATCCGGAGGCGTTCGACGTCGACGCGATCAACGCGAGCCTCCGAAGCCCGTACGTCGCGCTGAGCGAGCACAACCTCGACAGGCGACTCATCGACCTCATCAATCGGCTGACCTACAGCCCGGTCGGCGAGGATCTTGAACGGCGGGCGGTGGCGTTGATGTCGGATCCCGGACCGCCGGAAGCCCGGGAGCTCGACGACGCCTTTCGTGCGTTCACCTGGTTTCTCGACAGGGCGGCGGAGGGGGAGATCTCGCTCACACCCGCGGGCTATCTCAGACCGGTTGACGTGGCGGCGGCGGCGCGCGTGGTGCCGACGATGGGCGGCTGGATTGGAAAGGCGCGCCGCGAGAGCGAGACCCCACCGGTTCTGCACTTCCGTCATGTGCTGCAGTCACTCGGGCTGCTGCGCAAATACAAAGGCGCTCTGCGGCTCACGCGTGCTGGCGCCGCAGCTCAGCAGGCCCCTGAGGAGCTGTGGAACCGGTTGGCGGATACGCTCGTCCCGGCCGAAAGCGACTTCAATTCCGACGCGGCACTGCTTCTGCTGGCCTACGCGGCGACGTCGGCAGACGCAGAACTTCCCCTCGAAGAGGTCGCCGCTGCGCTCACGGCAGCCGGGTGGCAGACGGGTGACCGACGATCCATCGAGCGCCCGGATCTCTATTGGATCCCGGCGCTCGAGGTCCTGCGAAACATGACGAGCGAACCCACCGCCCGGCTGGACCGCTGGCGGATCAGCCCGGCGGCAGCGCGGCTGGCGCGAGCGGCGCTGCAGCAGAGATGAAGATTGGTTGGCGGACCATTGCGTCACGTGAGGTCGTAGGGCCAGGAAGCATCTCAGATCGAGATGTATAACATCCCGCATCGGGATGACTGACATCGCGAGGTCTGGCCGGGTTCGGGAGCTGCTTGTCGCACTATCGGAGCAACTCGCTGCTCGCGACCAGCACGATGAGCTTGTCGTAGTCGCGGCTCGGCGCTGCTTGCGCTGGAGCTGGTTGAAAGGACTACTAAGGACGTTGACGTAGTCGCGCTGCGTCAGGCCGGGTCGCTGAGCAAGGCCGATCCGCTCCCGCCAGACCTCATCGATGCCCGCAATCGAGTCGCGAGCGACTTTGGTCTTTCGGAGGACTGGCTCAATCCCGGTCCGGCCAGCCTGATGGATCTTGGCTTGCCTGAGGGATTCCTGCGGCGCGTCAGCAGGTGGGACTTGGGTGTCGGCCTGACGGTCCACTTCGCGTCGCGTCTCGACCAGATCCATCTCAAGCTCTACGCGCTCGTGGACCAGGGGCTCGGCAAGCACGAGGGGGATCTCCGCGCGCTTAAGCCTTCCCGGGAGGAGCTCATCCAAGCTGCACGGTGGACACGGACTCATGATCCGTCTCCAGGATTCCTCGAGATGCTCGAACGAGCCCTTCAATATCTCGGAGTTGACGATGCAGATCTCGGACCTTAGGCGCACAGCACGAGATCGCCTGGTCGACTTCGCGTGGGATGAGTGGGCCCAGATGGGCGTGTCGGCCGTGGCTCGCCGAACGGACTGCTCGGCACAAGACCCCGAGGCGCTCCTGCTCTTCACTTTCGAGATTGCCCGGGAGGACCCGCGGCTATTCGGCGAGGTGCTCGACTGGCTCGCGCTGAACGAGCGCCTGGTGAGTGTGCAGCGGCTCCGCAATCTGTGCCGCGACGACGCGGATCGGACGCTGGCGGAGGCCGCGCTCTCATGGGTAGTGCACTCGAAGGACGGAAGTCAACGCCGCCGTCGCCCCACTAAGAGCGAGCCGTCACCTGCGGTCCAGCTGTTTCGAGACGTGAAGGCCGATCCGAGGCGAGCGGATGCCGCGTTCCGCGCTCACGGATGGTTGATGCCGCCCGCTGCCCGCAGTGGCAAATCCCAGGTGCCCAATCTCCAGGCGCCAATCAATTTCGCGTTCCGGCTCCGTCAGCTCCTTGGCGTTGGCGCGCGGGCCGAGGCGACGCGGTTTCTTCTGACCGTACACGCGCCGAGCGTCACCGCCCAAGTCGTCACCGAATCCGCCGGCTACGCCAAGCGCAACGTCCACGAGGCGCTAGCGGCGCTCCACTGGGCCGGCGTGATTGACGCAGTGACGGTAGGCAACGAACAGCGGTACAGGATCGATCGTGAGCGGTGGGGAACGCTCCTCGGGTTGCCAGTGGACGGCCTCCCTACGGAGCGGTCGTGGCCCCAGCTTCTCCATGCACTGCGGGTGCTGGTGCGCTGGCTCGAGGACGAACAACACGAACGGCTTTCGCCCTACATGCTCGCCAGCGAGGCACGCACGCTCGCGGAGGAGATCGGCCCGGAGCTTCGCTATGCCGGCGTGCGAATCCCCGAAGGTGGCCGCCTCGGCGCGGAGTACTGGCACGACTTCGGCGACCTCGTCGAGGCTGCTGTGACCAGCGTGGGCTAGCGCCGCCGTGTCAAACATTTGTCAAACGAATGGAGCCGGCTGGCCCGGCTCCGGGCATCACGAGGCGATGCCCGCGATCACGGTTTTCTCCCCAGGGTTGATCACGAGAATTCCCCAGGGCGGTAGCGCGCGGGACTGACGCGCGCGGGGTTCGACGGAGGCGAGGCCCGAGGGCCGAGCTGTAGTCGATCCCCGCGCGCGTGCGCGGTTCTGTCGGGGGCCTCCTCGATCGTCGCGGTTGTTCACGCCGGCGATGATGAGGAGGCCCGTGGGGGATGTTGACCCAGGAGGACGATGTGGAGATACATGCGCTTGCGCGCAGGGGTTGGTCGAAGTCCGCGATCGCGCGGCATACCGGCCGGGATCGCAAGACGATCGCGAGGTACCTGGCCGGCAGCGGGCCGACGAGGGAGCGGGCACCGAGCTGCGTTGAGCCTTATCGCGCGTACCTCGAGGCCCGGTTCGTCGATGACGCGCACGTGCGCGCCTCTGTGCTGTTCGAGGAGCTTGTGCCGCTCGGGTTCGATCGCTCCTACCCGACGCTGGTGCGCGAGATCCGGGAGCTCGGGCTACGTCCGGTGTGCGACTGCTGCAGGGCCGGGGGCGTGAAGGTCACGGTCGGGCTCGAGCACGAGCCCGGCGAGGAGCTGCAGGTCGACTGGCTCGAGCTCTCAGAGACGCCGTGGGGTGAAAAGGCCTACGTGTTGGTCGGCGCGTTGTCGCATTCGGGCCGGGTGCGGGGCGTGTTCGCCGACGGGCAGACGTTCGCGCACCTGATCGAAGCCTTGGACGGCGTGCTGCGCCGGCTCGGTGGCACCGCGAAGTCGTGGCGGACCGACCGGATGGCGACGGTCGTCTACCCGGGCACGGACCGGCTGCGGCCGGAGGCCGCGGCGGCCGCGAAGCACTACGGCGTCACCGTCGCGGTGTGCCCGGCGAACCGGCCGCAGCGCAAGGGCGTTGTGGAGAAGGCGATCGACTACGTCACGCAGTCGTGGTGGCGCGCGGCGCCGGTGTCCACGCCGGCGGAGGCGCAGGCCGATCTGGACCGCTGGTGCGTCGCGGTGTCTGACCGCCGTCGGCGCGGCACGAGCACGGTCGGTCAGCTCGCCGCCTCCGAGCCGCTGCTCGCCCTGCCGGAGCTAGCGTTCCCCGCCGAGCACCGTGCCGAGCGGGTCGTCGCCGACGACGCACTGGTGGCTTTCGAGAGCAACTGTTACAGCGTCGCGCCCGGCTACGCGGCGCAGACCGTGACCGTCCGGGCCAGGTTGGGCGACATACACCTGGAGATCTACTCGCAGGCCGGCCGGCGGATCGCCCGGCATCGCCGAGCCCCCAGCGGCGCTGGCCAGGTCGTGCGCTCACCCGAGCACGCCAAGCTGCTCCAACGCGCCGTCCTGGACGCGTTCACCACGGGCAAGGCGTGCCCGCGCAAGCCCAACCGGCCGCCCGGCGAGCGCGCCTTGGCCGAGGCCGCCCGCCTGCGCGGCCAGGCCCCCGGAGGGGTGGTTGTGGATCTCGATCAGTACGCCCGGATCGCGAAGGTCGCAGGCCACAGGTGAACAAGCACGCCACCTACCAAGACCTTCGCGCGCACCTGGCGTATCTGAAGTTGGCGGCGGCGGCTGAGCACCTCCCCGCAGCGCTCGAGCAGGCAGAGAAGGACAAGCCGGGGTACACGCAGTTCCTGCACGACCTGCTCGGGGTCGAGGTGCAGGCGACCGAGCAGCGCCGCCTCGCCGGCCGGATGCGGTTCGCCGGGTTCCCGTCCACCAAGACGTTGGAGGAGTTCGACTTCACCGCCCAACCCGGGATCGACCGCGCCTTGGTGAACGAGCTCGCGACGCTGCGGTTCGTGCAGGAGAAGGCCAACCTCCTGTTGATCGGGCCGCCCGGTGTGGGCAAGACGATGCTCGCGATCGCGCTCGGCCTCAAGGCGGTACAGGCCGGCTACCGCGTGCACTACACCACCGCCGCCGATCTCGTGGCCCGCACCAGCCGCGCCGCCAGCCAAGGACGGTGGGAGAACACGATGCGGTTCTGGGCCGGACCACAGGTCCTGATCGTCGACGAGCTGGGGTATCTCCCGATGGTCGGCGAAGCCGGATCCCATCTCTTCCAGGTGATCTCGCGCCGCTACCTCCACGGCACCGTGATCCTGACCACCAACCGCGGGATCGCCGAATGGGGCACGATCTTCGAGGACACGACCGTCGCGGTCGCGATCCTCGACCGCCTGTTGCATCACGCGACCGTGCTGCAGATCGACGGCGACAGCTACCGCATGCGCGGCCACCGCGCCCGCCTGCAGCAGCTACGCAGCACCGTCGCGACCGACCCGGAGACCAAGCCATGAGCGCCCCAACCGCAAACGCTCAGCCGCGCGGGCTGCCGCCGGCCACCACCGATGACCGTGCCGTGCCCGCGCACGCCCGCCAGCTCGCCGCCCGGCTGTCCGCTCTGTTCCAGCGCGACGTGGAGATCGTCAAGCAGCTCAACAACGCCCACCACCGCCTCGCGCACGCCAATCAGCATCTCTACGCCGGCCCGATCCTAGACGCCCCGCAGCAGATCCACTGGCAGATCCATCACGCGTTCTGCACCTACCAACACGCCAGCGAGCAGCGCCGCCAGCTCGCCATCGAGGTCGGCGAGCACTCCCAACAACTCATCGACGCGCTGTGCGCCGCCGGCTGGAGCGCACAGCAAGCCCGACAGGCGAACGTGCACCAGCTCGCCGAACCACCACACCCACCCCCCGGGCGCGAAGCGCTCCTCAGCTCCCGGCCGGTGCTTCCGGCAGACCGTGGCGACCATGCCACCCAGCGGCAGGGCGAGCGTCTTCACGTCGCCACGCCGTCGCGATCCAGCAAGCGCTAACGAACGCACGCTCTTCATCGTTGAGGATCACGTCTTCCGCGTCCAGGAGACCGCCTGCGTCGGTGACGCGACGCGGTTCCCAGCCGACATCGCCGAGCAACACCGTGGCGTCAGACTCGCCGTCGTCGTGCACGAACACCAGCTGCTCGCCGAACTTGTTCTCGAAGTACGCCAGATAGCGCCCGGGCCGCTCCTCGATCACAGCAGCCACGGCCGCATGACGGTTGCTCAACCGCAGCAGTTCCTCCTCGTGCACGAACGCGAACGATGACCGCAGCAGCGACGGAAACGACAGCCGAGTCGGCTCCGGGCCATCCGAGTCCCCCCTCGATTCAGAGATGGTTCTCGGTCACCCAGAGGGATGGGGAATTCCCATGATCGGAACTGGGGAATTCTCGTGATCGTTGACAGCGACACCAGAATGCCTCAAACCCCTGTATCTACGGGCATTTGCCGGCATCTACCCGGACGACCCGAACCGACCGGAACGGGCTCACAACCCGAAGGTCGCGGGTTCGAATCCCGCCCCCGCTATAAAGAAAAGCCCCGGAAATCCGGGGTTTTTCTTGAGCTTCGTGCTTCGGAAATCGGAGCGGATATCAAACGGGTACCGTGGCGGACGTCGCGTGTGGCGATCGTCGGTTATGGGCTGGCCGGCCGGGTCTTCCACGCCCCGCTGATCGCGGCGACGGATGGTCTGGAGGTAAGCGCCATCGTCACCTCGGACCCGGCAAGGGCCCGGCAGGCGGCCGTCGAGCATCCCGAAGCCGAGGTTGTCCCGAGCGTCGACGATCTTTGGGCGGCGCCTCCGCCGGAGCTCGTCGTGGTCGCCACGGCTAACGCCTCGCATGTGCCGATCGCGTCGGCGGCGATCGAACACGGTGTGCCGGTCGTCGTCGAGAAGCCGGCGGCGGTCACCGCGGTTGAGGCGAAGGCTCTGGTCGAGCGGGCGGACCGTGCCGGAGTGCTGCTCACCGGTGTTTCAGAACCGGCGGTGGGACACCGATCAGCTGACGCTCCGCCGCCTCATCGAGGAGGACGCGCTCGGAGAGATCACCCGGTACGAGTCCCGCTTTGAGCGATGGCGCCCGAGTCTCGACCCGGCCAAGCCGCGCGAGAACCTGTCGCCGGCGGAGGGCGGCGGCGTGCTGCTCGATCTCGGTGTCCATCTCGTCGATCAGGCGCTGGTGCTGTTCGGTCCCGCCACGGAGGTCTACGCGGAGATCGATTCGCGCCGCGGGGCGCCCGCCGAGGACGACGTGTTCATCACCCTGCGCCACACGAGCGGTGCTACCAGCCATCTGCACGCCTCCGCGGTCACGCCGTCGATCGCGCCGCGATTGCGCGTGCAGGGAACCGAGGCCGGGTTCCTAGTCCCGAATCTGGATCCGCAGGAGGCGGCGCTGCGCGCCGGGCGCCGACCGGACACGGATCCTCAATGGGGAATGCCAGAGGAATGGGAGCACGGGCGGCTGATCGCCGGGGAGCGCAGCGTCCCCGTGCCCCCCGAGCCGGGCGACTGGCCCCGGTTCTACACGCTGCTGCGGGATGCCCTTCGACACGGCGGAGCTCCGCCGGTCGACCCACGCGACGCCGTGGAGACACTGCGCGTGCTCGAGGCCGCGCGTCGAGCCGCACGCGACCATCGGGTCATCGTCCTTTGACGGATCCTGCTAGGGCTTCACGCCTCTGTACCTGCCAGGTGTGACAGAGGTGCAGTTCCGTATGAAGCCCACTCTGATCGAACTGCAATCGCGCAGCCACTGCACGTCGAACACGACCCGGGCGGCCTCCAGATAGGTGCCGTCGAGCGATGTCGCCTGGTTCGTGAGAGCAAATCTTTCCGTCGAGTAGCGCAACTCAGTGCCCCTATAGTGGCCGTCCCACGAGCGAAGCGGGCCTGAGAACCAGTCCAAGCCATGGAACTTGAACAACCCACCGTTCTCGCTGTCGGGGTCGCGCACAAGACGAATGGCTTCGCGACAGTCCACACTTGCCCGGATATGCAGATACCGGTTGTAATACCCGTCCAAGGCGGTGTCAGGGTTCCGCAGCGTGAATCCCGGGCAGGAGTTGACCAGAGCTCCCGGGGTGGTCGCCGGGTCCTGGCACGGCACCCCCTGCGTACGGTGGTGGATTCGGACGTGGCAGGCCGGATGCGCAACGGCCGCGCCCGGCAGGGCAGCTATAACGGCGAGCCCGATAACGACCGCTAGCGCTCCCACGGTGCGCCGCGCTGCTCTCGCCCGGCCAACCCCGCCAGTGCGCACCGTGACGATCGCTTTGTGCGCCAGCAGTACGACAGTCTTCTGCACATTCGCCCCCATCAAGAATGCCCAAGCCGCTTGGGACCGGCCAAATGATAGTGGACCCTTCCAAGCCTTCCGCGACCCAACGCTTTCCCGGGATCACGACTCGACTTGGTTAGCCAGGCTTGCGCCCGATCGCGAGTGCCGGCATGGCGTCCTCATCCCTTGATTCGGGAGGCTTGCCCGGCCCACTCGCGCTCCCGGAGCTCGAACTTTTGGACCTTGCCCGTCGAGGTCGTTGGGAGCTCGTCCACGAAGGCGATTGCTTTCGGCGCCTTGTAGTGGGCGATGGTGGACCTGACGTGGTCGATGAGCTCCTGCTCGCTGACCTGCTCGCCGGGCTTGAGGATGACGAAGCCCTTGGGGCGCTCGCCCCACTTTTCGTCTGGCATCCCGACAACGGCCGCGTTCAGCACGGCCGGGTGCTTGAAGAGCGCCTGCTCGATCTCCACGGTGGAGATGTTCTCTCCGCCGGATATCACAACATCCTTGGCTCGGTCCAGGAGTTGCACGTAGCCGTCGGGGTGTAGGACCCCGAGGTCGCCGGAGTGAAACCAGCCGTCTCTGAACGCCTCGGCCGTCGCCTCCTCGTCCTCGAAATAGCCCTTCATGACGTTGTTGCCGCGCATCACAATCTCGCCCATCGTCGCGCCGTCCGCGGGCACGTCATTCGTGTCGTCGTCGACCACCCGAAGCCGTTCCGCCTGAATCATCCCTATGCCTTGGCGGGAGAGGAGCGCCGCGCGTTCCTCCACGCCAAGGTCCTCCCAGCCCTCCTGCCATTGGCAGACGGAGTAAGGACCATACGTCTCGGTTAACCCGTAGACATGCACCACCCGCGCGTTGATGTCCTCACACTGCGCGATTGTCTTCGGGTTCGGCGGCGCGCCCGCCGTCGTGATTACCAACGGCCGGTCCAGCGGGTGAGCCTCCTCCGCGCTCACCAGCGCGGCGAGCACGGGAGGAGCGCCGTTGAGGTGCGTGACGTTCTCCCGCTCTATTAGCTGCCAGATGCGGTCGCCGCGCACGGCACGAAGGCACACGTGTCGCCCGCCGATGGCCGTCACGCCCCAAGCCGTGCACCACCCGTTGCAGTGAAACATCGGCAGCGTCCACAGGTAGACGCTGTCGGCGCCGTGCTCGGAGTGGAGCAGCTCCCCGAGGCTGTTCAAGTAGGCGCCCCGATGGGTGTACATGACGCCCTTGGGCTGTCCCGTGGTGCCCGACGTGTAGTTGATCGTGATTGTGGCCAGCTCGTCCTCCACCGTCCAGCCCAACGGCTCGTCAGATCCACGCTCGAGTAGATCCTGATAGCCGGGGCCGTCGTACGCCTTGGAAAGGTCCCCTTCCGATTCAGGGTCGAAGACCGTGACGATCTCAGCGACCGTCTCAAGCTCGTTCTCGATCGGAGCGACGCTCGAGCGTAGCTCGGAGTCGACCACCAGCAGCTTGGCACCGGAGTGGTCGCAGATGTAGCGCACCTCATCACCCGACAAGCGCGAGTTGATCGCTACCAGCACGGCGCCTGCCAACGGGACGGCAAAGTGCGCGATCAGCAGCTCGGGAATGTTCGGGCAGAGGTAGGCCACGCGGTCGCCCGCGTCGATCCCAGACGATTGCAGGGCCCGGGCGAGACGAGTCGCCTCGCCGGCAAACTCGCGATAGGTGGTGCGCCGGTCACCGTGGACGATCGCCACCTTGTCGGGATATACCTCGGCGGAGCGCTCCAGGAAACGCAGCGGCGTCAAGTCGCTGTGCGACACGGTGGACATGTAGGACTCCTCTCTTCTGCGCGTTTCTGGACGCGCAGCCTTTGTTTCGGTCGGCGCGGCCTGCGGTCCGACCGTACCCCGGACCTGCGGGCGTGGAGTGCCGGATGTGGGCACGGCGCGGGTAGTTGGTCCTAGCGCGCGGCACGCTTGTTGTCCTCGTTCGAGGCTGGGCGCCTGCGCGCCGCGTGCGCGGCTAGCGCGTCGGTGCCCTCCTCGAAGCTCCGGTAGATCGTCTGCGAGAGCCCGGCGTCCGCGAACGCCCGTGCCAGCTTGCGGCGCAGAAAGGCGTCGGTCGAATAGCGTGCGGAGGACAGGAAATGGGACCGCTCGTGCTGCCGAACCATCTCGAAGAAGCGCGGCGCCGCCGCGCGCCCCGGTTCAAAGTTGCCGTAGTTGACGATGAGGTTCACCCGCGTGCCGATGTCGTGCAGCCGCCGGCCCAGAAGGGCGGCGAGCGCCTCGGCCTCCTCGAGGGTGTCCACGGCGAGGCCTTCGAGGTTGATGAATACGAGGTCATCGTCCGCGCGGTAGTCGACGCGTTCGTCGAGCGTCAGCGGTGACGGTTCACCTAGTTCGAGCGGCGCGTCGGTGAAGATCGCGGCGTCCATCTCGCGCAGCTCGGGCGCCACCTTGGCCCGAAAGCCCATACGGGCCAGCACATCGCGCTCGAGATCCACTCCGGGGGCGAGCTCGATCACCTCCAGGCCCTCGTCGCCGAGCCGCAGAACGCAGCGTTCGGTGATGTACAGGACGGACTGGCCGGTCGCAAGGGCGCGCTCGCCGTTGAACGTAACCTGCGCGACCACGTCGACGAACTTCGGGATCGTGCCGTCGCGTTGAATGCGCAGCCTCCCGTCGCTCACGGTCATTTCGGCGCCGGCGGTGAACGTTCCGAGGAAGATGACATTACGGGCGGACTGGCTGATGTTGATGAATCCGCCGGCGCCGACAAGCTTGCGGCCGAAGCGGCTGACGTTTACATGGCCATGGCGGTCGGCCTCCGCCATCCCGAGGAATGCTTGGTCCAGCCCACCGCCGTCGTAGAAGTCAAACTGGTACGGCTGGTCGATGACCGCGTGAGCATTGGTGGCCGCACCGAAGCTCAGACCGCCGGCGGGCACGCCGCCGATTGCGCCCGCCTCGACCGTGAGTGTGATCCGATCCAGGATCCCCTCCTCGCTGGCAACCGTGGCTATGCCCTCGGGTATCCCGATGCCGAGGTTCACGACGGCGCCCGTCTTCAGCAGCATCGCGGCGCGGCGGGCGATCACCTTACGCGCATCGAGCGCAGTCGCCTCCGGCGCCTCCTGAACCACGCGCACTTCTCCGGTGTACGCGGGGTTGTAGGCCTCGGCGAACGTCTGCATGTGCACAGCGCTGCTCGCGACCACGACGCCGTCGACAAGCATGCCGGGAAGGCGGACCTCGCGCGGGGCCGGCGCGTGACGGGTGGTGACCCGCTCAACCTGCACGATCACGATCCCACCCGAGTTCTTCGTCGCCTGCGCGATCGACAGCGTGTCCAACGTGGCGGCTTCGCGCTCGATCGTCACGTTGCCCTCCTCGTCGGCTGTCGTGCCGCGCACGAGCGCCACGTCGATCGGGCGGCAGGGATAAAAGAGGAACTCTTCGCCGTCGAGCTCGATGACCCGCACCATCTGCTCCGTTGACGCCGCGTTCATGCGACCGCCCTCGAGACGCGGATCGACGAACGTTCCCAGCCCTACCCGCGTGATCAGGCCTGGCCGGCCGGCAGCCGTCTCGCGATAGAGATGGCAGATAACGCCCTGCGGGAGACAGTAGGCCTCGATCCGGCCGTCAAGGGCGAGAGCGCCGAGCGAAGGGACGAGCCCCCAGTGCGCCCCGATCGCGCGCCGGATCAGCCCCTCGTGGGCGAGGCGGTTGAGCCCCCGGTCGCCGCCGTCCCCCTGTCCCGCCGCGAACACGAGCGTCAGGTCGCGCGGGCGGCCGGTTTCGCCGAAGCGCTCCGCGAGCGCGTTGATGAGCGCCTCGGGAACCCCGATCCCGACGAATCCACCGATCGCCAACGTGTCACCATCGACGATCAACCGAGCGGCCGCCTCGGGCTGAATGATCTTCGTGCGCCGCGCGGCTGTCAGAGCCCTCAGCTTGTCAGCGTGCCGTTCAACGGGCGGACCTTGCCTTCCCGGGTGGCGGTCCTGACCGCTCACCATGTCTTCACGCGCTCGACCGGGCACCGGCGCTCGATTCGCATTCGCATGTCGAGCACGACACAGCCATTCGTCGTGCATCGGACAGGGTTGAGATCCGTCTCGACCATCTCTGGCAGCTCTCGGAGCAGGCGGGCAAAGCGCAGCATCAGCTCGCGCAGCGCCTGCCGATCCAGCACAGCGCTGCCGCGGAACCCGTCCAGCTGGGTGGCGACTCCCGGAGCGGAGTCGATTAGCTCGTCGGCTTCCGCGTCCGTCTCCGGAAGCGGGCCGAACGCGGTCGATCCATCAAGGCCGGCCCGGCGCCCGCCGAAGCCAACCGCCAGAACCGGGCCGAGATCGGGATCGGCAACCGCCCCCACCAGCAGGTCCGCGCCACCGGGCCCCACCATACGCTGGACGGTCGCTCCAGTCCATTCCCGCCCAGCGGCCTCCACCCGTCGTTCGAGCTCGCGCCAACAGGCTTGCACCGCCGCCTCACCCTTCGCCCCGAGCAGCACGGCGTCGATGTCGCTGGCATGCGCGGGAGCGGCAAAGTCCGCCTTCAGAGCGACCGGCGCACCAATCCCCGCTGCCACGGCGACGGCGCGCTCGATATCGCGACAGTGATGCGACGCGACAATCGGGATACCGTGCGTGGCCAGTAGGGCCTCAGCGTCTGCAGCCGTGAGCCACCCGCCCGAAGGCTCCCGATCGAGAAATGAAGAGATCAGCTCGCGCGCCCCCGCTCGGTCCACGTCGAGATAGCGCGGAGGCTCGCCGAGCGGTCGTGACAGCCATTCGCGACGTTCGGCGGCGCGTGCGAGCACGGCGGCGCACGACTCCGGGAACAGGAAGTTGGGCACGCCCACGCCGGTCCGCGCGGGCAGCCGGCCGTCGGCCCGCAGCACCGACGCCACAACCGGCTTCGGCCGCCCCTCCGCAACCGCGGAGATCGCCTCCAGCACCGCTTCCGGGTCGCCGTCGTAATACTCGACGTAGTAGACCATTACCGCGTCGACGCCGGGATCGCCAAGCAGCTCGCGGATGCTGGCAGCGTATTCGTCCGGACCGGCGCTGATCCTCAGCACCACGGGGTTCTGTGCGTCGGTTGACTCGCTCACGTCTAGCCCGCGGGTCGCGGCGGCGTCAGCGGCGAGGGTCGCCACGCCGGCGGAGTTGCTCACGATCCCGATCTGACGTCCGAGGGGCAGCGGCTGACTCTCGAAGAACTCGGCGGCATCGAACAGCTCCTCGCCGCCGGGGAACCGCAGCACCCCGGCTCGATGCAGGAGCGCGTCAACCGCGGCGTCGCTACGGAGTGCGGCCGCCGTGTATGAGCCGGCTTCGTTGAGGGTGCGCTCGGCCTGTCGACGCCCCTTGACCGCCAAGATTGGCTTGGTACGCGACACCCGACGCGCGATCCGCGCAAAGCGCTCAGGATTGCCGAACGACTCAACGTGGAGCATCACCGCTGCGGTCCGGTCGTCAGCCTCCCAGCACTCGAGCAGGTCGTTGGTCGAGACATCAGCGCGGTATCCGAGCGAGGCGAACATCGACACCCCGAGCTGCCGAGCGGCCGCGTGACCAAGCAGCGCCATCCCGATGGCGCCCGACGGCGAGCAGATCGCCAGGCGCCCCGCCCGGACGCTCGCGCCCGTGAACGTGGCGTTCAAGCTGACGTCGGCGGCGGTGTTCAGCACCCCCAAGGAGTTCGGCCCGACCATCCGCACGCCGGTTCCCCGAACGATCTCAAGTAGCCGCTCCCGTCGCGCCAGGGACTCCTCGCCTCCTACCTGCTCACGACCAGCGGGGAGCACCAGCAGCGCTCGTGCTCCCTCCGCCATCGCCTCGGCGGCGTACTCGAGCACCGCGTCGCCCGCGACGGAGATGATTACCAACTCCGGAGCGACCTGCAGCTCACCAAGGCTGCGAGCGGCTCTCAGCGAGCACACGACACCCCCGGCGCGGTTGACCGGCATCGCCGCACCCTGAAAGCCACCGCGGATGATGTTCGCCAGCACGGCACGGCCGACATTGCCCGGCGTCGCCGCGGCGCCCACAACTGCTACCGACGACGGCGCAAGGACCGGTCGCAACGATGCGACGGCAGCGACATGGTCTCTCTGGTCGATCCGCTCGAGCACCGCCGCCGTAGGCGTGATATCGAGCGACACCGTCACCTCGCCAAGCGAACCCCGACGGCGCACGGCGTAGCCGGCGTGCTCGAACACAGCCAGCATTGCCGCATTGTTGGCCATCACCTCCGCATCGAAACGGTGGATTCCATGGTCCGCCGCGATCTCCGCGAGCTGCTCGAGCATCCGCATCCCGATCCAGCGGCCCTGATCATCATCAGCCACGGCAAACGAGACCTCGGCGACGCCGGGCTCGCGCAACCCGGCATAACTGGCGACCGCCGACACCTGCCTGTCGTGCCGGCTGATGAGCACCATGCGATCAAGGCCAGTCGCCTCAGCCTCCTCGCGCGCGACGAGATCGGTGCGCGCGAGCCCGTGGAAGCGGAAGCTGCGGCTCACCTCGGAGAGCCGGTCATAGAACGCCTGGATGTCGGCGAAATCCCCTGAAGTCGGAGCTTGCAGGCGCAGTGTTGAGCCATCGCGCAGGAGCACGTCCCTGACCAGTGGCCGCGGCTCGGTCGCCGAAGCGCCCATCACATCTGCTGGCTAGCGTTCAGCGTGGCCCCATCAGCGCTTGGCCAGCGACCCGACAGGGAGCACAGGTCGGCCATAGGAGAACTCGCAGAGCTCCGCCAAGGCCAGATAGAACGCGCACGCTGCCGCCGCGAGGCCGAGGTAGCCGCCCCAGTGGATCAGCGTCGTGTGAGCCCCGTAATTGCCCGCTCCGAGCAAGAAAAACACGCCCACCAGAATTGCCAGCGCCAGCACGACGACCACGTTCGTGCGAAAGGACGCGGCCAACATCACGACGACGAAGATGCCGAAGGCGTATATGAACAGGCCGACCGCATGCCCCAACTGGGTCACCGGCACAGCCTTCAGGAACCACTGCCCGAGCGCGAAGAACGACAACCAGAAAGCGCCGAAGCCGGCGAACAGCACACCCGAGAAGGTGTTGCCGGTTCGCAACTGGATGACGCCGGCGATCAGCTGCGCTAAGCCGCCGAACATAAGCGCGACGCCGAACACCACAGGGGTCGTCCCCACCGACACGGCTTTCGCATTGATCATGCTCAGAATGAATGTTGTGACGGCGAACGCCAAAAGCGCAAGCGGGGCCGAGTTGCCCCAATCGAGCGTTGCGGTAACTGGCGCGCCTTCGAGCTGAGCCTCCTGACGGACCGATCGTGCCGGTGCAGAGATGGTTGCCATGATGCAAACCTCCTCGGAGTGCGTAGAAACCTCGCACGCCACTCTCGCGACCAGCGTCAGTCCGGCACTCATTTGGGTAATCCCCGGTCGTCCGGGGACCACGACAGGGTCCCGCTTTCGCCACCAAGTGACATCGGTCTCACCTACGGTGCCTGTGCAGGTAGCGGTCTGCGCTTCGAGCGTGGTTTTCTACGGTTTACGACGCACGGTTCGACCTTCAAGCTGCGAGTTTGCCGATGCGCCTGACCCGCGCGGCCATCGACCGGCCGAGGAGGGCTTGGTCCAGCTTCCGTGCTTCCGCCATCCCGTAATGCGAGCCAGGGGCGGTCGGGCCCCAACAGGTCTACCCGCGATCGTTGGACGGACCAGAGCAGGTTCTGGGCCGCAGGCGGCCGCTGAGATCGACTGGGTCCTAGATCTGCGGGAAAGGGTCCGTGGAGACACGACTCTCGCTCGGCCCCGTGTCGTCCGTATTTCCCCAGTTGTCTCTGCGGGTTCGAGCCGATGACTGCGCCGCGAGGCGCTCGAACAATTCCCTTGTGCTCGAAGGACTAGCCACCGCCGCATCGGCTCGGACCGTGAGTCGCGCGCTAGCGCTAATAACGGCGGTGTCGCCATGAGCTTGATCGAGCCCAGGACAATCATGCTTCACGGCCGGCCGTTGACCTATGTACAGGCCGGTAGCGGACCGGTACTGCTGCTGATCCATGGGATCGCCGGCAGCCTGGAGAACTGGCAAGCGGTGATCGAGCCACTGGCGCGCGGGAACACGGTGGTTGCTCCAGACTTGCCAGGGCATGGCGGGTCGGCGCCGGGGGGCGGGGACTATTCGCTCGGGGCGCTGGCGGCGGCGCTTCGCGACCTGCTGGTCGCGCTCGACCATGACTCTGCGACGCTGGTAGGGCATTCACTCGGCGGTGGGGTCGCGATGCAGTTCGCCTACCAGTTCCCCGAGCTCACCGAACGCTTGGTACTCGTTTCCAGTGGCGGACTTGGTCCGGAGGTGAGCGTGATCCTGCGGGCCGCGGCGCTGCCAGGCGCCGACAGGTTCATCGCCGCGACCGCCGCATTGGGGAACACCGTCGGAACCAAGGTTGCTCGCGGCTTGGGAGCTGTCGGTTTGCGGCCCAGCGCTGACGTCGCAGAGGTCGCACGCGGGTACTCGTCGCTCGTGGACCGCGACCGTCGGTCTGCCTTTCTCGCGACGCTCCGTGGCGTCGTCGGCACTGGCGGCCAGCGCGTCCACGCCGGCGACCGGTTCTACCTTGCCGAGGGCATGCCCGTCCTAATCATCTGGGGCGCACGCGATTCGATCATCCCCGCTCAACACGGCCAGAACGCCCACGAAGCGATTGGCGGCAGCCGCCTCGAAATCTTCGAGGGGGTCGGCCACCTACCGCAACTGGAGGCGCCCGGGCTCTTCATCGCGGCGCTCGAGCGATTCATCGCCGAGACCGAGCCAGCGCGGATCGATCCCGAACACTGGCGCGGCCGCCTCCGCGGCGCCAGCGGCCAAGGGACCTGCCCCGGACCAATACCCCAGTAGCAAGCCAGAACGCAACGGTCGCACGCGGCGGGGGCCAGCCGGCAGTTCGAGCCGGAGGCTGGCTGGTTGGGCCTGGCTAGCGGAGTCCGGCGCTGGCTGGGAGTACGGCGCGGGGTGGTGGTGGACAGTGTTGATGCTCACGCGCTATGCGGGTATCCGCATAGCGCGCAGTTATGTGGTCCTTTCGGCCGTAGCGGGCCACGGGTGGTCCGTGCGCCACGGGTCCCCACGGCCCTGTTGATCGAGCCATGCCTGTGCGTCGCGCCGGCCCAGCTCGATCAGCGGGCGGATGAACTCGGGAGCGAAGAACAGGTAGCTGAGGAGGTCGCCGCGGACGGGATTACGTCCGGCGTCGAGCAGCCGCCCCAGCAGCGCCATCTCGCGGTTGTGGCGCAGCCCACGCGCGCCGGCGAAATGGCGGTTGTAGATGTCCATCGCCAAGCGGCCGATCTCAAGCCGGTCCGTCGGCGCGACGAAGATGTAGGGAACGAGCTGGTGTTTGATCGGGTTGCCGCTCTGCTTCACGTCGTCGTTGATCGTTGCCAATGTGTCGACGTCGTGCGCGAGTTGGTCGGCGAGAAGGGCCTGAGCAACGGCCGAGGCGCCGTCGAACACGTCCGGGCGACGATCGTCGTACTCCTGCGGCGGTCCGGCGACCGAGTTCAGTCCGATCACCACCAGCCGACCGGCGTTCAGCTTGAGGGCGGGCTTCAGCGGCGTGTTGAGCCGCACGCCACCATCTCCATACCAGCGCTCTTCCACACGAACGGCCGGAAACAGCGACTGGATCGCGGCGGAGGCCTGAACATGCTCGACCGCGAGCCGGGTCGCGACATAGTCGATGCCGCGCTGGTCATCGCTAGCCGGTGACATGCCCCCGTGGTGGAACACCACGCTTCTCGCCGTTGCGTAGGAGGTCGCGACGACGGCGACCGCGGCTAGCGTGCCATCCTCGACATTGCGGGCCAGACGCTCGAAGTCGATCAGCGCCGCGATGGTCTTCGGCTGCGGGCTGGTGTCCAGCAGGCTCGGCGGGCCGGGCACGCCGATGCCCAGCAACTCGAGCCCGTACAGCAGCACACGGGCGAGTTCGCGCGGTGAGCACAGCGGGCCGATGACGTCCCCAATCTCGACGTCCTGCCACGCCTCGCCGCCTGAGCGTGCGGCCGCCTCAAGCCCGTCGTGCGCGTTCGCGGCCAGGTACGCGGCACCGAGTCCCCCGGCGCTCGTGCCGACAACGATGGGCGCTGGCTCGTCGAGAACCGGCGCCAGCACCTCCAGCGCCCCGAACTCATACGCCCCCCGTGCCCCGCCGCCCGACAGCACAATCCCAATCGTCGCGTCCATCGCCCTACACCTCCACGCCTCGTCCACGCACGCGCTCGAAAGCCCATCGTAAGCGACGCCGCACACAGAACTTGCCTCCGGGCGGGACTCGGCTATTCCTCACATCGCTCGGCGCCCCTCCGAACTATGCACGACGGGAGCGCGATGGATCAACCGCCGCGAGTGAGGCGCCGATGCGACCCGTCGGCTGGCTGGATAGGCCCGCTACCGGGACTGACGCGATGTGCGTTCTATGTCGAGCGACGGCCTCGGTCCATGAAGTACAGTCGTCCGCATCGCTGGGCAAGCCACCGCGCAGACCGCGCGAAAGGATTCGGGATCGAATGGCGCTTGGTTTCTACATCACTGGAAAAGGGTTCACGCAGGAGAAGTACGACACGACGCTCGGCCAACTCGAAGAGGCGGGCGCGGGGGCCCCGGACGGACGCATCTCCCACGTGGCGCTTGAGACAGACGGCGAGATCCAGGTCTTCGACATCTGGGAATCGCAGGCGGCATTCGAGGCGTTCGGGGCCACCCTCCTCCCGATCCTGAGCGCGGCTGGCATTGAGTTGAACGAGCCGATGGTGGCCCGGGTTCACAACGAAATCAAAGGCTGAGCGGCCAATCGAGCGAGCCCCGAGAAGCATCCTCGGCCGGCGCCCGCTCCGAGGAATGGCTGGCCGGACCGTGGCGACCCACTGCTGACGGCAGGCGACGGGGGTTTATCAGGGCCCGATCTCGACATCACGATTCCTTGCTGCGGCGACGCGAGACCGCTGCTCGGGACGAACCGGAGCGGCTCGAGCGGCGCTCGGGTGCGCAGTCCCGGTGTCCGATCGCCGGCGCGGCGCATCACCGCCACGATCTCCTCGACGCTCGGTGGGTCAGCCGGGTAGCTCTGGCCCTTGTTGCGTGGCGGGCGACCGCAGTGAACGCCGGGCATGGTCGCCGGAGAACGGCGGCGCCCAGCGGCATCGAGAAACGCAGAACTGGTCATCCGTGCAGCATCCCGCGGCGAGCTCGCAGCCGCCAAGCATGGAAAGCGGTAATGAGCGCGACGCTGGTGCGTTTGGCGGATACAGGGGCGGCAGACGTGGTAGCCGGGACGTTTCGAGCTCGTTGCCGGCGGCGGGGGCAGACGCGGCCTTCGAGCTGCCGCACTGCTCAGAGGGCGCAGCGGTGCTCCGTCAGGTATTCCTGTGGCTGCGGGTGGTCGCTAGGGTCGGCCGCGAATCGGGAGTTGTCGTGTCAGCTGATGGCAGCGATGATCTTGTGGCCGTAAAACGCTTGTTGTCAGGAGTCAGGAGGAGGCGAGCATGCCGCAGGTCGAGGTAGACGGGCTCAGGATTAATTACGACGTGCAGGGGGACGGCGAGCCGCTTTTGCTGATCCCCTACACGGCTGCGGACCACGCTTGCTACGCGTTCCAGCTCCCGTCCTATGCCGAGCATTTCAGCTGTATCGCGCTAGACCTCCCCGGCTCGGGCGAAAGCGACAAGCCTGCGGGGCCGTACTCGACCGAGGGTTATGCCGACCAGGTCGCCGGCTTCCTCGGTGCTATCGGGGTCGATAAGGCCCACGTGGCGGGCGTATCCCTCGGCGCGGCCGTGGGCATCCACCTTGCCGCCCGTCATCCCGGCCGCGTGCGCTCGCTGTCCTTGCACAGCGGCTGGCATGCGAGCGACGCCTACCTGAACGTAGTCGTGGAGCAGTGGCGCACGCTCGCGACCGCGCTGCCCACGATCGCGGATGTCGTGATCCAGGGCATATTCCCGTGGTGCTTCACGCCGGAGATGTATGTCGAGCGGCCGGAGTTCGTTGACACGCTCGTCGACTTCGTACGCGGCCGCCCCGCGCAACCCGCGGACGCGTTCCTAGCTCAGATCGACGGGGTGGTCGCCCACGACGCGAGTGCGGTGCTCGGTGACATCGACGTTCCGACTCTGATCACCTTCGGAGCGCACGACCTTGTCTGCTCCACGCGCTTCGCACAGCCGCTCAAGGACGGGATCACACGGAGCGAGCTCGTGATCTTCGACCACCTGTCGCACGCCGGGCTGCACGAGGACCCCGAAACCTTCAACGGTGCAACGCTCGACTTCCTGCTACGCCAGCGGTCGTGACGCCGACGCCCGCGTTCACGCGTCAATTTGTCGCAAGCCACACGGAACGTGACCGTCGCTTTCGTCACCGAGTACGGCGTCGGACGACAACGAACGCCAGACACCCGCCTACCGCTTTCGACGCAGCCCGGCGGTAAAGCGCCAATGGAGGCATCCTCGTCCGGCGAGCGGCTAGCCATCGCTATCGGCGTGATGAGCTCCGTCGGC
Organism: uncultured Solirubrobacterales bacterium; assembly: GCA_963755525.1. Classification (GTDB taxonomy): domain Bacteria; phylum Actinomycetota; class Thermoleophilia; order Solirubrobacterales; family Solirubrobacteraceae; genus Palsa-465. The sequence goes on along the minus strand of CAVWKC010000037.1, from coordinate 279,386 downwards.
CGGATCAGACTCGCCGATCGCGCTGTTCCGCGAGCCTCACCCGCCGGCGGTGTTGGGCCAGACGGCGACCGTGCTCTGATCTCGCTTTGGTCGCGGTGCCTCGCGCCGTAGGATCCGCGCCATGAGCATCGTCAAGATCAACGCGATCACCGTGCCCCGCGATCGCTTCCGTGAGTTCGAGCAGCGGTTCGCGTCTCGGGCCGGGAAGGTGGAGGATGCTCCGGGCTTTGAGGGATTCGAGCTGCTGCGTCCAAACGACGAGCGCGAGGTCTGCCTCGTGCTGACGCGCTGGCGTTCCGAGGAGGACTTCGAGGCCTGGGTCGCCAGCCGAGACTTTGCTGCCGGTCACGCTCAGCACCGCCAGAGCGGGCCGGTCGGGACGGCTAGCGAGGTGTGGTCTTTCGACGTCCTTGAACGCAAGGATGGCTGACACCGGTCGCGGCTGAACCCAGGTACGCGCTTGTGGTGTGCGCGGGGACCGGGCGGACCGCCGTTCGCTCGATCGCTCCAGGACAGCTTCCACATAGCCGAAGACCCGTCGGCCGCCACGTCCCAGGGGCACGATCGAGTTCGGCATCGGGTAGCGATCGAAACCAGGACCGCCCCGCTTGAAGCTCGCCGCGTCGACCGCGCGGGAGGTTTCCCGCCCCAATGGCCGTTGTGTTTGCCCGGATGGGCAGAAGGCTCTCAGCTGCCGCGTCGCGACTTATAGACTGCCGCACGCCAAGCGCGACCAGGCCAGACATCGACGGAGGCGATGACGCTCCCCACACGGCAGCCCGCCGGTCACAATGCCCGCGAAGACGAAGGTCCGACGCGGAGCCCCCGCCGCGCTAGCTCCGCCGTGCGAGTTGCGCCGAACGGCGTCACGGCCGCCGGAGCCGCACCTGCTTCCCTTTCGCCGCAACAATTGCTCGCCATACAGCGATCCGCCGGCAATGCGGCGGCCTCCGGGGTAATCGCGGGCCTACAGCAGTCGTCGCCGGAGGGCCGGATCAGTCAGCGCGGCCAAGCGCGGCGCGCGGGTCCGGCGCGGCTGCTCGTACAGAGGAAAGTCGACGATCTCACGCCACGAGATCTCGCCGCGACGGTGGGGGTCGAGCTCGCTGCTGCCATTACTCGGCTCATCGATCAGTACAACGCTACCGCTCCGTTGGGACAGCTTGGAGGCGATGTGTTGAAGGCTCAGCTCGAGGCTGACGAGCTAACCATCCGTGGACTCGAGGCCCAGATCGCGAAGGCGATCCCTGAGCAGCTCGACCTCGCGGAGTTCAAAAGAAGGTCCAACGGTGTCAACCCCCTCCTGGTGGAGCTAGACACGCACCGGAAGGGGATAGCCGAGCACGCAGAGGAAATCAGGCTTGCCGAGCAAGCGGCGAAGCCTCTGAAGGAGAAACACCTGTCGGGTCTCTTGCGGGGAAAGGAGACGAGGTATAAGGAGTTGGTGGGCGAGACTGCTAAGGACACGGCAGAGGTTTCCGACGAAGTGCTCGCAGAGATCATGAAGCTTTATTCCGCCAGGGGCGAGGGTAAGAAGGTCTGGCAGGAAGAAAGCACTCGTCGTGAGCGGGAGAGAAGGAATCTAAGTGGCCCGCAAGGTTGGGTAACGGAGCTACTGGCGCCGCACGCGCAAGACGGGCATGTAGGGAACGCGCTACAGCTGATAGGTCAGGTGGAAAGGTCCGAGGCTCTAAGCGTCGAGGTTATGGTGCAGATTGTCAATGAGCTGCACGCTTCGCCAATTGCCGCCGCAATGGAAGTCAAGGATTACTTCGGGAGGCAAGTCGATAAGCGTGCCGCGACCGACCCCGCGGCAGCGGCGAAGACGCTCCGAACCAAACAGAAGGCCGCGGAAATCCGCGGCGGCGCCCTGAAGGAGCTGGGAGAAGGCAATACTTGGACCGAATTGTCGAGCGCGATCGACGCCTGGTGGAACGAGTTGAAGGCTCATGCTGCGAACGACACTTTTGCGGCGGCGTTCCAGGCGAAGACGATGACCGTCCGCGTGATCGCAAAGGGCGGCTCAGCACAGGGAGGCAAGTTCAAGGCACAAATCCCGGCGGGCGAAAGCGGCACGACAACTGGTGAGGCCGAGATGGAGTTGAAGCGCGACCGGGGCTCGATCCTGGATCGTACAAAGCCACAGACATGGACAGCCGAACAGAGTGACATCGCGGCAAAGAAGACAACCGGACTGTATGAGTTGTCTGCGTCTCTCCTCGACCCCGACCGGGAATCCGGTATCTATCCGCAGCTGAAGTTCTACAGCAACCCCGAGGCGGTGGTCTTCATGCCTTCGGCCAGCCCGAAGGACCTGCAGATCTTCGCGGCTATCTCAGAACTGGCTGACGCCAACAGTGCCAAGCTGCGAGAGATCGGTGCTGAGCTGACGAGGATAACGCTCGCCCAGTCGACTGATATGGGAACGAAGTACGTCGACAAATCCCCAGGGAACAAGGGAACTGACATTCGCTACGGTGAGTCCGGAACGATCATCCGGTACTCCGGAGGCACCGGCAAGGCTGCGCGGGAACACGAAATTGAAGCGCGCAGAACGAACGCGCTGCGCTACACGGACATTCTGGCGGACAACAAGCACCTCGTAAACGAAGTCGTTATCGAGTACAGGAAGCACGCCTCGGGCAGGTTCCCCCTATTCACAGAGATCGACCACGCCCAGAAGCGTTTCTACATACTCGACCCCACAACGTTCGTAAGAACGGGTAAGTACATCGACAACAAGGGCATCGAGCAGCCAAACTGACGCAAGCGACAGCGGCGCCGTTCGCTGCCTCGTGGGATACGAGATTACTCGGGCAGGAGGTGTTCGACGTGCGCAAGGCGTATGCCGGTGATGAGGCGACAGTCGAGCTCACATTGCCGGAGCGTGTCTGCGGCACGCCGATGGGCGCGGAGACAAATGCCTTTAGCAATGGAGTCGTGGCAACGTCAGCAAGACTCGAGCCATGCGTGCCCTTGTGATGTGCAACGGCAGACTAAACCCGAACCCGACGATCAGGCACCTGCCGTCGAGCCCTCGCGCCCGTCATCGGACGCGCGACGCTCGTGAGAGACGCCGATGACAAACCGTTGGCCGGTCAGGGCACGCGCGATGGTGACTGCTCTCGAGCTCGAATTGAACGGGCCAGTTCTACCGCGACGATCCGGGGCCAGACCGCAGGCCATCCACTGTGGCCCTCGCGATCGCTTTGGCCTCACGGTGGTTGCCGAGCTGACGATCGCAATGGCGACGTGCTCGATCACCCCGGGTGCTGGTGGGGGACGACCCCGCGAGAGCGATCTCAAGTTCGAGGACGGAGACCGGGCGACTTCGGGTCCCTACCCGCTACCCCTGGTTGTCGACGGCCGGTGCCCGCCGCGTCTACGTTTCGCGGTTATGGGGTTCTGGCGGGTAATGGCACGGCGTGCGGTACGCGCCGCGACGGTGGCGGCCTGGGGGTGTGCTGTAGCTGCCATCGGCGTCGCCCCGGCGGTCGCGCGGCTGCGCCCGGTCGCCGCGGTAGCCGGCTCATGCACACCGAAGTACAAGGGGTTGACGGCGAAAAACGCCCGACTGATCGTGTACGGCCAGTACACGGGAATCGACCCCTACAGCGGCGGCCCGGCGACGACGTACTACGCGTGCTTGCGGCCCAAAGGGCGACCCGTTGCGATCGGGCAGCGCGTGGCTAGCGGCGGGGAGTATCCGCCCAATGTCGAGATGCAGGACCTGCGGATCGCCGGCACGTTCGCCACCGACGAGTCAGCCGACGGGTTTGCGTCCGCAGCGGCCTGCACCAAGTACGACCCGGGCGCTGAGTGCAACACCATCGTCAAGTATTGGGTGGAGATAGCCAACGTCGCGGCACGCAGCACGTTGAAGGTGCCCGTGTCCGGGCCGGTGAGCTCGCTCGCGCTCTCGCCCGCGGGAGCGGCAGCGTGGGTGGTGACGACGCCTCCGTCGACCCCCTCAGGCTGCCCGAGCTTGGCACTTTATGCAATCGCCGTGCATCCTGGGGGTCGCGGCTCGCTCCGGGGACACGTCGTGGTGATCGATCGCGGCCAGGAGATCACCTCTGTGTCGTTCGCCGGGTCAACGCTTCGGTGGAGCAACGGCGCTCAGCCGAAGACCCAGTCGATTTCCTGATCGCCCCATTCGCGCTGCTGCCGACGTAGCACCCGCCGCGACGATCTTGGACTCGGCCGCTCTCGTCCCATCACGACCGTTTTACCGTGGTACCCCGTGGCATCCAGCACGATCGGAGTGGCGACGACTTGGTGAGGCCCGGGTAGCTCAGCATTAGTGCCGTGTAGCTGGCACTTCGCGGAGCGGCGATGGGCGTGGTCCGTACGCCCGCGGCCGTCGGGTCGCGGGAGCATCGTGGGTTCGACCGTCGTCCAGAGGACGACCTCATGGAGCCTGTAGGACTGTTGGACCGTGCTGGGCGCCGCCGGTCTCAGGCGACCCTGTCCGGGTTTCACCAGGGCCGGGTGCCGCGCAACAAGGGTCTTCGCTATCCGCCGGATCCGCCACCCGTGGAGGAGATCATCGCCGTGATGCGAGCCGCGGGGGACGGGCCGGAGGCGATGAGGCTGCGCGGGGTCATCATCGTGCTCTGGCGTGCCGGGCTGCGGATCAGCGAGGCGCCGGCGCTGGCTGAGACCGATCTTGACCCCCAGCGCGGTGCCGTGCTGGTCCGGGCTGGAAAGGGTCGTCGTCGGCGGGAGGTCGGGATGGACCGCGGGCGTGGGAGCAGCTCGATCGCTGGCTTGAGCTGCGCCGGAGCCTGCCGGTCGGTGCTCTCTTCTGCGTCTTGCGCGGTCCGACCCGCGGGCGGCCGTGCTCGCCGGCCGGCATACGTGCCCAGCTGCATCGGACGGCGCTGGCGGCTGGGGTTCGCCGTCGCTTCGCTCCGCACCAGTTGCCCCACGCACACGCAGTCGAGATGTCGCGAGAGTGTGTGCCCTTGCTGGTTATCCAGCGCCAGCTCGGCCAACACGCCCGACCTGGGGATCACCTCCGCGTACCTGCGTGGGATCGACAACACCGAGATCATCCACGCCGTTGATGAGCGGCCAGCACCCATGATCCCCGCCGGCCCAACGCTCCCCGGCTGAGTCCGGGACCTCTCCCGGCGAGTCAACGGCGGTGCCTGGGACCGCCACCAAGCACCTCAGGCACCGTCGAGGTGGACGGTGATCCCCGCCCGCGAAATCGCCGGCCGACCTAAGGGCGCCGAGTAGGATCGCTGAATGAAGCGACGCGTGCTGATCCTGGGCGCGGGATTTGGAGGGCTTGAACTGGCGACGCGCCTCTCGGAAACCGCCTCTGACGCGGTCGACGTTACGTTGCTCGACCGCAACGACTCGTTCTTTTTCGGCTTCTCCAAGCTCGAGGTGATGCTCGGCCGTCAGTCGGCCGACGAGGTGCGGCTGCCGTACCGCGAGATTGTCAAGAACGGGGTCGAGTTCCGCCAGGAGGCAGTGGTCGGCATCGACCCGGTCGCCCGGCGGGTGCAGACCGACGTCGGTACCCACGACGCCGACTTCCTGGTCATAGCGATGGGTGCCGACTACGACATGGCGGGCACGCCGGGCTTTGAGGAAGGCGGCTTTGAGTACTACTCGCTCGCCGGGGCAGAGCGCTTGCGCGATGCGCTTACCGACTTCGAAGGCGGACGCGTGCTCGTGTCTGTCCTCGGGCAGCCGTTCAAGTGTCCGCCGGCGCCGTTCGAGGGGTCGTTCCTGCTGCACGAACACTTCACGCAACGGGGGATTCGCGACGCCGTGCAGATGGCGACGACATTCCCGATGCAGCGCCCCGTACCGGTGACCGGCCCGGTCTCCCAGATGTTCCGCGACGCGCTCGCCTCGCGCGGGATCGAGGAGCTTCCCCAGCATCTCGTGACCAGCATCGACCCGGCCGCCCGCATCGCCCGGCTGGCCACCGGTGAAACGCTCCCCTACGACCTGTTCGTGGGAATCCCGGTACACCGCGCTCCCGCCCCCCTCGCCGACTCTGGCCTGGCGGTCAACGGCTGGGTGCCGGTCGACCAGACCAACCTCCGAACCGCGTTCCCCCAGGTGTACGCCGTCGGCGACGTCTGCACCGGCCCAAGGACGGTCCCCAAGGCCGGGATCTTCGCCGAGGCGGCCGCGCGGGTCGTCGCCGCCGACATCAGGGCGGAGATCTCCGGTGAGGACCTCCCGGCGCCGTACGAGGGGTCGGGCGTGTGCTACGCCGAGTTCGGCGACGGCCTCGTCAGCAAGGTCGAGGTCAACTTCCTTCGTGGCGAGTCCCCAGCCGCCGAGCGTCACGACCCTTCACGCGATTACGCTGTCGAGAAGGCCCAGTTCGGCGCGACGCGCCGTGCCCGGTGGTTCGGATCCTGATCGTCGCCCCACGCGATGCCGCGGGCAGCGCCCGGGATAGCGGACGATCGCTCACACGATCATGGCGGCGCTAAGAGTTGTCGCCAAAGTAGTGGGAGAAGTGCAGCGGTGAGAACCGCGAACGCGGTCGTCGGCTAGCGCTTCAATCGTTCGTGCATGACGTCGGGCAGGCTCGACGGCCACATATCTGGAATCGAAGGATTCGTTCTCTCCGCTCCGGGGCGCAGCTCGGGTTCGATGAGCAGCGCGGAGATCAGTTCGGCCGAACCCCCAACGCCTGCCCATGCGTCATCCCAGAGACTCGACACGAGCCAGCTGCGATTCGCAGGGAACATCAGCTCGGGCAGCGCGGTGAACCAGCGACCCACGTCGGTGCGCCAGGTGCGGGCCTCACGCGGGCCGGCCTGAACGACGACGTAGTTCCAGCCTGAGTAGATCACGACGCGTGGAGCATCATCGAGGACGACATCACTGGCGCCGGTGTCAAGGAACCCGAGCCACCACGGCTGGGGCGCTGTGTGCGCGCAGAGAACGCGCAGCAACGTGTCGTCAAAGCGATCCTCGGCGGGACGCATTTGGTCACGGCTCGACTCGAGGCCCAAGGGGAAGACCAGGGTCGCGTATGCCGCGAAGATCGGCGGGATGCTCGCGCTGATTGACAGCCCCGGGCTAACGCCGTCGTTGATCCAGGCAACGTCTTCGTCGGCACCCACCGCCCAGGTTCGGTCGTCCTTGATCCGCGTTTGTGGGCCGGGCTCCGGCACAAGGTGAGGCTATACCCCAACCGAGGCCACAGCGGGCTGACGTCAAGCAACGTACCGGTCGTCGCCAAGGCGGTCGCCCGCATCGAGCGGGGGTGGATGGCGAATGCGATCGTCGGCTGCGACGCGAGGCGCTCGCGCCCATGGACGAGCGCGCAGACTGACGGGCTGGGCTGACGTGCTTGCTGGCGGCGGGCGTGCGCGTTTGCACCAGGTCGCCTGCGCGGGTTAGGCTCGTCGACGCGAGAGGCCGTGAAAGACGAAGCAACTGGACAGCGGTTGGTGAGGCGTGCGATCTGGGCGGCGGTGTCGCTGATCGGGGCGCTGGCTGCTGCCGTGGGCGCGCTCGGCGTCTGGTCGGCGTCGGCGAGCACGGTCAGCGGGCCGAGCTTCGGCAGGACGATCGAGCTGGCACCGGTCAGCGGGGAGGTTTTCGTGCGCTTGCCCGGGGCGTCTCGGTCCGTGGCGCTCGTGCACCGGATGGTGGTACCGGTTGGATCGCGCGTCGACGTGACTCGCGGCACGGTCGATCTCACCTCTGAGGGTCCCGGCGTGGCCGGACTCCAGAACGGCGTGTTCGGCGGCGGCGCGTTCATCGTGCAGCAGCCCCGCAGCGGCCAGACGGATCTGATCCTGACCGGCGGGACGCGCCCCGCCGTGTGTGGGTCGGGTCGGGGGAGCTCAGCCCGGGCTGCGAAGGTATCGCCGCGGGTGTTGCGGTTGCTGCATGCCAGTGCCCGCGGGCGGTTCACGACTAGCGGGCGCTACGCGGCGGCCACGGTCCTCGGCACGATCTGGACCACGGCCGACACGTGCGCGGGAACGACGATCTCCTCCGAGAAGGACACGGTCGATACGACGGCGACCACGCTCCCGGAGTCGGTGCACGTGCCGCTGACGGCGGGCGAATCGGTCACCTACCGGTGCGCCACGCGCGCCGGAGGCCTGGTGAGAAAGGCGTACTGCGTCGTGGTCCTGACCTCGAACGCGCCGGCGCCGAACCAGCCAGCCTTCTCGACATTCCTGGCCACGACCAATCCCGCCCAGTCGGCCCAGCTCTGCGTCCAACCGCCGGGCGCCGCCACGCCAGCGTGCACCACGTACCCACTGTCGCATCCCACCGACCTCGGCCTGCGTGACCTCAATGTCGCCTGCCCCGCCAGTCAGGGTCCTGGCCTCTATCGGATCGCCTACCGTCTCGACGGGGTGGCGCTCGGCTCTGCGTTCGATTATCAGGCGCCGCACATCCGGTTGGGGCACGGGCCGTGCCAGAGCTTCCTCGGCCAGTTGAAACAGGGGCCGGACACGGCCGTCCTTCACGCGAACGTCAAGCTCGTGAACGACTACTCGTTGCTCTCGCCGGCGATCGCGCAGTGGATGGGACTGGCACTGACGCCGACGGGCGCTCCCGGCTCAGAGCAGGTGCAGGGCATCGTCTATGCCGACCAGAACGGCGCCCCCGGCGCGCTCGTCGCGGCGACGAAGCCGGTGACAATCCGCCGCACGAGCGCGTCAACGCTCTACCCGCTGTTCTTCGGTCAGGCGCTCCACCTGAGCCCAGGTACCTACTGGCTCGGGCTGCTGACAGGCGGCGACTCAGGCGTCGCTGGAGTCCTCGTCTTCCCAACTCGACACTCAGCGCCGGCGAACACCAACATCTTCGCCGCCGGCCCCAGCAACCCGTTCGGGCCGATCGCCAGCGTCGCCAACGCCCAGATGACACTGCTCCTGCACTACCAACTCGCGCCCTAACGGCAGGACGGATGTTCCGCTGCGGCTGTCTCGGCAGATAGAGAGTTGGCCGCTCCTTTTCGAGCATGGCGAGGGTCTCGACGGGCCGAGCCTGACGAGCGCGCGCCTGGCGATCCGATCGCCGTAGTGGCTATCGGCGGACGCGCGGTCCGTCGCCGAAGCGCTCGGCAGCTGCGTGCCGACGGGAGACCGAATGCGATCGTGCCAGCCTGAGGGCGGAGACGGTCGAGATCGTTACGAAGCTTGTGCTAACCGCCGCCGGTTCTGAGGCGTCAAATTGCGCGAACGCGATCGCCGCGCTCGTTCCGGACCGCCGCTCGCTCAAAGTGCGGTGCCGTCGTGAGCAGGCACCTGAATCGCTAGCCGCCAATTGCTAGGTTGCTAACTGCCGTGGCGTGCTTGAGAGCGACAAGCCGAGGACTTGCGTCCTCGTCGCCGGCAGTTCTGATCGGCGTTACCAGATGCTCATTCGGGCGAAGTTGGGCCCGCCACGCTCGCCGGCGGGACGAGATGGACCGCTTGAGCTGGGACGCCTGCGTCAGGCACCCTGATGAAACACAAGGCCGAGCTTCAGCCGAGACCTTGGACGTCTGCCCACTCGACGGTGCTCGTATCGCCGAAGGTGAGCTGATTGGTGGTGAGATCGATCTGGCCGATCACGTACTTGTTGTCGGCCAAGCGCAGGCCGTCGAACAGGATCCGGTTGGCCTTGGCAAGATAGCTGAGGTGGTGGACCTCGATCTCGCTGTCCGACCCGATGAGCGTCGTCTCACCGCCGGTGGCGGGGCTCAGCAGGGTGGTGATGTTCTGGCCTGACGCGTTGAGGCCCGAGATCACGACGCCGCCAGCCGCCGGCACGACGACCGTAATATCGGTGATGAGCGTGTTCTCGAACTTGAGCGTCGGGTAGAGCTCGAACAGTTCTGCCTGCGCCTGTCCGACCGAGCTAAGCGCGACGCCGTATTCGTCGCCGTCGCCGTCGGCGAACAGCGACACGTATAGGGAGCCGCCGTTGCACATCGAGTAGCCCGGTGGCGGGGGCGGCCCGCAGAACACGGATGAATCGTTGTACGCATCACCCCCGTTGTGAATCCACCATTTGCTCTCGAGCGTGCCGGCGTCGGCCGGGATCCGCTTGACTCCGCCGAAAAGCTGGAGGTATGGCAGGTCGTCCGGGAACGTGCTGATGAACCCTGCGGCCTCGTTGGTGATCGTCTGGAGGCCGCCCGCGGGCGTTACCCGCCTGGTCCACTGAGCGCCGGTGGCTGTTGTCCGCCCGCTGATCAGGACGTTGCCGTCGGGCTGGACGAGGAAGTCGTTCAGGAACACGTTGTCGTTGATCAGGTCTGTGGTCGAGCCGTTCAGGTATCTACGCAGCACCGATTTCCCGTCGGCGGTGCGCCCCGTGTAGAAGATCGCGCCTTGGGAGTCGAACTGGATGGGAGGGTTCTGGAAGGCTCGTACGCCACCCAGGGTCACCATGCCCCGCGCGTCGATCGACTGGAGCGTGCTGTCGATACACGTCGGCACCCCGGACGCGGTGTCGACCTCGGCTAGCAGGCAGCGGGGCGCGCTGCTGGCCGTCGAGGAGGTATCGGCAAAGTCGACGGGCCCGTTGAAGACGACGTACAACTTACCCGCCGGGGTCACCATGAACCGGCTGATGCTCACCGAGCCGGAAGTCACGGCATCGGAGAGCTGGCCCGTGCTGTTGATCGCCGCGAGGTTCGATCCGGTCGCCGCGGCGGTGGCGGGTTTGAGGTTCCCAGCGGCCGACGTGCCACGCAGGGCCAGGCCGATCGCCCCGGTCAGACTGAAGCGCAGCGGCGTCGGCGGCGGAACTACGGGCGGCTCGCAGATCGTCCGGTGAACCGCCGCCCGGTGCGTGTAGGTGCGGGCCAGCGACAGGTTGCGCACCTTTGCCTTCCCCTTTGAACGCGCCGCCAGCGCAGCATAGTCGCGGGCCCGCTGCGCATCCGATATGAAGTAGCCGGAAGCAAGGAGCGTGCCGGGTGCCCAGGTCGTCCCCAGCCGGCCACAGTCGACGGTCCCTACCCGCCTGAGCTTGGCCTTGCCGAGCTTCAAGGATCCTCGCGGATCGGCGAGGCGCAGGCACACCGGGCGGCGCTTATTGGCCCGCTGTGTGTACGTCTTCGACAGCGATAGGTTCCGCGACAGCAGGGCAGCAGGCGCCTTCCGGTCGGACCCACCGACCGTTGCGGCGACGCGTTGTGCTCCTAGCGCGAGATGCTGGAGGGACGTCGTTCACGGTGTCGAGACCTCCATCCGTGTGAGCGCGTGTAGGGGAACCCGGCGCGGTCGTCCTGACTCCCGTTTGTTCGAACTCACCGGCCGCCGGGCGTGCGCTGCTCGGATGACCGCGATCGGCGGAAGGGCTCGTCGCGTAGTGCATGACTCGTCTCGACGGCCGGCGGCAGCCGGATTGCCTGTACCGATTGGGGAGACGCGGCAGTCGTCGGGGTGCCGCGCGGATTCCGTGGTGGCGGTCACCCCTGAAGCCTTGGGTTGAGCGTCAAGGCTTCCGTCATCCGTCGGCGGGGATCAGTACGGGCCGTGGTTCGAGGTCGCGGCCGGTGACGATCGCGATCGGCGCTGTGTGTGCCATCCACTGCAGTGCCTCGCGGTCGGCACCGGCTGCGGCGAGGGCATCGAGCGCGCCGCGGAGCGCAACCGGACGCCCCGTCTGCGACGAGTGCGCGTCGCTGCCGAGTAAGTGAGCGAGCCCGTGGCGCGCTAGCCACAGCATCCCATCGCGGACGTCGGCGCGCAGGAAGTAGTCCGCAGTGACCTGGACGAGCGCGCCGAGCTCCAGCAGCCGGCAGAGCCGATCGGCGAGGTCATCCGCGAGATGTCGCTCGGGATGCGCGATCACGGTTCGTCTGCCGCGCACGCGCAGAGCCTCGACGGCATGCTCAATTCTCACGTCGAGCGGTCCCGGCGCAGGCTCGAGAAGGACCCAGCGCCCACCGCCGCCGAGCGCGATCCCGTCCAGCTCGCGGTCGTCGATCGCATTGACCAGCGGTGCGGCTAGCTCGCCGCCGGGCAGGATCCGGGTCGCGCAACCGGCGGCTGCGAGGGCGGCACGAAGCTCGGCGCGCCGGCCTGGGAGCGAATCAATCTCCACCCGGTAATCCGGGCGGATGTGAGGGGTGGCGCAGATCGCCCCGATTCCGTCTGCCTCCGCTTGCCTCGCCATTTCGACGGCGTCAGTGAGATCGCGGGCGCCGTCGTCTAGGCCCGGCAGGATGTGGCAGTGGAGATCGACGGCGACGTGAACGCGACGATTATCGCGGTCCGGACCCGGGCGGGCGGCTGAGCACGAGACCACGGCCGTGGGACTCGCATCACCCACGATCGGCACGCGCGTGCGAAGCTGACGACGTGCAGCTAACGACTACACCTGGATCCGCTCGGTGACCGCACCCGCGCATTCGGGGCCGAAGGCGCGGCCCGCGGTCGCGATCTTCTCTCCTGACCCGTTGCTCAGCATCACGATCGAGCGAGACGCGGGTGCCGAGGACATCCACGTGCACGCAGCCGGCCAGGGTGTGTGGGTCGCCAGGATGGCCGCCGAGCTCGGCGCTGGGCCGGTGCTGTGCGGGCTTGCGGGCGGCGAGCTGGGCGTAGTGCTCGCGACGCTGCTGGCCGCAGGGGGCTGTGTGTGGCGGCCCACGGCGGCCGCCGGCGGCACTGGCGCCTACGTCGTCGACCGCGGCGGCGGCGAGCGCGCCGTGATCGCCGCCGCGCTGCGATCCACACCGCACCGCCACGAGGTGGACGATCTCGTCTCGAGCGCGGTTACATCCGCGCTCGCGGCGGAGGCGTTGGTCGTCTGCAATCCGTATCCCCCTGAAGGTTTCCCGCCTGATGCCTACGCAACGCTCGTGGGCGACGTGCGCGCGGCTGGCATCCCGGTCGTCGTCGATCTTTCAACCCCATGGCTTGACGCGACGCTGCCGCACCGCCCCGACCTCGTCAAGATCAACGATTGGGAGCTGGCCGAATATGTCCGCGGCCCAGTCGACGGTCCGAGGGCGCTGGCGGCAGTCGATCGTCTGCTCGCCGCTGGTGCGCGCGCGGTCGCGATCACGCGCGCCGGGGATCCGATCCTGGTCGCCACCGAGACGGGACCGCCCTACGAGATCGTGCCGCCATATCTCCCGGCCGGCCACCGCGAGGGATGCGGCGACTCGATGACCGGCGCCGTCGCGGCAGGTCTCGCGCAAGAGATGGTGCTCCGTGACGCGCTCGTGCTCGGCACCGCTGCCGGCAGCGCCAACTTCCTGCGGCACGGCCTCGGAACCGGCCGTCGCGCGACCGTCGAAGAGTTGCGCGACCGCGTGACCGTGCGCGCGCACGACGCTCCGCGTGTCTGAACCTGACACTGAGGGACTAGCACTGTCCGGACGATCGGATTGCGCGCCCGGCGCCTATGAGCGCCGGCGCTACCGCGGCTGGCTTTGTCCGATAGGCGGCCGACGCACACGTGCCTTCGTTGTCGTACGGGCATCGGCTTCGGCGTGCGTGTGCCGCTTGGGGGCGCGCTTCTCCACGACCTTAGGCGATGGCGTGGTTACAACCGTGCGGTCCGCTGACTGGATAACTGCGTGTGAGACGCTGCCAATGAGAAGTATGCAATGTCGCCAAGCCCCCGCGAGCCGAGCACGATGGCGTCCGCGCCGATCTCGTCCGCTTCGGTCAGGATCGTGTCCGCGACAGTGCCCGACCGCGCGCGGACCGTTGCCGTCGCGTCGATCCCGCGATCGCGAGCCAGCGTCGCTCCCTCTTGCCCCTCCTGTTCGGCACGCTCACGGCTCGCCCGGTCAAGTTTCCTGCTCGTCTGCAGGTACACCCCCACCGAAGCCCAAGCCCTCCCGGGGTACGGGTGAACAGATCAGCGAAGGACTCCCACACCGTCAGCACGACGGCGAGTTCTCCGGTGAATAGGACCGACGCGCTCTCGATCACCGCCTTGGCGTCGTCTGAGCCGTCATAACAGATCAAGATCACCTCAGCCACCTCCTAACGGTTGCTGGGTCGGGCCGATCATCGCGGCGTATCGCCTGTAGTTGTGAACGACGTGTCGACATTGAGACTGGTCAGGAGCCGCCTCGGGTCCCTATTCCAGGCCTGGCGCTGCCCGGTCGGCGCTTTTGTGCCGGCGCGGGTTGCCACGAGCCCCATGTCAGTGCCGGAAAGGACGGCTTGCAAGAGCGAGCCTGACCTCGACGTCCACCTTCCCATTCGGATTGCGGTCGCCCGGGAGCGGAGGTCAACCAGCCAATTCCCGGTCCCTCCTGACGGCTGCAGCTCCACGCTTGCGCCGACGGCGATGAAGGCGAAAGCGGAGGGGTTCACTCACCCGCTCCGACGCGGCGACGCTGTCGCCGATCCAGGCGCTCGCGACACGTGAGGTCGGCCAGGGGGAAGTTGGGCGTTCCGGAGTTCGAGGAGCACTCGAGGCGTCGACACGCCGCGGCCGGCTCGTGATGCCGGTTTCGGAGCAGGATCATCACGGCGCGCTGTCCGGGGAGCGTCTTCTCGGGCTTCACAAGCGGTCCGCTTGGTCGGCTTCCCTGGCGCGGCCTTTGCGTGCTGGTCGCGGGTGGAACCTAGGGCTATTTCGGTTCGGATGGGGCGGCGTTCATCGGGGCAGGTTCGGACCGCAGTGCCAGTTGCTGCAGTCTGCGCCGAACGTGCACTTGAGCACCCCGATAGTTAGGTGCGGTGCTGCCGGACCGGGGGCAGACGCGGTGGGCGGCGCGATCGTGAGTTGCCCGCCGGTTGGCGCTTTTCCAAGCTCCAGTCGGAGCGCTCCGCCCGCTCCGAGCGCGTGATCGAGGGCGTTCTGTACCTGTCGGACGGCGTCTGCTGGGATCTCAGCGAGATTCCGCTGTTGGATGGGCTCGAGTGCGAATTCTTGGCGGAGAAGGGTCCGCCATCCAGATCGCAGCAGTGTCGCCTGCTCTTCGGTGCCGGGCTCACGGTTCAGGATCCTGGCCGCCAGCGCGTTCACGTTCTGCTCGGTGAGAGGTGGCTTCTCGGATGGCCTTCTGCTTACGTCGACGGTCATGACAGGGCTTCTCCGATCGATCGGTTGCGGTATTCCCAAGCTGCGGGACTGCGCTCGTTGGCCCGGAGCGGTCACTTCCGCCGCGACGGACGACCCGCTACGCCTCCGCCGTAGGATCTGGCAGCGGGCTGGCAAAGTCAATGCCGGCGGGCGGGTCGGACGTGGCATGGAGCAGGAGAATGGCCCGGCGGCGACGAACGGACGTTTCGAGATGAAGGCGACCGTGCCACAGACCAACATCGGCAAGATGAGCGTGCAGAGCGTGGACGTTGGCGAGATCGACGCAGGTCCAATCTCGATCGCCGAGTTGGTGCTCGACTCGATTCATCTTGGCGTAAGCACCGGCGCCGTCACGGCCCGAAACGTCAACATCACGATCGGGGTCACGCTGTCGCTGGACTGGACGGTGGGAGTGAGCATCGACGGGGTCGGATCCTGGGGCTGGAACGGCACCATCGACCTCGGTAGCCAGTCGGCTACGGTCCCCCTCGGGAATCTGTCTTTCTCGGGCTTGAAGTCACTCGACTTCGACATCGCGAGCCTGGCGGTGAGCAACGTCGATGCTGTAGTAGGAGCAATTCGCGACCTCAAGCTCGGGCCGCTCGTCGCCGAGCAGATCGCCGCGCAGAGCCTCGTCCTGCCCGATGCAGGTTTCGCGCTGACTGGCCTGGGGTTGGGAAGCGTCGCGATCAACGGCGTTTCGGTCCCGGCCGCGACGGGCGCGCAGGTCACCGTCGGACACGCACACGGGGACGCACTCCCGCTTGGCACCGTCACGATCCCCGGTTTGAGCTTCCCGCGTGCCTCGATCGGTGACATCGTCAGCGATCAGCTTGACGCCTCTGGTGACCCGGATCCTTATCTGTTCACCGGGGACGCCGACGTGCTCAGCGTCACCCTGAGCGTCGCTCCCTCAGCAGAGCTGGCCATGGACGAGCTTCGAATCAGCAACGTGAGAGCGTCCGCCTCGATCGGCACGGTGACACTTCAGGACGTCGTGCTTCCCTACGACGTCTTCAACATCAAGCTGTCGCAGCTCGGCATTGACAGCCTTGTCGTCCCGGCCCTGGAGGTAAGCTGATGGCTCCACGACCGGGGCGCCGCCGCCCGATCAGGGTGCAGGTCGACACCGACCGCGTCGAGGGGAAGATTGAGCTCTCGGACATAGTCACGAGGCTGCACCGAAACGCGCTGAACGAGGCCCGCCGGGCGCGCCGAGACCCCGACGTGCCCGACGAGGTGGCCGCGCGCTTTCGGAATGTGGGTCAGCTCGCTCGGCAGCTCGCCACCGAATTGAGCGAGCTTGAAGCGCGTGGACATCGACTGCGTACACCGCCCGCCAGGCGCCGCGCTCGCTGAGCCGACGGCAGCGGGGGAGTGCGCCGGCGTACAGCCGGACTCGCATACACCTTCCCGGTTCGTGGCTGCGACACGGCGATCAGTCGCCTCGTGAAGGCCGCCCGCCGACGAGCAGCAACCTTGCGACGAGGCGGTGCTAGCCGCCGGCCAGCAAGCGGACGGTGTCTAGCGCGGGCGTCCGCGGCTTCACCTTTCCATGCTCAGGGGCAGCTTGGGGGTGCTCCAAGCAAGCTACGGGGAGGACGGCACGATCCCACGGTGCGAGATTTTGCGAATCCGAGATACCCACGCCCGAGCGGCTCTTCGGAGTCGGGATCCGAAGAGTGTGATGGGGACGCGCCTGATCCTCGTGCACCGTGCTCGCCGTCCGCCCCTGAAAACGCGGCTGCGTGCTGCGCATGCGCGGCGCCGTGATCACGATAGGGTGAGTTTGTGGCGGATCGGATCAGGACGGAGCTGGAGGTCATCGACGAGCGGTTCCGCGGCAGCCAGGGCGACGAGTGGATGGAGCGTGTGTACACGGGCGGTCGTTGGACCGAGGGGCCGGCATATTTCCCTGCGGGCCGCTATCTGCTGTTCAGCGACATCCCGAACGACAGGATGCTGCGATTCGACGAGCTCACGGGAGCGGTGGGCGTGTTCCGCGCTCCCGCGGGCTATTCCAACGGCAACACCGTCGACCGGCAGGGTCGTCTGCTGAGCTGTGAGCATGGCCGTCGCCGCGTCACTCGAACCGAGCACGACGGAACGGTCACGGTACTGACGGACCGCTTTGAAGGTAAGCGGCTCAACAGCCCCAATGATCTGGTCGAGCGCTCTGACGGCTCGATCTGGTTCACCGACCCTAGCTACGGGATCGACAGTGATTACGAGGGACACAAGGCCGTCAGCGAGATCGGCGCTTGCAACGTCTACCGAATCGATCCCTCGACCGGCGAGACCACGGTTGTGGCCGACGATTTCGTCCGGCCGAACGGTCTCGCGTTCTCGGCCGACGAGCGCCACCTGTATATCGCCGACACGCGCGAGAAACACATTCGGCGATTCGACGTCGAAGGTCAGGACCGCCTCGCCGGCGGAGAGGTATTCGCGACTTGCGATGCGGGTTCGTTCGACGGGATCCGGCTCGACGACGCGGGACGGATCTGGGCCGCGGCCCACGACGGATTGCATTGCTTTGCTCCGGACGGCACGCTTCTCGGCAAGCTCCACGTTCCCGAGATCGTCTCCAACCTGACGTTCGGCGGGCCCAAGCGCAACGATCTGTTCATCACCGCAACGAGCTCGGTCTACTCGCTGCGACTGAACCTCTGCGGCGCTCGCTATCCGGCGTAACCGGAGCTGAGCTTCAGCAGGAACTCACGGCGCACCATGGAGGAAGCCGCGGATCTGGGCGACGGCGCGTGGATCTGAGAGAACCGTGATGTGCCCGCGCTGTGGATGGATCTCGAGCACGCATCCGGGGATCAGGCGGGCGGTCTGCTCAAGTAGCTCCCGGTCGTAGAAGCGGTCGCGTCCGCCTCCGACCAGTAGCGTGGGTGCTCGGACGGTTGGCAGGCGGGCGAGGTCGAACTCGTCTTCGGCCTCGATCGTGGTGGCCATGTCCTGCAAGCCGCTCTCGGAGAACAGGCGCGGCGCGAGTAACCATCCGAGGCATGCCGCCGGCAATCGAAGCGCCGGCGGGGCCAGCGCGCCGGCCGTCACCGCCGCCGCCTGGCGGGTCGCACCCGCGCATACCCGCGCGGCGATTTGGCGCTGAACCAGCTTCGCGTGGGGGCCAAGCCGACATCCCGTGCTGACCAGCACGAGCCGGCGCACCACGTCGGGGTGCTCGGCAGCGAGCTGCTGAGCGATGCTGCCGCCCGTTGAGGCTCCCAGCACATCCACCGGCTCGTCAAACCCCGCGCGCAACGCCCGAGCATGTTCGGCCGCCAGCGCGGCCATCGTCATCCCGCGCGGCAACGCCGGACGCCGGTTGACGCAGAACACCTCTCTGTCCCGC
Organism: uncultured Solirubrobacterales bacterium; assembly: GCA_963755525.1. Taxonomy (GTDB): domain Bacteria; phylum Actinomycetota; class Thermoleophilia; order Solirubrobacterales; family Solirubrobacteraceae; genus Palsa-465. The sequence continues at coordinate 261,025 of CAVWKC010000037.1, read as the reverse complement.
GCCCAGGGCCGCATCGACGATTCAAGGATCCGGCGGAGCGAACCCGCAGACACGCCAGCCTCCGGCATAAGCCCGGCAAGCAGTACCAGCGGGGGACCCGACCCGGCCACCAGGCACGGCAAGGTCCCCAACGAGCTCTCACGGACGTCCATCAGCAAGCATCGTGCCAGCCCACAGCGTCGCAGGATCTATCGCCGACCCGTCCTGACGACAATCTCTTGCGGCTTGGTATAGGTTGCCTGCACGGTTCTCTAGGACCGGTCTTACAACATGGGAGGGAGTCGAATGAGCGCGCGCTTGAAGCTGACGATCACCGTCGGTGCGGTTTCTCTGTTCACGTTGGTGCAGGTGCTGTCGGCGTCCGCGTCGTCGGTTTCTCAAGCGCCGGCATCGGCGCAGAGCGTCATCGTGGTATTCAAGAACCAGGATCGCGCCCAGCCGGCGACCCGTTCGGCGCTCGGCGCGCGCCGCCGGACGCTCTCCGGCATCCAGGGGCCGGTGCTGCAGCAGCTTGCCAGCGGCAATGCGCGTGACGTGCACAGCTACACCGCGCTCAACGCGGTGTCGGCCACAGTGTCGCCGGCGCAGCTCTCGTCCCTCAAGTCCGATCCGGCCGTGGCGGAGGTCGTTCCCAACGGCGTCGTCCACCTCGCGCCCCCGACGACCGGAGCCGCGGGCAGCACCGCCGGCACCGGCGCCACGCCGCTGCCCGGCGCCTGCGCCCCACCCGGCAAGGTCCAGCTCGAGCCCGAGGCGCTGAAGACGATGAGCGTCGACTCCGACAATCCGAACGCGAAGACGGCGCGGTCATTGGGCATCACCGGCAGCGGAGTCACCGTCGGCTTCATCGCCGACGCCATCGACCCCGACAACCCCGATTTCATCCGGCCCAACGGCCAGCACGTGGTGACTTTGGAGGACTTCAGCGGCTTCGGTACCGCGGCGCCGACCAGCGGCGCTGAGGGGTTCGGCGACGCCTCGGCGATCGCCGCGCAGGGCCGCGAGGTCTACGACGTCAGCCACTTCAGCGCGCTGGCCGCTCAACCGTCCGTGCAACATCCGCATCGAGGGCGTCGCTCCTGGCGCCAACGTCTTCGGCCTCGTCGCCTTCGGCGCCTCCAACGTGGCGCCGGACTCCTCGATCCTCGAGGCCATCGACTACGCGATCACGACCGCCCACGTCAACGTCCTCAACGAGTCGTTCGGGATCAACAACTATCCCGATGACGGAGGGGCGATGGACCTGATCGCCCAGGCCGACGACCAGGCCGTGGCGGCCGGGATCACGGTCGTCGAGTCGACCGGCGACGCCGGCGTGACCAGCACCACCGGCGAGGCGGCCACCGATCCCAACGTGATCTCGGCGGGCGCCTCGACCGATAACCAGAACTACATCCAGGACGGCTTCGGCGGGACTCGGTTCCCCGAGGTCAAGAGCTGGAGCAACGACCAGGTCAGCTCGCTGAGCTCAGGCGGCTTCGACCAGCGCGGACGGACGATCGACGTCGTCGCGCCGGGCGAGTCTGACTGGGCGCTGTGCTCGACGAACCAGGACGAGTTCGGTGGTTGCGCCAGCCTGACCGGCGCCCCGTCGCCGGTCCAGTCGTTCGGCGGTACGAGCCAGTCCTCGCCGATGACTGCGGGCGTCGCGGCGCTCGTCATCCAGGCGTACGAGAAGACGCACCGCGGGACGGCGCCCACGCCGGCGCTGGTCAAGCAGTTGATCGTCTCCAACACCGACGACATCGGCGCCCCCGCCGATCAGCAGGGCTCCGGTCGCGTCGACGCCTACAAGGCCGTGCTGGCCGCCGAGAACTACAACCAGCCCGCCGGTGGCGGCTCCGGCCAGGGCCACAACGTCGGGGTGGTGACGACGAGCCCGACTCAGCTGAACGCGGTCGATCAGCCCGGCACCGCCGAGAACCTCACCGACACGGTCACCAACGAGAGCGGCTCGACCCAGCACCTGACGTTCTCGGGTCGCACACTCGGCACCTACCGGTCGCTGCTCACCACGCAGTTCACGCTGTCAGACAGCGGTCCGCAGACGCCCGACTACGCCGGCGTGCCGATCAACTACCAGCGGCTGCGTTTCCGCGTGCCCGCGGGCGAGAACCGGCTCGACACCTCGGTGGCGTACCACCGCGCCATCGGACGCTTCGCTCAACGCGCGGGTGCGGATCACGCTGATCGACCCCAACGGCACCTACGCCGGGGATTCGCGGCCGCAGGGCAACGGCAACTTTGGCGATCTGCAGATCGCGCAACCCGGCTGCCGGGACGTGGACGGCGTACGTCTACAGCCGTGACGCGGACGCCGGCGGCTACGTCGGCCCCGTGGTGTTCGGCGTCAGTGTCGCCAGGTACGCGGCGTTCGGCCGGGTCAGCCCGTCGAGCACCACGCTCGCCCCGGGCCGCTCGGTGGCGGTCCAGGTCAGGACGAGCACGCCGGCCCAGCCCGGCGACGCCAGTGGCGCGATTGTCGTGAAGTCGAGCCCGGCACACGGCGGCGGGTCGATCGACGACTCGACCACCGTGCCCGTCACGCTTGCGCAGCCTGATCCCGGCCGGCAACTCGACGTTCTCGGGAACGGTGACCGGCGGCAACGGACGCGCGCCGATCAGCGGGCAGGAGTTCTTCTACCAGCTCGACGTGCCCGCCGGAAAGCCGGAGCTGAACGCAACGATCACCGTCCAGGATCCCGGCAACCAGTTCGGTGCCTACCTGATCAACCCGCAGGGCGAGGCCGTCGCCTACGCCACCAACATGACGCCGGGCACGACTACGTCCTTACCGCCCAACCAACAGGTCGGTGCCCAGCTGACCGGTGCTCAGCTGCACACGCTCAACCCCGGTCCGGGCCGATGGAGGCTGGCGGTGGTGTTCGCGCCCGTGGTCTCGGGCAACGAGCTCTCCTCGCCATTCCAGGTGAGCGTCAACCAGCAGGCGGTGCCGGCCTCGGGCGGTGGCTGCCCGAATGCGGCCTCCACGCAGCTGACCGCTGGCAAGCTCTACACCTACCAGGTCACGCGTGAAGAACACGGGAACCGCGCACGGAGATGTTCTTCCCGGATGCGCGGCTGCCCGGGAGCACCTCGTTGGCGCTCGGTGCCATCAGCGGGGCTTCGGACAACCTCCCGGTCAGCGACAACATCCCGGTGTACCTGGTGCCGACCAACTCGACGCTGTTCCAGGCCCAGGCGACGACCGACGGGACGACGCCGCTCCTGTTCGAGTCCCAGTTCGTCGGCGGCGATCCGGACCTGGCCTCGACGGTCGGCACCACGGCATCCCTGTCGTTTGCCGACAACCCGCTCGCGACCGGCGAGTGGGACGTTTTGCCGGTCGAGTACGGGACGTTCGGGACGACCGGTCCGCCGAGCGAGGCGGCGAGCACATCGGCGAGCGTGGTCACGAGTCCGTTCGACAGCACGGTCACCTCGCCGACCGGCGACCTGGAGTCAGACAGCGCGAACCCGGCGACGAGCCTTGGCTCGTTTGCCCCGATCTCCGTGGCTCCGGGCCAGACCGGGACGATTCCGGTCACGATCACCCCGAGCGGGGCGTCCGGCACGAAGGTCGCCGGGACGCTCTACCTCGACGACACGGCGTACTTCGAGTTCGGCTCGATCCAGGACGCACTCGTGAACTACCCGCAGGCCGATGAGGTGGCAGCGCTGCCCTACCAGTACACGATCAAGTAGCACGTCGCGCAGACGTCACGATACGCCAGATTCGGCGCATGATGCGCCGAATCTGGCGTATCAATCTCGATAGCGACAGCCGGCGCTAGGTCAGCCGGCGGCGCCGAGCTGTGGCGCTATCGGCCGATCTCGGCGGTCAGACTGGTAGATGGCCGACGAGGTGCTGAAGCTCCACAGATGGGCGAAGCCCGAGTTCGTCGGCGACCAGGCGCTGGTACAGACGGTATTGACGAACCGCTTCGGCCGGATTGCCTTCGGCGATGTGAACCTTGATGAGGGCTCGGTGGGCACTCTCGCGCAGTGGATCAGCCGCGACGCAGGCAAGGCCGGCCTCAACGGCCAAGCCGTGGGCGCCGGCGTCGAGAAACGCGGCACACAGCGATTCGAGCGCGTGCAGCCGTAGCTGACGGAACCGTTCGCGCTCGATCAGGACCCAGTCGTCATACCAGTCCGGCAGGAGGTCTCCTGCGAGGCGCATCGCTTCGTCGTCTCCCAGGATCGAACCGTCGTCTCGCAGCACGTTGCGCGCTCGAGCGATCGCCTCGTGAAGATCGATCGCGACGGCCGGTGACAGGGCGAGATGGTTGCGTGACGCTTCGATCAGGCGCTGGTCGACATGGCGCAGCCGCCACAGGGCAGTTCGGAGGTTGCCGCTGGCTCGTTCCTCGCGGCTCTCGATCCACAGGTTCCCGGCCACGAATGATCGCTGCAACGGCCGGTTATGCACCGCGAGGAACGCGACTAGCCGCTGGTCCCCCAGCGAAAGTACCAAAACCTCCCTATTCCTACACAACCGGAACCCGCCCAGCAGACCAAGCGTCAGCCGAGATTGGGCACCGCCCGCGTCGCTTAACTTGGCCCCGAAGCGCGCGTCACGGATAACAGGCTCGGACCCGCCATTGTGGTTCCCATTGGACGTGAACGACAAGCGTGCCACGCAGCCCCCTTGTTCAGTCGTCTTATCTCAGATGCGCGCTCCCAAGTCAAGTCCCGTCCGAACGCTCCGGCGATGAAAGCGTTGACGGTTCGCGCACGGCGGGTTGACGATGAAGTGACGATGCTCCGTTACGGTGGCAATTCACATACTGGCGACCGGTGCTCCAGGGGGCCGAAGTCACTCGCGGGCACCAGGAGGCGTTAATGACCGTCACCACGTCGTACCCAGGGGTTTATATCGAGGAGCTCCCGAACCTGACGCACTCGATCGTCCCGTCGCCGACATCGATCGCTGTGTTCGTGGGTTATACCCATCCGTTCCTCACCCCCACCGCGAACTACAAGACAGCGATCCCGATCACCAGCGCAGCCGACTACCGGCGAAGCTTCGGTGGACCCTTCTCGAGTCCGTGGCAGCCCGACTACGTTGGGCAGGCGATCGCCGAGTTCTTCACGAACGGTGGGTCGACCTGCTACGTGGTAGGTCTCCCGGCGGCCCAGTATTACAGCGGTGGTGCGCCCGCCGAATCGGGAGGTAATCCCGCCGAGGTGGCCGCGGCGACCGAGGTGGTCACCGTGACCAGTGGCGGGAGCATCACCTTCACCGCGCTCCAACCGGTGGGCATCGCCGCCACCCCGCCAGCCACTGGCACGGTCGGCATCCCGATGCAGGTGGCCATTTCGAATCCCCAACCACCGACCAAAAACACGTCGGCCGACATCGTCGTCTCGTATGGGAACACGGTCGAGACATACCGACAGGTCGCGATCGGCGATTTGGAAAGCGCCCTCGCGAACTCGTCTCTGGTAAGCGTCAAGCTCTCCTCGCCGGCGCCGACGGAGTATCCGACAACTGGGTCGCCGTTCGAGCTCGGGTACGGCACCTCTGCGCCCGAAGCCGGGTGGACGGTCATCAATCCGGGGGACTTCGGACAGGTCTTCGCTGCCGGAGCTTCGCTCGACAAGGTGCCGATCTTCAACCTGCTGGCGATCCCGGGGATCAGCGACTTGGCCGTTCTCTCGACCGCGGTGGCGTATTGCGAGCAGAAGCGGGCATTCCTGATCATGGACACCCTCTCGCCGACCACCGCCGATTGGGACGCCAACAGCATCGTCGACAACCTCAGCGGCGGAGGGTCACTTTCGGACGACTTCCCGGTCAGCATCAACGCCGCGCTCTACTACCCGTGGGTCAACACCACGGACGCGGTGACCGGAGCCGCCACGACCGCGCCGCCGAGCGGCTTCGTGGCGGGGCTGTATGGGCAGGAGGACAGCGCTCGGGGGGTTTGGAAGTCGCCTGCGGGGACCGAGACCGCCTTGAACGGTACCTCCGGTGTGGTGACCGCCGGAGCGATGACCGATGTGCAGCAGGGGGTCCTCAACCAGAACGCGCTCAACTGTCTGCGGCAGTTCCCAGGCATCGGCACCGTCATCTTCGGCGCCAGGACGACGGCCGGCGCGGACGCGAACACAGCCCAGCAGCAGTGGAAGTACATTGCTGTCCGGCGGATGGCGCTGTTCATTGAACAGACGCTGTACGCCAATCTCACCTGGGCGGTGTTCGAGCCCAACGCACAGCCGCTGTGGAATGCGCTGACGCAGGAGGTGAACGCGTTCATGCTGAGCCTGTTCCGGAGTGGCGCGTTCGCGGGGACCACGCCCAAGCAATTCATTCCTCGTGCAATGTGACGCAACGACCACGACGCCGACCGACGTGGCGAACGGAGTGGTGAACATCATCGTGGGGTTCGCGCCGCTTTCACCGGCGGAGTTCGTCATCGTGCAAATTGCCCAGCTCGCCGGGCAGGCGCAAAGTTAGGGGTAAATATGACCAGCACGCTGTTTCCGGCCAACCTGAGCCGGTATAACCCGTACGCGACTTACCGGTTCCTCGTGTATTTCGGTCCGAGTCCCGAGCCCGTGGCCGCCGTGAGCAAGGTGAGCGCAATCAAGCGGATGGCAGACGTCATCGAGTACAAGGAAGGCGGCAACGCGATCATTTTGAAGGGCTTGGGGCGGATGAAATACGACCCGATCACGCTTGAGCGGGGCGTGACTCAGAACAAGGACTTCATCACCTGGGCCAACTACGCGCAGGTGCTGGACCACGGACATCCGACGACCTCACTGGCAAATCTGCGACAGGAGCTCAGCATCGTTCTCCACAACGAGGAGGCTCAGCCGGTTCTGCGCTATCTCGTTCACCGCTGCTGGGTGTCGGAATACCAGGCGCTGCCCGATCTCGACGCAGGCGCGAATGCGGTGGCCATCGAGCACATCAAGCTCGAGAACGAGGGCTGGGAGCAGGACCTGACGCTGGCGGAGCTCAAGGAGCAGTAGCTTGCTCGCGGTCAGTGGGGTGAGGCTGGTGGTGCTGGAGCCCACCGGCGAGGACGAGCTGTTCGTCTTGGAGACGCCGCTGGCGCCGCTGCAGGCCATGGTCGAGCTCGCTCGCCGGGTCACCTGCACCGAACATGGCACGCCCGTCGACTGGTCGACCCTGCCCGCCGCGGACGTAGGCGGAGCGGCGCTCTTGATCCGCCGATCGTGGCTCGGCGATGCGATCCGGACCGACGCGGCGTGCCCGGTGTCCGGATGCGGCGAGCGCATCGACGTGAGCTTCGAGATCGACCGGTACCTCGCACACCATCGTCCGCGGCGCCCTCGCGCGGTCGGGGCGATCGACCGGGACGGTTGGTATGCCCTGCGGGGGGCCAGCGTGCGATTTCGCATCCCCACGACCGCTGACGTGCTCGAGGCGATCGATGCGGACTCGCCGGCGCTGACGCTATCGGAGCGCTGCGTGCGGGGACCGGCCACCGGTCCGCTGATCCGCCGGATCGACCGCGCGCTTGCGGCCATGGCCCCGCCCCTCGAGAGCTTCGTCGGGGGGACCTGCCCTTCGTGCGGGCAGGAGGTTTCGCTCCGTTTCGATCCCGTCGCGTACACGCTGAGAGAGCTCCGTGACTCGTTCTCCGCGCTCTATTTCGACACTCACCTCCTGGCATCGGCATACGGATGGCCGGAGGCTTCGATCCTCGCTCTCCCTCGCCACCGGCGCCGGCGCTACGCGGCCCTTGTCGAGGACGAGCGCGCCGCAGCATGAAAGCCGCGGTCCCGTATATGGCTGCCTTGACCGACACTCGGCGCCGCGGCGCGGCCCTGGAGCCGCCTCGTCGGCTGTTCGGCGGCGCTGCCCGCCTCGACAGCACGGCGGAGCAGCAGCCTAGCCCGCAAGCGCCGCCGCCCCCGGAAGAAGTAGCGAGGACATCGAGTTCGAAACCGGCGGTGCCGTCGGGCCCTGCCGACACGCGATTCGCCGCCATCGAGGCGCCGGCGACCGGCGCGCGCGGCGACGCTTCGACGAAACCGGCTACGAGACCGCCGACGAGACCGGCGCGTGCATCCGAACGCCCGGCGGCATCAAGTCACGGCCAAGAGCCGACGTCTGATACCGGCTCACCACCGAGCGTCTCGCGTGCGGCCGAAGCCCCCCGCAGGGCGGGCGTGCCGCCCGAGCGACTGCCGCTGTCGTTCACCGATCCGCTCTGGGACGAGCCGGTCGCCCTTCCCTCTCGAGCGCCGGCACCCGCCGCTCCACGCGTCGACGGAGACCGACGAGCCGTGAGCGAGCCGGACGCACTCAGGCCCGAGCCCGCCCGCCCGGCGCCGACGGCGGCGACTCCGACGACGGCCACTCCCGCGCGAGCGGTCGCGCTGCCCGCGGCGCTCGCCGGACCCCGTTCGGCGGAGGTCGCGCGTGCCGTCGCGACGATTGCGCCGTCTACGCCACTGGCCTCGGAAGCGCCGCGGCCATCGGCACCGGCGGTCCCCGAACCGGCTCGCGCGGAGACCGCCGCGCCGCCCACGGTCGGCCTCGCTCCTCCGAGACCGGGATCTCGCGGTGGCGATCCGGCTGACCAGCGACGCGCTCCCAACAATCTCCCCCGGGCCGAGCCCGAGACGGTTTCGATCGGCACAATCGAGGTCACGGTCGTCCCGGCTGCGAAACCGCGCGCGGTTTCATCACGGCCTGCGCCACGGCGAGAGCGGCCCCCGTCGCGGCTGGCCGGCTCCGATCCGCTCAGGGATGGACGGCGCCGCTGGTACGGCGTCGCACAGGGCTGAGGGTGAGAGACCGTGACACTCGACCTCTCCGCGGTGACCGACTCCCTGATCGGGTTGGTGAAGAACCAGTGGGCGACCGCGCCGATCTGGGCCGAGATCGGCGGGAGCGCGTCTAGTCCCACGTTCACCCCTGTGTTCACCGGACTGGCGCCGGATGCGTTGCGTGAGGGGGGCGGCCCGGTGTTGAGCATGTACCTCTACCACGTCGAGCCCGACAACGCGACCGAGAGCCTGTTCTGGCAATCCCAGATCCTGGGGCAGCCGGGGGGATCGCCGACCCGCTTCCTGCCTCTCGCGCTCGACCTGTTCTACCTCCTGTTCGCCTACTCGGAGACAAGCTACGCCCAGGAACACGAGGCGATGAGCGTCGCGCTGCGCACCTATCACGACAACCCGATTGTGCGGAGCGACCCGGGCGCCGCAGCCGCGTGGGAGCTGAGCCTGACTATGGAGCATCGCTCCTACGACGAGCTGAGCCGTCTGTGGCAGGCGACCACGGCTCCGTTGCGAATGTCGGTCGTGTACCGGGCCGCGGTCGCCTTCATCGACGCCGACACGATGCCCGCCGCGGCGCAGGAGACCAAGTCGGTCTCGCTGCTCGGAGCCTCCCCGATCCAGCTGCCGGCTTCCGTCGACGACGATGGCAACGTCTATCCGGCCGTTTTCGGGAGCACGAACGACGCGTCGTACGTCGGTCCCGCGGGCGCCAGGGTGCCGCTGACGCGATCTCCGGCTTTGGTGGCGCCCGGGCAGACACTGTCGCTGGCGGGCGCGGGACTCGGCGTCGACGCGGTCTCGGACGGCGTCTACCTGCTGCCTCCGGGTGGCGCGGCCGAGGTCGACGTGACCGCGTGGGCACAACCCGCGGCGTCGACACCGGCCAAGTTCGTGCTCGCCCTTCCGGCCGCGGCCGGAGCACCTCCGGCCTCCGCGCCTGCCCCCGGCGTCTATCAACTCAGGGTTGGCAGCGGCGCCCTCGGCGCGGCCGGCGCCGTCCGCACCGGCGCCACCCCGCTCAGCGTGGCTGCCTACGTGGATCCGGCCGGCGGACCCGTGCTCTCGGGTGCGACGAGCTACACGGTGAACGGCGCCGGGTTCGTAGCCGGAGCCACCGAGGTGCTCGTCGGGACCACCGCCCTGAGCGGGACCGCGGGGGCACCGAACCCTGGGCAGGTGAATGTCGCCGCGGGCGGGACCTCGTTCTCGTTCGCCCCGCCGGCCGGGACGGCCGGGACGACCCTGCCGGTACGGGTGCTGGTCAACGGGATCGAGTCCAACCCCGCCCTGTGGGTGACCCTGTGAACGCCCCCGCGACGCCGCTGTCGCGTGCCGGCCTGAGCGGGAATCGCGGTGCCAGCGCCGGGCGAAGCTCCGCCGCCGAGCCGCGCTGGCTGGCCGAAGTTCGCCTGCGCGCCCGGCGCCGGGCATTGTGGCTCCGTCACTGCTGGCAAGAGCACCACTACGCCGACGAGCACCTGCTGGCGATCACGCACAGCGAGGTGGACCGCGCCCTGGGCTCCGCGCTCGACGCCTTCAAAGTCGAGCGCGCGTTCTACCGCTCCGATCCACGGGCAGTGGCCATCTCGACCGAGCTGGCGGCGCTCCGCCGGCGCTCCGAAGACTCCCGTTTAGCGCATCTGATCCAGGCCCTCGAGCTGTCCGACGCGGACGATGCGCTGCTCAGGCTGACGCTGGCGGCGGCCGCGAATCCGGCGATGGCGAGGGTGTTCGGCTACCTGCTCGACATGACCGAAGCCGCCGATCCCACACCGGCGCTCGCGCGCGCCCTGTTCGAGCATCCGCCCGGCCCGGCGCCCGCGCCTGACTGCGCGCTAGTGCGCTGGCTGCTCGCCGAGCCGGTTCATGACGACCGCCCGTCGGCATCGTCAACGGGGTGGCGCGTGGATCCGCTTGTGTCGGGAGCTTTCGCCGCCGGCGACTGGTCGCTCGGCACGACCGGCCGCTCGGTGCGACCGCCGGATGGGCTCGTGTTGCACCCGCGCGCGCTCGAGGAGACCGTCACGTTCGTGGCCGCGCTGTCAGGCGAAGACGTCGGGGTGCCGATCGAGATCGAGCTGATCGGACCACCAGGCTCCGGGCGGGCCGCGCTGGCTGCGCAGGCTGCCGCAACATTCGGCCGGCCGCTGCTGGCGGTCGACGTGGGAGCACTCTCCAGCGGCGGGGAGTTCGCCGCTGCCGCGACCCGCGAGGCCCGTCGGGCTCGCCTCGAAGGGGCGGTCCTGGCCTGGGAGCGTCCGGAGCTCGCGGCGCCCGAGCTGTGGGCGGGTGTGCCGAGCGCGCCGATCAGCTTCATCCTGGCGGAGAGCGTGACGGCGGGAACGCTGTGGCCGGATGCGGTCCGCCGTTCGATTCGGTGCGGGCCGCTCGACCGGCGCCAGCGGCTCGCTCTCTGGTCGTCGTTGTCGACCGCGCCCGCGCCGCCGGCCGTCAGGGATTGGGCGTTGCGACCGAGCGAGATAGAGCTCGCCGCACGGGTCGTTCCGGCGGGGGACGCCGAGGTGGCCGAGGTGTGCCGGCGCGTCCTGACCGCCAGCCGGCCCGACCTCCTCACGACGCTACCGCTCCCGTTCGGCTGGGAGGACCTGGTGCTCGCCCCGGGCACCGTGGCGCACCTGCGTGAGCTCGAGGCGCAGGCGCGCGACCGCGGGGAGGTGCTCGACGACTGGGGATTCGCCCGACTCACCCCGCTCGGTCGCGGCACCACCGCGCTGTTCTCCGGCCCGAGCGGCACGGGCAAGACGATGGCGGCGCAGGTCCTCGCCCGCTCGCTGGGGCTGGAGCTCTACCGCGTCGATCTGGCCGGCGTCGTCAACAAGTACATCGGCGAGACCGAGAAGCACCTGCGCCAGGTGTTCGAGCTGTGCGAGCGGGCACCGGCGCTACTGCTGTTCGACGAGGCCGACGCCCTCTTCGGCAAGAGAAGCCAGGTGACCGACGCGCACGACCGCTACGCCAACATCGAGATCGACTACTTGCTCCAGCGGATGGAGCAGTTCAGCGGCACCGCCATCCTCACCACCAACCGCAAGGGCGACCTCGACACCGCGTTCGTCCGGCGCCTGCGCTTCATCGTCGACTTCGCGCCGCCGAGCGCGAGCGAGCGCGAGCGGCTGTGGCGGCTCGCTCTGGAGGGGGCGACCGACGCCGGCGGACGGTCGCTGATCGGCGAGCTCGACTGGCAGGGCCTGGCCCGCGAGCTCGACCTGACCGGCGCCGGCATCAAGTCGGCGGCGCTGGCTGCGGCGTTCCTGGCCCGGACCGAGGGGCTGCCAATCGGCGAGTCCCACGTCCTCGGAGCGGCCCGCCGCGAGCTCGAGAAGCAGGGCATCGTGGTCCGCGCCGGACAGATGGAGCTGAGGTGAGTGCCACCGCCCCCAAGGTGAGCATCGAGCGCCTGTCCCTTCGCGTGGCCGGGCTCGACGAGAACGCCGCGGGTGAACTGGCGCGGCTGGTGGCGGAGCGCCTCGCGCCCGGTCTGCTCCGGCCGGCGGGGTTGGCCGGACTTGACCAGCTCGCGATAACCGTGCAGGACGCGCCTGGCGATCCCGACCTGCTGGCGCGGCGCATCGTCGACGCGATCGGCCGCGCGCTCGCCCGCGATCGCGGGTCTGGTACGCCAGGGACGGAGGCGCTGCCGTGAGCGGCTTCCTGCTCAAGGGGGCGCTGGTCGAGTTCATGCCGACCTTCCTCCCGGTTCCGCTCCCGAACGTGATCGTCTTTCAATACAACCCGGAGACGATGACTCACAGCTGGTCCCAGCCGGAGCCGGCTCCGTCATCGGGTAACGAAACCTTCAGCAACCCGTTGGCCGTCCGAGGGATGCCGGGTGAAACGTTCGCGTTCACGATCGCCATGGACGCCAACGACGAGATCGCGGATGGGAGCCCTCCGACCGCGGCGATCGCGGAGGCCACCGGCGTGTACAGCCGCCTGGCGGCGCTCGAGATGCTGCTCTACCCCACGGGTGCGAGCAACAGCGGACTTGTCGGAGCGATCTCCGCGGCGATCGTCTCCGGGCTGAGCGGCGACGACTCGGACACGACTCGGAACGTGCCGCAATCGGTTATGCCGGTGACGCTGTTCATCTGGGGTGCGGGGCGGATCGTGCCGGTGCGCGTGACCGAGCTGACCATCACCGAGCAGCTGTACGACACCGCGCTCAACCCCACCCACGCCGAAGCGCAGATGACGCTGCGCGTGCTCACGCCGGCCGAGCTGGTCGCCGCTTCGTCCGACGACGACGTGCTCGCGAACCTGGCCACGATCGCGTACACGTACACGCTCACGCTCCGCCAGACGCTGGCGCTGGCAAACCTGGCCAACGCCGGCGAGTCGATCATCGGGATGATCCCGCACTGAGGCAGGCGTCGCCGTGTTCACACCCGACAGCCGCTACGCCGCTCAGCCCACCTACACCGTGTCGCTTGCTGACGGCAGGCAGGTCTCGGCCGTCGTCGCGCCGGCGCCGCGTACTGTTCCGATCGTCGGATACAGCCAGGGCTCGCGCGGTGAGCGGCTCGACATCGTCGCGGTGCAATACCTGAACGCGCCAACCGGCTTCTGGCGGCTGTGCGACGCCAACAACGCGTTGCTCGCGGGTGCGCTGTCCGCGCGCACCCAGATCGGCGTCCCACGGGCGGGAGCGTCGTGACCGTCGCGGTCGCGCGTCAAGGTCGGCTCCACTGCGGTGCCCGACGCGTTCTACGACGCGATCCAGGACCTCGAAGTCGAGGAGAGCTCCGACCGGCCAGGCGCGCTGCTGTTGCGCCTGCCGGTGAACCGGACCTCCGCCGGAGATCTCCAGTACGTAGGAGACGGGACCTTCGAGCCGATGACGAACGTGTCGGTGACCGTCACGCCGGCGTCCCAGAGCTCGCAGCCGCAATGCGTGTTCGACGGCTTCGTCCTGTCCTGGCGGCTGCACCTGGACCGGACCTCGTCGGCCTCCATGATCGATATCTGGGCACAGGACGCGTCGTGGCTCATGAACCAAGCGGACAACATCGTCGAATGGCCGGGTTACACCGACGCAGAGGTAGCCGAGGAGATCTTCGGGAATTACGGCATCACCGCCGCCGACGTCCAACACCGACGACGACTCGCCGAGTCACACCGACGACGGACACACGCTGATGCAGCGGGGCACCGACCTTCAGTTCCTGCGTGGACTCGCGCGGCGTGCCGGCAAGTTGTGCCGGGTCGCGTGCACCGATACGCCAGGGCAGCGGACCGGTTACTTCGCCACGCCCGCCGTCGATGGACAACCCGCTGCGACGATCTCGTTCGTCGATCCGGCCGCCTGGACGGTTGACGCGCTTGATTTCGATTGGGACGTCATGCGGCCCACCGAGGTCGATTCCAGCCAGGTCGATCTCACCCAGTCCTCGGCCGACGGGACGGACGTCAGCGCGGACTCGAGCGGGCTCACCACGCTCGACCAGCGTGATTACCCGACGTACCTCGGGCAGTCGTCCACGCTGCAGCTGACCGCCCCGGCGGACGTACCCGACCTGACTCAGCGGACAGCCGCCGTGCTCACCGAGTCGGGCTTCTTCGTCCGCTGCACGGGCGAAGTCGACGCGGATCGAATCGGCACGATCCTGCGAGTCGGCACCGTCGTCACGATCGAGGGCGCCGGCAACCTCCACTCGGGCAACTGGCTGGTCTGGAATGTCAGGCACCGGTACACGCCGGACTCGTGGAAGATGAGCTTCACGCTCGTGCGCAACGCGGTTGGTCCCGCGAGCGCAGGCGGCACGCTGGCCTCCCTGAGCGGTGCCCTCGCGGGACCGGGAGGAGCCCCGTCATTGTGAGCGCTGCCGACGATCGCGCCCTTGAGGACCTGCTGGAGCGGCTCCGCACTCGCTTCTACGGGAAATATCGCGGGATCGTCACCGACGTCGACGCCTCGACGATGCGGATCAAGGCCGTGGTGCCGTCCGTGCTCGGAGAGACCGACACCGGCTGGTGCATGCCCTGCGTTCCCTACGCGGGACCTAACGTCGGCTTCGCCTTCCTGCCGGAGCAGGGCAGCGGGGTATGGATCGAGTTCGAGGGCGGGGATGTCTCCTATCCGATCTGGGTCGGGGGTTACTGGAGGGATGGCGAGTACCCGACCGACGCGGCGGATGACGTCAAGGTCATCGTCACCGCGGCCCCGCTCGAGATCAAGTTCGACGACGGCAACGGCTCGATCACGATCACCGATCCCAACGACAACACGGTGACGATGGACAGCTCGGGGATCACGCTCGACAACGGGGGCTCCGTGTCGGTTGCGGTGAGCAGCTCGAGCGTGAACGTGAACGACGGCGCGTGGGAGATGCAGGCGCAGTGAGCATCAGCCGGCGTGACTTTGACTTCCCATTGCGGATCGACGCGGTCTCCCAGCAAACCGCTCAGGCCGCCTACCCGCCACATGTCGATCAGATGATCCGCCAGCTGTTGCTGACGACTCCGGGCGAGCGGGTCAACCTGCCCCAGTTCGGCTGCGGGCTGCGGTCCCTCGTGTTTGCTCCGAGCTCCGACGCGCTTGCCGCCACCGTGAAGCTGCGCGTGATCCAGGGGTTGAACCAGTGGCTCGCCGGTGTGGTGAACGTCGTCGACGTCACTCTGGCGGGCGACCCAGACGCGGCCGCGCCGCCGGGGACGCTCGAGGTGACCGTCACGTATACGCTGGTGGAGACGCAGACGACCCAGACGGTACAGGTGACCGTGACATGAGCGCGACTGCGCCCACCATCGATCGCCGCCTCCTGGTACTGGCCAGCGACACCCTCAACGGGATCGACTTCGTCGAGGTCGCTCCCAGTCAGGTGCAGCTCGCCGTGCACTTCCTCAACACGGTGAGCCTGGAGGGCACGCTGGGCGTCCCGCCGGTAACGATCACCGGCGGGGAGGTGGTGAGGAGCGTTCCTGTCCTGCCGATCGACGAGGCCACCGCGTGGAGCGCCGACAGCGAGGGCCGGCCGGTGCTCAGCCTGGCGGTGCCGGCGCCGGGAGACTTCTCCACCTACACGCTGACCGTCTTCAGCTCCAAGCTTGACCCATTCTTCGGCGACGCCGAGTTCAACTTCCGGACCGATCCATCGTCAACCCTCGACTGCGCCACCGCGCCCCCCGCCGCGCCGGCGCCGGCACCGGACGGCCAATCGGTGCCGATCGACTATCTCGCCAAGGACTTCGGGAGCTTTCGCCAGGCGCTGTCCGAGTTCTCCACGCTTCGATATCCCGGTTGGGTGGAGCGCTCCGAAGCCGACCTCGGTGTCGTGCTGATGGAGGCGCTCGCGGCGCTGGGGGACGAGCTCAGCTACTACCAAGACCGCGTGCTGGGCGAGGGGACGATCGAGACCGCGACGCAGCGGCTATCGGTCGTCCGCCACGCCCGGCTGGTGGATTACGAGCCGACTCCGGCCACGGTGGCGACGACGGTTCTCCAGCTGCAAGTGAACGCTCCTCCCGCCGGCTCAACGCCACCGGGAACGGGCTGGACGATCGACACCCCGCTGCGGTGCAACGCGTTGGGCGCGGACGGCTCGATCATCGAGTTCGAGGTGGAGGATCCGCAGACGGGGCTGGCCGGCAGCCTCGGCGCCAACCCTCCTGCCTGGGCGACCGTCGACACGCGCTGGAATCGCGGGGGCCTCGTCCCGTACTACTGGGACGACAGCGTGCGCTCTCTCGGCGTCGGGTCGAGCGACTTCTACGTGCAAGGGTCGGGTCTGGGCCTGCACGACGGCCAGCAACTGCTGCTCGACTCGCCCGGACCGAGCAGCGCGGACCCACCCGTCCGCGAGCTCGTGACGGTCGCCGGCTGGGTCGAGACCTCGGACGTGCTGCGCGGCGGCATCGCTCTCACCCATATCTCGCTGGCTGCGCCCACCACCGCAGAACACGACCTCGGCACCACCGCGGTGGCCGGCAATGTCGTGCCCGCAGTCCAGGGCGTGCGCCAGAGCGAGACGTTCACGATCCCCGATCCGACGGCGGCGTCGGCCGGTCCGGTCGTCGTCCGGGTCGGGGCCGACTCGGACGGAGACGATCCGCTCCCCGATTACCGCTACTGCCTGCTATCCGCCCCGCTCGCGTGGCTCGCGACGGGCGGGCAGGAGGAGTACAGCGCGACGCCGGTCCAGCCCGAGATCGTGCTCAGCGCGCTGCCCCCGAAGGGTGATGCCGTCGACTCACCGGTCGCCTGGCAGTTCGTCCGCTGGCTGCTCGACGCCGGACCGGCCGATCTTGTGTTCACGCTGACTCCGGAGCAGTATTCGGTGGTCCTGAGCAACGGCACGACGACGTGGCTCGACTACGACGGGGACGGCGGAACGACGATCCGCTTCGGCGACGGCAGCTTTGGCAGCTCACCGCTGCCGGGCACCAGCTTCGAGGTGCTCTACCGGACGGGCGGAGGAGCCGTTGGCAACGTGCCCGCGGACACGGTCGTCAGCGTGGCTGCCGGGCAGACTCAGGGGTCGCTCGTCGCCGCTTGCACCAACCCGTTCGCGGCCACCGGTGGCGCGGACGCGGAGACCATCGCGCAGGTGCGCAGTCGCGCACCGCAGCGCTTTCGCACCGGGCAGCTCCGACTCGTGCAGCCCGGCGACTACGAGGCCGCCGCGGAGTCCCTGCCGTGGGTGCAGGAGGCCGGGACGACCTTTCGGTGGACCGGTAGCTGGCTCACCGCGATGACCATCGTCGATCCCGGCGCCAGCGAACAGCCGAGCGCGGCGCAGCTCGAGTCGCTCACCACCCTGCTCGACGGCCGACGGCTCGCGGGTTACGAGAGCTACGTGCTGGCGCCGCGTTTCCTCTCGCTCGACCTCGAGATCGTGGTGGTCGGACTGGCCAGCGCGTTCGCGAGCGACGTCGAGCAGGCTGTGATCACCCGCCTGGCGCCCGGGACCCTGCCCGACGGCGGCACCGGCTTCTTCGATCATTCCCACTGGAGCTTTGGCCAGCCCCTGGAGTCGAGCGCGGTGCTGGCGGCCGTTCAGGCCTGCGTCGGCGTCCAGGGCGTGTCGGCGCTGAGCTACCGGCGGCGCGGCATCGACACGGACTTCCTGCCTCTGACCGAGACCCTCCCGGTCGCGTCTGACCAGATCCTCCGGATCGACAACGACCCCAACCGCCCGGAGGCCGGCTCCCTCCAGGTAACCGTCACCGGATCGAAATGAGCGCGACCGACCCCCAGGTTGTGACCAACCCGCCTGGTCTCCCGGCCATCGCCGACCGGGTGAACGACTTCGCGGGATTCCGCGAGGCGCTTCTGCAGCCGCTTCCGGGCGAGCAGGCGATCGGCGCCTGGCGGCCCGTCCCCGGCGACCTCGGTCTCCAGGTCCTCGAGTGGTGGGCGTACGTGGCCGACGTGCTGACCTTCTACAACGAGCGCCACGCCAATGAGAGCTACCTGCGGACGGCGACCCGCGCCTCGAGCGTCGCCAACCTGGTGGCGCTGCTCGGCTACCAGCCCGCACCGGGCATCGCGGCTTCAGGAACCCTGGCCGTACTCGGCAAGCCGAGGGGCGCCGAGGGGCCGCTGGCGATCCCGGCCGCCATGCAGGTGTCGAGCGTCGCGTCGCCGGGGACGCCGTCGCAGACGTTCGAGGTGGATCAGGCAGCCAGCTTCACCGGCCCCTCGACCCTCGCGGCGGCCCTCCCGGCGGACACCTCCCTCCAGCTGGCGGACGATGGCACGCTCCCGGTGCTGCTCGCCGGGCGCATCACGTCGATCAAGCCGGGGGACCAGCTGCTCCTGGTCGCGAACGACTACGAGGGAGTGAACGACGCCTGGTGCGCGACCACCGTCAATGCCATCGCAGTAACCGCCGACCCGGTCACCGGCGCCGCGAGCACGCTCGTCACGCTGAGCGCGTCGATGTCGGGGTGGCAATCGTACGGCTGGCTGAGCCAGCTCCTGGAGCACAGCTCGGACTGCGGTGACTACCGCTTGCTGCGCCCCACCGGCACGGCCGCTTTGTGGAACCCGCCGAACCCGGTCACCAAGCCCGTCCCGACCGGCGCGGTGACCGCCGAGTCTTGGAATGCGTCCGGGGTCACCGGCAACGCGAACCTCTCGGTGCCGGTGCGCGGCATCAACGGCGGCGACCTGGTCTTGTTTCAGACACCGTTCGGCGGTGCGGTCGCCGTGGTCGGCGCGGTGACCGACACCGTGGGGCTGGTCACGAATCCGAACAACCCTCAGAGCGGCGCCGCGACCCAGCCCAACATCGTCGTCCCGTATACGCAGCTCACCCTCGCGCTCGGGTGGGTGAGCACGTTCATCCTGTTCGACACCGTCGGCGAGGGCGGCGCGGGATCGGTCGCAGTCCGCTACGGCTTCAAGGACGTAGGGGCGATCATCGGCATGCCCGCGACGACCCTGGACGCGTTGCCCGCTTCGGTCAGCGTGGCCGCCGATGCGGCACCGGCGGTCGGGGCGACTGCGCTGCTCCAGGATGCCAACGGCGCCGCCGTCCCCGTGACCGTCACGGGCGTCGGCAGCGCTGACCCGGGCACCGCCCTTC
Organism: uncultured Solirubrobacterales bacterium; assembly: GCA_963755525.1. GTDB lineage: Bacteria > Actinomycetota > Thermoleophilia > Solirubrobacterales > Solirubrobacteraceae > Palsa-465. The sequence continues at coordinate 241,709 of CAVWKC010000037.1, read as the reverse complement.
TCGATCTCGCCGGCGCGGGCAGTCCGGCGGCAACCATCACGACGCCGTTGGCCGTACCGCTCGCGTTGCTGCTCGACCTGATCCAGGTCTCACGCGGCAAGACGGTGGCGAGCGAGGTGCTCGGCAGCGGAAACGCGGCCCTGGCCAACCAGACGTTTAGCCTCGCGAAATCGCCTCTGACCTATCTCGCGGGCTCGGACGGGCCGACCAGCACGCTGACCGTGTACGTCAACGGGATAGCCTGGCAGGAGGTCGGAAGCTTCTACGGCGAGGCACCAAATGGTCAGGTGTTCGTCGTGTCGCGCTCGCCCGACCAGACGGTGACGACAGTCACCTTCGGGGACGGGGTCAACGGCGCCCGGCTGCCATCGGGCAGCGGAAACGTCGTGGCCACGTACCGCTACGGCTCCGGGGCGGCGGTACCACCCGCCGGAAAGCTGGTGACGATCGTCAAGCCGCAGCCGAATCTCGCGTCCCTGCGCAACCCCGTGGCGGTGTCGGGCGGAGTCGATCCGCAATCGCCGGACGACGTCCGGCGTGACGCCCCAGCGAGTGTCATCACGTTCGGACGCGCGATCTCGGCCGTGGACTACGAGCTGATCGCCTCAGCGGCGCCCGGTGTCGACCGGGCCACCGCGTACTGGACGTTCGACGGCCAACAGCAGCGGTCGCTCATCACCGTTTACGTGGGCGACGACGAAGACGCTGTGTCGGCGGCCAGCGCCGCCCTGGCCGGGACCGAAGATCCCAACCGTCCGGTCGCCGTGCGCGCCGCGACTCCGATCGCGACCAGCCTGTCGTGCAGCCTGCTCGTCGCCGCCGGCCGTCAACTCGAGGCAACGGTCGCCGCAGCCACCGCGGCGATCTCCGACCCGGCGGCCGGCCTATTCAGCCCCGGCCAGATGGCCATCGGCCAGCCGCTCTACCGCAGCGCGGTCACGGCTGCGCTGACCGTTCCCGGCGTGCTCGCGGTCCACGCTCTGTTCATCGACAGCAGCGAGAACGAGGTCTTCGATCCCGGCCAGGATGCGTTCTACGTCCTGTCGACCGACGCGCTCGAGATCACCGGAGTGAACGCAAGTGGCTGACGTCGTCGACGGCTTCGACACCTACTACGCGGAGCGGCTCTGGCAGCTCCTGCCCGCCATGTACCGCACGGCCGACAGCGATGGCGTCGACGCCGTCGGGCCGCTGCGCGAGCTGATCAACCGGGTTGGAGCCCAGATGGCCGTCATCCGGCGCAGCATCGACCAGCTGTGGGAGGACCAGTCGATCGAGACGTGCGCGGATTGGGTGATCCCCTACATCGGCGATCTGCTAGCGACCAACCTGGTCAACAACGTCGATCCGGGTAGCCAGCGTCTCGACGTTGCCAAGACGATCCACTACCGAAATCGCAAGGGGACCGTCCAGATCGTCGAGGAGCTAGGCCGCGACGTCACCGGCTGGACCGCGCGGGCGGGCGAGGGGTTGCGGCGGCTGAGTCGCACCCGTCACGGTCTCGACCCGGCCGTCGGGGCGGGCGCGTTCCCGGGGGCCACCGGCGACGCGGTCGCCGCCCTGCTCGCCGCCGAACAGCTCACCGGACTGTTGACCGGGACCCCGGCTGGCGGGCTGGTTGACCTGCGCTCGGCGCACGGCGCTGCGCTGACCGGCGGTCCGTTCGACGAGGCCTTTCACACGGCCGACTTCCGGCGCGGGCAGGGCGCCGTCGGCCTGGTGGGAATTCCCAAGCTGCTCGTGTTCGTCTGGCGGCTGGTGAGCTTCCCGGTCATCGGCGGGACGCCGGTCGCCGTGGCCGGACAGGCGGACCGGTACGCGTTCGATCCGACCGGTCGGGAGGTCCCGCTGTTCCTCCCGGCTACCGCCGCGATCGACGACTTCTCCGATGCGTGGGCCCCCGCGCGTGAATGGCAGGTTCCGGGACCGCTGACCGACTCGCTCGAGCGCGCGCTCGGCGACACCGGGAGCGGACCGCCGCTGCCGCCTCGCGCGCCCTATCCGGCACCGCCCGGCGGGCTTCCGCCCCGGTACGCCCTGATCGGCGCGGAGATTGCCTCCGTGTCGCCCGAGCGCGGAACGTTCACCACCACCGCGGCGCCAGCCGGGGCGCTCACCGTCGACTATCAGTACGGCTTCTGCGGGCGAGTCGGGGCCGGCCCCTACAACCGCGACCTGCTCGGCGACGCACCGACCGTCTCGGGCAGCGAAAAAGTAGTGAGCGGTGGGACCGGCCTCGACGCCACGCTCGCCGCCACGCCGCCGACGGCCACGATCACGCTCGCCGACTCGCTCACGTACGCGAGCGTCGCCTCACCACCCGGTTCGGTGGTTGCGCTGCTCGTGCGGGCCGGGCCCGGCCAGCGACCGGTCATCCGAACCTCGCCCGGCACCGAATGGGTGTTCACCGGCGGACCCGGAGCGCGGCTGGTGCTCGACGGGCTCACGATCTCCGGATGCGACGTCGTGCTCCGCGGTGCGTTCGACTCGGTGCGGCTGACCGCCTGCACGATCGACCCCGGGACCGCCGCATCGGGCACCCCGCCGCTGGCCGAGTCGGTCGATGGAAGGCGGCTGTCGCCGAGCCGGATCTTCGTCGAGCCCAACCCGGCGGCGCCCGGAGGCATCGCCACCCTTGAGCTGGACCACTGCATCGTCGGGCCGATCCGATCCCGGCTCGGAGGCTCGGTCGACCAACTGACGATCACCGACAGCATCGTTCAGGGGATCCCTGCCGGCGGCGGGACGGTCGTGTTCGATCCGGTGGCGCTGGCGGGCGGACTACTGGCCGGGCAGCCCGCGGCGGGATCGCCGTACCCGGTGTCGGCCGCGGTTCTCGCGGCCATCCCGGGGCTCGCCGCCGCGCTCCAGGCATATCTCGCCCAACCGGCCACGGCCTTGGGCGACGGGCTCCCGCTCGCCGTGCTGAACGCGCTCGACACGCTGATCGTCGGGCCTTCGATCTACAACCCTGCGCTGTTCGAAGGAGTCGCACTGAGCCGGCGTGTGCAAGCCCTCGCCGAGGCCCCGGCGCTCGGTGCGACACAGCGAATCGAACTCAACCGCGGACTGCTCCAGGACGCCTTCCCGATCGCGCTGGGCGTTGCCGCGCTGGCGCTTGCCGATGCGACCGTCGAGCTCAGCCGGGTCACCGTGCTAGGGCGGATGGCGGTCCGAGAGCTGTCGACCAACGACTCGATCATGGCCGATTTCGTCACCGCAGAGGACACCCAGGCGGGCTGCGTGAGGTTCAGCGCGTACCTCGCCGGAAGCGTGATCCCGCGCCAGTACGAGTCGGTGGCGATCGGATCGGGCGGCAGTCTGTTCCGGACCACCCGCTACGGCCGGCCCGATTTCGCCCAGCTGGTCGAGAGCGCCGACTCCGCGATCGTCGCCGGGGGCGACGGCCGGGGATCGATCTCCACGGGTGCCGAGAACGGCTCCGAGATGGGCGCGTTCTGCGCCGAGCTCGGCTCGTCGGAGGAGCAGGGCCTGCTTGTCAAGTACACCGAATACATGCCGCTCGGGCTCACGCCCGTGATCGTCCATGTCACGTGATCATCGCCCAGCGACGGGCGGGAGAGGGGGAGGGCCATGCCCAGCGACCGCGCACGAGTGACCTACGACGCGACGCGCAACTGGCGCGGGCTGATCGCTCAGCAAGGGCGTGTGACCGTGGACGCGGACTGGAACGAGGCCACCGAGATCGATCTCGAGCGCGACCGTCAGCTCACGCTCGACTTCGTCGGACCCGTCGGAACGCCGTCCGCGCCCTCGCCGGGCTACGTGGTCGCGGCCGTCCCTGCGAACGGAGGCCCCCCGGGGACCATCCCTGGCGACCTGACGATCGGGTCGGGGACGATCTACGTAGGCGGGGAGCGACTCGAACTCGGCGCAGCGGTGACGTACAGCACTCAGCCGGAATGGCTCGATTCCTCGACCAACCCGCTGTGGGTTCCACCCGGCGTGCAGGCGGCCAGCGTGACCGAGCTGGTTTATCTGCTCGCCTTCGAGCAGGAGGTCTCGGCGGTCGAGGACTCAGCGATCTCGGATGTCGCGCTCGGAGGGCCCGACACGATGGGGCGGCTCCGCATCATCCAGCACTTCGTCCGTCAGACGGTCACGCCGATCTCCACAACTCCCATCATCGGTCCGGTCCCGATTCACAGCCCGGTGGTGCCCGCGGTGATCCTCCCGCACCTCCCGATCCTGCACCAGTTGACCCAGCCGATCTGGTGGAGGGAGCTCATCAACGCCGCGCCTTCGGGCAGCTTCGCCGGGTTCGTACTCGACGCCAACGCGATGCGACTCGTGTCGACGTCGGGCCTGGAGGTCTCCTACCAGTCAACCTCGGGCTCGAACGGCAACGGCCTCGCTCAGCTCGCTGGCGGCAACGGCTACCTCGGGGCCGAGAACCAACTGATCCGGGTCATGGTGGCGAGCACCGCGGGCGGAGCCGCGCCGTACCTGGTGTGGGGATTCGACGACGCATCGTTCCTGTACCGGGTGCAGGCCGAGTCGGGCGCCAGCGGCAACCAGGTCACTCTGACCCTCGCCAGTCCGCCGATCGACAGCTACCACTATCCGGCCGCGGGACAGGTGGTCGAGCTGCTGCGCGACGAGGTGTGGCTGAGCGGCCAGGATTACATCGCCTCTCCGACCGGATTCGTCTCGACGGTCGTGACCGGCTATGACCCGACCACGAGCACCGTGGTCATCGACACGACTGGCGTCGACGGCAGTGCGCTGCCCAAGGACTACCTTCCGCCGATATCGGCGACCGCCGAGCCGACCCCGCAAATCGACGCGCTCAGCCCCAGCAGCGGGCCGACGACCGGCGGCACGCTGGTGGTCGTGACCGGATCGGGGTTCACCGGGGCTCAGACGGTCGAGTTCGGGACCGTGCCCGGGGCCAACCTGCTGGTCCAGGGCGACGCCCGGCTGACGGTGAACGCGCCGGGGGTCTCGGCCCCGGCGACGGTTCAGGTGACCGTGACGACACCGCTGGGCACGTCCAACACAAGCTCATTCACGTACGCCACGCCGGGGACGCCGGGCGTGACTTCGGTCGCGCCCAGCAGCGGCGTCCTCTACGGCGGGACACTCGTCACCATTGCGGGTTCCGGATTCACCGGCGCCAGCGAGGTCGACTTCGGCGGCAACGCCGGATTGGGTCTGACGGTCACCAGCGACGCGTCCCTGACCGTGTTCACGCCACCGGCTCCAGCCGGCGAGGTGGCGGTCACGGTGATCACCCCGCAGGGGAACGCCGCCAACGCGGCGCAACAGTTCACCTATGCCGCCACTCCGCCACCGCAGGTAACCGGGGTCAGCCCGTCGAGCGGCGGCCTGGCGGGGGGCACGATCGTGACCGTGACCGGAAGCGCGTTCACCGGCGCCACCGCGGTTGACTTCGGCGCGGGCAACGCGGGCACCGGCTTATCGGTGCTCAGCGACACCGAGCTCACCGTCGTCAGCCCTCCCGCGCCGTCGGGAAGCGGCGGGACCGTGCAGGTCACGGTCACCACGTCGGCGGGACCCTCGGCCGATGGCTCCGACGACGGGTTCACCTACCAGCTCGAGGTCGCCGGCGTCAGCCCGGCCGTCGGCGCGCCCGCGGGCGGCACCATCGTGACCGTCGCCGGAGCCGGGTTCACCGGCGCGACCTCGGTCACGTTCGGCGGCGTCGCCGGCACCGCGCTGGCCGTCCAGAGCGATACGCAACTCACGGTGACCACCCCGGCGGGCGGCGGCACCGTAGCAGTGGTCGTCTCGGCGGCCGGTGGCTCCTCCCCGCAGAGCGCGGCCGCCAGCTTCTCCTACGAGAAGACCCCGCAGCTCTACCTTCGCGTGTGGCAGGGCCTGGCCACTCCGGCCCAAGGTTCAGCGCCCCCCGCCGCTTCGACAGGACCGTACACGTACGCCCTCGATGGGACAGGCGTGACGGTGTCGCTAGTTTCGGCAAACGGCCAGTTCCATGCCGGCGACTTCTGGCGCTTCGCAGTCCGGCCGCTCGACCCCTCGGGGGTCTACCCCGCCCGGTACCTGACCGGACCCCAGCCTCCCGAGGGTCCTCGCACGTGGATCTGCCCCCTCGCGGTTCTGACCTGGAACTCCGACGGGACGGCCACCCCCGCGAGCAGCGTTCCAGTGTTCTGGAACCTGGTCGCGATGACTGAAGCGTTCCTCACCAAGGTCCAGCTTCCAGTGCCGAGCGTGACGGCGGTCCAGCCAAACGCCGGACCGCCCTCGGGCGGGACGCTGGTGACGCTGACCGGCAAGAACTTCACGGGCGCCACCACGGTGTACTTCGGCACGACGACGGGCACTGGGATCTCCGTCCAGAGCGACACCCAACTGACTGTGACCAGCCCGGCGGGGTCGGGGATCGTCAATGTCCAGGTCATTACGACCGGGGGCGAGTCGCCGACCAGTACCGCCGACCAATTCGCGTACATCGGCGTTACCGGCGTCAGTCCGGCGGTCGGGCCGCCGGCCGGGGGGACCGCGGTGACTTTGACAGGCAGCGGCTTCACCGGCGCGAGCGCGGTGGAGTTCGGGGGTGTCCCGGGGACGAGCCTGACCGTGGTCAGCGACACCGAGATCACGGTGACGAGCCCGGCCGGCAGCGGTTTGGTCGACGTCACGGTGGTCAACGGCACGCACACGTCGCCCACGGTGGCCGCCGATCGCTTCGCGTACGTCACCGTCACGGCGGTCTCCCCCAATTCTGGTCCGGAATCAGGCGGCCAGCAGGTGACCGTGAACGGTGCCGGGTTCTCGTCGGTGGCGGTGACAGCGGTCGATTTCGGCATATTCGGGACGACGAGCCTGCAGGTCGTCAGCGACGCGACAATCGTCGCAACGACGCCGCCCGGATCCGGGACCCAGCAAGTCAGCGTGGTCACGCAGCTCGGGAGCACCGCGGTGTCGGGCGCCGCGGCGTCGGAATACACGTTCCAGGGCAAGAACGCCCTGAAGGACCACAAGGATCTGGGCGACCACAAGGTGACGATCCTCGACAAGGTGTCCGACAAGCTGACGGAGAAGACGGTCGAGAAGTTGGCCGAGAAGATCTCCGACACCCATCCGATACAGGTCGCGACGGAGGCCGTCGAACGTGGCGCCGGGGCCAAGCAGGCCGAGGCGAAGCCGCCCGAGACCGCGGGCAGCGCCGGCCCGAGCTTGGCCGGCGACGCGTCCGTCGACGCGGGTGGCGACGCGGGCGGCGAGGGCGGGGCGGAGGAGGGTCGCGCCTTCATCGCGCAGGACGAGCGCCCGGACGTGGGTAACGCCGTGCTCGGCGATGACGCACCGGCGGAGCACGCGTAGCGATGCTCGTGATCGTGGCCAGCCGGTTCGACGCCGACGCGCACACGCTCGCCGCCGGCTGGCCCGGCCCGGCTCTGGTTCTGACCCCTGCGGACCTCTCGATGAAGGGTTGGCGTCACGTGACCGGCGCGGACGAGAACACCGCGGTGATCGGGGGCCGGATGGTTGCGGCGAGCGAGATCGACGGCGTGCTGACCCGCCTGCCCGCGGTGCTGGAGAGCGAGCTCGGTTCGATCACCGCCGGCGACCGCGCCTACGTCGCGGCGGAGATGACCGCGTGGCTGGCCGCCTGGCTGTGGGATCTGCCCTGCCCGGTGCTCAATCGCCCGTCACCGGTTCACCTGATCGGACCCGCGTGGTCGCGTGAGCGGTGGCTGCTCGTAGCGCGGCGGCTGGGGATCCCGGCCGTCGCGGTGAGCCGCTCGACGCGGACGGGCGGGGGGGCGGCCGGGCCGGGCGGTGCCGCGGCCGGGACGGGCCGGGTCGTGGTGACCGTCGCCGGAGGACGCCCGGTCGGCGCCGGCGGCGACATGCTCAACGACGCCGCCGCGGCGCTGGCTGAGGCGGCCGGTGTCGAGCTGCTCCGCGCCTGGTTCACCTCGGATGACGAGGACGCGCGGTTCGTGGGCGCCGACTACTCGGTCGATCTCGAGCATCCCGAAGTGCGGGCGGCGATCCTGGCGCGGCTGGCCGAGGTGGCCGGGCCGTGATCGTCGTGTGGGGGCTTCCGCGCGACCCGCCGACGTGGCAGGTGTACAGCGCCTTGCGCCGTCGCGGCGCCGACGCGTGTTTGCTCGATCAGCGGGCGACGATCGAGGCCGAGGCGGAGATGTCGCTCGACACCCGGCTGGCGCTCACGGTGAGAACCGTCGACGGCGAACTCGAGCTCGCACGGTGCACGGCCGCCTATGTGCGACCGTACGATTGGCGCGAGCTCGCGACGCGGCGGGGCGCGACCCCCGGTAGCCCAGCATGGGAGCGCGCGTTCACGGTCGATCGGATGCTCGTCGACTGGGCCGACGTCGCTCAGGCGGTGATCGTCAACCGCCCGTCGGCCATGGCCTCGAACTCCTCCAAGCCCTTCCAGGCCAGGCAGCTTCGCGAGGCCGGCTTCCACGTTCCCGATACGCTCGTCACCACCGACCCGGACGCCGTGTGCGCGTTCCGCGACAAGCATCGGCGAGTCGTGTACAAGTCGATAAGCGGCGTGCGCAGCATCGTGTCCGAGCTGACCGATCGGCACCTGTTGCGGCTCGACGCGGTGAGGTGGTGTCCCACGCAGTTTCAGGAGCTCGTCCCAGGCACGGAGTACCGGGTTCACGTGGTCGGCGAGGAGACGTTCGCGGTCGAGATCGAATCGGACGCGCTCGACTACCGCTACGCCCATCGCCAGGGACGGACCGCCACGCTGCGCCCCGGGCGCCTGCCTGACGATGTGGCCCAGCGGTGCGTGGCGGTAACCCGCGAAATGGGACTTGCCTTCGGCGGCGTCGATCTCAAGCGGACGCCGGACGGAAGGTGGTATTGCTTCGAGGTGAATCCGTCGCCGGGATTTACCTACTACCAGGACGCAACCGCTCAGCCCATCGATGAGGCGGTGGCGCGGTTGTTGGATGGCGGCGTGTACATGCTGGGAGCGGTCGGGTCGGGCGCCTCGCGAGCGGCGATCCCGCGGCCCGTGACGGAACGCAGGATCGCGGTTGGCTGACCTGGTTACAACCGGAGCCGCCCTCATGTGCTCGATGGGGACAAGCGCGGCAACGTTCTCAGCCACCTCGCAGAGCGTCGTCGCTCCGACCGGAGCGGGGACAGTCTCCGACAACGCGGCGGCCAACGTGCCGTTGTTCGGAATGTGTCAGTCGCCGCAGAACCCTGCGGTGTCTGGCGCAATGGGGGCGCCGCAGCCGTGCACCCCGACGATTGCCGCGCCTTGGAGCCCGGGGTCGACCAGTATCACGATCGGCCAGCTGGCCGCCCTCGACGACTCCTGTCAGTGCGCGTGCCTCCTGGGCGGGCAGATCACCGTCTCCTCGGCCGGGCAGACCGCGACCACGCTCCAGTGACCCCGAACGGAACGGTGACGGGAGGTTGACGGAGTGAGGCTAGGGTGAGTGCCGAAACCGGAAGGGACTGAGGCGCCATGCCCGACGACACCGCTACGACCACGCCGAGCCCGTCGGCACCGCAGGGCGTCCCGGTCGGGCTGGCGACCAAGACGGGTTACTCGGTGGCGGTCGCCGGGTTGATCGCGGCCGTCCTCGCGTACGTCAGCGGAGATCATTCGCAGGCGCAGCTCGGCTCGATCGTCGGCGCGAGCGTCGGACTGCTCAGCCTCGTCATCACCCAGATCGGTCGCTACGTGCAAGCAAACTCGCAGATCAAGGCGAACGTCGAACTCAAGAAACTCGAGCACGACGCGGTGTCGGTCGTCGGGCTGGTCAAGACCGACGACCCGGAGGCCGTGGCACAGCTGCGCGCGATCGTTCGCGCCGCGCTTCAGGACGCGATCAACGAGCTTCCCGCCGGCACCCGACCGGTGGCCGGCGACGTCGAGAACATCCTCCTGCCGAGCGGGCAGGAGGAGGCCGCGGCGCCTCCACCGCCCGCGGCCAGCGCGGCGGCCGGCGGGACGTGAAGTGAAGCTGAGCGAGACGGGCCGGCGCTTGATCGAGGCGCTCGAGGGGTTCGGGGCGCAGCCGTACCGAAACGCGCTTGGGAGCTGGGCGATCGGCTTCGGTCACACCTACGGGATCACCGAGCAGACGCCCGCGATCGGCCGGGAGCAGGCCGATGATCTGCTCGAAGAGGACATCACGGGCAGCTACGGCCCGGCGATCGACGCCCTCGGGCTTCCGCTGACGCAGGCCCAGTTCGACGCCGTTTGCAGCTTCGTCTACCAACTCGGCGTCGGGGTGCTCAGCCGCGCAAGCCCATTCGGATCCCATCTCCTCGCTCGCGACTGGGTGGCGGCCGGCAACGCGATGCTCCTGTACGACCAACCCGCGGGCGTGCCCGTCCCCGAGCTTCAACATCGACGCTCGCTCGAGCGAGCGCTGTTCCTCGCTCCACCCATGCCGGCGTCGAGCTCGCTCGCGGTGTTGAACCGACCCGAGCGAGCGGCGGCCGCACGGTACGAATCCTTGCTCGCGCGGGGCACGAGCGACCACGAGCAGCTCGCCCGGATGCGAGAGGGGCTCGCACTGCTGCGCCAGCTGGTGTGGGTCGCCGCGGTCCGCGGGCAGGGGATGAACGGGAGCCAGGTCAGACCGGGATGGGACATCGACCTCCGGCGGGAGCGCTACGCGGTGCTCGCGAAACTGAGCGGCTGGACCGCCTAGGCGTCGGCGCCGGCCTCGAGAAACTCCTCGATGAACCGGCCGACTGCCGCGAACACGCCCTCCGTTCCGATCACCGCCTCCGAACGGTCCTGATTCGTCGAGATGTCGAGCGTGCGGGTGAGCCTCGCACGCAGCTCGCGGCCGGAGTCCTCGCGCCATACCCGGATGACCATCACACCCACCCTCTCGACAGCCGGCTCCATCGTCGGGACCGTATCCGCCGAATGTCACGCCACCGTTAGCTGGGGCGCGGTCCCCACGTCTTCCCGAGCGTTCCGAGCAAGCACCCTACGGTCATTTCGCGTCGCTCATGGTCACGGTCTTGCCGATGGTGATGAGCGAGGTGTCGGTCGTCCCGTCTTCGTACACCGCCGGGAGCGCGTACGTGATCTGGCACCGGGTTTGGTTCCCCACCCGGTCGACGATCTCGATCTGCATTCCGGCGGCAGCGTGGGCGTGCTTGCCGCCGCCCAGGCGCACAAGTCCCCAACCGAGGATCTTTGTGTGGGGCGCGGCCGTTCGCCAGTCCGCATCCTCGGTCGGGACGAACCTGACGCTGCCCGACGAGATGCTCGCCCAGGCTGAAAATCCGCGCATCTCCTGTAGCGCTTTCTCTATGTACTTGTGTAGTGCCTCGCCCTGGAGGGGTGAACTCGGCTGCTGGGCCGGCTGCGTGGTCGTCGCGGCTGGGAGCTTGGTCTCGGCCTGGCGAGCCGCGGCCGCGCGCTTCTTGGCAAGCGCGTCGATCGATGCCTTGAGCCGCTCCAGCACCTCGTCGAGGGTCTCGGAACTCGTGGGCTGCAGTTGCCCGATCAGCGTGTTCGCGTCCGTGGCGCTGAGGTTGGACGGAACCGTAGCGAGGAACCGGCGGACCGCCTCGTCCGTGACGCTGGCCCCGGTGCCGGTCTGACCGACCATCGCGTCGAATAGCCGGCGCACCGGCATGCCAGGTGCAGGGAGCAACTTACGCCCTGCGTCGGTGAGGCCTGGAAGCGACTTATCCGGGGTACCCGCGGCTCCGCCGCCGGGCGCGACTGCAGTGGGCGGCGCCTGGCCCGGGGGAGCCGCTTGCGGGGCGGGTGGGGCGCCTGTGGGTGGTGGCACCTGGACCGGCGGAGCCGTTTGCGGGGCGGGCGCTCCGCCTTGGGCGCCGGCACCACCCTGACCGCCTGCGCCGCCCGTGCCGCCGGCGCCGCCCTTCCCGGCGTTGTGTTGGCGTGCCGCCTCGATCGCATGCTGAAGGTCCTCCACGGTTTGCGGCGGCTTGCCCGCGACGCCTGATGTCTGGCAGAACTGCGCCAGCATCTCGAGATCCTCGGGACTGAACTGGTCCGGGTTGTCGTGCACCAGCTGTAGCACGCGCTTGGTGGCCTCTTCGTTCAGTGCGCTGGCGTCCCCAGACTCCGCCGCGTGCTCGGCCAGCTCCTTGAGCACCGGATCGCTTTCGATCAGAGCCTTCATCTCGGGGCTCGGCGGATGCCCGTCGCTGGTCATCGCCTTGTAGAGCGTGGAGATTGGCGACTCACCGGGGCCGGCCTTGGCCTCCGCGCGGTCGGAATAGAAGATGATCAGCGCGGCCGCGGCCGCGATTTCGACGTACGCCGCGGCCTTGCCAGCCACCTTGCCGGCTGCGCCGGAGGCCATTCGCTTTGCGGCCGCCTCCTCGGCCATCCGGCGCCACGCTGCCTGTGCGGCCTTCTGGGCCGCGATTTGTGCGGCTCGGCGCCGAGCGAGCGCTATGCCGCCGGCCACCGCAACCCCGGTACCGGTGGCGACGATGATCGGGATCGTCGGATCGTGCGCCGGGGTCGGTGTCTTTGCCGGCTGCTCGGCGGGTTTGTCTCCCGGCTGTGACGGATCCGCGGCCCGCGGCTGAGTGCTCGGTTGATCAGCGGGTTGTGTCGTCGTTTTCGGGAGCTGCTTGACGTCCCGCTGGGCCTCCTTCTTCTCCTCCTCCTCGCACTCGCACTCGCCATCCTCGCATCCGTAGGAGACCCCGCCCGCGTTGTTGACCTGGAAGATCAGCGACCGGGGCTTGAATCCCTCGCACTTCCGCGTCTTGCACGCGATGGCGACCGTGATCACCGGATAGCTCTGACTCGGTGTTCCGTCCGTATTGGCGCGGGCGTCCATGGCCGTGAACGCGGTTGTGAACGTCCGGTTGAGCCGGTTCTGAAGGCTGTTGTAGAACCCCCACGCCTGTCGCGTGAGCGAGTCCTTGAGGTCGATGCCGGCCGCGCGAAGCACCCGACGGTCGGCGGCGGTGTCCGACTCCTCGACCCGAAGCCCACCGACGGGGGCGAGACGCTTGGAGATCTCGACGACGCGCGGCGCGATTCGAGTCAGCTCCCGGACGTAGCCACCCGCCTCGCGAGTGGCCAGTGCGCAACCGCCCTTGAACTGCAGGCTGCGAGGCTTGATCTCGACTACCTCGACCTTGAGCGCGGTTCCCGCGTCGACCTTCAGGCCGTCGACGCGTCCCCGCTCCTTCCCCTCCTTCAGCGGGTTAGGCGGCGTCTGTACCTGGGTCGCCCACGTCCCGCCAAAGTTTTTCGCGAGACCGTTGTTCACGACGAGGTCGTCGATCGCGAAGGACTCGAGCGCCTTGGTGACCATGTCCTCGAGCGTCCAGCGAGCGGACACGCCGGGGACGCACCCGGTCTGCTTCCCGTCGTGCCCGCACGCCTGCCTGAGGACCATGGGCTCTACGCGGGCCGATTGTGCCTGCACGACGTGGGCGAGCTCGTGAGCGAGCAGCCGACGGCCGGTGGCGCTGCCCGGCTCGTAGCCGCCGGCGCCGAACACGATGTGGTTACCGACGGTGTACGCGCGCGCCCCGAGCGCGTGCGCGGACTCGGCCGCGGCCGAATCGGTATGGATGCGCACGCCCGAGAGTGAGCTGCCCAGTCCCTCCTCCATGGTTTGCCGAACCGGGCGGTCTAGCGGCCGGCCCGGACCGGCACGCGCCACGACCGAGGACAGCGGCGCGGACAGCGCCGGCATCGCGCCCGTCGCGCTTCGCATGACTTCTGGGACTTCCCGCGGGGTCGCGACAGCCGCTCGACGCCGCCCCGCCTCGGTCGCCTTGTCGGCCATACGGTCGGCTTCGCGCTCCACCGCATCTCCCGGTTGCGATACCAGTCCAGGGGGTGGCATCCGACTCGGCTGAGCCACCGACGCAGGCGGGTGCGCGGCCTCCGCCGCCAACCGCCGTGCTTTGCACGCCGAGCATTCGCCGTCCGGGCCGACGATCCCGCCGCAGGCGCACCTGCGTGAGCCCGTCTGCGGTTGGGATTCGTGCGCGACGTCCTGCGCAGCGTGATCGGGCTGGATCTCAGCGGCTGTGTTAGCCGAGGGAACACGGGAAGGCGGAAGCGACCGAGGCGCCGTTGGATCACGAGCGGCATGAGCCCGTGGAGCTCGGCCCCGCGCTTCCCGGGCGACCCGTCCCGCGCCGGCATCGGGGTGGTTGGTCCGCTGCCTCGACGTCGCCATCGCCAGCATGACGACCGATTCTCGGGCGCGAGCGTCAACGCACCGTCATCAGAGTGTCACTCGAGTGACGGTCACCTCTGTCCCAACCTTACGTCGGAGGAGACACCGGATCAGATCCTGGAATACGTCGAGTCCGTCTCGTAGTCCAGACGGGTCACCGGGTCGTGGCTGTGGCGGAGCGTGACCGGCAGCTGACGAGCGTCGTAGCCGAGCTCGAGGACGTCACCCAAGACGCTCGCTCCCGGGAGATCGCGCGAGCGGCGGGTCAGCAGGCACCCGTCGGCTTCGTACTCGAACCGGCAGGCTCCCAGGCGCCCCATCGTGACCTCGACGAGCCGGCCCCGGTCGTCGTAGTGGTAGCGGTCGGTGCGGATCGGATCGTCGGGAGAGTCGCCGCGGAGGTAGACCGTCCCGAGCAGCCGACCGTCGGCGCCGCGTTCGGCGACGATTCGGTGCATCAGCTCGCCGGACGCGGCGCGGACCCGCTTTTCCCGCCAGAGGATCCCCTGGTCGTAGACGACCTCGCAGCGTCTCTCGAGCCGGGCGTGTCGGTCGTAGGCGAGCTCCTCCACGAGCCGTCCCTCGTCGTATCGCCACCGCTCGACGATCTGGCCGGCGTCGTTGATCCGCTCCTCGTGGGCGCGCCGACCCGATCGATCGTAAGCGAGCACGTAGCTGACGTAGCCGGGGGAGGCGGAATCGTTCGGGAACGCCTGCGTTCGGCCGACGATCATCGCGATCTGCTCTCGCCGAGCGACGCAGTCGCAAACAGGAACCTCGTGTTCGACGTAGAGGGCGTCATCGGCGGCCAGAGCTCGCGTCACGGCGCGATCGTCGGGGCGTCGGGCCGGATGACCGGCCATTTCAGGAGCCCTCCTCCGTCGGCGATCAGATCGGCGACGGTCTTCGTGGTGTGCGGCAGAGCGTCGTTGTTGTACCGGTTCACCAGTTCCTGGTTGAGGTCGTGCTCGGTCTGTGGCACGACCCCAAACCCGCGGTACTTGCCGCCGCCGAGGTAGATGGCGTTCTCGCCCTGCCAGAAGCCACCGGGCACTCTCGACTGGTAGTCGTGGAAGTTCTTGAAGTACACCCAGTCTCCGGGGAGGAGCTCGCTGGTTCCGGCAACCGAGATCACCTTGTAGGGCCTGCCGGCCCCGGCCGCGCCGACGAACGGCTGCTGGGCGGGCTTGCTCGAAAAAGCCGAGATCTCAATTCCCGCCCCGCCGGGGAACATCGCGTTGAAACGCGCCTCACCCATGCCCGTGAGCATCGCGCGGTACTCGATCGCGACCGTCATCGAGAAGCACTCGAGCCGGGTGTGCGCGCCGGGAGCGAAGATCGCCTTGATCGCATCCGACGCGTGCTTGCCGCTGGGCAGCGGCGACTTCGGCTTGAAATGCGCCGCAGAGCCGATCTGATCCCAGTACGCGGGATCGAGATGCGGCGGGTCCGAGGAGCTGTAGTAGTCGCAGCATCCCTTGTGCACGTCCTCGATGCCCTTGATCGCGTCGGCTCTGACTCGCACCTCGGTGCCCATCTGCTCGTAACTCTTGAACGCGTAATCGGGCGGGTTGCCGGCGTTGTGCATATGCTCGACGAACTCCTTCATCGCCGGCCCGAAGTTCTTCTCGAGATACGCGTAGTACTGCGCCGACGGCGTGTATGGCTTGCCGGCGACCACGATTCTGCGCTGGATCCGCCGCGGCGCCCGTCGTTGCTGAACCACATGGGCGAGTTCGTGTGCCAGGAGCCGGCGACCCTCGGTCGAGCCCTCGGGGGAGAACTGCGACGCGCCGAACACGATGTTGCGCCCATGCGTGAACGCACGGGCATTCACCAGCCTCGCGGTCTCGGCCGCATCGGCGTCCGTGTGCACGCGGACGTCGCCAAAATCGTGGCCAAAGCGCGACTCCATCGAACCGCGCACCGACGGAGGTAGCTCGCGTCCGGTTCCCTCCAGCGCCGAAACGCGGCTCTGGAGCATTCCGTTCAGCAAGGGGGGCGACGATCCCGCCCGCTTCATCTGCATGACGCCCCGCTCGTCTTCTTCCTCTTTTGTCGCCGCGCGTTGGATTGCAGCCTCGCCGTGGAGGAAGCCACGGAGGAGTCGCTCCTCGATCTTCTCGTCCTCGCGCTGGGTCACGGAGCTCATTGGTGCGGCCGCCCGCTGGAGCCGATCCTCGGGTGCGCAGTCGGCGCATGACGCCATCTGAAGGACCGGCCCGGCTGTGGCCCCGCGGTCCGCGACAACGCCCGTCGCCGGCATCCGGAGCACGCGCTCGGCGGCGCGATCGGCCGCGGCTTCGAGCGGATCATCGACCGTGCCGACCACGAGCTTTGCGCTGGATGAGAGGGATCTGTGAGGGTCGAGGCCGGCGTGGAACCTCCGCGGATCTGGCGCCATGGGACCCCGCCTGAGCGGATCGCGTCCGGGCGCGATCCGAATCGTTCGCGCTCTCGGAGGCATGCTGACGCACGAGCGGCGGCGCGAACATCATCCGATTGTCCCAGCCCACCGTCTTCAAATCGTCACGAGATCGTGCCCGGGGGGACTCGTGGCCCGTGATACGTCGCGCCTTGTCGATGAGCCCGGGGGGGCAAGAGAGATTCCTGCCCTGCCTAAGTCTTGGATGTATGAACGATCCATCGCGCACCCCCGAGCGCCACACCGATCAGGAGCTCCGGGTCTCGGCTGCGATCGTCGAGGAGGTGACGAAAGCGATCTGCGAGAACATTTTCTTCATGCCGCCCTCGGAGATCCGGCGGAGCTCCGGCGGCGCTCGTTCAACCCGCGCGCGTAAGCGCAGACGGTCAAGGGGGCGACGCCGCTGACAGGACGGGCGCTTGGCCCCTGAATCCGTTAGAGCTCAGCCGCTCGAGGAGGCGAGGATTTGGCTGTGGAGGTCGAGCAGCCGCGGCACGTCGGGCGCGTCGACGCGGCCCATCCCGCATTCGGTGCAGATACCCCAGTGGCGGGCGCCCCCGGGGGAGTTGAGCAGAGCGGCGTCGATGTTCTCGATTTGCTCGGCGGTGGTCCCCGGTGCCTGGTCGTCGGGGTGGTAGGGGACGAGCGCGAAATAGAGCTCGGTCTCTGAGTCCGTCTTCAGGCCGCCGAGGGGTTCGAAGTAAGCGGTGTCGTTGCGGCCTTGCGGCACGGTGAACGAGACGAAGTTGAGCGGCCGCTGCGTCGCGGACGTGACGGCGTTGACGAGGTCGACCTGCAACTGCAGCGATTCCGGCTGCTTGAAGTGCTGATGGCCGTAGTCGCCGTAACACAGGTGCATGCCGACCGGGACATCGGCCGGCACGCGCTCGAGGCAGCGCACCAGCCCGGGCGCCACCTGGCCGATCGGCACCTTTGGCCCCATCGCCCCCTCGAGCGCGCCGAACTCGACCGCGACGTCCCACTGGACCGCGATTCGCTCATGCGGAAGACGCTCGAGCGCCGTGTCGAGGTCGGCGAACAGCGCCTGCTCGTAGGACGGTGCGACCTTGGGCAGGTCGTCCGGCGCGATCGTTCCCGCCATCGAGGCGAGCGGCGTCGGGTACTGCAGCTGGAACCGGACGTCGGCCGGGATCGTGCCCTCGTTCTGCATCCGCTCGAACGTCGCAAACGAGTTGGTGTATTCGTCGGCGTAGCCGAGGTTCGGCCAGTTGATCATCTCGGCCGACGCGCCCTCGGTAAGCCGCAGCTGCGGCATCTCTGGCGTCCGAGGGATCGGTCTCGTAGGCCTTCCCGACCGAAACGGTCTCGAACTCGGGCATCTGCTGGAACTTCCCGATCTGGAAGTTGATCCAGTAGCCGCGGTCTCCCGTCTCGCCGTCGGTCATCCGGCGGACGCCGTTCGGGATGCGTGAGCTGATCTCCCGCATCACCGTTTCGGTGTCAGGCAGGTTCACGGAACCATTGAAATGAACGGCTGTGGGTGGCATCACAATCCTCTCGGTGGTTCTCCTCTCCGGCGCGTCATATCACGCCACACGATGCTTCGGAAGGCGACCTCGTGCGGTGACGACCTCGCGGTCGAGGCCGCCGCACCGGCGTGTGCGCCGATGATGGCGCATTATGCGCCAAGATTGGCGCAACTATTCGAACGGTCCGATCGTCTGGAGGTAGCGGCGAAGGAGCGGGTTCGACACCTTCCAGTCGGCTCGCCCGCCGCTTTCGATGATGCCGGCGTCCCTGAGTGCCTCGAGCGCGCGCCGCACCCCGCCCCGGGGGAGTCCGCGATACACGGTCTGGCCGCGCGCAACGCGTTCCGCAACGACCAAGCCCAGTCGATGCGACCGGCGGATGCGCTCGACGATCTGCTCATGCGCGATGCGGTCGGTGGCCATCGCCGCCAAGAGGCCCTGTTCGACAATGCCTAGATCGATCAGCCGAGTCTCCAGTTCGATGGTCGCGAGGTGGCTCTTTTGGGCGATCAGCATCGTGCTCCGCGGCTGCTCCTCGCCGTATTCGATGATCCGTTCGAGCGCCGCCGGCTCCACCTCGCAGTCGTCGGCGTGAAAGCGTTCGTTCAGGCCCTCTGACCACGCCTCGGCGTCGATCGGGCGCAGGTCGTGGAAGCCGCCGAACTGGTGCAGGCCCCGGTGGGACGGCGTGAAGAGATCGCGCATAAGGTGCTCGAGGCTGCCGGCGAACAGGTAGCTGACGCCTGAGGTGCGCTGGAAGATCGCGCGCATCCGCTTCGTCAGGCGGTCCGGGTCGCCGTACGGCTGATGCGCTCCGCCGATCTCCTGAAACTCGTCGAAGAACACGACCACCTGCTTGCGGTCGGCATCGGCGATTCGCCCAGGTAAACCGAGTGCGTAGTCCAGGTAGCGGTCGGGGTCGCGGGCGGCGAGCCCGGGGCTGAACACGATTTCGAGCTCCTCGCCCAGCTGCGCCTTTGACTTGATCACGGCCGACGTTTGCAGCGCGTCCGCCACGAGGCGCCCGGCCCGCCTCGTTTGGTGAATCACGCGTCGCAGCGCCGACCGGTTCGCCAGGGTCGCGGCGACGAATGCCTCGGCGAACTCGGCAGCGCTCGCGATCCGGAACAGGTCGATGCTCACGACGTAGAAGCCGCGTTTGGCGAGCCGTCCGACCGCGGCATCGCACACACTAGTCTTGCCCGTGCGCCGAGGTCCGGCGACCACGAGGTTCGAGCCGGCTCCAAGCGCGGTCGTGATCTCGCGGACGTCGGTCTCTCGGCCGATCATCTGGCTCGCCGGGATCGGCTGGTCGGTGGGGAAGAGATCGCTGCTCCGTTGTCTCGGCATGGTCTGCGATTATACGCCATATTCGGCGCATGATACGCCGGATATGGCGCAAGACTGTGGGGACTCGCGCTCGCCCGCCCACGATTCAACGAAGGCGTGTCACGTTTGGTGCAGAGCTGGCGCGACCGTGTCTTGATCCGTAACAGCGGTCCGGAGCAAGCTGCCGTCATGGCAACCCTGGCTCAGAAGATCGAGGCCGAGAAGCGGATGCGGGACCTGCTCGAGGAGGGCTGCCTCCCCCAGCCGGACTACGTCGAGCACGGCTTCACCTGCATCAGGCTGTTCTTCAACGACACGAAGACCGTGGTCGTCATCGATATCGACGACCCCGAAGAGGCCGAGGCGGATCTCGACACAGACGCTGCGTAGAGCCGCGTTGGTCGAGCGGGCCGCCCGGTCGGCCAACCGGCTCAGGGAAGGCACCGTAGGGGCTGTGCCCTACATGCTACCCTACGTAGATGCGAAAGACGAGCGTCTATCTCACGGAGGAGGTGACGGCACGGCTCACCGAACTCGCGCGTTCCGAGGGCCGCTCCCAGGCGGAGATCATCCGCGAGGCGATCGCGGCATATGTCCCTGCAGGTCGAGGCGAGGGTGAGTTCGCGCTTGCGGCTGGCTTTGAGCGAATTGATGACGACCCGCGCCCGATCTCAGAGATTCCCGAGGACGAGCTACTGGACGGTTTCGGTCGGTGACCCTAGTCGTTGACGCCGCTCCGCTCGTAGCGCTCGCCGACGAGCGGGAGCCCCGGCGGCTCGAAATCCTGGCGCTCCTGAGCGAGGACAGAGACAACCTATTCATTCCCGCACCCGTGACCGCCGAGATTGACTACCTGCTGGGACAGCGCTTCGGCCCGCGTGCGCGTCGCGCATTCCTCGAGGATCTCCGAACAAGACGCTACGAGAGTCCCGGGCTTGATGCCCGTGACTATGAAGCCGCGCTCGAATTGGATCATCGCTATGCCGACCTGAACCTCGGACTAGCCGACCTCTCGGTGGCGGTGATCGCACAGAAGCTAGGGACTCGACGCATCCTGACGTTCGACGAGCGCCATTTTCGGGCCCTCAGGCCTTTGCAGGGCGGCGCGTTCACGCTGCTGCCGGCCGACTCCTAGCGCACTCGCACGTCGG
The DNA here is from genome assembly GCA_963755525.1 of uncultured Solirubrobacterales bacterium. GTDB lineage: Bacteria > Actinomycetota > Thermoleophilia > Solirubrobacterales > Solirubrobacteraceae > Palsa-465. The sequence goes on along the minus strand of CAVWKC010000037.1, from coordinate 221,149 downwards.
CTGCGCCCTTACTCGCCTGTTAGCCGAGCACGAGGTCGGAGCGACGGGCCTCCAGCATTGTCTCCTTTCAAACCATGGAGCCGGACCGATTGAGCGCGGCGGCAAGGTGGGAGTTTGTCGGGATCGATTGGATCCCTACGGAGGGTTCGGAATCGCGCGATGTTCATGCGCCCAGCATCTCGAGCAGATCACCGGCCACAAGTTCCTCTTCGATCTGTCGGCCAGTCTCGCGCATAGTTTGGGTGAGCTTCGGATCCCAGCTGGCCTCGACTGGCGACCCTTTCAACGCGGCCGCGTGCGGGTAACGGGCGACGGCGCGCAGATACGCGGCACGGTCGAACTGCCACGGCTCGACGGGCACTCGCCGGTGGAGGAGGTTGCCGATCGTTAGCCCGCCCCAGTCGAAGTCGCCATGGTGCCGCAGCCGAACGTCGGCGGCCGTAAGCGAGCGCAACAGCATCATGGTTGCGGCCCTGGGCTGACCATTCGTGCAGACGATCGGCGGGCATCGTACGCGGTACGCATCAGCAGCAAGCGCGACGACCGACGGATTCTCCACGACAAGCACGGTGTCAATCCCACGCCAATGCGGCGGCGTGCGGACGAGCTGGCGGAGCGTCAGCCACACCGGCTCTCCGCTCGCCCCGGCGGCGGCCAGAAGCCGCCCCGCGCCGGATGCGCTGCCTGGAAGCCCGACTGTCAGCACGATGCTCGACAGCTCGTCGCACAGCACTCCAACGGCCGCCCACGCCTCCCGCCGCGCCTCCGCTGGAGACTCGTCGCGACCAACGGCACCCAGTCCGGCGAGCGCGCGGGCGGCACCGAGTGACAGCGTTCCGAGCGGGGTTCCGTCGTCGAGCGCGTGGGCGCGGCCGATGACACGTGCGGAGAACGTGCCTAACGACTCCCCGCTGGATGTCGGAAGTGCCGCAACCACCGACGCGACCGCGTCGAGCAGCTCTCGTCCCGCGATTGGCGAGCCGCCGGCCAGACGCTTCACGAGCCCGCTTGCCCGGATGCGGTCGATCCACGGGACAAGCTCACCGCGACCCGCGCAGGTCCTCTCGATCCGCGTGAACGCCTCACCCCACGCGTGCTCCTCCTCAGCGACCCGGTCGGCGCGGACCGTGACCGGGCCGGTCAGCGCCACCACGGCCGCTGCGAGTCCGCCCTCGTGTACACCAGACCGTCGCAGCAACGCGTCGAGCTCATCGAGCGAGACGCCGAGGCCGCGGGCCGCACGCGGTGGGCGGCCGAGCAGTCGAGCGACGGCATCGCGCTGCGCCGCAGTCGCCGGCCGCTGGACGATCGTGCCGTGCAGGGGCTGTCCAAGCTCCATCCGCCGCCTCGCTCGGTCGAGCACCCAGGCCAAATCGGGGTCGCCCAGCAGCCGATTCAGCCGCTCGAGGTCGACGCGTCCCACAGCTGCGGTCCGTCGGGCGAACTGACAGCGGCGCCGACGGGCAAGGGCTCCACCGCTGGCTCGACGCGGACGCGCGCCGCGCCGTCCCATTCCCAGCGGGTCACGAGCACCGCGGCCACGCCGTCGATCCGCGAGAGTTGCGCGATCGCCAGCCCGGGGACCTCCGCGTAGCACCCCCATTCGCGCTCGCTCGTCATCACGACGTCGAGGTCGAACGCAGCCAGCAAGCCCAGGCACTTGGCACGTGCCCGATCATCAACGCCGGCGAATGCCTCGTCGAGCATCACGATCCGCGGAGCGTGCGGGTTGGACGCCGAACTGTAGAAAGAGGATGCCGCGGCGAACAGCGGAAGGCTCGCTGCCAGGACGCGCTCCCCGCCGGACGATGGGCCGCAGGCTGGCTGCCACGTGCCGGCCTGACGGCGCTCGACAGTGAAGCGATGCCACCGGCGGTAGTCGAGCGCGCACGTGAGGTGCTCGAGCCAAGTGCCGGTCGCGTCTTGCGCCCTGATCGCCTTGATCTGATTCTGCAGGAAGCTGCCGACGGCTGTGCGATCCGCTTCCGACCAGGCGTCGGCCGTCTGGCGCAACAGCCGTGCGCGTGCGTCCCCGAGCCCGTCCGGTCCGGCGGGGTCAGCGGTCCAGCGCAGCCGCAGCTGCATCCCGGTGCTTGTCGGTCGCTCGGCCAGCTCGCGATTCGTGTCCGCTACGCGCTTCTCCGCCGCCGTGATCAGCTCCTGCAACGTGCTCGCCACCTCCCCGACGAGGTGGTTCTCCAGGATCTCGCGCTCGTGGGCGTCGAGCAGCCGCTGGCGCTCTTCGACCTCCTCGGCGAGCGCGGCGGCCAGTGCGGGCAGGCTCGTCGTGTGCCCGCGGAACGTGACCTCGACGACGATTCCCTCCTCTCGAAAGGATGCGGAGGCGTTGTTGCCGTGGCGTCGCAGCGCGTCGGCGAGCGCGCTGACCTCATCGCTCACCTGCCGCTGCAGTCGCTGCCAGCGTGCGTCCTCGTCGGGTTCGGCGGACAGCGCTTGCTCTATCTCGCGGGCCAGGCGCAGCGCCTGTGTGACGTTCCACTCCGCGTCGGGGTCGAGCGGTGCCGTCTCGGGGAGCGCCACTGATATCAGTCCGGTGGTTGCGAAGCGACGGAGCCCGTCGACGGCAGCTAGCCGGGCGTTGCTTGCAACGTCGAGCTGCTGGCTGAGCTCCCGACTCAGTGCGTCGGCGGCGCCGTCCGCGCGCTGGGCTCGTCCGAGTTCGTCCTCTGTGCTGCGCTGAGCCGCCTCGTTGGCCGTGAGCGCTCCAGCCACTTCGCCTAGCCGGCGCTCGAGCTCAGCAATTGCCGCGCCCGCGGTTGCGTGCAACGTGTCTCGACGCTCGACTGCCGCCTCAAGTCGGCGCTCGGTCTCGTTGAGGCGCCGCTCCGTCGCGGCATGCTCGGTCTCGGCGACCCGGACGTCGTCCGTCGCCCGCGCGCGAGCGCGCTCCGCATGCTCGCAGCGCGACATCGACGGCCATAGCGCCGCGAGCGTCTCCCGGAGGAGCCGAAGCGCCACCTCGACCGTCGCCAACTCATCGCCGCTCGGCGGCAGGCCGAGATCGGCGGCGTCGGCGCGCAGCGTGTCACCGGCCTCCTGCTCAGCGACATGCGCCTGCTGCTCGTCGCCGCGAGCGCCGTCGAGGCGCCGGGCGAGCGCAGCGAGCTCGGCCTCCGTTGCGGCCAGCGCACCGTCCGCGTCGCGGACCGCCACGTCCGACGGCAGGTCCCTGAGCTCGCGTTCCAGCTCCCCCTGACGGTGAACCAGCTCGGCCAGTTGCTGCTCGACTGCGATCAGCTCGGCCCGCGCGGAGGCGGCGCGGTCCTCCAGCTCGGCCAGCCGTGCGCGCCGTGCCGCCTCGCGCGCGGCATGGCCGATGTACGCCGCTGCCTCCTTGTGCCAGGCGCCGCGCACCACGCCGTTGCGAAATCGGCCGCGGGTGCTGACCCACACAGGCTCACTGCTCTCGCCGAGCCCGATCGCGTGGAGCAGCCCGCGAACCTCCGCCTCGGGCACCGCGGCGGCGCCGCTGGCCGCGGGCACGATCGCGTCCGCCAGGCACGGTCCCGAGCGCGTGCCGTCTGTCGCGGAGAGCAGCAGGTCTTCGGTATCGGGGTCGAGCAGCTCGCCGTTTGGCGTCACCCACGCATCGAGTATCCCCGCGGCCTCGAGCGCCGCCTCGATCCCGGCGCGATCCGCGTGGTCGATGTCGTGCCGGAAGTCGACGAGCTGCCACAGCGGCGCACCGGGACGGCGCTCGCGGGCATGCGATCCCCGGGTGTAAGGCGTGGGCGGGGTGGGGTGCGCGCCGGATTCCAGCTCTTCGATCTCGCGCTCCAGATCCTTGATCGCCATGCGGGTCACGTCGGCGGTCGCGCTCGTGTGCGCCTGTGCGCGCTCGATCCGACGCGCCGCGTCTCGGCCGGCGGCGAACATCGCCAGCTCCAGTGGGTTGGCCCCGCTAACGGTCTCAAGCCACGCCTCGAGGGCGGCGAACGTGGCAGCGGAGTCGGCGAGCGCCAACTCGTCAGCGGCGGCGAGGTGAGCGCGGACCGAGCGCGCATAACGAGTGGAGGCATCCCGAAGGTGAGCAAGCGCGTCGTCCCGCCGAGCGGTCACTCCTGCGTGTTCGCTGCCGAGCTGTTCGGTGCGGCCTCGCGCCAGCGCGAGCGCGTCACGCGATTGCTCCCATCGGCGCAGCAGCTCGCGGACGCGGTCGATTGCGATGCTCTGGCGTGCCGCCAGCGCCTCGGTGCGCCGCCGCATCTCCGCGGGATCGGCTGCCACGAGCGCCTCTGTCAGCGGGGCGGCAATACGGGCGCGGTTGCCGCAGTCGGCGGCTTGGCTCCGGAGGGCGGCGACCTCGGACGTCGCGCCAGCCTTCTCGGCCTCAGCCGCGTTGACCCGGTCGCGAAGCTCGTCGATGCGGTCGTCCAGTCGCTCGACGGCGGTGTGCGCCTCGGCGTGCCGCTCGCCCGCTTGCTCGGCCTCCTCGGTGGCCCGGCGCAGCTCACGCGCGCTGCGCGCTGCGGGGTCGTCCTGGAGCGCTTGGCGGCGGGCGTCAAGGCGCGCGCGCTCCGCTCGAAGCGCGTGCAGCGTGTCCCGCGCGTACACAAGTTCAGCTTGCGCACGCGCGTGTTGCTCCTCGGCCTCGCCGAGCTCCCGGCTCACGCGGTCAAACGCGGTCTGTGCCTGGCGGACCGGGCCGGCCCGGCGACGGGTCGCCATCCGAGCGTAGGCACGGTAGGTCGTCATGTACCGCTCCGACGCGTCGCGCGCCTCGACCATCGCCGCGAGCTGCTCGGCGTCCTCCTCGAGCGCGCGAAACGCCTCGGCCACATCGGCGATGAGCGCTTGATCGAGCGGAGGTAGCGCGCCTGTGAGCGCGTCGGACAGGCCGCGCTCGTCCGGACGCTTGGACAGCTGCGGCGCGCGTACCTTGAGCAGCAGATCGATGAGCGCGCTGTAGCGCACATCCCCGAGCCCGAACAGTCGCTCGTCTACCGCTCGCCGGTGGTCACGCGCGCGGCGGTGCACGGTTCCGCGCGGGCCGATCGCATCCTCCAGTCGGTCCGCGGTCAACGCGACACCGGTGGCGTCGACCAGCGCGATGCTCTCGCCGACGCGCTGGTCGGTGACGAAGAACCAGTGTGCGGCAATCCCGCGGCCCTTCACGGCCTTCATGCCGCACCCGACTGTGCAGAACGCCGGGCCGTCCTCGTCGTCACGGCCGAATTCCAGCCACGCGTAGCCGAGGCGCTCGTCGTGAGGGTGCTCGCCGCCGAGCAGCAGGTTCCAGTCCATCCTCTTGTTCGAGTCGGCGTCCGGCTCGATTCGGTGTGCCGAAAGGTCGCCGTCGAGCAGGAACGGAAGCGTTAGCGCCAGCACCTTCGACTTGCCGGTGCCGTTGTTGCCCCGTAGCAGCAGTCGCCCGTCGCGGAAGGAGAACTCTTCTTGGTCGTAGTAGAAGAGATCGACGAGCCCCAGCCGCAGCGGCTGCCAGCGCTTACGTGTCGGTACGGGCAGGCCGCTCACGCAAGCACCTGGGTCTCCGGTGGCAGTGTCGGCGTCGCCAGGCCGAACCGTGCCAGCGCTGGGAGGGGATAGATGACGCCGCTGGCAATCCGGATGAGGCGCAGTGCCGCGAGCCGCTCCAGCGCGTGCTCGACAAGTCCGACCTCGGAACCCGGGTCGCGGGTGCTCCGTCGCCAGTACGCCTGATGGTCGCTCGCCAGCCGGCGCACCAGCGCGTGCAGCTCGCTCATTGGGCAGCCGGATCGATCGTCGTCCGCGCGGTTCGCCAGATACTCCGTGATAAGCAGGGCGACGTGACCGTCCGTGCCGACCTCCGGCATCCGCACGTCGGTCAGCTCGTCGCTTGGGTCGACCATCGCGATTCCCTCAGCGCGGATCTCAGCCACGAGCCCGGTTCGCTCCGAGATTCGCTTGGTCAGCGCCGAGCGTTGCGATGTGAGGTATGCGAGCTCCGCTTCGGACAGCTCGTGGAAGTAGACGACCGGTTCGTCGAGCAGCCGCCGGGTGAGCCGGTGCCTGATCGCGCGGGTGCGGAGGTCTTCGGAGTGGGATTCGGGCTCGGCGGTAAGCTCGCGCAGGCGGCTGTCGATGTCATGCGCGACGATCATCGACGGGCCGCGGGGCGCGCTAATGAGCACTGCCAGCACGTGCCGTTGGACGTCGTAGAGGACGTCGCCGGCCTCGCGAACGAATTCATCCTCGTCGCCCGCCACGCGCGCGAGCGCACCGAGCTCGAGCAGCAGCCGTACGACTGCGACGACATCGCTGCGCTCCTCACGCCCGCTCAGCTCGAACGTTACGCCAGCAGCGGCGAGGCGCTCGTCCCCGGTAGCCACGATGATCCCCTCGGCGAGGCGGCCAAGCGTGATCTGGGCATCCGCACGCTCCAGGACCGACAGCGCCAAGCACACGAGCACGTAGCGGCGACGGCTGAACGGGAGCCGCGACCGCGGCTCGCGCGCAGGGTAGGTGCCGTTCGCGTCCGGCTCGCCGACCTTGAACAGCCGCGCGACTTCGGTGTCGACGTGCAGGCGCCAGCCGGTGTTCTGATCGAACCAGTCACGCAGCTCGGTCGCGTGCCGGCGCACGAACCGGAATGCCTCGGGATCGGCACTTTGACGCAGTAGCGGCCGACGCAGCAGGGCGCGGCTGGCCCGGGTCAGGTCGCGGTCATGCGCTTCCTGGAGCGCTGCGTCGAGCGTGGGACTCACGCCACGAGCTTCCGCGCCGCCACAGTGAGGTCGACGATCTGGAGGACGTAGTCACGTCCGCGAAAGACGCCCGCGTCAGCGCCGATCTCCGCCATCGCAGCCTCGGGAACCGGGGCGAGCCGGATCTCCAGCGATCCGTCGCCAGTCGTCGCGCGGATCTCGCGCTCGCCCGGCCGCTGACCGGATAGCGCCTCGCTGAGGAGCGCCAAGAACAACGAAAAAGCGTTCGGATCGAGATGGCCGAGGTGGCTTAACCGGATCGGGTGCTCGGTGACCAGCCGGGCACGAGCCGCGGCGGTCTGCTCAGCCTCGGCGGCGGCTCGTTCGGAGAGCTTGCCGCGCTCTGCACGGCGGTCGATCACCCGGTTGGGCTTCCCCCGCCGCTCGTAGCTGCCGGTTCGCCGCAGTCGCGGGCTGATCATCAATGGCGGCGCCTCACGCCACGGTGTGCCGGGAGCGACCGGGACGGTCGCTCGGGCCTGCGCGGTGTCCGCGTCGATCGTCAGATGGCGGGAGCTATGCAATCCGAATGTCGCCTGCCACACCCTGTGCATCGCGGACTCGTCTGGCGCCTGCGCGAACCACACGGCGAGCTCCCGGAAATCGGCGGTGCGGTCGGAGCGGCCTGCACGACGCTCGTTCAGCAGCGCCACGACGGCCAGCAGATCCGGGATCGCCTTGCGCGCCCGGGCGCGCAGCAGCTTTGCCTGGCTCGGGTGCTCGGATGAGGAGATGAACCACTGCTGAAGCCCGGCCCACCGCTCCTGCCACGCGGTCAGCTCGCCCCCGAACGCCTGCTCACGGAAGTCCTCGGCAGCGCCGGCGCCGGGCGCGACGTCCTCGGCGTCCCGTTGTGCAACAAGCGCCAACAGTCGGGCGACACGGTCGGGGTCGAGTCCGCCGAGAAGTTCGGCGATCTCGCCGCCGATGCCGGTCAGGTCTTTGATGAACCGCTCGAGGTATTCGATGAGGCGGTCCTTGTAGGCACGAAATGCCTCGGCGTCCAGCTCGTAAAGATCGATCGTTCTCTGCAGCGATCCCATGAACGCCTGCGCGTTGTCGGCCAGATCCACGCACCGCCGCACGAGGTCGCGCAGCAGCAGCGCGGTGCGGCCGACGTCCGGGTCGGGGTCGTGCGTGAGCTCGTCGAGCGCGCGCAGACCTGTGGCGATGTCCTCCAGCGCGACCGCCTGCAGCGCCCCACGACGGCCCAGCTGCTCGTCGAACACCGCGAGCGAACGCTCGGCCGCTTCACCAGCGTGGGTCAGCTGGTACAGGAACCGGGCCCGGTGGAAGTCCTCGACGCTAGTCACCCGGCTCGTATCTGGATCGGCGCGCAGGTTGCCCCAGTCGACGAGCTGGGCGAGCGCGTCCGTGACGGCCCTTGGATCATTTGGCCCGTCGGCGGCGAGCTCCGCCACCACGTCCTCGGCGCGCATGTGCACGACGAATCGCCGCTTCGCCGTGACGAACGCCAGCATCACCTGCCGATAAAGTCCAGCGTTCTGCGTAGCCAGGTACGCGAACGGCTTGAACCGTCCGACTTGCGGCTCCCGCGTTTCTGGTGCCATCGTGGAGCGGACGGTGGCAGACGGGTCGGACGGAATGTCGACGATCCGTCGACGGATGCCCACGTTCCGTCCACAGAGGCGTCTATGTTCCGTCGCGCGATGGCCCCCGAACCGCCCTCGATCCGGATTCGTACCGATGAGCTCCGCACCGTCCGCGAGGCGATGCGTGACTTCGGCTCACTGCTCACCGAGCTCGAGGACGGCGAGGTCGAGAAGCTCGTACTCACCCAGCGCAACCGGATGCGCGCTGTCGTTGTCTCGGTGGAGCGCTGGAGCGAGGTTGAGCAGGTCCTCGCTGGAGCTCACGCGGTCCCGAGCGCGCGGCCTGGCCAGGATGACGAAGCCGCTGTCTCTCCGGACCGGCCTGGAGGCTAGTCGAGTCGCTGTCCCGGCTGAGCGGAGGTGGGCGCCGCTCAGGTACCGTCAATCGTACGTATATGGCGGCGAGCGCTTCAAACCGATTCGAGTTCCGAATCCGGCCCGAGTCCACGAGGCGGATCGAGGATGCAGCGACTCTGGTGCAGAGTCCGCGAGCGACTTCGTGCGCGTTGCCGCGGAACGGCGTGCCGACGAGGTCCTCCTCGAGCGTGACCTCGTGACGGTCGTTCCTGCCGACTTCTTCGATCAGCTGTTGTCCGTGCTCGACCAAGATGCGCAATCGAGTCCCGCCCTTGCGCCTGGTGCAGCAGCCGCTCGCGGTATTGTGCGGCGGTAGTCGGCGTGTCGTTCGTCGTCGAGCCGCTTAGGGCATCGGCGGCGCGCTCCTGGCCGAGGTGCTTGGACGAGTGATCGCCGTGACTGAGATGGTGGCGGCGCGATTCGTTGTCGTCGACGCGATCGACGAGCAAGCCGCCGGCTCTTACGCCCACCACGGGTTCCGTCAGATACCCGGGTCGCGTCGACTTGTGCAGAAGGTCTCAGACAGCGCGGCGGCACTTAGCTGAGATAAAGCGCAGGGCCGGCATGTAGTCGGAACCTACGAAACGCCCTGCACGTCCGAGTAACCGCGGTCTCGTTCAAACGCGAGGCAAACGAAGCACGACGGACCTTCCAGCAGGGACTCGGACGAGTCCGGCATTCCTTGTGTACGGGTCGATACTCCGCCGGACACGGAAGCACGCAGCCCGACGAATCTCGTCGGGCTCATAACCCGAAGGTCGCGGGTCGGGTCACGATCGCCATGGATCGGACCTTACCGGAACGATGACCGCGCACGGCGAGCAATCACCGGGGCAGGTTGCTCAGGTGTGCGGTGCGGATGCTCTTCTCGAAGCTGTCGACCAGATCGAGCAGCTGGTCGCACTCCCAGACGCGGCCCCACTTGCGCTCGTTGAGCCTTTGCAGGATTCCCGCGCGCTCGAGCTCTTGCAGAGCCTTACCAACCGCCACGTGCGACTTGCCTGTGAGCGTCTGGGCGACCGCGACATCGATCACGGGCTGCTGAGGCAGCGCACTGATGAGCTGGCGGACGGCGGCGTCCCGGCGTGGCTGGCCGAGGTCGTCGAGCCAGGTTGATTGGAGCTGCTCGACCTCGTCGGCGAGTCGCTCCGCCTCTGTCGCCGCCCGTCCAGTCGCGTCGGCGAACTGCGCGATCCATGAGCTGACGTCGGCTTCTCGGTACAAAGTGAGCCCGCCGACGTACCCCTTCGGCTCCGCTGCCAGGATGAGGCTGATCGGGGGGATGTAGTTCGGTATCTCGCCACGGCGGCGAAGGACCGCGTAGATGAGCGCTCGGCCGACGCGACCGTTGCCGTCGGCGAACGGGTGGATGGTCTCGAACTGTGCGTGCACGATCCCTGCCTGGACTATCGGCGCGAGATCGGTTCGGGTGGCGAACTCGCAGAGATCGTCGAGCAGCGGCCGAACATGCTCGGGCGGCGGCGGGACGTAGGCGGCGCCGATCGGGTTGTAGTCGTTCCCGCCGATCCAGTTCTGCGCCTTCCGCACGACGCCGGCGATGTCTGCGTCTTCGGTGAACCGCAGCAGTGTCCGGTGAACGTCCTCGATGTCAGAAACCGTGAGCGGATTGCCAGCTATCCCGATCTCGATCGCGCGCCTCATCGCTTCGACGTTTCCAAGGACTTCGGCGGCGCGCCGGTCGCGCTGGCCCCTGTCGGCCTGATAGGCGGCGCGCGCGAGTCGCTTGTGCGAAAGGTGAACGCCCTCGATCCGAGAGGACGCCACGCTCTCTGAGCGCAGCAGGTTCTGCGCAAGCGCTCCCAGCGTTGCGATACGTGGCGGCGAAGCCTCCAGATGTTGCAGCGTTCGGGTCGCTTCGGTTACGGCCGCGACGGCATCGCCGTCGAGCGTAAAGTCGCGCCCTGAGATCTCATCCGGGATGAAGACCTCGTACCCGCCCGGCCGTCGTGCCTTTCGACCCCCGTAGGCGCCCGGGTCAGCGGGCCACAGCCGCCTCTCGGCGTGGCCGAGCGGGACCGTCGGGATAGGCTGGGAGATGCTTGAAGTCGACACGCGAACCTTTCAGAGCTTCCTGAGCTTTGTAAGGATAGATGAGGATCCTTACGGAGCGAACTGCGCTATGAAATGTTCGTGGCCTGGCGACTCATGACCCGAAGGTCGCGGGTTCGAATCCCGCGCTGCGAATCATCATCCGAACGGGAGAGCCGGGACTGCTGACTCGTGCTCTCGGTGCTGAGAAGCGCGATCGCGGATCTGTGGCTGCCGTTCAGACAACCCGCTCGAGCCGGGCGTAGGACTCGCGGTTCCCCGGACCTACTTCTTCGCCGGCGCCGCCACCAGGCTGATCCCGACCTTTGCGTGGTTCGCGAGCTTCGAGCCGGCACGCGGCGAGGTCGAGCCGACGACCAACTTCGGAGTCTTGTGGCCCGCCGGCAGCTTCGGCGCTTTTACCTTGCCGACGGAGCAGTGGGCCTTGGCGAGCAGGGTCTTCGCCTTGGCGAGCGAGTCGCCCTTCAGCTTCGGCACGATGCACTTGGCCGCCGGCGGCGAGGTCTGCTTGACGAACGTCGCGGTCACAGTGGTCGCAGTGCTCATCGTCACGCTGCAGGCCCCGGTTCCGCTGCACGCCCCACCCCACGAGCTCAGCTTGAATCCGGATGCCGGCTTCGCCGTAAGCGCCACCGACGTGCCTGGGGCGAAGCTCATCGAGCAGGTGCTCGGGCAGGACAGCCCACCGCCAATGACGGTGCCGCTTCCGTTGACCGTGACCGTCAGCACTGGGGAGGTGATGGGAACGACCGGGGGCGCAACCACGGCGACGTTCGGTGAACTGGCCGTGTTGGTCAGGCTGCCCGCGCTAGTCGACGACTCTTCGGATGCGAACGTGAAGGGAGCGACCGAGGACGGGGCTGTCACGCCCGGCCCGCCCGACGCCTGCGAGCCGTAGACGATCGTGCACGTCGAGCCGCCGGCGATGGTGACGTCCGTGATCTGGATCGTGGTGCCCGCGACGCTCACCGCGCCACAGTCAGAGCTGGTGTGCCCGGGAGCGAAGCCCGTGGTTGACGGCGAGGAGAAGCCAGAAGGAACGGTCAGGGTGATCTCGCCGTCGTTCGTGCCACCGGTCGCCGCCGTGTAGGTGAACGTAACCGTGTTGCCCGACGAGCCCGAGGCGAGTGTCCCGGGTGTCGCGATGATCGTCCCCGAGCCGTCGGCGGACGGAAGCGCAACCTGCGGCGAGCTGGCGATGCTCGTGAGCGTGCCCGTGGCGGTCGACGACTCCTGGGTCGTGAACCCGGTGCGTCCTTGCACGGGCGATCACAAATATACGCTGCGCGAGCCGTGGTGTCGCCGGAAAACGTCTACGACATTCGTCGAGACCGGAGGCTGCGCGGCATCAGCGGACGGTCGAGTCGCACATTCTGGCCGAGCGGATCGAGCCGCCGTTTTACAACGGCACCGAGGTAGGCACGCTGCTGACAGTGACGGCGGCGCTGATCTTCGTTCTGTTCATGCTCATCTACCGAAGCCGATCTTCTGACTGATCGGGTCGGCTGCGCTCTGCGCGGCCGGGTGAGTCTCCTATGTTGGATCAGGGTCAGTGGGTAGCCCAGCGAGCGTTGTCAGTGACCGTCAACTCTTGCGCTGCGGCCCGGTGGCGCCGCGGCTGCCCAGATGCTCGTCGCGGTCTCGTCACCGGTGACGCGCCACGTCATCGATCGGGGCCGGTCGCCGTGGAGCGCGTCGCCGGATCCGAGTTCGAACACGCTCCCGTCGACGTCGATCGATAACTGCCCGTGGTGCACGTACACGAACACGTCACCGCGACCGAACGCCAGCGGGGCCTTGCCGCGCGAGCCCGGCTTGCCCGAGAGGCGGACGATTCGCAGCTGGGAGCCCTCGGCGTTCAGTCGCTCCTGGCCGAGGCGGCTGGTCAGCGAGCCGCGGGAGAGGTGGCTCGAGGCGGAGGTGCGGAGGATCTCGGCGAGTGACATGTCGAGCGCGTGCGCCAAGCGCGCGAGGACCGGGAGCGAGGGGACCTTGCCCCCTTTCTCGATCGACGAGAGATAGCCAACCGACAGATCGGCGCTGGCCGCAACCTCCGTCAGCGTGCGGTCGAGCTCGAGCCGGCGCTGTCGAAGGCGGGTGCCGACCCGCGCGCCGAGCGACTCCTCCGTTGCCGGCCCTGCGGTCAAATCACCGCGGGCGTCAGCAGCCAAACGCCCTCCACGGGTTCATCGGATATGACGCGGATGGAGTGACTGGGGTGGGAGGAGTAGTGAATCCAATCGCCCGGCCCGAGCTCGTACTCGGTCCCATCGACTGTGATCATGAGCCTTCCGCGCAGCACGAGCCCGAATTCCTCACCCAGGTGGCGGAACGGACGCTCGTTACCCTCGCTGCCGGGTTCATGCTTGGCGTAGAGCGCGGAAAACGCACGGTCGTGAACCTGGCCGGCCAGGACGGCGTACTCCTCGCCTGATCCGGGGTCGACGCGGAACTCGTGGCGCTCTGAGGCCCGGATCAGCCGCGTTCCCCGCGTCCGCTCGTCCGGGAAGAAGGCGGTCACGTCGACGCCGAGCTCGGCGGCGATCAGCTGGAGCGCGGTCAGCGAGGGGATCGCCGCGCCGGTCTCGATCTGGGACAGGTAGCCGGTGGACAGGCCGCTGTCGGAGGCGAGTTGCTCGAGCGTGGCGCCCTGGGCCCGCCGCATCGCGTTCAACCGTCGGCCGATCTGATCGAGCCCGGTCCCCGGAAGGGCCCCGACTTCGAGTTCTTCTCTGGTTGAACTTTCTTTGCTCACAGTGATACTTTGCCCGCAGCAAAAGAATTTTACTGAGGAAGGTGGAGGACAAGTGGCCAACATCGCCGAACGCACCGACCCCTCGGCGTCTATGGCGAACGCTGCCGAAATGCGTCTCGACCGCATGCTGGAGGCAGCCACTGCGGCCGGCCTCGAGGCGGCTCTGATCACCAGCGACGAGTCGATCGCGTACCTGACCGGCTTCAAGCCAATGCAGCTGGAGCGCTTCTTCGGCGTGGTCGTACGGCCCGATCGCTCAGCGGTGATCGTGCCGGCGCTCGATCGCGGCCAGATCGACGGCGCGCCCAACCGGCTCGACCGAATCTCCTACGGCGCCGAATCCGACGGGATCCCCGAGCTCACAGAAGCACTGGCGGGAGCAAAAACCGTAGGCGTGGAAGAGGACCACATCATCTACGCGCGCACGAGCGCGCTCAAGCGCCACGGCTTCGAGCTCGCCCCGGCCGGCGGGCTCGTGATGGGTCTTCGGGTCCAGAAGGACGCGGCCGAGATCGAGCGCATCCGCGCCGCCTGCGAGCTCGTCCAGGAGGGTCTGCGCCGGGCCTTTGAATGGCTCACCCCCGGAACAGTCGAGCAGACGCTGAACGCGCGAGTCGAGTCGTTCCTGCGCGAGCAGGGCGCCACCGACGCCCACCCGCTGATCCTGTTCGGCGAGAACGCCGCCAACCCGCACGGCAACCCGGGGCCAAGAGAGCTGCAAAAAGGCGACGTCGTGTGCGCGGACCTGTCGGCCTGCCTCGACGGCTATTGGGGCGACCTCACCCGCTGCGCCACCGTCGGCCCTGCATCCGAATGGGCCAAAGAAACGTGGCAGGTGGTCCTCAACGCCCAGCAGGCGGCCAACGCCGCCGCCCAGCCCGGCGCCTCCGGCCGCGACGTCGACGCAGCACAACGAAAGCTCATCGAGGCGGCTAGCGACCTAGGCGCCTGCCTGCACGGCGCCGGCCACGCGATCGGCCTCTCGATCCACGAGCCCCCGTTCCTCGTCCCTCGGTGGAACGACCCGCTCCCGGAGGGCGCGGTGCTCACGATCGAGCCGGGTCTATACCAGCCCGGCGTCGGCGGGATCCGGCTCGAGGACGACGTCGTCGTCCGCCAGGGCGGTCCGGAGATCCTCTCGCACCTACCTTTGGGGTTGACGGAGGTCGGCGGGTAATCCGCGCCGAGGGGAGCGTCGCGGAGTACGAGTCCGACGAGAACTCGTACGTCCGTGACATGGCACCGAAGGCCTTACAAGCAGCACGTAAGTAAGCGTCACGGCGGCCGGCGCCGACAGTCGCGCGCCTCGCGCAGCTGCAGTATTCGGGGAGAGCCGACCGCCTCATAACCCGAACTTATCACCCGCCGAAGTCACGCGAATTAGCAATCGCACGGACCCTTTGGTTCAATCGCACGTCACAACCCGACGTGCCCGAGGAGGAGGTTGAGAGGATGAGGTCCGTGCGCGTGGTTGCGGCCATCTGTGTGGCTGCTTTGTCAGTGACTCTTGCAGCGTGTGGGTCGTCCAGCAGTAGCAGCAGTGGCAGTGCGACTTCTGCCACCAATGCTGCAGCGAGTGCCACCTCACAGTCGAGCAGCTCGAGTGGAATACCTAAGAACCTAGCTGTTACATTCGGCAGCGCGGATGACGAGGTGGCGCTGTTCAAGACTGTCAGCTCGGGGATCGTGACCGATGCGAAGGCGCTGGGTTGGGGAATCAACGAGTATGACAATGCACTGGACGGCCCAACCGCTCTGCGTAACGCGGGGCTGATGGTGCAGGGCCATCCGGATGTTGCGATCGACTGGAACACGGTTGTGGCAGTGGGCCGATCGGTCGGCGCACAGTTCACGCGAAACAACATCAAGTGCCTCGCGGTCAACCAGCAGATCCCGGGCTGTGCCTGGTTCAACCTCTCCAACGAGGAAGCGGGCTTGGAAGCCGCCAACGTGATCCTGCCGATCGCCAAGCAGCGCGGCTGGAACGGGAAGAACACAACGATCGTCATGGTCGTCGCCGCGGCCAACGGCGTGGAGGTCAACAACGGGCCTCGCTACTTCTACATCGAGGCCGCCAAGGATCTCCCCGGTTTCGTCCAGGTCACCCCGGCGCAGATCACCGCCACCACGACGACGATCGGCGGCACCCGGGCGATCCAGATCGACTGCAAGAGCACGCTCGACGGCGCGTACGCAGCGGCGAAGAACATCGTCGGCGATATCCCGAAGAGCAACAACATCCTGCTCTACGCTTCTGATGACGACTGCGACCTCGGGGCTTACCGAGCCCTGACCCAGGCGGGCTGGGGGAAGGGTCGAGTACTTACCGGAGGACTGGCGGCCGAGCCCGAGGGGCTCAACGAGCTGCGGACCGACCCGAACTGGGTGTTCGAGAACTCAGAGTTCATCCAGGATTGGGGTCCGTATGTCCTGGCCGAGGCAGCCGCAATCCACCAGGGTGTAACTCCGCCGATGCTGACGCCGTCGCCTGAAGTCGGGCTGACCAAGCAGACGGTCGACGAGTATTACAACGCGCAGGACAACCCGATCACGCTGCCTGCGCTCGTGCCTGATAACGAATACCTGGCGAAGACCGGGATCCTCCAAAAGTTCCTCAAGATCAAGGGGCTCAATGCGCAATGAACTGCACGTCCACGCCGGCTTGTCAGCGCCGTCTGACTCGGTCGCCTGAGGTCGATTGACATGGCAATAGAGACGACTAACACGACCAACGGCTGCGCGCTGCAGCGTGGGCGCCTGCAGGCGCTGATGGGCAGCGAGAATCTGCAGGCGACGGTGCTGAGCTCGTATCAGGCGGTGTCGTATCTGGCGGGGACCAACATCCTGACGCAGATGATGCTGCCGGATCGCCCCGCGTTCTACCTCTCATTCCCGGGCGGCAAGGACGCCTTGCTCGTATGCGACATCGAGACCGGAATGGTCGAGAGCCAGACCGACATCACCGACGTCCATGAGTACGTCGAGTTCGCCCAGGATCCGTATCAGGAGCTGGCCGGGATACTGAAGAGTCACGGCGTGCAGTCAGACCGGATCGGCTTCGAGGCCCGCCGGGTCCCCGCCGAGGGCTACGAGCGGATCCGACACGCGCTCCCCGACGTGGAGCTCGTGCCGATCGACGATGCGGTAGAGGAGCTCCAGAGCGTGAAGTCGCCCGACGAGATCGAGCGGCTCCGATACGCGGCGCAGGCGACCCTCGACGCGGTGCTGAGCTCGGTCGAGTCGGCCACGTCGGAAACGAGCGAGCTCGCGCTGGCCGCGGACATGAACGCGAAGATGATCCTGAGCGCGGGAGCCCCGAGGTTCACGTTCCTGGCGTCCGGCGAACGCGCGCTCGGCGCGCACATCGATCCGGTTGACCGCGCGCTCGAGCCGGGCCACATCTGGCGCGTTGACCTCGGAGCTCGCTTCTTCGAGAGGATCAACTCCGACCTGGCTCGGACCGGCGTGGTCGGCGACCCGACCGACGAGCAGGAGGAGCTGCTGCAATGCATCCTGGCCGCCCAGCAGGCCGGGTTCGACCTGGTCGAGCCGGGACGGCCGGCCTCCGATCTTTACTTCGCGGTAAAGGGGGAGTTCGAGCGCCGGCACCGGCCGTTCCAGATGCCGCACGTTGGGCACGGTCTCGGCACCGGTCTGCACGAGGCCCCGATCCTGCATCCGGGGAACAGCGTCCCACTCGAGCCCGGAATGGTCCTCGCGATCGAACCGATGCTGAAGGCGACCGACCGAGGCGAGTGCTACCACACCGAAGATCTGGTCGTTGTCACCGACGGCGGTCACGAGTTGTTGACTCAGCCCCAGCGCAGCCTGCTGCGGATAAGGGTGTGATGCGTCCTCCAGTCGACGGCGACCTGATACGCATGCTCGCGTCGTTCGCGGATCTCGAGATCCCGGAGGGCGACGTGGAGCTCGTCGGTGCCTATCTGACGAACGTACTCAGCGACGCCGACCGTCTCTCCCGCCTCGATCTGTCCGAAGTCGAGCCGATCGTCACCCTGGATCCAAGATGGGACTAGCCGACCTTCACTGGCGGTCGATCGCGGAGGCCGCCGAGCTCCTGCGAGAGGGCGCCGTGACCTCTGTCGCTCTCACCGAAGCCGTGCTCGAGCGGATCGACGAGACGGAGCCGGCGCTGCGCGCGTACGTCGGCGTGATGGCGGAATCGGCACGGCAGCAGGCGGAAGCCGCCGACGCGCTGTTTGCCCAGGGCGAGAGCCGGAGCGCTCTGCAGGGGATCCCCGTGGGGGTGAAGGACCTCTGCGAGACGGCCGGCTTCCCAACCTCCGCCGGCTCGCGGGCGCTCGAGGGATACATACCCACGAGAGATGCGGTCGTCGTCCGGCGTCTGCGGGACGCGGGAGCCGTGATCATCGGCAAGACGGTCACGCACGAATTCGCCTACGGCCAGGACACGCCCCCGACGCGAAACGCCTGGGATCAGCGCTGCTATCCCGGCGGCTCGAGTGCGGGATCCGGGGTAGCCGTCGCAGCGGGAACCGCTTACGGCGCGATCGGCACCGACACCGGTGGTTCGATCCGGGTGCCGGCAGCGGTCAACGGAGTGGTCGGGATCAAGCCGACGTTCGGACGGGTCAGCCGCACCGGGGTGTTCCCGATGAGCCCGACGCTCGACACGGTCGGCTGCCTGACGCGGACCGCAAGGGACTGCGCCTTGATGCTCGGCGTGATCGCCGGGCGGCTCGACCGGAGCGACAGAGGCGCGCTCGACGAGCCCGTCGACGACTACGCAGCGGAGCTCGATCCGGATCTGACCGGGGTTCGGATCGGCGTCGAGCGCGCGTACTACTTCTACGACGAGGTCGTGCCCGACGTGCGCGCCGCCGTCGAGCGAGCGATCGGACAGCTCGAGGAGCTTGGGGCGACCGTCGTCGAAGTGGAGATCGACGACCTCGACCTGGTGGTCCCGGCGGGGATGGCGGTCCTGCTCGGCGACACGAGCGAATGGCATCAGAGCCTGCTGCGAGCGCGTGGCGCCGACTACGTCCGGGAGACCCGCGGCATGATCGAGGTCGGTGAGCTGGTGCTCGCGACCGCGTACGTCAGGGGGCAGAAGGCCCGGCGCGTGATCCAGGACCGCGTACGGTCAACTTTCGAGCAAAATCGGCTCGACGCGATCGTCGCGCCGGCAATCCCTGAGACGACGATGCCGCTGGAC
The DNA here is from genome assembly GCA_963755525.1 of uncultured Solirubrobacterales bacterium. Lineage (GTDB taxonomy): Bacteria > Actinomycetota > Thermoleophilia > Solirubrobacterales > Solirubrobacteraceae > Palsa-465. The sequence goes on along the minus strand of CAVWKC010000037.1, from coordinate 202,450 downwards.
GAGCTTTCCGTGAACCTGACCGGCAAGACGGTGTCCGGCGCCCTCTCGGGCTTCATCCATCACAACTTCCTCGCCAATGTGATCGGAGTTCCGTGCGTGAGCATCCCGGTCGGGTTCGACTCCGATGAGTTGCCGATCGGCATGCAGGTGCTCGGTCGGCCGTTCGACGAAGCGATGATCCTCCGCATCGGAGATGCCTATCAGACCATCACCGACTGGCACGCGCATCACCCGCTGCAGTTCGAAGTGGCGAGGTAGGACCAAGGTTGGCGAAAGGCTCGGAGCTTGAGTAGCGCAGAGAAATCGGCGCCAGACACCTCGAGCGACGAACGACGTACGCCTCACGCGTCGCTGCTCACCGCCGAACAGTTGTTCAAGTACTACGGCCCGCAGGCGGCGCTTCAGGATGTGAGTTTCGACTTGGCCGACGGCGAGATCCTCGCGGTGGTGGGCGAGAACGGCGCTGGGAAGTCGACGCTGTCGAAGATCCTCGCCGGCGTCGTCCAGCCCGACAGCGGTTCGCTGACCCTGCGGGGGCAGCCGCTGCGCCTCCGCTCGCCCCGCGAGGCGATCGAGGCGGGCATGTCTTACATCCCGCAGGAACTCGAGTATCTCCCCAACCTCACTGTCGCCGACAACCTGCTTGTCGGGCGCTGGCCCAATCGCCACGGCTTCACGAACAGGAAGCTGGCGCGTGCGGAGGCCGAGCGGCTCGCCGCCAGGTTCGGGATCAGCCTGGATGTCCGGCGGCCGATCACCGAGATGGGGCTCGCGGAGCGACAGCTCGTGGAGATCCTGAAAGCGCTCGCCCGAGACACGAGCGTCCTCATCCTCGACGAGCCCACGGCGGCGCTCACCAGCGACGAGAGCAGGAACCTGTTCCGGGTCGTTCGCGGTCTCGCGGCCGCGCACGTCGGGGTCATATTCATCTCGCACCGCATCGACGAGGTCATGGACGTCGCGCACCGCATCCTCGTGCTGCGCAACGGAATCGTGGCCGCCGAAATGGACGCCGCGGTCACGACACCGCGCGAGGTGATCCGGGCGATGCTCGGCACCGAGCTGCGTCGGACCTCATCGGAGGCCTTCGCACACGGCGAGGGCGCCCGCCCGGTTGTCTTGAGGCTCGAGGGGTGGACGCGTCTCGGGCTTCCCAACATCGTCGACGCCAACCTCGAGCTTAGGGAGCGCGAGATCCTCGGACTGTTCGGCGTGCGCGGGTCGGGCGCGGACCTCATCGCCGGCGCGCTCGGCGGCCGAGTCGGCGGGTTCGAGGGCAGCATGATGCTGCTCGGAAAGACGTGCGAGCCGTTTGCGTCCCCACGCGCGGCGCAGTCCGCCGGCGTCGGCTACGTGCCACCGGAACGTAAGCGCGACGGCCTGGTCCTCGGTATGAGCATCCAGGCGAACATCAGCATGCTGGTCCTGGATCGGGTCGACCGGGCGGGCTTCATCAGGAGGTCCGCGGAGCGCGGCCTTGCGGAGCAATGGCGTGAGCGCCTCGGGATTCGCTCCCAGTCCCCGACGCAGGAGGTCAGCTCGCTGAGCGGCGGGAACCAGCAGAAGGTTCTGCTCGCGAGCCGGCTCGCGACCGAGCCGGCCGTTCTGGTGCTGAACGAGCCAACTCGCGGCGTCGACGTGGGCACACGATTGCAGATTCACGAATACGTGAGAGGCGAGGCGCGGGGCGGGAGATCTGTTCTGTGGGTGACATCAGACGTGGAGGAGGCCGTGACTGTGAGCGATCGTCTGGTGATCATCCGGGACGGCTCGATCGTCGGTGAATTGACGGATGGAGCGCTCACCCAGGGCAACGCTCTTGCACTCGCGACCGGGACGGAGGCGGACGAATGACAACGATCGCGCACAGGGGACCAAGAGTGTCCCGTCAGACAGCAGCCGGGCTCGCGGCTCAGGGAACGCAGCTGCTCGGCGTCGGGGGTTTCTTCATCCTGCTGGTGATCTTCTTCACCATCGAGTCTTCCCGTTTCTTCGTCGGATCGAATGCGGTCAACATCCTGTCGAACGCGGCGCCGCTTGCGGTCGTCACGCTCGGTCAATCGCTGGTCTTGATCTCCGGCGGGTTCGATCTGTCAGTGGCCGGGGCAGCGCCTCTCGGCGGGATCGTCTACGTCTCGGCGTGCAACCATGGGTTCAGCGCCCCCGAAGCGATCGCGCTGGCCGTTTTGTCCGGCATGGCGATCGGTGTAGCCAACGGCGCGATCATCACGCGTCTGGGCATCAATCCGTTGATCACGACACTCGCGACCGTGTCGATCACCCAGGGACTCGCATTCACAGTCACGAACGGGGTGACGATCACACTGAATAACCCGAATCAGGCGGGCCTCGACAACAACGCCCTCGGTATTCCGGTGTACGTGTGGGTCATGGCTGGAATGAGCCTGGTGACGTTCGTCGTTCTCCGATACTCCGTGTTCGGGAGGATGCTCTATTCAATGGGCGGCAACCGCGAGGCCGCTCGGCTGGCCGGGCTCCGCACCGACCTGATCACGGTGACCGTATACGTGATCAGCGGCGGGTTCGCCGCGTTTGCCGGCGTTATCCTGGCCGAGCAGCTGCTGGCCGGCGCGCCCACGGTGGCGAGCACGATCGGACTCGAGTCGATCACGGCCGTGATCCTCGGAGGCGCCGCCTTGACCGGTGGGTCGGGCGGCATCCCCGGAAGCCTCCTGGGCGTGGCTGTATTGAGTGCCGTCTCGAACGGGCTTGCCCTGATGCAGGTGCAGACCTTCTACCAGCAGATCGCCACGGGCGTGATCCTCCTGCTCGCCGTCGGCCTCGGTCGGCTCCGTGGGGTGGTCGAGCGAGCCGTGTGGGCCCGGTCGCGCGCGGTCGCCGCGAGCGACCAGCAGGAGGCGGTGGAGGGGCCGGTGGCGGCGGCGGTGGGCGAAAAGTCGCGAGCGCCGTAGCCGGTGCCTCCGGTGCTGACCGAGCGGAAGCTGGGACGGAACGGTCCGGAAGTCGGGGCGATAGGCCTGGGCGTCGCGCCCATGTCCGGGCTCTACGGGGAGGCCGCCGAGGACGAAGCGCTCCGCGCGATCGGCGTCGCGCTCGATCTCGGGATGAACCTCCTCGATACCGCCGATGTCTACGGTTCCGGACATAACGAGCGACTGCTCGGGACGGCGATCCGGGGCCGCCGTGACGAGGCGATCGTCGCGACGAAGTTCGGCAACGTCCTCGATCCGGCCGGCCGGCCGCTGCGGATCAGCGGTCGAGCCGACTACGTACACCAAGCGTGCGAGCAGAGCCTGCGGCGTCTCGGCGTCGACGTCATCGACCTGTACCTGCAGCACCGAGTCGATCCAGACACACCGATCGAAGAGACCGTCGGTGCGATGGCGGAACTCGTGCAAGCGGGCAAGGTGCGGTACGTCGGACTGTGCGAGGCGCTGCCCGCGGACCTCCGCAGGGCCGCCGCGGTTCATCCGATCGCGGTCCTGCAAAGCGAGTACTCGGTCCTGGAAAGAGGAGCGGAGACGGAGGTGCTCGACACCTGCGAGGAGCTCGGCATCGGCTTCATGGCCTACTCGCCGCTCAGTCGCGGGCTGCTCGGGGGCGAACTGGACCCGGCGCGGAAACCGGATCCCAGCGACACGCGAGCAGACGGAACCCGGTACCCGCGGCTCGGGCCCGCGCATCTCGCGGCCAACCTGAAGCTGGCACAAACCGTCCGCCGGATCGCTACCAACCATGATGCCGGGCCGGCAGAGGTCGCGCTCGCATGGCTGCTTGCTCGCCGTCCCTGGATCGTCCCGATCCCGGGCACCCGGCGGGAGGCGCATGTCCGGAGCAACGCGCGGGCCGACGCGCTCGTGCTCTCTGAAGACGAGACGGCCGCGCTCGAGGATCTGGCGGGCAACGTGTCGGGCGCGCGCTTCGGTAGTGCCCTCCCGACGCCCGACTGGGTGTCGCCTACGACTTGATCGTCTTGATCAAGACGGCATCTCCGATCAAATAGCCTTCGTGGTGGCCCCTTGAGACGACGTGGACCAGGAGAGGGATGTGGAGCTTCGCGATCTGCATTACATGGAGACACTCGCAGCCGAGCTGCATTTTGGGCGTGCCGCCACGCGGCTCCACCTGTCGCAGCCGGCGCTCAGTCAAGCGCTGGCGCGCCTTGAGAGAGAAATCGGGTGCCCGCTCGTTGAACGTGATCACCGGGGAGTGACCTCGCTCACGAATGCGGGACGCGTGCTCTTGTCAGAGACGCAAGGGCTCCGCAAGTCGATCTCGGTGGCTTGTGAAATGTCCCGCCGCGCAGGTCGCGGCGAGACAGGAACCGTCGCGATCGGCTTCGTGGATGCAGCGACGTTTGAGGTGCTGCCGAATCTCCTCAAGAGCGCCCGTGAACGGTATCCCGGCGTGTCGATCGTATGCCACCAACTGAAGTCCTCAGAGCTCGCGCGAGCCGTGGAGTCGGGCACGCTGGACCTAGCCATTCTGCGACGGGATGAACCCCCACCAGGAGTGGAACTGCGCACGGTCCTCCTGGAACGGATCTGCGTGGCGGTCAGTCGGAACAGTCCGCTGTCCTGGCTTAGTGACCTCTCGATCAGCGATCTCGCGAACCAGGCGTTTGTCTTACCGGTGCAGGAGGATGTCGCCAGCGTTCGCCCTGGTTTCCTTCGCATCTGTCATGAGGCTGGGTTCGCACCCCGGATCGTGGCCCATGCGACGTCAATTGCTGTGATCGTCGACCTCGTTGCGCAAGGCCTTGGAGTGGCGTTTGCGGCACGCCCCTGGGCCAGGAGCAACCCGAACGTAGTCGTAAAGGACCTCCGGGACGTCGAGGAGTACATGGAGTTGGCGCTAGCTTTTCGTCCGGAGGGCATATCGAGCGAAGCTAACAACCTCCTTGAGCTGGTCTTCGACGCCCAGGACCTGGTGGTTGCGAACTGAGGCTAATGAGCGCCGTTCAGCGGAAGCCAGACGTGGAACACGGTACGCCCGGGCTCTGACTCCAAGGTGATCGAGCCGTTGAGGCGCTCGGTCACGATCCGGCGGGCGGTGTCGAGGCCGAGGCCGGTGCCCTCGCCGACACTCTTGGTGGTGAAGAACGGGTCAAAGACGTGGGAGCGGATGTTCTCGGGGATCCCCGGGCCGTTGTCGACGATGTCGATGCGCGCGCAGGCGCCGTCGCGCACAGTGGCGATGTCGATCGTGCCCGCGTCGCCGAGGGCCTCGATCGCGTTGGCCAGGAGATTGGTCCAGACCTGGTTCAGCTCCGAGCCGCGGAGGGTGATCTTCGGTAGCGAGCGGTCGTAGTCGCGATGGACCTCGATCGAGGTGTGCTTGAGCTTGTGCCCGAGGACGAGCAGGGTGGTCTCGAGGCCTTCGTGTACGTCGGTCTCGACGAGCTCGCCGCGGTCCATGAATGCGTATGCCTTGATCGCCTTGACGAGCTTGCTCATCCGTTCGGTCGACTCGGCGATCTCGGCGGCGAGCCCGCGGGTCGTCAGCGACGCGGCGATCCACGCGATCGCGGCGCTCGTCCCCGGTCCGGCGATCTCGGCCAGTCGATCGAGCCACGCCGCGTCGATGCCGGCGGCGACGAGCGGCTCGCTCAGCCGCCACGGCTCGCCGACGTCCAGGCGCTCGAGCGCTTCGAGCAGCTCATCCTCGGCGTCGGCAGCATCAAGCGCGGACAGGGCGTCTCGTGCGCTGGCCCGCTCCATCGCCTCGCGCTGGAGAATCACCAGCTCCTCGGCCTGGGCGCGCTCGACGCCCGACTCGACGAACAGCCCGATCGTCGAGGCCAGCACGTCAAGTGCGTCGGCGAGGTCGGAGGCGGCGCGCCGCGCCGCGCTGGCCGGGTTGTTCAGCTCATGAGCGAGCCCCGCGGCCATCGTCCCGAGCGATGCCAAGCGCTCCCGGTTCTGCTCGCGCGCGGCGATCCTGGTTGCGACCGGACGGATCGCGCGCATGACCCGTCTGAACACCGGACGCTGACTGGTCACGAGCCGGGTGAAGTCCTCGGCGGCGATCCCGGCGATGCGGACGTCGGTCACCGCGCGCATCTCGCCGGCGTAACCCGTCTCAGTGAGCACTGTGATCGCGCCCATCCAGGTGGGCGCGGTCTGGCGGGTGATCGGCTCGACCCGGCCTGCCTCGACCACCAGACCCTGGACGACACCGCGGAATAGCAACATGAACTCGGCGGTCTGGCCCGCCTCGGCCACGACGGCGTCGGCGGGCAGGTCGCGGATCTCGGACACCTCGCGCCAACGCTCGAGCTGCTCGTCGTCGAGCTCGTCGAACAGGTCGACCGTGCGTAGCTCTTCGAGCGTGGGCCGCTCGGGCTCGGTCATGCGCTCGCGAGGTACTCGTGGATCAGCGACACCGCCATCGATCCTTCTCCGACGGCGCTCGCCACGCGCTTGATCGAGCGCGCGCGAACGTCGCCGGCGACGAACACGCCGGGCACGCTCGTCTCGAGTGCGTACGGGTCACGGGACAGCGGCCAGCCGTGATCGCGGACGTCGGGCCCGGCAAGGATGAACCCCCGCTCGTCGCGCGCGACCACCCCGTCGAGCCAGTCGGTTCGGGGAGACGCCCCGATGAACACGAAGCAGGCATCGGCCTCCTCGAGCGTCTCGTCGCCACCGGGACCGCGGATCCGCAGCGCTTTCAGATGGCCGTCCAGTCCCTCCGCGGCGACCGCCTGGGATCGCGTTCTGACCTCGATGTTCGGGATCCCCGCGATCTGCTCGATCAGGTACTGCGACATCGACTTCGTGAGTGAGTCGGCGCGGATCAGCATCGTGACCCGTCCCGCGTAGCCGCTGAAGTACACGGCGGCCTGCCCGGCGGAATTCGCGCCGCCGATCACGAACACATGCTGGTCGGCGCACGCGCGGGCTTCGGTGAGCGCCGCGCCGTAGTAGATCCCGGCGCCGGTCATCTCGGCGAAGCCTGGGCAGTCGAGCTGGCGATACGAGACCCCCGAGGCGACGAGGATCGTATTGGCGCTCAGTATGCCCCCGCCCGTCAGCTCGACCAGACGCCCCGATCCCTCGACGCGCAACTCAACCGCCTCCTGGACGGTGACGAGCTCGGCGCCGAGCCGGCGCGCCTGATCGGTCGCCCGCCGGGCGAGGTCCGAGCCGCTCAAGCCCGCCGGGAAGCCGAGGTAGTTCTCGATCCGGCTCGACTGGCCCGCCTGCCCGCCCGGCGCCTCGCGCTCGACCATCACCGTCCGCAGGCCCTCGGAGGCGCCGTACACCGCGGCGGCGAGCCCGGCCGGGCCACCCCCGACGATCACCAGGTCGTAGTGATCCCCGATCGGCTGCGCCGAGATCCCGAGCCGCTCCGCGAGCTCGAGCATCGTCGGGCGCTCGAGCACCGATCCATCCTCGAGCAGCGCGACCGGCAGTCGATCGGCCTCGACGCCGGCGACCGCGAGCAGCTCGCGCGCCTCGCTGTCGCGCTCGACGTCTAGCCACCGCGCCGGCACACGATTGCGCGCGAGGAAGTCGCGGAGGTCGTGCGACTGTTTGGAGAAGCGATGGCCGATCACGCGCACCCCGCCCGATTCGAGCGCCGCGCCCGATTCCCACGTGGTGAGCAGATCCTCGACGACGGGAAACAGCTGCTCCTCGGGCGGATCCCAGGGCTTCAGGAGGTAGTAGTCGAGTGACACCTCGTTGATCGCCTGGATCGCCGCCTCCGTGTCCGCGTATGCGGTAAGCAGCACGCGCTTGGCCTCGGGCACGAGCTCGCGCGCCCGGACCAGATAGTCGGTGCCGGACAGTCCGGGCATCCGCTGGTCGGCCACCAGCAGCGCCACCTGCTCGCCGCGCGCGCGTATCTGCTTGAGCAGGTCGAGCGCGTCGTCACCCGAGCCGGCGCGCATGATCCGGTAGCGCTCCCCGAACCCGCGCCTCAGGTCGCGCGCCACCGCGGCGAGGACCGCGGGCTCGTCGTCGACGGCGACGATCGCGGGGCGGCGTTGCTGCTCGTGTCCGTCCTGCTGCTGCTGTGTCTCAGTTCCCGGTGTTTCGATCACAGCACCGATGCTATGACAACCGCGGTCTCCGGCGGAATCGTCCGCTCGGGCCGCGGGGGTGTGGCGTGGGTCATAACCGCGCACTCGACGACGTCCTGGCGCCGAGATCGGCCAAGTGACCCACATACGTGCCCGAATCCACGTTCGGCGCGAGACCGGCGTCGAGTGGGGACTTATGACCCACCGCAACGACCCGTGCGACGCGACCTCAGGGGCCGCATGTGGAGCAAGAGGGGGGAGAACTCGAGCCCCCTCGAGGCTCTTTTCAGTGATGAGCGAACACATCGACCGATTTGTGCACAAGCTGCTCGGCACGGGGATGATGCTGAGCGAGCTAGCGTCGGACCTCATCGACGCGCTGCCAGATGACGCCTACCCCGGGGAGGAACACGGGGCGGTTGTTCTCGAGATGCTGTGCGGGACGATCGCCACGGCCCTTGAGTCGGTGGACCCCCGCGATGTGCGGTGCGCCACCCAACTCATCGATTTGGCCGGCGAGCGGACGCTCGAGCATCTGCGGCTCGCGTCTGAAATGTCGCGCCGTATGCACGGCGGCGGCGGCGTGGGACGCACCTATGGCTGACGCACGCCAGCCACGCCGCAGCCGGATTCTCGGAGTTACGCCTCGGCGACCGCCGGAGCCCCGTTGAGCGACGGCGGCGGCACGCTGCCACCGTTCCGCCGTTCACGCCGGCTCTCGAGGGCTGCAACGAGGACCTGCGCGGCCTGCGTTTGAGCGCTGTCGCCGTTCCGGTCGCCGCGCTCCTCCGCGATGTACTCGAGCTCGCCGATGACCCGATTGATCTGGTCATCGGTCATGCGCCGGATCAGCGCGGAGGTGAGGACGCGTGTGACGTCGTCGTTGGTTTCCATGGGGGCTGGATCGCGCCCGCCCGAGCGGACCTTAAGTGACAATTACTGCAAACGGACGAAGGGTTGACTCAGACGCGGGTGCGCAACGCCGCGCGAAGCCCCTCATCGCAGAACGCGGCGTCGATCGCGGTCAGCGTGACGTCGCGCAGGACATCGTCGCTGAAGCCCATCCGTGCCGAGCACACTTCGTACTCGCCCTCGATCGAAGCGCCAAAGTACGGGGGGTCGTCCGAGCCGAGGGTGACCCTGACGCCCGCGGATCGCAGCGCCGGCAGCGGGTGGTCCTCGTACGAGGGATACAAGCCCAGGACCACATTGCTCGTCGGACAGCATTCGAGGACCGTCCCGCGCCCCGCCAACTCCGCGACGACCGACGGATCCTCGATCGCGCGGACCCCGTGCGAAATTCGCGTAACCGGCAGCGATAGCGCAGCGCGGACGCTGTCGGCACCGGCCCACTCGCCGGCGTGGATCGTGCACCCGAGCCCGGCGTCGGCGACGATCGCGTAAGCCTCGGCGAAATCGCCGGCGGGAAACCCGGCCTCGTCGCCGGCCATCGAGAAGCCGACGACGTACGGATGCGGGCGCTCGGCGGCGTGACGCGCGACGCGCAGCGCCTGCTCGACCCCGAAATTCCGCACGGCCGAAATCAGGATCCGCCCCTCGATCCCGGTGTCGCGACGGGCGTCGTCGATCCCCTGGGCGATCCCGCCGAGGTGCTCGGAGTCGCTCAGCCCGACGAGCGCGGCGTGGTCGGGCGAGGCGGTGAGCTCGACGTAGATCGCGCCGCCGCGGGCGCAGGAGCACAGGTACTCATAGACGATGTCGCGATAGTCCTCGCCGGTGCGGATCACGCTCGCGGCCATGTCGTACGTGCGCAGGAAGTCGAGGAAGTCGGTGTACCGAAAGCGCCCGTCGTCGCCCAGCAGCGCCTCAGGCAGCGCCAGGCCGTTCCGCGCCGCGAGCCGCCGCACCAACTCAGGCGGGGCGGTGCCCTCGAGGTGGACGTGCAACTCGGCCTTGGCGACACCAGACGACATGGGTCCGAGGTTGTATCAGGCTGGTCTGATATCGATACCTAGATGCGGATTCTCGTCACCGGCAGCTCCGGTCACCTCGGCGAGGCGTTGGTCGGCGTTCTGCGCGAGGAGGGCCACGAGGTCATCGGGCTCGACGTGCTTCCCTCGCCGGCGACGAGCGTCGTCGGATCGATCGCCGATCGCCTCTGCGTCCGGCGATGCGTCGCCGGCGTCGATGCCGTCGTGCATTCCGCGACGCTCCACAAGCCGCACGTGAGGTCGCACGGCCGTGTGGACTTCGTCGAGACGAACATCGCCGGCACGCTGAACCTGCTCGAGGAGGCGGTCGCGGCCGACGTCGGACGGTTCGTGTTCACGAGCACGACGAGCGCGTTCGGCCGGGCCCTCACGCCGGCCGACGGGCAGCCGGCGGCCTGGATCACCGAGGACGTCGTCCCGGTTCCGCGGAACATCTACGGCGCGACCAAGACCGCCGCGGAAGATCTGTGTCAGCTCACGTGGCAGGACCACCGGCTGCCGTGCCTGATCCTCCGCACCTCGCGCTTCTTCCCCGAGCCGGACGATCGCGACGACGTCCGCAGCACCTACGACGACCTCAACATCAAGGTCAACGAGTTGCTCTACCGGCGGGTCGACCTCGAGGACGTCGTCACCGCCCACCTGCTGGCCCTCGAAAAGGCGCCCGAGATCGGCTTTGGCCGCTACGTGATCAGCGCGACGACCCCGTTCACGGAGCAAGATCTGACGAACATCCGCCGCGACCTGCCGGCTCTCATCAGAGACCGCTTCCCGAACTACGCCGACATATACGCCGCCCGCGGATGGCGGATGTTCCCGTCGATCGAGCGCGTGTACGTCAACGACCTCGCGCGGCGCGAGCTCGGCTGGGCCCCGCGTTACGACTTCGCCCAAGCGCTCGAACGACTCGCGAGCAACGAGGACCCGCGGAGCGCGCTCGCGCGCAGCATCGGCGCGAAGGGCTACCACGCCGTCTCAACAGGCGTCTACACCGTCCGCTGAATCTCGGCCACCGGGCCGGGGATCTCGCCGGGCGGGTCGCCGAGTACGAACGCGGCGCGCACCGCGTCGGCGGCCCGGCGAGCGCTGTCGTCGTCGCGCGCGTGCACGAGCGCGAGCGGCCGCCCGCCCGGCTCGACCCGCTCGCCGAGCGCCGCCACCTCGGTCAGCCCGACGCTGTGGTCGACGACGTCGTCCTCGCGCGCCCGGCCGCCGCCGAGGTTGACGACCGCGATCCCGACCGCGCGGACATCGATCGCGGACACGACGCCCGCAAAACCGGGCTCGATTGGCCGGACCACCGGCGCGCCCGGTAGGTGACGCGACGGGGCATCGAGCAGGTCAGAAGGTCCGCCGAGTTCGACGACCATCGCACCGAACCGCTCGGCCGCGCGTCCGCTCTCAAGCGCGCCCAGAGCGGCCTTCCGCGCGGCCGTGACATCGGCATGCAACCCCCCCAGGACGAGCAACTCCGCGGACAGCGCGAGCGTTACCTCGAGCAACCGCTCGTCCCGAGCGTCGCCGGTCAGGTGCTCGATCGACTCCCGTACCTCGACCGCGTTGCCCGCGGTCCGGCCGAGCACCTGGTTCATGTCGGTCAGCAGCGCGACGGTCGCCATGCCGTTCGCGACCGCGACCTCGACGATCGCTCGAGCGAGCTCCCGGGCCCGGTCCAGATCAGGGAACTGAGCGCCCGAGCCGAACTTGACATCCATCACGAGTGCGTCGAGCCCCGCGGCGAGCTTCTTGGACAGGATCGAGCCGATGATCAGCGGGATCGAATCGACCGTCCCGGTGGCGTCGCGGATCGCGTACAGCCGCCGGTCGGCTGGGGCCAGGCGAGCGGTCTGCCCGACGATCGCGCAGCCGACTCGCGCCACCGCGGCGCGCAACCGGTCGGGTTCCAACACCACCTCGTAGCCCGGGATCGACTCGAGCTTGTCGAGCGTGCCGCCGGTGTGGCCGAGCCCGCGGCCCGAGATCATCGGGACGTAAGCCCCGCACGCCGCCACGATCGGCGCGAGCAAGAGGCTGACCTTGTCGCCCACGCCTCCGGTCGAGTGCTTATCCAGGATCGGCCCGGGAAGCCCCGCGGAAGACCACTCGAGCACGTCTCCCGAGCGCGTCATCGCCCCCGTGAGGGCCACCCGCTCGCCGGCATTCATGCCGCGCCAGAGGATCGCCATCGCCAACGCGCCGACCTGGGCGTCCGTGACGGTCCCGTCCGCGATCCCGGAAACGAGCGACGTGATCTCGTCGGGCGATAGCTCGAGGCCGTCGCGCTTTCGCCGGATGAGCTCAGCTACCAGCATCGCCATCGACATCCGCGGACAGGCGGGGGATGAAGCCGAGCAGCAGCCGGGCCAGCTCGCCGGCGCCTTCCTCCGCCGCCCGGAGCGTCTGGTCGTGAGACAACGGCTCGTCGGTCATGCCCTCGGCAAGGTTCGTGATCACCGACACCGCGGCGACGCGCAGGCCGCAGTGGCGGGCGACGATCGTCTCCTGGACGGTCGACATCCCGACCGCGTCGGCGCCCAGCACGCGGAACGCGCGGATCTCGGCCGGCGTCTCGAAGCTGGGCCCGCCAACGGCCACGTAGACGCCCTCGGCGAGACAGAGCCCAAGTTCGCGGGCCGACTCGTGCATAACCGCCACCAGGGCGGGGTCGTAGGCATCGCGCAACGAGGGAAACCGAGGCCCGATCGATGGGTCGTTAGGCCCAGCGAGCAGGTTCACGCCGGTCATGTTGATGTGATCGGTGATCGCCATCAGCGACCCGGGTCCAACGTCAGCGCGCAGCGACCCGGCGGCGTTCGTCAGCACCAGTACCGAGGCCCCGGCGGCCCGCAACGCGCGGACCGGGACGCGGAGTGCCTCAGGATCCCCGCCCTCGTACAGGTGCGCCCGCCCCTGGAGCACCGCGACCGGCACGCCCCCGATAGAACCGAGGACGGCTCGTCCAGCATGTCCGGAAACCGTCGGACGCGGAAAGCCCGGCAGCTCCTCGTATCCGACGACCACGGGGTCCGAGACCGCGTCCGCGACCGCCCCCAGGCCCGATCCGAGCACGATCCCGACGCGTGGGGCGCCCAGGTTCACGCGAGCGCCCCGCGGTCGAACGCTCCGGGCAACAGTTCGCCCAGGGTGGTCGCTGTCGTCCCGAGGTACACCGGCGTCGAGGCGTCGCCGAACTCGGACAGCCGCTGCCGGCAGCCTCCGCACGGCGGGCAGATCTCGAGGCGCTCGGCGACTACCGCGACGGCCGTGATCGACGTCTCGCCGGCGGTCACCAGGGCCCCGAGCGCCGACGCCTCGGCGCATTGCCCCTGGGGGTACGCCACGTTCTCGACGTTCGCGCCGGCATAGATCGCGCCGCTGGCACCTCGGACCGCGGCACCGACCTTGAACTCCGAGTAGGGCGCGTACGCGTTCTGCATCGCCTGGTCAGCCGCGCGCAGCAGCGCCTGCGCGCCGTCGAGCAGCAGGTCCGCGTACCCAACCGAAACCAGCGCGTCGTCGGCAACACCCAACTCGGTCCGCAGCCGCGCCACCTTCGCGCGAGCCGTCGCGAGGTCGCCTGCATCCGGCAGGACCGCCTCGAACTCGATGAACGAGCCCAGTCCGTCGACCTCGTCGAGGTGGATCCGCACGCCGTCCCACAAGAACAGGCGTCGGCGCTTCGATACGACCACGACCGTCCCGAGCGCGGCGTCGAGCGCCTCGGCCAGCTCGTCGGGCGCCGCGACCGGCGCCAGCACATACCGGCTCTGCGACGCCTCGCGAGCGTCCGGCCGCCCGTACGCGATCAGCTCACCGCCGAGGGCTCCCTCCTCGACGCGGAGCTTCAGCCGTCCGCGCCGGGAGGCATAGTAAGCGTCGCTCTGCGCTAGCACGCCCTGGTCTGAGGCCCCGAGGGCGAGGCAACGCGCGGCCGTTCCCGACGGATCAGGATCGCGGGCTTTGAGCTCGATGTTGACTCGCGCCATGGCGGATAGCATCGCAGCCGTGCCCGAAACGCTCACAATCGTCGACCATCCCGTCCTCGCCGATCGCCTGTCGGTGATGCGCGACCGCGAGACGTCCCACGGGGACTTCCGCCAGGCCCTGTTCGAGGCCGCGGCGATCATGGCCGTCGAGGTCGCACGTGAGCTGCCGCTCAAGGACGTCACGATCCAGACGCCGCTCGAAGAAACAACCGGCTCAAGACTCGCCGACGAGGTCGCGGTCGTGCCCGTCCTGCGCGCCGGCCTCGGGATGGTCGAGGGTTTCCTTCGTTTGCTCCCGGATGCCCGCGTCGGCCATGTCGGGATCTATCGCGACGAGGAGGAGCACGTCCCGATCGACTACTACGAGCGGCTGCCGCCCCGGCTACCGACCTCGCGCGTGTACGTGCTCGACCCGATGCTCGCCACAGGCGGGAGCGCGGTGCACGCGCTGGCGAAGCTCAAGAAGGCCGGCGCCAGGCAGATCGAGCTCGTGTGCCTCGTCTCGGCCCCTCAGGGGATCGCGGCGGTCCAGGCCGAGCACCCCGACGTCCGGATCTGGACGGCCGCGGTCGATCGCGAGCTCGACGAGAATGCCTACATCCGTCCCGGATTGGGCGACGCCGGCGACCGCGTTTTCGGCACGGGCTAGTCGACCAGCGGGCGTTCGCGGTCGACGGCGGGGCGGTCGAGCCACTTGTCGACGGCGCGGTGCCTGTCGGCGGCGAGCCGGTCGATCAGCGCGGCGGGGCTCCGCTCGACCAGCAGCATCCCCACATGCTCAGCCCGCACGAACCGCTCGTTGACCGCGTGCTCGAGGAACGCGAGCAGCGGCTGCCAGTAGCCGTCGACGTCGAGCAGGCCGAGCGGCTTGCGATGCAGCCCGAGCTGCTTCCACGTGAACAGCTCGAACAACTCGTCGAGCGTCCCGGTGCCGCCGGGAAGCGCGATCACGGCATCGGCGAGCTCGGCCATCAGCGCCTTGCGCTCGTGCATCGTCTCGACGATGTGCAGCTTGGTCAGGTGGGCGTGCGCGATCTCATGCTCGACCAGCCGCGTCGGGATAACGCCGATCACCGTGCCGCCGGCGGCCAGCGCGGAGTCGGCGAGCGCGCCCATCAGACCCACGCTCGCGCCTCCGTAGACGATCTCGAGGCCCCGCGAAGCGAGCTCGCGACCCGTCTTGGTTGCGGCCGCCGCGTACTCGGGCACCCGCCCGGGGCTCGATCCGCAGAAAACAAGGACGCGCTTCACCCGCGGGAGCGTAGTAGCCTCGGCTCGTGATCCGTCGTCTGCCTCACGTCGACCGAGTCGGGATCGAGGAGCGCGCCGCTCAGCTCGGGAAGCGCTCGATCAAGACCACGGCCAAGCAGCAGGGCATTCGCCTCGCCGTGTCGATGGTCGACCTGACCACGCTCGAGGGCGCGGACACGCCCGGCAAGGTTCGCCACCTGTGCGCGAAGGGCGTGTGCCCGGCGCCCACGATGCCCGAGATTCCGAGCGTGGCCGCGATCTGCGTGTACCCGTCGCTGGTAGCGACCGCGAAACAAGCCCTGAACGGCACCGGGGTCAAGACGGCGAGCGTCGCCACCGGATTCCCCGCCGGGCAGGTGTCCCTCGAGGCCAAGCTCAGGGACACCGAGGACGCGGTCGCGGCGGGTGCCGACGAGATCGACATGGTGATCTCGCGCGAGGCGTTCCTGGCCGGCGACGACACCCGCGTGCAGCGGGAGATCGTCGCGGTCAAGGAGCACTGCGGCGACGCGCATCTGAAGGTGATCCTCGAGACCGCCGAGCTCGGGTCCTACGACCACGTTCGCCACGCGTCGATGCTGGCGATGGAGGCCGGGGCGGACTTCATCAAGACCTCGACTGGCAAGGCGTCGAGCGGCGCGACGCCGGGCGTCTGTCTCGTGATGCTCGAAGCGATCCGCGACTACGCCGATCGAACGGGACGGATCGTCGGCTTCAAGGCCGCCGGCGGCGTGTCGACGAGCAAGGCCGCACTCCACCGCCTCGTGCTCGTGAAGGAGACGCTGGGAGACGAGTGGCTGACTCCGGACCGCATCCGCATCGGCGCGTCGTCCGTGCTCAATGATCTGCTTATGCAGTACGCCAAGACCGAAACCGGGCGCTACGGGCGCTCGGAGGACTTCTCGAAGGAATGAGCATCGAGACTCGAACCAGCATCGTCTGGGACTACTCCCCGGCACCGGAGTCGGCGGAGCACATCCGCCTGAAGGACCGCTACGGCCTGTTCATCGACGGTGATTTCAAAGACCCGGCGGATGGCAGGTACGTGCCGACGATTAACCCCGCCACGGAGGAGCCGATAGCGGAGGTGGCCTACGGGGGCCCGGACGACGTGGCCGCAGCCGTCGAGTCCGCGCGGGAGGCGCACCCCAAGTGGGCCGGGCTCAAAGACCTCGAGCGCGCCAAGTACCTGTTCCGGATCGCGCGCCTGATTCAAGAGCGCGCGCGTGAGCTCGCGGTCGTCGAGACGCTCGACGGCGGCAAGCCGCTCCGGGAATCCCGCGACGTCGACATCCCGCTCGCCGCCGCGCACTTCTTCCACTATGCGGGTTGGGCCGACAAGCTCCGCTACGGCGTCAACGCCATGGAGGTCAGGCCGCTCGGGGTCGTGGGGCAGATCGTCCCCTGGAACTTCCCGCTGCTGATGGCGGCGTGGAAGCTCGCGCCGGCGCTCGCGTGCGGCAACGTCGCGATCCTGAAGCCGGCCGAGACGACGCCGCTGACCGCGCTGCTGCTCGCCGAGATCTGTCAGGAGGCCGAGCTTCCGCCCGGCGTCGTCTCCGTCCTGCCGGGCAATGGCGACACGGGCGCGGCCCTTGTCCGCCAGAAAAAAATCAACAAAATCGCGTTCACGGGCTCGACCGCCGTCGGGCGTGACATCCAGGCCGCGCTTGCCGGGACGGACATCAAGCTCACGCTCGAGCTCGGCGGCAAGTCGGCGAACATCGTGTTCGAGGACGCGGCGCTCGATCAGGCCGTCGAGGGGATCGTCAACGGCATCTTCTTCAATCAGGGTCACGTGTGCTGCGCGGGGTCGCGCCTGCTGATCCAGGAGAGCGTGCGCGACGAGGTGATCGCCAAGCTGTGGGCGCGGATGGGACGTCTGCGGGTCGGCGACCCGATGGACAAGAACACCGACGTCGGCGCGATCAACTCGGCCGAGCAACTCGAGCGGATCGAGGTTCTCGTCGCGGCCGGGGAGGAGGAGGGCGCGATTCGGCGCTCGATCGCGTGCGAGCTGCCCGAGCGCGGTTACTGGTTCGCCCCGACGCTGTTCACCGATGTCTCGCCGGCCCACCGGATCGCGGTCGAGGAGATCTTCGGGCCGGTGGTGTCGGTGCTCACGTTTCGCACGCAGGCCGAGGCGATCGAGAAGGCGAACAACTCGCGCTACGGGCTCGCGGCCGGGATCTGGACCGACAAGGGCTCGAAGGCGTTCGAGGTGGCGAGGGCGCTCCAGGCCGGGGTCGTGTGGCAGAACACTTACAACCACTTCGACCCGACGGCTGCGTTCGGCGGCTACAAGGAGTCTGGGTTCGGGCGCGAGGGTGGGCCCGCCGGGCTGCGGCCGTACCTGCGGGTGGTGCGCTAGGTTGACCGACCGGCTGGCCGTACGCAAGACGTACAAGTTGTGGATCGGCGGCGCGTTCGTCCGGTCGGAGTCCGGCCGCTACGACGAGGCCGACGGGTTCAATTACCCGCGGGCCTCGCGCAAGGACGTGCGCGACGCGGTCGCGGCGGCGCGCAAGGCGTCAGGCGCGTGGGCGGCGCGGACCGCGTACAACCGCGGCCAGATCCTGTATCGCGCGGCCGAGGCGCTCGAGTCGCGCGCGGGCGTGATGGGCGTCCCGCGTGACGAGGTCAACGCGTCCGTCGACGTGCTGCTCCACTACGCGGGTTGGACCGACAAGCTCCACGCGGTGCTCGGCGGCGTCAACCCGGTCGCGGCGCCGTTTCTGTCGTTCTCGCTGCCCGAGCCGACGGGCGTGGTCGGGATCGTCGCGCCCGACGCGCCACCGCTGCTCGGGCTGGTCGCGGAGCTCGCGCCGGTCCTCGCCGCCGGCAACGTCGCGGTCGCGGTCCTGTCCGAGACGGAGCCACTGCCGGGCCTCGACCTCGCCGAGGCGCTGGGCGTCTCAGACGTCCCCGGTGGCGTCGTCAATCTGTTGTCCGGGAGGCGCGCCGAGTTGGCGGGGGCGTTGGGGGCCCACCGGGATCTGAACGCGATCGTCGACGCCGCCGGCGACGCCGAACTGTCGACCGAACTCGACAAGCTCGCCGCCGAGACGATCAAGCGCGCGCGCCACAGCGCCGCCGCGACGACCTATGAGGCCGCGACCGACGATGCGCTCGAGCGACTACACGCAGTGACCGAGCTCAAGACCGCCTGGCATCCGGTCGGAGCCTGACGTCCTACGTCGACTTGAGCTCGAAATTCACATTCGCGAAGTCGCCGCGTGTGCACGTGAAGCTCTGCAGGCCACCGAAAGCCATCGTGAGCTGTGAGCCGCACCACCAGCCGTCCACGGCGTATCGCGCGTTCTGATTGAGGTAACGCTCCGCGCCGGAGCCAGTCACGAACTGACGGGCCGTGGTACAGCTGATCGGCGAGTCGAACATGTCGATGTGCTTGGCACGCACGCCCCCAGGCAGCGAGACCTGTCCGCATTGCAGCTCCTTGCCCGACGGGACCGGGGGCGAGCTCCCGGTGCAGAGGTTGTCGCCAGCGAGCCGGCGATTGAACGACATCCCGCGGCTGGGGAAGAACCATTCCACGTACGCGTACGCGCTGTGCCCTCGGCAGGTGGTCCTGCCGAACGCGACGACCGTCGCTGGAAGGCTGACGCCGCCGCACGCGACGCACCAGCCCGGCCACACCCACACCGCCCTTCCGTGCCCGACCGCGCGCGAGCCGCCCCAGCTGCGCCACTTCACGTTCGAGACGAAGCTTGTCGGATCTCCCCCGTAGTCGATCTTCCGCGGCCTCACTTGACCGAACCCGCCGCCCTTCGGCCCGAACGATCCGACGCCCAGCGTCGGCGCCGACGCCGCCTGCGCCACCGAGAGCGACAGCAGAACCGTTGCCGCCGTGATCCCCAACGCTCCCTGAATCCACTTACGCATCTCGCCTCCCACCGCTTTGGCTGCCCGGGCCGCGCCGAGGATCCTATCGAGGAGCCGGGCCCTTCCCCGAAACTCCGCGCGGTTAAGCGCGTTCTCGCTTGCGTGAGGGCTCTACGGCGATCAATCCTCGTCGTCTTCTTGGTTCTCCTGACGGCGGCTGGGGCCGGCTCCGCGAAGGCGGTTGTGCTTCGCCCGCAATGGCGTGTCGTCGACCACAAAGCCTTCGGCATTGCGAGGAGCGGACCGTACGTTCTCCTCGGATGGGAGTCGGGCACGGCGCTGGTCGTCGACGGGCAGACAGGGAAGCGTGTGGTGCTGAGACCCCCGGCGGGCTGTAGCTTCGATGACGGGTACTCCACGCCGCTCGGTGGTTCGTGGGTGGTCACCGTGTGTCACTCGGGGTCATTCGAGCTGTACAGCATTCCGTCTCGGAGGTGGATTCCGTTCAGTCCCGACGTTGAGCAGATGTTTGCGCTGAGCGGGCTCTGCGCTAATCGCTACCCACCTGTGTGTGGCGCCCAATACGTCACGATCGGTGAGGAATGGATCAGGTTTGACGTTTCGTACGGCTACCACTCCGGCCCCGTGGTGTCCCTGTTCGAGCAGGTCAAGACCGGGCAGGTCAGAGGCGAGCCGGCAGGGGTGGCGCCGGGTGGCAACCAGATCCTCGATCTCGATTCGCCGAGCCTCACGCGAACGCTGTGCGATCCATTGCGGATGCCTGCCCCGTTCGGGACGATCGTTCCCGACGGCAGGTTCGCGATCGACGTGGAATCCGAAGCGCCCGACTATGTACAACACGCCTACCTCGAGCGCTGTGGCTCGTCTCTGCACGAGCCGATCGGGACCGACGTCAGCGGGTTCACCGCAGACGCGCAGGCCGTTCTATGGTCCGGCGGTGGCTCCCCGAACGAGCTCGACGGATTGTTGCTGCCGAGCCGCCGGCGGCTGAAGCTGCGCCTACCCCGGCCGGTCGCATCGCTGTGTAAGCAGAAGGGTTCTGTCTGCATTGCGGGGCTGGCGCTGACCCGCCGCGAGTTGTATGTGTCCGCATGGAACGGCCAGATATGGGCCGCCGCGGACCCGCTGGGAACGGCGGCGGGCACCTAGGGAAGGGCGGAGGGACCTGCGGGCGCGCGCCGTGGGCGCCGGCCTCCCGAATTACATGCATAACGCGGCATTCGAGCTCGATCGCGCGGGCCTTGCCGTGCTACGCGTGCCATGCGTGCATAGCGCGGCACGACGGCGGCCGGGCGCGCCGAATGCCGTGCTTTGCAGGTCGGCGCCCCGTCAGGAGGTGCCGCAGAACCCGGCGCGGTCGTTGGTGACCGCAACGACGCCGAGCAGTCTGCCGGCGGCGTCGACCGCGGGCACGCGGAGCGCGTCGGTCTGCGTCGCCAGCTCATAGCCGACGTGCGCTGAGGCGTCGGGCGCCACCGTGGGCCCCGTATGCGCGAACTCGGCGGCCGGCGCTTGTGAGTCGAGATCGCCTTCGAGATCCTCACGGGTGAGCGACCCGGTGTACCGACCCTGGTCAGCGAGGAACGCCATACGCCGGTGCGAGCTCGCTGCGAACCACTCCCTCACCTCCGCGACGGTGGCGTCCGCGGGGAGTGCCTCGAACTGCTTGTGAAGCACGTCGGCGATTGTGAGTTCCCTCGCGTCGTCGATGTTGGTCCGGGCCACGGTTCGGAGGCTACCGATCGCCGTTCGCGGGAAGTGCGCCCTCCAACCGAAGGATGCGCCGTAGGATCGCCAGCGACGAGGCGTACGTCGAGTCCATCCCGTAGTAGCTGAGTCCCTGCGCGCCGAGCGTGCGCGCCTGCGTGAACGGGGTGTCAGAGGCGTAGTGGATGATCCCGAGGTCGATCGGGAGCTTCGTGAAGTTGATCGCCTCGCCGGTCGGATGACGGTCGGCGTCGGCGATCTCGTAGACCGCGTTGCAGTACGGGCCGGTCTCCATCTCGACGACTGTGAACGCCTCGCGGTAGTAGAAGTCGAGGTAGTTGCGATTCTGGAGGAACGTGCTCTTGACTGTGACCGCGCGCTGGTTGTCGAGCCCGGTGCCGAAGCGCAAGTCCCCCGCCAGGTCGTTGACGCTGAAGGCGTTGTCGAGCCAGTAGGTCGAGCCCGAGTGCTCGTCGTGGACGACGTTCGAGATCATCACGTCGCCGACGTCGGCGTTGAGCGTCGCGGCCTTCCCGAGGATGTACACGCCGCGCAGCGCGGTCCGGTCGACCGCGACCTCACGCAGGATGTTGTAGGCGGCAACACCGAGGGGGTAGTCGATGTTGACGATCACCGCACCACTCGCGGCGAGCGCGTCGACGTCGACCTCGCCGAGCCGCGGATCGAGCGCGGCGCGGTCGAGCGCGGCCAGCGAGATCACCTGGGCCGGCACGCGTAACGCGTTCGTGCTTCGCAGATGGATCACGCCCCGCTGCTGCTCTCCGGCGCGACGCTCGGCGGCGGCCTTGGGCCCACCTTCGGAGAAGTACAGCCGGGCGACGAAGTACAGGAAGTTCTCCCACGATCCCTCGCTCCGCCCCTCGCGGAACGCGTTCAGCTCCTGACGCAAGATGTCGTCCTCGTCGAGTTGCTCGACGAACTCGATCAGCTCGGGCTCGCGCTCGCGGGCGATGCCGCTGACGATGTTCACGAGGCTGTGGGAATTAGAGCTGACGAAATACAGCGGCCGCTCGATTAGACCTTCGACGACGAGCTCCGCGCTCACCGGCGCCCACCAGCGCCGGGTGAGGCGCGCGTAGCCGGTGTTCGTGCCGCCGAGCATCCGCACCCGCAGCGACAGCCGCTGGTCGGCGACCAGTCGCATCCGCTCACCGAAGGCCGGCCCCCAGGCGGTGCGCAGGCGCCCCCAGTCGGCGGCGCTGCCGCCGAGCTCGCGCGCGCACTCTTCGGGCGGGACGTCGGGGGAGCGCGGCGCGTCGGGCCAGCCCGCGGCGCGCATGCGCACGCGGATCTTGTTCCACTCGATCTGGTACGCGACAAGCGTCGGGAGGAGGTCGTCGACGTCCGAGGCACTCGCGAGCAGCACGGCGAGCGTGCCGGTGCCGCTGTCGTACCACCGGCGCCGGCGCGCGGGGGCCTCCGCCTCCTCCCAGGAGTCGACCGGGATGCCGGCCGCAGTCAGCGCCTCGACGGCCTGGCCCATGACCACGAGCTCTGCTCCGGCGATCCCGTCCGGGAGCCGCTGGACGGCGTACAGGAACGCGCCGAGGTCGAGCTCCTCGCTGGCGGCGAGCGGATGCAGCGCCGAGCCCATCGCCATGTGCGAGGGTTCGAGCACGCGCAGCGCCGTCTCGCCGCTCGAGCGCAACAGGGTCGTGTACGTGCGCTGGTACAGCTCGACCTCATCGCTGAGACGGACCTCTCCGTCGGCGAAGCTGGCCAGGGCTAGCCGGGCGACCGCCACGTCGTCTCCCTATTCCCTCACGTACGGAATGCCGTCCGCGGCCGGCGGCCGCGAGCGGCCCACGAGCCCCGCGACCGCGACGAGGGTGAGAACGTACGGCAGCGCCTCGAACAGCGTCCCGAGCGTCGGGTTGACGCTGGAGACCCGGTCGGACATCGCGTTTCCGAAGCCGAACAGAAGCACCGCCCAGAAAGCGCCCCACGGCTTCCATTTGCCGAAGATCATCGCGGCCAGCGCGATGAAGCCGCGCCCGTTGGTCATGTCATTGCTGAACGACCCGACGAACCCGACCGAGAGGTAGGCGCCGCCGAGCGCCGCGAACACGCCTGACGCGATCACGGCCGTGTACCGGATCCGCACCACCGACACGCCCACGGTGTCGGCGGCGCGCGGCTTCTCGCCCACCGACCGCAGCCGCAGGCCTCCGCGCGTCCGGAACAGGAAGAAGGTGAGCGCGGGCACGAGCGCGATCCCGATCCAGGTCATCAGGTTCGCGTCGCCGAACGCCGCCCCGAAGAACCCGACGTGCTGGATCCCCGGGATCTTGACGTTGGGGATCATCGAGATGTTCAGCGGTGTGCCGTTCGGTCCGTAGTGGTACTCGAGGAAGTAGCCGGTGATCCCGAGCGCCAGGAAGTTGATCCCGAACCCGCTGACAATCTGGTTGGCGCGCAGGTGGATCGAGAAGACCGCGTGCAGCAGCGCCAGCAGCCCCCCGGCGACCGCGGCGACGACCAGGCCCCAGACCCAGGAGCCGAGCACGTCGGCGCCATAGACGCCCCAGAAGCAGCCCATCAGCATCATGCCCTCGAGGCCGACGTTGATCACGCCGCTGGATTCTGAGATCACGCCACCGAGCGCCGCGAACAAGAGCGGCGTCGCATAACGGAGCGTCGCCGCCACCAGCGCCGACCACGTGAACACGGATTCGAGCGTCGAGACCGCCGAATTCGCCGATGCGGCGGCGCCGGCGACCGCGAACAGCGCCACCACGATCGCCTCGGATCCGACCTTGCGCTCGCCGCCTGCGATCGACCACGCGCCGGCGCCGACGGCGAGTACGGCGAGGACGATCGACGGCACCATGCCGCGCGACTCGATCGGCGGGATCGTGATCACCCACGCGACCGCGGCGAGGACGATGCCCGCAATGCCGATCTGCCTCGGGGAGATGGCGCGCGGCGGCGCGATGGCGACCGTGCCGACGCTCATTTTGCGCCGCCCTGGGTCGTCGTGGCCTCCGCAGAAGGTTTGCGTTTGAGCGCCACGCGGATCTGCCGCCCGCCCTTCAGCAGCCGGAGCGTGATCACGTCGGTCGAGACGAGCAGGATGATGATGCCCTCGATCATGAATGTCAGGTACTGGACGAGGGTCGGGTCGAT
Source organism: uncultured Solirubrobacterales bacterium (assembly GCA_963755525.1). GTDB lineage: Bacteria > Actinomycetota > Thermoleophilia > Solirubrobacterales > Solirubrobacteraceae > Palsa-465. The sequence continues at coordinate 178,532 of CAVWKC010000037.1, read as the reverse complement.
GCTCAGGTGGATATTGCGATCCGAGGTCCCGGTCAGGAGCGCCCCGAACAACAGCGCGGCGGCCACCGTCCCGCCGGCGGTGTTCCGACCGAGCAGCGCCACGGCGATCCCGTAGAAGCCGATCTGCGAAGTTTGGATGTCGTTCGTGAACACGTTGAACTTCCAGCCGAGGACGTCGAGCGCGGCCGCCACGCCCGCGAACGCGCCACAGATCAGCATCACGCGGATCCACGTGCGGCCGACGTTGACGCCCGCGTAGCGCGCCGCGTCCGGGTTGAAGCCGACGGCGCGCGCCTCGTAGCCGAGCCGCGTGCGGTTGATCAACAGACCGAACACGACCGCGAGCGCGAGCGCGATGAAGATCCCCACGTCGAGCCCCTGGAGCGACGCGCTGCCCCAGAAGACCGGCAGCTTCGCCCCGGCGACGACGTTGCTGGACACGGGCGTCGAGGCCATGTGCGGGTTCTGGAGCGGGCCTCCGAGTTGGAAGCAGTAGACGCCGAGCCAGATCGCGATCCAGTTGAGCATGATCGTGGAGATCACCTCGTTAGCGCCCGTGGCCGCCTTCAGGACACCGGCGATCCCGGCCCACACAGCCCCGGCGGCGGCAGCGGCGACGATTGCGAACACGATGTGGAGGACCGACGGCATTCCGGCGAATGAAGAGCCGATCCAGACGGCGACGATCAGCCCCACGGTGTACTGGCCCTGGCCGCCGATGTTGAACATGCCGGCGCGGAACGCGAACGCGACCGCGAGGCCGACAAGTAGCAGCGGGGTGGCCTGAAGCAGCGTCTGCTGGAGGTTGCCTGCCGCGGTCGCACGCTCGGACCCGGTGACCCATGGGAACACCCAGTTGAGGCCGGTCCCGTTGAAGATCGACTGATAGGTCGAGAGCGGATTGTGGCCCGTCGCAAGCACGACCAGGCCGGCGGCGATGAACGCGATGATCGTCGTGACGATTGGCACCAACACGCCGCTGAAACCCCGCCGGAACGCGGTCAACGCCGCCGGGGACGTGACCGCGGCACCCTTGCTCTCGTCGGCTTCGGCTTGGAGTTCGTCTTCGAGCAGGCTCACGCTGATCGCCTTCGCTCGGCATCCGGCCTCGCCTGAAAGTCGGCGGCGTGAGTCATCCGGCTGTCGCCACCTCGGCCGGCTGCGTGGTCCCGCCCGTCATCGCGATGCCAAGCTGCTCCTCGCTCGCGTCAGGCGGGAACTCGCCGGCGATCTGACCCTCGTAGATGACGAGGATCCGGTCGGCCAGCGCCTTCACCTCCTCGTACTCGAGCGACACGAGCAGCACCGCCCGCCCCTTGTCGCGCTCCGCGATCAGGCGGCGGTGGACGAACTCGATCGCGCCGACATCGAGGCCGCGGGTCGGCTGGTGGGCGACCAGCAGCTTGGGATTCGACGCGATCTCGCGCGCGACGCAGACCTTCTGCTGGTTGCCCCCCGAGAGCGACGCCGCGTAGCTGTCCGGTCCGCCGCCCCGCACATCGAATTCCTGAAGTAGCCGTTTCGCCAGGTCCTTCCAGTAACTGAGGCGAAGCCAGCCGTGGGCACTGAACACGGGCTTGCGGTACTCGCGCAGCGCCAGATTCTCCGTCAAGGTGAACGGGAGCACGAGGCCGCGCAGCTGGCGGTCTTCGGCGATGTGGGCGACGCCGGCATCCGTTGCCGCTCGCACGCCCTTGCCGGCGATGTCCTGACCGTCGATCACCACCGCGCCCGACTCAGGCGCGCGCATGCCCGTGATCGCATCGACCAGCTCCTGCTGTCCGTTTCCGTCGACGCCCGCGAGCGCGACGATCTCACCCTCGCGCACGGAGAGCGAGAGCCCGGAGACCTTCTCGAGCTCGCGGTCGTCGCGCACGTACAGGTCGCGCACCTCGAGCAATGGCCCCCCGGGCTTGCCGGGGGTCTTCGAGACCGACAGCAACACGTCGCGCCCGACGACCAGCCGCGCGAGGCTCGACTCGGTCGCGCCCTGGCGCGGAACGGTATCGACCCTCTTGCCACGCCTCAGCACCGTGATCCGATCGGCGACCTCGAGCACCTCGCCGAGCTTGTGGCTGATGAACACGATCGCGGTTCCGTCCTGCTTGAGGCGGTTGAGCACGCCGGTGAGCTCCCTGACCTCTTGCGCCGTCAGGACCGCGGTCGGTTCGTCGAGCACGAGGATGCGCGCGTTGCGATAGAGCGCCTTGAGGATCTCGACCCGCTGCTGGGTGCCGACGGTCACGTCCTCGATCTTGGCGTTTGGATCGACGGCCAGGCCGTAGCGGTCCGAGAGTTCGCTAACCCGAGCTCGCGCCGCCTTCAAGTCGAGCCTGCCGCCGGCCTGGGTCGGCTCCTGGCCGAGCACGATGTTCTCCGCCACGGTCATCACAGCCACCAGCATGAAGTGCTGGTGGACCATCCCGATCCCGAGGTCGATCGCGGCCGAGGGCGAGGAGATCTCGACGGGCTGGCCGTCGATCAGGATCTCTCCGGCGTCGGGCTTGTACAGGCCGTACAGGACCGACATCAGCGTCGACTTGCCGGCGCCGTTCTCGCCGAGCAGGGCGTGCACCTCTCCCGGGACCACGTCGAAGTCGACCCGGTCGTTGGCGACGACCGAGCCGAACTTCTTCGTGATTCCCCTCAGCTCGAGGGCCGGAGGGCTTGACCCGGACACGGCGGGCTTGATTCTTACTACTACTTGACCAGCAGTGCGGTCGGCGGGTTGATCTTCCCGGATTTCATCTCCGCGATGATGGTGTCGATCTGCGACTCGAACTGGGCGCCGGCCGGACCGATCTTGCCGATCCCGACACCACCGTTATTGATGTTCTCCTGCAGGTTGCTCGAGAACTGGCCGGCCATCAGGTTCTTGATCGCCGTGAACACGCCCGTGTTGACCTTCTTCTCGGCCGACGTCAGCACGAGGGTCGGCGCGAGGTAGCTCTGGTCGGCGTCGACGCCGATCACCTGGGTCTTCGTCGACACACCCGCGGAGATCACGCCCAGCCCGCAAGCGCCGGCGACCTGGAACACGACCTTCGAGCCCGCGTTGATCTGATTGAGCGCGAGCTCCTTGCACGAGGACTCGTCCGTGAAGTTCTGCGAGTACGCGTTGAGCAGCTTGGCGGACGGGTCCGCCGCCTTGACTCCGGCTTGGAAGCCGCCGATGTAGTCGGTCACCGGTGGGATGCTCTGGCCGCCGACCGAAGACGCGGTCTTGTAGCCCTTTTCCTTCAGGTAGAGCCCGGTGAGGTAGCCGGCCGGGTAACCGGCCTCCTGCTCGGCGAAGTCGATCCCCTCGATGTTCTTGGCGGTGTCCGGAGCCGCGCCGCCCGGGTTGTCGATGATCGCAAAATGCACGTTGGGGTACTTCGTCGCAACCGTCTGGATTGCGTCGGCCATCAGGAACCCGACCGCGATCACGAGATTGTTTCCGGCAGCCGCGAGCCGGGTGAGGTTCGGGACGTAGTCAGAGCCGGAGGTCGACTGAAGCACCGTGCCCTTGATTCCGAGCTGAGACTCGGCCTGGAGCAAGCCCTCATAGGACAGGTGGTTGAAGCCGTGGTCGTTGAGCCCGCCGATGTCGGTCACCAGACCGACCTTGAAGTTGGAGCCGCTCGACGAGGTGCTCGTCGAGCTGCTGGCGGCCGGAGCCGCCGCGCTGGTGGAACTGCTGGTAGTCGCGCTACTGGTGCTGTTGCTGCTCCCGCATGCGGCAAGCCCCAGAGCCACCGCCAAGACCAGAACCGCGAGGACAGAGCGCCTCATCCTCCCCGTCACTGCATCTCCTTTCCGCAGATACGAATGGGCAACCATAACCGCTGCGCGGGACGGGTGGGAAGTGGCCTAACGTGCTCTTCACCATGCCCACGATCGTACGCGCCGAGGTCGCACATACTCCCTGCAATCCGTTCGTTTTTGCGGACGCGCTGGAGACGTTCCCGGACGGGGCGGTGGCGTTTGAGGAGGGTCGGATCGTGGCTTGCGGCTCGTTTCGGGAGGTCCGCGGGATGTGGCCGGAGGCCGAGGTGGTGGACGCCCGGGATGCCGTTCTGCTGCCCGGGTTCGTCGATTGCCATGTCCATTTCCCGCAGGTCAGAGTGATCGGTGCGCTGGGGCTCGGGCTGCTGGACTGGCTGCGGTCGGTGGCGCTGCCCGAGGAGGCCCGGATGGCTGATGTTGCGTATGCGACGGCGGTCGCTTCTCAGTTCGTGCGAGGCCTGGCGGCGAATGGGACGACGACCGCGCTCGTGTTCGGGTCGCACTTCGTCGGCGCCCAGGCGGCTCTGTTCTCCGCGGCCTCGGCCGCCGGCCTGCGCGTGGCGAGCGGGCTCGTCGTCTCCGACCGGGGGTTGTTGCCCGAGCTCCATGTCCGTGCCGAAGTCGCGTACGAGTCAAGCCGTGCGCTCATCGGACGTTGGCACGGGCGGGGACTGATCCGGTACGCGGTCAGTCCCCGGTTCTCGGTGTCGTGCTCGGATGAGCTGCTGTCCGTGTGCGGAGAGTTGGCGCAGGAGGCTCCCGGGGTGCTGGTGACGAGCCACCTGAACGAGACGCTCGGCGAGATCGAGCTAGTGGCGTCGGAGTTTCCGTGGGCGCGCGACTATCTGGAGACGTATGAGCGTTTCGGTCTCGTCAGCTCCGCCTCGGTGTTTGCCCACGACGTGCACGCGAGTGATTCCGAATTGGGTCGCCTGGCCTCAGCGGGGGCGGCGGTGGCCCACTGCCCGTCGAGCAACGCGTTCCTGGGGAGCGGGCTGTTCCCGTTACGCCGGCATCTCGATGCGGGGGTCCGGGTGGCGCTCGGGACCGACGTCGGCGCCGGCACGGGGCTGAGCATGCTCAAGGAGGGGCTGACGGCCTACCAGGTGCAGATGCTCGCGGGGTCGGGTGGCGTGGCGCTGGGTCCGGCCCGCCTGTTATGGCTTGCGACCGCCGCGGGGGCGGTCGCGCTCGGGCTGGCGGACGAGGTTGGCGATCTGTCGGTCGGCAAGAGCGCGGATTACGTGCTCGTGCGGGCGCCGGTGGGTTCGACCCTCGAGGCCGTCTTGGGTCGCGCCGATTCGGTCGAGGACAAGCTGGGTGCGCTATTCACGCTCGCGCGGGAGGAGTCGATCGCGGAGGTGCGCGTGGCGGGTCGGGTCGTGTGGCCTTCGGCGGTCGTCTGAATGCGCCGGGCCGCGGTCGTGGTGCTGGACGCGTGCGGCGTGGGGGCGCTCCCGGACGCGGATTCGTACGGCGACGCCGGCTCGAACACGCTCGCACATCTGGCTGAGCAGGTCGGCGGTCTTTCGCTGCCGACGCTTGCGCGATTAGGTCTCGGCTCGATCGTCCCGATCCTGGGAGTAGCGCCAATGGTCGGGCCGGCTGTTTATGGCCGCCTTCGTCCGCTCGGACCGGGTAAGGAGTCGACGACCGGTCACTGGGAGCTGATGGGCGTGGTGCCGTCGACGGCGCTGCCGATGTATCCGAATGGCTTCCCGCCCGAGGTCGTGCGTCGGCTTGAGGATGCGACCGGGCTGCGGTTCTGCTGCAACCGGCCGTACAGCGGGACCGAGGTGATCGAGGCGTTCGGCGAGCACCATCTGCGCACCGGAGAAGCGATCCTGTACACGTCGGCCGACTCAGTCCTCCAGATCGCGTGCCACGTGGACCGGGTGTCCGAGCCCGCGCTGTACGAGGCATGCGAGGCGGCCCGCGAGGTCATGACCGGGGAGCATGCGGTTGGGCGCGTGATCGCGCGGCCGTTCGAGGGATCGCCAGGAGCGTTCCGCCGGCGCGAAGGCCGGCGGGATTACGCGGTGACGCCGCCGGGGCGGTCGTATCTGCAGGAGCTTCAGGACGCCGGCGTGCCGGTTCACGGCGTCGGCAAGATCCGTGACCTGTTCGCCGGCGTCGGAGTCGACGTGAAGCATCCCGGCGCCACGAATTTGGCTGGGATCGCGGAGACCACGCGGCTGCTGCGCGAGCTCGAGTCCGGGCTGGTCTTCGTCAACCTGGTCGAGACCGATCAGGTCTATGGGCACCGGCACGATGTCGCAGGGTTCTCTCGGGCGTTGACCGAGATCGACGCGGCCGCTGCAACGTGGTTGACGTTGCTCCGCGACGACGACCTGTTGATCCTAACTGCCGACCACGGCGTCGACCCGACCGCGCCCCACACCGATCACACGCGCGAATACGCGCCGCTGCTGGCGACGTACGTCGGCTGCGAGGGGCGGCGCCACGACGGTCTGCTCGCCGACGTGGGGGCATCCGTGTTGTCGTGGCTCGCCGGGCGGGATGCGCCGGAGTTGCCGGGCGAGCCGTTCGTGTGAGTAGACGGTCGTACGGTGTTGGATCGGCGGAGTCGCCGGCGCGGTGCATTTTCTCGCCCCCGATTAGCCCCTCAGTCGGATGCGGCATGCTGGGTGGGTGGAGGGTGCGCCCAGCAACCATCCGATCGGCGTAGTGGAGCTGCATCTGTCCGAAGTCTTGTCGGGGCTCTCGCACGCCCTCGACATGACCGAGGGTCAGGTGCCGGGCCACGCTGAGCGCAGCTGTCTCATCGGTATGCGAATCGCGACCGCACTCGATCTCGACCACGACACCCAGTCGTCGCTCTTCTACGCGCTGCTGCTCAAGGACGCGGGCTGCTCGTCGAACGCCGCGAAGGTCGCGGCGCTGTTCGGGGCCGACGATGCGCTGGTCAAGAGCTCCCGGCGGCTGACGGATACGAGTCGGACCTCGGAGGCGTTGCTTCACGTTCTTCGCACGGCGGGCGCCGGCGGATCGTTGCTCGAGAGGGGGCGGCATGCCGGCGCGGTGCTCAGGTCAGGGCGTGCCACCGCGCGCTCGTTGATCGAACTGCGGTGCGAGCGGGGCGCCGGGGTCGTCCGTGCGATCGGCCTGGGCGAGATTGCGGCGCGCGCGATCACGGACCTCGACGAGCATTGGGACGGCGGCGGCTATCCCGCCGGGCTCTCGGGAGATGAGATCTCGCTGGCAGGGCGGGTGTTGTGCCTCGCCCAGACCGCGGAGGTGTTCTGGCAGCACGGCGGCGCGAGCGCCGCGTGCGAGATCGCCCGCAAGCGGCGACGAAGTTGGTTCGATCCCACGTTGGTCGACGCGCTCGTCGGGCTGGAACACGATGCGCGGTTCTGGCAGTCGCTCGAGACTGCCGCCGTGACGGAGGTCGAGCCGCCCGAGCACGTCCTCGTCGCCGACGAGGCCCGGCTCGATCTCGTGGCCCACGCGTTCGCGTCGATCGTCGACGCCAAGTCGCCCTACACGGCGACCCACTCCGAAGGGGTAGCCGCGATCGCGGACTCGCTGGCGGCGTTGCTCGATGTCGACGCGGGAACGCGTCCGACCCTGCGTCGCGGGGCGCTCCTGCACGACATCGGAAAGCTCGGCGTATCGAACCGGATACTGGATAAGCCCGGGCCGCTCGGCCCGAGAGAATGGGACACGGTCCGGCGCCATCCCCAGTGGTCGATGGAGATACTCGCGCGGGTGCGTGCGTTCGACGACGTCGCTCGGATTGCCGGCGCGCACCATGAGCGGTTGGACGGGAGCGGGTACCACCGCGGGCTGAGGGCCTCCGAGCTCGATCAGCCGTCGCGGATCCTCGCGGTAGCGGACGTAGCCGAGGCGCTCAGCGCCGACCGGCCGTACCGCCCGGCGCTCGGCCCGGGCGAGGTGCTGGAGATCATGCGGCGGGACGCAAATCGCAGGCTCGACGGCGATGCGTTCACCGCACTCGAACACCTGCTGCCCGAGTGGTCATCGCGGACCCACGGCCCCCGGCCGGCGGCAGAGCGCGCCTGGAAATAGGTCCGCACGGCATCGATCGGGCGCTAGGCTCTCACCATGCCGAGCGCGCGACAGGTCGGCGGTGTCAACGTTCTCGGTCTCGTGTACCTGGCGATCGTCCTGGCGCTGGTGTTCGTGCCGATGTTGCTCGGGCGCCGGGGCCAGTCACCCGGGCAGTCCGACTCGGACTCCGACGGTGGCGGAGGCCATGGTCCCTCGCGACCGCCCCCGCCGCCGAACACGCCGGGCGGTGGGATTCCGCTCGACGATGCAGCCCCGGCGCGTGTGCGGCTCCGTGGCCACGCCCGGCTGGCGGATCTGCTCCCGGCTCGCGTTCGCCGGCGATCGCGTGAGCCCGACCGCGCACCGGTGCGGGCTCCCACCGAGAGCTAGCGACCGGTTCAGTCGCGCGCGGCTCGACGCGACTCGGTGCATGATGTGACGATGACCGCTTTGCCCGCCGGGTTTCGGATCGGACACTGGACCGATCCGGACGGCCGCACCGGATGCACGGTCGTGATCCCGCCGCCGGGGGCGCGGGGCGGAGTGGACATCCGAGGCGGCGGCACCGGTACGCGCGAGATCGAGACGCTGTCGCCGCTGGCTAATGCCGAGGGGCCGACCGCCGTGTTGCTCACGGGCGGGAGCGCGTTCGGCCTGGCGGCGGCCGACGGCGTCGCGCGATGGCTCGAGGAGCGGGGCTTCGGTCGACCGACCCCGATGGGGACGGTCCCGCTGGTGCCGGCCGCGGTCATATACGACCTCGCCGAGGGTGGCGCCGGTCGCCGGCCCGGACCGGATGAGGGCTATAGCGCCTGTGACAACGCGTCCGCAGCGGTCCCGGAGCGAGGTCCGGTGGGCGCGGGCGCCGGCGCCGCCGTCGGAAAGCTGTTCGGCCGCGAGCGATCAACTCGGGGCGGAGTCGGTTACGCCGCGACGGTGCTCCCCGAAGGTCGGGTCGTCGCGGCGATCGCCGTCGCCAACGCGTTCGGCGACGTGATCGCCGAGGACGGCACGGTGCTCGGAGGCCCGCACGACGACGGCGGCCGGCTGGTCCGCACCACGGATCTCCTCCCGGGGATGCCGATCCCGCCAATCCCGCCGGTCCCGCCGGTCCCGCCGGTCCCGCCTGTCCCGGAGTCCCGGGCCGCGGGCGCCGAGGGGAACACGACGCTTGTGTGCGTGCTCACCGACGCGTCGCTGGACAAGCGCAGTTGCGCGATCGTCGCGCGTATGGCCAGCGCCGGCATTGCGCGCGCGGTCGACCCCGTGTTCACACCCGTCGACGGCGACGTCGTCTTTTGTGTCGCCTCGGGAACCGAGCCGCCGCCTGCACCGGGTCTCGAGGCGACGTGGGCGCTCACCGTGCTGGGAACCGTGGCGGCTACGGTCACGGCGCAGGCGATCCGGGACGCCGTCCAGCACGCGACCTGATCGTCGAGTCGGTGAACGCGCGCGGTCCGGACGCCACCCTGAACTGTTGAACGCCGCACCCTGAATTCAGCCGGGACCGGAAGGAACGCCCGGCGGCGTCGTCTCCCCTCCGACGACTAATTCGCACCCGCTCAGCGAAGGATCGAGCCCCCGTCGGCGACGAGGGTCTGCCCGGTGATCGCGCCGGCGGCGTCGGAGGCGAGGAACGCGACCACGCCGGCCGTGTCCTCCGGCACGAGCGACCTTGGTATGGCCTGGCGGCCGCGAACCTCTTCGAACGCCAGCGGCGGTAGGTCTGCCTCGGTGAACGGCGTGCGTGTGAGTCCCGGCGCGACGCAGTTGATCGTGATCCCGTGCTCGCCGAGCGGCTTGGCGAGCGAGCGGGCGATCCCGACGAGCGCCGCCTTGCTCACGACGTAGGGCAGGAAGTCCGCGGCGGGTGGCCTCCACACGGTGTTCGACGCGATGAAGATCACGCGGCCGAATCCTCGCGCGATCATCGCCGGCGTGAGCGCCTGACAAAGCCAGAGCGCGGACTCGACGTTGACCGCCTGGACGCGCCGCCAGGTGTCGAGGTCGAGGTCGTCCAGGGATGCGCGGTCGAACACGGCGGCGGCATGGACGAGCACGTCGCGGGGACCGAGTCGTCGGGCGACCTGGCGCACGGCGTGCTGGTCGCCGAGATCGACCGCGAACTCGCCCTCGCGGTCGAGGATCGCCACGTCATGTCCGGTCGCGGTCAGCGCGCTGACTATGGCGCTACCAATTCCGCCGGCGCCACCGGTTACGACCGCCGTTCGATCCACGTCTCCTGCGTTCCCCGAAGGGTTCCGGCCAAGCATAGGGGAACGCCGGCCGCAGATGACGAACCGGTCCCTCCGCGGCCGATTCGCTTCAGGGTGGCGGCGCGGTCCCGCGCAATTTCGTCCAAGCCGACCGCGAAGCCTCAGGACGGGTAGCCGTCGATCCGATCTCACGCCTGTGGACGGTGCCGTAGCGCTCGCGCGTGAGATCACCGATCGACTCTCGTCGGTCGGCTGTCAGAAAAAACGACGGGAGCCGGTATCAGTTGCGATGAGTCTTGAGGTCCGGGACCGGATCGCGCTGCTCTGCAGTGCGTTGGCGTTTGCCCTCATCCTCACCGGGGCGAGCGCGCCGGTGGCGTCGGCTCGCCCGGTCGGTGTCGTGCGGTGCACCCGCGTGACGCGTCACTCCACCCCTCCCAAGTCGCGCACCAGCAAGCTCAAGGCGCATGTGTCACGTAAGGCCGTGGTCAAGCCGGCCCCTTCGCACAACACCAAGCGACGAGCGCCTGTGTCGCGCAAGCGCCACAAGACCGTCGTCGTCGCGTGGTGCGCTCCGGCTCCGGGAACGACGAGTGAGCCGACCAGCGCGCACGCCGGAAGCGGAGCATCCTCCGGGGGCGGAGAGGACGCAGGCGGCGTCGCGCCCGCGGCGTCCTCGTCGTCGACGGTCGGTCCCGTGTTGCCCGGAGCGGCGGCGCCTGTCGCTCCAGTGGCCACAGAGCCGTCGGAGCCCTCGCAGCCGTCCGAGCCGTTGGAGCCGTCAGAGCCAACTCAGCCGTCGCAACCGTCGGCGGGCGGGACGTCGGCGGGCGACCAGATCCTCTCGCTGCCGCTCGTCAACCCGTTCTCGCCCACGAGCTTCTGGAACGCGCCACTTGCTCCCGTCGCGCCGATCGATCCCAACTCGCAGGACTACGTGAACGAACTGGTGCGGCAGGTGCAGAAGTACGGCACTTGGATGAACACCTACCAGTACAGCGTTCCGGTGTACGTGGTCGGACCGAACCAGGCGACGCAGCACGTGACACTCAACGTGTCGGCACCGGACATGCAGGCGGAGTTCGATGCGGTCCCGATCCCGAGCACCGCGCAGGCCGCGGCCGGCACGGACGAGGAGATGACCGTGTGGCAGCCCTCGACCGACAAGCTCTGGGAGTTCTGGAAGATGCAGCAGGAGTCAGACGGGTGGCACGCGCGCTGGGGCGGTGAGATCGACAACGTGTCCACGAGCCCCGGTTACTTCACCCACTCCGGCATCACCAACGACTGGGGCGCGGCCGCCACCGGCCTCCCGCTCCTGGGTGGGCTGGTCACCCAGGCCGACCTGCAGCGCGGCTACATCAACCACGCTCTGGCGATCAGCATCGTCGAGACCGAACCGAAGTGCTGGTCGTGGCCCGCCCAGCGCACCGACGGCGCGTACACGACACCCCGGCAGCAATCCGTGGCCGGCGGAGTTCGAGAACACGTACGCGAGCACGATCCTCGCGAAGTTCCCCTGGAGTGACCTGCAAACGCTCCAGACGCAGATGTCATGCGCGTCGTGACGCTCAGGGTCGTGACCGAGACCGCCGCCCCGATCGCGACGCGCGTGCGCTTACCCGAGTGAGCTGATCCGCGCGATCAGGAGTTCGCGGAACCGGTCTGAGTCGATCCCGACCGCGACGTGGCAATTGCGCTCCCAATCGGCTAGCCCGGACCGGTCGGCGTGGGTGCGCCCGCGCGACAGCTCGGGGCCGGTGTCGACGACCACGCCGACGTGCTCGGTGGTAAGCAGCCCGTCGTCGATCACATGGGCCATCGCGACGGCATCGTGGACGGGCGCGCCGTCCCACCCGTAGCGGCGGCGGTGGAACTGCACATAGAACTCGAACAGATCCGCGACGAGCGTCCCTGCCTTGCCGGAGCTTCGTAGCCGGGCGACGTTGGGCGGTCCGAGCAACGCCTGGTGGGTGACGTCGAGCCCGACCATCGTGAGGTCGATGCCACTCGTGAACACGCGATGCGCGGCCTCGGGGTCGGCCCAGATGTTGAACTCCGCGGCCGGCGTGACGTTGCCCTCTCCGACCGCGCCGCCCATCAGGACGATCCGGTCGACGCGGCCCGCAAGCTCTGGGTATCGCGCGAGGAACAGAGCGATGTTCGTCAGCGGTCCGGTCGGCACGAGCGTCACCGGGCTCGGATGACCGAGCAGCGTTGTGGCGATCCAGTCGATGGCGTGCGTTGGCTCCGCCTGCCGGGCTGGCGGCGGCAGGTCGGGGCCGTCGAGCCCGGTCTCGCCGTGCACCTCTGCGGCGACGTGACGGTCTCGAACGAGCGGCCGGTCGGCGCCGGCGGCGACCGGAACCTCGTCGCGGCCGACGTAGTCGAGTACGCGGATGGCGTTCGCGGTCGTCTTCTCGAGGGTCTGATTGCCGGACACGGTGGTGACGCCGAGCAGGTTCAGCTCGGGGCTGCCGAGCGCCAGGAGCAGCGCGATCGCGTCGTCGTGGCCGGGGTCGCAGTCGAGGATGATGTCGGTCATGCGCTCAGGGTACGGATGCACCCGGGACGCGGGTCACCGCTGGCAGACCGGGCACCAGTATGTCGTCCGGCCGCCAACCTTGTCGCGTTGAAGGTGGTGGCCGTCGCGCGGACACACACCCTCGCGCCGGCGGGCCTCGATGAACTTTCCGGTGTGGGCGCCGCCCTTCCGAATCGCTGAGCGGACCGCCGCGCGGACCTCGCGACGGAGGTGGTCCAGGTCGTCGGTCGACAAGTCGGATGTGCTGTGTAACGGCGAGATCCGCGCCTGCCAAAGGATCTGGTCGGCGAGCAGGTTGCCGATGCCGGAGATCGCGCCCTGGTTGAGCAGTCGGGCCTTGATTGGAGTATGGCCGGCGCCGATCAGGCGCCTGAAGTCCTCACGACCGACCGTGGCGGCATCCGGTCCGACGTGCGAGAAGTCTGGGTTGAGCACCGCGCGCCCGAGCCGGCGCTTGTCACGCAGCACGAGCCGCCCGCCGTCCTCGAACTCGATCGCAAAACGGTCCCAGTGCGAGCTGTCCTCGGGGTCGACGACGATCCGTCCCGCCATCCCGAGGTGCAGGCCGACAGCGGGTCCGTCCTCGGTCTCGAGCCACATGAACTTGCCGCGGCGGTGCGCGGTCGCGAGCGTGTGGCCTGTCAACGCGGCGGCGATCTCGCCGGGTGAGTGCGGCCGGCACACGTACGTGTCGGAGTCGTCGACGGCCGCGATCCGGCGGCCGAGCGCAGACTCGAGCGTCTGACGGGCGCGTTCGACCTCGGGCAATTCGGGCATGAGGCCCAGCGTAGTCCGCCGGGCCTCAGCGTTGCCGAGCCCTCAGCCGAGGACCAGTTCCTTGGCTGCGTAGTTGATCGTCACCGACCCGAAGCGGGACAGGACGTCCGACCCGAGCAGGCCGAACGGGTGCGCGTTGAGCCCCGCGATCGGCGCGCTCGAGACCACGACCGTGGGAAGCGGCTCCACCCCGCCCACGTTCCAGTTCGAGACGCGCACGCGCCGCGCCAGCGCGCAGCCCGTCACGCCGCAGAACTTGTGGCGCTTTCCGACCGTCTTCAGGTGCAGACGCCGCGCGGCGGTCGTGTTGATCACGGTCACGGTCGCACCCGTGTCGATCAGCATGGGCACGAGGCGGCCGTGTATGTAAACGCGCACGAGCGCCGCGGTGGCGCCGCTGCTGGTCTTGACCACCACGATCGGGATCGTCGCCTGGGCTGTATGGGCTTGGACGGGCATCGCGGATGCCACCCCTCCTGTGACGCCAACCAGCGCGACCGCGCACACCAGGCTCACCAAAACGATGAAACGACGCACAACTCCTCCCCTCGTTGACCGGCTTCCGGCGCCGACCCCGCCGCCGAATAGTTGTCAAACAAGCTACTGCAGAGTGGCCAGCGCAAGCGGCAGTACCCGCTCGGCGCCGGCGCGCCGGAGCTGACCCCCGACCATGGCAAGGGTCCAGCCCGAGATGCGGCGATCGTCGAGTAGCACGCCGGTTCCGGGCGGCGGACGATCGACGACCCGGAACGCGCCGCGGACGTTAGCGGCCTGCTGCGCCGCGTTGGCCATCTCCCGCTGCGGCGGCCGCTCGGCCACGCGCGTCACGAGCGGGACGAACGGCACCGACAGCGAAACGGCGACACGCTCTCCCAGCCGCACGAGCACCTCCCCAAGATGGGCGGACGGAACCGATGTGACCCAGTCGACGCCGCTCGCTCGAACGATGTCGGCCAGGGCCTCGACGACGTCGTCTTCGAACTCGCCCGCAGCTAGACCACGCTGTATCGCCGGCCACCAGCCGCCGTCGCCGAACCGCGCCAGCGCCCACCCGGGCTCAACCAACACGTCGGCGGGGATCTTGCGCATCACGCCCTCGGCGTCCGGGGCCATCTTGCGAACCTCGAGCTCGATCGGGTTCGAGCGCAGGTGGCGCCCGGCCGCCTCGACCAGCGCGGGATCGGGGGGCGTGTCGAACCGTGGGCCCGCGCATACTGAGCATCGCCCGCAGTCCTCGGGCGAGGGGTCGTCCAATTCCTCCTGCAAAACCCGCATCAGGCAGCGGCCGTCGGAGCCGAACGCGGCCATCGCCCGCTGCTCGGCGCGACGCAGCGCCGTCACCTCCGCGTAACGATCCGCGTCGTACGTCCACGCACGCCCGGGGACAAGCTTCCACCGGCTTCCGGCCCGCGCCACCGCGCCCTCGACGTCGAGGATCTTCAGCATCGCCTCGATCCGGCCCATGCCGAGGTTGACGACTGCCATCAGCTCGCGAGTCGAGCGCCCGTCCTCGCCGGCGGTCTCGAGTTCACCGAGCACGGCGTTGACCCGCTCGCGGTCGGGAAACGCCTGCTCGATGAAGAAGTCCTGGATCCGGCGGTCCTCGCCACCCCGGAGCAGCACGATGTCGGCGTGCTCGACGCCACGCCCGGCGCGGCCGATCTGCTGGTAGTAGGCGATGACCGAGCCGGGTGCCTGGTAGTGAACGACGAACGTCAGGTCCGACTTGTCGTAGCCCATGCCGAGCGCGCTGGTGGCGACCACGGCCTTGATCTCGTTCCGGAGCAGGCGGTCCTCGGTGGCGATCCGATCGCCGGTCTCGTGCTCGCCGCTGTACGCCACGGCGCTGATCCCCTGCGCGCAAAGGAACGCCGCGACCTGCTCGGCGTCGCGCTTGGTGAGCGTGTAGACGATCCCCGATCCGTCCATCCGAGGAAGGTTCTCCGCGAGCCACGCGAGCCGCTCGGCGGGCCGCGGCAGCTCCAACACCTCCAACCTGAGACTGGGCCGGGCCAACGGCCCCCGATAGGTGCGCAACGATGCGCCGTCGTCGACGCCGAGTTGCGCGACCACGTCGGCGACGACCCTGTCGTTCGCAGTCGCGGTCGTGCCGAGCACCCCGACCTCGGGCGCGAGCCCGTCGAGCATGTCCTTGACGCGCCGGTAGTCGGGACGAAAGTCGTGACCCCAGTCCGAGATGCAGTGGGCCTCGTCGATCACCAGCAGCCCGACTGACGCCGCGAACAGCGGCAGCATCTCGTCCCGAAAGCGGGGGTTGTTGAGCCGCTCGGGGCTGATCAGCAGCAGGTCGATCGTCCCGGCGGCGAGGCGGTCGCGGACGTCGTCCCACTCATCGCGGTTCGTGCTGTTGATCGTGTGCGCCCGCAGCCCGAGGCGCTCGGCGGCGTCGATCTGGTTTCGCATCAGCGCGAGCAGCGGGCTGACGATCAGCGTCGGGCCGGCGCCCGCCTCCCGCAGCAGCGCGGTGGCGACGAAGTACACCGCGGACTTGCCCCAGCCGGTCCGCTGGACGCACAGCACGCGGGCTCGGTCGACGACCACGTCGCAGATCGCTTCGAGCTGGTCCGGGCGGAACCCCGCGTCCGGATCGTCGGTCAAAATTCGAAGCCGATCCAGGGCGGCCGCGGGGATGGTTTCGGGGTTGGCGATCAGCACTCTGACTACAAGAGTCGCAGGCGGGCCGGAAACCACCCCCCGTAGCTAACGTCGTAACAAATGCTGCATGTCCACCGAGCCGAGCGCGCGGACCGTCTCGCCGACGGTCTGGCCGAGACGCTGCTCGAGCCGCTCGCGGACCCGTTCGCGCCCCACGTGGTCGCGGTCCCGACGCGCGGGATCGAGCGCTGGCTCACCCAGCGCCTGTCGACGAGGCTCGGAACCACCGGCGACCGCCAGGATGGCGTGTGCGCCAACGTCGACTTTCCGTTTCCCGGGCGTCTGATCCAGGCGGCGCTGGCGGCGGCGACCGGAATCGATCCGGACAACGACCCTTGGCTGGCGGAACGGTCGGTCTGGCCCTTGCTCGCGGTCGTCGACGAGTGCCTGGACGAGCCCTGGCTGGCCACGCTTGCGCGCCATCTCGAGGGTTCCCGCGGTGACCCGGAGGACCCGATGCGGCGGTTCGGGGCCGTACGCCACATCGCGGACCTGTTCGATCGCTACGGGGTGCACCGTCCGGACATGGTGAGAGCCTGGGCCGCCGGGGCCGTCGGCGCCGCCGACGGGTCCGACGCGTGGCAACCCGAGCTGTGGCGTCGCCTGCGCGCCCGGATCGGCGCCCCGAGTCCGGCCGAGCGGCTCGCCCCGGCGTGCGAGCGAATCCGCGGCGAACCGGCGTTGCTCGAGGAGCTTCCGGCGCGCCTGTCGCTATTCGGGCTGACACGGATCCCGCGCTCCTACCTCGACGTGCTGGCCGCGATCGCGGACCAGCGCGACCTGCACCTGTTCGTGCTCCATCCATCGCCGGCCCTCTGGGAGACCGTGGCCGCGGAACTACAAAGCGGTCCCCCGATCACGAACCGGCGCGAGGACCGGACCGCCGCGGCGCCCGTCAACCGGTTGCTCGCGTCCTGGGGCCGGGACGTCCGCGAGCTTCAGCTCGTGCTCGCGAGCGCCGGCGAGGGCGCCGACCACCAGCACGCGCTGCCCGACGTCGAGCCGGGGACGCTGCTGGCGCGGATCCAGTCGGATATCCGTCGACGACCGTCCGCCGCCCGGGCGCGTCGCTGACGCGTGAGCCCGACGCCCGGCCGCTCCTCGACCCGGGCGACCGAACCGTCCAGATCCACGCCTGCCACGGCCGGGCGCGCCAAGTCGAGGTGCTCCGCGACGTGGTCCTCCATCTGCTCGAGGACGACCCCACGCTCGAGCCGCGCGACGTGATCGTGATGTGCCCAGACATCGAGACGTTCGCGCCCCTGATCCAGGCCACGTTCGGCTCCGGGCGCCACGCCGACGAGGACGACGACGAGGACGAGCCGGAGAACAACAGCAAACGGCTCCCCGACCTGCGGGTCAGGCTCGCCGACCGCTCGTTGCGACAGACCAACCCCGTGCTCGGGGTCGTCAGCCAGCTGCTCGCGCTGGCCGACCAGCGCGCCACCGCCTCCCAGCTGCTCGACCTCGCCGGGCGCGACCCGGTCCGCCGGCGGTTCGGCTTCGACGACGACGATCTGTCGCGGATGCAGGAATGGGTCGCCGAGAGCGGCGTCCGCTGGGGGTTCGACGCTCCGCATCGAGAGCCGTTCAAGCTTGGCTCGCTCCAAGCCAACACGTGGCGGCGGGGCCTCGACAGGATGCTGGTCGGCGTCGCGATGACCGAGCAGGACAGGCGGCTCGTCCAGGGCGTGCTGCCGCTCGACGACGTCGACAGCGGCGCGATCGACCTTGCCGGCCGGTTCGCCGAGTTCGTCGACCGGGTGAAAGCGGCGGCCGATTCGCTCATTGAGCCGAAACCGATCGGACGGTGGGTCGACGCGATCGCGGAGGCCGCCGACGCGCTCACCGCCACCAGCGAGCGAGACTCCTGGCAACGGCGCGAGCTGCAGCGACTGCTCGGGGATGTCGACACCGAGTCCGGCGGCGGATCCGAGACCGGCGGATCGGAGAGCGGCGGTCCGGAGCTGGAGCTCGCGGACGTCCGCGTGCTTCTCGCCGACCGGCTCCGCGGGCGCCCGACGCGCGCGAACTTCCGCACGGGGCACCTGACCGTGTGCACGCTCGTGCCGATGCGCTCGGTTCCCCACCGGGTCGTCTGCGTTCTCGGGCTCGACGACGGCGAGTTTCCCCGCCGCACCCGCCGCGACGGCGACGATCTGCTGCTGGCCGACCCGCACGTAGGCGATCGCGACCCGCGCACCGAGGACCGCCAGATGCTCCTCGACGCCCTGATGGCGGCGACCGAGCGGCTGATCATCACCTACACCGGGGCCGACGAGCGCACGAACCTCCGCCGCCCCCCGGCTGTTCCCGTAGGCGAGCTGCTCGACGTCGTCGAGCGAACCTGTGCGCTGTGAACACGGCGAGCCGCGCGACCAGATCGTGGTCCGCCATCCGCTGCAGCCGTTCGATCCCCGGAACTTCGTCCCCGGCAAGCTCGTGCCCGACACGCCGTGGAGCTTTGACCCGCAGGCGCTCGCGGGAGCGCGGGCGATCGAGCGCCCTCGCGCCCCCGACACGGCGTTTCTGCCGGCGCCGCTCCCGCCCCGGTCCGACTCGGTGATCGAGCTCGACAATCTCGTGCGCTTCGTCGAGCAGCCCGTGCGCGCGTTCCTGCGCGACCGGCTCGGGATCAGCGTCAGCGAGTTCTTCGACGAGGTGCAGGACGAGCTGCCAGTCGAGCTCGATGCGCTTGGCAAATGGGGAGTCGGGCAGCGGCTGCTCGACGGCGTGCTGGCCGGCGCCGAGCTCGACGCCTGCAAGGACGCGGAGCTCGCGCGCGGCACGCTTCCGCCGGGTCACCTCGCGCTGCCGGTGCTGGACGAGATCGGCGCGGTCGTCGCACAGCTGGCCGGCGCGGCGAACGCACTCGGCGCCGCCGGATCGCCGGGGTCGCTCGACGTCAATCTCGCGCTGCCCGACGGGCGCACGCTCGCCGGAACCGTCACCGGCGTGTGCGGCGACACGATCCGCGCGACCTCGTACTCGCGGGTACGGCCGCGCGACCGGCTGCGGGCGTGGGTCAAGCTGCTGGCGCTCACCGCGGCCCGCCCCGAGCGGCCGTTCGAGTCGCTGGTGATCGGCCGCGCGCGGGCCGGCTCGTACCGGGCCGACGTGTCCGTCGCGCGTATCCCGCCCGTCGGAGAGGATCCGGCCGCACGCAGCCGTGATGCGCTCGCCGAGCTGGAGATCCTGATCGACCTCTACGACCGCGGGATGCGCGAGCCGCTCCCGCTGGCGTGCGACGCATCGGCCGCCTACGCACAGGGTGGGACGGCGGCGGCCGACAGGGCGTGGACGAGCACGTTCGACTACCCCAAGGAGGACCGCCAGCCCGAGCACACGCTCGTGCACGGCGGCGCGATCCCGCTGTCGGACCTTCTCGAGGCAACACCCGGCCCCGACGAGGATTGGTATCCGGAGGAGACGACTCGGTTTGGCGTATACGCGCGCCGGCTGTGGGACGGCTTGCTGGCGCGCGAGGTGGTCGACGACCGATGACCGCCGTCTCGACGTACAGCGACTTTGATGTCTGCGGTCCGCTGCCCTCGGGAGTGACGGTGCTCGAGGCGAGCGCCGGGACCGGCAAGACGTACACGATCGCCGCGCTGACCGCGCGCTACGTAGCCGAGGGAACCCCGCTCGACCGGCTGCTGCTGATCACGTTCACGCGGATGGCGACGGGCGAGCTCCGGGACCGCGTCCGCGAGCGACTGGTCGGGTGCGAGCAGGCGCTGTCGGCGATCCTCGCCGGCGCGTCCGACACGTATGGCGATCCGGTCGTGACTTTGCTCGCCGCCGGCGACGGCTCGGAGGTCGAGCGCCGGCGGGACCGGCTCGCTCGCGCGGTTGCCGACTTCGACGCCGCCACGATCGCGACCACGCACGGCTTCTGCCAGGAGGTGCTGGCCGAGCTCGGGACGGTCGGCGA
This sequence comes from uncultured Solirubrobacterales bacterium, assembly GCA_963755525.1. Lineage (GTDB taxonomy): Bacteria > Actinomycetota > Thermoleophilia > Solirubrobacterales > Solirubrobacteraceae > Palsa-465. The sequence continues at coordinate 158,581 of CAVWKC010000037.1, read as the reverse complement.
CCTGGATCGCGAGACGGCGTTCGTCGAGGACGTCTCGGACCTGCTCGAACAGGCGCTCGACGACCTGTACGTCCGGCGCTTCCACCGACGCGAGGCCGCGCGGTTCAAGCGCGCCGAGGCGCTCAAGATCGCCCGGGCGGCGGTGGACAACCCGATGGCTGAGCTCGAGCCCCGCGAGGAGCCGACCGACAGCACCGCGGCGATGCGCTACCGGCTGGCGAAGGCGGTGCGCAGCGAGCTCGAGCAGCGCAAACGGCGGCTCGCGATCATGACCTACGACGACCTCCTCACTCGGTTGAAGGACACGCTCGAGGGCCCGAGCGGCGAGGCCGCGCGCGAACGCCTGAGCTCCCGCTTCGACGTCGTGCTCGTCGACGAATTCCAGGACACCGACCCGATCCAGTGGCAGATACTCGATCGCGCGTTCGCGAAAGGGGGCGTCACGCTCGTGCTCGTCGCCGATCCCAAGCAGGCGATCTACGCGTTCCGTGGCGCCGATGTGTTCGCGTACCTGAAGGCGGCCGAGATCGCCGGCGCGCGCGCGACGTTGCGCGAGAACCGCCGAGCCGACCAGACGCTGATCGATGCCTACGACGCGCTGTTCGCGGGCGCCAACCTCGGCCACGAGGGGATCACGTACCGCGAGGTCAGAGCCACGCCGGCGCACCGGAAGCCACGGCTCGTGGGCGCGCCGAGCGATGCCGCGCTACGGGTGCGCGTCGTCCACCGCGACGATCCCGCGATCCTGCTCACCCAGAACGGGTTCGCCGCCACCGAGTCGGTCCGGTCACACGTGGCCGCCGATCTGGCTGCCGACGTGGTCGCGCTGCTCTCCTCGAACGCGCGGATCGAACACCGATCGCCCACCGGCGAGCTGATCGGCGAGGAGTCGCTCTGCCCGCGCCACATCGCCGTCCTCGTCCGCAGAAACGCCGACGCCGAGCACGTCCAGGAAGAACTGCTGAACGCGCGCGTGCCGGCGGTCCTCAACGGCGCCGGCACCGTCTTCGCCACGCGGTCCGCGCGCGATTGGCTGGCCCTGCTGGACGCCATCGAGCGACCTGCCTCGCCGGTCCGGGCGAGAACTGCTGCTTTGACTATTTTTCTAGGGTGGCGGGCGGAGCGGATCGCCATTGCCAGTGACGAGGAGTGGGAGGAGGTCCACCGCCGTCTTCACCGCTGGGGCCGGATCCTGCGCGATCGCGGGGTCGCCGCGCTGCTCGAGGCGATCACGGTCGGCGAGGACCTGGCCGCGCGCGTGCTCTCGTCCCGCGACGGCGAGCGGAGGCTCACCGATGTGCGCCACCTCGCGCAGTTGCTGCACCGCGCCGCGAGCACCGAGCGACTCGGGGTGACCGCGCTGCGCGGCTGGCTGGCCGAACGCGTCGCCGACGCGGATCGCGACGAGGGTGAGGAGGAGCGCGCTCGCCGGCTCGAATCGGACGCCGAGGCGGTCCAGGTGCTCACGATCCATCGGAGCAAGGGCCTCGAGTTCCCGGTCGTGTACTGCCCGTTCCTGTGGCATCCGACCTGGATCCGGGAGCGGGAGCCCGTGTCGTTCCACGATCCCGCGACCGGGTACAAGCACACGGTCGACGTTGGGCTCGAAGGGCGGACGTTCAAGCGCCACTTCGAGCAGCACGTGATCGAGGAGCGTGGCGAGGACCTGCGGCTCGCGTACGTGGCGCTGACTCGCGCCAAGCACCAGGCGGTGATCTGGTGGGCGGGCACGAGGGACAGCCGCCACTCACCGCTCACGCGGCTGCTGTTCTCAAAGGACGCGAACGGCAACATCGCGGCCCACGGTGCCTCGACTCCGGCGGACGGGGCGGCGGTCGAGCGCTTCCGGGAGCTAGGCGCGGCCGCGCCCGGGCAGATCGCGGTCGAGCGCTCGACCTTGGCGCGCGTGCCGGCGGCGTGGAGTCCGCCGCTCGACCCGCCGGTCGACCTGGCGGCAGCGCGGTTCGACCGCCGCCTCGACCTGTGGTGGCGCCGGACCTCCTACACCGACATCACCGCCGAGGCGCACGACCCGATGGTCGCGAGCGAGCCCGAGCGGCCGGTCCTGAGCGACGAGCCCGAAACTGTGACGCCCGTGGGGGTGGCGGGCGTCGCCCAACCCGAGCTCGCGCGTGAATCGCCGCTCGGGGCGGCGCCCGTAGGGGTCGACTTCGGCACGTTCGTCCATACCGTGCTCGAAGCGACGGACTTCGCCGCACCCGACCTCGATGCGGAGCTCGCCGAACGCGTCGCCGGGGCGCTCTCGCGCCGGGCGCTTGATCTCGGCGGCGAGCCGGATCGGGTTGTGCAAGGGCTGCGGGCGGCGATCCTGACGCCGCTGGGGCCGGTCGCCGAGGGGCTGCGGCTGCGCGATATCGCGCGCGCGGACCGGCTCGACGAGCTCGAGTTCGAGCTGCCCCTGGCCGGGGGCGACACGCCGAGCGGTCGGCTGACTTTGGACGCGATCGCTCGCGCCCTCCGTCAGCATCTTCCGGCCGACGATCCGATGTCCGGATACGCCGCGCGCCTCGAGGACCCGGCGCTGCGGTCGCAGGTCAGGGGATTCCTGACGGGGAGCATCGACCTCGTGATGCGGATTGGGCGCCCGCCCACCCCGCGGTTCGCGGTCGTCGACTACAAGACGAACTGGCTCGGCCCGGCGGGCGAGCCACTCACGCTTGCGCACTACCGACCGGACGTGCTGGCAGAGGAGATGAGTCGCGCGCACTACGGGCTGCAGGCACTGCTGTACACGGTCGCGCTGCACCGGTATCTGCGCTGGCGGCTGCCCGGGTACGCGCCGGACCGCCATCTGGCCGGCGTGCTCTACCTGTTCGTTCGCGGCATGGCCGGGGAGCCGGATGCGGGCGTGTTCGCGTGGCGGCCGCCGGGTTCGCTTGTCGAAGCGCTCAGCGACGTGCTCGATGGGAGCTCCGGATGAGCGCGCTCGCCGATCCGTTCGAGGCGCGACGGGCCGTTGCCGCGACCGGGCTGCTGCGTGAGTTCAACGACATCGGGGTGCTGTCGGCGGCGGATGTGCATGTCGCCGCGCGGCTCTCTGAGCTGGTGGGCGAGGAGAGTGAGTTGGTCAGGCTCGCGGTGGCGCTGGCCGTGCGCGGCCCGCGGCTCGGTCACGTGTTCGTCGACCTGGCCACGATCCGCGACACCGCGACTGTCGAGTCAGACGAGCCGGTCGACCTGTCGGAGCTGCCGTGGCCGGAAGTCGACGCGTGGCTCCGCGCGCTGGCTGGGAGTGCCCTGGTCGCCGTCGGCGAGGACGGTGCCGCTCCGACCGCTGAGTCGAGGCCGCTGCGGCTGCTCGGGAGCCGGCTCTATCTCGACCGCTACTGGCGCGAGGAGCGCGCCGTCGCCGCCGATCTCAACGACATGACCGCGAGCGGCCGCCTGGAGGTGATCGCCGGCGGCCCCGGTACGGGAAAGACGACGCGAGTCGCTCGGATGGTCGCGGAGATGATCTCGGAGGCGGCGAGCGCGGGCGCCCGGCCGCCGCTCGTCGCACTCGCCGCGCCGACAGGCAAGGCAGCGGCGCGACTTCAGGAGGCCGTGTATGAGCAGGTGGCGGCGGGTGCCCGGAGTTGCAAGCTGCGACGCTGCACCGGCTGCTCGGGTGGCGGCCTGGGAGCCACAGCCGGTTTGCGCACGATCGCCACAACCGTTTGCCGCATGACGTCGTGATCGTCGACGAGACGTCGATGGTGTCGCTGTCACTGATGGCGCGGTTGGTTGAGGCGGTTCGCCCGGACGCTCGGCTAGTGCTGGTCGGCGACCCCGGTCAGCTCGCCTCGATCGAGGCCGGCGTCGTGCTGGCGGACATCGTCGCGGTCCGGCCGATGGGCGTCGTCATGCTCGAGCATGTGCATCGCTTCGGCGCGGGCATCGCGCGGCTCGCGGACGCGATCCGCCGCGGCGACGGCGATGGCACGGTGGCTGCGCTCCGCGCCGCGCCGGACGAGATCACGTGGCTGGACGTGGATGTGTACGAGACCGAAGCCGGCTTGGAGTTGGTCCGCGAGCGGGCGGTCGCGGCCGGACTCGACGTGGTCGGCGCCGCTCGTGAGGGAGCGGCGTCGGAGGCGCTCGCAGCGCTCGGGCGGTTTCGCCTCTTGTGCGCCCACCGCCGCGGTCCTTACGGCGTGAGCAGTTGGAGCTCCCGGGTCCAGGCGTGGCTCGCTCCGGAGATCGAGGACATCGAGCAGCGTGACTTCGTCGGTCGCCCGCTGCTGGTCACCGAGAACGACTACGAATTGGGGTTGTATAACGGCGACACGGGCGTGATCGTCGAGGGCGCCGGCGAGCGTCCCGCGGCCGCGTTCGAGCGCGGTGGCGAGGTGTTGCGGTTCAGCCCGCTCAGGCTCGGGGCGGTCGAGACCGTGTACGCGATGACGATCCACAAGAGCCAGGGCTCGCAGTTCGATACCGCCGCCGTTCTGTTGCCGGCGCCGACCTCGCGGATCCTGACACGGGAGTTGCTCTACACCGGCGTCACGCGCGCGCGCCGTGAGTTGATCCTGGTTGGCACCGAGGAGGCTGTGCGGCACGCGGTCGAGCGCCCGGTGGCGCGAGCATCGGGTTTGCGGGAAAGACTGTGGACACGCGGGTGAGTGGGTGCGATGATCGGCGCTCAGGGGGCAGGACGCCAAGGACGGGGCTCAGAGCGTTCGACGAGGAGGACTGATGGCACAGCGTGTGGAGATCCCGGGGAGTGCGCGAGAGGCTGACCGGCAGCACCCGCGAGTCGGAGACGTAGACCCGGACAAGCCGATCGAGGTGACCGTGTATTTGCGGCCGTCTGGATCACTCGACTGGGTCGATCAGGAGGCCGGTCGTGCGCCGGCGGAGCGGCGGACGTTGTCGCGCGAGGAGCTGGCGAGCGCTAGTGGCGCGAGCGATGAGGACATCGCCGCCGTGCGTTCGTTCGCCGGCGAGTACGGCCTCGAGGTCGTCGCGGTCGACCAGGGTCGCCGCGCGATGACGCTGCGCGGCACGGTGAAAGCGATCGCGGAGGCGTTCGAGGCGCAGGGGTTGCAGGTGTACGAGCATCCAACGGCGGGCCACTACCGCGGTCGTCAGGGGCCCCTCACGGTTCCGAGTTCGCTCGGGGGCGTGATCACGGGCGTGTTCGGGATCGACGACCGTCCGCAGGCGCGGGTGCATCTGCGGATGCTCCAGCAGGCCGCCTCCACGTCGTACACGCCGCCCCAGGTCGCCGCCGCGTACAACTTTCCGACGGGCGTCAACGCCTCGAGTCAGACGGCCGGGATCCTCGAGCTCGGTGGCGGGTTCAGTCAGACCGATCTCGACACCTACTTCAAGGGTCTTGGCGTGACAGCGCCGAAGGTGACCGCCGTTAGCGTCGACGGCGGCACCAACTCCCCGGGCACCGATCCCAACGCCGACGGCGAGGTGATGCTCGACATCGAGGTGCTCGGCGCCGTGGCGCCCGGCGCCAACATCGCGGTCTACTTCGCGCCCAACACGGATCAGGGCTTCATCGACGCGCTCTCGACGGCCGTGCACGACGCGACCAACAAGCCCTCGGCTGTCTCAATCAGCTGGGGCGGCCCCGAGGACTCCTGGACGGCGCAGGCACGAACGCAAATGGAGCAGATCCTCACCGAGGGAGCCGCCGCCGGTGTGACAGTGACTGTGGCCTCGGGTGACAACGGCTCCACCGATGGGGTGAGCGACGGCAAGCAACACGTCGACTTTCCCGCGTCCGCCCCTCACGCGCTGGGTTGCGGCGGCACGAGGCTGAACGCCACGAACGGCAAGATCTCGAGCGAGACCGTCTGGAACGACCTACCCAGCGACGGCGCCGGCGGCGGAGGCATCAGCGTCGAGTTCGGGGTGCCGTCCTATCAGTCCGCGACCACCCTGCCTGACAACGTCGACACGGGCAAGCCCGGCCGCGGCGTGCCCGACGTCGCCGGCAACGCCGATCCCGACACCGGCTACTCGATCCTCGTCGACGGACAGCAGCAGATCGTCGGCGGGACGAGCGCGGTGGCGCCGCTGTGGGCCGGTCTGATCCTGCTGCTGAACGCGTCGTTGGGCAAGCCGGTCGGCTTCCTTCAGCCTCAGATCTACGTCGCGTCGGCCTCCGGCGGATTCCACGACATCACGCAGGGCGACAACCCCGCCTACACGGCGGGTCCGGGCTGGGATGCCTGCAGCGGAAACGGCTCGCCGAACGGTGGCGGTCTGCTGAAGGCACTCGGCGGTAGCTGAGCTGTGGCGCCGTCGACGATGTAAAACGCAGCAAACCTCCCGCTCCCCGACTGCTTCGGCAACATAAGCGCCACCCCGGCGCTTATGTTGCCAAGGTGCAGGGGCGGAGAGCGATTTGGCGTGTTTTACATCGCGCCGGGAAGTGATTTGACAGTGATGGAACGAATGCGTCTTGTTCTGTAACAGGCGGTGACATGACGCTGCCTAGGTGGCGTGGGAGGTCGATTTCACACCCGAGGCACAACGGTGGTTTGACAACTTAAGTGCCGAGGACCGACCGAATCGGGTCGGCCATCGAGAAGCTGCGCGAGCAAGGGCCAGGGTTAGGTCGTCCGCGCGCGGACTCGATCAGCGGCTCGCGTCACCACAACATGAAGGAGCTCCGTTCAGCTGGCGGCCATCTCCGTGCCCTAGTCGTGTTCGATCCACGCAGGCGCGCGGTGCTCCTGATCGGCGGTGACAAGACGAACGACTGGAAGGGCTGGTATCGACGAAACATCCCAATCGCTGACAAGCTGTATGACAGGCATCTGCGTTCGATCGGAAAGGGCGAACCATGGCCGACCAGAACAAGAACTGGCGAACGATCCGCGAACAGAGGCCGCTGAACGAGACGCGGGTCGCCATGTATCGGCGGCTCATGGACGCTGAGGAGCGTCTCGACCCGCTACGCCGTCGTCGAGGGGTGAAGCGAGACGGCGTTCGGCGAGTCGCTCGAGGCCAGCGAAGAAGGCGTCGCGCCGGACGTGTACCTGGCCACGGTTGCACGCTACGTGGCGGATCTTGGGGGTCACCTCGAAGTCCGAGCGGTGTTCCCCGAGGAGACGATCACTCTCCTGCGGGAGCCCGCCGCCAAGTAGGAACCGAAGCTCAGCCGAACTCGACGCCCTGCGCCAGCGGAAGCTCGTCGGAGTAGTTGATCGTATTGGTGGCGCGCCGCATGTATGCGCGCCACGCGTCGGAGCCCGACTCGCGCCCGCCACCGGTGGACTTCTCGCCCCCGAACGCGCCACCGATCTCGGCGCCGGAGGTGCCGATGTTGACGTTGACGATCCCGCAGTCCGAGCCGTCGGCGGCGAGGAACCGCTCGGCCTCGCGCTGGTCGCGGGTGAAGATGCTCGAAGACAGGCCCTGGGGTACGCCGTTGTGGAGCGCGATCGCTTCCTCCAGCGAGCGGTACGTCATCACGTACAGGATCGGGGCGAACGTCTCGCGGCGGACGACGTCGGTCTGGGCCGGCATTCGGACGAGAGCCGGCTCGACGTAGTAGGCATCGGGGGCGCCGGCGACGGCGCGGCGCCCACCGCCCACGACAACCAGGCCACCGTCGGCCCGGGCCTCCTCGAGCGCATCGACCATCCCCCGATACGCGCGCTCGTTGATCAGCGGACCGACGAGCGTCCCCTCGGCGGATGGGTCGCCGATCAGGAAGGCGCGCGAACACGTCGCGCAGCCCGGCGACAAGCTCGTCCGCGACTTCTGAGTGCGCGATCACCCGGCGCAGGCTCGTGCACCGCTGCCCGGCGGTACCCGCCGCCGCGAACACGATCCCGCGGGTGGCGAGCTCGAGGTCAGCGGACGGCGCCACGACGGCGGCGTTGTTGCCCCCGAGCTCGAGCAGGCACCGCCCGAGACGCGCCGCCACGCGGGGCGCGACCTGCGCTCCCATCCGCTCTGATCCGGTGGCGCTCACGAGCGCGACGTCGGGGCTGTCGATCAGCGCCGCGCCGGCCACGGCATCGGCGATCACCAGCTCGTGTAGCCCCACGGGCGCCCCGGCGTCGGCGCACGCCCGGTCCAAAACCGCGGTGCACGCCATCGACGTCAGCGGCGTCATCGGCGAGGGCTTCCAAACGACGCTGTCCCCGCACACCAGCGCGACCGCGGTGTTCCAGGACCAGACGGCCGCCGGGAAGTTGAACGCGGAGATCACGGCCACCACCCCGAGCGGGTGCCAGGTCTCCATCAGCCGGTGGCCGGGGCGCTCGGAGGGCATCGTGCGACCGTCTAGCTGCCGCGAGAGCCCGACCGCGAAGTCGCAGATGTCGATCATCTCCTGGACCTCGCCGAGCGCCTCGGACGGGATCTTTCCCGCCTCGATCGTGATCAGCTCGGCGATGTCGGCCTTGTGCTCGCCGAGCAGGGCGCCGAACCGCTTGACGAGTGCGCCGCGAGCGGGTGCGGGCACCACGCGCCAAGCCGCGAACGCAGCCTTGGCCGCGGCGATCGCCGCCGCGATCTCGGCCTCTCCCGCCGCGGGAACCTCGAACAGGTCCTCGCCGGTGATCGGCGAGCGCGCAATCAGGGTCGGCCCCGGCAGCAGCACCGGTTCGGCGTTGCAGCGCTCGAGGCTGCGCCGGGCGCGGTCGGCCAACTCGCCGGTGGCGGAGACGGACAGCGCGGTCGAGCTCATGCGCGCCGGTACCACCGTGGCGACGTGGTCGGGGGTGGCTTCAGTGCCGCTCGGACGATCAGCATCTCGGGCGTCTCGCCCCCGATCGCGCGCGTCAGCTCCTGCTCGAACTCGGGGCCGAAGCCGTCGATCGTCGTCGCAGGCACCCCGAACGACGCCGCGAACGCGCGAAAATCCGGTTGCACGAGGTCGACCCCGAACGGCTCCTCGCCCGACAGCACCTGGTCGAAGCGCAGCATGCCGTAGCCGCCATCCTCGACGAGCACGATCGTGAGCGGGATACGCTCCTGCACGGCCGTGGCGAGCTCGCCACACGCGTACATGAAGCCCCCGTCTCCGACCACGCACACGGTCGGGCCTGCGCCGGCGAGACCGGCCCCGAGCGACGCGGGGAACCCGAACCCAAGCGTGCCCCAGCCGAGTGGGTACGCGAGCTTGCGCGGTTGCGGCGGCTGCCAGTAGCCGGCGAGCCAGTAGCCGGGAATGCACATGTCGGTGACGAGCACCGTCTCAGGCGGCAGCGCCCGGTGCACGATCTCGAGCATCCGGGCGGCCTGCTCCTCGTCCCGCTCTACCCAGGCCGCCACAGTCCGACCCGATCTGCGCCAGCCGCGCCTCGAGCGCTGCGAGCCCGTCGCGGGCGTCCACACGCGCCACCAACTGCCCGACGACCGCGCGCGCGTCGCCGACCAGCGTTATGTCGCACGCGTAGCTCTTGTTCGCGTCTGCCTCGTCGACGTTGACGCCGATCAGGGTCGGAGGAGCGGGCATCTGCCAGTTCTGCGTGTTGGTTCCATCGAAGTCGGTTCCGACTGCGAGCACGACATCCGCCTCGTCCCACAACGCCCCCACCTCCGGTGCGTGCGCGGGCCCGGGAACCGCGCAGGGATGGTCGGGAGCGAGCAGCCCGCGGCCCATGAACGTCGTGATCACCGGCGCGGCCAGCTTGCGCGCAAGTTCGCCCACGAGCGGCCCGGCGTCCCCCCGGAGCGCGCCGCCGCCGGCCCAGATCAACGGGCGCTCGGCGGTCGCGAGCAGTTCGCAAGCCCGCTCGATCCCCGGCGGCGGCTCGACGTGCCGCACGCTCGGTCCGCGCTCGGGCGCCGGATCCGAACGGACCGGCTGCGTGAGCAGGTTCGTCGGGATCCCGAGGTAGACGGGTCCGGTGGGAGCGGCGAGGGCCGTCGAGCCGGCCTCGAACGTCGCGCGGGCGATCTCATCCGCGCGCTCCACCGCTCGCGCGGCTTTCGTGACCGGCACGAACATCGCGGTCTGATCGCGCGTCTCGTGCAGCGTTCCCCGGTAGACGCCCTCGCGGCGAAGCGCGGTGGATGTGTCGGTGGCGATCACGAGCACCGGCGAGCCGGCCGCCATCGCTTCGCCGGTACCGCCGAGCGTGTTTGCCGCCCCGGGGCCGGTGGTCACGAGCGCGACGCCGAGCCGGCCGGTGGCGCGCGCGTACCCGTCTGCGGCGTAGGCCGCGGTCTGCTCATGCCGGACGCCGACAAGCCGGATGTGCGAGTCCGACAGCGCCTTCCAGATCGGCAGGTTGTGGACTCCGGGCAGCCCGAACACGAGCTCAACCCCGAGCCGCTCGAGCATCTCGACGAGGCTCGCCGCCCCGGTCTCAGTGGGTGTGGCTATCTCGACCATGAACGTATTCCTAGACGATGTTGTACTCCGAGCGCAGCGCGGCGGCGTCGAAGCGCTCTACGCTCAGCGGCGAGACGTCGACGAACGTCGGTCGGCGCAGGACCATGTCACGCAGGATCTCACCGACCGCGGGGCACCGGGCTCACGGGCAGCTCCACTTCGACCATCGCGCCGCAGGCTCGCGACCAGGCTCCGGCGGCGCAGATCACGATCGGTGTCCGGATGAGGCCGTCGGTCGTGACGACCTCGGTGATCTGGCCGCGGTCGACACGGATCGTCCTGACCTCGCAGCCGACGCGGATATGGGCGCCGTGGGCGCGAGCGGCGAACGCGTACCCCTGAACCACGCTCTGGGGCGTCGCGTGGCCGTCGCCCGGGGAGAACGCTCCGGCGAGGACGTCGTCTCCGTCGAGCAGCGGGCAAAGCGCGCGCGTCTCCTCGCCGGCCAGCATCCGTGAATCCAGGCCTAGCTCATTCTGCAGCGCCACGCTCCGCGCGAACTCCTCGACGTCGGACGGCTGCGTGAGCACGAACAGGTAGCCGACCTGCTTGAGGTCGATCTCCCGGACCGGGGGAGTGCTGACACCGGACGCGGCATCACTCGATCATCACGGATCGCAAAAGCACAACGGCATTGAATCTTTTCCCGCGGGGCGCCGCGCTCCAGCAGTATCTGACTCAGGTGGCCCAGGCCAAGAGCTCATGACGAAACGAGGCGCCCTTGACTGACATTCCAATGACGCATGAGGTCGGGCCCGCCTGGGACCGCCTGGAAGATCAGATCGACTACTACAGCGGCAGCAGCGCCAACAACAAGAACTGGTTCATCTGGCTCAAGATCGTCCAACTCATCTGCGCCGCGGGGTGCCGGTGGCGGCGAGCGTTCACGCTCCTGTATGGGTGACAGGCGAGCCTCGGCGCGATTGTTGTCGTCGTCGAGGGAATCCAACAACTCGGGCAGTATCAGGCGAACTGGATCAATTATCGGTCGACGGCTGAGGCGCTCAAGCACGAGAAGTTCCTATACCTCTCGGACGCGGGCCACTACTACGGAGTCGCCGATCAGCCGCGCGTGCTCGCGGAGCAAACCGAGGCGCTTGTCTCCCAGGAGAACTCGAAGTGGACTTCCGGGCGCGATCAGTCGACGCGGCAGGACCGCGATCAGGCCGGTGGTGGCGGCCAAGGCGGGAACTGACGCAATCAGCTCTGATAAAGCGCGCGCAGCCCGGGCGCGATGTAACCGGGTAGGTTCATCTCGTGGGCGATGTTGGCGAGCCAATCGGGATCGTCGGCGACCGTGAGCGGGTCGATCGCGATCGGCGAGAGGAGAGACGAGATCGGGGGCGCCGGCGCCTCGGGCTTGTCGAGAGGCCCGGTCATGGCACCGTCGAGGATCAGATGCGGGCGCTGCGTGAAGTCTGTGTGCTCGAACTCGTCGAGCGCGAGGCGTGGATGGCCGGTCTGGACCGCCGGCGCGGTGGCGAGCGCCTCGGGGCCGTGCTTGGCCTCTTGCTCGAGCCGCATCTCCTTGATGTTCTGGAGGGCGTCAGCGAGCTTGGCCTGCGCGGCACCGTAACCGAGCGCGGCGACGTCGGGGTCCTCGCTCGTCTGCGTGAGGTATAGGACGCGCGCCTGTCCGCCGACCGTGATCTCTTCGAGCCCGGGACCGTCGGCGACCATCATCGCCGGGGTGCCATAGCGCGGTGTGCCGTTGATCGCGACCAGTTGGACCGTCCGCTCGTCTCCGTGGAATAGCGGGGTCAGCGGGGCGGTGTCGTTCTGACCCGCGACGACGACCAGGTCGGCGCGCTTTCCGACCTCGAGTGAGCCGACGGCCTTGTCCCACCCGAGGATCTCGGCGCCCGCGGATGTCGCCAGGCGGATCAGTTGCTCGTCGCCGAACACGTTCCCGTCGTTCTGGCTGTAGACGTGGGCGACCTTGAGCTCGCCGAACAGGCTCTTGCTGCCGCTCGGTGACCAATCGGACCCGAGACCGATCTTGAACGGCGCACCCGCAGTGCCCGCCGCCACCGCCGACGCGACGTCCGCGGTGTGCCCGTAGAGCAGGAGATTGCTGAACGGGGACCAGACCATCGAGGCGCCGTTCGCCGCCATCACGTGAAAGTCAGCCGGCTTCAGCGCGACGCAGTGGATCCCCGCCAGCGGCGGCGCGATCGCCCACTTGTTCCCCGGAAGCTGGAGCGCTTCGAAGTGCTTGTGGGCGGCCTCGTCGGTGCCCTCGCTCAGGTGCAGCAGGAAGCAAGTCTTCTTGTCGATCTCGGCGAGGAACGCCTGCGGGTCGCTCGCGTCGACGTCCGCGATCCGGCTCCCGGCCTCGGGCAGCAGCTTGTCGCCGGTCTCCTCGACGTTGCGGACGATCCCCCGGTAGTAGCGCCGGACGCCGGGCGCGCTGAACAGCGCGATCCCCTGCGTGGTCGTTACGCCGCCGACGAGTGCCTTGCACTCGACGTAGCGCACCAGCGCGGGCAGGAGGTCGGTCGCCTCGCCGATGGTCTTCATCGGGGCGGTGACCAGCTGGTGGTACGCGGCCGAGTTACCCCAGGTGTTGCGGTTTGTGTACGGCTGTGGGACCTGCCACAGCGGTAGCGCGTTGTACGCGAGGTGGTTGTGGAGCTCGATCAGGCCGGGGAACACCGTTCCGCCGGTCTCGAGCGGCACGATGCCGTCGAACCCCTCGGGGTTGGGGTCGCCGCGCTTGGTGATCGCGGCGATCGCGGCGTCCGCGATCCAGATCGCGCCGTCCATGATCACGGTTGACTGCGCGTCCATGGTGGCGATCCGCCCTGCAAGCGCCCACTTGGGACTCGCCGCGGGGTCGATCGGGCCCGGCGTGTTGGCGAGACCGATAGGCGCGGGCGCGTTAGGCATACGCCTACCGTACACGGCGGACCGTTTCGAGATAAGCTTCCGCCGCGCGGGCCCGGGGCGCACCGGCTCGCAGGAACGTGGTTCCGACAACTCATCAATACGACCCCGGTCCGGTGGGCGAGCCGTACGCCTCGCTCGTCGGAAGCTATCCCGGCGCCGACGTTTATCCGCCGGACTCGTTCCGGATCGAGTGGGGTCCGCTGTTCCATCGCGGACGGCTCGACGGGAGCGCCCGGCTGCTCGTGATCGGACAGGACCCCGCCCAGTCCGAGGCGGTCGTTCGGCGGATCCTTGTCGGCGAGGCCGGGCATCGCACCCAGGGGCTGATGGCGAAGCTCGGCTTCACCAGCAGCTACCTGCTGATCAACACGTTCCTTTACTCGGTATACGGTCAGACCGGGGGCGAGCAGCACAAGGACGATCCGGGGATCGTCGCCTACCGGAACGACTGGCTGCGGAGCATCTTCGGCGGCAACGCGATCGAGGCGGTGCTGGCGCTCGGATCGCTCGCCGACGACGCCTGGCAGAAGTGGCAGCAGACGCCGGTCGGGCAGAACTACTCGCCCGCGTACGAGCACGTCACACACCCGACCGAGCCCGAGAGCAGCGCCGGCGGCGACCCGACCAAGCTGAAAGCCGCCATCGCCGCCATGCTCCAGAACTGGAACCAGGCGCTGGCGTCGCTTCACCCGCTGATCAAGCATCCCGACGTGCCGGCGCCCCTGGTTCCCTACGGCGACTCGTTCGCGCCCGGTGACCGGATCGAGATCCCCGAGTTCGACACGCCGCCCGGGTTGCCCGAATGGATGCGCTCGCCGGCCGCCTGGGCGCAGAGGGTGGGCAAGACCACGGCCGAGAAGCGCGCGAACATCACGATCACGATCCCGACCGGCGTGATCTGATCCTGTCCGGACGGCTCGCGGCTCGGCCCGCTCGGCATCCGGCCTCGCCACGACCGGGCCGGCCGCGAGTCATCCGGCGCGGCCGCACGGACTCCGCGAAGCGGACCTACACGCCGTTTAGGCTACGGCCACCCCACAGAGAGGAGCGGACCCGTGGCAAGTGTCGAGACCGTGCGAGGCCCGGTGGACCTGGATGACCTCGGCCGTACGCTCATGCATGAGCACGTGTTCATCATGGAGCCCGAGGCGCTGCAGAACTGGGGTCACGCGTTCGGTCCGCGCTACTGGAACGAACAGGAGCGGATCGTCGACGCGGTGGACAAGCTCAAACGCGTGCGCAAGGCCGGGATTCGCACGATCGTCGATCCGACCGCGCCCGGCCTCGGCCGGTACGTCCCGCGGATCCGCGAGGTGTCGGAGGCGGCCGACATCAACATCATCGTCGCGACCGGCGTGTACGCGTTCATCGAGTTGCCGAACTTCCTCGCCTACCGGAGCCTCGACGCCATCGCCAACCTGTTCGTCCGCGAGATCCGCGAGGGCATCGACGACACCGGCGTGAAGGCGGCGTTCCTGAAGTGCGCGGTCGAGCGGCACGGGCTGGTCGGCGACATCCCGCGGATCATCGAGGCGATCGCGATGGCGGCGGTCGAGACGGGGGCGCCGGTGATGGTGCACACGAACGCCGAGCAGCGGACCGGGCTGCTGGCGCTCGACGCGCTCACCCGCCATGGTGTCGACCCAAGTCGGATCGTGATCGCGCACATGGGCGACAGCAACGATCTCGGCTACCTGAGGCGGGTCGCGCACGCGGGTGCGTGGGTCGGATGCGACCGCTTCGGGATCGACCACTTCAACCCGCTCGCCGACCGCATCCGCACGCTGGTCGCGCTCGTCCAGGAGGGCTTCGCCGACCGCATCCACCTCTCGCACGACGCGGCCTGCTTCCTCGACTTCTTCGTCGGTAATCCGTACTTCGTCGACGAGAAGCCCGACTACCTGCTGATCTCGAACCAGGTCTTGCCGGCGCTGCTCGAGGCCGGCGTGACCCAGGAGCAGATCGACCAGATGATGGTCGTGAACCCAGTGGCGTTCTTCGGGGCCGCGGGCGCCGCCTAACGGCCGGCGATCAGGTCGTCGAGCACCTCGCCGTAATGACCGAGCGCGAGCGACAGATGCCCCTGGTCTGGAAGCAGCCTCGCGCGGGCTCCGGGGACGTGCGCGGCGAGCCATTCGCCGTGCGCGATCGGGACCATCCGGTCCTGGGCGCCCTGCCAGATCGTCACCGGGCGCGAGATGTCGGATAGCTCGAAGCCCCAGTGGTGGAGCAGCTCGAGATCGTCGTCGAACCATCCCCACACGCCGTGCTTCATGCCGAGGCGGGTCGACGCGGCCTCGTACTCGGCGAACTGCCCGGTCATCACGCTGCGGTCGACGTCGGACAGTAGGTCGCCGAACTCCTGGTGGAGATCGGACGCGCTCGCCGAGATCAGCTTGGTACGGAACGGCTCGAGGAACGCGAGCAATTCCTCCTCGCCCGCCCGCATCGCCGCGAACTCGTCGATGTTCTCCTGCCCCATCCCGGCAAGCCAGTCGAGGCCCTCGGCGTCCTCCGGAGCGACGCCGGCGATCGTTGCGGCCGTGATCACCCGATCGGGAAGCAAGGCTGCGCATGCGAGGGCATGGGGACCGCCGCCCGACCTACCCGCCGTGTAGAAACGCTCCACGCCGAGCCAATCGGCGATGCCGCCGTATCGGCCGCGCAATCGGCCACCACGCGTCCCGGACACCGCACGCTGTCGCCGTATCCCGGGCGCATGTAAACCACGTGACGGAGGCCGCGCTCCGCGCCCAACTCGACCAGCGGGGCATACATGCTCCCCGCGCTCGGAGTTCCCATGTGGAAGATCAGCGTTGCGCCGTCGTCCGGGCCCGTGATTTCGACGTCGAGGCGGCCGCGTGGCCCCGGAATGTGATGTCGGCCGGCCATCTGCGCGCTACGCGTCCGGGCGGTCGACCGGCAGTGCCCCGAAGCTCTGGCTGACCGGCATCAACTCGATCACGTTGACGTTGACGTGCTCGGGCTGGAACGTGACCCACTCGACCGCCGCCGCGATGTCCTCCGGGCCGAGCGGCTCCGTGCCCTTGTACAAGCCGGCAGCCCTGCCGGCGTCACCGCCGAACCGCACCTCGGAGAATTCGGTACCGCCGACTAGGCCGGGCTCGATCGAGGTGACTCTGATGCCGGTTCCGTGCAGGTCGGCGCGCAGCCCGAGGCTGAACTGGTGCACGAACGCCTTGGTCGCGCCGTACACGTTCCCGCCCGGGTACGGATAGGTGCCGGCGACCGAGCCCATGTTGACAACGTGGCCCCGCCGACGGGCGACCATCCCCGGCAGCACCGCGCGGGTCACGTACACGAGACCCGTGCAGTTGGTCTCGATCATCCGCTCCCAGTTGTCGAGCACGGCGTCCTGAGCGGGCTCGAGCCCGAGCGCGAGCCCCGCGTTGTTGACGAGCACATCGACCGGCGCGAACGCCGGCGGCAGCGACCCGACCGCGTGCTCTACCGCGTCAAGATCGCGGACATCCAGCACGAGCCGGAGGATCGCCTCCGTGCCGAACTCGGCCACGAGCGCGTCCAGCCGGTCGCCCCGGCGAGCCGCCGCGACGACCTTGGTGCCCGCCGCCGCGTAGCGGCGGGCGATCGCCTCGCCTAAGCCAGAACTGGCGCCGGTCACGAAAGCGATCTGCGGTGGCATCACCGGAGATCCTAGGATGACGCGATGCTCCACGCCCTGCTCACGTTCATCCCGGTGGCGGCGCTGCTATCGATCACTCCCGGCGCGGCGACCGCGCTGGTCGTCCGGAACGCGGCGCGCGGTGGGCGGCGCGAGGCGTTCTTCACGACGTCCGGCAACTCGATCGGCGTGCTCGCATGGGGATGCTTCGCCGCGGTCGGGATCGCGACGGTGATCGCGACGTCGGTGGCGGCGTTCGATGCGGTCAAGCTGGTCGGCGCGGTGGTGCTGGTCGTGATCGGGCTGCGGTCGCTCCTCGCCCGGCCGGACCCGGATGCCCGCGTAGCTGTGGCTGGCGGCTCCTCGGGGGCGGCCACCGTGTCGGCGCTAGCTGCGCTCCGCGAGGGACTGATCACGAGCCTCGCCAACCCCAAGCTCGCGGTGTTCTTCGTGGCGTTGTTTCCGCAGTTCATCCCGCGCGGCGCCGCCGTGCTGCCGAGCGCGCTGGCGATGGCGGCCGTGATCGTCGCGGTCGACCTCGTCTGGTACTCGACGCTCGCGCTGCTGGTGGCGCGGGCCCGGAAGGCGTTCGTCGCCGGCGGTTGGGGCCGGCGCATCGAGCGGCTCACAGGAGCCGTGCTGATCGGCCTCGGCATCCGTCTCGCGGTCGAGCGGCGCTGAGCGATGGGCGCGCTTGCGATCGACGACCTGGACACGCCGTGCCTGACCGTCGACCTCGACGTGTTCGAGCGCAACGTGCGGACGTGCCTGAGCCGCCTCGAGGGCGTGCACGTGCGGCCGCACCTGAAGACCGCGAAGAGCCCGGACGTGGCGCGGCGGCTGCTCGACGCCGGCGCGGTCGGGGTGTGCGTCGCGAAGCTGAGCGAGGCCGAGGTGATGCTCGCGGGCGGGATCGAGGACGTGCTGATCACGACCGAGATCGCCGGCGAGGTCAAGGTCGGGCGGCTGGCTCGCCTGATCGCCGACTGGCCCGCGGCGCGCGTGCGGATCGTGGTCGACTCGTGGGACGGCGCGGCGGCGATCGACGCCGCCCTGCCCCGGCCGGTCAAGACGCTGATCGACGTCAACGTCGGACAGGATCGTTGCGGTATCGCGCCCGAAGATGCGCGCGCGCTCGCTGACCGGATCCGGAGCCTCGACCGGCTCCGGCTGATCGGGGTCCAGGGATACGAAGGCCACCTCCAGCACGTGCGCGACGCCTCCGAGCGCAGAGCGCTGTGCGACGCCGCGATGGGCCGTCTGAAGATTGCGGCGCACGCGCTCCGGGCCGCCGGGCATGCGATCACCGTGGTGACGACCGGCGGTACCGGCACGGCCGAGTTCTGCGCCGCGCATGCGTTCGTGACCGAGGTGCAGCCCGGATCGTTCGCGTTCATGGACACCGACTACCTGGACACCGGTGGCCTCCCGTATGAGTCGTCGCTACATGCGATCGCGACCGTGATCAGCCGGCCGGCGCCCGAGCGGGCCGTGATCGACGCCGGGCTGAAGACGCTGTCGGACGATTCGGGGCCGGCCCGGCTGGTCGATGCCCCGGGCTGGACCTACCATCACGCCGGCGACGAGCACGGAAAGCTGACGGCCGGTGGCCAGGCAGGCCGGCGCGATTTGCGGGTCGGCGACCGTGTGAGGCTGATTCCGTCGCATATCGACCCCACGATCAATCTCCACGACGTGATGTATGCGCATCGGGGCGGGACGGTGGAGGCGACCTGGGCGGTCGCGGCGCGTGGCAAGGTGCAGTAGCTATCGCTAGCTGTCGAACCCGAGGCCGAGCCGGTCGAGCGTCCTCAACCACAGTCCGCGCCGGCCGTCGTTGCGGTCAGCGGCTGCGAGGCGGTTGCGGGTCAGCTGGATCACGCCGGTCCGCAGCGGCTCGGGTGGGAACGGCAGCGGGCGCCGGCGCACCATCGTCAGCGCGGTCGCCTCGCTCGAGCGCCCGTCGAGCAGGTCGAGCCCGACCCGGGCGCCGAAGCGGCTGGCGCCGACGCCCAGGCCCGTGTAGCCGAGCGCGTACGTGACGCGGCCGCCGAGCGCGGTGCCGAAGAACACCGAGAAGCGGCTGCAGGTGTCGATCGCGCCGCCCCACCGATGCGTGAAACGCAGGCCTTCGAGCTGGGGAAAGGTCGTGAACAGGTGCTGCGAGAGCTTGGCGAACGTCGGCTCGTGGTCGTCGAGTTGGGGGCCGACCGGACCGCCGTATCGATAGACCGCGTCGTAGCCGCCCCACAGGATCCGGCCCTCGGCGGTGAGCCGGTAGTAGTGAAACTGGTTCCCCAAGTCGCCGACGCCCTGGCGCCCGGACCATCCGAGCTCGTCCTGCATACGGTGATCGAGCGGCTCGGTTACGAGCACGTAGTCGTAAACCGGCGCGATGTAGCGACCGATCGCGCGCAGCAGCGGCGGGTAGGCGCTCGTCGCGAGCAGGACGCGGTGTGCGTCGACGACGCCGCCTTCGGTGATCACCGAGACGCCGGCGCCGGCTCTCTGGACCTCCCGGACCGGGCTGTACTCGTGGATACGGACGCCGCCCTGCACCGCCGCCGCGCGCAGGCCCTCGGCGAGCTTGCCGGGGTGGACGAGCGCGGACCCGGTCCGCGTCCACATCGACCCGACGTACATCGGCGAGTTCACCTCGGCCCGGGTCCGCTCGGCGTCGAGCAGCTCCGCCTCGTGCCCGAACCGCCGACTAAGGTCGGCCTCCTCTTCGAGGTCGGCGAGCTCACGCGGTTCGAGCGCGACGATCAGATCGCCGGTCGCCTCGAACTCCGCGTCGATCCCGAGGCGTTCGAGGTCCGCGGCCAGCGCACGGAAGTTCTCGAGCCCGAGCCGCTCGAGCTGTTCGAGCTCGTCCGGGAAACGCGACATGCCGTTGCCGATCCCGTGCGTGAGCGAGGACTGCAGGAAGCCGCCGTTGCGCCCGCTGGCGCCAGCGCCGCACCGAGTCGCCTCGAGCACCACCACCTCGCGCGCCGGATCGAGCGCCTTCGCGTAGAGCGCCGCCCACAGTCCTGTGAAGCCACCGCCGACGATGCACAGGTCGGCGTCGAGCGCTCCGTCGAGCGGAGCGTGCGCATCGCGGTCAGGCAGCGTGTCGAGCCAGAACGACTTGCGCGTGGCGTCCGCGTAAGCGGCCCTATGGGCAGGCGTCGGGGGAGTGTCGGGCCACGCCGAAGGCAAGCCGCGATCCTAGTTGCGTCAGTGGTGACGTTCCAGCCCGCGGATGACCGCGTCGGCATCGCGGTGAGGTGCGCGCAGGGCGACCCCGACGAGATCGAGGTCGCCGGTCGCGACCGCACGGACCGCCGCGCGGTTGTCCTCGTCGTTGCCGGTCGCGAACATCTCGTTCGTGTAGATCGCGAGCGTCACGCCCCGGCGTTCGGCGCGCTCGCGCACGGTCTGGAGCTTGGCGGCGCCGGCCTCGAACACGAGCACCGGCTGCACGAGCAGTGGCAGGTAGCGCTTGTCGTCGGCGTCGAGGTAGTCCTGACCGATCGCAGCGGCGCCGGCCTCCGCGGTCACGCCGCTGATCAGGAACGCGGTGACGTTCAGCCGCTGCCACGTGGCGAGATCGTCGCGAACCACGACCGCGATCTTCGTGTCGAATTGCCCGACGCCCATTGCTCGGGCATGATCCTCGCGCGAGGGTCCGGTGTCTTGAACGTTGTTGCGGTCAGGACGCGACCGCGCGTGCATACAACCCCGGCGTGACGCCGACCGCGCGCTTGAACACCCGCGTCAGATGTGGCTGATCAGCGAACCCGCACGCCGCGGCGACCGCACCGGGCGCGAGTCCCGAGGCGAGCAGCGCACGAGCGTGATCGACCCGAAGGTTGGTCTGGAACGCGTGAGGGGACACGCCGTTCTGCTCACCGAAGCGCCGGACCAGCTCGAATCGGCTTAGCCCGGCGACGGCCGAGAGCTCGGCCAGCGTGACCCGCTGATCCCACCGCTCGGATAGATGGCGGCGAGCCCGGCGGACCGACGCGTGCTCGGCGCGCTCGCGACCGCGCGCCGGCGGCCCGGGGCGGAGGTGCGGGCGCAGTGCAGCGACCGCCGCCAGCACTGCCTCATCGACCTCCAGATCGCCGGCGGGCTCGGTCGCGAGCGCGCTATGGGCACGCTCGAGCGCGCCGCGCAGCGCGCGGTCGCGGAAGACGACCCAACGTGCAGCGCGGGGCGCGTTGCCGTCCCGTTCGGCCCAGGCGTGCACGAGTTGCGGCTCGATGTACAGGACTTTGTACGCCCAACCCTCGGGGACCGCCGCCATTCCGGTGTGGACGGCATCAGGCTCGAGCACAAACAGCTCGCCCTGCGCCGCTCGCTGCGTGGTGGCGTCCAGATCGAACCGCGCCGCACCCCGCTCGACCACAGCGACGGTCCATGTCGGATGCGAATGGGGTCGGTATGCATGGCGGACGAACCGGGCGTGCAACGCCTCGACTCCGTCCAGGCCCTTAGGGCGGAAGTAGCTGGAGTATTCGGTGCTCGTCCCGGGAAGATTAGGATGCCGCCCGCACACCCGTGAGGAGGGAGAGGAGTGATGAAGCTTCACCTGCTGGATCTCGGCCGACTCGACTACGACGAGGGCTTCCCGATCGTGGCCGGGGCTGTCAGCACGCTGTCAGATCCGAACCCGGATTCGACGCGGAGAAGAGTGGCGATCATCGGTTCGCTGATCGAGCATCCGAAGATCGGTCCGGTGCTGTTTGACACCGGCGCTGCCGGCAACTGGAAGGAGCTGTGGCCACCGATCGTCCAGGAGCTGTTCGCGATCACCACCTACGAGCCCGAACATCATCTCGAGGCCGCGCTGGCGATGGCCGGATTCGGGATCGAGGACATCAGGGCGGTCGTGCTCTCGCACCTGCACCTCGACCACGCCGGCGGCCTGGAGTCGTTCCGGGGCCGCGACGTCCCGATCTACGTCCAGGGCGAGGAGCTGAAGCGCGCCTTCTACGCGGTCGCGACGGGCGAGGACTTCGGCGCGTATCTCCCGCACTACCTCGACTTCTCGTTCAACTGGCAGGCGGTCGACGGCGACCAGGTCGAGCTCTTCAAGGGGTTCAACCTTCACCGCCTGCCCGGTCACACCCCCGCGCTGATGGGCCTTCAGCTCGACCTCGCGAACGCGGGCACGTTCTTCCTGACGAGCGACCAGTTTCACCTGAGCGACAACTACGCGGGGCCGGCACCGCTCGGCTGGCTGCTCCGCGACCACGCCGCCTGGTTCCGGAGCTACCGCTACGTCAAGACGATCGTTGACCGCACCGACGCCACGCTCGTGTTCGGCCACGACGCCGACGTGCTCACTGAGCTGAAACGCGAGCAGTTCTACGACTGACGGGCTCGTCGCTATCCTCGGACCGCGCCATGTCCATAAGCACTAATCAATTGAAAAGCGGTAACCACGTCGAGGTGGACGGGACCGTGTACAAGGTGATCGAGTTCCAGCACGTCAACCCGGGGAAGGGCGCGGCGTTCGTGAGGACCAAGCTGCGGCGGGCCAGCGACGGGGCGGTCATCGACAAGACGTTCCGAGCCGGCGAGAAGCTGCGCTCGGTCCGCAGCGAGTCGCGCCGAATGCAGTTCCTCTACACCGACGGCGACGCGGCGCACTTCATGAACACCGAGACCTACGAGCAGATCGAACTGCCGGAGGCCACGCTGAAGGACCCGCTGAAGTGGATCAAGGTCAACGACGAGGTCGAGATCCTGTTCATCGACGACCAGCCCAGCGATGTCCAGGTTCCGGGCTCGGTCGATCTCGAGGTGACGCGAGACCGATCCCGGGCTGCGCGGCGACACCGCCTCGGGGGGCGGGACCAAGCCGGCCACGCTCGAGACGGGGGTCGTGGTCCAGGTGCCGCTGTTCATCTCGACCGGCGAGACGATCAAGGTGGACACGCGGGAAGGCAGGTACCTGTCGCGCGCGTGAGCGCGCACGCCCCCGGGACCGGGGGCGAGGTCTATGGTGGGCTCGATGGAGATGGTCTACGGCAAGCACTCGGTCCGGGCCGTGTTCCTGACGCGGCCCGAGGATGTGAAGCGCGTGATCCTCGGCGGCAAGCCCGAGTACCACAGTGACACGATCAAAGCGGCGAGGCGCGCCGGCGTCGAGCCCGAGCTCGTCGCGTGGCCTGAGTTTCGGCGCGAGACCGGGCTGACCGACGACGACAAGCATCAGGGCGTCGTCGTGTTCACCGCGCGGCGGATCGTGTACGGCGAGCACGACCTCGATCGTCTGGCGAATGGCAGCCTCGTGATCGCGCTCGATCAGATCTCGGATCCCCAGAACCTCGGGGCGATGCTGCGGGCGGCGGCGTTCTTCGGCGCCGACGCGGTGTTGGTACTGAAGAACCGGTCGGCCGAGGTCACGCCCAAGGTGGCGCGGATCGCGGTCGGGGGAGCCGAGTTCGTCGACGTGTTCCGGGTCACGAACCTCGCGCGCAGCCTCGACATCCTGCGCGAATACGGCTTTTGGGTGTACGGGCTCGACGAGCGCGGCGAGCACACGCTCCGCGAGACCGAGTTCGACCGACAGTCGGTCCTGGTCGTCGGCGCCGAGGGCCAGGGACTGCGGCAGCGCACGCGGACCAAATGTGACGCGCTCGTGCGGATTCCGGGCGGACGCGACGGGGTCGAGAGCCTGAACGCGGCCGTCGCCACGGCGATCGCGCTCGCCGACATGACCGCGGCGCGTGCGGCTGCCGGCCGGCGTTAGTGTCGCGAGGCACTAGTTGCTCGGCGGATTCGGCTGCTGGGGCAGCGGGGCGTCGTTCGGCGGCGGAAGCGTGCTGCCGTCACGCAGGATGATGTCGGTCACCGGCGCCGGCGTCCCCGGTGGCGGAGGCGGCGTCGGGCGGGGCGCGACCGGCGGGCTGGGCGCGGTGGGGATCGTGATCGTCGTGCCGTAGCCCGGGGGCGGGGCCGTTGGCGTTTTGGCCGGATCGACCAGATCGGCGAGGCCGGCGTCGTTGTCGAGGCGGGGGATGCCGAGCGCCGGCAGCCCAAGCAGCTGCATCGCGGTCTTCGGAAGGCTCACGTGGCTGCACCAGCGGCTGTCGATGCCGGGCTTGACCGGCCCGCCGAACATGAGCAGCGGCACGCGCGGGCCGAACGCGAGTTGCACGTTGTCGGGCGTGTATTCGAGCACCGGCGTCTTCACGTGATCGTCGTAGCCGCCCCAGTCGTCCCAGGTCAGCATGAATACGGTGTCGTCCCAGGCGCCGCCCTGGACGGCAGCGTCGACCGACTGCCAGATCGTGTCCATCCCCTCGGTGACGTTCGCGGGCGGGTGCTCGTCGTACGGGCTGTTGTGCCAGAGCAGGGCCAGCGCCGGCAGTTGCCCGGCCTTGGCGTCCGTGAGGAATTGCGACGACGGCACCACGTTCGGAGACCCCTTCAGTTGCGTGTAGAACGCGACCGGGTAATCGCCCGACGCGGCGTACGCCCGCCAGGCGATGCCGTTCGCACCGGCGAGTCCCGGCAGTGACGGCATGTCCCATACCGGCGAGGCGGATTCCGACGGGTTCTTGAGCGTCGGGGATTGGCCGCCGACGATCAGCAGGTGGTTCGGCGTCGAGTTCGTGCCGTACCCCGCGCAGTGGTTCTCGAGGAACGCCCCCGTGACCGCCAGGTACAGGTAGTAGGGCAGCACCGCCGCGGTGTCGAATTGGACGTGCTCGCCGGTCGACGCGCCGGTCAGCCACTCGAAGTAGGCCTTACGATCGTGCGGGTTGTCGCTGGCCGGGGGGTTGGCGGCGATCGGCCAGTCCGTAGCGACGTTCGCGCCATAGGGCGCGAGGCCCCTGAAGTAGTTGTCGGTCGTGTGGTTCTCCTGGACCATGATCACGACACGGGCGACGGTAGGCATCTCGATCCGAACCCTATCGGCTCGGCTGGCGCGCGATGTTGGGTTCTCGTTGCCGCGCGGTCCGGACGCGAGGCTCGAGTGACAGATTTTTCATCGCGTGCCTCTTGAAATTGTCCGATCGCTGAGTTACCCTGGCTCTGCAGCAAGGAGAAGAGTCTCATGACCATGCTCACCGCGACATATTCATTCTTCGTCAAGGCGGCCGCCCACGATGCCCAGGTGCTGGGTATCGACGTGGCCACGCCCGACGGAAATGTCACCCTCGCGGAAGGGCATGCGCGCTAGACCTAGCGCGACATACAAACCCAAATCGCGAGGGCGACCCAATGGGTCGCCTTTTTTATTGCTCACTCACGGGTGAAGTGACACTCGTGAGTCGCAGCTCGGCGTGCGCTCGTGTGACATGCACGTGACATAGCGGGCTGCCCGAAAACGGGCGTCCGCAGTAACCAAACCAAACCAAAAGGAGACCTCCCATGAGAGGAGATCCGCAGGCGGTCAGCTCCCGCCTGCTCGCAGTGCTGCCCGGTGGGCGATGGCCCTCGCGTCCCGCGCGGGCAAGCCGGAAGCCACGCGTCACCCCGGAAGAGCGGCTCGAGGTGATCGAGCGGCTCGAAGCCCAGGAGCGAGCGGCTCTGCGTTCGGGCCGGTACGTGGCCGAGGCCAGGTACCTCGGACGCCGGTGGTAGATGTGGCTGGGGGTCACAACCCAATCCTGGAGGGGCCTGGTTCCGCCGCAGCAGCCGGCGGGGCTAGGCTCCTTTCAGGATGTCATTGCTCTACCGGGTGATGTACCGGATCGGGTTCACACCGTGGGACACCGGTCAGGTGCCGCGGGAATTGGGCGCTCTTGTCGAGGGGGCCGGCGCGTTGCCGGCGGGGCGCGCGCTCGACATCGGCTGCGGGACCGGCACCCAGGCCATGTACCTCGCGGGCATCGGCTGGTACGTGACGGCGATCGATGCCGTCGACCGGCCGCTTGCGCGGGCACGGGCCCGGGCCGATGCGGCAGGAGTGAAAGTCAACTGGTTGAAGGCCGACGTCGCCGAGTTGGGTGCCCTGGGTCTCGAGCCGGGGTTCACGCTCGCGTTCGATCGCGGCTGCTTTCACGGCCTCGGCGACAGTGAGCGAGCCGCCTACGCCGCCGGCGTCACCGCACTTGCGGCGCCCGGCGCGTCGTTGCTGATGATGGCGTTCGGCCCCAACCGGGTACCGGCCGCGCCGGCGGGCGTCGAGGAGACCGAGATAGTCGCCCGCTTCCAGGGCTGGGACCTTGTGTCCACGCAGGTCGACACCGAGCGCGAGATCGCGGGGCCGTTGCGCAACGTTCCGCGCGCCTGGTACCGGCTGATCCGCCGGTAGGGCAACCGCCGCGCGGGCGCAGGCCCCGACGACCGGAACAGGCCGGGCCGACCGTGTACCACAAGGTCGCGCCGGACAGGCCAGCCGAGGACGTTTCGCACGACATCCGTCCATATTTCCGGCGATCGCGCGTACGCGCGCGTAGAGCGGCCAATACGGGTGTATGCGTCGCTCGACAGGGGGCGCGCCGAGCCGCGCGCTCAGGCGCGCGTTCACATGCCTGCTGCCGCTGCTCGCGGCCTCCATCCTCGCTTCACCGGCGCAGGCCGGCGTCCGCTACGAGGGTGGCGGCAATCAGGCGACCGCGGGCGTCCGCACCCAGGCTGCCAGCGCTCAGGCTATCGCCGGGGTGCTGTCGCAGGCGACCGGCCTGACGCCTTCGCAGGTGACCTCCGAAGCCGCGTGCCGGCAGGCGCGGCCCGGATTCGCGCAGTGCGACGCGGAGGCGCTCGTGCTCAGCTCCAACCACACCAGGGTCCACCCGCACGTCCACGGCGGCCCGACGTTCACCCAGGTGTTCCCCGCCCGCCGCGCGGCGATCGCGTCGGTGCATCCGGCGGGCGCCGGGTCAGCCGCGCCCGAGCCGGACACGCCGGCATGGCTCCAGCAGGCCTACGACCTGACGTACCTGTCGCAGACCGGCGGGACCGGGGACACGGTGGCGGTTGTCGACGTCGGCGACGACCCGACCGCCGAAGCCGACCTCGCCGTGTTCCGCAGCACGTATGGGCTGCCGGCGTGCTCGTCGGCGAGCGGTTGCTTCGAGAAGGTCAACGAGACCGGGGGCACGTCATCGCTCCCGGCTCCGGACCCCGCCTGGGAGCCCGAGGAATCGCTCGACCTCGACGCGGTCTCAGCGCTGTGCCCGAACTGCCACATCCTGCTCGTGGAGGCCTCGACCGCCAGCGTCAGCGACCTCGACAAGGCCGTGGTCGAGGCGGCGAACCTGCACGCCAACCAGATCTCGAACAGCTGGAGCGAGGCATCGGGATCGCCGATCCAGGGGCAGTACACATTTCCTGGGATCGCGGTGATCGCCGCGACCGGTGACACCGGGTACATGGGCGGCGGCTCGGACGCCTACCCGGCTGCCTTCCCCGGCGTGACCGCCGCCGGCGGCACGAGCCTCGCGGTCGCGACCGCCGGGCAGAGCGCACGCGGATTCGGTGAGTCCGCGTGGTCGCTGTTCGACGGCTGGGGTGCCACCTCCGGTTGCGACCTGAACGAGCCAAAGCCGGGATATCAGGTCGACTCGGGCTGCACCGGGCGCGCGTACTCGGATCTCTCCGCCGACGCCGACCCGGATACGGGCCTGATGATCTACGACGACGGGAACTGGTGGCAGTACGGCGGGACGAGTCTCGCGACGCCGCTGATCGCGGCGTACGAGGCGGTCACCGGCGTGAGCGGCGCGACCCCGCAGTGGGCGTACACGGACGGCGCCCTGCTGAACGACCCCACGAGCGGCTCAAGCGGCGACTGCCCGCCGAACATCGTCTACATCTGCGAAGCCGGGCCCGGCTACGACGGCCCGACCGGAATCGGCTCGATCTCCGGGGCGGTAGTCGCCGGCGCGCCGGGGATCGGCGGGCCGACGTACGGCAACACCTACACCGAGAGCGTCGGCGCGACGACGGCGGCGCTGAGCGGCGGCGTATACCCGAACGGGCTCGACACCACCTACTACTGGCAGTACGGAACGTCCACCTCGTACGGGGCGCAGACCGGGCCGGTCGACATCGGGGCGGGTCAGGCGCCCGTCGCCGTGACCGGCGCGCTGTCGGGCCTCGCCCCCGGCACGGCCTACCACTACCGGCTGGTAGCGCAGAACAGCCGCGGGGTCATGTACGGGTATGACTCCGAGCTCACCACGGAGCCCGCCCCGGTCAACACGATGCTCCCGTCGATCGGCGGCTCGGCGATGACCGGCCACACTCTGACCGCTTATCCGGGTGGGTGGACCCCGGACGGCAACTCGCTCACGTACCAGTGGCAGCGTTCGAGCGACGGCGCCAGTTGGACGAACATCGCCGGCGCGAACAACGGCGCGTACGCGATCGGCGCGGGCGACGGCGGCGATCAGATCCGCCTGGTTGTGACCGCCGCCAACGCGTACGGGCAGGCCACGGTGGCCAGCGCCGCGGTCGGCCCCGTCGTCGCCGGCTTCGACTCGTCGATGGCGCCCGGCGGGCCGCGGTCGACCACGCGGCCGCGGATCTCCGTCGACCCGGGACGTGTCGGCGACAAACTGACGATCGTCCCCGCCAGATGGGCAGGATCGCCGCGCCGGAAAGTCACCCAGGTGATGCGGTGCACGAACGTGTGCGTCCCGGTCGGTCCGTCGAACGCCAGCCGATACACGATCACCGCGGCCGACGTCGGTTCGGTCCTGCGGGTCAGGGAGATCGCGAGCAATCGTGCCGGGAACGCGGTCGTCTGGTCGGCCGGATCCGTCGGCCCGGTCGTGTCGGTCTCGTCGGCCGCGGTCGTGCTGTCCGGCCGGCGCACTCCGCTGCGCAACTCCCGCGGCGCCACGCTGGCGTTCGCGCGGATCAGCGCTCCGGCGCCGAGCGTCGACGCCGCTCCGGCGCAGAGCGTCGACGCCAGTCCGGCGCAGGCGGGGACCCGGGTGATCGTGCTCCATCGCGCCCGTGGCGTCCGCGGCCAGGTCACCGCGTGGGTGTGTGCGGTCGCCGGCGCGCCCGGCGGCGCCCCGCCGCGCTGCACGGCCCGCATCGCGCTCGGGGCCCAGGCCAGCGTCGAGCTCCCCGGGTCGATGACCGGCCGGGTACGGGTAGTCGTCGTCCGCCGCTGACCGACGGACCGCCGCCGCCGGCGCGGTAGCGTACGGAGCGATGGCCGAAGTCCAGGTCCTCACTCCGACGCGCAAGATTGGCGCGTCGACGCCGGCGCCGATGGAGATGCGGCTGGTGCAGCGCATCGCCGACGACGTCCGGCGCGAACGGCGCGTCCGCCGCCGGGCGGCGCTCCCCGCGGGAAGCACGGCGCCGAGTTATACGAACACGCGCAGGATCATCTCCGACCCGCTGGGGCTGCTGCTCGAGCACGAGCGGCGGTTCGGTCCCGTGTTCACGATCCGCCTACTGCACGAGCCGATCGTGTGGGCGATCGGCGCCGAGGTCAACCACCAGATCCTGGTCAGCGACTTCGACGCGTTCTCGTGGCGCGAGGGCCGGTTTGCGGATCTGTGGCCGCTGCTCGGCGATGGGATGCTGAACATCGACGGCGCCTATCACCGCGACTTCCGGATGCTGATGCTGCCGGCGTTCCATCGCGAATACGTCACGGGCGTGGCGGAGACGATGATCGAGGAGGCGGTGGCGGCAAGCGAATCGCTCGTCGAGGGGGAGGTGCTCGAGGCCTACCACTGGGCCCGCGAGCTCGCGCTCCGGATCGCGCTGCGCGGCCTGCTCGGCCTGGACATCACGGGCGGGCGCGAGCAGCCGATCGCACAGGCGTTCGAGGAATCGCTCGCGATTCACGGGGAGCCGGTCCTGCTCCAGCTCCTGCCGGTCCCGGGAACGCCGCTGGCCCGCGCGATCGCCGCACGCAAGCGGCTCGACGCGCACGTACGCGCCGAGATCGACGAGCGCCGGCGCCGGGGAGATCCGGGGCGCGGCGTCCTCGGCCTGCTGCTCGCCGCCACCGACGACGCCGGATCGCCGCTGCCCGCCGGCGTGGTCCGCGACCAGGCGGTGACGCTGCTGTTCGCCGGGCACGACACGACGACCACGACATTCACGTTCCTCCTGCACGAGCTCGGGCGGACCGCGCGGGCGCGCGACGCGGTCGAGGAGGAGCTCGATCAGCTACTCGGTCACAGAAACCCGACGCCGGCCGAGCTCGACGGCCAGGCCCTCCCCGTGCTCGAGCGCACGCTGAAGGAGACGCTGCGCTGCTATCCGGCGGCGTGGGTCGGGCCGCGCCGGACGACTCGCGACGTGACGCTCGCCGGCGTGCCGGTGCCGGCGGAGATCGGCGTGCAGTACTCCTCGTGGGCCACGCACCACCTGCCGCAGCTGTATCCGGACCCGTTCCGATTCGACCCCGACCGGTTCCTGCCCGAGCGCGAGGCCGCACTGCCACGGGGGGCGTACATCCCGTTCGGCGGCGGGTCGCGCATGTGCCTCGGCAAGCGCTTTGGCGAGTACGAGTTGCGCGCGCTCGCCAGCGTGCTGCTGAGCCGGGTCAGGCTGGAGCCGGTGTCGGTCGCGGATCCGAAGATCGTGACCACGCCGACGCTCGGTCCCAAGGGTGGTCTGCGGTTCTTGGTCCGCCGGCGCTGAAGGAGCCCCTTTCGGTCGCGTCGTAAGGTGAAGGCGACGAACCTTTCAACCGCGAACGACTGGAGCAGGCAATGAAGACGCGCAAGCTTGGATCGCTCGAGGTCTCGGCGCTCGGGCTCGGATGCATGGGAATGTCCGCTTTCTACGGGTCCGCCGATGAAGGCGAGGCGACCGCGACCATCCAACGCGCGCTCGAGCTCGGGATCAACTTCCTCGACACGGCGCAGCTATACGGCCCGCTGACCAACGAGGAGCTCGTCGGGCGCGCGGTCAAGGGCCATCGCGACGAATACGTGATCGCGACCAAGTTCGCTCGCCGAGTTGACAAGGCGACGGCGGGCGACATGTCGACGGTCGGTCAGGTCGACGGCTCCGCCGAGTACGTTCGTCTCTCGATCGAGGGCTCGCTCGAGCGCCTCGGGACCGATCACATCGACCTTTATTACCAGCATCGCGTGGACCCCAACGTCGAGATCGAGGAGACCGTCGGGGCGATGGCCGAGCTCGTCGAGCAGGGGAAGGTTCTCCACATCGGCCTGAGCGAGGCGGCGCCGGACACGATCCGCCGCGCGCACGCGGTCCATCCGATCACCGCCGTGCAAACCGAGTACTCGATGTGGTCGCGCGACCCTGAAAACGGGGTGCTGCCGACGTGCCGCGAGCTTGGGATCGGGTTCGTGCCCTACTCGCCGCTCGGGCGCGGCTTCTTGTCGGGACGCTTCACCTCCCCGGACGAGCTCGACGCGAACGACTTCCGCCGGCACGGGCCGCGGTTCACCGGCGCGAACCTCGACGCCAACCTCAAGCTCGCCGCGAAGGTCGCGGAGATCGCGCAGGAGAAGGGCATCACGCCGGCGCAGCTCGCGCTCGCGTGGGTGCTGGCCCAGGGCGAGGATCTCGTACCGATCCCCGGCACCAAGCGCCGCGAATACCTGGAGCAGAACGCCGCCGCGGTCGACGTCGAGCTGACCGCCGAGGACCTGGCGCGGATCGACGCCGAGCTGCCCGAAGTCGCCGGCGAGCGGTACGACGAGGCCGGGATGGCGGGCGTCGACCTTTAGGTCCTCGATGAGCTTTGACCGGGACCGGGTCCGCGCGGCCGCCGAGCAGCACGTCGGCGACACGCTCGTGCCCGGTCTCGTCGTGCTCGTCTCCAGCGGCGACGACGTGTACGTCGAGGCGTTCGGCAAGCTCGCGGTCGGTGGCGCGCCGGTGCAGCGCGACTCGCTGTTCCGGATCGCGTCGATGACCAAGCCGATCACCGCGGCGGCGACGCTCGCGGTGATCGAGGAGGGGCTCGTCGGCCTGGAGGAGCCCGTCGACCGTCTGCTCCCCGAGCTTGCCGAGCGCCGCGTGTTGACGCGGATGGATGGTCTTTTGCAGGACACGGTCCCAGCGGAGCGATCTATCACCACGCGCGACCTGCTGACGTTCACGAACGGCTTCGGGATGGTCACCGAGATGTTCGGCACGCCGACGCCATGGCCGGTCGTGGCGGCGTCGAACGAGCTCAACCTGTCGACGATCGGACCGCCCCAGCCCGACGTGCAACCCGACCCCGATACATGGATCGCCGGTCTCGGCACGCTACCGCTGCTGGCCCAGCCGGGAGAGCGCTGGTTGTACAACACGGGCGCGTCCGTGCTTGGCGTGCTGCTCGCGCGCGCCACCGGGTTGCCGTTCGCCGATGTGTTGCGGACACGTCTGTTCGAGCCTCTGGGGATGCAGGACACGGGATTCTGGACGTTTGAGGTCGATCGGCTCGCCACCGCGTATCGGCCGACACCGGACGGCCCCGTCGTGTGGGACGAACCCGACGGGCAGTGGAGTCGCCGCCCGGCATTCGGCGACGGCGCCGCCGGTCTTGTCTCGACGGCCGACGATCTGCTCGCGTTCTCTCGAATGCTGCTCGCCGGCGGAGCCGACCTGCTCCACGCAGAGGGCGTTCGTGCGATGTGCAGCGACCAGCTCACCGACGCGCAGAAGGCGCACGGGGGATTGGGCAGCCGTTTCTTCGCGCGGAAGTCGTGGGGGTACTGTCAGGCCGTCTACGACGGTGGCGCGTTCGGGTGGAACGGCGGCCTCGGGAGCTCGTGGGTCATGGATCCGGCGCACGATTTGACGATCATCGTGCTGACGCAGCGTCTGTTCGAGAGCGCGGAGTTGCCGGCGGCTCACCGCGACATCCAGTCGGCCGTGTATTCGAGCCTCGCCGTGGACGGATAACGGCGCACTCGGCAAGCCGCGCGCGGCCAATGTGCAGGTTGACCGTGCCAGGGCCGGGTGAATCGGCATTCACCGGGGGCGGGGGCGGCGAGTGGGAACTTAGCCGTGATTCGGTGGGCGGCGCGCCGGGCGGTACCGTGC
Source organism: uncultured Solirubrobacterales bacterium (assembly GCA_963755525.1). GTDB lineage: Bacteria > Actinomycetota > Thermoleophilia > Solirubrobacterales > Solirubrobacteraceae > Palsa-465. The sequence goes on along the minus strand of CAVWKC010000037.1, from coordinate 125,801 downwards.
CGCCCATGTCGACTCCGACCGACCTGCGCCTCCGCGACGTCGCCGCGATCCGTTACGTCACCCCGTTGCGCGAGGGTGGGTCGCTCCCCGGGCTTGTCGAGGCCGACGACGACGGCCTGTACGTGGTCAAGTTCCGCGGCGCCGGCCAGGGCCTGCGGGCGCTGATCGCCGAGGTGATCGTGGGCGAACTCGCGCGCCGGCTGGGCCTGCTCGTGCCCGACCTGGTCACTGTCGAGATCGATCCCGTGCTCGGCGCGGCGGAGCCGGACCCCGAGATCCAGGAGCTGATCACGGGCAGCGCCGGCGCGAATCTCGGCGTGGACTTCCTCCCGGGCGCGCTCCCGTACTCGCCCGCTGGGCCATTCACGCCGGACGAGCGCCTCGCCGCCGACGTCGTGTGGCTCGACGCGCTCACCACCAACGTCGACCGCACCCCGCGCAACCCGAACCTGCTGCTTTGGCACGACCGGCTGTGGCTGATCGACCACGGTGCGGCGCTGTACCTCCAGCACGGCGGTCTGGACCCCGCGCAGCACGCCGACAGGCCGTTCCCGCTGATCAAGGACCACGTCCTGCTCCCGCATGCCGGCTCGATCCTCGAGGCCCACGAGCGGCTGGCGCCGGCCGTCGAAGCCGGCGCGCTCGCACACGTCGTCGCGCTCGTGCCGTCTGAATGGCTCGCGAGCGTGGCCGACGGAGACTCCGCCGAGACGTACATCGACTACCTGCGCCGGCGGCTGGGGAGCGGCTCGTTTGCGGAAGAGGCGGAGCGTGCCCGCGCCGGCGCGTAGCCCGTTCTCCTACGCGATCTTGCGCGTCGTACCCCGCATCGAGCGCGGCGAGCGGTTCAACGCCGGCGTGGTCGTGTTCTGCCGGCAACTCGGGTTCCTCGGGGCCAAGGTGGCGCTCGACGAACAGCGGCTCGCGGCGCTCGCGCCCGCCGCGAGCGCCGACGAGGTCCTTGCCCACCTCGAGGCGCTCGTGAACGTGGCCGCCGGCGAACGCGGGGCGGGCGCGATCGCCGAGCTCCCACCCTCCGAGCGGTTCGGCTGGCTGGTGGCGCCGTCGAGCACGATCATCCAGCCCTCGGAGGTACACACGGGGCTCACCGACGACCCGGTCGCGACGCTCGAGGCCCTGTTTCGCGAACTGGTTGAGCCGGTGGCGCCCGATTAGGACGACAATCCGACCGCGGTGAAGAGCCGGGCTGCCTGAGAGGTGAGAATCGGCTTCACGCCCCTGAGGTAGTGCTGACCCGCCCGGTTGGTGTCGTCGACGAGGCCGGCGTCGGAGGGGCTCAGGAATTGCTTCATGGCGGCGAGGAATGCGCTCAGCCGACTCTCCTCGACCGACTCGACGCGAGCGAACCTGGCAAATGGAGCGCGCAGCGCCGGATACGCGGCGGCGTCCAGATCCTCGCCGAGTTCCTCGCCCACGGCAAGCGCAGCGCCGTTGTTGACCGAGCCCGACGGCAGCGCCGCAATCGGCGCCAGCACGTCGGGGCAACGCGCCGAGATCGACGAAACGTAATCAGCCATGGCCGTGTGAGCGGCCGGGAGACTCGACAGTAGACCTTCGACGTAGCTGTGGTATGCGACCAGCGCGGCGTGGTCGGACGCCGTGTCGATCGGCGCCGCGCCGGCACCCGCCGGCAACAGCGCCAGCGATCCGACGGCGACACCGACTGCGACCCACTTCCGAGATGCACGCATGTGCCCTCCAATCCCTCGAACCCGCTCCTCCGGCGGAGCCTGAGGTAAACATGAGGCCAACATGCCCCGGCCGACAGGTCACCATGGGCTCGAAGACGACACCCCTGTCGTGGTCGTTCACGGTGGCGCCGGCGGCCACACGAACGAGATCCGCGAGCTCGAGGCCGAGTACCGGACGGCGCTCGCGGAGGCGCTGAGCGCCGGCGCGGAGGCACTCGCAAAGCGCGGCGGCGGTGCGATCGACGCGGTGTGCGCGGCGGTCATGGTGCTCGAATCGGTGCCGCTGTTCAACGCCGGCCACGGCGCCGCGCTGTGCTCCGACGAGTCGGTCGAGCTGAGCGCGTCGGTGATGCGGGGGAGCGACCGGGCGGCCGGCGGCGTGGCGATGATCACGCGGACGCGGCATCCGGTGGCGGCGGCGGTGGCGCTGCTCGACGAGCCCGAGGTGCTGCTCGTCGGCGAGAGCGCCGATGCCCACGCGGCGGCCAGTGGCCTCGAGCAGATCGATCCGGCCGAGTTCATCACCGAGCGGCAGCGGCGGCGGCTGGTCGAGCGTCTCGCGAACGTGGATCCCGAGACCGCTGGTCCCGAGACCGTCGGTCCCGAGACCGCTGATCCCGAGACCGTGGGGGCCGTGTGCCTCGACGCCACCGGCCTCCTCGCCGCGGCCACCTCGACCGGCGGCCTCACCGCCCAGCGGCCCGGCCGCGTCGGCGATTCGCCGCTGATCGGCGCCGGCACGTGGGCCGACGAGCGCGTCGCGGTCTCCTGCACGGGGCAGGGCGAGACGTTTATCCGCGCCGGCGCCGCGCGGCTGGTGGCGGCGCTCGTCGAGCGCGGCGAGACGCTGCAGTCCGCGGCCCACGCGGCGATGGAAGCGGTGGCGCAATGCGGGGGCACGGGCGGGTTGATCGCGGTCGATGCGCACGGCAACGTCGTGATGCCGCTGTCGACCGCCGCGATGCCCCGCGGCGTGTGGCGCGCCGGGAAAAAACCGGTCACGACGGTCCCCTAATACCATTGCTCCCTCTATGGAGGGCTCTGTAATACCGGCGGGCAAGCGGCTGCGTACAAAATGGGAGGCAGGAGAGCCCGTATTCGGGCTGTGGGCGGGGATCCCAAGCTCGTTCACGCCGGAGCTCGGGGGGCTCGCCGGCTACGACTTCGTGTGTGCCGATCTACAGCATGGACTGGCGACCGAGGCGACGCTCCTGTCGATGTTCCAGGCGGCTCGGGGCGCCGGGGCGGTGCCGATGGCGCGGCTGGCGTGGAACGAGCCGTGGCTGATCATGCGCGCGCTCGACATCGGCGCCGCCGGCGTGATCCTGCCGCTGATCGACAACGCCGCCGAGGCCGCTCGCGCGGTGGAGGCGTGCCGCTACCCGCCGAACGGGCGGCGCTCGTACGGGCCGATCCGCGCCGAGATGACCGCCGGTTCGACCGACCCCGAGATCCTCGGCGGGGACGCGCTGTGTTTCGCGATGATCGAGACGCGCGACGGGCTCGACAACCTCGACGAGATCGCGGCCACGCCGGGCCTCGACGGCCTCTACATCGGCCCCTCGGACCTGTCGATCGCGCTTGGACTGCGGCCGGGCGGCCTCGTCGACGACCCCGCGAAGGACCGCAAGCCCCTCGCCGAGGCGATCGAGCGCATCCGCGAGGCGTGCGTGGCGAACGGGCTGATCCCCGGGATCCACTGCTCCGCCGGCCGGGCCGCCGCCCTCCACGCGGAGCAGGGCTTCAAGCTGATTACCGTCGGCGTTGACGCGGCCATGCTCAAGGCGGCGCTCAAGCACGAGCTGAACACGGCCCGGGGGGCCTGAGACCACTAATGCCTTACGCCCCGGATCTGGCCGGCTGCGCCCTCGACGGCCGCTACGAGCTCCACGAGCTGATCGGCGAGGGTACGTTCGGCCGGGTGTACCGCGGCTACGATCGGCGGCTCGCGCGCCCGGTCGCGATCAAGGTGATCAAGCCGTGGTGGGCCGAGGACCCCGGTGGGGCCGAGAGCTTCGAGCGCGAGGCGCAGCTGCTCGCGCGCGTCAGTGATCCAGGGATCGTCCAGATATTCGACGTCGGGCAGGCCGAGGAGGGCCTGTACTTCGTCACCGAGCTCGTCGAGGGCGAGAGCTTGGCGGCGCGGCTCAAGCGCGGCGGCCCGCTCGCCGCGTCCGAGGCCTCCGACATCGCCGTCCAACTGTGCCGCGCGCTCCAGCACGCGCACGCCGAGCACATCGTGCACCGCGACATCAAGCCTGCCAACGTGCTCATCTCCGACCGGGGACAGGTGAAGGTCGGCGATCTCGGAATTGCGCGTCTGGCGGAGGGCAGCACCGACGGCGGGACCGCCACGATCGTCGGCACCCCACGCTACATGGCGCCCGAGCAGGCGAGCGGGCAGCCGGTGACGCCCGCCACCGACGTGTACAGCGCCGGCATCGTGCTGTACGAGATGCTCGCCGGCAGGCCGCCGTTCGGCGGCGAGTCGGCGGTCGAGATCGCGCTCCAGCACGTCCAGATGGAGCCGCCGCCGCTTCCGCCCGGGACCCCGCCGGCGCTTGAATCGGTCATCGAGCGCGCGCTGGCCAAGGACCCCGCCGACAGGTACCAGAGCGCGACCGCGATGGCCGACGCGCTCGACCGAGCTAGCTCCCACGCCGGCGCGGGCATCGATTGGCTGACTCCGGAGCCGGCGAGCAGCGACTGGTGGTCGGAGCCGACCGAGGTCCAGGGCGAGGACCCGACGGAGATCGTCGCGCGCGACACCCGCCGCCAATCGGCGCCCGTTATCGACCCGACGCGCAAGGCGCCGAAGACGACCCCGCGCCGGACCGCGAACCCGGCCGCCCGCCGGCGCGCGGTGGCGGTGTTCGTACTCGCGCTCGGCGTGCTCCTCGCCCTCCTCATCGCGGCGAGGGCTCTGACCGCGCCTCCGACCGAGCCGGTACCACCGCTTGAGAAGCTGAGCGAAGGACAGGCCGCGAAGCTGCTGACGCGCCATCACCTGAAGGCGAAGTTCACGTACGTCTACAACAGCGCGACGCCCCTAACGGTGTTCGCCCAGACCCCGGACGCCGGCGCGCGGGTCAAGAAGGCGTCAACGGTCACGGTCGCGATCAGCAAGGGTCCGCGACCGATCCCCGTACCGCCACTGACCGGCAAGAGCTCGGCCACCGCCACCGGGGCACTGCACCATCTCAACCTCAAAGCCACCGTCGCGACCGTGCCCGCCCCCGGCACCAACCCAGGGATCGTCGTCCGTCAAGACCCCACGCCCGGGCACGACCTCAAGCCGCACAACACGGTGGCGCTGTTCGTGGCCGAGGTGCCGTTCTGGCACCCCGTGACGTCGTTCAACGCAAACACGGGCGGCGGGCAATCGGTTCCGTTCCGGATCCAGGGCAGCCAGTGGCGAATCGTCTACAGCCTCTCCTACAACGGCGCCTGCGACTTCGTGTTCTGGTGCAACGGCCCGAGCGCACACGTGCTCAGCTTCGGACCCGACCAGACGAACGAGTCGGTCGGTCTCGGCAGCGGCAGCGGCAAGACGAAAGTGTTCAAGACCGGTCCGGGCCTGTACCAGATCGACGTCAACGCCGGGTGGGACGACGCCCGATGGTCGATCGAGGTCGAGGACTGGAAGTGAGCCGATGGCCGACGCCGCCGGCTCCGAAGTAATCAGCATCATCGACGCTGACCCGGATCTCGGGGAGCTACTCGACCCGACCGAGCGCGAGCGGGCTCGTCGCGGGACGGTTGCGAGGGTGCGCCGGCTGTCGCCCGGCAAGTGGCTCGCCCACGATGCGCTCGAGGAGGCGGCCTATCACCAGGGGTTCCTCGTGATCGAGGGGCTGCTCAGCCGCCAGGTCGACGTGCTCGGCCGCCGTTGCGTCGAGCTGATCGGGGACGCCGACGTGCTGCGGCCGTGGGGATGGGACCCATCCGGGTCGCACGTGAGCGCCGAGGTCGAGTGGGTCGTGCTCGAGCCGACTCGGATGGCGGTGCTCGACCACGCGCTCGTGGGACAGATGAACCCCTGGCCGCAGCTCGGGCTCGAGCTGTTCGCACGGGGTACCCGGCGAGCGCACTGGCTGGCGGTTGCGCTCGCGATCTCGCACCATCCACGCGTCGACGACCGGCTCCTGCTGACGCTGTGGCAGGTGGCGGAGCGGTGGGGGAGGGTCCGTCCGGACGGGATCTCGATCCCGCTGGCGCTGCCCCACGAGCGGCTCGCGAGTCTCATCGGGGCACACCGGCCGGCGGTCACGACTGCGATGGGCGAGCTGACGCGAGCCGGGTTCGTGAGCCGCGGCGCCGACCGGATGTGGGTGCTGCACGGAGACCCGCCGGACGAGATTCGCGGCCGCGGCCTGGCCGCGGTGGATATGTGATGGATCGCGGCGGGTGAGACGCAGATGTCCTCCGACCACACGGTAGTCCTCGCGCTTGGCGCCGCCGAGCGCATCGCAGCCGAGCTCGAGGCGCTCCCCGAGGTCACCGTGGTCAAGCGGTACGACCTCGCGAACGCGCGCGAGGACGAGGTGCTCGCGCTCGGGCTCGACGGCGCCTGGGCGGTGGTCGCCGGCAGCGAGCCGTACACGCGCGGACTGTTCGCCGCGACGCCCGAGCTCAAAGCGATCCTCCGCTGGGGGACGGGGTCGGATTCGATCGACATCCCCGCGGCGACCGAAGCCGGCGTCGCGGTCATCACCACCCCGGCGGTCAACGCGGAGGCGGTCGCGGACATGGCGCTCGCGCTGATGCTCGCGTGCATCCGGAGGCTCCCGGAGCTCGACGCGATCGTTCGCTCCGGGGAGTGGCGACGCCTCGCCCCTACTCGCGATCTGGCCTCCTCAACGGTCGGCGTCGTCGGCCTCGGGGCGATCGGGCGTGCGGTTGCGCGCCGGCTGCGCGGATTCGATTGCCGCGTGCTGGCGGTCGAGCCGAACCCGGACGTCGAGTTCTGCGAGCGATACGAGGTCGAGCTGACGGACCTTGACGCGATGCTCCCGCAGGTCGACGTGCTGACCCTGCACGCGCCGCTGGTCGAGGGCACCCGCCACCTGATCGGCGCGCAACAGCTCGAGGCCCTCCCGCGCCATGCGGTCGTCATCAACGCCGCGCGCGGTGACCTGATCGATCAGACCGCGCTCGTCGCGGCGCTGCATAGCCGGGCAGATCGCCGCGGCCGGCCTCGACGTGTTCGAACGCGAGCCCCCGGCGCCCGATGACCCGATCCTGTTCGCTCCGAACACGATCCTGAGCGGCCATATCTCGTCGTACACCGAACTCGGGCTCGACCGGACGGGCGAGATGGTCGTCGCGAATCTAGGTGCTGCGCTCGCCGGCCGGCTGCCCGCGAGCTGCCTCAATCCGGAGGCTTGGGCCCCACGCTAGATCCGGTGTGAGGACTGCTGCTCGATCACGGTCAGCAGCGCCGAATGGTCGAGTCCGCCGTCGCCGGCGGCCTCGAGCGCGGCCAGCATCTGATCGACGAGCGCGGTGGTCGGCACGAACACGCCGAGCTCTCGCGCCGTGCGAAGCGCGATCCCGAGGTCCTTGTGATGCAGCGCGAGCTTGAACCCCGGGGTGAAGTCGTGCTCGAGGAAGTTGCGGCGCCTGACCTCCATCACCTTGTTGCCGGCGAGCCCGCCTGACAGCACGTCGATCAGCTTCTCCGGGTCGACGCCGGCCTTCGACGCCAGCACGAGCGCCTCGCTGACCGCCTCGATCGTGACCGCGACGAGGATCTGGTTGCAGGCCTTCGCGGTCTGTCCCGCGCCGGCCTCGCCCAGGCGCACGATCGTCTTGCCCATCACCTCGAACAGCGGCTGCGCCCGCTCGAACGCATCCTCCGGCCCCCCGACCATGATCGACAGGGTCCCGTCCCGCGCGCCGACATCTCCGCCCGACACGGGGGCATCCAGAGCCGATGCCCCGACGGCCGCAGCGGCGTCGAATACGGCCCGCGCCACCGAAGGCGCGATCGAGCTCATGTCGATCAGCAGCTGACCCGCCCGCGCGCCGGAAATCACGCCGTCGTCGCCCAGGTACACCTGCTCGACGTCGGGGGAGTCGGGCAACATCGTGATCACCACATCGGTACGCTCCGCGACCTCCTTCGGGGTGTCCGCGACCGCGGCCGCGTCCGTGCCCTCCGAGGAAGCAAACTCGTCGGCCTTGGCGCGAGTCCGGTTGTTGACGACCAGCGGATACCCGGCGCGCGCGAGGTTCGCCGCCATCGGCGCGCCCATTATCCCGAGGCCGATGAACCCGATCTTCGTGTCAGTGTCAGGCATATCCAAGCTCCTTCATCCAGTGCAGGCTCTCCTCGGTCGTCGCCGTCGACGGGTTGTATTCGCACCCGACCCAGCCCTCGTACCCGATGCGGTCGAGCAGCCCCAGCACGAAGGCGAAGTTGACCTCTCCGGTCCCGGGCTCGCCGCGCGAGGGCGGGTCGGCGATCTGGACGTGACCGATCCGCGGGAGCAGCCGCGTGATCGTCTCGGCGAGGTTTCCCTCCATGCGCTGCATGTGGTAGACGTCGTACTGGAGGGCGACGTTGTCCGCGCCCACGGCGTCCAGGAAGCTGATGGCCTTTGCCGTCGTGTCGAGCAGGTACGGTCCGTTCTGCTGCGAGTTGACGGCCTCGATCAAGATGCTGGCGCCCTGCGCCCGGGCCTGCTCGGCGGCCCAGGCGACGTTCGCGCGCGCCTCCTCGAGCTGGACCTCGACCTCGAGCCCGGGCCGGTGCACGCCGACGAGCGCGTTGAGGCGCGGGCAGCCGATCCGGGCGGCGAGCTCGAGCGCGACCGGGACGTTCTCGCGAAACTCGTCGCGGCGGTCGGGATCGCCGGCGAGCCCGCGGTCGCCCGCGGCCATGTCGCCGGCGTCGAAGTTGAACAACGCGACCTCGAGCCCGGTCTCCTGCACGGCCTCGGCGACCGCATCCAAACCATCGACCCCCGGCCACATGAACTCGACGCCGCTGAAGCCCGCGTCGGCGGCGCGGCGGAAACGGTCGCCGAATGGCACGTCCTTGAACAGGAAGCTGAGGTTCGCGGAAAATCTCATGGGGGAAGGCTTCGGCATCGTATGCACATACGACGCCTCCGCACCTGCTTCTTGACCGCGTGTGTCTGCGCGGCCGTGCTCGCCGGCGCCGCTCACAGCGCCGCCGCCGAGGGCAACGGGCTCGCGCTGACGCCGCCGATGGGGTGGAACGACTGGTACTCGGTCTACTGCGGGGTGAACGCCCAGCTGGTCGAGCAGACCGCCCAGCAGATGGTCGCCGACGGGATGAAGGCGGCCGGATACGACTACGTCAACATCGACGACTGCTGGATGGCTCCGAGCCGCGACGCATCCGGGAACCTCGTCGCCGACCCGACGCGGTTCCCCGGCGGGATCGCCCCGGTCGCCGCCTACGTGCACAGCCTGGGTATGAAGCTCGGGATCTACGAGGACGCCGGCACGACCACGTGCGCCGGCCTGCCCGGCAGCTTCGGGCACGAGGCGCAGGACGCGGCCACGTTCGCCTCGTGGGGCGTCGACTACGTGAAGTACGACCGCTGCAACATCCCGTACGGCGACTTCCCGGGCGAGTCGGAGGAGCAGGTCCAGCAGACGCTCTACACGCGGATGAGCAACGGCCTGGAGGCGACCGGCCGCCCCATCGTTTTCTCGATGTGCAACCCGGATCCGGGGGACGACCCCTGGGACTGGGGCGCGCCGATCTCGAACCTGTGGCGGACGACCACCGACATCCAGGACAACTTCGGCTCGATGCTCGCCAACTTCGAGGGAACCGTCGGCCACTCCCGGGACGCCGGACCGGGAGCGTGGAATGACCCGGACATGCTCCAGATCGGCAACGGCGGCAGCAGCCTTCAGGAGTACACGAGCGAGTTCAGCCTGTGGGCCGAGATGGCCGCGCCGCTGATCGCGAGCACGGACATCGGCGCGTTGACGAAGGCCGAGCTCGCGATCTACGAGAACCCGAGTGTGGTCGCGGTCGACCAGGATCCGCTGGGACGGCCCGGCGTGCCGATCTCGACCGCCAACGGTCTGTGGGTCCTGACGAAGCAGCTCACCGGCGGCGGCCGGGCGGTCCTGCTGTTCAACTCGACCAACACGGCCGCGACGATCTCGACCACGGCGCCCGCCGCGGGACTGCCACGAGCGCGGGCCTACAGCATGCGCAACCTGTGGACGAACGCCGTGACCGAGACCGGCGGCGCGATCAGCGCGTTCGTGCCCGGGCGCGGCGTCGCGATGTTCACGGTGAGCGCGCTCCCCAAGCGCCGTGCACCCAAGCTCGCCCCGCACACGGTGCTATCGCTCGACTCCGACTCGGCCCAGCTCCCGCTCGGGCAATCGACGACCGTGGCCGAGTCGTTCGCCAACGACGGCACCTCGGACATCAAGCGGGTCGCGCTGACGCTGTCGGCGTGGCCGGGGTGGGTCGTCAAGCCGCTCGGCCGGACCCGCGTTCCGGTGCTCGCGGCCGGCCGGCGGTTCACGGTCTCCTACCGCGTCACCGCACCCGCGTCCGGGCCGCCGCTCGCGACATCGATCCTTAGCGGCGTGGCGGCGTACGATCCGCCCGCCGGGCGAGCGAGCGCGTCGGCGACGCTCGGCGAGACCGTGGCCGCGCCCGTGGGCGCCCCGTTCCAGACCGCCGACGTGACAACCCACCCGGCGCTATTCGGCGCCTCAGGCCGAGACCTCGCGATCGGCGCGCGGGGGCTCGGGGTGTTCAACCCGCCGTACGGCGCCGCCGAGACCGACTCGTACGCCGCGATCTACGAGCACGCGAGGTCCCGGCGCGACTCGACCGCCGAGGTCACGGTCACCACCGACCCCGCGGGCGGTGTCTCAGGCGGTGCGGGTCTGATCGAGCGCGACGCGATGACCGCGCCGAAGCGCTCCCGCGCGGCCGTGGCGCTGTACGTCAACAACTTCGCGGAGGTCGTGATGGCGTGGAACGCGTCGGGCGGCGAGGACGTGGACGAGCACTACGCGGTTCCGTCGGTGACGGTCAAGTTCCCGGTGGCGCTGCGGCTGGTGCGCCGCGGGAGCGCCTACACGGGGTACTACTCGACCGACCGCGGCAAGGTCTGGGCCCCGGTCGACACGGTGACCGTGGCGGCGGCGGCGTCCTCGGGCAAGCAGGACGTGGGCGTGTTCCACGCATCGGGGCTGATGACGTGGCTGACCACTGCCACGTTCAGAGACTTTCGCGTGCGCTGAGGTTGGTGGCGAGGCCGGGGGCCGGCGCGAGCGAGTCGGGCCCGATTTCCGATACCGAGCGGCGCCCGGCCAGCCCCATCGTCAGATCGAAGTCCGCCGCCAGGTTCTCGATCACCTCGCGCACGCCCGCGCGGCCGGCGATCGCGAGCCCGTACACGTAGGGGCGGCCGATCAGCACCGCTCGAGCGCCGAGGGCGAGCGCCTTGAACACGTCGGCGCCGCCACGCACTCCGGAGTCGAGCAACACCGGAATCCGCCCGTCGATCGCCTCGACCACCGCCGGGAGTGCGTCCAGCGTGGCGATCGCGCCGTCGACCTGGCGGCCGCCGTGGTTGGAGACGATCACGCCGTCGATGCCTTCGGCGACCGCGCGGGCGGCGTCGTCGGGGTGGAGGATGCCCTTGAGCACGATCGGGAGGCTCGTGCGCTCGCGCAGGAACGCGAGCGTCTCCCAGGTCAGCGACGGGCGCGAGTAGATCTCGGTGAAGCGCTGGACCGCCGCGCGTCCGCGGCCCGATCGCAGCGTCGCCAGGAAGCCGTCGGGATACGCGCGGGTCAGCTCGATCAGCGCGCGCAGCGCGGCCAGGGTCGGGCGCGGCTGCTGTGCGGGCGGCTCGAGCGCGCCCTCGCTGATCAGGTCCCGGAACACAGGGTCGCTCGTGTACTGAGCGATGCCCTTGCCGTGCAGGAACGGTAGGTACGCGCCCTCGAGATCGCGCGAGCGCCAGCCGAGCATCGTCGTGTCGAGCGTGACCACGATCGCGTCGCAGCCGCAGCGCTCGGCCCGCGTCGCGAGGCTCTCGACGAGCGCGTCCGAGCGGCTCCAGTACAGCTGGAACCAGTGCGGCGAGTCCTCGAGGATTCGCGCCACGCCCTCCATCGGCTTCGACGCCTGGTTGGAGAACACCATCGCCGTGCCCATGTCGCGGGCCGCGCGGGCGACGGCGCAGTCGGCCTCCGGGTGTGCGAGCTCGAGCACGCCGACCGGCGCGAGCAGAAACGGGTGCGGCAGTCGCCGCCCGAACAGCTCGACGCTCGTGTCGCGCCGCTCGACGTCGCGCAGCATCCGCGGCACGATCCGCCAATGGTCGAACGCCGCGCGATTGGCTGCCAGCGTCCGCTCGTTACCCGCGCCCGCGGCGACGTAGGCGAACGCCTCGGGCCGCATGCGCTTCTTGGCGGCCGTTTCGAGCCGGCTCGCGTCGAGTGGAACTCGCGGTCGCCGGCCGCTGAAGCCGTCGAGGTAGATCTGTGTTTGGCGCCGCACGCCGATCATGCGGCTGGATCACATCACACCTCGCGGCCCGGACGGGCCGCTAAAGGTCAGAGGCGCGGCGATGCCCTTCCGGCTGGAGCAAATCTGCTAGCTCCCGGAGAGACACGACGTGAACCGTGTATCCCCGTTCCGGAAGGGCATCGTCCGCTTCACTACAGCCCCCGTAGTAAGCCCCCAGCCCAAGCCCCCAATGCGAGGAACCAACTTGCCCTGCCCAGTTGCCCCCGGTTCCGGTCTCCTGTTGGCTCCTCGTCATGGGTGGAACCTTAGGTGCGGGCGGGCCGTATTACACGCCCCCCTAGGGTGTGCGTCTCACACCTGGTGTGGGGGTGGGTGGGGGCGTTTTTGGGCCTCGCTGCGCTCGGCGTCCGTGGGGCCGTTCCGCCGGGCGTCCGTGCCCGGCGGCCGTAGCGGTCGTGTTCAGCGTGCGTCCGTGTCGCTGGTGGATTGGGTTCGACGGCGGGCATCTGAGGGTGGGTGGGGGTCGGTCGCCGGGGCGGGGCGGCTCGCGGGGCATGCATAGCTCGCCAATCGAGCCGTTCCCGCGAGGCCGTGGCGTACGACGCATGTGTGGCACGCGTAGCACGGCACGGCTGGCGGAAATGCACTCAATTGCCGTGTTATGCATGCTCCGCGAGCCACCGCGCCCCGGGACCCGCCCACCCACCCTCAGGCGCCCGCCGTCAGGACCCAATCCGCCGGCGACACGGACGCACACAGAAATCAAAAACCAAGGCCGCAGGGCATGGATGCCCTGCGGAACGGCCCCATGGACGTCGAGCGAAGCGAGACCCTAAAAATCGCGTGGAACGAGCACGCCGGCCTCGAGCACGGTCGTGACCAGCCGGGCGCGCTTCTCGTTCTGCGGAAGCTGGCTCAGCCCGTAGCGATCGAACAGCACGCGGAGGTGCGCCTTGACCGCGTCGACGGTCAGGAACACCTCCTCGGCGATCTGGCGGTTGGTCGCCGGCGTCGCCGAGGCGGTCTCCTGGACGGGCCGGCACAGCGCGATCAGCACCTTGCGCTGCATCGGGGTCAGCGAGAACGCCGCGGGAGTGTCGATCGCCGAGGCGGTCTGCGTCGCGCTGCCCGACGTCTCCCGGTATGTGATCTGGGTCGCGCCGACCACGAGCCGGTCCTTGTCGGCCAGGCGTCGGCGGCCGACGACGCGCGCGCCGTTCACGAACGATCCGTTGCGCGACAGCCCGTCGTCGACGAGCATCCACCCGCGGCCCACCTGCTCGACCAGCGCGTGTGTACGCGATACCTCCGCATCCCACGGAAGGGGGACGTCGGCGCCGGCGTCGCGGCCGATCGTCACGCGCCAGTTCGCCTGCTCGAGCAGGAGCAACCGCTGCTCGTCCTCGTCGGTCCGCCACACCAGGAACGGGTGGCCGGTCCGCTCGGCGGCGATGACCTCTTGAAGCTCCATGGGGCTCTGCTGAACCATCGATAAGGAGACTAGTTAATTCTTACGTTTGTGCCGGTTAGCGAGGCTAGTTTCTCTTGTATTCGGGTAGGACGTCGGCGCCGCACTACACCCGCGGGAAATGCGGCCGATAAAGGGCTCAGACAGTCCGTCCGAACCCAGATACAGACCGGGATAAATCGATGCTCCGCACATCAGCTTCTGCCGCCAACAGCGCCCCCGCTCGCATCAAGCTTGGTCAGACCGCCAAGGTCTGCGGCCACGCCGCCCACGTGGGCACGTGCTCCGCTTGCCAGCGCGCTCAGCTGGCCAAGTGGCAGGCGCAGCTCGCGGCCGTCGCGCGCTAGTCAGATCTGACGCAGGAACTGCACGGCCGAGCCCCACGAGAGCTCGGCGAGATCGCCGGCCCCGCACAGCTCGAGTTTTGCCCTGAGCTCGGCGTCGGTAACGGGGCGCTCGGGTGCTCCGGGCGGCAGCGCGAGCGCGGCGCGCACACCGTCGATTTCGACCTCCACCTCGCCGGTCAGTAGGTGATCGCCGCCGTCGGTGGCGGCGACCTCCACCGCTTTCATCAATCGCGCCGCTTCCGGGCGCCGGACGGCGTCGTCGGAGAAGCTGTCCAATCCGGGGCGGCCGTCGAGCAGCGCCGCCGCGATCCCGTACTCGAGGCTGAACTTGCCCTCGAGCCCGGTCCGCGGGGAGTGGTGGATGAGCGGGGCCAGCGACGCGGCCGGCGTGCGCACCCCGATCCGGTGGACGACATCCGCGGCGGGCGGCGGGTCCAAACCGATTACCGCCGCGATCGGGCGCTGGAGCGCGTAGCAGCACGGAAACGGCTTGATCGCGAGGCCGCCGGGGACCGCCGGGCCGCCGAGGTCGAGCGCCCCGGGATCGCCGCCGACGAGCGACATCCACTGCTCGAGCGCCCCCGGCTCGGCGCTCGCGCCCGCGGCTGCGAGCGAGGCCGCGCGGACCCCGGCGTCGGCCGCGAACCCGACCTGGAGCGACTTGGCCGCCGTCCCGAACGCGCGCTGCACGCCGCCGGCCCCCGGGACCGCCAGCGCGATCGCGGTCGCGGTTGCGCGCGCGTCGAGCCCGCGCGCTACCGATGCCGTCACAGCGGCTGCCGGCGCGCCGGCGGTGCAGGTCGCGTGCCAGCCGGCGCTGTAGTGCCGCCATCCGAGCGCGGTGCCGAGGCGGGCCATCACGCCGGCGCCGGCGAGGTAGGCACGCGCCGGGTCGGCGCCCGGTTCGCCCGCGCTCGACGCAAGCGCCACCGGGACGCAGACCGCGCTGATGTGCGTGGTCGAGGGCAGGTGCAGGTCGTCGTAGTCGAGCACGTGCGCCAGGGCGGCCCACCGCCCGGCCGCGGACAGCTGGGCGAACATCGGCGCGAGCGGATCGCCGCGCGCCGCGAACATCACGCCGACCGTGTCGAGGAGCGCGCGGCGCGCCAGCGCGAGGTCTTCTTCGGATGGATCGAGCCCGGTCGCCCAGCGCGCGAGCTCTTCAGCGACCCCGGCCGTCGCCATTCTGATCGATCGCGCGCCACACCCGCTCGGGGGTCATCGGCAGCTGGCGCATGCGCACGCCGCCGGTGGCCGCGGCGACCGCGTTGGCGACGGCGCCGGGGACGCCGACGACCGGCGCCTCGCCGACGCCCTTGGCGCCGAACGGGCCCTCGGGCGCGGGCACCTCGACGATCTCGGTGTCGATCAACGGGACCCCGCCGGCGGTCGGCATCGCGTAGTCGACGAACGAGCCGGCGACGGGCTGCCCATGCTCGTCGTAGGCGATCTCCTCGAGCAGCGCCCAGCCGAGTCCCTGAGTCGTCCCGCCGTGCATCTGCCCCTCGACGAGCGCGGGGTTGAGCGCGCGGCCGACGTCCTGGGCGATCACGTGCCCGAGCACGGTGACCTGACCGGTCTCGCGGTCGACGCGCACGTGCGATAGGTGGGCGGCGGACTGCGGGACCTGCGGCAGCGACACCAGGCCCTGTCCCTCGACCGGCGGATACGGGCTTCCGAACGTCAGCACCTTCTTCGCGAGGTCCTCGATCGCCATCGCCTTGGCGGGGACGCCGACCGGTCGCACTGAGCCGTCGACGATCTCGAGGTCCTCGGGCGCGATCTCGAGCTCCTCGGCGGCGACGTCGAGCAGCCGCTCGCGCGTCTGGCGCGCGGCCATCTCGACCGCACGGCCGACCGTGTAGGTGATCTTGCTGCCGCCGCTGACGCCGGAGTACGGCGCGCTCGCGGTGTCCGCGTTGACGACGCGGACCCGGTCCATGCTGACCCCGAACGCGTCGGCGGCGATCGCTGCGAACGTCGTCTGGACCCCGGTCATGTCGGACACGCCGGTGATCACCGTCAGGTTGCCGTCGGAATCGAGCCGGCACGCGGCGGCCGCCGGCTCGTATCCGCCGGGCCACCAGCCAATCGCGGCGCCGACGCCTTCGTCCGCGGGGAGCGAACCGCGCCCGGTCCACATCGGGTTCTCGACGAGCCGCTCGAGGCACTCGCGCGCGCCGAACACCTTGAGCTCCTGCCCCGCCACGGTGCTGTCGCCGGGAACGAGCACGTTGCGCAGGCGCAGCTCGAGCGGGTCGATCCCCAACCGCCCCGCCAGCTCGTCGATCATCGACTCGACGGCGAACGCCGCCGGCGGTGCGGTCGGTGCGCGGTAGGCGCCGAACGTCACGCGATTGGTCGAGACCCCGTAGCAGGTCAGGTGGTGAGCCTGCCAACGGTACGGGCCGGCGGAGAGCATCGCCGCGATCGATTCGACGCCCATGCTGTCGGTCGCGCCGCGGTCGCACCAGATCCGGGTGCGGATCCCGGTCAGCTTCCCGTCGCGGTCGGCGCCGACCTCGACCTCGAGCACCTCGGCGCCGGCGGGGTTGGCGGCCGCGAAATCCTCGCTGCGGGTCATCGCGAGCCGGACCGGCCGACGCGTTGCGAGCGCCGCCGAGACCACCAGCGGCTCGGGGATCATCATCTTGCCGCCGAACCCTCCCCCGAGGGGCGCGGAGCGGACGCGGACGCGGTCGACGGGGAGGCCGAACAGCGACGCCACCTCGTCACGGGTCATGAACGGCGCCTGCGTCGAGGTGCTCACGATCAGTTCGTCCTCGACGTCGAACCAGGCGGTCGCGGTCTGGGTCTCGATGTAGCCCTGGTACACCCACGGCGTGTGGAACCGGCCGCGGACCACGGCTGCGCTGGCGGCGAACGCGGCATCGACGTCGCCATTTACGAGCCGGGCCGTCCCGAGGACGTTCTCGGACAGCTCCTCTTCGTCGCCGACGCCGCCGGCCGCCACCGAGGCATGGGCGTCGCCGAGGTCGCCGTCGTCGCCCTGGTCGGGGACGTGGAGCCGGGCGCGCGCGGCGCCGGGCAGGACGGCGCCCTCGACGTCGGTCACGGCCTCGACGTGCTCGAGTTCCACGTCGATCAGCTCGAGCGCGTCGGCGGCGAGCGCCTCCGTCTCGGCGACCGCGATCGCGACCGGCTGCCCGGCGTACAGGATCTCCTCGCGGGCGAGGGGGTTCTTGGAGCGGCCGGAGCCGGTGGCGACGATCGGCAAATCGTCGGCGGTGAGGACCGCGACGACGCCGGGCAGCTCACGGGCGGCGGTCGTGTCGATCGACTTGATCAGCGCGTGGGCGTCGTGGGCAAGCAGCAGCCGGGCGTGCAGCAGTCCGTTTACGGGTACGTCGGCGGCGTAGCGGGTCTTCCCCCGAACCTTCGGTTCGGAGTCGCGACGGGGGGTTGAGACACCGATCGAGGGCATGTCTTTCAAGCTATCAGGGGGCGTTCGGTTATCTGTTGCCACGCCGAGGACCGGCGGTGTAGGGTCGCCACTGCCGCGATGTCAGAGCACAAGTGGGTGTACGACTTCGCCGAGGGCTCGAAGGACATGCGCGAGCTGCTCGGCGGCAAGGGGGCGAATGTCGCCGAGATGACGCGCGTGCTCGGGCCCGACCGCGTCCCCGCCGGGTTCACGATCACGACCGAGGCGTGCGTCGCCTACATGAAGTCGGGATCCGCGCCCGAGGGGCTGGAGTCGCAGGTCGCGGCGGGGCTACAGCGTCTCGAGGAGACGGCGGGGAAGAAGTTCGGAGACGACGAGGACCCGCTGCTGGTGTCGGTCCGCAGCGGCGGGCGCGAGTCGATGCCGGGCATGCTCGACACGATCTTGAACGTCGGGCTGAACGACGAGTCGGTGCTCGGGGTGGCCGGCGCCACGGACAACGAACGTTTCGCCTGGGACTCCTACCGGCGGCTCGTCCAGATGTTCGGCAACGTCGTCGAGGGGGTGGCTGGTTCTCGTTTCGAGGATGCGATCGCGGCCGCGAAGCGGGATGCCGGCGTGGAGACCGACGCCCAGTTGCCCGTCGACTCGCTGAAAAAGCTCGTCGAGGAGTTCAAGGGCTTCTACGACTTCCCACAGGACCCCCTGGAGCAGCTCCGCCGCGCGATCCTCGCGGTGTTCGACTCATGGACCGGCGAGCGCGCGGTCTCCTACCGGCGGATCAACCGGATCCCCGACGACTGGGGCACGGCGGTCAACGTCCAGCAGATGGTGTTCGGCAACAAGGGCGACAGCTCCGCCACCGGCGTCGCCTTCAGCCGTGACGAGGTCACCGGCGCGCCCGAACCGAGCGGCGATTTCCTCGTCAACGCCCAGGGCGAGGACGTCGTCTCCGGCGTCCGCACGCCGCGCGACATCTCCGAGCTCGCCGAGGTCATGCCAAAGACGTACGAGCAGCTGATGGAGATCCTGCGCACGCTCGAGTCCGAGTACAAGAACATGCAGGACGTCGAGTTCACGGTCGAGGAGGGGCGGCTGTACATGCTCCAGACCCGCAACGCCAAGCGCCCGGCGCAGGCCGCGGTGCGGTTCGCGGTCGACGCGGTCAACGAGGGCTTACTGACGCGCGCGGAGGCGCTGCGGACGATCGACGCCGGCGGGCTCGATGCGCTGCTGCATCCCACGTTCGACCGCAGCGACGGGTACGAGGTGCTCGCGCACGGAGTGGCCGCCTCGCCCGGCGCGGCCGTCGGCGAGATCGTGTTCGACGCCCGCGACGCGGTTTCGGAGTCGGCGGCCGGGAAGGACGTGATCCTCGTCCGGCCGTTCACCGAGGCCGACGACGTCGCGGGATTTCACGCGGCCAAGGGGATCCTGACGTCCGAGGGCGGGAAAGCGTCCCACGCGGCGCTCGTGGCCCGCGGGATGGGCGTGCCGGCGGTGACGGGCGCGGCCGTGGCGATCGACCTCAATGCCGGCGAGGTGACGATCGACGGCCAGGTGTTCCGCGCCGGCGACAGGATCGGGATCGACGGCTCCGAGGGCACGGTCGTGGACGCGGGCGCGACGCTCGTCCAACCCGAGATCGACGACCGGTTCGACACCGTTTTGGAGTGGGCCGACGAGTTGCGCCGGCTGGGCGTGCGCGTCAACGCCGACACGCCTCGCGACGCTCGCCGTGCGCGAGAGCTCGGAGCGGAGGGCATCGGGCTGTGCCGGACCGAGCACATGTTCATGGCCGAGGACCGCCAGCCGAAGATGCGGGCGATGATCATGGCCGACGACCGCGAGGGCCGGCGGGCCGCGCTCAGCGAGCTGCTCCCGCTCCAGCAGGAGGACTTCATCGGGATCTTCGAGGCGATGAAGGGGCTCCCGGTCACGATCCGTCTGCTCGACCCGCCGCTGCACGAGTTCCTGCCCAATCTTCCCGATCTGCGCGCCCACGTCGAGCGCGCCCGGATCGAGGTGACCGACGACCTCGACGAGCTTGAGCTGCTGCTGACGCGGGTGGAGGAGATCCACGAGGGGAACCCGATGCTCGGCACGCGTGGAGTCCGGCTCGGGATCCTGTACCCCGAGATCTACGAGATGCAGGTCCACGCGATCATGCGGGCGGCCAAGGCGGTCGACGAGCCGCCTCATCCCGAGATCATGATCCCGCTCGTCGCCTACGAGCACGAGCTCGAGATCGCCCGCGACCTGGTCGTGGCCGTCGGCAACGAGCACGGCATGCGCGAGCGCGAGGACTACACGGTCGGGACGATGATCGAGCTGCCGCGGGCCTGCTTCATCGCGAACCTGATCGCGAAGCACGCCGACTTCTTCTCGTTCGGGACGAACGACCTGACGCAGACCGCGCTCGGCTTCTCGCGCGACGACGTCGAGTCGAAGTTCGTCCCCATCTACATCGAGGACAAGATCCTCGATCGCTCGCCGTTCGAGACGATCGACGCCCCCGGGGTGGGGTGGCTGGTGCGGTTGGCGGCGTGGGTCGGCCGCGAGGCGCATCCGGGACTGAAGCTCGGGATCTGCGGCGAGCACGGCGGAGATCCCGACTCGATCACGTTCTTCCACAACGCCGGGCTCGATTACGTGTCGTGCTCGCCGTTCCGGGTGCCGATCGCGCGGATCGCGGCGGCACAGGCGGCGATCGCGGACTCCGACGGCTGACCCCGCCCCGGCGGGGGCGGTTGTGGCGGGTGTGGGTCAGCGGTCTGACCCCCGACTTCGGTCGAGCGTCCCCTGGCGCGAATTTCAGCAGAACGAGGGGTCGGCCGATTACCGAATGTGATGCAAAACGTTGGGAAAGCTGCCGGCTCGCGCCTGGCGCTGTGGCTGGTGGGGTTGCCCGCGGCTCTGGCCCTGGTGTCGATGCTCCTCGGCCATGTCACGTCGTCGGGGACGTTCTGGTGGGACACCGCCTGGACGGCCGCGGCGGCCAGCGCGCTGACCGGGACGCTGCTCGGCCGCCGCGCGGCATCGCCGGGCAATCGGGGTCACTGGACGCTGTGGTCCATCGCGGCTGGGTGCTGGCTGGCTGGCCAGATCGGTTGGGACGCGTTCACGATCGCCAGCCCGAACAGCGTGCCGACGTCTCCGAATGTGGCCGACTTCTGCTGGTGGGCGTTCGCGATCCTGATGATCCTGAGCCTGGTGCGGATGCGGAGCCGGTCTCGGGCGCTCTTGATCGTGGGCGTCGCCGAGGTCCTGCCGTTGATCGCCGCCGCGGCGTCGCTCACGTATGCGCTGCTGTGGCACGACGCCAGCATGTCGACGCTGCCGGTGGCGCAGCGGCTCTCGGCTCTCGTCTACCCCGCTCTGTACGTGTCGGCCGCCGTGCTGGCGCTCCAGGCGCTGATCGGCGGCGCGCTCACCACCGTGCGGTCCGCGGCGGCGCGGGTGGTGCTCGCCGGGGTGATGCTCGAGGCGGCAGCATTCATCCCCTGGAGCCAGCAATTGCTCGACCAGAGCTATGTCTCGGGCCACAGCGTGCTTGATCCGATCTGGGTGCTCGGGCTCGTGACGATCGGCATCGGCGGGGCCCTTGCCGCCCGCGGACCTGAACCGGCGATCCGAACCGTGGAGCCGGGGTTGCGCGGCGGGATCCTGCCCGCCGGGCTGTTCCTCGTGCTGCTGGGGGCGCTGCTACGCGAGCGGCTCGAGCACGCGCCCGACGCCGTCGCGTTCATCCTGTACGCGGGACTCGGGTTCTGCGGGGCCTCGCTCGTCGTTCGCGGCGCCCTGCTCGAGCGGCGTCTCCGGCGGATGCTGAATCGCGAGCGCTTGGCGCTGGCGAACCTGGCCGACCGCGAGGCCGAGCTCGCGCGGCTCAACGAGCGGCTGCGGGAGGACTCCCGCCGTGACCCGCTGACCGGAATGCGCAACCGCCGCGCGCTCTCGGACGAGCTGCCGGGGCTCGAGGCCGGGCACCAGGCGCGCGGCGAATCGCTCGCGATCGCGCTGTGCGACGTCGACCGCTTCAAGGTCTACAACGACGAGCTCGGCCATCTCGCCGGCGATCAGGCGCTGCGGGCGATCGCCGCGACGATGCGCGGCAGCCTGCGCGGCAGGGACATGGCTTACCGGTTCGGTGGCGAGGAGCTGCTGATCGTGCTTCCGGACACGACCGCCGAGGAGGCGCTCGCCGCCGCCGAGCGCGTCCGCGCCGCGGTCGAGGCGGCGGCCTTGCCCCACCCCGTCGGGATCGGTGGCGTCCTCACGGTCTCGATCGGCGTCGCCGCCGGTCACGCCGACTACGGCAACCTGCTCGCCCGTGCCGACGCCGCGTTGTACGCCGCCAAGCACGACGGCCGCAACCGCGTGGTCGGGGCGAGCGAGTCCGAGTCGGTGCCCGCGCTCGGGCGCGAGCGCGCCGGTGCCGAGCAGGGGGCGGTGCCGCGCCACCTGCGAAGCATGCTCGCGCTGTCACGGGCCGCGGCGTCCGGCGACGGCGTGGTGCCGGTGCTCGAGGCGCTTGCCCACACGATCCGCTCCGAGCTCTCGTTCCAGGTGGTCGCGATCAACCTTCTCGACGATGCGGGCGAGCAGATGCACGTGCTGCTCGTCGACGGCGACGAGGAGGCGCGTCAGACACTGCTTGGGACCTCGAGCGGGTGGCCCGAGTGGGCGGGGATGATGACCCCCGAAAACATGCGCGAAGGCGCGTTGTGGCTCGCCGCCGGGACGTATGAGTGGGAGAGCGATGGGTCGTTCTGGACGCCGTCGGCGGCGGCCGCGCCGGTACCCGACGCGTGGCATCCCGAGGACATGCTGATGCTGCCGCTGCGGGGAGCGTCGGGCGAGATCATCGGGATGGTGTCGCTCGACCAGCCGCTCCACGGCCGTCGCCCCGACGACGCCGAAATCGCGGTGCTGATGGCGGTCGCCGACCAGGCAGGGCTCGCGATCGAGCAGGCGCATCGCGCAGCTGGGGGAGAGACCGGGGTCCAGAACGAATCGGCCGAACTACGCTTGGCTGCTGTGATGTTGCTCGCAGAGACGCTCGACCTGCGCGACGCCGGCACCGCGCGGCACTCGCGCACGGTCGGCGCGTTCGCCAAACGAACCGCGATGACGCTGGGCCTGGCCGAAGACCGGGTCGATCGGATCCACGCCGCCGGCGTGCTGCACGATCTCGGCAAGCTCGGGATCGCCGACGCGATCCTGTACAAGCCGGGACCGCTCGACGACGTGGAGTGGAAAGAGATCATGCGCCACCCGGAGATCGGCGCTCGCATCCTCGAGCACGCCGGCCTTAGCGACATCGCGGGCTGGGTCCGCGCCCACCACGAGCGGCTCGACGGGCGCGGCTATCCCAAGGGGATCAGCGGCCACGAGATTCCGCTCGAGGCGCGGATCCTGGCGGTCGCCGATGCCTACGAGGCGATGGTCGCCGACCGCCCGTATCGCGCCGGGATGCCGGCGGGCAGCGCGTGCGACGAGCTCCTGCGCTGCTCCGGCACCCAGTTCGACCCAGCGATCGTCGACGCGTTCCTGGCCGCGCTCGAGCGTGGCGAGGACGAGCTCGACGCTCAACCGTCGGTCGCCAGGGCGGCATAGGCCGCCGCGTCTGTGTCCGCGACCGCCGGCCGGCCGTCGAGGTCGCCGTCGGTCAGGGACGGGAGCGCGTTCGACCTGGCCACCTCCGAGTAGAACGCCGCGCTCTTCTTCGGCAGGCGCCGCTGCGTACCGAAATCGACGTAGTACAGACCGAAGCGACGCTGATATCCGCGTGCCCACTCGAAGTTGTCCGTCAGCGACCAGACGAAGTAGCCGGCGAGGTTGACGCCGTCGTCGATCGCGCGCCGTGCCGCGTCGAGGTGACCTTCCAGATAATCGACTCGCTCGTAGTCGTTGACATGACCGTCGGGGTCGACGTAGTCGTCCGCCGCGCAGCCGTTCTCCGTGATGTACAGCGGCAGACGCGGCGCTTCACGGTCGAGCGTCCGAAGCGCGTCATAGAGACCCTCGGGCTCGACCAGCCAGCCCATGCTGGTGCGCGGAATGTCCGACGGCACGTAGTTGACGACGCCCGGATACCCCGGGAGCGGGCTCTCGCCCTGACGTAGGTCGTTCGGGTCGCCGGTGCGCACGTAGTACGGGCAGTAGTAGTTGAGCCCGAGAAAGTCGAGTGGCGCGGACATCCGAGACATGTCGCCGGGCTCGATCAGCTCCTCCGGTGGGACAAGCTCGGCGCGCGCAGCAGCTGGGTACGAGCCGTGCAGCACCGGCTCGAGGAAGATGCGGTTCTGCTCCGCGTCGAGGGCCGCGGCGGCGGGCGCCGCGTCGTCGTCGACGGCCCGGACCGGGTGTAGATCGATCGTGATGCCGACCGGGACGTGTCCGGGCAGCTCGGCGCGGATCGCGTCGACGGCCAGGCCATGGGCGAGCAGAAGGTGATGCGTGGCCGCCGCCGCGAGCGACGGGTCGGTCTTGCCTGGCGCGTGCGTCCCGACGCGGTAGCCCTGGTGGGCCGCCTGCTGAGGCTCGTTGAGCGTGATCCACATGCCGACCTCGGTGCCGAGGGCGCCGGCGAGTGCCTGCGCATACTCAGCGAACCGATACGCGGTATCGCGGTTGGGCCAGCCGCCGTCGTTCTCGAGCGCCTGCGGCAGATCCCAGTGGTACGCGGTGAGAACTGGAACGATGCCCCGGCTACGTAGCCCGTCGACCAACGACCGGTAGTAGTCGAGTCCGCGCTGGTTGAACGGTCCGCGTCCGGTGGGCTGGACCCGGGGCCACGCCACCGAGAAGCGGTAGGCGCCGACCCCGAGCGCGGTCAGCAGCCCGAGATCCTCCTCGTAGCGGTGATATGAGTCGCTGGCGATGTCGCCGGTGTCGCCGTGGTGCACCTTGCCCGGCGTGTGACTGAAGGTGTCCCAGATCGAGGCGCCACGGCCGTCCTCGTGGACCGCCCCCTCGATCTGATACGCCGAGGTCGAGGCGCCCCAGAGAAAGCCGGGTGGGAAGGGGCGTGCGCCATGCGCACCGTCGAGTGACGTCCCAGTCATGAAGTTCTCCTAGTCGGTGTGGTTCTGAAGATTTCGCGCGGTGGTCCGTGAGGATCCCGCGAGCGCGGCGCCCGCTCCCCGCGTGAGAGGACACGGGAAGCGGGCGTCTTTGGGGTGGAGGAGAGACCTAGCTGGTGGGCCGCAACCGCAGGATCACGACCTCGTTGGTCGGCGTGTTGGGGCTACCCGACTCATACGAGTTGCTCGCCGTCGGCCAACCGGTGAACTTGCTCGTGTTGTACTCGTCGAATACGACGCCGTAGACCGTGGGGATGATCGGCAGGTTGGTGGCCACGTACTGCTCGATCGGGGCCAGGTCCGTCTGTTGCGTGGCCACCGTGTTGTCGGCCGCGAGCTTGTTGAGGGCTGCGTCGACGCTCGGGTCCTTGAGCCGCTCGTAGTCGCCCGCCGCGTTGTTCGTGGCCTGGGCGCTGTTCAGCCAGTCGTTGTACAGCTGGTACGGGGACACGCTCGTCTGCGACCAGTGCGCGGTGAGCTGGAAGTTCCCGGTCGCGATGTCCGAGGACCACGCCGTCACCGACTGGCCCACGAACGTGGCGTCGATGCCGGCCTTGCGCAGCCAGCCGGCGACCATCTGGTCACCGGTCGCGTAGTCGGCGAACGACGACGGGTTCGTGATGTCGAGTGACAGCTTCTGACCGGACTTGGTGCGGAAGAAGCCGTCGGATCCCATCACGTAACCGGCCTGCTCGAGCACCTGCTTGGCGGCGGCGACGTCCGAATGCGCCGGCAGCGTCTGGTTCGCCACCGATGGCGACAGGAACTGCTGGAAGATCGGCAGCGTCAGACCGCTCGCGTTTGACACAGGCGGCTCGAGTCCGCCTTCGGCCTGCTGGCTGATCGCGGTACGGTCGATCGCGAGGCTGATCGCCTTGCGCACCGCGAGCTGGTTCGTGGGGAACTTGGTCAGGTTCGGCTCGAGGCTGTTCGTCTGCACCGGCGGGAACCACACCTGATGGGTCGAGTGGCCGGCTTCGAACACCTGATTCACGCCCGGGATGAAGTTGCCCGCCCAGTGCAGCTGGTTGGTCTGGAGTGCCGCCAGTGCCGTGTTGGCAGACGCGTAGGTCGGGAACTGCACCTCGGACACCGCCGGCTTCCCGCCCCAGTAGGTTGGGATTCGCCTTCAGCGTGATGCCCTGCGGGCTGAACTGCGAGACGGTGTACGGGCCGGTGCCGACCGGGTTCGGGTCGGTGTACTTGCCGGGATCGCCGACCTTGCTCCAGATCGATGCCGGGACGATGTAGATCTGGCCCGCGATGTTCTGCAGGTTGGCGTATTGCGGGGATTGCGAAATTGAGCGTGACCTGGTTGCCGCTCGAGCTCACGCTCTGGACCGCAAGGCCCGTGTTGTTGACATCGGGGTATTGCTTGATCATGTTGAAGGTGAAGGCGACGTCGGCCGCGGTCATCGGCGTTCCGTTAGACCATTTCACCCCCGGGTCGGATCGTGAACGTGATCGACTTCCCGCCGTTCGACCACGTGTATCCCGTGGCCAGCCAGTTGTAGTACTGGCCGGGCTTGATCGCGTTGGCCTGAAGCAGTGGCTCGTACATCAGCGACGTCGCGCCGAGCAGGGTCGCCGCGGACGACTGGATGTAGGGGTTGAAGTTCTGGGTGATCGCGTTCTGCTGGCTCGACTCCACGGTCAGCACCGAGGAGCCGCCGCTGGAGCTGCTGGAGCGCGCCCGAGCTACCCGAGGAGGAACTCGAGGTCCCGCCGCAGCCGGCGATCAGCGCGGCGGCGCCGAGCGCCACGCCCGCCACCAGCCACCGTTGTTGGTTGATCCATCGTTTCATCGAGGGGTACACCTTCTCTCTGATAAAAGAGTCGTGTCGCGTATGTAGACATTCACGCCCCTGGTTCAGGCCAGGGTCGTGTCGCGTATGTAGACGGTCACGTGCCCCCGGGTGAGGCCGGGGGCACGGGCTTTAAGGAGCCCGTCCGCGCCGAGATGCGTGGTAGCGCAAGCTCGGCGTCCTGGCAATCACCTCATCGCACGATCCTCCCTTCGGGCGGGGAGCTGGTGGCCAAAGGCGTCAGGGTCGGGCGCCGAGGCGATCAGCAGCCGCGTGTACTCGTGGCTCGGCGACTGCGTCACCTGCTCGGCGGGGCCGCGCTCGACGATCTCGCCGCGGTACATCACGAGGATCTCGTCCGCGAAGTAGCGCGCCGAGGCGATGTCGTGGGTGATGTACAGCACCGCGAGGTCGAGGTTCAGGCGCAGCTGATCGATCAGGTCGAGCATCTCGAGCCGGATCGAGACGTCGAGCATCGAGACCGGCTCGTCGGCGAGCAGCACGCGGGGAGCCGCCGCCAGCGCCCGGGCGATCGCCACGCGCTGTCGCTGCCCGCCCGAGAGCTCGTGCGGGTAGGCGTCTCGGAACTGCTCGGGAGGGCTCAGACGGACCTGGCTCAGGACCTCGTCGACCTCTCCGGTGGCCGGGGCGCCGCCGCTGCGGTTCTGGTGGAGCCGGAGCGCGCGCGTGATGTGGTAGCTGACGGTGTGGAGCGGGTTGAGCGACGCGAACGGGTCCTGGAAGACCATCTGGACCGCTCCCTTGTACGCGCGGAAGCCGCGTTTGTTCGCGGGCTCGATCGGAGCTCCGTCGAGCAGGATCTGGCCGCCCGAGCGCCGCTCCTGGCCGGCGAGCAGCCGCGCCACCGTGGTCTTGCCCGAACCGCTCTCGCCGACCAGCGCCGTGATCGTGCCCTGGCGGAGCTGGACCCCGACGCCGCGGACGGCGTCGACGGTGGTCTTGCGGCCGATCTTGTAGATCTTGGTCAGGGCGGCGGCCTCGAGTACGACGACGCTCGTCTCGGCGGTGGCGTCGGCGTCCCCGGGAGCGCCGGTCGGCGTTGCCGGCGCGGCCGGGGTCGCGGCCTTCGTGGGGAACGGGCATGCGGTGAGGTGCTCGGGGCCGGACTGCTCGGGTCCGGACTGCTCGGGTCCGGCCTGCTCGACCGGGGTCAGCGCCATGTCGATCTGCTTGCAGGCGTCGGTGGCGAATGCGCAGCGGGGAACGAACGGGCAGCCCGTGAGCGCACCTCGGAGGTCGGGCGGCGCGCCGGGGATCCCGGACAGCTTCAGACGGGGCCCGCTGAGCTTCGGGAACGAGGTCAGCAGGCCCTTGGTGTAGGGGTGGGCCGCGTGCCTGTGGATCTGCTCGCGGGTCCCGGACTCGACGACCCGGCCGGCGTACATGATCATCACGCGGTCGGCGATCTCGAGGAGCAGCGACAGATCGTGGGTGATGAACAGGACCGAGAAGCCGAGACGGTCCCTCAGATCGAAGATCTCGGACAGGATCTCCCGCTGGACGACCACGTCGAGCGCGGTCGTCGGCTCGTCCATGATCACGACCTCGGGCTCGGCGGCGAGCGCCATCGCGATCATCACGCGCTGGCGCATCCCACCCGAGAGCTCATGCGGGTAGCTCTTTAACCTTGCGCGTGGGATCCCGACCATCTCTATTAGGTCGACGATCCGTGCCTGGCGCTGGTCGTCGGCGAGGGGGAGGTGCGCCCCGATCGCGTCGAGCAACTGATCGCTGACGCGGAGCACCGGGTTCAGCGAGTTCATTGCGCTCTGGAACACGATCGCGATCTCGCGCCAGCGGAGCTTGCGGAGCTGGTCCGGTTTTGCCGCCAGGATGTCGACACCATCTTTGGCGACCCGGCGTCCGTGATAAGTGACGCTGCCGCCGGTGATCACCGCCGGCGGGCGGAGCAGGCGGATCGACCCGTAGGCAAGCGTCGATTTCCCGCACCCGCTCTCGCCGGCGAGGCCGACGATCTCGCCTGGCCGGAGCGCGAGCGACACGTCCCGGACGGCGCGCACGTCGCCGCCTTGCGATCGGTAAGCGATCGACAGGTTGCGGATGTCGAGCACAGGGTGGGGCGTCTCGAGGGCCGCCGCCGCTTCGGGGCGGTGAGCGTCGGTCTCGCTCACTGCGCTCACGCTAGCTCCCGCTGCTCGTCAGGGACTACCGGAGCAGGGACTGCCAGAGCAGGGACTACCGGGGTCGGGTCCGAGGGCCGCCACGTCCGGCGCCCGACGCGCACGTTGCCCGTCGCCCGCAGGCGCGGGTTGCCGAGCTCGTCGAGCCCGAAGTTGAGCAGGACCATGCTCATCCCGAGCAGCGCCACGCAAATCCCGGGCGGCGCGTACCACCACCACGCGTTCAGCTGCACGGCGTTGCCGTTCTCGGCCCAGTACAGCATCGTCCCGTAGCTCCAGCTGCGACAGGTTCGCGACGCCGAGGAACGCGAGCGCCACCGAGGTCAAGATCGCGTACAAAACCGTCCCGACAAAACTCGCTGCGATCAAACCGATCTCGTTCGGGAAGATCTCGAACAAGATGATCCGCCAGCCGCTCTCACCGGACTCGCGGGCGGCGGCGACGTAGTCGCGGTTGCGCAGCGACAGCGTCTGAGCCCGGATCACGCGCGCGCCCCACGGCCATCCGAGCGCGCTCAGCACGATCGCCGTGGGCAGCTCGCCGGAGTGGGGGAGGTAGCCGAGGATCACGACCAGCAGCGGCAGCGCGGGCAGGACCAGGAACACATTGGCGAGCAGCGACAGCCCCTCGTCGGACGCTCCGCCGAGGAAGCCCGCGGACATCCCGATCACGACCGCCAGGAGGGTTGCGATCACCCCGGTCAGCAACCCGAGCACGACCGTCGAGCGCGTGCCGACGAGCAGCTGGGAGAGCACGTCCTGGCCTGTCGCGGTCGTGCCGAGCAGATGGGTGGTGGTCGGCCCGAGCGGGAGCGCCTGGCCGGGTGTGCTCGCGGTCGGGTCGAACGGGGCGATCGTCGGTCCGATGACCGCTATCAGGACGAAAAGGCCGAGGATCACCGCGCCGACCTTGGCCTTCCCGGGCAGGCGGCGGATCGCCCCGCGCCGGCGCGTGATTACGGCTTCCGGGAGCTCCGGTGCGCCGCCCAGGGCGGGTTCGAGGGGCTCGGCGAGGGCGGACATCAGTACGCCGCCCTCGCCCGCGTGCGCGGGTCGGCGAACGAAGTACACGATGTCGGCGAGCAGGCAGGCGAACAGCACCGAGAACGAGATCACGAGGAAGATGCCCTGGAGGAGGGGGAAGTCATCGGAGGTGACCGCGTTGTAGAGGGTCAATCCGATGCCCGGGTAGGAGAAAACGATCTCCATCACCAGCGCGCCCGCGACCACGAAGCCGATTGACAGCGCGAACCCGGCGAGGTTGGGCAGGATCGCGTTGCGGGCCGCGTAGGTGAACATCACCCGCCGGGGAGAGAGACCCTTTGGCCTGCGCGACCAGCACGTAGTCCTCGGAGATCGTCGTGATCATCACGTTGCGCATCTGCAGCATCCAGCCGGCCATGGAGGTGACGATGATCGTCAGCGCTGGGAGGACCGAGTGGTAGGCCGCGCTCGATATGAACGACCAGTTCCAACCGGGAGACAGGCCGAGGCTGTAACCCTGGCCGAACGGGAACAGGCCCCAGCTGACCGCGAACAGCTCGATCACGATCAGCGCGAGGAAAAAGTACGGGGTCGCCTGCAGGAACGTGAACGCCGGGAGCGTGCGGTCGAGCCAACCGCCGCGGCGCCACGCGGCGAGGATGCCGAGGAGCGTGCCCAGGAGGAAGCTGATGACCGTGGCGGTGCCGACGAGGATCAGCGTCCACGGCAGCGTCTGCGCGATCACCGTCGTGACCTTGGCGGGATACAGGTTGACCGACGTGCCGAGGTCCCCGTGCGCGAGGTTGCCGAGGTAGGTGAAGTACTGGCTGATCAGGCTGCCGTGCGTGTGCGTTCCGAACTCGGCTTCGAGCGCGCGGAGCGAGTTCGCGTCGAGCGTCGGGTACTTGGCCAGCAGCGTGTCGACCGCGTTGCCCGGCATCACCCGCGGGATCGCGAAGTTGACGGTGATCGCCACCCACGCCGCGACGGCATAGAACACCAACCGTCGGGTGATGAACGCCATCGTCGCTTGCTCCTCTCGTGTCCCTCTTGCGGTCGGCTCGCGTGGCTAGCCGGGCTCGACGCTGAAAACGTTACCGAAACAGTTACGGGCGTGTCAAGGCTTGTTTTCACTGAATTTGCGGCGTATGGTGTGGCGATGATGCGGACGGGGGCTTGTAACGTTTCAGAAACTGTGATTCAATCCTCCGTATGAGTTCCACGGATCGCTTGGAGAACGGCCGCACCGCACGGCTCACGATCCGCCAGGTGGCGGATCTCGCCGGCGTCTCGACGGCAACCGTCTCGCGCGTGATCAATGGCCGCGCCGAGGTGTCCGACCGCGCTCGGGAAGCCGTGCTGCGAGTGGTCCGCGAGCACGGCTACAGCACGAACCGCACCGCGCGGGGTCTGTCGGCCGGGCGGACCGGCCTGGTCGGCGTGACCACCCCGGTCGTCCACCACTCCTACTTCGCGGTGATCCTCGACGGCGCCGGCGAGGCGCTGTACGAGCAGGACATGCGGATGGTCCTGTGCCCGACCCACCACGAGCACGACCGCGAGGTTTCGCTGCTCGAGCGCCTGATGCAGGGAACGACCGACGGCGCCCTGCTGATCCTGCCCGAGGAATCGCCCGATGAGTTGGCCGCCCTCCACGATCACGGCTACCGGTTCGTGATCGCCGACCCGTTGAAGCCTCTCGACGAACGCGTCCCCACCGTGTCGGCCGCGCATTCGTCGGGGGCGAGCGAGGCGGCCGAGCACCTGCTGTCGCTCGGACACCGGCGGATCGCGGCAATCACGGGGCCGCGAGGGTGGATCGCCACCGAGGAGCGGCTGCGCGGCTACAACGGCGCGCTCGCGGCCGCCGGCGTCATGCCCGACCCGGAGCTCGTGGTCGAATCGGACTTCCACGCGGAGGGCGGCGTCGAGGCAGCGCTGTCGCTGCTCGACCGCCCCGATCCCCCGACGGCGATATTCGCGTTCAACGACATGCTCGCGATCGGCACGATGCAGGCGGCGCGCCTGCGCGGCGTCAGCATTCCCGAGCAACTGTCGGTCGTCGGGTTCGACGACACGTTCGAGGCCTCGATCGTCACGCCGGCGCTGACCACGGTTCGCCAGCCGCTAGCCGAGATGGGGCGGATGGCGGTCAACCTGCTCGTCCGCCAGCTTCAGAACCAGCGGATCGAGGCGCTGCATGTCCAGCTAGAGACCAAGCTGGTCGTGCGGGAGTCGACGGCGCTGGTTCCCGGCTAGGTCTGTACCCGTGTAGGCGGCGTGCGGGGCGGCGAGGCTCGCGTTCGCATCGCGCCGGTGTGTCTATGTTGTCGATCGACGATGAGACGAAAGGACCGTCATGACGACGCTCGCCACCGCACCCCTTGACGCGCTGCTCGACCGGCTCTTCAGCGAGGCGGAAGCCCCTCCTTCGCCCGAGTTCCGCGCCGCCCTGGACCAGACCTCGCCCGAGGAACGCGACTCGCTGCCCGACTATCTCCGGTTCTACAGCCTCGCGAAGAGCGCCTACCTGGCCGTCTCCCGCGAGACTGCCGAGCTCCTCTACATGCTCGTGCGCTCGACGGGAGCGCGTCACGTCGTCGAGTTCGGGACCTCATTCGGGATCTCGACGCTCCATCTCGCGGCCGGACTCCGCGACAACGGAGGCGGACGCGTCATCACGACCGAGTTCGAGCCGTCGAAGATCGCGCGCGCGCGTGAGAACTTCGTCGCCGGCGGATTGGCTGATCTGATCGAGATCCGGGAGGGCGACGCGCTCGAGACGCTATCGCGCGATCTGCCCGAGCAGATCGACCTCGTGCTGCTCGACGGCGCCAAGAGCCTCTACCTGCCGGTACTGAAGCTACTCGAGGACCGGCTGGAGCCCGGCGCCCTGATCGTCGCCGACAACACCGACAAGAGCCCGGGCTACCTCGGCCTCGTCCGGTCCGCCACGAACGGCTATGTCTCCGTGCCCTTCGCCGAGGACGTGGAGCTCTCGATGCGCACCGCTTGATTCCTCTCCGTACGTGTTGCCGCACGACGCAAGTGGGTACGAGATCAATGAGGCCCAGGCCGCGCCGAACCCAAACGACGAGGAGAGCGCTCGATGTCCGACAAACCAGCCAAGACCACAACCGACGGCGGAGCTCCCGTCGCGAGCGACGAATTCTCGCTGACCGTCGGCCCGGATGGCCCGATCCTGCTGCAGGACCAGTACCTGATCGAGCAGATGGCCAACTTCAACCGCGAGCGGATAGCCGAGCGGCAACCGCACGCCAAGGGGTCGGGCGCGTTCGGCGTGTTCGAGACGACCGAGGACGTGAGCGCGTATACCCGCGCGGCGCTGTTCCAGCCCGGGGTCAAGACCGACATGCTCGCCCGGTTCTCCACGGTCGCGGGCGAGAGCGGCAGCCCCGATACCTGGCGCGACCCCCGTGGCTTCGCACTCAAGTTCTATACGACCGACGGCAACTACGACATGGTCGGCAACAACACGCCGATCTTCTTCGTCCGGGACCCGATGAAGTTCCAGCACTTCATCCGCAGCCAGAAGCGGCGCGCCGACAACGGCCTGCGCGATCACGACATGCAGTGGGACTTCTGGACGCTGTCGCCGGAGTCCTCCCACATGGTGACGTGGCTGATGGGCGATCGCGGGATCCCCAAGACCTACCGTCATATGAACGGGTACTCGAGCCACACGTACATGTGGGTCAACGCCGGTGGCGACAAGTTCTGGGTCAAGTACCACTTCAAGACCGATCAAGGGGTCGAGTGCCTCACCCAGGACGAGGCCGATCGGATCGCCGGCGAGAAGCCCGACTACCACCGGCAGGATCTGTTCGAGGCGATCCGCGACGGCGACTTTCCGAGCTGGACCTTGTACATGCAGATCATGCCGTTCGAGGACGCCAAGACCTACCGGTTCAACCCGTTCGATCTGACCAAGGTGTGGCCGCACGGCGACTACCCGCTGATCAAGGTGGGGACGATGACGCTCAACCGCAACCTGACGGACTTCCACACCGAGATGGAGCAAGCTGCGTTCGAGCCGAACAATCTCGTGCCCGGCATCGGGCTGAGCCCGGACAAGATGCTGCTCGCGCGCGGGTTCTCCTACGCCGACGCGCATCGCGCCC
This sequence comes from uncultured Solirubrobacterales bacterium, assembly GCA_963755525.1. Classification (GTDB taxonomy): domain Bacteria; phylum Actinomycetota; class Thermoleophilia; order Solirubrobacterales; family Solirubrobacteraceae; genus Palsa-465. The sequence continues at coordinate 92,195 of CAVWKC010000037.1, read as the reverse complement.
GGCTCGGGGTCAACTACAAGCAGATCCCGGTCAACACTCCGCACGTGCCGGTGCACAGCTACAGCAAGGACGGCGTGGGCCGAACGGTCAACGTCTCCGATCCCGTCTACGCCCCCAACTCCTACGGTGGCCCGAAGGCGGATCCGTCGGCGACAGACCGCGCAGGCCTCTGGGCCGGCGACGGCGACATGGTCCGGTCCGCCTACACGCTGCGGGCCGACGATGACGACTTCGGCCAGGCCCGTACGCAGGTGCGCGACGTGCTCGACGACGACGAACGCGACCGCCTGATCTCGAACATCGCCGGCCACCTCGCGGACGGCGTGTCCGAGCAGGTGCTGGCGCGGGCGATCGACTACTGGAAGGACGTCGACGAGGATCTCGGCGAGCGCGTCGAGCAGGCCGTGGGCGCGGCTGTCGGCGCCTAGGAGTCGTGATCAGCGCGCGCCCGGAGCCATGGCGCCGACCGTCAGCACCATCGAGATAGCGCGCGCGGCGGAGGAGGTCTTCGCCTACGTGACCGATCCGAGGACGATGCCCGAGTGGCAGGAGGGCGTCGTCAGCGGCCACATGGACGCGCCCACGACACGCGTCGGCTCCAGGTGCACGACGATCCGGAAAATCGGAGGCCGTGAGCGAGAGGTGAACACGACGATCACTGAATACGATCCGCCGCGGCGGTGGGCTGACCGGGGCATCGACGGTCCGATCAGGGCGATCGTCGCGGTCGTGGTCGAGCCGCTCGCCGAGGGATCATCGCCGCGGCTCACGATCGAGCTCGACTTCACGGGCCGCGGGATTGGACGGCTGCTGGTTCCGCTCGTGGTCCGTCGCCAGGCCTCCGGTCAGCTGCCGGGGATGATGAGGCGAGTCAAGCAACGGCTCGAGGCCCCGTTTCGACCTTAAAAGGTAAGGCGGAGGCAGTCGAACGCCTTCGCTTGGCCATGTTCACGCCGAATCTCACGCGCCATCCTTTGGCGCGAGCTGGGCGTTCCGGCCGCGTGAGGGAGGGTGCACATCAATTACCGACAGTTAGGGAATTCGGGCCTGAAGGTCTCGAGCATCGGGCTCGGCGATGATGAGTTACGGCGATCCCGAGCTTCAGCAGTGGGCTCTGCCCGAGGAGCGAGCGGAGCCGATCGTCCGCAGTGCGGTCGAGCAAGGGGTCACCTTCTTCGACACCGCTGACATGTACTGCGACGGGGCCAGCGAGATAGTCACGGGACGGCTGCTCGTGAAGCTGTTCCCCCGCCGCGACGACTACGTCCTGGCCACGAAGGTCTTCTACCCCACAGGCTCAGGACCCAACGACAGAGGGCTGTCCAGAAAGCACATCCTCGCGGCTCTCGACGCGTCACTCCGACGCCTTGGCACCGATCATGTCGATCTCTATCAAGTGCACCGCTTCGACGCCCAAACGCCCGTCGAAGAAACCATGGCCGCGCTGGACCACGTCGTCCAGGCTGGGCAAGGTCCGGTACGTCGGCGCGACTGGGATGGCGGCGTGGCAGTTCGCGAAGATGCAGACCGCCGCGGCGGCCCAAGGATTGACGCGGTTCGTGTCGATGCAGAACCGCTACAACCTCGTCAACCGCGAGCACGAGCGCGAACTCATGCCGATGTGCCGCGACATGGGCGTCGGTGTCATTCCCTACAGCCCGCTGGCGCGCGGCCTGCTCGCCGGAACCTGAGTGCTAATGCTCAAGCGCTCACGGCACGCTCGGGTCGCGATGGACGTGCCGTCGCCCGAGGTGATGGCGATTGACGATGTGCGCAGGGTCACGATCGTCGGTGCTGGGACGATGGGGCAGCAGATTGGGTTTCAGTGCGCAGGGCACGGCTACGACGTCGTGCTATATGACATCGATCCGGCGGTGCTCGAGGCGGCAGGCGGACGCATCGATACATACGCGGAGATGCTCCGGACGGGTGGGGTGATCACGTCCGAGGTGGCGGCGTCGGCGCGGGCGCGGATCACGATGACGGCGGATCTCCAGACCGCGGCCCGGGACGCGGATCTACTCAGTGAGGCTGTTCCCGAGGATCCCGAGCTCAAGGGGCGCGTACTGGCCGAGTTCAACGCCGCGTGCCCGCCTCGAACGATCTTCATGACGAATACCTCGACGCTGCTGCCCTCGCAGTTCGCGCGGGTGTCCGGCCGGGGCGATCGGCTGCTGGCGCTGCACTTCCACCCCCCCGTTTGGATCAACAACCTCGCCGACGTGATGCCGCATCCCGGTACAGCACCGCAGATCACACAGCTGGTGCTCGTGTTCGCGGACCGCATCGGCCAGTTACCGATCGAAATGCGGCGCGAGCACCACGGCTACGTGTTCAACGCGATGTACGGCGCGCTGAATCGCGAAGCGATCACGCTCGCGCAGCAGGGCGTGGCGTCGATCGAGGACATCGACCGCGCCTGGATGCACGTCACGAAGGCGCCCGTGGGGCCACTCGGCGCGCTGGACGCGATAGGCCTCGACACCGTCTGGACGATCACGGACTACTGGGCACGGCAGCTCAACGACGAGCAGCTGCGCGCCAACGCACGGTTCCTCAGTGCCTACGTCGATCGCGGGGATGTTGGCGTCAAAAGCGGCCGCGGCTTCTACACGTATCCCGACCCGGCCTACTCACAACCCGGCTTTATCCAGACATCCGCCACCCGACCACGATGACCGGGGTGAAGGGCCGCCGTGATCCGCAAAATCCGGACTGCCGGCGAGGTGTTGTAATCACTCCACAACGATCGCGACGACATGGCTCCGAGTTTCGGCGCCGCGCACGACGCGGGGAAGGCTGTCACTCGTGCCCAGCTCACAATCGCTCATATTTGGCGGGGGCGTGGGCTAGGTGAGCTGGTGTTCGTGGGCGTAGCGGATCGCTTGGGCCCCGTCCCTGGAGCTGGTTTTCGCGAACACGTGGTTGATGTGTGTCTTTACCGTGTGCTCGCTGATGAACAGTTCGCGCGCGATCTCTCCGTTGGAGAGGTCGGCGGCGAGCAGCTTCAGCACTTCCGCCGCGAGGCTGCGGTCGCGCAGATCGCCGCCTGAGCGATTCCCCGCACACCCCTCGACCACGGCCGCGCTCGGTCATCGCACGGAGCGCGGCCGTCGTACGTTCCGGCCTCGGATCCGCCGGGCCCGGGATTCCTACACGGCTCCGACAAACCTCTTCCGATTCTCCAACGTGGCTGCCGGATCTTGTGCCGGTGGCTGAAGACGAAGACCGTGCCGAGCGCCGGCATCAGACTGGCGCTGCCGGATGAGCGGCGATCGCGACGGCCGGCGATGGCGGCAGTCGATCCTCCTGTGTGTCCTGGCCCTGGTGGCGGCCGCCGTCGGAGTGCTGGCCGTCTCGCAGGTCGGCCTTCCGAGCAGCTCCGCGCGCGCCGTGACGGAGATCGTGACCGCTGAGGACGGCGTCGTGCAGACGACGGTGTCCGGGACGGGCAACGTCGCGGCCGGCACCGACGACGAGGTCGACTTCGCCGCGAGCGGGACGCTGAAGGACGTCTACGTGCACGAGGGCGAGCACGTGACCAAGGGCCAGATCCTCGCGACGCTCGACCCCACCTCGGCACAGCTCGCTCTTGACGAGGCCGACGTCACGGTGACCGCGGCGGAGGACACGCTTGACGAGGCCGAGGACGGCTCATCGTCCTCCTCTGGGACCACCACGAGCACGAGCGATGCGACCACGCTCGACGAGGACGAGCTCTCGGTCGAGAACGACGAGCAGACCGTCAAGAACGACAAGCAGACTCTGGCCGAGACGACTCTGCGCGCCCCGGCGAGCGGCACGATCGTGTCGCTCGAGGACCTGTTCGCAGGTGACTCGTGCAGGCGGGGTCATCGTCCGGCGACTCTTCGTCGAGCAGTTCGTCCTCCAGCTCGAGCAGCTCCACCACCGCGAGCAGCTCCAGCTCCAGCGGCTCCAGCATCTCGAGCTTCGCGGAGATCGTCAACACGAACACGCTGACGATGACGGTCGCGATCAGCGAGGCCGACATCGGCGAGATCAAGGTCGGGCAGCCGGCGACGGTGACCCTAGACGCGCTAACCGGAGTCGAGCTCGCGGCCCACGTCGCCGCGATCTCGGCAGACGCCACCGACAGCAGCGACGTCGTGTCCTACAACGTCACGCTCGATCTCGACCAGAGCGATTCGCGGGTGCTCTCCGGCATGAGCGCGTCGGCCACGCTGACAGTTGCTCAGGCCTCAGGTGTGACCGTCCCGACTGCGGCGGTCACCGGTTCGGGTTCGGAGGCCACGGTGACGCTCGACGAAGGCGGCAAGGACGTCCCGCAGCAGGTCGTGGTCGGCCTCCGCGGCGCCACTCGAACGGAGATCGCGAGTGGTCTGAAGGCGGGCGACGAGCTCCTCGTCACGCAGACGCTGCCGTCGCTGAGCTCGGGCGGCGCGACCTCGACGAGCACCGCGTCGAGCGGCACCCTCGGCGCCGGCTCAGGTCTGGGCACAGGCGCGTTGGGAGCAGCCTTGTCTGGCGGTGGTGGCGCGAGCGCCGGTCCGGGGGCGGGAGGCACGCCGTGATATCCCGACCCACCGGGCGCCGCCGATGGTTGACGCCGACGAGCGTGGCTCTGCTCGCCATCGCGCTCGGCTTCGTGGGCTTCTATGCCGGCGTCCGCGAGGAGAAGACCCAGGCGGCCGGGTCGGCGTCCACGAGCTCGATCTCGCGGACCGCGGCCGCGCGCTCCGGCGCGAGCCGCACCTCGGCCGGCACGGGAGCGGCGCCGGCGTTCGGTGCGGCAGCCAGCGGTATTACGGCCGGCACCGTGACCCGCGTCGACGGCGACACCGTGTACGTCAAGGAGGCCTCGGGCGCCACCGTCCAGGTCAAGCTTCTCTCGAGCACCGCGATCAAGAAAACGCAGGGCGTCAGTACCCGCTCGGTTCGCCCCGGCGATTCGGTCACGATCCAGGGCACCCAAGGCAGCGGCGGCACGATCACTTCGACCTCCGTCAGCGACTCTGGAAACAACAGCACCACTACTGCGAGCAGCGGTCAGGCAGCGGCGGCAACGAACTCAGGCTGACGTCGCCGCGCCATAGTTCCCGATTCCATCAAGCAGCCACGGGAGGACTGACAATGCCGCTGGTAGAGATCGTTCTACTCGAAGGCCGCTCCGAATCAGAGCTCGATGTGATCTCGGATGGGGTGCACGAGGCGATGGTCGCGGAGCTCAGCGTTCCGCAGCGTGACCGGTTTCAGATCATCACTGAACGCACCCCGGCGCGCCTGCGCTTCGACCCGAACTACCTCGACATCGACCGTGACGAGGGATTCCTCTTGATCCGGATCACGCTCGCCGCGGGCCGGACCACTGAGGCCAAGCAGGCGTTCTACCGCCGCCTGGCCGGGCTGCTGGCCGAGCGCACCGGGATGCGAGCCGAGAACCTCGCGGTGGTCATGATCGAGAACGGCCGCGAGGACTGGTCCTTCGGCCGAGGTCAGGCGAGCTACGTCGAGCTCCCGCGTGACCTGTGGCGATGAGATCCATCGCGGCGTGTCTGAAAGACGTTTGAGCTCAAGCCCTAAGCGGCCTCAGGCCGAGTGGAGGTGCATCACTTCCCGGCCAGGCTCTTCAGAACCTTTCATTTTTCGCTGGTCCAATAGGTATCGGCGGGTGGCAGGGAAGCCCAAGCGCCGGTGACCGGTCGGTCGCCGGAACATCACGCGCTGCCTTGGGGCACCGCCGACCTCACACGGGGCTTACATGAAATTAGGAACGGCGGGCGGCCGATGCCCGCACGGGATACGACGGCTTAGGAGCGGCGCTAGAAGAAACCGCGAGTGCGAGCAGTGCTCAAGGGCCGCCGCGGCGTGCGAGTCGCGAGCCGGGCGCTCCGTCGGCGCCGATCCGGTTGCACAGCAACCGGCCCCCGAGTTCCGTCATTCGAAGGTCAGTGTGCTGTCTTCGACCGACCGCATGCGCTTCTGGGCGGTTGGGCTGTTATGGCTCGCGGTGAACCTCGCGTTCTGGGGGTGGTGGCTACACCAGACCAACCACAGCACCGCCTGGCTCTACTGGGCGGAGACGGTCGCGCTCTTCTACCAGACGACGCTGTTGCCGACTGTGTTCTGGCGATTCGTGCGCAAGATGAATCGTCCGTCGAGTCGTGCCGCCGAGGACATGCGCGTGGGATGATCACGCTCTGCATGCCGTCGCGCGAGTCCTCGACGTGATCGAAGGGCAGCTGGTCGCGCTGCGGAACGTCGACTATTCCCACGACAGCTGGATCCTCGACGAGGGCGGATCGGACGAGGTCCGCGCGCTCGCGGAGCAGCACGGCGTCAGCTACTTCACCCGCCACGGCATCGAGGCATGGAACCAGCCGGCGCCGCCGTTCCAGGCCAAGACCAAGGCCGGGAACGTCAACGCTTGGCTCGACCACGCCCAGACCCTCGGGCTCGACTATGAGGTGTTCGTCCAGCTCGACATCGATCACCGCCCGCGCCCCGACTACCTCGACCGCGTGCTCGGCTACTTCCGCGATCGGACGGTGGCGTGGGTGCAGGCTCCGAGCGTGTGCGGCAACCTCGACACCTGGACGGCACGCGGCCTGGCCGAGCAAGACCTGATCTTCCAGGGGCCTCTGCAGATGGGGTTCTACGGCGCCACCGGCACACCGTTCATCATCGGCTCTCACACCACCTACCGAACCGCGGCCGTCCGCGAGATCGGCGGCTTCCAGCCGACCAGGGCCGAGGACCACCTCGAACGGTCGTGCTCGCCGCGCACGGTTACTCGGGAGTGTTCGTTCCCGACCTGGTCGCCACCGGCGACGGCCCGCTCGATCGCGACGTTCTGAGCCAGCAGTTCGCGTGGGCCTATTCGATGATCCAGATCTTCTTTCAGCACACGCCGCGGCTGATCCGCCGGTACACGCGCGGTCAGGCGCTCCAGTTCCTCTTCTGCCAGAGCTGGTACACGCTGTGGTCGATCTCGCTCGCGGTCTTGTGGGCGCTTCCGGCGGTCGCGTTGCTCGTCAACCAGCCGATCGCGTCCGTCCCCGTCGGGCGGTTCTTCGTGTATTTCGTGCCGGTGGTGCTGGCCTCGACGCTGATGTGGTGCGAATCGCGCAGGTGGTTCCAGCCGGGCGGGGTGAGGCTGTCCTGGCGCGGGATCGTGCTGCAGACGGCGCGCTGGCCGGTCGTGCTGTGGGCGCTGATCAACGTCGTGTTCCGGATCAAGCGCTCGTACATGATCACGCCCAAGGGCAAGACCGCCGTCGCCGGACCGCGCCCGATCAGCATCTATGCCCCCTACATCGCGCTCGCCGCGTTTCCGCTGGCGGCGGTGTGGCTGTTCGACGCGAGCGTCGGGGACAGCCTGATCCGCGGCTACTCTGGCTCGCGCTCGCGAATCCGTTGATGGGCGCCACGGTCTCGCGTCGACGTCGCGATGGCATCTAGCAGATCGCGGCCGAGCACAGCGCGCTGCGGACGCCATGCGTTCGCGTGCGGTAGTCGTGCTCGTGCTCGCGGGTATCGTCGTCTTGCTCGGAATTTCCATGCCTCATTTCGGACGCCAGGCGGTCCCTGCATGACGGCGGCGTGGCCGGTGTGAGCAGCCGCGCATCACTTGCTGGGCGACACTGGCTCTGTTCGCCTATCAGCAAGGCATCATCCACAAACCGTCGTCACCACCGCCGTCTACGCATCCGATGGAGACCGCGCTCAAATCGACGAACGCCACGCTCAACCTCGGTGTCACCACCGGCCCGCTATCCCGCACTGGTGGAAGGGTGGCAAGCGTCCGTGAGCACGGTCGCTACGTTCGAGGTGAGGCCGGAACATCCCGCGTTGCCATGTGGTACGCGGATTGGCAGCACAACAAGCTGCCGAGTACATCCCAGCTGAACGCGATCGAGCGGCGTGGCAGCATCCCGGAGATCACCTGGGAGCCGTGGGACGCGAGCAAGGGCCTGTACAAGTCGCAGCCGCGCTACCGGCTGATCAACATCATCGACGGCAAGTTCGACTCATATATCCGCGCGTGGGCGAAGTCACTGGCGGCCTTGAAGCATCCGGTGCTGCTGCGGTTCGCGCAGGAGATGGACGGCAACTGGTTCCCCTGGGGTGACTATGCCAACGGCAATCATCCGGGACAGTTCGTGCAGGCCTGGCGCCACGTCCACGACATCTTAGCAGGGCCGGCGCCGCCAACGTCAGATGGGTTTGGAGCCCGGCGTTCGCCAGGTCGACGGCGCAGTTCCCCGGCACCGCGTACGTCAACGTGATGGCCACGACCTGTCAGAACGCAGGAAGGCCGCTGCTCGCGCGCGGCTGGCAGAGCTTTGCCGAGGGCTGTGGCAAGACGATCGACCGGCTGCACTCACTCGAGCCCGGGCTGCCGATCCAGCTCGCCGAGACCGCCACCACCGAGCAGGGGGGAAGTAAGGCACAGTGGATCCGGGACATGTGGGCCTACCTGGCCGCCCGTCCATACGTGACCAGCATGATCTGGTTCGACCTCGTCAAGGAAGCGAACTGGCGGATCGACAGCTCCCCGTCGGCCGAGCGCGCCTTTGCCGCCGGGGCGCGGTCGCCGCGGGTCAATTAGACAGGCTCGCCACCAGCGACCGGTACGCGCCGAAGGCGGGCTTGGGGTGTAGTCGTCACGCATGAGCCCGTACTGGCTCTCGAAGCTCGAGCTGGAGGAGTCGGCGTCGCGCAGATCGAACCAGCGGAACCCATTGATGTTGTAGATGCCGCGGGCGTGGTAGACCGCGTCGGCCGCGGCCTTCATGACCGTGACCTGCATCGCGTCACTGCGACCGGGCCCGGTCGGGTACCCGGTTTCCGACACCCGCAGCGGCACCGCGTGCGGGATGCCGGCGAGAGGCAGGTACGTGACGCGCAGGGCCCGGAGCGCGCCGTCCAAGAAGCTCGTCGTCTCGGCCGCGAGCCCGTGCCCCGCGAGCGCCGGTCCCCACGTGCCGGGATAGGCGTCCAGCCCGACCCAATCGAGGTCGTCGACGAACGCGGGACCGCCCTGCTGACCGAGGTAGCGCCAGAACGCCCGCTCGCCCCCGTCGGTCGCATACGCCCAGTTGAACCCGACCTTCACCTGACCGAAGCCGTCCTGGCGAGTCTCGCCCTTGGCGGCGATGACGCCGTCGATCAGCGCGTCCTTCGCGCCGGCGTAGTAGCCGTCGGACGTGTTCGGCGAGCCACCCTGATTGGCCTCGTTCGTGACCTGGAGCGAGACGAATCCGGGCACCGGTCCGAGCGAACGGACCGCCTCGCGCACGAACTCGACGAAGCCGGCGACGTCCGCCGCAGAGCCGCCGTCGGACGGGCGATAGCAGGCGACAAGCTCGGTCTGGAATCCGGCGTCGCCGTACTGGGCTATCTCCTGCCCGACCTGCTGAGCGGCCGACCATCCGTCCGCGCCCGTGTACGAAGCGTAAAGGTGCAAGACGAACGGTATTCCCGCCGGTCGCAGCCTCTCGAGCGCGGACATCCGCAGGGTCGGATTCTCGGGCGCCACCGGGCCGCTCGGGCCGACCGTTCCGGCGGCGCCGCCCGGGTAGATGCCGAACACGAGCCGCGGGGCCTTCGTGGACTTGGGCTTGAGATGGCTCACCGGCTGATGACGGATCGAGGCCGTCAGGTCGAGGCGGCCGGGTGCCGCGACCGTCGCGGCGCCTGTCGCAGCGCCTGTGGACGCGCCGAGAGCGATCGTAACCAGCAAGGCCAGCAGCACGCCCGCGAACCCGAGCGCCGCTGCGCGCCTCCGGGGGCCGCCCAGCACGAGCACCGACCGCCGACGGTCGTGCGACACCAACACCTCGCCTTCCCAGGGTCTGACTCGATCCATTGTCGCTCGGGTATCGTCATTCCCTCAAGGGACGTTGATTAAGCGCTGGATCGCGTCCAGATAGGGTCGACTAGTCGCTCACGATCGTTGCGGATGACGCAATGTCAACGCGACTACGGGTGGACTACGGCGGCGTAGTCGGGGCTGCCGTCCGACGCCGCCGGGATGAAGTCCATCCCGTCCGGCGTGTTCAGGTACCCGGGGGCGGTCCCCGCGACGTCGGTGTGGCCGTACTGCCAGACGATCCGACCCAACCTCGGGTCGATCACGATCACGCGGTCGCGGTAGTCGTCGTTGACCGCGATGTCCCCGTTGGGAAGCGCCATCGCGAGCGATGGGTGATCCATGCGGCCGGATCCGCCCGCCGGTCCGTAGCGCCACAACACATTGCCGGCGTGATCGAGGATCTCCACGTGGCCGGGGCTCGAGTAGTCGGCGAGCAGGATCCGGCCGCCGGGGAGCGGCTGCGGATCGGACGGGTACGCGACCGGGGCCTGGAATGCAGACCGTAAGGTCCCGGTGGCGCTGATGTCGTCGATCCAGCTTCCCGGTATCTCGCTCACGAGCACGCCGCCACCGGGTTCAGGTGTGTCGCCGTTGACCGGACCGAACGCTGCAGGCGGATCGTGATGGCAATCTCCGGACGCGCCGAGTTGGCGGGCGATCGCGCCGTTGTGGACGAACAGGATGCGGCAGTTGTACGCGTCGGCGACCGTGAACGACCCGTCGGGTAGGCCATACGCGTCGTCGGGGGTGTTGAGGTGGGTGGCGTCGCCACCGACGACGCCGGGATGGCCGAACAGCAGTCGGAGCGAGTGATCCGCGATCCCGATCTCGACGATCGCGTGGTTGTCCTCCTCGTTGGCGATCAGCGCCCGGCCGCCGGGCTCGACGAAGGTGTCGTCGTTGTAGTACAGCTTGCGTCCCGCCGTCAGATCGGCGGCGTCAGGGAAGCGGAACACGACCCGGCCCTGCGGCGTGAGCACCAGGATCCGGTTGTTCCCCCGGTCGGCGACGAGGAGGTAGCCGGGTAGGCCTTTGAGCTGCGAAGCGCGCGAGTAGTCCCGCGCGGTGCCGGGCTGCGATCCGACCACGTTGCCCGGCGCCCACAGCGCGGCGAGACCGCCGACCGACGCCGGCGCGAGCGGGCCGCCCGGGACGATCCTCGCCGGCGCGCCACGGGCGGATCTCGTCCTGGCCTTTGCCTGCTTCGTGGCTGATTTGGCGGGCGTTGCGCTGCGGTCAGTCGGCGCCACCGCCGGATGTGGCGATCGCGAGCGCGATTGCGAGCACCGCCATCGTGACGAGCGCGATCGTCAGTCGCTGACGACGGACGCGCCCGCGGGCAAGCGCTCGCCGGCGGAGACGCTCCGCCTGGCGAGGGTCGGGCACCACGCGGTCCGACAATAGTGCCGAGTTCGGCGCCAACCCTCGAAAACGCACGACCATGGCAGTGTTCTCACAACGTGCAGGACGACGGGGCGCGGTCGCGTCATCCGAGGCGGGCGCCGAGGCGCGGTCGCGTCATCCGAGGCGGGCGCCGAGGCGCCATCGGGCCAGGCGCCATGTATTTCGCAGCAAACTCCTTCTAGCTCGGCCGCAACGACGACATAAGCATCCCCACGATGCTTATGTTGCCTTTGTGGCGCGGGAGCCGGAGGTTTGCTGCGTTTTACATGGCGGCGCGGGCGCTCGGTCGGTTTCGCTTCGATCAGGCCGGGCGCGGCGGCGTGCGAACATGTCCCCAGATGGAGGAGGGCACGAGCACGACCCGTCTGAACCCAGACGCCGGTGAACGGTTCCTCCCGCTGCGCCGGCAACTAGGCGTCACATCGTTCGGTATGAACCAAATCGTGCTCGAGCCCGGTCAGCGGGGCCGGATCCATCGCCACGCACGCCAGGAGGAGGTGTACCTGGTGCTCGAGGGCCGGCTGACGATGGTGATCGAGTCAGAGCCGACCGACCTCGGCGAGGGGGAGCTGATCAGGGTGGCGCCGGACGTCCGACGCCAACTCGTCAACTACGGACCTGGCCGCGTCGTGCTGGTCGCGGTTGGTGGCGCGAACGAGCATCAGGGCCGGGACGGCGAGGCGTTCTCGTCGTGGGAGGATCAAAGCCCGGTGTCGCCGCAGGAGATGCAGATGCCGCCCGACCTCGAGCCGGGCGAGCTTCGCTCGTAGCGGCGGCCCGTATGCATCCGACCGCGGCCAGGGTTCAGGAACGGCTGCACGATCGCGGCCTCGACGTCGAGGTGCAGATGCTGCCGGACTCGGCGCGCACCGCCGGCGAGGCGGCGGTGGCGGTCGGGTGCGAGGTGGGCCAGATCGTCAAATCGCTCGTGTTCGTGCGCGACGGCGTGCCGGTGATGGTGCTGGTGCGCCGGCGACCGGCGCGTCGCCGCCGACCGCCTCGGGCTGCGGGCGGCCAGCGCGTACGAGGCGCGGGCCGCGACCGGGTTCTCGATCGGCGGGATCCCGCCGCTCGGCCACGATGCGCCGCTCGAGACGCTGATCGACGAGTCGCTGCGGCGCTTTGCCACGGTGTGGTGCGCGGCCGGGACGCCGCATGCGGTGTTCGAGGCGGACACCGACGCGCTGATCGGCGCGATCCACGGTGGCGCGGTCCTGGAAGTCTCTTAGAAATCACACTGCGATCGAGGAGCTGAGCAATGGCTGACTTTCCTGCACCGACCGAAGGGTTCGTGCTGACTAATTTCATCGTCTCGAACGACGTCGAGCGCTCGCGGCGGTTCTACGCCGACGTGCTCGGCGGTGAGGTCGTGATGGAGGGCGAGCCGACGATCGTCGCGCTCGCGAACGGCTGGATCATCATCAACGTCGGCGGCGGCCCGACCGAGGACAAGCCGACGGTGACGCTCGAAGCACCGCAGGATCCGAACCGGACCTCCGCCTTCTTGAACATCCGCGTGGCGGACATCGATGCGATCTACCAAGAGTGGAGCGCCCGTGGCGCCGAGTTCCTCACGCCGCCGCAGCAGCGCGCCAGCGAGATCCGCTGCTACATCCGGGACCCCGACGGCCACCTGATCGAGGTGGGGCAGTCAACCGCAAGGCGCTGACGCCGGGGACCGCAGGACCGCGTCAGCGCAGCCGTTCGACTAGCTCGGGCGTTATCTGAGCGAGCGCATCGACGCGCGCCGCGGCGAGCGCGAGCGCGTCCTCGTCGGGCGGATAGTGCGGGTTGGGGAACGCGATCACGGCCATGCCGGCGGCCGCGGCCGACCGCATTCCGTTGCTCGAGTCCTCGACCGCCACGCACCGGTCTGCGTCGACCGACGAGCCGCCGCGCCGCCTCCAGGTACACATCCGCCGCGGGCTTGCCGTGCGGCACCTCCTCGGAGGACACGGTGGCGTCGAACTCGCCGGCAAGGCCGGCGGTGTCGAGCGCGAAGTCGATGATCTCGCGGTTTGCCGAGGACGCGAGAGCGAGCGGCCACGGGCGGTGAAGCGTGCGAACGACCTCGACGGCTCCGGGCAGCAGCGGCAGATGCTCGCGGTAGTGCTGCTCCATCCGGTCGACGACGGCGCGGTTGATCTCGTCTGTCGACATCGGAACTCCCAGCGTGTCGCGCATGTACGTCGACCATTCCGGCGAGCTCATCCCAATCATCGCCGTGGGCGCGTCCTCGCGCCAGTGCCCGCCGGACTCACGGACGACCTCCTGCTTGGACTGGTTCCACAGTTGCTCGGAGTCGAGCAGGACTCCGTCCATGTCGAATATCACGGCCTGCGGCACGGAGGCGTTGTAGCAGGCGCTCGACATTTCGGTTTAGGCCGAAGGGTCCTCGCGCAATCATCAACGCGTGACCTCGCGCCGATACCTCGTCGTCCTATCCACAGCGATCCTCTGCTACGCGGCCCTCGGCACGGTGCTCGGGATCCTTCCGGACTACGTCCATTCGCTGGGCGGCGGCGCGATTCTCGTCGGCTTCGCGGTGGGGGCGCCAGCGCTCACGGGCGCGACCGGGCGCCCGCTCGGAGGACGGTTCGCCGACCACATCGGTCCGGCGCGGATCGTGATCGCCGGCGCGCTCGCGATGGCCGTGGGGACGATCCCGGCATTCGTCGAGTCGCTCCCCGTTCTGATCGTGAGCCGCCTGGCGGTCGGCGCCGGCGAGGCGATGATGATGGCGGCGACCGTGCTGTGGCTGCTCCGGCTCGCCGGCCCTGAGCGGCGCGGACGCGCGATGGGCCACGTCGGGCTCGCCAACTACGCCGGGCTGACGATCGGGCCGCCGCTGTCTCAGGCGCTGTCCGGTCAGGCCCACCCGTCACGCGTGTGGATAACTGCGGCAATCCTGCCGGTGGTGGCGGCCGGGTCGGCGACGGTGCTGGCGAGAACGCCGGATCGCGCGCTCGCCCCCGAGGCAAGCCACGAGATGCGACCCACGACGAGCCGAGCCGCGACGAGCCGAGGAGCCGAGCCGCGACGCGCCGAGCCACGGAGCCGAGCCACCACGACGGCGAAGAGCGCGAGGCCCCGCGGCCAGCACCCTGCGCGCGACGCTCCGCCCGGGGCTCGGGTTGATGCTGGTCAATTTCGGCTACGTCGCGGTGCTGTCGTTCGGCGCCGCCGCGGCGACCGAGCAGGGCACCGGAATCGCGTCGCTGGTGATCCCGGTGTTCGGCATCGGCGTGATCGCGAGCCGGACGATCCTGGCCGGGATCCCCGACCGCTTCGGCGCGCCGCGAACGCTGACGGTGGCGGTCGCGATCGAGTCAGCCGGCCTGGCTGGGATGGCTGCGACCACCGTCACGCCGGTCGCGCTGGTCGCGCTCGTGGTGATGGCGGTCGGCCAGGGTCTCGCGGTCCCGTCGCTCGGACTGCTCGCGCTGGGGTCGGTGCCGCCGAGCCGCCACGGCCGAACCGCCGGCGCCTTCTTCGCCTACTTCGACGCCGGCGTGGGCCTGGGGGGCCCGGCCGTCGGACTCGCCGCGCACGCCGCTGACCCGACCGGCGGGCTGTTTGCGGCGGCGGGCGCCGTGCTCGCTACTGCGCCGGTAGCGCTGCTGCGCCGCGCGTCCGCGCCGGGACGCCGGCGCCGCGGCTCGTGTGCCGCCGCGACGGCACGGCGCTCGACAGTTTGAGCCACGCCGGCCCGGCGCGCCCCGCCCGGGGCCGCCCCGGCCCACGCCGCCGTCGAGCCCGGCGAACCCCGGCGCGCCCGGGGGAGGGCAGGCTTCCCGCAGTCCGGACGCCTCGACCGGGCAGCCCCCACTCCAGGGTCAGGTGTCCACACTCGCCGCCCCGCGCCGGGCGAGCGTGGCCGAATGACCCGCATACGTGCCCGAATCCTCGTTCACCTCATGGGGAGGGGTCGAGAGTGGAGATATGACCCAGCTCGCGGGAGGCATCGTCCCGGTCCAGGCGGCGCGGCCGGCCAGGCTCGCTGCGCCCGGCGGACGGCCTCCTCGGTCCGGACGGCCTGATCCTCCCGCTCTAGCGGCGCGGCGTCCGGGAGCAGCTGAACCTGCCACAGCTCCCGGAAGCTCGGTCACGGCGCCTGGCAGTTTGAGCGCCGCCGCACGCGGGGATAGCGTTCACCGTTGACACCGACCGCAGCGGCGGACGGTGACCTATGGCGCGCGAACTATGGATCAGAAACGGCGGTGGGCTGGTCAAGATCCGTAACCCGTGGGCGGTCGCGCTGCTCCCGTTTGTGACGTTCGGGATCTACCACCTCGTCTGGTGGTACCGAATCAATCGGGAACTGCGCGACTTCGGATGCGCCAACAACGCGGAGCTCGGGGACAGCCCGGCGCTGTCGACGCTGGCACTGTTCCCCGGCGGCCTGATCATCGTGCCGGCGCTGGTCAGCTACTGGCGTGGAACCAAGCGAGTCCAGTTGGCCGCCCGCGTAGGTGTGACCAAGCCGCCCAGCGGATGGGTTGCGGTGCTCCTATTCGTCTTCATCCCGCCCGCCTTCTCGGCCTACATTCAGGTGTCCCTGAACAAGGTCTGGCGGTCGAGGTGGGTTACTTGAGCACCCCGCGCGCCGCAGCCGTCCAGGCGGCGGTGACGTCACGGATCCACTTGGCCTGCGTGGTGGCCAGTGACGAGACCCACTCGACGTCGCTCTTGCCAGGCCCGCGCTCGAGCGAGGCGGCGATCGCCTTCAGCGCCTTCTCGTAGGCGGTGAGCGTCGCCTCGCCGGCGGACTTGCTCTCGTCGATGATGCGCTCATTCAACTTGCGCACGCGCTGCGCGACAGCGTCGAGCCGCGGGTCGGCGGCGCCGGCGCTCGCCCGTCCGTTGCTCGTGCGCGCGCTGCTCGACTTCGACGCTGTGCTGCGTGCCGCGCGTGGCTTGCTGGCGCTCGACTTCGCGCTCGTGGTCTTGCGCGTCGTGCGCTTCGCGCCCGTGGACTTGCTAGCGCTCGCGCGCTTGGTTTGACTGCGGCCGGACGTACTCGACTTCGAACCGCTGCTTCTGGCCTGTGGCACAGCTTCCTCCTTGGATGATGGACGGGCGCACCTTAGTTCCTGCATACGCTGCTACCCAGCATTGGCAGCAAGCGTGCACTGGAGCGTCCGTGAATTTGATGCGCGCGTCCGCGCGAGAGCTTGACGACACGAACGCTAGCGGTTTGCGCGCGCGAGGCGCGCCTGCCGGCGTGCGTGACGCAACGGCTCGGGCGTGCGATGAGCAAACGTGCACGACAGCACGACCTCGACCGCGACATCGAGCGTCGTTCGCCACCCGGCGTGAACCGCGACCGGCCGCGCGCCCGCGCGCGTCCGCACCCACGTGGCGACGCACGCACCGTCGAGTGACAGCGGTGAACGTGCGCCGCGCTCATCGCGCGGCCAAGCACCCTGCGCGAGCAGCGGCCGGTGGGTGACGCCGACGGTGGCGAGCCCGGTCACCGCCCCGAGTTGCAGCGCGAGCCCGGCGCGGCGCGGATGGTCGGCGCCGGTGGCGTCGACGAGCAGCACGTCGGGCGCCACCGCCAGCGCGCGCACCGCCGCCTCGAGGCACGGGCCCTCGCGCAGCGCGAGCAGGCCCGGGATGTACGGCCCCGCGGCCTCGCCGGTGACGGTCGCGTGCGCGAGTACGCGTCCGCGCCGGAGTACCGCAGCCGCGGCCCAGGCGGGGTCGCCGCGCGCGCCGGCACCGGCCTGTCCGCGCGGGAACACGACGACGCACGCGCCGATCGCGGGATCGCACGACGTGGGAAGCGTCCACGTGTCCGAACCAGCAGCCGCGAGCGCGTGCTGCGCGTCGATCAGTTCATCGGCGGACGTCGGCCACGACGTCACGCGATCGCGGCCACCGAGGTCGCGCCGATCTTCCGCGGTGGCGCGGTCGTCGAGCGGACCACGAGCGACGGTTCGATCAGGCGCACCTCGTTCGGGCGCCGGTTGTCGATCCGGTCGAGCAGAAGTTCGAGCGCCAGGCGGCCCATCTCGGTCCGTGGCTGGTGGACGGTCGTCAGCGACACATGCGCGAGGTGCGCGATCGAGATGTTGTCGTAGCCGACGATCGACACGTCGCCCGGGACCTCGACGCCGGCGCGATCGAAGCCGCCGAGGAGCCCGGCGGCTTGCAGGTCGTTGGCGGCGAAGATCGCGGTCGGCAACTCGGGCCGGCGCAACAGCTCGGTGGCCGCGTTCATGCCCGCCTCCTCGGTGAAGTCACCCGGGATCACGAGCGCGTGGCGCTCGAGCCGCATCGTCCTCATGCCGCGCAGGTAGGCGGAGCGGCGCTGCGGACCGCCGGCGCCGCTGCCGCCGTCGACGTGTGCGATCCGCTCGTGGCCGAGCCCCGCGAGATGATCGAGTACCAGCCCGGTTCCGTGTGTCTCGTTGATCAGGACGTTGTCGGCGTCAACGTTGCGTAGCGCGCGCCCGACGATTACGGTCGGCGCCTCGTCCGCCGCGGCGGCGATGTCGCCGGCCGGCATCCGCGGGCTGACGAGGATCAGCCCGCTGACCCGGTGCTCGAGCAGCGCGGCGAGTGCGGCGCGCTCGCGCCGGGAAGAACGTCCGCCGGCCGCGAGCAATAGCTGGTAGCCGGCCTCGGACGCGTAGTCCTCGACGCCGCCGGCGATCTCGGCGAAGAACGGGTTGCGTAGGTCGTCGAGGATCACGCCGACGGTCTTCGTTCGCCGGCTCGCCAGGCTGCGCGCCATCGCGTTAGGCCGGTAGCCGAGCCGGGCGGCCGCGTCGAGCACGCGCTGGCGGCGCTCCTCGCTGACGTTGGGCCGCTCGCGCATGACAAGCGAGACGAGCGCGCGCGAGACGCCGGCTTCACGAGCGACGTCCTCCATTGTGGGCGCGCGCCGGGAGAGATCGTGCGTCGAGGGGCGGCGCCGGGACTGCGGCATGGCGCGTGGACCTTACTTAGAGCGCGACAACATTGCAATCGCGTTAGCGCGCTCTCACGCGAGAGCTCGCCACGAGGGGGACATTTCGGCGTAAGGCCTTGACTTCGCCTTGAATGCGCGGGATATAGTCGCGCGACCCGTGTTAGAGCGCTCTAATCGCGTCCGTCCCCTGGTTTAGAGCGATCTAAGGCAGTCTCGGGAGTGAGAGGAACCCCACAGGAATGCACCAGACGCACGCGCACAGCGCCCGTCCGACTGCGACCATCGATGATCGCTTGGCCGGCGCGCCCATCTCCTGGGGCGCGTGCGAGATCCCAGGCTGGGGCGTGATGCCAACTCCCGATCGTGTGCTGGCCGAGATGGCCGAGCTCGGGCTGCGCGGAACGGAGCTTGGATCGGTCGGCTTCTTTCCCCACGATCCCGACGGCATCTCCACGCAGCTGAAGCGCTACGAGCTCGAACTGGTCGGCGGGTTCGTCCCGCTTGTACTGCACGAGCCCGATTTCGACGGCACGATCCGCGCGGCCCGCGAGTCGGCCGAGCTGATCGCGCGGGCGGGCGGCCGGATGTTCGTGATCGGCGTCGTTCAGGACCTGGAGTGGAGCGCTCCGCAGGAGCTCGACGAGGGCGGCTGGGCGCGACTGGCTCAGAACCTGAACGAGATCCAGACCGTGACGGGGGAGTACGGGCTGACCGCGGCCGTGCATCCGCACGCCGGCACGCTGATCGAGACCGCCGAGCAGGTCGAGCGCGCAATGGAGGTCATCGAGGTTGGGTGGTGCCTGGACACGGGTCACCTGACGATCGGTGGGGCGGACCCGGTGCAGTTTGCGCGCAGCCACGGTGACCGGGTCGTACACGTGCATCTCAAGGACGTGGATGCGAACGTCGCAGCTGACTTCAGAGCGGGCCGGCGGTCGCTGGTGGACGCCACGCGCAACGGCCTGTTCCTACCGCTGGGCAAGGGCGACGGTCGGATCGCGGAGGTTATGAAAGCCCTGCAGGCACACGGGTACGACGGGTGGCTCGTGCTCGAGCAAGACACCGCCATCACCGGAGATGAGCCGACGGTGGCAGGCGGACCGATGCGCGACGCTCGCGAGAGCATCGCCTTCCTTCACGACACGGCTCGGACGACGGAGGAGATCAATCGATGAGACGACTGTCTCGCACTATCGGCATCGTCGCCGCCGTGGGTGTCGCGGCGTTGCTGGTGGCGGCGTGCGGTAGCAGCAGCTCGAGCAGTAAGGCGAGTGGCAGCGGCACGACGACCAGCGCGGTTAACATCGCGTCGAGCAGCAAGCCATGCTCGTACAAGTTCGCGCTGATCACCCACGGCGACAACGGAAGCTTCTGGAGCGTCGTGTACAAGGGCGCGAAGGACGCCGCCGCCGACCTCGGCTGCACGCTCACCGAGACGTACGGGTCGCAGCAGCAGGGCCAGGCGGAGCCTGACGACAACGCCGAGAACGCACAGATCCAGGACGCGATCAACGCGAAGGTGAACGGCATGGCGGTGTCCGACCACGACCCATCGCTGATGAACCCGACGCTGGCCAAGGCGGCGGCGGCGGGCATCCCGGTGGTGCTCCTCAACGCGGGTTGCGACAACACCGACATCGCCGCCAGTGTTGCGATCACGTGCGTGGGGCAGCCTGAGCAATTGGCAGGCCAAGCCGCGGGCGCGTACTTCAAGAAGCTCGGCTCGACCAACGTTCTGTGCGTGATTCACCAGTCGGGTCAGAACCTGCTCGACCGGTGCAACGGGATCGCGATGGGGCTCGGAGTCGGTTCGCAGTGCAAGACCGGGAGCGCGCCCTCGAATGGCCCCGCGTGCACCGAGCTGACGCTGTCGACGCCGAACGCGGCGTCGAACCCGCAGCAGGCGATCCAGCAGGTAACCGCGTACCTCCAGACGCACACGGGGGTCAACGCGGTGATGACGCTGAACAATGCGATCGGGACGGCGCTCATTACAAGTGCGCCGGCCAGCAAGCCGAAGATCTCGACGTTCGACCTGAACTCCGGCGTCGAGGCGGACCTCAAGAACGGCTCGATGTCGTTCGCGATCGACCAGCAGCAGTATCTCCAGGGGTACCTGCCGATCGTGTTCCTGTACCTCTACAACAAGGACAACGGCCAGAGCGTAGGCGGTGGTACGACCGTCGCCAGCGGGCCGCTGGTCGTGACCAGCGCCAACATTGGCAAGGTTGCCGCCGCGATCGCCGCGGGACAGGACTAACCGAGCGGAAAGCTACAAGTCCACCTAAACGAACGGTCACCGGGCGGGGCGCCGATCCCGCCCGGTGGCGACACCCCGTAACCCAGGAACTATGAGTGCCACCTCGCCTCCGATAGCAACGCCGCCCGGATCCGCGGGGGCGCAAGACGAACGGCTGGCTCCGATCAGCCGGCTCACCCGTACGCTCCGGCGTCCCGAGCTCGGATCGTTTCTCGCCGCCGTGTTCGTGTTCGTGCTGTTCGCGATCACCGACGCGAGCTCGAACCACCTGTGGCTGAAGCAGACGGGTATTGACGCGTGGACCACGCAGGCGGCGTTCTTCGGGATCGTGGCGGTGCCCGTCGGGCTGCTGATGATCGGGGGCGAGTTCGATCTGTCGGCCGGCGTGATGACCGGCGTGACCGCGATCGTGATGGCGCTGCTCGTCGGCAAGTGGCACGTGAATACCTGGATCGCGATCCTGATCACCATCGCATTCGCCATCGGGATCGGGCTGATCAACGGCTACATCGTGACGCTGACCAAGCTGCCGAGCTTCATCGTCACGCTCGCGACGTTCTTCGTGTTACGCGGCGCGAGCACCGGCGGCGTACTGCTGCTCAACAGCGGGAGCACGCAGATCACCGTCACCCAGGCCCATCCGGCCGGGCTGAGCAGCGCCAAGTCGGTCTTCGGCTCCTCGTTCTTCTCGAGCGGCTCGCTCCCGAGCGGCTACTCGACGGCGGTTCTGTGGTTCATCGGTGTGACGATCCTGTGCACTTGGCTACTCAGCCGGACCAAGTTCGGAAACTGGATCTTCGCCTCGGGCGGCGACCAGAACGCGGCGCGCAACACCGGCGTTCCCGTAGACCGGACTAAGGTGCTGCTGTTCGTGGGCACGGCGCTGGCAGCGGCCCTGGTCGGGATCATCTCGTTCACCCAGGCCTCCTCGGCGGTGTCCGAGCAGGGAGTCGGCTACGAGTTCTTCTACATCATCGCGGCGGTCGTGGGCGGTTGCCTCCTGACGGGCGGTTACGGCTCCGCGATCGGTGCGGCGCTCGGCGCGTGCATCATCGGGATGGCCTTTGAAGGGGTGATCTACTCCGGCTGGGACAGCTCCTGGGACTTCGCGTTCCTCGGGGTGATTCTGTTCCTCGCCGTGATCGTCAACACCCTGATCTACCGGCGGGCTCTGAAGGCGCGACGATGAGCGAAGGAGCTTCGAATATGAGCGCCAGCACGGCGTCGGCTACGCCGGCCCTCGAGGTCCGGGAAGTCTCGAAGTACTTCGGAAGCGTCAACGCGCTCGAGGACATCAGCGTGTCGGTGTACCCCGGCCAGGTCACGTGCGTCCTTGGCGACAACGGCGCGGGCAAGTCGACGCTGATCAAGATCCTGTCGGGCGTTCACTCGCCGGACAAGGGAGAAGTGCTGTTCGAAGGTGAGCCCGTGAGCTTCGCCGGCCCGCGCGATGCGCAGGCGCACGGGATCGCCACCGTGTTCCAGGACCTGGCGACCGTGCCGCTGATGTCGGTGTGGCGGAACTTCTTCCTCGGCAACGAGCCGACCCGCGGCCGGGGGCCGCTCCAGCGGATGGATATCAAGGGCGCGCAGAAGATCATGCGCGCGGAGATGTCCAAGATGGGCATCGACGTCCGCGACCCGGACCAGACGGTGGGAACGCTGTCGGGCGGAGAGCGCCAGGCGCTGGCGATCGCACGTGCCGTGTACTTCGGCGCGAAGGTGCTGATCCTCGACGAGCCGACCTCGGCGCTCGGGGTCCGCCAGTCGGGCATCGTGCTCAAGTACGTCGTCCAGGCGCGCGAGATGGGGCGGGCGGTGATCTTCATCACCCACAACCCGCACCACGCGTTCCCGGTCGGGGATCGGTTCGTGCTACTCAAGCGCGGGCGGATGTTCGGCTCCTACGCGAAGTCCGAGACCTCGATCGCAGAGCTGACCTCGATGATGGCCGGCGGAGCCGAGCTCGAGGAGCTGAGCCACGAGCTACAGAGCGCGGTCGACCCGTCGCTCAAGGAGGTCGCGAAGGAGCTCGCCGCCGAGGCGCCGACCAACGCCCAAGCGTCGGCCTGACCCGATGGCGAGCGATCTCGAGCTGCTGACGGTTGGACGCATCAGCATCGACCTTTACTGCGAGCAGATCGGCGCCGACTGGGACGCCGCGGAGACGTTCAGCAAGGCGATCGGTGGCAGCCCGACCAACGTTGCGGTTGCCGCCGCCCGCCTCGGCCACCGGACCGCGGTGTTCACGAAGGTTGGCGAGGACCCGTTCGGTGAGGTCGCGGTAAATGAGCTGCGCGAGTTCGGGGTCGACACGCGGTTCGTCGGGGTCGAGCCCGGCACGGTCACGCCGCTGGCGTTTGCCGTGCTCGATCCGCCCGAGAACCCGCAGCTGCTGTTCCGCCGCGATCCGCCCGTGCCCGATTTCCAGCTCCGGCCGGACGAGGTTGACCGGGAGACCGTCGCCGACGTGCCGATCCTGTGGGTGACGGCGAGCGCGTTGTCTCACGAGCCGAGCGCGTCGACCACGGCCGGGATGCTCGAAGCCCGGGGGCGCCGGCGGCACACGGTGCTCGACCTCGACTACCGACCGACGTTCTGGCGCTCGCGCGAGGAGGCTTCAGCGCGGATCGGCGCCGCCGTCGGGCACGCGACGATCGCGGTCGGCAACCGCGACGAGTGCGCGGTCGCCGTCGGCACGGACGACCCGCACGAAGCGGCGAGGCGGCTCCGGGCAAAAGGAGTCGAGCTGGCGATCGTCAAGCTCGGCGGCGACGGCGTGCTGCTCTCGGGCGAGCGGTCCGAGCGGCTGCTAGAGCCACCGCCGATCCAGGTGCTGTGCGGCCTCGGCGCCGGCGATGCGTTCGGTGGGGCGCTGTGCCACGGCCTGCTCCGCCACTGGCCGCACGAGCGCACGATCGCGTTCGCGAACGCCGCCGGCGGAATCGTCGCCTCGCGGTTGTTGTGCTCGCAGGCGATGCCCTACGAACAGGAGGTGCTCGAGTTGCTCGAGGGATCGCCGGCATGAGTGCGCCAGCCACAACCGCAGCCGCGACGACGGACCCCGGGACCGCGGCCGCGGCGGCTCGGGCGGCGCGCCGCCGGATCGGCGTCGGCGTGATCGGGTTCGGCTGGCTCGGTCAGGCGCACACGCGATCGCTGCTCCGGATCCCGACGCTGTTCGAGAACCGACCATTCGACACGGAGCTCGTCGCGTGCAGCGACGCGCTGCCGGCGCGGCTGGATCAGGCGACTGGGTCGTTCGGGTTCAAGCGAGCCTCCGTCGCGTGGGAGTCGGTGATCGAGGACCCGGACGTCGAAGTCGTCTACATCGCCGCGCCGAACATGGTGCACCTGCAGCTGGTCGAGGCCGCCGCGCAGGCGGGGAAGGCGGTGTTCTGCGAGAAGCCGGTCGGCGGCACGCCCGAGCAGGTGGCCCGCGCCGCGCTGGCGGCGCGCACCGCGGGCGTGATCAGCGGCGTCGGCTACAACTACCGCTGGGCGCCGCTCGTTCGCTATGCCCGCGAGCTGATCGCGACGGGCGAGCTCGGCGAGATCACCAATTACCGCGGTCGGTTCTTCTCGATGTACGGAGCCGACCCGCTCGGCCTCAACTCGTGGCGGTTCCAGCTCGACCAGGCGGGCTACGGCGTGACCAGCGACCTGATGAGCCACTCGGTCGACCTCGCCCACATGCTCGTCGGCCCGATCACCAAGCTGACCGGGACCATCGAGACATTCATCCGCGAGCGCCCAGCGCCGCCCGACGGTGCGGGCCACTACGGCCGAGGCGCGCCGGACGATCCGCGTACCCCCGTGACCAACGAGGACTACGCGGCGATGCTGTGCGAGTTCGCGTCGGGTGCCCGCGGCACGTTCGAGGTCAGCCGCACGCTGGTCGGACCCGAGAGCGAGAACGCGTTCGACGTGTACGGCACGCGCGGCGCGGTCGGCTGGAACTTCGAGCGGCTGAACGAGCTGCGCGTCTACCGCGTCACCGAGGACCGCGGCTCGGGCTACACGACCGTGCTCGGTGGCGACCGGTTTGGGCACCACGGGATCTTCGTGCCCGGCGGGGGCAACACGATCGGGTTCGAGGACCTGGTCACGATCGAGGACTACGAGTTCTGCTCCGCGGTGGCGGAGGACCGTGCGTACGAGCCGAGCTTCGAGCAGGCGCTCGCTTGGGCGAACGTGCAGGACGCGCTCCTGCGCTCGGTGCAGAGTGGAGGTTGGGAGGAGGTGCGTTCGTGACCGCCACCACCGCGGTGGCGCCGCTGCGGATCGGCATCATCGGCGTCGGGCGGATCGGGCGGATGCACGCGGAGCTGATCGCCCACCAGGTACCGGGTGCGGCGCTTGGCGCGGTGTACGACGCGTACGAGCCGGCTGCGCAAGGCGTCGCGGCGGCGCTTGGCGTGCCCGCCGCCGCGAGCGTGGCGGAGATCCTCGCCTCAGAGCTCGACGCAGTCGCGATCTGCTCGAGCTCCGACACCCACGTCGACCTGCTGGTCGCGGCGGCCGAGGCGGGCAAGGCGGTGTTCTGCGAGAAGCCGGTGTCGCTCGACCTGGCCGAGGTCGATCGCGCGCTCGCCGCGATCGACGCCGCCGCCGTGCCGTTCCAGCTCGGCTTCAACCGCCGGTTCGACCCGGCGCACGCCTCGGTCCGGGAGGCCGTCGCGTCGGGCGCGGTGGGCGAGCCGCACCTGGTGCGGATCTCGAGCCGCGACCCCGAGCCGCCGCCACTCGACTACGTCAAGAGCTCGGGCGGCCTGTTCCTCGACATGATGATCCACGACTTCGACATGGCCAGGTTCGTGACCGGCAGCGAGGTGGTCGAGGTGTTCGCGCGCGGCGCGCTTCGGATCGAGCCGTCGTTCGCCGAGGCGGACGACATCGACACGGCGCTGGTGACGCTCGTCCACGAGAACGGTTGTCTGACCGCGATCGACAACTCGCGCCGGGCCGCGTACGGATACGACCAGCGCGTCGAGGTGCTCGGCTCCGAAGGCATGGCGGCATCGCTCAACGCGCCGGCGCACACGGGGATGGTCATCACCGCGGCGGGCGAGCGGCGCCCCCCGAACCCGCACTTCTTCCTCGAGCGCTATCTGCCGAGCTACGTGCTCGAGTGGGAGGCGTTCGTCGAGGCCGTCAAGACGGGCGCCACCCCGCCGGTGTCGGGCGTCGACGCACGCGCCCCGCTCGTGATCGGGCTTGCAGCGGGGCGCTCGTTGCGAGAGGGTCGTCCCGTGCGCGTCGAGGAAGTGCAGCCGGCATGAGGATCTACCTGACGGGAGCGAGCGGCTTCGTCGGCTCGAACTTCGCGCACGTGTTCGCGCGCGAGCACGGAGCCGAGGTGGTGGCGCCTGGGCACGAGCACGTCGACCTGACCGCTGAGTTGGTCGTGCGCCGCTCGGTGCTCGCCACGCGGCCTGACGCGATCGTGCACGCGGCGATCTGGAACGATCCAGGGGCGCTCCGCACCGATCGCAGGCGCGCCTGGGACGCGTATGTGGGCGCCACCCGCAACGTGGTCGCGGCCGCCAACGCGATCGACGCACACCTCGTGCTGATCTCGACTGATTGGGTGTTCGACGGCGCCCAGGGTCCCGCGCGCGAGACCGAGCCGCCCAACCCGATCAACACGTACGGCTTCCTCAAGGCGTGCTCGGAGTTGATCGTGACCGAGTCGGCCGCGCGCGGGACGATCGCCCGGATCGCCGGCGTGCAGGGCATCCACCGGGCGCGTCCGCACACGCCCCGCGCCCAGGACGCGGGCTTTGGCTATCTGGTCCTGTCGCTCGTCGATGCGCTGTGGGCGGGCGAGCGGTTCGCCCTCTGGGACGGACCGGGGCTCAACCAGCTGGCGACGCCCACGCTCGCCACCGACGCCGCCGAGCTGGTGTGGCGGGCGCTTGTGGGTGAGGTCACGGGGATCCTGCACTGCTGCGGCTCGGAGCACGTCGATCGGGTGGGCCTCGCGCGCCGCGCGATCGAGGTGTTCGAGCTCGACGGCGAGCTGCTCGACGTCGCTCCCCCGCCGGCGGAGGTCATCTCCCGCGGCGGGATCCCACGCGACACCCGCCTCGACGCGACCGCCACGGCACGCGCGCTCGGGGTCGAGCTGCCCGATCTGCGCACGATGCTCGGACGCCTCCGGGCCGAAGTCGAGTCATCATGCAGCATGGCATGAGTCGTCTCACGGTCGCCCAGGCGCTGGTCCGCTTCCTCGCGGTCCAGGAGACCGAGCGTGACGGTGCCCGCGAGCGTCTGATCGCCGGCTGCTACGGGATCTTCGGCCACGGCAACGTCGCGGGCCTCGGACAGGCGCTCCACCAGTACCGCGACCTGCTCCCCTACCAACCGGCGCGCAACGAGCAGGCGATGGTGCACATCGCCGCCGGCTACGCGCGCCAGCGAAACCGGCTCGGGACGTTCGCGTGCACCACATCGGTCGGCCCCGGGGCGACGAACATGGTGACCGGCGCGGCGCTCGCGACGATCAACCGCCTGCCGGTTCTGCTGCTGCCCGGCGACACGTTCGCGACCCGGACTCCGCACCCGGTGCTGCAAATGCTCGAGGTTCCGCACGACGCCACGGTGTCGGTCAACGACTGCTTCCGCCCCGTGTCGCGCTTCTACGAGCGGGTCGAGCGGGCCGAGCAGCTGATCCCGGCCGCGCTCGAGGCGATGCGGGTGCTGACCGATCCGGCCGAGACCGGGGCGGTCACGCTCGCGATGCCCGAGGACGTGCAGGCTGAGGCGTTCGAGGTGCCCGATGCATTCCTCGAGCAGCGGGTGTGGACCGTATACCGCCAGCCTCCCGCGCCCGAGGCGCTGAAACGCGCTGCGGAGCTGATCCGGGGCGCGCGCAGGCCGCTGATCGTCGCCGGGGGCGGCCTTATTTACAGCGAGGCGACCGCGGCGCTGCGTGCGTTCGTCGACGCCACCGGGATCCCGGTGTGCGAGACGCAGGCGGGCCGCGGCGCGCTCGTGTCCGAGCACCCGCTCAGCCTCGGCGCCGTCGGCGCGACCGGGACGAGTGCCGCCAACCGCCTGGCGCGGGACGCGGATCTCGTGATCGGGATCGGGACGCGCTGGAGCGACTTCACGACCGCGTCGAAGTCGGCGTTCCAGGATCCCGCCGTCCGGTTCGTCAACGTCAACGTGACCGCGTTCGACGCCGGCAAGCAATCCGGGCTGCCGGTCGTGGGCGACGCGCGCGTGGCACTCGAGCAGCTGCGCCAGGCGCTCGGCGGGTGGCGGGCCGATGCGGCGTGGGAGGAGCGGGCGCGGTCAGAGGCGCGCGAGTGGGCGGCCGAGCTGGCGCGGGTGATCTCGCTCGACGGCGGCACGGACGGCTTGCCGACCCAGGCGCAAATAATCAAGGAAATCAACGACGCGGCGGGCGAGACCGGGGTCGTCGTGTGCGCGGCCGGCTCCGCCCCGGGCGACCTGCACAAGCTGTGGGTCGCGCGCGACCCAGCCGGCAAGGGCTACCACGTCGAGTACGGGTACTCGTGCATGGGCTACGAGATCCCGGGCGGTGTCGGCGTGAAGCTCGCCGCTCCCGAGCGCGAGGTGTACGTGCTCGTCGGCGACGGGTCCTACCTGATGCTGCCGGGCGAGCTCGTGACCGCGGTGGCGCAGCGGGTCCCGATCGTGATCGTGCTTGTCGACAACCACGGCTACGCCTCGATCGGGGCGCTGTCGCGGTCGGTCGGGTCGTCCGGGTTCGGGACGCTCTACCGGTTCTCCGACAACGGCTCGGTGCCGGTCGACCCGGCCGCGACCGACGTGCTCCCGCTTGACCTCGCCGCCAACGCCGAGAGCCTCGGCGCGCACGTCGTGCGCGCTTCGAGCATCGGTGAGCTGCGGGACGCGCTGGCGGGCGCGCGTGGCGCCGACGGGCCGGTCGTCGTGTACATCGAGGCCGACCGCTACGCGGGCGTGCCCGGCTACGAGACCTGGTGGGACGTGCCGGTGGCGGAGGTCTCCGAGGAGGACACCGTGCGCTCGGCGCGCGAGGGATACGAGCGAGACCACGAGCAGCAGCGCCGGTATCTACGCTCCGCGCATGACTGAGCTCCTGATTCCCAGCGCCTCGGCCCCTGGACCCGACGGCGCCATCCTCTCGATCACCCCGGACGCGGCCGGGTTCGATTACGTCGGCTTCGAAGTGCTCGCGCTCGAGGGCGGGGGTACCGCCGAGCGCGAGTGCGGCATCCGCGAGCTGTGCGTGGTCGTGATCTCCGGCGTCGTGCACGTCGCCTCCGAGCACGGCGAGTGGTTCGACATCGGCGGCCGGGCCGATCCGTGGGCCGGCCTTCCCGACGCCGCCTACCTCCCGCCGGAGTCGCACGTCGGCCTCCGCGCCGGCGAGGACGGCGCCGAGGTGGCGCTGTGCTGGGCGCCCGCGCTGAGGGGCGCCACGCCGCGGGTCCTCCCCGGCCTCGAGATCGAGGTCGAGACCCGCGGGCGCGGCGATCACGAGCGCTTCATCCGCCCGATCCTGATGGAGAACGAGGGCGCCGGGTCGCTGCTCGTGGTCGAGGTGCTGACTCCGGGCGGCCACTGGTCGAGCTATCCGCCGCACAAGCACGACCACGACGATCCCCCGCGCCAGTCGCTGCTCGAGGAGGTTTACTACCACCGAATCAAACCCGAACCCGGATTCGGGTTGATGCGCGTGTACGACTTCGAGACCGAGCTCGACGAGGCGCTGACGTTCCGCGATCGCGACTGCGTGCTCGTGCCGCGCGGCTACCACACCGTGTCGGCCCCGCCCGGCTACGACTCGTACTACCTGAACGTGATGGCCGGCCCGCAACGTCTGTGGGCCGTCGTCAACGACCCCGACCATGAATGGATCCTCGATGGCAGTAACAGCAACCCGCCTTCTTGACAACTACATCGACGGCGAGTGGACGCCGGCGCAGGCCGCGACCGGCGAGCTCGACGTGTTGAACCCGGCTAACGGGGAGGTGCTCGCGCGCGTGCCCTTGTCGGGGTGGGCCGATTTGGACGTCGCGGTGCGGGCGGCGCGTGAGGCGTTGCCGGAGTGGCGGGGGGTGTCGACGATCGGGCGGGCGCGCAAGCTGTTCGAGTTGCGTGAGCGGCTGGTGGCGCGACAGGAGGATCTGGCAGTGTCGGTGACGACGGAGATGGGCAAGACGATCGCCGATGCTCGCGCGGAGGTGGCGCGGATGATCGAGATGGTCGAGGCGGCGTGTGCGATCCCGACGACGATGCAGGGCCGAATCCTCGAGGATGTCTCGCGGAACATCGACGCGGAGACGATCCGTCAGCCGGTGGGGGTGTGCGCGGCGATCGTTCCGTTCAACTTCCCGGCGATGGTGCCGTTCTGGTTTTTGCCGTTCGCGATCGCGTGCGGGAACACGTTCGTGCTGAAACCGTCCGAGCAGGTGCCGTTGACGCAGCAGATCGCGTTCGAGGAGTTGCACGCGTTGGGGCTGCCGCCGGGCGTGGTGAACCTGGTGAACGGCGGACGTGAGGTGGTGGAGTCGATCCTCGATCACCGGGGGATCGACGCGGTGTCGTTCGTGGGGTCGGCGCCGGTGGCGCGGATCGTGTACGAGCGCTCGGCGAAGGCGGGCAAGCGCGTGCAGGCGCTCGGCGGCGCGAAGAACCACATGGTCGTGATGCCCGACGCGGTGATCGACAAGACCGTGGAGGGAATCATCGCCTCAGCGTTCGGCGCCGCGGGCCAGCGGTGCATGGCCGGGTCGGTGGTCGTGACGGTGGGCGACGCTCACGAGCAGTTGATGCCGCCGCTGATCGAGGCCTCGCGCGTGCTGCGCGTCGGCGATGGGATCGATGACACCAGTGACGTGGGTCCGGTGATCTCGTGCGCGGCGCGCGACCGGATTCGCGACTGGATCGACCGCGGCGAGGCCGCGGGCGCGAGGGTGGTCCTGGACGGGCGGCCCGCTGACGGCGGCGAGGCAAACGGCTCGTACGTCGGGCCGACGATCCTCGACGGCGTCACCGCGGAGATGGACATCGCCCAGGAGGAGGTGTTCGGCCCGGTGCTGTGCGTGATCAGCGCCCCGACGCTCGACGAGGCGATCGGGATCGTCAACTCGAGCCGGTTTGGGAACGGGACGTCGATCTTCACCGAGTCGGGCGCGTCGGTCCGCCGCTACCGGCATGAGATCCAGGCGGGCATGGTCGGGGTCAACATCGGCGTGGCCGCGCCGGTCGCGTTCTTCCCGTTCAGCGGCTGGAAGGACTCGTTCCTCGGCGACCTGCACGCGCACGGCACCGACGCCGTCGAGTTCTACACGCGCAAGAAGACCGTGACCAGCCGCTGGTTCTCGAGCGGGCAGGGCAGCGGCGCGTACTTCGTCGAGCGCTGAGTCGCCACCCGGGCCCGATGGCCCGGCGTGACCGCGCCGACGGGGCTCACCCGACGACGGGCAGCGTGCGCTCGTTGGACAGTCGCGTCAGCATCCGCTGCATCGTCGAGGTGACGAGCTTGTAGCCCTCCTCCGGGTCCGGGCGGGAGCCGAGCCGGTCGCGCAGGTCGATCGGTTTGAGCACCCGGACGGAGATCTTGGCCGGCAGCGGGATACGTCCCGGCAGATCGAGCACCGTGAGTCCGAACGGCGGACCGATTGCCGCGGGGACGACCTTGAGGCGAAGGCGCCGGTCGACGCCCAGCGCTCGCGCGAACCGCCGGCCCTGCCCCAGGAACAGCGCAGTCTCCTGGCCGCCGATCGCCACCACGGGCACCACCGGGATCCGATGTTTCAGCGCCAGCTCGACGAAGCCGGTCCGCCCGGCGAAGTCGATCTGGTCGGACTCCCAGGAGGGGCGGTAGGTCTCATGGTCGCCGCCCGGGTAGACGAGGAGCGCCGCATCGCGCCGCAGCGCCCTCGACGTGTTCGCGGGCGAGGCGGGGACGGTGCCGTAGCGCTCGAGCAGCGCGCGCAGTCCGGGCACCTTGAACACGAGATCGTGCGCGAGCTGATGGAAGGGACGCTCAGCGCCGAAGTGGTCGTAGAAGTGCTGCCCGAACACGAACGTGTCGGCGATCAGCGTTCCGCCGGAGTGGTTGCCGACGAGCAGCACCGGACCCTCTTTCGGGATGTGCTCAAGGCCCCGCACGTCGGACCGGAAGTACCGCTGGGTGGCGAGCCGCACGGCGGGCAGCGTGCGCTCGATGTACAACGGGTCGCGGAGCGCGAACGGGTCGCGCTCGCCGCGGTCGGTGACCGTGGCGGCGAGGTCTTCGCTGAATGCCGCGAGCATGCGGAGGTACGCCTCCGCCGGGGCCAGCGGCGCGCGCAGCAGCTTCGATAGTCCTCCCGCCATAAGTGGGGTCTACCCCGGTGTCGGGCGGCTACTCGCGGGGTGGTTACGGGTGGGGCGGCGGGTCCCGGCGCGCCACCGGTGTGGCGTTGACGATCGAGGTCGTGGTCTCGCCGTACAGCAGGAACTGGT
Organism: uncultured Solirubrobacterales bacterium; assembly: GCA_963755525.1. Classification (GTDB taxonomy): domain Bacteria; phylum Actinomycetota; class Thermoleophilia; order Solirubrobacterales; family Solirubrobacteraceae; genus Palsa-465. The sequence continues at coordinate 60,287 of CAVWKC010000037.1, read as the reverse complement.
CGAGCACGGTCGGGAGCTCCTCGATCGAGCCGAGGTGGAGCTTGATGTAGAAGCAGTCCTCGCCCGTGATCCGCAGGCATTCCTCGATCTGCGGGGTCTCCGCCGCCAGTTCGGCGATCTTGCTGAGTTGCCGGACAGCGGGCTTGACGCGGACGATCGCGGTCAGTTGATAGCCGAGTGCCCGCGGGTCGATCTGCGCGCGGTAGCCGGTGATCACGCCTGCTTGCTCGAGACGCTTGACCCGCTCGGTCACCGCCGGGGAGGACAGGTTGGTGCGTCGCCCAAGCTCGGCGAAGGAGACGCGACCATCGGCGGACAGCTGGGCGACGATCTTATGGTCAACCTCGTCCAGGAGAGGAAAGATGGGGTTCCCGACCCCTTCGTAGGCGTTCTTCATAAGGCCAAATGACCATAACACCTTCGATTGGCCATGTTCAACCTGCCCGGCCGGGACGAGAATCCTGACATGGTCGAAAGACGCTCGGACACGATCCCGCCGCAGGCGTACTTCGTCGGCAGCGCGGTATTCCACTATCTCGGGCCGGCGTTCGCGGTGCTGCTGTTTGCGCGCGTGCCTCCGCTCGGGGTCGCTTGGCTGCGGATCGCGAGCGCCGCGGTCGTGTTCGCGGTCTGGCGCCGGCCGTGGCGTCCGCTGCGAGCGGCCGACCGATCCACGGTGTGGCTGGTGGTCGCGCTCGGGGCCGTGCTCGCGGTTATGAACAGCTGCTTCTACGAGGCGATCGCGCGGCTGCCGCTCGGCACCGTGTCCGCGATCGAGTTCCTGCCGGTGATCGTGCTCGCGGCGGTCGGCGTCCGCTCGCTCCGCAACGGGTTCGCGCTCGCGCTGGCGGTGGCCGGCGTCTACAGCCTGGTCTCGGTCCAGCTGAGCGGTGAGCCGCTCGGAATCGCGTTCGCGTTCGGCAACGCGGCCCTGTTCTCGCTGTACATCGTGCTCGCGCACCGGGTGTCGCGCGTGCCGGGGCTCGCCGGCATCGACGGGCTCGGCGCCGCGATGCTGGTCGCGGCGCCGGTGAGCACCGCGATCGGCGGCTGGGCCGTCCTCCCGCACGTGCTCGACCCGGTTGCGATCGGTGCCGGCATCGGCGTTGGCATCACCTCATCGGTGATCCCATACGTGTGCGATCAGCTCGCGATGGCACGGCTGCCCCGCGCCACGTACTCGCTGATGGTCTCGCTACTGCCGGCGACCGCGACCGTGATCGGGATCGTCGTGCTCGCGCAGATCCCGAGCGCGCGGCAGGTGCTCGGCGTCGCGCTCGTGATCGCGGCGGTCGCGATTCACCGCGATCGCGCCGTGGCGGAGGCCTCGGTGCCTGGGGCGGAGGCGCCGGCGCCTAGCGGTCGCGCGCGTACGAGCGCAGACGTCGCCGCCGCTGGTTGACGCGCTTACCGGCGAGCGCGCTGGGTAGCACTAAGTCACACCGGTTGGCGCCGCTTTGACGAGAGGAGCAAGCGACATGCGCATTGTCGAGACGGTCGACCGCACCCAGCGGCAGAGTAAGCCCGCCGGTGTGGCGATCGCGACGTTCAAGAAGTTCTCCGAGGACCGCAGCACGAACCTCGCCTCGATGATCGCGTTCTGGGGGATCTTCTCGATCTTCCCGCTGTTCATGGTGCTGGTCACGATCCTGGCGTGGGTTCTGCCCGCGTCCGACAAGCAGTCCGTGCTCGGCGATGTCGCGAAGATGCTGCCGTTGCTCGATCCGTCGACAGTGAGCGGCCTCGCCGGCAGCGCGCTGGCGCTCGTTCTCGGATTGATCACCGCGCTATGGAGCGGCCTCGGCGTCGTGCGCACGGCTCAGTTCGCGTTCGATTCCGTATGGGAGATCCCCTACCACGAACGCCCGGGAGCGGTGCAGCAGACGCTGCGGAGCGTGTGGGTGCTGGGGACGATCGGCACCGGCCTGGTGCTCACGACGCTGATCTCGGGGTTCGTCGTCACCTCGGCCGACGGCGTTCACCTCGGCGCGCTCGGGCGCGTCGGCGGCTACGTCGTGTCGGCCGCGCTCGACGTCGGGATCTTCCTGGCCGCGTTCCGGATCCTCACCACGCGAGCCACGTCGACGCGCGATGTGCTGCCAGGAGCGGTGCTTTCCGGAGTGGCGTTTTTCATCCTTCAGCAGCTGTCGGCCCTGATCATTTCCCACTACCTCCAGAAGGCCCAGTCGACGTACGGCCATTTCGCCACCGTCATCACGATCCTCTGGTGGTTCTATCTCCAGGCCAACATCACGTTGCTCGGCGCTCAGCTGAACGTCGTGCTGGGCGAGCGCCTGTACCCGCGCTCGCTCGTGAACGCGCCACAGACACCCGCCGATCACCGGGTGCTCGAGGCGTACGTGAGCGAACGCACGTATCACCCTCGGCAGCGGGTGACGACGCAGATGGAGAAGTAGCTAGAGGCGCCTACACAGGCCGGCGCACGCCGACCTCGTCGATGTGCGCGAGCAGGTCTCGCGGGTCTTCGTACACCCGGTACGCGCCCGAATAGATCAGCTCCTCGCGTCCGTAACCGCCCGACAGCAGACCAATTCCCAGTGCCCGGGCGCGACGCGCGGCGAGCAGATCCCAGACGCTGTCGCCGACGACCATGCTGTCGCGGATGTCGACGCCGATCAGCTCGGCGGCGGTCAGGAACAGGTCGGGGTCGGGCTTGGCGTAGCGAACCTGGTCGCGTGTGACGAGCGGCGTGTCGGGCGGCAGCCCGAGCAGATCGACGCCCAGCCGGGCGTAGCGTTCCGCCCCGCTCGTCGCGATCGCCCACGGAACGCCGAGGTCGGTGAGCGTCGCGAGCAGGTCGCTCGCGCCCGGGAGCGGACGCACGCCGTCGTAGTGGCGGAGGAAGGCGTCGCCGTGCAGCCTCGGCAGCGCAGCGAGCGTGTCGCGGTCGAGCGGCGTCTCGAGCTCGCGGGCGAGCGCGCCGACGAACAGGCCGCCGCTCATCCCGATCCGGCGGTGGATCTTCCACACCGACAGAGTGATCCCGACCTCCTGGAGCGCCTCGCGCCAGGCGATCACGTGCTGGTACACGCTGTCGATCAGCGTTCCGTCGAGATCGAACAGGAACGCGGGGTTGCTCCGGGCCTCGAACTCCACCTCGGCATCTTCGCTCAATTACCGTACGCGCGTGGTCACCGCCGAGAGCATCGCCGTCCGTCTGGCCGCCCTGCACGACATCGGCGTCGGTCCCGAGGGCGTCTGCCGCTTCGCGTGGACCGCCGATGACGCGGCGACGCGAGCCTGGTTCGAGCGCCAGGCTGCGGATATCGGGCTGCGCGTCGAGCGCGATCCGGCGGGCAACCTGTGGGCGCGGCCGGATGCCGACCCGCCGTGGTGGGGCATCGGATCGCATCTGGACAGCGTCCGGGGCGGCGGCCGCTTCGACGGACCGCTCGGCGTCGCGTGCGCGTTCGAGATCGCTGGTGCGCTCGACGTCGGGGCGCCGCCGGTTGCCGTGGTGTCGTTCGCCGACGAGGAAGGCGCGCGCTTCAACACCCCGACGTTCGGCAGCAAGGCTTTGAGCGGGCGCCTCGATTTGCCGGAGGTGCTTTCACGCCGCGACGATGGCGGGGTCGTGCTGGGCGACGCGATGCGCGCCGCCGGGGTCGATCCGGACGGGATCGGCGACGCGCCCGGCTGGCTCGCGAAGCTCGCCGGCTTCATCGAGATCCACATCGATCAGACGACTGACCTGGCCCGCGCGGGCGAGCCCGTTGGGCTGGTCAGCGGGCTTGCCGCCCGGACCCGTCTCCAGATCGTGCTGCGGGGCCGAGCCGATCACGCCGGAACCACGCCCCGGTCAGAGCGGCGCGACGCGCTGGCGGCGGCGGCCCGCCTGATCGTCGGCGCCGAGGACCTGGCCGTAGACGATCCTTCGCTGACGGTGACGACGGCGCGGATCCTGGCCGAGCCGAACGCGCCGACGACGATCGCGGCCCAGGTGCGGCTGTGGATCGACGCGCGCTCCCCGGGAGGGTTCGGGGCGATCGACGCGTGGCGGGCTCGGCTCGACGGGTTCGCCGGCGAGCTATCGGGCGGGACCGGGGTCGAGATCGAGATCGGCGTCGCCTCGCGCAGCGACCGGCGCGAGTTCTCGCCGTCGCTCCGGGCGACGCTGGCCCGCGCCAGCGAGGAGGTCGTCGGCCATGCCGTTCCCGAGCTCGTGTGCAACGCCGGCCACGACGCGGGCGTCGTCGCCGAGCGGGTGCCGGCGGCGATGGTGTTCGTCCGCAACGAGACCGGCGTCAGCCATTCGCCGGCGGAGAACGTCGACCTGGACGACGCTGCGATTGCCGCCCGGGTCGTCGCCCGCGCACTAAAGGAGGCTCCGTGACCGCCACGACCGTCTCGATCCCCGGGATGCCCAACGCGCATTCGCACGCGTTCCAGCGCGGCCTGCGCGGACGCGCCGAGCGCCCCGGACCCGCCGGCGGCCACGACGACTTCTGGACGTGGCGCACCGAGATGTTCGCGCTCGCCGAGACGCTCGACCCGGACTCGATGCGCGCGGTCGCACTCGAGACCTACCGCGAGATGGTCGGCGCCGGGTATGCGTTCGTCGGGGAGTTCCACTACGTCCACCACCGGCCCGACGGCACGCCGTACGCGGAGCCGAACGCGATGGCGTTTGCGGTGGCCGACGCCGCGCGTGAGGCGGGTCTCCCGATCGTGCTCCTTCCCGCGGCGTACAACCGAGGCGGCTGGGACGGCGGCGACCTGCCGCCTGCGGTCGGCCAGCGCCGCTTCTGCGACCCGGACGTCGACGCGTTCCTCGCGCGGGTCGATGCGCTGCGCTCGTGGACGGTGTCAGTACCGGGGGTCGACGTGGGCGTCGCCGCGCACAGCGTTCGCGCCGTCCCGGCAAGCTGGCTCGAGGCGATCGCCGAGTACTCCGAGCGCCACGGGATTGTCCGCCACGTCCACGCCCACGAGCAGCGTCGTGAGCTCGACGAGTGCCAGGCCGAGCACGGTTGCTCCCCGATCGAGCTGCTCGAGCGGACCGGTTTCCTCGGGCCGCGGGCGAGCGTGATCCACGGGATCCACGTGTCGGCCGCCGATGTCGCGTTGCTCGCCGGGAGCGGGACAACGGTTGTCTCGTGCCCGACGACCGAGGGCAACCTCGGCGACGGGTACCTGCCGGCGATGCCGTACGTGGAGGCGGGTGTGCCGCTCGCGATCGGGAGCGACTCGCAGGTGCGGATCGACCCGTTCGAGGAGGCACGCGAGCTCGAGACCGGTTCGCGCCGGGAGCGTCAGCTCCGCTCGGGCCTGCTCGCGGCGGTGCGAGACCTGTGGACGGAGCTGTGCCGGAACGGCTACCGCAGCCTCGGTGTCGGCGCCGACCTCGAGCAGCCGACGATCGAGATCGACCTGAACAGCGTTGATCTGCGCGGGGTCGATCTCGACGACCTGCCGCTCGCGCTGGTCACGTGCGCGTCCGCGGGGGTTGTCACTCGCGGCGTCGGGGCCCCGGCTCCGTAAGGGCCCCGCTCCTTAAGCGAGTCGCGCCCCGGATCCGGCGGAGAGGGAGGCCGGTCTTGAGGGGCGCGCTCAGGGAGGAGGGTGTACAGGAATGATGACGGCCGAGGACCTAGCTGTCCAAGACGACCTTCGTGGCGAACTGATAAGCGGCGCTTATGGATTCGTGAACACGATCTTCCCGGCCGTCTCGCCCCGCAGCATCGCCTCGAACCCCTGCCGGGCGTCGGGCAGCGGCAGGGTCGCGCTGATCGCCGGACGCACGCCCTTGTCGACGCACATCCGGATCAGCCGGCCGAGTTCCTCTCGGGTCCCCATCGTCGACCCGATCACCGACAGCTGCAGGAAGAAGATCCGGGTCAGCTCCGCCGGGGGGGCGTCGCCGGTCGTCGCTCCCGAGATGACGATCTTCCCGCCCGGCTTGAGCGCGCGAACCGAGTGCGCCCACGTCGCCTGGCCGGTCGTGTCCATCACAGCGTCGACGCGCTCGGGCAGGCGCCCGCCCGGTTCGAACGCCTGATCGGCGCCCAGTTCGAGCGCCTGGGCGCGCTTCTCCTCCGAGCGGCCGGTCACCCACACGCGAATGCCGGCGGCGCTGCCGAGCACGGTCAGCGCGGTCGCGACCCCGCCGGTCGCCCCCTGGACGAGCACGGTGGAGCCCGGCGAGATCGCGCCGCGGGTGAACAGCATCCGGTAGGCGGTCAGCCAGGCGGTCGGGAGGCACGCCGCCTGTTCGAACGACAACTCGGGCGGCTTGGGCAGGAGATTCCAGCTTGGGACCGCCACCTTTTCGGCAAACGTGCCTTGGTAGCGCTCGGACAGCAGCGAACGGCGCGGGTCGAGCGTCTCGTCGCCGTGCCACGACGGGTCGTTGATGACCGAATGGACGATCACTTCGTTGCCGTCGTCGTCGACGCCGGCGGCGTCGCAGCCGAGGATCATCGGCAGCCGATCCTCGGGCAGGCCGACGCCGCGGAGCGACCACAGATCGTGGTGGTTGAGCGACGCGGCCCTGACCGTGATCGCCGTCCACCCGTCCGGAATCTCGGGCTCGGGGCGCTCGCCGGCGGTCAGTCCGGTGAGCGGGTCGTCGCGGTTGATGGCCGAGGCATAGACGGCGAGCATCGGCGAATCATGCCGTAGTGCCACAATCTCGGTCACATGGCAACCGTCACCGCGCGCGCCGCCAAAGCGGTCGACGCCCCGCCGGACCGGGTCCTGGCCTTCTTGAAGGACTACCGTGAGGCGCGGCCGCGCATCCTCACCGACAACTACAGCCACTACCGAGTCGAGTCCGGCGGCCAGGGGCAGGGCACCGTGATCGGCTACCACTTCGCTACGGGGCGCCGCGAGCGCGACTACCGGCTGAGCATCGAAGAGAGCGACGGCGGGCTGGCCGAGCGGGACCAGCTCTCGTCGTATGTCTCACGCTGGATCGTTGCCCCGGCCGCCGACGGCTCGCAGGTGACGCTCGAGGCCACCTGGGACGGCGCCGGCGGAATCGGCGGGGTGTTCGAGCGGACGTTCGCGCCGAGGGTTCTGGGTGGGATCTTCGGCGAGATGCTCGACAAGCTCGCCGCGGCCGTCTCAGGACCCTCAGCCTGACTCGATCTGCTTCTTCAGCTCGCCGGCGCGGGCACTGACCAGCATGTGACGGATCACGTCGACGACCGGTCCGCGGATCAGCAGACTTAGCGTCCGTCCGAGGTCGACCTCGAGCGAGTACGTGGCGCGGGTGCGGTCGTCGCCGAGGTCCTCGAGCGTCCAGCTGCCGTCGACCGACTTCAGATCGCCCTTCTCCTGAGTCCAACGCAGCGTGTCCGGGCCCTCGTACGTGAACCGGACGATCGACTTGACCGTCTTTACCTTGGCGTCGGTCTCCGCCTCGCAGCGGGTCGCCCGGCCGTCCGCGTCACGCTCGAGCGCGTGCATCGACTTGAGCCCGCCCTGCCAGTCGGGCGCGCTCTCGACGTCCTGGACGAGCGCCCACACTCGGTCGAGCGGAGCGTCGATCTCCGCGGTTGAGCTACCGGTCAAGTTCGCCATCAGTCAAGCCTCCTCCATTGCCGCCGTGTAGGCCCCGTTGCGGGCGGCCGAATTCAACTTGGCGCGGTGGACGAATGCGTTCTGGGCGGCCTGGGCGTTCTCCCACTTCCCGTCCCACGCCCTGAGCGCCGCCCCCGATAGGGCCCGGCCGTACGAGAACGCCAGCTCCCACGGATGCGGGCCGGCGGCGTTCATTGCGCCCAGGTGCGCGGTCGCGTCCTGGTCGGACTGGCCGCCCGACAGGAACACGATCCCCGGCACGCCCGCCGGCACGTGCTTGTAGAAGCACTCGAGCGTCCGGTCGGCGACCTCCTCGATGCCGGCGCGCTCGGGCGCGTCGTAGCCCGAGAGCACCATGTTCGGCTTGAGCAGCGTGCCGAACACGTCGACCCGCTGATCGAACAGCTCGGTGTAGACGGCGTCGAGTACGCGCGAGGTGACGTGATAGCTGCGCTCGATCGTGTGCGTCCCGTCCTGGAGCACCTCGGGCTCGACGATCGGCACGAATCCGGCCTCCTGACACAGCGCGGCGTAGCGCGCGAGGGCGTGCGCGTTGGTCCAGATGCAGTAGTCGCTCGGCAGCGTGTCGGTGATGGTGTACGTCGCGCGCCACTTCGCGAACCGGGCGCCCATGCTCCGGTACTCGTGCAGGCGGTCGCGGAGACCGTCGAGGCCCTCGGTGACCATCTCGCGCTCGGTCAGCGCGAGCGGGTGCTGCCCGATGTCGACCTTGATCCCGGGGATGATGCCCTTGCCAGCGAGCAGCTCGGGGAACGGCGTGCCGTTCGACGCCGACTGGCGGATCGTCTCGTCGTACAGGATCACGCCGCTGATGAACTCCTCCGCGCCCGGGGTCGTGAACAGGATCTCCCGGTACTCGCTCCGCAGCTCCTCGGTCGACTCGAGCATGATCGAGTCGAACCGCTTCTGGATCGTCGTGTCGCCCTCGTCCGCGGCAAGGATCCCCTTGCCCGGTGCGACAAGCGCCTTGGCGGTGTCGTGGAGTTCGTTGGCGGTCACTGAGGCCGCCCCGATTATGTCCTGCGCGGGGTTCCGGGAGAATCGTCGACACATGCCCGCCACCGTCGTCGAGATCGAAACCCCGCACGGACCCGCGAGGGCCCACGTGACGAAGGTCCGCGGCGCGCGCGGCGCGGTGGTGCTGGGGCACGGCGCCGGCGGCGGTGTCGGCGCGCCCGATCTGGTCTTGGCCGCCGAGGTCGCGCACGCCCAGAAGCTCAGCGTGGCGCTGATCGAGCAGCCGTACCGGGTGGCCGGCCGCCGCTCGCCGGCGCCGGCAGCCCAGCTCGACGCCGCCTGGATCGCGGTCGTCTCGCATCTGCGGGCCAAGACGCTGAAGGGGTTGCCGGTCGTGTGCGGCGGGCGCTCGTCGGGGGCGCGCGTCGCGTGCCGGACCGCGGCGGAGACGGGGGCGGTTGGGGTCCTGTGCCTGGCCTTCCCGCTTCACCCGCCCGGCCGCCCTGCGGCGACCAGGCAGGACGAGCTCGACGGCGTGACCGTGCCCGTGCTCGTCGTCCAGGGCGCGAGCGACCCGTTCGGCATGCCGGCGCCCGGTCCGTCGCGAACCGTCGTGACCGTCAAGGGAAACCACAGCTTGCGGAGCGATCGCGAGGCGGTCCGAACTGCCGTGCGGGACTGGCTCGCGCAGATAATCTGAGACCCTGATGTTCTGTCAACGCATCGGCCACGGTGGCGCGAGCGCGCTGGCCCGGGCGAACACGCTGGCCTCGTTCGACGCGGCGTGCGAGATCGGCATCGACATGGTCGAGTTCGACGTGCGCGCCTGGAACGGCGAGCTCGTGCTCGCGCACACCGTGCTGCACGCCCGCCGCGGCGGGAACGTGCGCCTGGACGAGGCCCTCGCCCACCTGCGCGGCCGGCGGGTGGAGCTGAACGTCGACGTCAAGCACGTCGGCTGCGAGTCCGCGCTGCTCGAATCCGTGCGGCACGCCGGACTGCTCGACCGGACGCTGATCTCCTCGCAGGTGCCCGACGTGCTCGACCGCGTCCGTGCCCTCGAGCCTCGGGCCTGGGTCGGCATCTCGATCGGCGGGCGCTTGGCGAGGTTGGGTGGTCACTTTCGTAGGTACGGCGACACCGAGAGTGGTCACCGGTGGATGCCTGGCAAGGACGCAGGACCGAAGGTGTGGCCCCGCCACATCGAGGTCCGAGGACAAAGTCAGGCGCCGCCGGGGGCCGCTCGAATGTCGTCGTACTTGCGAAAGGGGCCGCCAGGTCAGCGGTGGCGCGACTGGCGCGCGGTGGCGCTTGCCGGCCTGCACAGCGGGCGGTGGGACGTGCTGATGGCCCAGCACAAGCTGATCGACCGCAGGCTGCTGCACGACGTCAGCGACCGGGGCGGCCGGCTGTACGCCTGGACCGTGAACGAGCGCGCCTCGATCGCGCGGCTGCAGGAGCTGGGTGTGCACGGGATCACGACGGCCGACCCGCGGCTGTTCGCTTAGGTTTTTCGGGGCCGCCTTCGGCGGCGTCCGTGGGGCCGGTTCCGCAGGGCGTCCATGCCCTGCGGCCTTAGTTTTTGTTTTCTGTGTGCGTCCGTGTCGCCGGCGGATTGGGTCCGACGGCGGGGCGCCTGAGGGTGGGTGCAGTCGCCCAGGGGACGGGTCGCCGGCGCGCGGCGGCTCGCGGAGCATGCATAACACGGCATTCGAGGGCATTTGCGTCGGCCGTGCCGTGTGAGGCATGTGGGGCATGCGTGGTACGGCACGGCTTCGCGGGCGGGCACCAATTGTCGCGTCATGCATGCTCGCGGGTCGCGAAACGGCCCCGGCGGGACCAGCGCACCCTCCCTCAGCCGCCCGCCGTTTCCATTCGCTGGCTCTCAGCCATTCAGGGGTGCGCGCCCGCCGGGCACGGACGCCCGGCGGAACGGCCTCCCGGCTCGGCCCGCTCGGCATCCGGCCTCGCCAAGACCGGGCCGGCCGGGAGTCATCCGGCTGGACGCCGCGAAGCGGCCCCAATCAGTCCCGCCGCGTAAATTGGTTGACCTTGCAAGAGATCGTCCCCTCACCGGACCGCGGCCGCGTGTTCACGGAGTCGCTGCGCCCCGGGCTCGCGGACTGCTCGCCGACCGGGCGGATCCGGCTCGATGCGCTCGCGCGTTGGGCGCAGGACATCGCGTACGCCGACTCGGTCGACGCCGGCCTGGCGGGGAGGGCGATCTGGGTTGTCCGGCGGACGCGCATGCGCGTGACCCGGTTCCCACGGTTCGGCGCCGAGTTCACGCTGGCGACGTTCTGCAGCGGTCTTGGGCGGATGTGGGCCGAGCGCCGCACCTCGATCACGCCCGTCGGCGAGGAGGCCGGCGGGGTCGAGGTCGTGTCGGTGTGGGTCCACCTTGACCCGCTGAGCGGGCGCCCGACCAAGCTCACCGAGGAGGAGATCGCGATGTGGGGCGACTCGACGGCGGGACGGACCGTGACCGCGCGGCTGCGCCACCCGGCCCCCGACGGCGTCGCCGACGGCTTTCCATGGTGGTTTCGCAACACCGAACTCGACCTCGCGAGGCATGTCAACAACGCCGCGTATCTCACCCCGCTGGAGGAGGAACTGCTCGCAGACGACGCCGAGCCGCACTCGATCGACCTCGAGATCGAGTACCGCTCGCCGGCGCAGCCCGGCGAGATGCGCGTCCTGCGTCAGGATTCCCGCCGGTGGATCGTCAGCCCAGAGGGCGACACCTACGCCTCGATAATCATCAAACAGGAGGACTGAACTTGCGCGCCGTCACGATCACAGAGCCCGGGGACCTCGACGTCCTACATGTCGCCGACCGGCCGACGCGCGATGCCGGCGCCGGCGAGGTGCGGATCGCGGTCAAGGCCGCGGCGGTCAACCCGACCGACATCGCGCTCCGCCAGCGCGGCGGTGGCGACCTCCCCGCGCCGTGGGTGCCGGGGATGGACGCGGCCGGCGTCATCGAGTCCGTCGGGCCAGATGTCGACCGCTTGAGCGTCGGCGAAGAAGTGATGGCCGCGGTCAGCCCGCGGCGGCCCGAGGGCGGCGCGCAGCAGGAACTGCTGGTCGTGCCGGCGGCCTCGGTTGTGGCGATTCCCGATGGCGCGACGCTGGCGCAGGCGGCGACGCTGCCGATGAACGGCCTGACCGCGCGCTCCGGGCTCGAGCTCCTCGGCCTGAAGGAAGGCGAGACGCTCGCGGTCAGCGGTGGCGCCGGGTTGCTCGCGTCCTACGTGATCCCGCTCGCCAAGGAGCATGGCCTGCGCGTGATCGCCGACGCCAAGCCCGAGGACGAGGAGCTCGTGAAGAGCTTCGGCGCCGACGTGATCGTGCCGCGCGGGCAGGGGTTCACCGACGGCGTGCTCGAGGCCGCGCCCGACGGGGCCGACGGCCTGTACGACACGGCGCTGCTTCGGCGGGCGGCGTTCCCGGCGATTCGCGACGGCGGCCAGATCGTGGTCGTGCGCGGGTGGGACGGCGACGAGGTCGAGGACCGCGGAATCCGCGTGCATCCGGTGGCAGTCGCGAGGGTGCTCGAGCGGACCGACTGGCTCGAGGAGCTGCGGACGCTTGCTTCCGACGGACGGATCCAGCTCCGCGTCGCGGCGGAGTTCCCGCCCGAGCAGGCCGCCGACGCCGAGCGCCTGATGGACGCGGGCGGGCTGCGCGGCCGGGCCGTGATCGTGTTCTGATCAGTCGCGCGCCGCTTCGAGGACCGCGCGGGCGGCGTTGTGGCCGGGGATGCCGCTGACGCCGCCGCCGCGGCGCGCGCCGGCGCCGCACAGCCACACGTTCGCGTGCGCGGTCTGGGCGCCCCAAGTGCCGACCTCCTCCTCAGATTCGGCGAACGGCCACGCGAGGTCGCGGTGGAAGATGTGGCCGCCCGGCATCCCGAGCTCGGCCTCGATCTCGGGCGGCGTCAGCGCCTCGAGGCCCAGCAGGCAGTCCTCGATCGGCTCGGCGAGCGCCGAGTTCAGCGAGCGGAGCGTGGCGGCGACGGCTCGGTCTTTGGCGGTGGCGTCGGCTGAGTCGAACAGCCGGGCGGGCATGTGGAGCCCGAACAGCGTGAGCGTGTGCACGCCGGCTTTGCGGAGGTCGTCACCGACGATGGTCGGGTCGGTCAGCGAGTGACAGTAGACCTCGCACGGAGGCGTCGACGGGATGGCGCCGGCGGACGCCTCGCGGTACGCCGCGGCCAGCTGCTCGTAGCCCTCGTTGACGTGGAAGGTCCCGGTGAACGCCTGCTCGGAGCTCGCTCCCGGAACGCGGGGAAGGCGCTTCAGCAGCATGTTGATCTTGAGCTGCGCGCCTTCGGGCCGGTCGGCCGGCTCGCCCAGCAGGTCGCCGAGGACGGCCGGGGCGACGCCGGCGAGCACATGCCGGGCCGCGTACGTGCCTCCGTCTGCGCAGCGCACTTCGGCCGCCCGCCCGTCGGTCTCGATCGCGATCACCTCGGCGCCGGTCACGAGCTGCGCGCCGGCGCTCGCCGCCGCGCCGGCAAGCGCGCCCGACAGCGCGCCCATGCCCCCGACCGGCACGTTCCAAGGCCCTCCGACCACGTGGTAGAAGAAGCAGCGGTTCTGCCGCAGCAGCGGATCGTCGGCCGGCGCGAACGTTCCGATCAGGGCGTCGGTCAGCACGGTGCCGCGGGTGAGATCGTCAGCGAACGACCGCTCGATCAGGTCGGAGACAGGCGTCTCGAATAGCGCGCTCCAGACGGCGTCGTCGGCGACCACCCGTCGGAAGTCCTCGCGCGAGCGGAGAGGCTCGGTCAGCGTGGGAAACGCCCGCTGAGCGATCGCCGTGAATGAGGGACCCTTCGTGGGCGGGTAGGCCGCGATCCGGCGGCGGCGGATCTCGATCGACACACCGAGCGTGCGGAGCAGCGCCGCGGGGAACAGGCTGACGAGATAGGAGTAGCGAGACAGCCGCACGTCGAACCCGGGGAACGGCGCCGCCGAGACCGCGGCGCCGCCGACCTCGTCGCGGCGCTCGAGCACGACGACCGAGCGGCCGGCGCGCGCGAGCAGCGTGGCCGCGACCAGCGCGTTGTGACCGCCACCGACGATCGCCACATCGAAGTTGCGGCGCTCGGCCATGCGACCAACGTACTAGGACTAATTGCCTCTGGTGAGCGGGCGCCCGCGGACCTAGTCTGGACACCATGACAACCGGACAACAGATCACCGAAGCCGTTGAGTCGTGGCCAGGGGTGGAGTCCGCCCCGCACCGGTTCGGCGGTATCGAATTCAGGGTCGGCCGCCGCGAGCTCGGGCACCTCCACGGCGACCGGATCGCCGACCTTCCGTTCCCCCGCCGCGTCCGCGACGAGCTGATCGCCGCCGGCCGCGCCCGCCCGCACCACGTCCTGCCCGACTCCGGCTGGATCACGATCTCGATCCGCTCGGACGCCGAGGCCGAGGAGGCGATCGAGCTGTTCCGCATGGCCTACGACCGCGCGCGGAACGCGCGCCGGGCCCATGCCTGACCGCGCCCGCGTGTTCGTCGCCACCCGCGACGAGGTCGTCCGCCTGACGCTGACGGGAACGCGGGCGCAAGACGCGCAGACGGTGCTCCCGGTCGCGGCGGCTCAGTGCGTGGCCGTCGATCCGCGCGATCCGGATCGCGTGTACGTCGGCACGTTCGACGACGGGCTGTACGCGAGCGACGACGGCGGTTCGACATGGCGGGTCGCGTGGGAGGGGATCGCGGACCGGCGGGTGATGTCGGTCAGCGTGTCCGCGTCGCACGTCGTGAACGGGGCGTCGGTCGTGTACGCCGGAACCGAGCCGAGCAACCTGTACCGGTCCGAGGACGGGGGGAAGACCTGGCAGCTGCTGCCCGAGTTGCGACAGCTACCGAGCGAGCCACGCTGGTCTTTCCCCCCGCGTCCCTGGACCCACCACGTGCGCACGATCGCGCTGCACCCGACCGATCCGGACTCGCTCGCGGTCGGGATCGAGCTCGGCGGCGTGATGCGCTCGCGCGACGGCGGCGCCACCTGGATCGACCACAACCCCCAGGCACACAGCGACGCCCACCAGCTCCTGACGCACCCGCTCGCGCCCGAGCGCTTGTACGAGGTCGCCGGCCAGGGGATCGCGGTGTCGCCCGATCGCGGCGAGAGCTGGCGCCGGCTGGACGCCGGGCTCGACCGCCACTACGCGTGGGCGACCGCGGCCGATCCGGCCGACCCCGACCTGTGGTACGCGTCGATCAGCCGCGGTCCGTACGCCGCCCACAGCCGCGCTGACGGGCAGTCGCTGCTGTTGCGCTCGCGCGGGAACGGGTGGTCGGCGATCGACGATCGCTGGGGCGAGGACCCGGCACTCCGGCGGATGCCGTACGCGCTGGGGGCGCTGCCCGGACAGCCGGATCGGCTGCTGGTCGGGCTCCGCGGCGGACCGATGCTGGTGACGGGCGATGCCGGCGAGACGTGGGACCGGCTCGAATCTGCGCTCCCCGACGTGCTGGCGATCGGAGTCGCGCCCGCGTAGGTGAGATTTGTGCAGAAACGGGTATCTGCTCGGCACGATGATGGACCGGGAAGAGCTTCAACACCACATCGATGCAGCCGCACCGCTCGGCCGCGCCGATGCGCGCCGGCTCGCGTCGCTGATGATCGGGGCGTGCTGGCCCGGCGGGCCGGCCGACCGGACCGAGCCCGTCGCGCGCGACTGGCTCCGCCGCTGGGATCCCGACCAGCTCAGCTTGGAGCTGCCCGCGTGCTCGTGCGACACCGGGCATTGCCTACTCTGTAACTGAGTGGGCTCCGACCTCCAACACCGTGTCGCGATCGTGACCGGTGGTGGGCGCGGAATCGGCCGATCGATCGCGCTGGCGTACGCGCAAGCCGGCGCGGATGTGGTGATCAGCGCGGCGCGGAACGCCGCTGATGCCGAGGCGGTCGCGGCGCTGGGCGAGTCGCTCCCGGGGAGCATCCAGGCCGTGCAGGCCGACGTGACCGTCCCGGACGACGTCGAGCGGCTCGTCGCGCGGGCGCTCGATGTGCGCGGGCGTATCGACGTGCTCGTCAACAACGCCGCCCGCGGGATGCGGTTCGTCAACCCGCGGTTCATGACCGACCCGCAGCCGTTCTGGGAGGCGGACCCCGATGCGTGGCGCCTCGTGATCGAGACGAACGTTGTCGGGGTGTTCCTGATGTCCCGCGCGGTTGTGCCGCACATGGTCGCGGCCGGCGGCGGAAGCATCATCAACGTCACGATCAACCACTCGACGATGGTGCGCCGCGGTTTCTCCCCCTACGGCCCGTCGAAGGCGGCGCTCGAGGCGATGACGACCGTCTGGGCGGCCGAGCTCGAGGGAACCGGGGTTCACATAAACCTGCTCGCCCCCGGCGGCGCGACCAACACCGGGATGATCCCGGAGGGGCTGCCCGAAACGGTCGATTTGCTCGACCCCGACATCATCGTGCCCGCAGCGCTTCACCTAGCGCTGGCGACGAGCAGCGGCGAGCGGATCCTCGCCACCGAATGGCACGATCCCGGCGACGGCTGACCCGTAACGTTCGCGACCCTACTCGGTGGTAACTTTCCGGAGTCGTTTCGTTCTGCGGGCGGTGGGTGAGTAGCCGTGAACAACGATTTCAGCGTAGAGGTGCAAGAACAAGGCGGCGCGACCGTGCTGGCGGTGACCGGCGAGCTCGATCTGCGCACGAGCCCTGAGCTCGAGGACCGGCTGACGCGCGCCTTCGACGCCGGTGCCGAGCTTGTGATCCTCGATCTGCGGCAGATCGAGTTCATGGACTCGACCGGGCTGCGCGTGCTGCTGAGCGCGCACCAGCGCGCGCACGAGACGGGGCGGCGGTTCGCGCTGGTCAAGGGCGCGGATCAGGTCGAGCGGGTGCTGACGCTGACCGGCGTGCGCGACCTGCTGACCGTGGTTGACGCGCCGGAGGATCTGCTGGCCGCCGGCGAGCAGTCTTCCGACGGCTCCTAGCCGTCTGGCGGAATTCTCACAACTCGGTGTTAGGACCCGGCGCCGCTGGAAATACTTAGGGTGGGGCCGAGACCTGGCCGGATCGTTATTGCGATTGGGAGCAACCGTACCCGTGACCGCCTGCGAAGACAGCTTGGCGCAGCCTGAGGCGCATCAAGCGCTCTTCTACCGGGACTCCGACGAGTACATCAGGGGCATCCTCGACTTCATCAACCCCGGGCTCGAGCGCGACGAGCCGGTGGCGATCGCGGTGCCGGCGCCCAAGCTGACGCTCCTGCGGGCCGAACTCGGCCCCCGCGCGGACACGATCGAGCTGCTCGACATGTTCGAGCTCGGACGGAACCCAGGCCGGATCATCCCCGCCGTGCTGGGGATGATCGGACGGCACGCGGGCAAGCCGCTTCGGTATGTCGGCGAGCCGATCTGGCCGGGCCGCTCGCTCGAGGAGATCCTGGAGGCGACCCGGCACGAGGCGCTGATCAACCTCGCGTGGCCCGACGCCGACATCAGCGTGCTTTGCCCGTACGACGTCGAGGGACTCGATGACTACGTGCTGGCCGACGCCGAGCACACGCACCCCGGTGTGGTCCGCAACCGGCGCCTCGAACCGAGCTCGGCGTATGACCACGGCGCGGTGCCGGACGGCTGCGAGCAGCCGCTCACCGATCCGCCGCCGAGCGCACTCGAACGCCCGTTCGAGATCGGCGACCTCGGGCAGCTGCGCGCGTGGGTGGGTGGACTGGCCGCCGCTTCGGGGCTCGATGCCGACCACGCCGGCGCGCTCGTGATCGCGATCAACGAGCTGACGACGAACACCGTCAAGCATGCGGACACCCACGGGGTGCTCCGCTTCTGGCAGGCCGGCGGAGAGCTGATCTTCCAGATCGAGGACGCGGGTCACATCGCGGATCCGCTGGCTGGCCGCCGGCATCAAATCTCCGGCACCGGTGGGCTCGGCCTGTGGATGGTCAACCAGCTGTGCGATCTCGTCGAGGTGCGCACCAGCGCCGCGGGCACCACCATCCGCGTGCACTCGAGCCGCGGGAACGCAGCCGGCCACGTCGGCCTGGCGGCATAACCGGCGCGGACGTTGGAGCTGTCCCGGGTGGGGGCCGCCCGGTTTTCGGGTGCGGTGGTCGTGGGTAGGCGATGGGTGAAAGGAGAGGTATATGTCACCCACAGCGCCGCAGAGCAGGGTCACCCGAGGGACGACGGCAAGGGAGCCCAGGGCAGGTGGCGGTGTTCTCGGTGGGCACCGTGCTCGCCGCGGCGAGCACCAACGTCACTGAGCTGATCGTGTTCCGCTTCCTCGCGGGGCTCGGCATCGGCGCGGAGATTGCCGCGGTCACTACGTATATCGGCGAACTGTCGCCCGCGCGCCTGCGCGGCCGCTACACGAGCTGGGCCACGACGGCGGCGTACGCGGGGTTCTCGGTGGTGCCGTTCGTCGCGCGAGCACTCGTACCCACGTTCGCCTCGGGGTGGCGGATTATGTTCCTAATCGGTGCGCTCGGCGGGGCGACGATTCTGTTCATGCGGCGCGGCCTGCCGCCGTCGCCGCGGTGGCTCGTCTCGCAGGGCCGCACGGACGAGGCTCGCGAGATGGTCGCAGAGGCCGAGCAGACCGCCATCGAGGTAATCGATGGCGACCGGCTACCCGAACCTGAGCCCGTGCCGGACGAGGCGCCGGCCGAGCGCATCCCTGTCAGGGCGCTGCTCAGAGCGCCGATGGCCGGGCGTGTGCTGCTGTTCGTCTCGATCTGGTTCGTGTACTACATCGGCAACTACGGCTGGCTGACGCTCGCGCTGACGCTGTTCACCGACAAGGGCTACAGCCTCGCCGACAGCACGACTTACCTCGTCGTGTCGGGGATCGGGTTCCTGGTCGGCGCGTTCGCGACCACCCGGTTCAGCGATCGGTTTGAGCGCAAGTACTCGACCGCGCTGTTCGCGGTGGCGTGGGCGATCTCGCTGTTCGTGATCGGCTACTTCGTATCCCCCGCGGTGATCATCGTGTTCGGCTTCATCGCCTCGATGACGATCGGGCTGCTGGTGCCGATGCTGTACACGTACACCGCCGAGCACTTCACCACCAACGCGCGCGCCACCGGGGTCGCGCTGAGCGACGGACTCGGTCACATCGGTGGCGCGATCGCGCCGCTGATCGTGCTTGGCGCGAACTCGGCGTGGGGCTTCTCGTCCTCGTTCCTGGTGATGGGGATCTCCGGGCTGGCTGCGGGCGGGCTGATCCTGTTCGGGATCCAGGCCACGGGCCGATCGCTGGAGGCGGCCACGGCGTAGGATCCGGCGTCCCGTGAAGGAGCTCACCGGACACGCCGAGGGGACGACTGCCGCTTCGCCGGATGCTTGCTTGTCGCTGCTCGCCGCCGTAGATCGCTACCCGAACTGGTACCCGGAGGTCGTCAAGGAGGTTGAGGTGCTGGAGCGTGACGACCAGGGCCGGCCGACCAAGGCGCACACCAAGCTGCGCGTTCAGCACGGACCGATCACCCGCGATTTCGACCTGACTATGGAGGTCAAGCGCGATCCACCGGGCGCGGTGAGGCTGAGCCGGATCCCGCATCATGGATCCGACGGCGAGAAGTTCGACGTGAACTGGTTCGTGGCCGGCGGGCAGTCGACATCGATTCGGCTGGACCTGGCGGCGAACCTCGATGTCCCCCGGTTTCTGCCGCTCGGCGGGATCGGCGAGGCGATGGCCGCCGGGTTCGTCAGCGCGGCGACGAAAGAGCTGGGCTCGTAAGCGCGCGCGGCTCGAGGTCGAAGGCCTCGGCGATCAGCTCATAGGAGCGCCGGCGCACCTGGTGGTCGTAGGTAATCGTGACGACGATCACCTCCTCCGCGCCGTACTCGACCGCGACCTCCTCGATGCCGGCGCGGACCTTGTCGGGCGTGCCGAGGATGCTGCGCCGCCCGGGCCGGCCGCCCGAGGGGCTCTTGCCCTCGCGCCGGAGGAACTCGACCGCCTTCTCGGGCGGCGGGACCGGGATCAGCCGGTTCTGGCGCAGCAGCGTGAAGCTCATGCGGCTGCTCGTGGCCAGGAACTCGGCCTCCTCGTCGGTCGGCGCGCACAGCGCCCAGACCGCCACCGCCGTCCGCGGCGCCTGGAGATCGCGTGCGGGCTCGAAGCGCTCGCGGTAGAGCTTGGCGATGTCGGCCCCCTCGGAGTTGATGAAGTCCGCGAACGCGTACGGAAGCGCGAGTTGGCCTGCCCAGATCGCGCTCTGCGGCGAGGAGCCGAGCAGCCACGGGACCGGCAGCTCGGGTCGTCCGGGCAGCACGCCGGCGAGCCGTGCGAACGGGTGGTCCTCCGGGAGGCTGTCGTCGAGGTACGCGAGCAGCTCGCCGAGTTGCTGCGGGAAGTCGTCGGGCGCGGCCTGGCGGCGGTCGCGCTGGAGCGCGAACGTGGTCATCGGGTCCGTGCCGGCGGCCCGGCCGAGGCCGAGGTCGATCCGGCCCGGGAACAGGCCGGCGAGGATCGTGAACGTCTCGGCGACCTTGAACGGGCTGTAGTGGGGAAGCATCACGCCCCCGCTGCCGACCCGGATCCCTTCGGTGACGGACGCGATCGGGCCGATCAGCGCCTCGGGGCTGCCGCCCGCCAGCATCGGGCCGCCGTGGTGCTCTGCCACCCAGTAGCGGTGGTAGCCGAGCTCGTCGGTGAGTTGCGCGAGGTCGAGCGTGTTGCGGAGCGCGTCGGCGCCGGTCGAGCCCTCCGAGATCGGCGATTGGTCGAGAACGGAGAGGCGCATATGACTGATCTTAGGACGGGCGCGCCATGGTCCCGTCGGTGGGTCGTGGTCGCTCTTAGCCGGCGGCCACGGTCGCCGGCGGTGCGCCGGCCTGCGCCGTCGGAGGCCCGTCAGTCGGCTGCGCGGGATGGACGTCGACGAAGTCGCGTTGCCGGATCAGCAGCAGCGTCAGGACGGCGGCGACGAATGCGATGATCGCGCCGATCAGGATGATCGTGTTCAGGCCGTCGACGAAGCTGCTCCTGGCGGCGGCTTCAGCGATGCCGCGGAACCGGGGTGCCACGCCGTGCATCGCCTGGAGGACGCTGCCGTTGCTGATGGCGCTCGCGAGCGCGTGTGAGCCGCTCGCGAGCGGACTGCCGGACAGCTTCGAAACCACCGAACTCGAGACGTCGGTGGCGAGGATGCTGCCCAGCGCCGCGACACCGGTGGCGATCCCGATCTGGCGGAACGTCGAGTTGATCCCGGAGGCCATGCCGGCGCGCGCGGGCTCGACCACGCCAACCGCGGTCGAGGCGAGCGGCACGTTGATGAGACCGGTGCCGACGCCCGCGACGACGAGCCCGGGCAGCAGATGCGTCCAGGTGTCGCTCGGGGCGATCCCGTGCATCAGCACGAGTCCGGCGCCAAGAAGCGCAAATCCGGGGGCGATCAGGAGCTTCGTCGGCACGTGACCGGTGAGCCGGCCGGCGAGACCCGCGGTGAGGAAGATCGCGCCCGTGTAGGGCAGGAGGCGCAGGCCGGTGTCGATCGCCGAGGACCCGAGCACGTTCTGGAGGTAGAGAACGAGGTAGGTCAGCAGCGAGAAGACCGAGGCCGACAGCGCAAAGGCCGCGATCAACCCGCCGTTGAAAGTGGGGACCCGGAGTAGCTTCAGATCCAGCATCGGGGCGCGGCTGCGCATCTCGACGACGAGGAACGCGCTCAGCAGAACCACGGCGGCTCCCAGTGAGGCCACCACGGTGGTCGAGCCCCAGCCGTCCGGATGGCTGCGGATCAAGCCGTAGACGAGCCCGGTCAGTCCGAGCGTGAACGTGACAAAGCCGAGCCAGTCGGGCCGCTTGGCGACCGGCGCCTTGGACTCCTGCACCTCGCGCAGCGTGACGATCAGCGCGAACACGCCGATCGGGAGGTTCACGAAGAAGATCCACCGCCACGAGAGCCAACTAGTCAGCGCGCCGCCGAGCACCGGGCCGATGGCCACGGCGATGCCGGTCACCGCGCCGAACACGCCGAACGCGACCCCGCGCTCGCGCGGGGGAAAGGCGTCGGCCAGCAGCGCCAGCGATGTGGCGAACATGATCGCGCCGCCGATGCCCTGGAACGCGCGTGACAGCGTGAGGAACGTCGGATCGCCGGCCAGTCCGCACAGCGCCGATCCGATCGTGAACACGACGATTCCGACCGCGAACACCAGCCGGCGGCCGGCGAGGTCGGCGACCGATCCCGCGGTGAGGAGGAAAGCCGCGAGCGTCAGCGCGTACGCGTCGATTACCCACTGAAGGTCGGCGAGCGAGGCATGGAACGCCTGCTGGATGTAGGGCAGCGCGACGTTGACGATCGTGATGTCCAGCAGGAGCATGAACACGCCGGTGCAGACGGCGAGCAGGGTCCACCACTTGCGATCCATCGGGGCTACCTCCTATTCCTGAGCGAGCGCTCAGAATAACATATATACTGAGTAGGCAATCAGGAATTGAGGACAAGTTGTGACCGGAGCCCATCAAACACCCAAGCGTCGTGGTCGACCGCCCGCCGGCGGTCGCGAGGCGATCCTTGCCGCTGCGCTCCAGGTGATCCGCGAGCGCGGGATCGCACGGCTCACGGCGCGCGAGGTGGCGAGCCTCGCCAGCGTCTCGGAGGCGAGCGTCTTCTACCACTACAAGGATCGCTTCGGCCTGCTCCAGGCGGTCTTCGAGGAGAGCCTGCGCCCGCTGAAGGCGCTCGCCGAGGGAGGCGTCGAACCGGGTACCGATTCGCGGACGGTGCTGAGCCTTTACGGGCACACGCTCGAAGACTTCCTCGACGGGGTGTTGCCGGTGATCGCCGCCGCCCAGTCTGACGCCGAGTTACGCGACTCGATGGCGACCTACATGGCCGAGGACGACCTTGGGCCTCATCGCGGCGTACGGGCGATCGGCGACTACCTCGCCGCCGAGCAGGCAGCGGGCCGCGCCCGCGTGGGTATCGATCCCTACGCGGTCGCGATGATGTTCATCGGCGCCTGCTACACGCGCTCGTCGCAGCGCCAGATGCCGATGCCGAATACCAAGCTCCCGCCGCTCGAGGATGTCATCGACGCGACGGTGGCGTTGATGGCGCCGGACTAGTGTCGCGTATGATTTCGGGCGTGCCCGGTTGACGTTAGAACCCTGCGCACCGCCGATTCAGTGATTGCTCCGCCCCGGAGCCTGAGGCGCTGGGCGGTGGGGCGCGTGCGCCGCCTGGGTTGTACTAGTTGTTCCGCGGTGGTGGGGTCGGCGGGCCGTTAAAGGCGGGCACCTGGAGCGCGTGGGGGCGGGTTGCCGGCGCGCGGCGCCTCGCGGATCATGCATAACGCGACAAACGACGTGTTCCGAGCGAGCCGTGCCGTGTCAGGCACGTGGAGCGTGCATAGCACGGCAACGCTTCGCTGGTAGACGCGAAATGTCGTGTTTTACAGGTGAGTCAGCGCCGACAAGCTCCTCTACGCCGGGAGCGCCGCCGGCGCTCCCGGCCCGGCGGCTGCGTCGGGCTTTGCGGAGGAGCGTTCCGGTGTCTCGCCGGCGCACTCGGCGTCGGAAGTTTCGGGCGGGCGGTCGGCGTGGACGATCAGCACCGGGATCGGGCAGTGGTTAAGCGCGTAGTGGCTGACGCTCCCGAGCAAGGAGGCGCTCAGCGCGCCGCGTCCGCGAGAGCCCATCACGAGCAGGTCGAAGTTGCCTTCGTCCAGGCGGTTCAACAAGGCGTTGCGGATCGGCTTGCGGCTGATGATCGTGGTGACCGGCACGTCGGCGGGGACCCGCTTGACCGCGCGGCGCATGTTGTCGACGGCCTCCTTCTCGAGTTCCGCCGCTGACACGGCGCACGCGCCGGCGGCCATCGCCGAGGCCGCCCATACCGGCGGTTGGGGGATCGCGGTCAGGATCGTTAGGCGCGCCTGGTCGGCGCGGGCGATGTCGATCGCTTCGTCGAGGGCCCGGTCCGAATGGTCGGACCCGTCGATGCTGACGAGGATGTTTCGGAACATGGTCTTGCTCCAGGATCTACGAAAATCGTTAGCATGCCAAATATTAGCATGGCAAGCGCGATAATCTCAAGAGGAATGGAGTCGAACGTCAGCGCCGATTTCCTCACGAGCTTCGATGCGTTCGCTCAGGCGGTGCGGCGCGCGCGGGGAGCGGCGGCCTCCAACGGCGGCCTCACGCTGTCCCAGTACGGCCTGCTCGAGCTGCTGACGACGCGCCCGGTGGCGCGGGTGCAGGAGCTGGCTGGCCACGCCGGGATCACGCCGTCGACGGCCACGCGCATCCTCGACGCACTCGAGCGCCGCGGGATCGTCCGTCGGGTGCGCTCGGAGGAGGACCGCCGGGCGGTGGCAGTCAGCCTGACCGATCTCGGCAACGAGCTGCTGTGCGACGAGCAGGACTGGCTGCGAGGACGGCAGCGCGCGTTCTACGAATCGTTGCCGGCGGCCGAGCAGGAGCTCGCTCCCGATCTGCTGGTCCGCCTGGCGGCGCTGATCGACGAACTCGCCGCCGGAGGTCCCGCGGGCCATCCCACCGAGGCCCCGCACCGCGCTTAAACCTAAGCATTCGCACATAACCCGGACACGGGTCGGTAACGACCGCCGTCACCGGCGTCCATATAAGTCCCGCCTCCTGACTCTCAAGAGAGGAGCTATTCGTATGCGCAGAGTCACGAAGCTGGGGGCGGTCGCGGTGATCGCCGCCAGCGCGATCGGAGGGTCCGCGGCCGCTGTGTCGGCGCACTCCGATCACGGCGGTAACGGCGATCACGGTCACCACCGGAACTCGATCCAGCACGTCCTACTCATCTCGGTCGACGGTATGCACCAGTCCGACCTCAACTGGTACATCGCCAAGCATCCGGACTCGGAGCTCGCCAGGCTCGCCTCCGGTGGCGCCGAGTTCACCAACAACCACACCTCGGACCCGTCGGACTCCGATCCTGGCGGCACCGCGATCATGACCGGCGGCGACCCGCGCGCGACCGGCGTTTACTACGACGTCGAGTACAGCCACGGGGTTGACGAGCCGAGCGCGATCGGCGGTCAGCCGACCGGCGCCACGTGCACCCCCGGTCAGCCCGCGACCGGCGGCGACGTGATCTACGACTCGCCGGACGACAGTCTTCCGGCCGTGCCCGACCTGCTCAACAACGGGAGCGGCCAAACGTTCCCGTCGTTCGATGAGGGCGGCTCGATCTACACGAACGGCGATGACACGAACCCGGGCCTGATCATGGGTCTGACTCCGCGCCCGCAGTCGGGTCTGAACCCGAAGAACTTCCCGGTCGACCCGAAGACCTGCCAGCCGATCCAGCCGTGGGACTACCTGAAGGTCAACTCGATCTTCGGTGTGATCCACAACGCCGGTATGCGCACGGCTTGGTCTGACAAGCACGCGATCTACACGTCGTTCAACGGCCACGGTTCGGGTGGCACGGCCATCGATGACTTCTTCGGCCCGGAGATCGATTCGCAGGCCGTCGAGCCGGACGGCACGCCCTACCCAACCGACACCGATTGGGCGCACGACGACGCCGCGACCAAGCAGTACGACGGTTACAAGGTGCAGGCGGTCATCAACGAGATCAACGGATACGACCACAGCGGTAAGACCCACGTGGGCACGCCGGCGATCCTCGGGATGAACTTCCAGACGGTTTCGGTGGCCGAGAAGGTCGACTCGCCCAGCACGCTGACCGAGAACGCGAACGGCACCTACACGGAGGGACCGACCGAGCTCGCCGGCTACTTGCCGGGCACGACGACGCCGGGCCCGTTGCTGGTCAGCGCGCTCGACTACGTCAACGACCAGCTGGCGCGGATGGACGCGACGATCCAGCAGGACGGTCTCGCCTCCTCCACAGCGATCATCATCACGGCCAAGCACGGCCAGTCGCCTCAGGATCCGCTGCTCCTGAAGCGGATCAAGGACGGCCCGATCATCAGCGCGATCAACGCGGCGTGGACGGCGCAGACGGGTGACAAGAGCAACCTGATCGTCGCCGGAACCGACGACGATCTGTGGCAGAGCTACCTGTCGGTCAAGACGCAGCAAGGGGCCGACTTCGTCAAGAGCTACCTGTGGAACCACAACGCGACGGCGGTGCTCTACAACAACGACGGCAACAACACCCGCGGCCCGAACGGCAACGGCACCGAGTCGGTCCCGCACTCGGGGCTGGCGCAAATCTACGCCGGTCATGAGGCGGCCGACTTCTTCGGCGTGCCGTACTCGGACCCGCGGTACCCGGACGTGTTCGGTCGCGTTCAGGTCGGCGTCGTCTACACGGGCGGCACGAAGATCGCCGAGCACGGTGGCGATAACCCGGGTGACCGGGACGTGCCGCTGCTCGTCTACGCCCCCGGCACCGTCCGGCCGAGGTCGTCGGACCGGTGGGTCGAGACGACCCAGATCGCCCCGACGGTCCTGCGTCTGCTGGGCCTCGATCCCGACGCGCTGCAGGCGGTCAGGCTCGAGGGCACGCAGGTCCTGCCCGGCATCGGCGGCGAGGGCCGCGGCTGGTAGCGGATCGCCTGACAGAAAATGGACGAGCGTGTCGAAACGCGGCACGCTCGTCCGTCATAGGGTTGAAGCCGCGAAACAGCCTGCGGCGAACCAACCCTTCAAGGAGGCGAGATGCCCCAGTACATGCTCTTGATCTACAACCCCGCGGACGCCGGCGAGGCGACCCCGGAGCAGTTGCAGGAGATCGGGTCCCGTTACGACGCCTACACGCAGAGCCTCGTGGAGGCCGGAGTGTTGGTCGGCGGCGACGCCCTCGAGCGCGCGGATACCGCGACCACCGTGCGCGAGCACGACGGGCAGACGCAGTTCACCGACGGTCCGTTCGCCGAGACCAAGGAGTTCCTGGCCGGCTACTACCTGCTCAACTGCCCGGATCTCGACACCGCGCTCGATCACGCAACCCGCCTGCCGGCGGTTGGGTTCGGCGGCTCGGTCGAGGTGCGGCCGGTGTGGGACCGGACCGGCCCGATGGCGGCCGACCGCGAGCAGGTCGCGCAGGCGTAAGAAGTTCAGTTGCGGAACGCGGTGAGGCGCCCTGATCGGGTCGCCTCACCCGGCCGCTACCCAAATAAGAAGCTCGTGTTACGTCGTCCGGCTGGAACCCCCCGCGTGTCGGGTTTGGGCCACCTGGCCATTGGCATCACCGCTGGCTTTGGCGAACGTGTCTCCCATGAGCACGACGCTGCCAGCGCTCGATACCGACCTCGCGACCACTGAGAGCGAAGTCCACGGCCCCCCGTACGGCGCCGCGATCGCGTCGGTCGGTGCGAGCCTGCCCCATACGGTCGTCCCGAACGCCGAGGTCGCGGCGCGGATCGGCGTCAGCGATGAGTGGATCGTCCGGCGCACCGGGATCCGCTCGCGGCGCATCGCCCAGCCGGGCGAGCGCCTCACCACCCACGCGGCCGGCGCCGGCGCGGCCGCGCTGCGAAGCGCGGGGATCTCGCCCGAGCAGGTCGACCTCGTGATTGTCGCCACCACCACCCCGGACGAGGTCATGCCGAACGCGGCACCGCTCGTCGCTCACGAACTCGGCGCCGTCCGCGCTGGCGCGTTCGACGTCGGCGCGGCGTGCACGGGCTTTTTGTCGGCGCTGGCGGTCGGCACCGGCCAGATCGAGGCGGGCCGCGCGCAGTGCGTGCTCGTGATCGGCGCAGACCTGATGTCACGGATCCTCGACCCAGAGGACCGAACGACTGCGGCCGTGTTCGCCGACGGCGCCGGCGCGGTCGTGCTCACCGCCACCGGCGAGACCACCCGCATCGGGCCGATCGTGCTCGGCGCGGACGGCGCGGGCGCCGATCACATCATCGTCCCGCGCGAACAGGGCGTGATCCGGATGCGCGGCCACGAGACGTTCCGCGAGGCGGTAGCGCGTCTCTCGCTGTCCACGGTGCAGGCCGCGCGCGCTGCCGGCACGCGCCTGGACGACATCGACCTGTTCGTCTACCACCAGGCGAACGGACGTATCCTGAGCGCGGTCGGCGAGCGGCTGAGCCTGCCGGCCGATCGGGTCGTCGACTGCATCTCCGAGTACGGCAACACCTCTGCGGCCACGCTTCCGCTGGCGCTCGCGCACGTCGAGGACCAGGGGCGGCTGAAGGCGGGGCATCGCGTGCTGCTCGGCGCGTTCGGCGCGGGCTTCACGTGGGGCGCCACCGTGGTCCAGTGGGGTGCTGCATGAGCGGCCGCGTCCTGATCACGGGCATCGGCGCGGTGTCGCCCCTCGGCGTCGGCGCGCGCGAGCTGTACGACGGCTGGACCGCCGGTCGCAGCGGGATCGAGGACGGCCTCGGCGCGTGTACTGACTTCGACCCAAAGGAGTTCATGACGGTCAAGGAGGTTCGGCGGAGCGACCGCTTCGCCCAGCTCGCCATCTCGGCGAGCACGCAGGCCGTCGCCGACGCGGGATGGGGCGCTGATGATCCGCCTGTGGACGGCGCTGACATCGGCTGCGTGATCGGCTCAGGAATCGGCGGGATGTGGACGTTCGAGAGCCAGTGCAACGTGCTGCGCGACCGTGGGCCCGAGCGCGTGTCGCCGCTCGCGATTCCGCTGATCATGGGCAACGCGGCCGCCGGCCTGGTCGCGATGCGCCACGGGCTGCGCGGGCCCGTATTCGGCGTCATGTCGGCGTGCGCGTCGGGCACCCACGCGATCGGCGAAGCCGCGCGGATGATCAAAGCTGGAGAGGCACAGGCAATCGTCGCCGGCGGGGCGGAGGCGACGCTCACTCCGCTCGCGAAGGCTGCTTTTGCGTCGATGGATGCGACTTCGCCGACGGGGATCTCGCGGCCGTTCGATGCCCGCCGAGACGGGTTCGTGATGGGCGAGGGCGCGGGCGTGCTCGTGCTCGAGTCCGAGGAGCTCGCGACGGCGCGCGGCGCGACCGTGCTCGGCGAGGTGCTCGGCTACGCATCGACCGCCGACGCGTATCACCTGACCGCGCCTGAGCCGACCGGCCGGCCCGCATCGCTTGCGATCACTCGTGCAATGAAGAGCGCGGGGGTGACTCCAGAGGACATCGACTACATCAATGCCCACGGCACTTCGACGCCGCTCAACGACCGCTCGGAGACCGAGGCGATCAAGCTCGCGCTCGGGGAGCGGGCGTACGACATCCCGGTGTCCTCGACGAAGTCCGCGATTGGACACCTGCTCGGCGCTGCCGGCGCGGTCGAGGCGATCGCGACGATCATCGCGCTGGCCGAGCGCGTCGCGCCGCCGACGCTCAATTACGAGGAGCAGGACGAGGGGCTCGACCTGGACTACGTCCCCGACGGGCCCCGAGCGCTCGCCGGCGGCAACGGAAACGGCGGCAACGGAAACGGCGGCAACGGGAACGGCCACGGTCGGCTCGTCGCACTTTCGAACTCGTTCGGGTTCGGCGGCCACAACGCGGTGCTGTGCCTCGGGGGTGCGTCGTGAGCGTCACGCTTGCACCCCGCACCGAGACAACGCCGCTTGACCCGCTCGAGCGCCTCGAGACGCTGTGCGATCCGGGCACGCTCGAGCTGATCCGCTCCGAGGTGATCTCGGTCGCGATGGGCGAGAAGGCCCGCGCGGGCGACGGAGTCGTCGCCGGCGCCGGCCAGGTCGACGGGCGGCCGGTGTTCTGCTATGCGCAGGACTCGAGCTTCGCCGGCGGCTCGCTCGGTGAGCAGCACGCGAACACGATCGTGCGCGTGCTCGAGCTTGCTGACAAGTCGCGCGCGCCCGTCGTCGGGTTCGTGGCCTCGGGCGGCGCGCGGATGCAGGAGGGCGTGGCCGCGCTCGGCGGTTACGGGCGCATCTTCCACCGGATCGTGAAGCTCTCGGGTCGCGTTCCCCAGGTGTCGATCATCACCGGCCTGTCCGCCGGCGGCGCCGCGTACTCGCCGGCGCTGACCGATTGGGTCGTGATGACCGAGGAGTCGAGCATGTTCCTGACCGGACCGAGCGTCGTGCGTGAGGCGCTCGGCGAGGACGTGACCGCCGCTCAGCTCGGCGGCACGCGCGTCCACGAGCGCAGCGGGGTATGCCATTTCGTCGCGCCGACCGACGTCAACGCCGCGTACCTGGCGCGCGAGCTGCTCGGGTACCTGCCGCGCCACCGCGGCGCGCGGCCGCCGGTGCTGTCCGCGCGGCCGCCGCTCGGGCACGACCCGTCGGGGCCGGTCCCCGAGGACGGGCGCAGCGTGTACGACGTGCGCGACGTCGTCCGCGCGGTCGTCGACGGTGGCGAGATGCTCGAGGCGTCGGCCGGCTGGGCACGCAACCTCGTCACCGGGTTCGCGCGGCTCGACGGCCACACGGTCGGCATCGTCGCTAACCAGCCGCGCTACCTCGGCGGCATCATCGACGCGGACGCCGCCCAGAAGGGCGCCCGGTTCGTGAACAAGTGCAACGCCTTCGGGATCCCGCTCGTGGTGTTGGTCGACACCCCCGGGTACATGCCCGGCACCAAGCAGGAGCGAAGCGGCGTGATTCGGTTCGGCGCGGACTTCGTGCACGCGTTCGCGGCGGCCGAGGTGCCGCGGGTGACGCTGATCCTGCGCAAGGCGTTCGGCGGCGCGTACATCACGATGAACTCCAAGGACCTCGGGGCGGACTACGTGTTCGCGTGGCCGAACGCCGAGATCGGCGTGATGGCCGCCAAGTCCGCGGTCGGGATCATCAACCGGCGGGAGCTCGAGGCGGCCGAGGACCCCGACGCCGCCCGCAACCATCTCGCTGACCGCTACGCCGAGACCAACCTGTGCCCGCGGGTTGCCGCCGCGGCCGGGCACATCGACGAGCTGATCACGCCCGATCAGACCCGGCAACGACTGACCTGGGCGCTTCGCTCGCTGAGCCCGGAGGTGGCCGAATGACGCGCCCGGACGGGGCCATCCTGCTCACCGGCGCGACCGGGTTTGTCGGCATGGAGCTGCTCGCCCGGTACCTCGAGCGGACCGAGCGCCCGGTGCTCACGATCGTCCGCGCCGGGAGCGACGACGCCGCGCGTGAGCGGATCGACGCGGTGCTCGAGAACCTGTTCGGGGATCGCGCCGGGCACTTCGCGGACCGGGTCACGGTGCTTGCCGGCGATCTGACGGCGCCGCGCCTCGGCCTCGACGGGGCTCGCTGGGAATGGCTAGCGTCGCGGGCGACGATGATCATGCACGGCGCCGCGTCGGTGTCATTCGATCAAACGCTCGAGGACGCGAGGGCGATCAACGTCGAGGGCACCCGGCGGATGCTCGAGCTGGCCGGCCGTGCGCGCGAACTCGGCGCGCTCGAGCGCTACGCCCAGATCTCGACCGCGTACGTCGCCGGCACCCACGCCGGCCGCTTCTTCGAGTGCGACCACGACGTCGGTCAGAGCTTCCACAACTCCTACGAGCAATCAAAGTTCGAGGCCGAGCGGCTCGTACGCTCGCGGCCGGGACTGCCGTTCACGATCCTGCGACCGAGCATCGTCGTGGGCGACCGCAACAGCGGCTGGACCGCCGCCTTCAACGTGCTCTACTGGCCGCTGCGGGCGCTCGCGCGCGGACTGTTCCCCGCGGTCCCGGCGCTGGCGTCCTCGCCGGTCGACGTGGTCTCGATCGACTACGTCGCCGACGCGATCTACGAGCTGTGCGACGGCGCCGGCGGCGTCGGGCAGACCTATCACCTCACGGCCGGCGCGGACGCGAGCACGATCGGCGAGATCGCCGAGCTCGCGAGCGGCTACTTCCGCCAGCCGTCGCCGCGTCTGCTCAAGCCGGACGAGTTTGAATTGCTCGAACACGACGGGATGGGACGCTCGATGTTCGAGGAAGGACGGGCGTACTTCCCGTACTTCTCGGTGACGACCACATTCGACGACGCGTTGGCGCGCGCGCGACTCGAGCCGGCCGGGATCAGCGTCGCGCCGCTGCGCGACTACATGAGCCGTCTGCTCGACTACGCCACCGCGTGCCGCTGGGGCAAGCACCCGATCGCGCGCGTCGACGCGGCCGCGACGTTCGCGGGCGTGTGAACCGGGCGAAGGCACGGAGGAGTCCCTCCCCCCACCCGGGGGGTTGTGTCCCCGGCCCGGGTTGCCCGTCACCGCGGAGGCGAGCAACCTAAGGGCCATGGCTACGCTCGCCGACACGGCCAGGTTCCGCAGCGACGACCCGGATTCGCTCGTGATCGCGTCGCTCGCGTGTCCGATCTGCCTGCGCAGCGACGACATCGAATGGCACGCCGCACTCGACGGATACGATCCGTCCGTCGAATGCCGATGCCCACGCTGCGAGGAGACCTGGCGGGTGTATCTGGAACCGCAGCAGGCGCTGCGGTTCGCGCTGATGGACTCTCTCTGAGCGCGCGCTCCGAAGTCGGAATCGACGCGCTCGAGTTGTTCGTCGAGGTCCTGTCGCAGGCCGAGGTGGCTCCGGGGGTCGGCGAGGGGTTCTACGACCGGTTGTGCGACGCCGTGTGCCGGCTGGCGCGGATGCGACGGGCGCTTATCTTTCGTTACGACAGCGCGGTCCGGCGCGTTCGCGCCGCCGGTGCACACGGCCTCAGCCTCGAGCAGTTCGCCGGCGCCCACGTGACCGTCGAGTCGGCACCGATCGCGGCCCAGTCGCTGCGTGAGGACCGGGTGATCGAGATCGAGGGAGACATGACCGGGCAGTTCCCGCCGGAGTACGCGAGCGTCTTCCCCGAGCCAGTCCGGCTCGTGTGTGCGCCAATGGCGGCGGCCGGCCGCGCCATGGGCGTGATCTTCGCCGACCGGTTGCTGACCGAGCCGCCGCTCGACGACGCTGAGCGGTATCTGCTGTGGACGCTCGGCAAGACCGCCGCGCTCGCCTCGGTCGCCCGCCTCGTGGCCAAGCAGGCGGAGGAAGCCGACCAACTCGAGCAGCGGATCGATCTCGCGCGCGACATCCATGAGGTCGTGATCCAGCGGCTGTTCGGGGTCTCGATGGCGCTCGACGGCGAGGGCGATCTGCCGGCCGAGGCTCGGCAGCGGTGCGCGGCCGAGACGCAGGAGGCGCTGTCGGATCTGCGGATCGCGCTGCAGCGCCCGCTCGGCCGGGCCCCGCGTGCGACTCAGACCACGTTTGTTGCCGAGATCGAGCGACTCGCGCGCGTGCACCCCGACCTCGGCGTGACGCTCAACGCCGGCGGCGAGGGCGATGTCCCGCCCGCGCTCGAGCCGCTCGCGCAGTCGGTGCTCGCCGAGGCCGTCCGGAACGCGCACAAGCACGCCAACCCGAGCCAGGTCAGCGTGCGGATAGGACGCGACGACGGCGCGTTCGTGCTCGAGGTTGCCAACGACGGCGTCAGCGGCACCCGCCGCCACCGCGCCGGCATGGGGCTACGGCTAGCCGCGCTCGAGGCGCTCCAGAGCGGGGGCGTCGTCGAGTTCGGCGTGCGGGAGCCGGGCACCTGGCAGGTCCGTTTGGTGGTGCCCGATGAGCTGTGACACCGCGTCGAGAATCAGCCCCCGATGAGCTCCGACACCGCGCTGCGGAGTCCCGAGAAGCTAAGCGTGCTCGTCGTCGACGATCACGACGTCGTCCACTGGGGCATCCGGCTGATGCTGACCCAGCAGCCTTGGGTCGACCGCTGCCTGAGCGCGCACTCGGGAGAGGAGGCGCTGGCGCTGGTAGCGCGCTACCGGCCGCACGTGGCGCTGGTCGACCTGTTCATCGGCGAGGAGTCGGGCGCGGAGATCTGCGAGCAGCTGCGCAAGACCGAGCCGCTGACGCGCGTGCTGCTGTTCTCGGGCGCCGGCGAGATCTCCCCGCACGCGGCGCGCGCCGCTGGCGCATCGGGATTCGCCTACAAGGATTGGCCCGCGCGGAAGATCGCGAGCGCGGTGCGCATGGTCGGGCTAGGCAAGACGGTGTTCGATCATCAGGACCGGCCGGTCGCGATGGGACTGTCCGACCGCGAGCGCGATGTTCTGAATCTGATGGCGTCCGGCGCCACCAACCCGGAGATTGCCGAGGAGCTCCACCTGTCCAAGCACACGGTCAAGGAGCACACGAGCGCGGTGTACCGCAAGCTCGAGGTGCGCAACCGGACCGAGGCGGTGCAGCGCGCACAGCGGCTCGGGCTGCTGTCGTAGTCTCAGTTAGGTACATGTCTACCTCGACGTCGAGGAGCTCCCGCTGGACGCGGCGCTGAGTGAGATCGCGCGATTCCTGGCCGCCCGCGCTCCATTCGACGCGCTCGCGCCGGAGGAACTTGGGGAGGTCGCGGCACAGACTGAGATCGAGTTCTACGTGTCGGGTGCCGCGATCCTGACCGAGGACGGCGGGCCGGTCACGTTCCTGCGCGTGATCCACTCGGGCGCGGTCGACATCATCCACGACGGGCGCCTGCTCGACATGCTGGGTACCGGCGACACGTTCGGTCACGCCTCGATGCTGTCCGGGCTTCCGCCAGGGTTCGAGGCCCGGGCCGCCGAGGACACGCTTTGCTACCGAATCCCCGTGAGCGTCTCGCGGCCGTTGCTCGACCGCGTCAATCGGCGCGAGATCGAGCTCGCGGCGGGGCCCCCGAACCACCGGCCGGTCACGAGAATGATCCGTTCGCCGACCGTGCGCTGCGAACCGATGGAGAGCATCCGCGAGGTCGCCCGGCGGATGACCGAGGTCGGCGCGGGTTCGGCGATCGTCGATCTGCGCAGTGGCGGCTTCGGGATCGTCACCGATCGCGACATCCGCACCAAGATCGTCGCGGCGGGCCTGCCGTTGAGTGCGCCGGTCGCGACCGTGATGACCACGCCGGTGTTCTCGGTCACGCCCGACCGGCTCGGTGGCGACGTGCTGTTCGAGCTGCTCGAGCGCGGGATCAAGCACGCGCCGATCGTGTCGGAGGGCGGTCAGCTGATCGGCGTGATCGAGGACGCCGACCTGTTCCCGGCCCAGTCGCAGTCGTGGTTCGGGGCGCGGCGTTCGATCTCGCGCGCTTCCTCGCCGGATGATCTCGCGGTGGTCGCCAAGCGGCTGCCCGACGTGGTGGCCGACCTGCACGCGGCGCGGCTGCGCGCGCCCGAGGTGGTGCGCGTGGTGTCGGCGCTCGTCGACGCGCTGACCACGCGCGCGCTCGAGCTGGTTTCGCCGGCGCCGGGGGATGGCGTCGTGTGGGTTGCGGTCGGTGCTCAAGCGCGCCGCGAGCTGACCCCGGCGTCGATCGCACGTGGGGCCGTGGTCTGTCACGACCCGCCGCCGGCCGAGTGGATGAGGTCGGTGGGCGAGGTAATGCGCGCGTGCGGCTTCCCCGGCGAAGTGGTCGCGCGCAGCACCGAGGAGTGGACCCGCGCGATCGGGGAGGACGAGCTCGAGCTTTCGGTACTGATCGAGCGCCGCGCCCTATGGGGGACGCCGATCGATCCGTTGCCGGCGCCCGAAGGCCCGGCGCGCGATGCGGTCGTGGCTGCGCTGGCGCGCCGCGCGCTCGCGGCCGTGCCAGCTACGGGGTTCGACGCGGATTCGGTACTCGAGGAAGGTGGTGGGCGGAGTGACCGGCTCGACATCCGGCTGGCCGCGGTCGCGCCCATCGTCGAGCTCGCTCGCTGGGGCTCGACGGTGGCTGGTGTGTTCGAGGGCTCGACGCCGGAACGGCTGCTCGCCGCCGCCGCCGTGGGAGCGCTGAGCGAACCAGAGGCGCGGACGCTCGCCGACGCGTTCGACCTCGCGCTCGAGCTGCGGATCGGTCATCACATGAGCCGGATCGGCGCCGGCCAGCCGCCCGACGACGAGATCGAACTCGCCGAGATCAGCCCGCTGATGCGCGACACCCTACGGGACGTGTTCCGTGCGGTGACATCGGTGCAGCGGAGGTTGCGGGGATGAGGAGGTTGCGAGGGTGAGGCTGCGCCGGTCGCCGCCGACGGGTTCCGCTGCGGAGTTTGCCCAGGCCGAGCGGCCGGCCGACGCCACGCCGTGGCGCGAGGCTCGTTGGTGCGCGCTCGACCTCGAGATGACGGGGCTCGACCCCCGCCGCGAGGAGATCATCGCGATCGGCGCGGTCCCGATCGACGAGGGCCGGATCGTGCTCGGCGGCGGCCTGTACACGCTCGTGCGCACGACCCGGCGCTCTCAGCACGGGGCCGTGCTTGTGCACAAGCTGCGCGTGCCGGACCTCGCCGACGCGCCACCGCTCGAGGAGGCGCTCGATCGCATGCTCGAAATGCTCGCCGGGCGCGTCCCCGTGTTCCACACCGCGGCGATCGAGCGGAGCTTCCTCGAGCGGCAGTTCGCGGGCAGGCGCGTGCGGCTGCCGGCGGCCGCCGACACCGAGGCGCTCGGGCGGGCGTGGCTGCAACACCGCGACGGGTCCTCGCCGGAGGGGATCTCGCTTGGCCGGCTCGCGCGCGTACTCGGGCAACTGGCGGAGACGCCCCATCACGCGCTCGGCGACGCGCTCACGACCGCCCAGGCGTTCATCGCACTTGCGACTCTGCTCGACACGGTGGCGCCACAGACCGTCGGCTCGTTGCTGGCGGCGAGCCGGCCGTCCCCGACCGGCGGGGGCTGGCGGTTCGGTCCGGGATGAAGCGATTGGGAAGAAACGTCAGCATGCTGGTCGTTTCTTCCCAATAGGCTTGCCGGCGTGAGATGACGCACTTCGAGCCGCCGGACCCGTTCGCCGCACCGCGCTACACGGGCGTCCGCACGTTCGCGCGGCTGCCCCACGTGCAACTCCCCCGCGATGACGTCGACGCGGCGGTGATCGGCGTGCCGTTCGACACCGCGACCAGCTTCCGGAGCGGGGCGCGCTTCGGGCCCGAGGCCATTCGGTCCGCCTCGACGCTGCTGCGCCCGTATCACCCGACGCTCGATGTCGACGTGTTCGCCACGCTGTCGCTGGTCGACGGTGGCGACCTGAACGTCACGCCGGGCAACGCGCTCAAGACCACCGAGCAGATCGACGCTCAGCTCCGGCCACTGCTGAGCGCCGCGGGGATCGTGCCGCTCGTGCTCGGCGGCGATCACTCGATCGTGCTCGGCGAGCTGCGCGCCCAGCACGCAGCGCATGGCCCGGTGGCGCTCGTGCTGCTCGACGCCCACGCCGACACCTGGGATCAGTACTACGGCGAGCGGTACTTCCACGGCACGCCGTTCCGTCGCGCGATCGAGGAGGGCCTGATCGACCCGGCGCGCTCGTTGCTCGCCGGCATGCGCGGTCCGCTGTACGGGCCGGAGGACATGGACGTGCCGCGCGAGCTCGGGTTCGAGGTGATCGACGGCGTCGATCTGGTGTCGATGACCCCGGACGCTTACGGCGAGCGGGTCCGGACAAAGGTCGGCGACGGGCCGGCGTACCTGTCGTTCGACATCGACGTGCTCGACCCGGCCTCCGCGCCCGGGACGGGGACGCCCGAGGTAGCGGGTCTCCAACCGCGAGAGGCACTCGCGTTCCTGCGCGCGCTCGCCGGCATGTCGTTCACGGGGTTCGACGTCGTCGAGGTTGCGCCGGCGTACGACTCGCCCGGGCAAATCACTGCGCTCAACGCGGCCGCGGTCGCATACGACCTGTTGGCGCTACTCGCGGTGGCGCGAAGCCGCCCCCGATAAGAGGACCGATACTGACCTAAAACGGGGATACGGTCGCGGAGACTGCGAGCCGACGAAAAGGAGTCTCAATGCCCGAGCTAGACCGTTACATCCCCGGTGTGCCGTGCTGGATCGACACCAACCAGCCGGACCCGGAGGCCGCCGTCGCGTTCTATCGCGATCTGTTCGGTTGGGACATCGAGGACGTGATGCCGCCGGACGCGGAGGGCAGCTACTCGATGGCGCGTCTCCGAGGAGGCGATGTCGCCGGTATCGGCAGCATCCCTGAGGGAGCGCCGCAGTTCGCGAAATGGAACACGTACGTCTGGGTGGACAGCGCCGACGACGCGGCGGCGAAGGTCAAGCAAGCCGGTGGCGCCGTGCTGATGGAGCCGATGGTCGTGTTCGACGCGGGGCGCACCGCGGTGTTCAGCGACCTCGAGGGCGCGGCTTTCTCGGTCTGGCAGCCCAACCGCCATCGGGGCGCGACGATCGTCAACGAGGCCGGCTCGCTGAACTTCAACAACCTGAACACGAAGGACGCGGACGCCGCGAAGTCGTTCTACGGCGCGGTGTTCGGATGGGGGACGATGTCGATGGGCGGAGGCGCCGAGGCGTGGACGTTGCCCGGGTACGGCGATCACCTCGAACTCCTCAATCCGGGGACGCGCGAGCGCATGGGCGCCATGGGCGCGCCGGGCGGTTTCATCGACGTGGTCGCGACGATCGCGCCGCTTCCGGACGGCCACGACGACGTACCCCCGCACTGGGGCGTGACGTTCGCGGTCGACGATGCGGACGCGACCGCGGAGAAGGCGTTCGCGCTCGGCGGGAAGATCCTGGCGCCGCCGTTCGACGCTCCGTGGGTCCGGATGACGATCATCGCCGACCCGCAGGGCGCGACGTTCGTCGCGAGCCAGTTCGTGCCCGAGAACCGGGACGTCGCGACCCCCGGGAGCGAATCGCTCAGCGCGGCGTAGCGAGCGAACCGAGCGCGCCCGCACGTCGTCGCCGACCCGTCTAGGTTCGGCGCCGCGACTCATGCAACGGAGGGATGGGGCCGACGAACGCCGTGATGTCTGGGGAGTCCGCGTTCGTCGGCCGGGCCCGGCGAGACCGGGTGGTCGCGGCATGCTCGGGGCACTCCATCGCGTTCGGCTTGCTCGGGGTGATGAGCGTCTGGGCCGTCGTCTACGAGCTCGCCTTCACGGCTTTCCCGGGTCTGCTCGGCGCCGTCCCGTTCCATGGCATCGCCCCTGACGTGGTCTTCCTGATCGCGGCTGCGCTGCTGATCTGGCGTGGGCTCAAAGGGGAGCGCGGGTGGGCGCTGATCGGGATCGGCGGGCTGTGCTGGGCAGCCGGTGACATCTACTGGACGCTCGTGCTCGGCAACCTCGCGAACCCGCCGGTGCCGTCCCTGGCCGATGCCGGTTACCTGTCGTTCTGCCCGTTCGCGTTCGCCGGAATCCTGTCACTCGTGCGGCAGCGCATGTCCTGCGTGCCGAAGGCCCTCGCGGCGGACTCGGCCGCCGCCACGCTGGCGGTCGGCGCGGTCGGCGCGGCGCTTGTGGTGCAGCCGGTCGTCGCCCACGCAGACGGAGGAGGCCTCGCCGTGGCCACCAACCTCGCCTACCCGATCTTCGACCTGCTGCTGCTCGGCTTGATCGTCGGTGCGACGGCGCTCGGCCACTGGCGCTTGAACCGGACCTGGGCCTTGCTTGCCGCATCGGTGCTTGCGTTCTGGATCGCTGACAGCGTGTACGTCGTCGCCGACGCGACCGGCACCTACACCCAGAACGACTGGTACAACGCGCTGTGGTACTGGTCGCCGGTGATCGCGGCGTGGGCGGCATGGGTCCCCCGGGGCGACCGGGCATCGGTTCGGAACCCGACGAGCGCCCGCGGCATCGTCATGCCGGTCGCGTTCGCGTCGGTCGCCATCGCGATCCTGGTGTGGTCGAGCTTCGATGGCGTTGGCTTGATCGCGATCGCCCTCTCCGCGGGTTCGCTGTCCGTGGTCATGGGCCGGCTCGTGCTCACGTGGCGCGACAACGCGCGTCTGCTCCGGGCAAGCCAGGACGAGGCGATTACCGACGCTCTCACCGGTCTCGGGAATCGGCGCGCGCTGCTCGCCGACCTCGAACGGCGGCTGTCGAGGGTGGGGAACGATCCGCCATTCACGCTCGTGCTCTTCGACCTAGACGGCTTCAAGCAGTACAACGACACGTTTGGGCACCTGTCGGGGGATGCTCTGCTCCTTCGCCTCGGACGAAAGCTCGAGGCGCAGATCGGGCCCGGCGGGCGGGCGTACCGGATCGGCGGCGACGAGTTCTGCGCGTTGATCGACGCCCCAGAGGTTGCCGCCGACTACCGGGTCGAGGCGGCGATCGGCGCGCTGTTCGAGCGGGGCGAGGGATTCGCGATCGGCTGCTCGTGCGGTTCGGTCGTTGTGCCAACCGAGGCGCAGGACGTGAGCACCGCGCTCACGATCGCCGACCAGCGCATGTACGCCCAGAAGCGGATCGGCCGCGTCTCTGCGGCCCGCCAGTCGAAGGACGTTCTGCTGAGTGCGCTCGCCGAGCGTAACCCCGACCTCGGCGCGCACGGACGCGACGTCGCCGAGCTGGCCGGCGCCGTGGCCGCGGCGTTCTCGCTGCCGCTCGAGGACATCGACGCGATCCGCCAGGCCGCCGAGCTTCACGACGTCGGCAAGGTGGCGATCACGGACGTGGTCCTGGGCAAGCCAACCGCGCTCGACGAAGACGAATGGGCTCTCATGCGCCAGCACACGCTGATCGGCGAGAAGATCATCGCGGCCGCGCCCGACCTTGCACGCGTCGCCCGCCTAGTTCGCTCGAGCCACGAGAACTACGATGGGTCGGGATATCCGGACGGGCTCGCGAAACGCGAGATCCCGCTGGGCTCGCGCATCATCCTGGTGTGCGACGCGTTCGACGCGATGACGACTGACCGCCCGTACCGCCAGGCGATGGACGAGGCCGCGGCCGTTCAGGAGCTGCGCCGCCATGCCGGAAGCCAATTCGACCCCGACGTGGTCGAGCACTTCTGCGCGGCGCTGGGTGCCGGACGAGCCGGCACCCTGCCGCGCGCCGCCTGAACTAAGTGGTCTCTACGAAAGCGACCACTTAGACCTCAGAACAGCTGGAGGTACCGGTCGAGCTCCCACTGGGTGATCTGCTCGTGCGCCGCCTGCCACTCGCGACGCTTTACCTTCGCGAAGTAGTCGACGTAGTCGCCGTCGCGGGTCTTGCCGAAGGCCGCTCGAAGCACGTCGTTCTTCTCGAGCTCGCGGACGGCGTCGAGCAGGTTGGCCGGGAGCAGCTCGATTCCGGCGGCTGTCCGCTCGTCGGGGTGCATCTCGTACAGGTTGGCCGAGTTCGGCTCGCCGGCGTCGAGTCCGCGCTCGATCCCGTCGAGGCCCGCGGCGAGCATCGCGGTGGCCGCCAGGTACGGATTGCACGAGCCGTCGACGGTCCGGTCCTCGATCCGGCCGGCGTCCGGGATGCGGAGCATCTGGGTCCGGTTGTTGTAGCCGTAGCTCACGTACGCCGGCGCCCAGGTCGCGCCGCTCGTCGGCGCGCCGACGACCAGCCGCTTGTACGAGTTCACCGTCGGCGCGGTGACCGCGATGTACGCCTTGGCGTTGGCCTTCAGGCCACCGATGAACTGGTAGGCGAGCTCGGACAGGCCGAGGCCGCGCGGATCGTCGGCGGGGTCGCGCTCGAACACGTTCTCGCCGTTCGACCACAGGCTGACGTGGAAGTGGCAGCCGTTCCCGGTCAGGTTGGCGAACGGCTTCGGCATGAACGTCGCGGTCAGCCCGCGCTGCTGCGCCAGCGACTCGACCATGTAGCGGAAGAACACAGCTCGGTCGCACGTGGTCAGCGCGTCGGCGAACTGGAAGTTCTGCTCGAACTGGCCGTTGGCGTCCTCGTGGTCGGTCGCGTAGTTGTCCCACCCGAGTTCGGTCACCGCTTTGGAGACCTGCGAGACGAAGTCGAGGTTGCGGGTCAGCGCACGCATGTCGTAACAGGGCAGCTCGAGCGTGTCGAGCTGGTCGGCGACCTCGATCGTGCCGTCCTCGCGACGCCGGACCAGGAAGTACTCGAGCTCCGCGCCGACCTTCAGCTCGAACCCGAGCGCCTTCGCGCGCTCGATCTGGTTGCGCAGGATCGTGCGCGGGCAGAACGCCCATGGTTCGCCTTCGACCGTCACGTTGCACGCGAACCGCGCCACGTTGGGCTGCCACGGCAGGATCGTGAGCGTGCTCGGATCCGGCATCGCGATCATGTCCGGGTCGTGCGGGCCCTGACCGATGTCGCCGGCGGCGAAGCCCGCGAACCCGGCGCCGTCGGTGAGCAGGTCATCGATGTGATGCGCCGGTACGAGCTTGGCGCTCGGTTTGCCGTGCATGTCGACGAACTGAGCGAACAGAAACTCGATCTGCCGCTCGCTGATGATCCGCCGGACGTCGTCGGCGTCGCGTGCGTGCGGCGCGTCCTCGTTGCGATGCTCAGTTGTGATAGCCATGAGCGAGGTATATCCCCACGCACCGCTATCCGGCAATGGCAGCGAGCACTGGGTATCGGGGTCTAGGATGTGCGCTTCGCACATACGACGGGAGGCCTTTCCTGACGGCTACCTCTGAGGCCCACGGGCTTCGCGAAGAGAACCGGACCCTGTACCGGGTGATCAACCTTGTCGGCTCGTCGATCGAGCTCGGCCCGATGCTGCAGGGAATCGTCGACCTGGCGACCGAGGCGACCGACTGCCATGCGTGCTTCATCTACCTGCTCGAGGACGGCGTGCTCACGATCCGTGCCGCCTCGCCGGTGTACGCCGCGGCCGTCGGCGTCGTGCAGATGCGGCTCGACGAGGGACTGACGGGGTGGGTGGCGCGGCACCGCCAGCCCGAGTTCATCCGCGACAGAGCGATGGCGGATCCGCGGATGAAGTTCTT
Organism: uncultured Solirubrobacterales bacterium; assembly: GCA_963755525.1. Lineage (GTDB taxonomy): Bacteria > Actinomycetota > Thermoleophilia > Solirubrobacterales > Solirubrobacteraceae > Palsa-465. Next base: position 18,268 of record CAVWKC010000037.1, on the reverse strand, counting down.
CCCAATCCTCGAGGAGGAGCGGTTCCAGTCGATGGTCGCGGTCCCGATCGTCTCACGCGCGAACGACACGATCGGCGTGATCGTGCTCCACACCGAGGCTCCGCGCGAGTTCACCGAAGACACGCTGAAGCTGCTCGTCCACATCGCCTCGCTCGTATCGGGCGCGATCGCGAACGCGCAGCTGTACGACCAGCAGCGCCGCCGGGTGGACGCGCTGACGAGCCTGTCGGGGCTCGCCCAGGAGGTCGCGACCGCCGGCGACGTCGGCGAGATCGGGCACTCGGTCACGCGCGGGATGCGGCGGCTGCTCGGGGCCGAGGTGTGCCAGCTGTACCGCCTCGACGGCGCCGGCGCGGGCCTACAGCTGCTGTCCTCCTCGCCCGCGACCGCCGAGCCCGAGGCGCTGTCGGCGACTGCGCTTCTGCTGGCGGCGTTCGACGGGAGCGCGTCACGGCCGCCGGCGCGAACCTTGTGGCCCGGGCTCGACGTCGCCGATTTGCTGGTGACGCCGCTGGTGTCGGGCGGCGAGCGGCTCGGGTTGCTATGCGCGGGCGCTCCACCCCGGCGGCCGTTCACGGGCGAGGACACCGAGATGGCGCGCGCGATCGCGCACCTGGCGGCGATCGCGATCAAGCGCGCCGAGCTGATCGAGGGGCTGACCAACGCGAATATCGTCAAGGACCTGTTCGAGGCGCTCGCGGCCGGGGCGACTGCATTCGCCGTCGGCAAGGCGATGGAGGTCCGCTGCGATCTGACCAAGCCCTACCTGATGCTTTGCGCGGAGCCGGCCGCCGGACGCGAGCAGGGCTCGGGCGAGTGGCGGGCCGCTGCCGAGGTGCTCGGGCGGGACCTCGCCGAGCTCGCGCCGCGGACCGCGGTCGAGGCGGGTCCGGGGCCGGTGCGGGCGGTGCTGTCGCTGGGAGCCAGCGCCTCGCAGCGGATCGAGGAGGTCGTGCGGGCATGCCGGGACCTCGGCCGGCGCCGCGGGGCCGCGATTGGGCTCAGCGAGCTGCACTCGTCCGCGGCCGACTCGGCCCGCGCCTACCGCCAGGCGCTCGACGCGACGATGATCGGGCGCGCGTTGCTCGGCGACGGCGGCGCGATCGGCTACGCCGAGGTCGGCGCGTACCGGTACCTCGTTCACATCGCCGCCGAGAACGCGCCGCACGACCGGATGCGGGCCGCCGTCGATCGCCTGATCGACTACGACGCGAGACGGCGCACCGCGCTGCTCGACACGCTCGAGCGATATCTCGCCGAGCGCCGTAGCGTGATCGAGTCGGCGCGCGAGCTGTTCATCCACCCGAACACGCTGCGTCAGCGGTTGGCCCGGATCGAGGACCTGACGGGGCTGAAGCTCGACGAGGACGATTTGCTGTCGCTCGAGTTGGCGATCAAGCTGGCGCGACTCCACGGGCGGCCGGCGGAGGCACGCGGCGGCTAACCGTCTTCGTAAACCAGGAACACCGGGATCTTCTTCGCCTTGCGGCGGACCCGCTGCGGCTCCTGGGACCAGTCGAAGTCGCCGACCACGCGATTGCGATCGGGGTCGGCGGCCATCACGATCGCCTCGCAGCCGGCGAGCTCGGCCTCCTGCAGGATCCGCTTGGTGGTCTTCCGGGTACCCACGACATGCCCGTCGGCGTCGATGCCCTTGCGCTCGAGCCGCTTGACCGCTTTGTTCACGATGTCGCGCTGCTCCGCCCATTCGGCCTTGGTCGGCAGCAGCCCCGGCATCTGCATTCCGAACGAGACGCCGTGAATGCGCGCGATCGTGAACACGCGGACGCTCGCATCCGAGGCCTTGGCCAGCTCGACCACGCGCGCGATCGCGGCATTCGAGATCGGCCGCCCCTCGGACGCGAGCAGGATCCGCTCGAACGGCCCCTCGGACGGGCTTCCCGGCTCCTGTTTGCTCAGCCTGGCCGTCGCGCTCACGGGTCAGACGCGCCCGCGATCGGGGCAGGCGTACCCGCTCGCGACCATCTGCCTCCGCCGGCGCAGGCCGTTTGTCCTCGACCCGCTTCCGATACGCGTAGAACAGCAGGTAGGACAGGAGCACCGCCCAGCCGATGAAGTAGTACGGCAGTGTCTTGCGGCCGGCCGCGTTGCACGTGCAGTTCGCGTACACGGGGCCGCCGTAGAAGTAGATGACCGCGTAAACGGCTGCGATGAACAGCGCCACGTACTTCATCCACTCGGGCAGCTTGAACGGCCGGCGCACGTTCGGCCGGTGCTTGCGCAGCAGGAAGTAGCCGATCAGCACTGGGATGAACGAGGCCAGGTAGCCGACGTTCGAGAACGTGTAGATCTCGACCGCGCCGCCCATGAACACGACCGCAATCGAGCAGGCGACGTTGAACCACATCGCGCGGTTCGGTACGCCGTGGTTGTTGACGCGCTGGAAGAAGCGGGGGAACTGACCGTCGGTCGACATCTGGTGAAGCGATCGCGCGGTGCCCGTGATCGCGTTCAGCGCCGACAGGATCAGCGCCAGGATCAGCATGATCGCGATCAACCACTCGAGGATGCTCGAGCCGGTCCCGGTTCCGAACACGGCCGCGGCGTAGTGGACGAAGATCGTCTTGGGGTCGACCAGCGCCGCGTTGCCGAGCGCGGGGAGGCCGAGCACGATGATGAACGCCACGGGGATCATCGTGTAGATGAACAGGCCGTAGAGGCCCTCAAGGTTCATCGCGATCTTGGCGTCGCGGTCGGGGTTCTTGGTCTCGCCGATGTAGCACGCGGCCGCCTCCATCGCGATCACGTTCCACGTCAACAGGAACGAGAACGCGATGTACAAGGTGAGCCATCCGTGTCCGAACAACGGCGAGAAGAAGCCGGTGCCGTTGGTGTGTCGGAAGTGCCAGAGCCAGCTGAAGTCGACGGCGGAGGGATTGAAGATCCAGGAGATCGCGAGGAATGTCAGCGGGATCATCGAGAGCAACGCGAGCGTCGTCGCGAACACGGTCCCGAACCGCAGCCCCCTCACGGCCGGAATCGCAAGCAGCAGCAGCCCGCCGATCGAGATGCCGAGCGTCCACCAGGCGATCGGCGTGTGGATCGGCGTGAATCCGGCCGTCGAGAGCTTGAAGCGGTCGACGATGTAGTAGGACGCCAGGATCATGTTGAGCGGCGCCACCGGGAACCAACCCAGCCAGTACGCCCAGGCCGTGAAACCGTTCACGTGCTCGGCGAACCGCGGCCATCTGTCCTTGTAGGCGGGGTACGCGTACGACGGCAGGCCGCCGGAGCGGTCGGGCATCATCGCGGACAGCTCAGCGAGCAGCAGGCAGACGATGTACCCGGTAATCGTGATCAGCACGATCACGGGCACGGACGCGGCGCCTAGCTCGGTCACCATCACCGGCGCGATTCCGGTGACGAGGATCGTTCCGGCAAGGCCGATTACGAATGCGCCCCACCAGTTCGTCGTCTTCGGTAACCCGGCAGACTCGTATACGAGTTCGTCGTGTCCCGCTGATGACCCGTCCGCCATATGTCCTCCAAGACGCGGTTGTACCTAGCCGCGGTTAGGCTCCCACGTGGCCGGTGCACGTCCCAGGCGCGATGCGCACACAATTGCGGGGTTCGACATGGAGCAGTTGGACACATTCCTCGCCCGTCACTCTCCGTTCGACGCGCTCGATCCGGACGAGCTGAGGGGGCTCGCGGCCGGCGCGACTGAGCGGGCCTACGAGACCGGCGTCTCGGTGCTGGTCGAGGATGGACTGCCGACGCCGGGGCTGTGGGTGATCCTCACCGGGTCCATGGACATCGTCCACGACGGGGAGCCGATCCAGGTGCTCGAGCCGGGCGAGTGCTTCGGGCATCCGTCATTGCTCACCGGGATGGCACCCGCGTTCACCGTGCGGGCGCGGGAGCCGTCGACGTGTGCGTTTTTCGGTGCCGAGGCGGGCCGGCGGATCCTCGGAACCGAGGCGGGTGCGGCCTACGTCGCGAACTCGATGCGAAAGCGCCTGACGATCGCCGGCCACACGGTTCACGGACTCCCCGACGTCGGCACGACGCCCGTGTCGCTGATCATGAGCGCCGCCGAGTTTTGCGAACCCGACGAACCGCTGCGAGCGGCTGCGGCCCGGCTCGGCGAGCCTGGGGTCTCGGCGCTGCTGGTCCGGGTGGACGGCGGCGAGCTTGGGATCGTGACCGACGCCTCCGTGCGGGCGGCGCTCGTCGTCGAGGGCGTGCCGCTCGACGCGCCGGCTCGCGTGGCCGCCCGCGCGCCGGTGCCCACGGTTCCCGCGGACCAGCTCGCGGTCGAGGCGACCGTCGAGATGCTTGCCGCCGCGTCAGACCACCTTGTGGTGCTCGACGGTGGGGAGATCTGCGGCCTGCTGTCGGCGCGCGACCTGCTCGGTCTCGACGCGCGCAGCCCGATGGCGCTACGTCACATGCTCCTCGGCGCGCCCAACGAGGACGCGCTGGTGCGGGCCGCGGAGGAGATCCCGAAGCTGTTCCTACTACTTAAGCGCGCGGGAGTGCTGCCGCGCGACCTCGGGCGGGTGCTGAGTCTCCAGCAGGACACCGTGGTGGCGCGGCTGATCGACTTCTCGATCTGGAGCCGCGGGCCCGCGCCCGTGCCGTGGGCGTGGCTCGATCTCGGGAGCGCGGCTCGCCGAGAGTTCACGCTCGCATCCGACCAGGACAACGCGCTCGCCTACGGGAACGTCGAACCCGAGGCGGCTCAGGAGGTGGACGCGTACTTCGAACGGCTCGGCAAGGACGTCAACGCCGGGCTCGTCAGGTGTGGCATCGGGCTCGACAACAACGGTGTGCTCGCCGGCAACCGGTTGTGGCGCATGTCGAAGGACGGCTGGCTCCAGACGTTCGACGCATGCCTGACCGAACCCGATGAGTCGCATCTAATCCGTGCCAGCGTGTCGTTCGACTTTCGTCCGACGGCGGGCGGGCTCGCGGTCACCGCCGAGCTGACCGCGCGCATCCGGGACGCACGCCACCACGTCCAGTTCATGCGGCTGATGGCGCGGACGGCGACCGGCTACCCGGTGGCGTTGGGTTTCCGGGGTCAGCTCGCCACCGGGCACGAGGGCGATCCCTCGGGGAAGCTCGACATCAAACGCGGCGCGATCATCCCGCTCGTCAATCTTGTCCGCTTCTACGCGCTCGCGAACGGGGTGACGATCTCCCCGACGGTCGATCGGATCGAGGCGGTGGCGAGCGTCGGTGGCATCGAGCGCGCGGACGCGGACGCGCTCCGCGAGGCGTTCGTAGTCATCACCGGCATTCGCTTCGATCACCACGCGGCGCAGGTGCAGGCCGGGGTCCCGCCCGACAACCTGATCGACCCCGAGCAACTGGCGCCGATCGCGCGCAGCGACCTGCGCGAGGCACTGCACGTCGTACGCCGGGCTCAGAAGCGCGTCGGGGCCTGGTCGCCACCGTGAGCTTGGATGTGCGATTCGCCCGTGCGGGGCGCTAAGAACGCGTTAAGAAGTAGAGCCCACAACCACATTCGCAGGTCAAAGTGTGCGCGTGCGGTCCATTGGACGGGTCATGGCCAAGCTCTAGCCTCACCGCAACGTGTGTGGGATAGCAGGTCTTTACACGAAGTCGGCCACGCTTCGTGAGCAGCTCGGCACGCACCTGGCGAGCATGCTCGAACAGCTGTCGGACCGCGGTCCGGACAGCGCCGGCGTGGCGTTCTATCGGGATCCGGCGCCGCCGGGGTGGTGCAAGGTGTCGCTGCACTCACCGTCGCCGACTCCCGAATGGGAGAACCTGACCGCCGAGCTCCAGGTCGAGTTCGGCGAAGCGTCGCCGCCGGCGGTGCGAGCGACCCACGCGGTGTTCAGGATCGCGTCGGAGGCAGAGGATGCCGAGGCGTGGTTGCTCGAGAACCACCCCGAGTTGACGCTGATGAGCGCCGGCCGCTCGATCGAGATCTACAAGGAAGCCGTGCTCCCGACGCAGTTCGTCAAGCGATTCTCGTTGGGCGAGATCGCCGGCAGTCACGCGCTCGGACATACGCGGATGGCGACCGAGAGCCGCGTCACGACCGCGGGCTCGCACCCGTTCTCGACCGGCCTCGATCTGTGCCTGGTCCACAACGGCTCGTTGTCGAATCACAACCGCCTTCGCCGCACGCTTCAGCGCGAAGGCATGGTGTTCCGGACCGAGAACGACAGCGAGGTGGCGGCCGGGTATTTGACGTGGCGTTTGCGCGAGGGGGCGTCCCTGGAGCAGGCGCTCGAGGGATGTCTGGACGATCTGGACGGCTTCTATACGTTCGCGGTGGGCACGGCGGACGGTTTTGCGGTGTTGCGCGACCCGATCGCGTGCAAGCCGGCGGTGATGGCAGAAACGGATGAATGGGTGGCGATGGCGTCCGAGTACCGGGCGATTGCCGTGCTTCCGGGCGCGGAGGACGCCGTCACGTGGGAGCCCGCCCCAGGGCACGTCTACAGCTGGGGCACCGCGTCGCTGGTGGCGTGATGGCCGCACCGGAGGTCACGCGCGAGGCGCTGTGGTCGTTCGACCTGGCCGAGCAGACGGTCCGGGACCTGAACGCGTACCTACACGCCGGATCGATTGCGGATGCCGCGAGTGCCCGTGTCGTGGTGCTGAACCCCGGCGGACGCCACGCGATCGCCGTCGGTCTCGACGCGCCGTATGACGTCGAGATCGAGGGGCACGTCGGCTATTACTGCGCGGGCATGAACAAGCTCGCGACGGTGCGCGTGCGCGGAAACTGCGGCGTCGGGGTGGCCGAGAACATGATGTCCGGGTTGGTCATCGTCGAGGGGAGCGCTTCGCAGTCGGCCGGCGCGACGGCCCGGGGTGGATTGTTGGTGATCCACGGGGACGCGTCGGCGCGGTGCGGGATCTCGTTGAAGGGCGCCGACATCGTCGTGCGCGGGTCGATCGGGCACATGGGAGCGTTCATGGGCCAGAAGGGCTGCATGGTGGTGTGCGGCGACGCTGGCGAGTCGCTCGGTGACTCCATCTACGAGGCGCGGCTGTACGTCCGCGGGTCGGTGGCCGGACTCGGAGCGGACTGCATCGAGAAGGAGATGCGCTCCGAGCACGTCGACCAGGTTCGCGATCTGCTCGCGCTCGCCGGGATCGAGGACGTCGATCCAGCCGACTTCCGCCGGTACGGGTCGGCGCGCCGCCTGTACAACTTCCACGTCGACAACCTGGGCGCGTACTGATGGCCATGTCCGCGGGGGCAGGGTCGATGAACGGCGGGTGGCAGCCGGGGCTGTACGAGTCGGCGACGTTCGACCGGAACGTGATCGCCGAGATTCAGCGCGCCGCGCGCGAGGGCATGTACGACATCCGCGGGTTCGGCGCCAAGCGGAAGGTTCCCCATTTCGACGATCTGCTGTTCCTCGGGGCGTCGGTGTCGCGGTATCCGCTCGAGGGGTATCGCGAGAAGTGCGCCACCGACGTCGTGATCGGAACGCGGTACGCGCGCGAGCCGGTGCGTCTCGACATCCCGATCACGATCGCGGGGATGAGCTTCGGGGCGTTGTCGGGCCCCGCGAAGGAGGCGTTGGGGCGCGGCGCCACTGCGGTGGGGACGTCGACGACGACCGGCGACGGCGGGATGACACCGGAGGAGCGCGAGCACTCCTCCGTTCTGGTGTACCAGTTGCTGCCGTCGCGCTACGGCATGAATCCCGACGACCTGCGGCGCGCCGATGCGATCGAGGTCGTGATCGGCCAGGGGGCGAAGCCGGGCGGCGGCGGGATGCTGCTCGGACACAAGATTTCGGACCGGGTGGCCCAGATGCGGGATCTGCCGGTCGGGATCGATCAGCGAAGCGCATGCCGGCATCCGGACTGGACCGGGCCGGACGATCTCGAGATCAAGATCGAGGAGCTGCGCGAGATCACCGACTGGCGGATCCCGATCTACGTCAAGGTCGGCGCGTCGCGGACCTACTACGACGTCGCGCTCGCGGTCAAGGCCGGTGCGGATGCGGTCGTTCTGGACGGGATGCAGGGCGGTACGGCCGCGACCCAGGATGTGTTCATCGAACACGTCGGGATCCCGATCCTCGCGGCGATCCCGCAGGCGGTCGAATCGCTGATGGAGCTCGACATGCATCGCAAGGTCCAGCTGATCGTGTCCGGGGGGATCCGGACGGGCGCGGACGTGGCCAAGGCGCTGGCGTTGGGTGCGGACGCGGTCTCGATCGGGACGGCGGCGCTGATCGCTTTAGGCGATAACGCTCCGGCCTTCGATTCGGAGTACCGCGCACTCGGGTCGGCCGCGGGTTACTACGACGACTATCAAGCGGGGCTTGACCCGGCCGGGATCTCGACCCAGGATCCCGAGCTGGCGGCTCGGTTGGACCCGGTCGAGGGTGGGCGCCGGCTGGCCAATTATTTGCGGACTTTGACTCTGGAGGCGCAGACGCTCGCGCGCGCGTGCGGGAAGTCCCACCTACACAACCTCGAGCCCGAGGACCTGGTGGCGCTGACGATCGAGGCCGCCGCGATGGCGCGAGTGCCGCTCGCCGGGACGTCGTGGATCCCCGGCCTGGTGGCGCAGGCCTAGGGCCCGTCGGCGGTCCACACCGCGCGCTCGCACATTCTCCTGAACTGAAGTAAGCTCATGCGCCGTGAGCGCCAAGCTTACTTCGGTTCAAATTGAGGGAGCACAAGGAGTTCTTAGTGATGTCGGATTCAGATTCGACCGTTGACCTGCTCGTCTTCGGCGGTGGCATGGCGGGGATGAGCGCGGCGGCGCGCGCGTGCAGCGACGGGGCCAGCGTGGTGCTGGTGGAGAAAGGCCCGGCGATCGGCGGCTCAGCCGTTTACGCCGGTTTCATCTGGACGGCGCCGACGGTCGAGGTGATGCGAGACGTCAACCCGGACGCCGATCCCGCGCTGTCGGCGAGAGTCGTCGAGCAGTACGGCGACGCGCTCGATTGGGTCCGCTCGCTCGACGTCGCGGTGGCCGACCCGGTGACGGTTCTCGGCTACGGCCGCGGCTCCGCGACCGATATGGCCAATTACCTGTTGACGTGCGATCGATTGGTCCGTGAGCACGGCGAGGTCCTGGTGGGCTCCTCAGCGACGAGACTCCTGGTCGAGGATGGAGCCGTCGTCGGCGCGGAGATCCAGAACGGCTCCGGCGAGCAACGGGTGATCCGCGCGCGCTCGACGCTGCTCGCCACCGGTGGCTTCGGTGGCGATCCCGCGCTTCGCGCCGAGCACATCAGCCGGCTCGCTGCCGATCTGCCGTTGCGGGCGAACACGCACAGCGTCGGCGACGGGCTCAAGCTCGGCCTGTCGGTAGGAGCTGCCTTCGGGCCTCCGAACTCCGGCTTCTACGGCCATCTGATCCCGTCGAAGGTCGCGTACAACAACCCTTACGAGTTCACCGATCTCACCTTCTACCACTCCGAGCACGGCGTCCTGCTGAACCTGGAGGGCGAGCGCTTCTGCGACGAGACGATCGGCGATCACCTCAACACGCTGTACGTGCTGGACCAGCCTGAGGCGCGCGCGCTGCTCGTCTACGACCAGCGCGTGCACGACGAGTGGGAGATGGCGCCCTACGTCGAGGGCGTCGAGCCGCTCGACAAGTTCCAGCTCGCCTACCGCCGCGGCGCCCGGGCGGCCGTGGCCGACGACATCGACGAGTTCGAGGCGCTCCCGGAGGAGTGGGGCTATGCCGGGCCGGCTTCCCGAGACACCCTGTACGAGTTCAACCGCCAGTGCGAGGCCGGGGACCCGACGCCGGGTCGCAAGCTCGACGCGGCGCCGCTCGTCACGCCGCCGTACTACATCATCGAGGTCATCCCCGCGATCACGTTCACGTTCAGCGGGCTGAGGATCGACCCGCAGGCGCGCGTCCTCGACGAATCGGGGCAGGTGATTCCCGGGCTGCTCGCCGCCGGGGCAGACGCGGGCGGCGTGTTCCACCGGGGCTACGCCGGCGGCCTCGCGTGCGCGCTCGTGTTCGGTTTGCAGGCGGCCGCCACCGCCACCGCCGAGCGCACCGCCTCGGCCTAGGTTTCGCGGCACGCGGGGTGGTGACCGGGGTGGTGGCCGCCGATCCCATCCGGGTCGGGATCGTCCTGCGCGAGCAGGACCTCGGTGCCTGGTCCGGGCGGTTCGGGGAGCTCGCCTCACACGCGGTCGACGCCGGCATCGACCACCTGACCGTCGGCGATCACGTCAGCTTCGCCGACGGTCACGGCGCCGACGGCCTGATCCAGGCGACCGCGCTCCTGTCCGCGCATCCGCGACTGTCCGTGCAGACCGGCGTGTACCTGATCGCGCTGCGTCACCCGGCGGTCGTCGCCCGCCAGCTCGCCACGATCGCGCTGCTCGCTCCCGGGCGGTTCACGTTCGGCGTCGGCGTCGGCGGCGACGATCCGAGCGAGCTCGAGTTGTGCGGGATCAACCCTCGCGAGCGCGGCGCCCGGACGACCGAGGCGCTCCGCTGCGTGCGGCTGTTCATGCGGGGAGAGGACGTCGAGTTCCGCGGGCGGTTCTTCGACCTCCGCGGAGCGATCCGTCCCGCGCCGTCGGTGCCGATTCCGATCCTCGTGGGGGGTCGGTCGGACGCCGCGCTCGTGCGCACGGGCCAGCTCGGCGACGGCTGGTTGGCGCTATGGGTCTCGCCGCGTCGCTTGCACGAGGCGATCGACCGGATTGACGCGGTTGCCGCCGAGGAAGGTCGGGGCGAGGTTCGGTGGGAGCACGCCCTTCAGCTCTGGGCCGGCTTCGGCGCCTCACGCGAGGTTGCGAGGAAGCGGGTCAGTCGGGTCATGGAAGCGGCGTACGCGCTTCCGTTCGACCGGTTCGAGCGGTATGTGCCGTGTGGTCCGCCCGAGGCGGTGGCGGACGCGCTTGCGCCGTACCTCGAGGTCGGCGTCCGCCGGTTCAACTTCGTGCCCGAGGCGACGAGCCTCAGGGACGCGATCGAGGCCGTAGCTGAAGTGAAGGCGCTTCTGTCGACGGTACGAACTTAGCCGTCTAGCCGGGGCTTTCGGGGCTTGCGTAGTGCGGCTGGCGGCTTGCCAGTACGTGCTTTTGCGGCCTAACGAAGTATCAACCTTGACTTCCGGGCGAAGCATGTTTAGGATCCCGACCTGAGTTCAATTCACCTTGAGGAGAGGGTGCTTCATGCGAGACGGTCCCGGCGCCGCGTTGGTGCGCGAATCAGATTGGTTTGAGTTCGGCGGAGCGCCTTCGACCCGCCCGATGAAGGGACGGGCCCGGTGGTAACCGTCAGCAAGCAGACTCCGGAGCACACGCGCCGGAAGTTCAACACCGGCTTTGACCGCTTCAGCGGTCTCTACCTGGGAGCCCTGTTCATCGTCGTGTTCGGGCTCTGGGTGCCGTCCCAGTTCCTGACGACCTCGACGCTGCACAGCGTTGCCGCGCAGCAGGCGGTGACGGGGATGATCGGCCTCGCCGTCCTGATCCCGCTCGCCGCCGGTCTTTACGACCTGTCCGTGGGGGCGACGGCGAACGTGTCGGGGATCTTCACGATCGTCCTCATGAATGGCAGCCATTGGGCGGTTCTCCCCGCGATCATCGCCGGGATCGCTCTCGCGGTCGCGATCGGCTTCACCAACTCGTTCATCGTGGTCAAGCTCGGCGTCAATTCGTTCATCGCGACGCTTGGCATGGGATCCGTCCTGGCCGCGGTCGAGGTGATCATCTCGTCGAACAGCCAGCCGATCCCGCCCACGTCGACGGCGTGGAACAACCTCACGCAGACGACGGTCGGCGGATTCCAGATCGTGGTGCTGTACCTGCTGATCCTCGCGTTCATCCTGTGGTGGCTGACGGCGCACACGCCGGTCGGCCGCTACCTGTACGCGATCGGCGGCAACCCCGACGCGGCACGGCTGTCGGGCGTGCGCATCAACCGCTACACGACGTTCGCGCTCGTGACGTCCGCGACCATCGCCGGTTTCGCCGGGGTCATGTTCTCGTCGCTCAACGGCCCGTCGCTTGACTTCGGCTCGACGCTGCTTCTGCCGGCGTTCGCCGCCGCGTTCCTCGGTTCGACCCAGCTGATCCCCGGTCGTTTCAACGTGTGGGGGACGCTGCTCGCGATCTACGTGCTCGCCATCGGGGTCCAGGGGCTCCAGCTCGTCTCGGGTGCCAGCTGGCTGAGTGACATGTTCAACGGCGTCGCTCTGATCATCGCGGTCGCACTGTCGATCAAGCGGTCGCCGTCGGCGCTCGGACAGCGGCTGAAGGGCGCGTTCCGTCGCGGTTCGGGAGGCGCGGCGGGCGGCCCGGAACAGCCCGGCACGGGGGCGGATGCCTCTCTGGAAGAGGTCGCGGGCCCGGTTGGTTCCGAAGCCGCCAGACCTCACTGAAGTCAGGACGGCCTCTTATGAAACCGCGCGAAATGCCTGCTCAGATGGCGTCGCAATCAAATCGTGACCGTAGTCACATACGAAAGGAGATACACATGACAAAACTCGATCGCCGGAGGGGAGGCCGGCCGCTTGGATTCGTAGCGATCATCGGAACGCTGGTGCTCGCCCTCGCGGTCGCCGCTTGCGGCTCGTCCAGTTCCTCGACCACATCCGCTTCGTCGCAGCGGCGGGAGTTCGACCGCCGCGTCTTCGGGCTCCGCGTCGACCTCTGCCGCCGCAGCGGCGCTTACCCCGTACAAGGCGCTGCCGACGACCATCAACATCACGACGCCACTCAAGTCCGCGCCCCCCAGCGGCAAGACGATCGTGATGCTCGGTACGAACAACCCCTCGAACGTGATCATCCAGCAGGGCTTGGCGAAGCTCGCTCAGATGGCCCATTGGAACTACTCGCTGGTCAGCTACGACCCGGCCAACCCGGGGACGTTCACCCAGGCCGAGACAACGGCACTCGCAAAGCATCCGCAGTACCTCGTCGAAGCGGGTCTTCCTCTGACAGCGTCGCAGCTCGCGATGGCCAAGAGCGCGGGCGCGAAGTGGATTCTCGACTCGGTCTACCCGGTCAGCGTCACCTCCCCGGTCATCGGCCAGGTGGACGCGTATGCCCAGGATGCCCTGATGGGCAAGATCACGGCGGACTACTTCGTTTCCGATTCCGGTGGTAAGGGCAACGCGGTGATCGAGCACGTGCCGGCGTATCCCATCCTTGACGGTTTCACGACCGGGTTCGCGAACGAGGTCAAGGCGCAGTGCCCGGGGTGCAAGCTCACGACCACGAACATCACGATCCCCGACCTGGTCGCGGGTAAGGTCTCAAGCGACTTGGTGTCGGCGCTCAGGTCGAACCCGTCGGCGAACTATCTCGTGTTCGACGACGGCCCGTTCGCGGACGGCGTCACGTCCGCCCTCTCGGCCGCCGGTCTGAATGGCAAGGTCAAGATCATCGGCGAGGCCGCCGATCAAGCCGGCATCGCCGCGCTGAAGAACGGTTCTGAGGCCGCTTGGACCGGCTTCGACCCCGGCTACCAGGCCTACGAGGACATGGATATCGCGTTCCGCGACGCCGAGGGCACGACGATTCCGCTGAGCCAGGAGGCCCAGCAGCCGACCCAGCTCCTGACCAAGGACACGATCGGCTCGACGACCAATTGGAGCGCTCCGACCGATGCCCAAGCGCAGTTCCTGAAGCTCTGGCATCTCAGCTCGTAACGGAATCACCCAGGTGACTAACTCCAGGAGGACATGATGAGTGCTGTGCTCGAAGTCGAGAGCGTGTCGAAGACATTCACGCGCACGAAGGCGCTGGCAGGCGTCAGCATGACGATCGAGCCCGGCGAGGTTCACGCCCTCCTGGGGCAGAACGGATCGGGGAAGTCGACCCTGATCAAGATCCTCTCCGGATACCACGCGCCCGACCCGGGCGGTGGTATCCGGGTGGAGGGCAATGAGCTGCCACTCGAGTCACCGGTGCAGTCCTACCGGCTCGGATGCCGGTTCGTGCAGCAGGACCTCGGGCTCGTCTCGACGCTGTCCGTCCTCGACAACATGGCGCTCGGGTCCGGCTTTCCCACGTCGTTCGGAACGATCAACGGAAAGGCGACTTACAAGCAGGCCAAGAACGACCTGGAGAGGCTCAGCCTCGACATCAACCCGAAGGCGCTCGTGGCTACGCTCAGCGCGTCGGAGCGCACCGGCGTGGCCATCGCCCGCGCTCTGCGAGAAGATCCGGAGTACCCGGCGTGTCTGCTCGTGCTCGACGAGCCGACGGCGACGCTTCCGGTAGACGAGGTGGACAATCTGCTCGACCGGGTGAGTGCGATGGCCGCGACCGGGGTGGGAGTGCTGTACGTCACCCATCACCTCGGCGAGGTCTTCCGGGTCGCCCACAAGGTCTCGGTGTTCCGGGACGGCAGGGTCGTGGGGGCTGGACCCGTCAAGGATTTCGACCACGCCGGCATCGTCGAACTGCTCGCCGGCGAGGAGTTGCTCGCCGAGGAGAGCGAGTCCCGGCGCGAGAAGGCCGGCAGGGCGGCCGCGCGCGAGCACGAGACCGTCTTCGCAGTCAAGGATCTGCGCGCAGGAGCGCTTGCGGGCGTGTCCTTCAGGGTGGAACGCGGCGAGATCGTCGGGATCGCCGGCCTCGCGGGATCCGGCCGGGACAGCATTCTGGGCGCGAGCTTCGGCGCTCTTCCCCGCGCTGGGGGCCACGTGACGGTCAGGGGTGGGCCGCTCCCGGCCGGCCGGCCCGATGTCGCCATCAGCCGCGGAGTCGCGTACCTGGCTCCCGACCGGAAGGTCGGCGGCGGCGTGATGACGATGAGCGCGCGCGAGAATCTCACGCTGCCGGACCTGAAGCCGTTCTGGAAGGGCGGGCTCCTGCGCCGACGGGCCGAGACGGCGAGGACCACGGAATGGTTCGAGCGGCTCTCGGTCAGACCGGCGCACGCCGTCAACGAGCCGCTCAGCATCTTCAGCGGCGGTAACCAGCAGAAGATCCTGTTCGGCAAGTGGTTGTCACAGCAGCCGTCGGTCTTCCTGCTCGACGAGCCGACCCAGGGCGTCGACGTCGGCGCCAAGGCCGATCTTCACCGCGAGCTCGTCACGGCCGCCCAGAACGGAGCCGCGGTTGTCGTCAGCTCGAGCGACCTCGAGGAGTTCGCCGACCTGTGCGATCGCGTGCTCGTCATCGTCGACGGTCAAATCAGCGCACAGCTCGTGGGCGCCGAGCTGACCGAAGGAAACATCACGCGCGGGTTCATGCCGATGTCCGCGGTGCCGGCTGAGGCCGCCGCCGCGAACGGCGGCGAGGCGCACTAGCGCCCGATGGGCAAGGTCATCGGGCGCTTCGACCCGACTCCGTCCCGGACGCCGGAGGAGTGCGAGCGCCACTACACCCAGGTGCACGTTCGCATGGCCCAGGATCTCCTGAGGCCCATGCCTTCACTGCTCAGCTACTACACCAATCGTGCTGTCGCGCAGGCGGATGTAAACGGGGGATGGAAGCAGCGGCCGCGCGCCTGGCGGTTCGTGGTGCTTCGCTTCACGCCCGGCGAGACGCTCGCGTTCACGGCCGATCAGAACGAGATGGTGGCGCAGGACCACGTCAACTGTCTCTACCGGTTGCGCTCCTGCGACGTCGATGAGAGCGTGCTGCTCGACCGCGTCGATGGTCAACTCGCGCTGACGAAGTTCATGCTCGAGGCCGATCGCGCGCCGGGTGTCGACGCCGATAGCGCGTGGGGCGCCTTCACCTCGTTGGCGGATGGGGTTCGCGCTGCGGTGGACGGGGCGTTCGGCGCGCGGCGCCTGATTGTCAATCGCGTGCTGAATGAGGTCGAGTGCGAGCCGCTCGACGTCGAAGGCCAGCGGCCGATCGGGCTGCTCGAGGACTCCACGCGGGTCGGGTACATCGAGGCGTATTTCGATCACGCCCGCTGGGGCGAGGAAGCCCTCGGCCCGGTGGTCGCGAGTGGCGCGCTGCGCGATCCCGCGCTTGTCGACGTCAACCTTCTGCGGGTCGAGGAGCAGGCGCCGCTCGATGTGAGCGGCAGTCTCTAGAGCGCGACGAAGCCGCCGTCGATCGGCAGCGTGACGCCGGTGATGTAGGACGACTCGTCCGAGGCCAGGAACACGACCGCCGCCGATATCTCCTCAGGCGCGACCGTCGCGGCCCAACGGGATCCTCGCCTTCAGCGCGTCTACAGATCGCGGACGATGCGCTCTCGAGTCATCCCGGTGACGACGAGGCCGGGGCAGATTGCGTTGACGCGGATGTTGTCGCGTCCGTACGAGACGGCTGCTCCCCGGGTGAGTCCAAGCACGGCCGCCTTACTCGCTTGGTACGGGATCGATCCGGCCATGCCGACGATCGCCGCGACCGAGGCGACGTTGACGATCGACCCTCCGCCGTTTCGGACCATGCCCGGGATCACCGCGCGCATGCCGAGGAACACACCACGCTGGTTCACCGCCGTGACCTTGGCCCACTCCTCGTCGTCGGCCTCGATGCCGACCGAGCGGACCTGGATGCCGGCGTTGTTCACGAGCACGTCGATCGGTCCGTGGGCCTTTTCAACGGCGGCGACGAGATTGGCCCAGGCGTCGGAGTCGGTGACGTCGTGATCGTGGTAGGAGCTCTTTGCGCCCGCGGTGGTCAATTCGGCGGCGAGCCGTTCACCGGCATCGGTCGGCGATGTCGGCGATGGCAACGCTGGCCCCCTCGCGCGCAAGCGCGCGGGCGTGCGACGCGCCCATGCCCTGGGCGGCGCCGGTGATCAGCGCGACCTTGCCGGCGACGCGGCCCTGGTTGCTCACGATGGGCCTTGCGGTCGCGCGATGGCGTTCCCGGGCGAAGTCGCGTTCCCGTTCATCGCCGATTAGTGTACCATTCTAACTGAGTTCAGTTCTGTTACATCGAAACGTGGGAGCGGCCGTCATGAGCGCGACAACGATGCGGGCGGTACGCCTGACTGAGTGGCAATCGGACCCCGTCGTCGCCGAGGTTCCGCGGCCGGAGCCGCGCGGATCGGAAGTGCTCGTCGAGGTCGGCGCAGCGGGACTGTGCCGGTCGGACATTCACATCATGAGCGCCCCGCCCGGCGCTTACCCCTACACGCTGCCGTTCACGCTCGGCCACGAGACCGCCGGACGGGTTGCCGCCCTCGGCCCGGGTGCGTCCGGCGTTGACGTGGGCGACGCCGTCGTCGTGTACAGCCGGTGGGGCTGCGGAACGTGCTGGCAGTGCGCCAACGGGCGCGACAACGCCTGCGCCCGCACGCAATACGGTCCTCACGGCGGAGGGCTCGGGCGCGACGGCGGGCTCGCGGAGTACCTCCTCGTCCCATCGGCGCATTACTTGGTGCCGGCCCCCGGGCTCGATCCGGTCCCCGCCGCACCGCTCACCGATGCCGCCCTCACCTCCTACCACGCGGCGAAGCTGTCGCTTGCACAGCTGCGGCCCGGCAGCACGGCGCTCGTCCTGGGCGTGGGCGGGCTCGGGCACATGGCGGTCCAGGTCCTCAAGGCCATCAGTTCCGCGCGGATCGTCGCCGTCGATGTGCGCGACGCGGCGTTGGAGCTGGCGCGGACGGCCGGCGCCGACGCGGTCCTGCGGGCGGACGGCTTGACGCCGGACGACGTGCGCGCCGAGACCGGTCCCGACGGGGCGACTGTCGTGCTCGACTTCGTCGGCAACAACGCGACGCTCGCGCTGGCCGCCGGATCGGTGGCCCAGGGTGGCGACCTCACGTTCGTCGGCCGTGGCGGCGGCGAGCTTCGCGTGGCGCCCGGCCTGATCCCTTACGAGTCCACGGTCCGGATGCCGACGTGGGGTACCGTGCCCGAACTCGCCGAGGTCGTGGCCCTCGCCCGCTCCGGCGCGATCCACTCCGAGGCAGAGGTGTACGGGATGGACGATGTGGTCAGCGCGTACGGCAAGCTTCGGCAAGGCGACGTGCTCGGCCGCGCGGTCGTCGTCCCCGGTCGCGGGTAGACACGCCGGGCCGCGCGGCGCGATTGAACTGACCTCACTTCATGTGATAGTGTCCCGCCGGTAGCGCCATTCGGCCGAAACCGCGGAAGGAGAGCTGAGAGAGATGGGACTCGTTGACGGGAAGGTCGCGCTGGTCACCGGCGCCGGCCGGGGACAGGGGCGCTCGCACGCGTTGCGGCTGGCGGCCGAGGGCGCGGACGTGATCGCGGTCGACGTCGCGGCGAACAGCGTCGAGACGATCTCTTACGCGTTGGCGAGCGAGGAGGATCTCGACTCGACCGTGAAAGAGGTCGAGTCCATGGGTCGGCGGGCGGTCAAGGCCGTCGCCGACGTCCGGTCGCTGTCAGAGCTTCAGCAGGCCGCCGACACCGGC
>CAVWKC010000036.1:0-186734 GCA_963755525.1 uncultured Solirubrobacterales bacterium | reverse complement strand
TGTTCGGCTCGATGGCAAACGCGCGCAAGGGAGCGGATCTCCGGCGGGATCCGCGGTTCGCGCTGCACAGCGCCACGGTCGATCCGGTCGAGGGCGCGGCGGCGCAGTGGCCGGGCGAGGCGAAGATCGCCGGTCGCGCGGTCGCCGCCCTACCAACCGCCGAGGGAGCGGACAGCGACCGGTTCCGCGCCGACATCGCGGAGGTCGTGCACACCCACCTCAATGCGGAGGCCACACTGCTCGTCGTCGAGTGGTGGACGCCGGCGCACGGACTGCGGCGGATCGAGCGCGAGTGATCCGCGATCGCCTGTGCGGTTAGCCCGGCACGGTTGCGGACCTCACGCGCCCTTGGCCCGGCACGGGTGCGGACCTCAGGTGTCCGCTGTCCCGCGGTCTGACTCTGAGGCAGCCTGAGCGCCGGGCGCCGACGACCCGGCCGCCGGCGCGCCGGCATGCTCGTCCGCGTCGCCGTCGCCCGACGGCGACTCTCCGAACTTCTCGACGGCGTTGTTTGCCTTCTGCCCGGCCTTGAAGATCTTGTCGGTGTACTTGCCGTGAGTCTTCTGGTCTACGGTCGCGCCGGCTGTCTCGACCGCGCCCTGGATCTCGTCCTTGTGCTCGGCTACCGCCTGCTGGGCCTGCTGGCGGAGGTCCGTGAGCTTGTCCCGTAGTCCCATCTCTCGCTCCTGTCGGTCGACGCGAACCCGTCCGCGCAAGCGTACGCGGTCAGTCCGCCGGCGACTGCAGGTCGGTCGTCACCGGGCCGAGCTGGGCCAGCGGCGGGTAGCGGTTGCCGATGCCGAAATCGGTGACCTGTCCGCTTCGGGCGTCGAGGACGAGGGTTATGACCGTGCCCGTGGGTGGCTTCGCTCCCGCCGCGATCGGCGCGCCGTCGGCCGTGAAGCGGCCCCGGATTGCGACCAGGTAGGACCAATTCCATTCGAACACGAGGTCCCCGGAGGAGATCCGTACGGCGTCGAAGCGGGTGCCGGCGGCGTGTTGGATCAACGTCGGGTTCGGATCGCCGTTCCCGGCCGCCGTCCGTTCGGCCAACGTGAGAATTCGCGACTTGCTCAGCGTCGGCCTCGGGCCGAGCCTGAACGCGAGAACCATCAGGCGAGCCCGGGCCGATCGCGCTCCGGGGGCCCTGAGGTTGCCGAGGTTCGGTCCATGGGCGGGCCTGTACCGGAGGCTGATCCGGTACTCGCCCGGGATGAGATCGTCGTACAGCGGCACCCCGAGCGGCGAGCGGGTGCCGGCAACCTGCGGGACGCCACCGGTCTGGACGCACGGGACGGCGATTCCGTGGGTGTGAGTCACCGTCACCCAGCGGCCGGCGTCCTGTCGCTGAAGTTCGACGCAGAGTCCGCGGAGGATCAACGACCGCGTGTCGTTGACGACCGTGACCGTGATGGACCGACCGGCGCGATACTCGCGATGCCCGAGGACGAGCCGGACACTCGACGTCGTGGTCGGGGCCGCCGCTCCCGAACCGGGCAGCGAAGTCGCTACCGCCGCGAACGCCAGCGCCGCCACGGACAAGCATCCGACGACCACCCTACGGGCCCACACCACACACACACTACGCGCGTCAGACGAGGACGGCACGTCACGCGCCGTCGCGCATCGATCGTGGCTAGCGGACGCTCTCAGAGCGGATGACCGATGAATTCGCGCGGCGCGCCGAGTCATGACGGCGAACGGACGGTGAACCCGCTACGAAGTAGGAGCTGTCATGCGAAAGCTTGTGTTGTCGATGGGGGTGTCGCTCGACGGTCTGGTGGCGCGGCCCGGGCGCTACGGGGCCGGCGGCTGGGGCCTCCCGCCCGAGGATCCCGCGCTCACGGAGCACAATCGCCTGATGCTCCAGCCCGTCGTGCTCGGTCAAGGGCTTCCGCTGTTCAAGGACCTCACCTCGCCGCTGCAGCTCGAGCTCATCCACGCGCAGACTTATCC
Source organism: uncultured Solirubrobacterales bacterium (assembly GCA_963755525.1). Lineage (GTDB taxonomy): Bacteria > Actinomycetota > Thermoleophilia > Solirubrobacterales > Solirubrobacteraceae > Palsa-465. The sequence continues at coordinate 184,778 of CAVWKC010000036.1, read as the reverse complement.
AACCGGCGCCGCGCTGCACGTCTACCGTCCCGCCGCTGCGGCCTCGTGACATGACGTCGACGCATACCCACACACTCCAGAACGCCGGGGCCGACATCGCCTACGACGTGCACGGCCCGCTGCCCACCGCGGACGGACGCCCGCCGCTACTCATGATTGGTCAGCCGATGACCGCCGGCGGGTTCGGCGCGCTGGCCTCGCACTTCCCCGACCGGACCGTGGTGACGTACGACCCGCGCGGCCTCGGCCGCAGCATCCGCAAGGACGGCCGCGCCGACCACTCGCCGACCGTCCAGGCCGACGACGTGCACGCGGTGATCGAGGCGCTCAGCGCCCGCCCGGTCGAGATGTTCGCGAGTAGCGGAGGTGCGGCGACCGCGCTCGCGCTGGTGGCCGCGTATCCCTACGACGTGATCACGCTCGTGGCGCACGAGCCGCCGCTCATCCACGTGGTCCCCGACTCGGTGGCGGCCGAGCGGGCCCGGGCCGCCGTCCGCGACGCGTATGAGGCCAGAGGGTCGTACGCCGGCCTGGCGGCCTTCATCGCGATGACGTCGTGGCGAGGCGAGTTCACCGAGGAGTACTTCGCCCAGCCGGCGCCCGATCCCGCCGCGTTCGGGATGCCAACCGGGGACGACGGCTCGCGCGACGACCCGCTGCTGTCCGACCGATCCTGGGCGGTCAGTGGATATTGCCCCGACGTAAACGCGCTGGCCGCGGCGCCAACTCGCGTGGTGATCGCGGTCGGCGAGGAGTCCGAGGGCATGTTCACCGGACGCACGTCCGCGGCCACCGCCGACTTGCTCGGCCAGCTTGCGACCGTGTTCCCGAGCCATCACGGCGGCTTCCTCGGCGCGGACTCCGGATATCCCGGCCAGCCTGAGGCGTTCGCGCGCAAGCTGCGCGAGGTCCTCGACGATGGGAGCGACGGTCGCTAGTACTCGTCGTGACGCCGCACCCACATCGGCTCGGTGGCGCTCTCGTCGCGGCCCTTCGGCGTCCGGTCGAGCAGGGGGTAGTAGCCCATGGTGGCTTCGAGGCCGCGCGCGGTGGTCACGTACGTCCGGTACACGGTGCCGTCCGCGAGCGCGTACACGCTCAGGCCGGGGCCTTCGGAGACGTAACCGCCGGCGTCGGTGCCGCACATGCGGGCGTTCTGCTCGACGGTGACCGGGATGTCGCCCGCGAGGAACGGCCCCAGCTCCTCCATCGTGTACAGGAAGCCGAGGTCGCGGTTGAAGTCGCTGCCTCCGCTCGAGACCCAATCGATGTCCCAGCCCATCCGCTCCCGGTAGGCGAGGAGCTTCTCGAGCGGCGCGCGCGAGGCGAGCAGCAGGGTCGTATCCCGGGCCTTGAGATGGGGGACTTGGGGCGCGAGCGTGTCCGCGATCGAAGAGCAGACCGGGCAGCCGCCCGTCCAGGAAGGCCCGAACATGAAGTGGTACACGACCAATTGGGGGCGGCCGTCGAACAGGTCGGCGAGGGACTCCGTGCCGCGCTCGGTCTCGAACCGGTAGTCCTTCTCGACCGGGACCCAGGGCAGCTCGCGCCGCTTCCTTGCCAGCTCGTCGCCATGGCGCGTGAGCTCCTTCTCCTCCTTCAGCAGCGCGTCGCGCTCGGTTTGGTACTGCTCCTGCGTTCCGATCCGGTGCTCGGTCATCGATGTGCTCCTCGTGGGTTAGGGGTCGGGCCGTATATAGTTAGCGATATGGCTAATGATACGTTCAAGGCGCTCGCGCATCCGCTCCGGCGCGAAATCGTGGAGCGCCTGAGCGGCGGCTCGGCGACGGTCGGGGAGGTGACACGCAATTTCGGCGTGTCCAAGCCGACGATCTCGCGACACCTGAAGATGCTCGAGGAAGCGGGGGTCGTGAGCCGCGTTATCGACGGCCGAACCCATCGCCTCGCACTGCGGCCCGAGAGGCTCGCCGAGGCCTCGGACTGGATCGAGATCCAGCGCCGGCGCTGGGAGCGCCTATTCGACGTCGTCGGCGAGTACCTAGACGAGCACAAGGACGAGCGGTGACCGAAGAGACCGGTTACGTCGTGCGCATCGAGCGGACGTATTCCGCTCCGGCCGAGGCGGTGTTCGACGCCTGGACGAGCCCCGAGGTGATGCGGCGCTGGCTCCACTGCGGCCCCGACTGGGGCACTCCTGAAGCCGAGGTCGACCTCTGCGTGGGCGGCAAGGTCAGGGTGGTGATGCGCCGGCCCGACCGCGTCGAGGTCGAGGCGCAGGGCGAGTACACACTGATCGACCGGCCGCACCGCCTGGTGATGACGTGGACGTTCGACGACGATCCGTCGAACGAGCAGCTGATCGAGCTCTCGTTCACGGAGGCCGAGGGCGCGACGACCGTGCTGCTAGTCAACAGCCGCATCTCGACCGATCAGAGGCGCGGCGCGCAGGATTGGGGATGGCACGGCTGTCTCGAACAACTCGATCGGCTACTGGCCGGATGACACCGACGAACAGGGAGACGCAGTGGACACTCACGTTCTGACGGACAGCCCGGAAAACCCGCCGACCAGCGATCGACTCCGGCGCCTCACGCCGGCGCTTCTGTTGATCGCGGTCGCGCTCGCGTGCTGGGCGATCACCGCGCATCGGATGCAGGGGATGGACATGGGCCCGGGCACGGACCTCGGCGGCCTCGGCTGGTTCACGGTCGTGTGGGCAACGATGATGGCCGCGATGATGCTGCCCTCGCTTGTCCCGATAGCGATGTCGTACGCGGGGGAGAGCCGAAGTGCTGGCGCGTCCGTGCCGACCGGCGCGACCGCCGTGTTCACGGGCGGCTACCTCCTGACCTGGGCTGCTGCGGGCATCCTGGCGTACGCGGTGGTGCAGGGCATTCGCTCGCTCGACCTCTCGTTCTTCGCCTGGCAGGAAAGAGGCCCCTACATCGCCGGGGGCGTGATCGTCGGGGCAGCGCTGTACGAGCTGACGCCCGTCAAGTGGAGGTGCCTGCGCCATTGCCGAAACCCGCGGCTGCTCACCGAGCGCTGGCGTCCGGGTTCCGTCGGTGCACTGACGATGGGTCTCGAGCACGGCGCCTTCTGCGTCGGCACGAGCTGGGCGTTGATGGCCGCGCTATTCGCCGTCGGGGTGATGAACGTGGCCTGGATGATCGTGATGGCGGCGCTGGTCGCGGTCGAGAAGCTGCTGCCGTCCGAGCGCGTCGCGATCGGTGCAACGGCGGTTTTCATCGTCGTGCTCGGCCTCGCGGTCGCGTTCGCGCCCCATCAGGTGCCCGGCCTGACGATCCCCGGGTAAGCCCTGCGGGCGAACCCCGCGCGCCCGGGTTGGCTTTTCGCGGTTCCCGGCGTGCCCGCGCCGAGCCTCACTGCGGCCGGTGGGTCACAACCGAACACTCGACACCCTGCCTGCGCCGAATGTGTATTCGGGCACGAATGCGGGTCATACGACGCATCTCGACCCCGGGACGTCGCCGAGAGTGGGGTTATGACCCGGTTGACCTCGTCCGTACGGCCGATCTGCAAGCAGATCTGACTCCTGAGCGAGTGTCGACCTCGTCGGTAACAGGGGTCAGTCGCTGCCGTCCGGAGCGATCCGGTAGCCGACCCCGGGAAGCGTCTCGATGACGTCCGGCTCTCCGAGCTTGCGCCGCAGCCGGCCGATCGTGACCTGCACGGTCTTGGTGAACGGATCGACGTTCTCGTCCCAGGCCTGCTCGAGCAGGCTCTCGGCGCTCAACACGCCCGGGCTGGCCCGCAGCAGCGCTTCGAGGACTGCGAGCTCCTTGGCCGAGAGCTCGAGTCGCCGGCCGTCGCGTGTTGCGATCCGCGCGAGCTGATCGAGCTCGACGCCCGCGGCCCGTAACCGCAGCCCCCGGATGGCCGGCTTGCGGCGAGCGAGCGCGCGCACGCGCGCCACAAGCTCGGGAAAGTGGAACGGCTTGGCGAGGTAGTCGTCCGCGCCGAGCGCGAGCCCGGCCACGCGCTGCCCGGGCTCATCGGCCGCGGTCAGCATCAGCACCATCATCGGTTGCTCGCCTTCGGCGATCATCCGGCACACCGTGTCGCCGTGCAGGCCGGGAAGGTCGCGGTCGAGCACGACGACGTCGTAGGGGACCAAATTCAGCTTGGAGACGGCGTCGAGCCCGTCGTAGGACACGTCGACGGCCATGCCCTGGTCGCGCAGGCCCTCGGCGATGTCGTCAGCGAGCCGCGGCACGTCCTCGGCGACGAGAACCCTCACGACCCGACCCCTGCCGGTTCGGGGGTCAGGGTCGCGCCGGTCAGCTCGATCTCCACTCTGAGCCCACCGCCCGGACCGCGCGCGCAGCTCGAGCCAGCCGCCGTGCGCCTCCGCGACCGCGGCGACGATCGAAAGGCCGAGGCCGACCCCGTCTGTGGAACCGGTGCGTTCGGCGCCGATGCGCCGGAACGGTTGACCGAGCTGCTCGACGCTCGCGCCGTCGAGGAGCGCGCCGCCGTTCTCGACGACCAGCCGCGCGGTGCCGTCGCGAAGCTCGCTGTGCACGGCGATGAAGCCGTGCGGCTCGTTGTGGCGCACCGCGTTCTCGATCACGTTCTGCACCATCCGCGAGAGCAGCGTGGCGCTTCCGGTGACGCACACCGGGGCGAGCGACGTGTCCACGTCGATGTCCTTCTCTGCGATCACGCCGCTACGACGCTCCAGGGCAGCCTCGACGAGCGTCGTGAGCGACACCGACGAATCCCCGTCGAGCGGGCCGTTCTGAGCGCGCGCCAGCATCAGGAGGCTCTCGAGCAGCCGGTCCGCCTGGTCCAGCCCCTCCCGCAGCTTCGCGTCGAGCGCCCGCACCTCCGGAGGGATCGGCTCGGGCTTGGCGACCGCGACGTCGAGCGAGGTTCGCATCATCGTCAACGGGGTGCGGAGCTCGTGTGACGCGTTCGCGACAAAGCGCCGCTGGGCTTCGAACGCTGCCTGTTGTCGCGCGAGCACCCGGCCGGCGACGATCCAGCCGACCGCGACCGAGAGGACGGTCATGGTCGCGAGCGCGATCCCGGACTGCACGATCAGCTGATGCAGGTCGACCAAGTGCGTGTGTTTGACCGCGCTCGCCGGCGGACCGCCCGGCGAATGCGTGGTGACCGCGGTGATCGCGGTGGCGTGGCTTACCAGCACGTACGTGATCGCCAAGAGGCCGGTGCCGCAGGCGAGGAACAGACCGCCGTACAGCGCCGTCAGCCGCAGGCGCACGCTTCGCTGTTTGTCGGGTGACCGCATCGGCGCGCTCAGGATGTCCGATCGTAGGTAACAGCGATTTAACCGCGGCCGTTTGGATCGTGTTGCGTGCCGTCACGTACAACCCGTGCCGTGACCCGCACCGCCCACAGCACCGCGCTCACGCTCTTGGCGGTTGCCGAGCGCGGCCGCTATCGCCGCGTGCGGATCTGCACGCCCGGCCAGCACCACCCCGTCGAACGCTGGCCAGGCGCTCACGTACGTCAGGTGCCTGCGCGCGCACGGCGTGCCGGACTTTCCCGACCCGGACCCAGATGGGCGACTCCCGAACATACCGTCGAGCATCGACACCGCGGCTCCCGCGTTCCGGTCGGCGCAGAAGGCGTGCGCGGGACTGATTCCGGGCGGCAGCGCCTCGAACTCCTCGCCCGATACCGAGGAAGGCTCCGGTTGCTGGCAGTCGCGCGGTGCATGCGCGAGCACGGCTTTCCCAACTTCTCGGACCCGACGACGACGCCACCGCCAGCCCCACCGCCCGGCGCACGCGCGGGCAATGTGATTGGCGGGCCGGGGGCGTATCTGCAGTTCCCGCCGCCGTCGCCGGCGCTAACCCACGCATGCGCGGCGTGCGGGTTCGGAATTCCCTGAGCGCGGTTCAGGCGCGGCCGCGGGCCAGGTCGAGCAGGCGGCCGAGAATGCGCTCGCCTTCGACACGCAGGCCGTTGTGCTGGTACTCGTTGGTCGTCCACGCCCGCAGGCCTCGGATCTGCGACGCCGTCTCCTCGGAGAAGGCCCGCTCGACGTACATGTCCTCGAGGTAGATCGCCGCGGCTGCCGGAACTTCGTTGCCGCGCAGGACATCGTCGTCGTACAGCCGTGGCCACTCGCGCTCGGCGAGCAGATGCGCGGCGTCGCGCAGCGGCTTGAGCGCCCCGTAGTCCTCGAACATCCAGGGGTACACGTGCTCGCCGGTGAACAGATCGGGAGCGTCGAAGTCCGCCGGCAGGACACGCTCGGCCGACCAGCGAGTCGTGCCGCCATCGGCCCAGGACGCCTCGTGCAGGACCGCGTAGATCGGGTCTCGGGCGAACGCGACCGCGGTCTCGACGTCGTGCAGGAACGCGGGCGAGTCGGGTGGAAGCTCGACTATGTAGTGCAGATGCTCGGCTCCGTCGCTCATCCCGAGCATCTGCCCGAGCTGGCGGAAACGTCGCCAGGTGAGGCGGTCGCCGCACGGCAGCCGGAGCTCGTCGTTCTCAATCCGATCGTGAAGCGCTATGACTCGCTCGCGGTCGGCCGGATAGCGCTCGTAGTAGCGGCGATTGCGGTCGAGCACGCGCTCGTACGTGCGGGCGTAGACCTCATCGATCCGCGGCCCGAGGGCAGGGATGCCGCCGGTCACGAGCGCTTCTCGCAGTCCTTCAGAAGCCAGCGACAGGTACGTGATCACGCACAGCCCGCCGAAGCTCTGGCCGAGCACGCTCCAGCGTTCGACCCCGAGCTCGCGTCGAATCCACTCGGCGTCCCGGACGATTGAATCGGCGCGGAAGTGCGAGAGGTAGTCTGCCTGCTGCGCCGCGCTCATCCCCGGGAGCGCGCCTACCGGCGTCGAGCGGCCGGTGCCGCGCTGGTCGAGCATCAACACGCGAAAGTCTCTGAGCGCCCGGTCGAGCCAGCCGGGTCCGTTCGGCAGGCGCGTCGGCCGCGGCGCCTCAAATCCGGGGCCACCCTGGAGGTAGACGAGGAACGGCCGGTCGCGGCCGTCGGGGTCGGCGAGCTCGCGCGCGAACACCGTGATTCGCTCGCCGGCGGTGTCATCGTGGTCGAGCGGCACCTCAAACGTGTGCTCGATCGCCACCAGACCCGGGAGTAGCACCTCGTCGGGCATCGCTGAATCATGCCTGCAACCGGCGGCGTTTGACGGGTGACGGGGCGAAGCCGATCACGCATGAGGACCGAACACGTCGGAGAACTACGTGTAACGTCCCGACAGGCGGGGGGTTTGATCTCTCGTCGTGTGGTTCACGCCTGACCGTATGTGGGAAGCTCCGGAGACATGACCCGAGCTGAACGCATCGCGAATCTGCTCGGCGTGGTCCTCCCGTTCGCCGGCGTGCTCGCCGCGATTGTGCTGCTCTGGAACCGAGCCGTCGACGCCAACGACCTCGCGATCCTCATCGTGATGTACCTGATCACGGGGCTGGGCATAACGGTCGGCTTTCACCGGCTGCTGACTCACCGCGCGTTCCAGACCTATCCGTGGCTCGAGCGCACGTTCGCGGTTCTCGGCTCGCTCGCGGTCGAGGGCTCGGTGCTCGACTGGGTCGCCGACCACCGGAAGCATCACGCCAACGCCGACAAGGAGGGCGACCCGCACAGCCCGCATGTCGGGCACGGCAGCGGCCTGCGCGGCCTCTGGCACGCGCACACCGGCTGGTTGCTCGAGACCCAGGGCCAGGCCGACTGGAAGAAGTACGCGACCGAGCTGTACGAGGACAAGAGCATGCGCCGGATCGGCAAGCGGTTCCCATGGCTCGTACTCGTCTCGCTCGCGATCCCGACCGTCGCCGGCTTCGTACTCGACGGCTTCACGCTGCGCGGAGCGCTGCTCGGGTACATCTGGGGCGGCCTCGTGCGGATCTTCCTCGTTCACCACGTCACCTGGTCGGTGAACTCGATCTGCCACTTCTTCGGCCGGCGCCGGTTCGACATCGAGGACCAGTCGACCAACGTCGCATGGCTCGCGGTGTTCTCGTTCGGAGAGTCGTGGCACCACAACCACCACGCGTTCCCGCGCTCGGCTTACCACGGCCTGCGGTGGTGGGAGATCGACATCTCGGGCATGTTCATCTCGACGCTCGCGAAGATGCATCTCGCGTGGAACGTCGTTCGCATCACGCCCGAACGCCAGCTTCAGAAGGCCGCCGCGCCAATCCGCGCGCATTAGTGGACCCGCACTGACGGCGCCGTACCCCGCGCGGCTCTCCCGAAGTTGACCGACAAGCGTCCCCCGGTGGCGATCAGAGACGCCTGGCCCGAGGACTGGGACGCGATCTGGCCGTTCTTCCACGAGATCGTGGCCGCCCGCGAGACGTACGCTTACAACCCGGACATGGACGAGGCCGAGGGCCGGCGGATGTGGATGATCGAGCCGCCCGGGCGCACCGTCGTGGCCACCGACTCCGACGGCACAGTGCTCGGCACGGCCAGTATGTACGCGAATCGTCCCGGGCCTGGGTCACACGTCGCGTCGGCGAGCTTCATGGTCGATTCTCGGCACGCCGGCCGCGGAACCGGTCGTGCACTCGGTGAGCATGTGATCGAGTGGGCGCGCGAGAACGGGTTCCGAGCGATTCAGTTCAACGCCGTGGTAGAGACGAACGCACCCGCGGTCGCGCTCTGGCGTTCGCTTGGTTTCGACGTCTTGACGACCGTTCCCGAGGCGTTCGACCACCCCGAGCACGGGTATGTCGGGTTGCTCATCATGCATCGATTTCTTTAATGCGCGAGCATGTCCGGCCGTCAGGCCGTTCCGGGTGGCCCGATCGGACGGCGGCCCGCGACGAACAAAATCGCCCGTCCGTCCGCTGTCCAAGATTGAATCCTCAAATCCATCCCAACGATTAGACCCGCAGGAGGAGTGCCGTGCCGTTAACACAGGCCCAGTTGGTCACTGCCGTTGCCGATAAGGCAGAGCTGAGCAAAGCCGACGCCAAGCGCGCGGTGGAAGCGCTCGAGACGATCGTGCTCGAGCAGCTCGGAAATGCCGAGAAGGTCAGGATCGGCGGTCTCGTGCAGTTGACCGTCCGCGTCAAGCCCGCCACCAAGAAGCGCCTTGGTCGCAACCCTGCGACCGGCGAGGAGATCACCATCGCCGCCAAGCCGGCCAGCGTCGACGTGCGTGCGCGTCCGCTCGCGAAGGCCAAGGCCGCGCTGCCGTCCGTGCAGAAGGCACGCCGCCGGCTCGCCGCCTGACATCGACTGTCCTTCAGCTGAACGCTCTACGCCAGCGGCGGTGGGTTACCGTCGGCGCTGGCGGCCAGAGCGCCGTCCCAGCGGCACACGGCGCACGCATGGCGGAAGGTTGAATGGGCGAAGTCGAGCGCGACCGCCCGCGGATCTGGGCTCGCGATCACGTCATCCCAATCGAGGACATACTCGCCGAGTGCGGCGTCCCAGCGTGCGGGCGGGATCGCCGCTTCAGGGAAGTCGTCCGGCGCGGGATGCGCGTACGCGTAGAACGCGGCCTTGCCGTAGCGCCCATCGCCCGGCCACCAACCGACCGCGACCTCCTCGGAGTCCATCGCGTTGCGGAACAGGTAGTCGTTTGACGGCGGCTGGGCGGGCCGGCCGGAGAAAAGGCTGACGGCCAGGTCGAACGATCCCCACCACGCGTTGACGGGGGTCGACCGGCCACGGTACGGAGCGCGGAACGCGGCGAGGACGAGCGCCGCTTGGGTCGCCGCGGCGAAGTAAGAGCTGACCTGGTCCGTGTCGTAGCTCGAGTGCTCTTCGTCCTCGTCGAGCGGCACGGTCCAGGACACCTCCTGCGGCTTCGGGTCGATCGCGACGGGGCCGACGAGGTCGCCGACCGCTGACAGCAGCGCGAGCGTCACCTCGCTCACCGGTCGGTCGGGAGTCAGCGGCACGCGGCGGTCGGCCCCGCCGGTGTGCTCGGCGACGGCTTCGTGCGTTCGCAGGTCGAGGGCCACGACGAGGCCGCCGGAGTCGTCGGGCGCGGGCAGCAGCGCGGTCTCCCATCCGCGGGCGGTGATGCGCAACGCACTGTTTTGAAACTGAGGCTCGGGCGGAGCGAGCGCGACCGCGATCTTGCCGAGGACCTGAGTGTGCGCGTGAAGCGTGTCGCACGTCGCGGTCCAGTTCTCATACGAAGCTGCGGGCCATTTGCTGGGCATGGGGTCACGCTACCGGATCGCCCCAACGTGCCGCCAGGGGTAGTCCGCGCAACGGCGGTGACAGACTGTGGCGGTGCCCTTCTGGCGCTCAGGACGCGATCGCGGCGCGCACGGCGGCGCGGACGTGAGTACAGGCAACGCCAACGCAGCGCGGCCCGACCCCGAGTCGCGTCGGCCCGAGCGGACGGCCGATCAGCAGGCGTCGCTCGAGGTCGAAGGAGCGATGCGGCGGGTCGCCGAACAGGACACCCCGGAGAGCCGAAGGGCTCTGTTCGAGTTGCTGCTCGCGACGACGCTGCTCGCCGCCACGCCTGAGGCGTCCTCAGCCGGCACGGAGCAGGGCCTCGCGACGATCACCGGCGAGGACGGCCCGGCGCTGCCGGTGTTCACTCGGATCGAAGCGCTCCTTGCCTGGCGCGCGACGGGTTACGCCCCGGTGGCGCTGAGCGGACGGACGCTGTTCGAGACGGCCGCGCGGTACAAGACCGCGAAGATCGAGGTCAACCCGGCGTCCGTGCCGCGAGGGTGGATCTCGCGCGCCGAGATCGAGGCGCTCGCGCACGGACAGGTGCCCCTCGGTCCGTCCGGACCGCCCGGGTCGGTGCACGAGGCCGCGCCGGCATACGAGCCCGGGCAGGCGCACGAGCCGGCGCCGCCATACGAGCCCGCGGTGGAGCGACCGTCGGTCCGTCCTCCGGAGGCACTGATCGAGGCGGCCCGACGGGCGCTCGAAGCGCAGCCGCACGCGGTCGCGGGGTGGTTGTTCGCGACCGTGCCGGCGAGCGGACCGGCTCAGCTGATGGTCGGCGTGCAACTCGCCGACGGCGTCGATCGGGCGACCGAGCACGCGACGATGCAGGCGATCCTCGAGGAGACGTGGGCGCGGTCGGCCGACGCCGACCGGCTCAGGTTCATGGTCGTCGCCGGGAACGCGTTTCGGAAGACGCTCGCCGGCGGCGCCGGCGAGTTGATTTTCGAGCGCTAGAGCAATCAGAACTCGTCGGGCACGCGCTCGCGGAGCTCGGCAAGCCACGTGGTGGCGGATCCGTCGCTCGGGGCGCGCCAGTCGCCACGGGGCGACAGCGAGCCGCCCGAGCCGACCTTCGGGGCGTTTGGCATCGCCGAACGCTTGAACTGGCTCGTGTGGAAGAAGCGCTCGAGGAACACCCCCAGCCAGTGCTTGAGCTCGACGAGCGTGTACTCGTGGCGCCGCTCGGGCGGGATCAGGTCGGGCCACTGCCCGGCTGCCCGGTCGGCCCACGCGTGGTGCGCGAGATACGCCACCTTGCTCGGCGAGTAGCCGAAGCGAACCGTGTAGTACAGGAAGAAGTCCTGGATCTCGTAAGGACCGACGACGCTCTCGCTGTCCGCGCCCGGCTTATCGCGATCGGCTTCCTGGCGGGGCACCAGCTCGGGCGAGATCTCGGTCTCGAGCACCGAGGCCAGCACCTCGTCGACCTCGGCGCCGAACTGATCGGTGTCGATCGCCCATCGGAGCAGGAACTGGATCAGCGTCTTTGGCACCGAAGCGTTCACGTGGTAGTGGGACATCTGGTCGCCCACCCCGTAGGTCGCCCATCCGAGCGCCAGCTCGGATAGGTCGCCGGTGCCGAGCACGAGCGCGCCGTGGTAGTTGGCGAGCCGGAACAGGTGCGACGTGCGCTCGCCCGCCTGCACGTTCTCGAACGTGATGTCGTAGACCGGCTCGCCGTCGGCGGCGGGATGGCCGAGATCGCGGAGCATCTGCGTCGCCGCCGGCCGGATGTCGAGCTCGGCGGCACTCACGCCGAGCGCCCGCATCAGGCGGTGTGCGTTGCCCAGCGTGTGGTCGCTCGTCGCGAAGCCCGGCATCGTGTATGCGAGCACGTTCTCGCGGGGGAGACCGAGGCGGTCGACGGCGCGGGCGGCCACGATCAAAGCGTGCGTCGAGTCGAGGCCGCCCGAGACGCCGATCACGATCTTCTCGATCCCGGTGGCCTGCAGGCGCGTCTCGAGCCCGCGCACCTGGATGCTGTAGACCTCGTCGCAGCGCGCGTTGCGGCTGGCGGGATCGGACGGCACGTACGGGAACCGCTCGACGCGTCGCCGAAGCGGAACGACCTCGGTCGAGAGACCCTCGAGCCCCAAATCGAAGGAGATCCGCCGCATGCGAGATAACCGCCGGTGGTGATCGTCCGTATCGAGTCGCCGTAGCTCGACGTGCTGGCACGGTCGGACACGATCCGGTCGAGATCGAGGTCGGCCAGGATGATCTGCTCGGCGGTGGCGAACCGTTCGGACTCGGCGAGCATGTCGCCGTTCTCGTAGATCAGCGCCTGACCATCCCAGGCGAGATCGGTCGTCGACTCGCCCATGCCGGCCGCGGTGTACAGGTACCCGGCGATCGTCCGGGCGGATTGAGAGGCGCACAACTCCCGCCGGAAACCAGCCTTGCCGATCGTGATGTTGCTCGCCGACAGGTTCGCAAGCACGGTCGCGCCCGCGAGCGCGCCGTACGTGCTCGGCGGGATCGGCACCCACAGGTCCTCGCAGATCTCGACGTGGAGGCAAAACCCCGGCAGGTCAGAAGCCGAGAACAGGAGATCCGCCCCGAACGGCACCTCCTCGGAGGAGCCGAACATGTGAATCCGATCGCCAACGGCGTCGCGGGTGGCGCGGAACTGGCGCTTTTCGTAGAACTCGCGGTACTCGGGCAGGTAGCTCTTGGGGATAACGCCCAAGACCCGGCCGCGATGGATAACGACCGCCGTGTTGAACACGCCGTGCTCGAACCGCAGCGGCGCGCCCACGACGATCACGGGTTCGAGCGAACCGCTCGCAACCGCGATGCGCTCGATCCCGTGAACCACCGCGTCAAGCAGAGCCGTCTGGTGGAGCAGGTCGTCGATCGAATACCCGGATATCCCGAGCTCGGGGAAGATCACGAGCGCCGCGTGGGCATCGGACGCTTGCCCGGCGAGCGCGAGCGTACGCTCGGCGTTGAACGCCGGGTCGCCGATGCGCATGTGCGGGACCGCCGCCGCCACGCGGACGAACCCGTGGCTGTAGAGAGAGGCAAAGGTCATTGATGTGGCGATAGTGTCCGGGTCGGGTAACAGATAGACATGGTTAGCAACAGTGAATCTTCCCCCGTTCCCGACGCCGTCCAGGAGCTGGTCGACCAGCTCGCGGCGCGGGGCGAGGCGCGCGGCGACTCGTGTGTGGAGCTATCGGAGCTGAGCGAGCTTATCCAGGAGGCAGATCTTGGCGACGAAGACGCCCAGATCGTGCACGACATGCTGCAGGAGCGAGGATTCGACCTGCGTGACGACTGCGGGCGGGTGAACGTCGAGCAGACGAGCTATGCGAACGACGACCTGGCGGCTCGTACCACCGACGCGATGTCGCTGTTTCTCCAGGAGGTCCGGCGCCATCCGCTGCTGACCCGCGCCGAGGAGGTCGAGCTGGCTAAGCGGATCGAGCGCGGCGACCTCGAGGCCAAGGCGGCGCTGGTCAATTCCAACCTTCGGCTGGTGATCTCCAATGCCCGCAAGTACCAGGGCCACGACCTGCCGCTGCTCGACCTGATCCAGGAGGGCATCCTCGGTCTGATCCGCGCCACCGAGAAGTTCGACTGGCGCAAGGGCTACAAGTTCTCCACCTACGCGACCTTCTGGATCCGTCAGGCGATTCAGCGGGCGGTTGATAACGGTGCCCGGACGATCCGCATCCCGGTTCACCTCGGACAGCGCGAGCGCCGGGTCGTGCGCGCGTCCCGGGACCTCGCCGCCAGGCTCGGCCGCGAGCCCACCGATGAGGAGATCGCCAAGGAGGCCGAGCTGAGCCTCGACGAGCTGGCCGAGGCGCGGGACGCGGTCAGGGTCGTGACGAGCCTGGATCGGCCGGTAGGGGAGGGCGAGGACACGCCGTTCGGAGCGCTGCTGGCGAGCGACGACCGCGGGCCCGAGGAGGAGGTCGACATCCTGCTGCGCGAGGACGCGCTCCGGCGGGCGCTCGACGAGCTCCCCGAACGGGAGCGCGAGGTGGTCCGGCTCCGCTACGGCGTTGGCGGCGACGAGCCCACGCCGTTGGTCGAGACCGGGCGGCGGCTCGGCATATCGCAGGACACCGTCCGCCGCCTGGAGCGCAAAGCGTTAGTCGAGCTCGCCCAGAGCCGTGAGCTCGACGCGCTCAGGCCGGCTGCCTGACGCCGACCCCATCGCGATCAGCTCGTCCACTAGCGCGAGGGCCTCGGCGTGGCTCTCGTCGTTGACCTTCCCGATGGCGCGGACGGCGTAGGTGCCGGCCGGCTCGGGATCGGCCGAGCGCTCCTTGGCTATGCGGCGCAGGCGCATCCGGTCGAGCACCGACCGCGAGGCGCGGCGCTGCCACAGTCGATCGGCCCAGTCGAGCAGGCGCGCCGCGCGGGCGTCATCGACGGGCGGTGACCCGGCGGTCCCGACCGCCTGAGCCGCGTAGTGGTAGAGGTCCTCGCGGCGGCGATCGTCGACGAGGTCGTTGTACCCCCGCAGGAACGAGGCGATCGGTGGCGATACCGATCGAGGGTGGTCGCTGAACCCCTCGCCGGCAAGCATCGACGCCAGCTCCATCACGCAAGCGCCATGCTCTGGAGAGGAATGCCTGCCTCGGTTCAGCTTGATCGTTTGGTGGCTGACCGCCGTCATCACGTCCTCCTCGACTTCGAACCCACTCGGTGCCCCCCGAGTTGATACGCGCATCATCGCGCGCCGCGGCCCGGCGATCAACCGCGAATTAGCTCAGCCTCGGGTGAAGTCCGGCCGGACGTGGGGGTGGGGCGCGCGCGATCGCGGAACCGCTCGGCGGTCCGGCGGGCGGTCTGCTTCGCCCACTCGGTCGTGGTAAGCACTCCGAGGGCCAGACTGATCACGCCGAGCCCCGCGATCACCCACCAGCCCGCGTGCGTCGCGGCGGCGAAGCTAGGCTCGATCGCGCCCGACAGCGTTCCGCCGGCGATCGCCCCGATCACCGCAACGCCGAGGGTCAAGCCGACCGACCGGCTGGTCGACGCGATCGCGGCGGCGACGCCCGCCTGCGAGCCGGGCATCCCGGACACCGCGGTATTCGTGATCGGCGGGTTGACCATCCCCGAGCCGATCCCGAACAGCAGGTACGCGGTGAGCAGGTAGGCGGGGGCGGTGGTGGGCGTCACCCGCGTCAACATCAGCGCGGAGACGGTCATCGCGCACCCTGCGATCACCAGCGGGATGCGAGCGCCGCGGGTCCCGACGATGCGGCCGGAGAGCGGCGCGCACACGAGCACCATCGCGGCCATCGGCAGCAGGTACAGCCCGGCGTCCAAAGGAGAGAGGTGGCGTACACCCTGGAGGTACAGCGTGTTCAGGAACAAGAAACCGCCGAGCGACGCGAACGCGCAGACCGCGATCGTGCTCGCCCCCGAGAACGGCGCACTGCGGAAGAAGCGCATCTCGACCAGCGGCTCGCGGCGGCGGAGCTCGTACAGCACAAGCCCGACGAAGCGACGCGAGCGAGAACGCGAACAGTGCCACGATCCCCGGCGAGGTCCAGCCCGCCCGGGGCGCCTCGATGATCGCGTAGGTCAGCGACGCCAGCGCGGCGATCACGAGTAGCTGCCCGACCGGATCGAGCCGGCGCGGGTGCTCGGCGCGCGACTCCGGTACGAGCGCGGCGGTCAGGACGAATGCGACCGCCCCGATCGGAACGTTCACGAAGAACACCGAGCGCCAGCCGATCGAGTCCACGAGCACACCGCCGAGGACCGGTCCGAGCGCCATGCTCAAGCCGAACACCGCGCCCCACATCCCGATCGCCATCGCGCGCTCGCGAGGGTCCTCGAACACGTTGCGGATGATCGACATCGCCACCGGGTTGAGCATCGATCCGCCGATCGCCTGGAGCACGCGGAACGCGATCAGCAGCTCGAGTGTCGGGGCCACCCCGCACAGCAGCGAGCCGAGCGAGAACACCACCAGCCCCGCCTTGAACACGCGCTTGCGCCCGATGCGATCGGCGGTCGATCCGGATAGCATCAGCAGGCTGGCCAGCACCAGCGTGTAGGCGTCGATCACCCATTGCAGGCCCGAAACGGACGCGTGCAGGTCGTTGCGGATCGAGGGTAGCGCGACGTTCACGATCGTCGAGTCGAGGCCGACGATCAGCAGGCTCATGCAGCAGATCCCGAGAATCAAGAGCCGCCGGCGCCGGCCGGCGGGCCCCTCGAGCGACGCACGTTCACGTTCATCCATCGATTTCGATCGTACCCGCGGGCGCCGGGATGTCACAGTTACCGCGACTCGTGCCTATCGAACCGTCCGTGAACGACCAGGACAAGGCCCTGGTCACGACCGAACCCCCCCAGGGGTCCGGCGTGTTCGTCCGGGGCAGAACGGACGGCCGAAGGACCTACCGCCGGATCTACCGAGGGCACGTCCCGCGCACCGGCAAGCATTCCGAGAAGGGGCACGAGCTCGGCGTGATCAAGGGGCTCTCCGCGCTGAGCCTCGACGCGCTCTCGAGTGTCGCCTACGGCCCCGAGGCGATGATCCTCGTGCTGGTCCTTGCCGGGACAGGCGCTGTGCACGATGTGGTGCCGCTGACCGCGGTCATCACCGCGATGCTCGTGCTGCTGGTCATTTCGTACACCCAGGTGATCGCGGCACACCCGGAGGGTGGCGGCTCCTACTCGGTGGCGAAGAGCAATCTCGGGCGCTGGCCCAGCCTGCTGGCCGCCGCGTCGGTCGTCGTCGACTACGTGCTGACCGTCGCGGTCAGCCTCGCCGCCGGGGCGGCGAGCCTCGGCAGCGTCTTCCCCGGCCTCGCGCACCATCTGCTGGCGGTGAGTTTGATCGGGCTGGTGATCCTGACCGTCGTCAACATGTTCGGGATCCAGGAGTCGGCCAAGCTGCTCGTGCTCCCGACCGCGATCTTCCTGGTCAGCATCTTCATGACGATCATCGTCGGGGCGTTCCATTCGAGTCCGGTGGCCGTGGTCGGGACCAAGCAGACGTTCCCGGCCACCGAAGCGCTCTCGATCCTGCTGCTGCTCAAGGCGTTCGCCGCGGGCTGCTCCGCGGTGACCGGTGTTGAGGCGATCTCGAACGGCGTTCCCGCCTTCCGGACCGTAAGGACCGCGCAGCGGACCGAGGTCTCGCTCGGCGTCCTACTCGGGGTGATGCTGATTGGGCTCGCGCTCCTGATTCGAGCCCACGACGTGCTCCCGCGAGGCGGGGTCACGATCCTCGCCCAGCTCACGGCAGGCGCATTCGGCACCGGGTGGCCGTACTACGTGTCGAACCTCGCGGTCACGGCGGTGCTCGCGTTCGCGGCGAACACGAGCTTCGGCGGTCTTCCCGTGCTGCTCAGCCTGCTCGCAAAGGACCATCGCATGCCCCACGCTTTCTACCTCCGGGCCGAGAAGCCGATCTACAGGATCGGGATCATCGCGCTCGCGATCGCGGCCGGGCTGCTGCTAATCGGCGTCAACGCCAAGACGAACGAGTTGATCCCTCTGTACGCGATCGGCGTGTTCATCGGCTTCACCATCAGCCAGGTTGGTCTGGTAAAGCACTGGCTACAGGAGCGCTCCGCGCATTGGCGAATACGCGTCGCCCTCAACGGCACCGGCGCGGTGATGACCGCGGTCGCGGTGGTCGTGTTCCTCGGCACGAAGTTCCTCGCCGGCGCGTGGGTGGTGGTGATCGCGATCCCGGCGCTGATGATGCTGTTCAACGTGACCGAGCATTACTACGAGGCGGTCGCCAAGGAATTGAAGCTCGGGAAGACGCCGCCGCGGCCTCGGAAACGCGAGAGCATCGTGATCGTCCCGACCTCGACCGTGAACCTACTGACCCAGAAGGCCGTCAGCGCCGCACTCTCACTCGGCGACACGGTCGTGGCGGTAGCGGTCGCCGGGGACGAGGACGAGTCCGAGCAGATCAAGCGCGATTGGGACGAGTGGGCGTGCGGCATTCCGATCGAGGTGCTGCTCGACCCGGGGCGGTCACTCGTCCGCAGCGTGCTCAAGTACGTCAAGTCGATCGAGGATGAGGACGCGACGATCGTCGTGCTGATCCCCGAGGTCCTACCCCGCAAACGGCGACACGAGATCCTTCACAACCAGCGCGCCCGGTTGCTGTCAGCCGTGCTGAAGTCGCGCACCAAGGTCGTTATCGCGACGCTGCCGTTTCACCTGCACGACTGATCGGGTGCGCGCCGCGGCGGTTCCAGGCGGGCCGGAGCGCGCTCCCCCTGCGGCTACGGCCTAAACCCGCTGAATCCACGGACTGGTCCTCGGCGCTGGGGCGCAGGACCACGATCTCGCCGGGCGCGTTGGCGAGCAGCCAGGCGACGTCGTCGGGATCGAACCCGTGGTTGCCGTGGGCCGACGCGGCGATCACGATCCGGTCGTACCGCTCCTCCGCGATCGCCTGCCGGAGCGCGTGGCGGCGGTTTCGTCCCCGCACGATCCGCGAGTCGACGGGAATTCCCGCCTCGGTGGCGCGCTGCTCGACGGCTTCGAGCAACGGCATCGCCATCGAACACTGTCTCGGGAGCGCGCTTTCGAGCGGCAGGTCGAGCGACACGCGGGCGAGGAACACCGGTACGAGCGTCGCGCCCTCGACCTTGGCCAGTCGGAGCGCGGCGTCGAGCGCGCGCTGCGACAGCGCGCCTGGGACGAACGGGAACAGGATCCGCCGGCTGCTCGTGGCCTGCGCCGGAGCGCGGCGACGGCCCGGGTCGTGCAAACGCGCCCACGCAAGAACTGCGACGGCGACCACCAGGATCACGATCACGGCTACCAGCACGATGGTCATACCTACTCTCCTTTTACTCGCTTGGTCCGGTCCGCCACGATCCGCAGATCGACCCCGGGGAGCATCGCCAGCAGGCGTTCCGGGAGGGCGGGCGTCGTGAGGCGCCGTAGCGCCCCGCGAGGCTCGGGCGTTCCGATCAACACATAAGTGGTTCCGCGGTCCTGGGCCACGCGCTGAGCGACGTGGGCCACGTCATCGCCGTGCTCGACCAGCAGGTGCGCGCCGAGCACGCTTGCCAGTTGCCGGAGCGCATTGAGCTGCTCCTGCTCCTCGGCGTTCGGGTCGTGGTCGGAAACCCACAGCACGTCGAGCTCGGCGCCAAGGCGCTGGGCCGACCGCCAGGCCCGCCGGACGACGCGCTGTGATCTCGGGTGGGGCTTGACCAGTGCCAGGAGCCGCTCGCCGACGGCGCCGGGGGCGGCGGTGTCGACGAGCCGCTCGTCGCCGGGGCGACCGCCGGCGTCGACGGGGAACCGCTTGGACTCGACCTCCTCGGCGACCTGCCTGAGCGCGACCTCGCGCAGCGCGGCGAGGTTCTCCACCTTGAAGAAGTTGTTGAGCGCGCCGGGCACGCGCTCGACG
This sequence comes from uncultured Solirubrobacterales bacterium, assembly GCA_963755525.1. Classification (GTDB taxonomy): domain Bacteria; phylum Actinomycetota; class Thermoleophilia; order Solirubrobacterales; family Solirubrobacteraceae; genus Palsa-465. Next base: position 165,273 of record CAVWKC010000036.1, on the reverse strand, counting down.
GGGTAGACCTTGCCGGCGACGAGCCGTTCGATCAGCGACTGCGGCGTGATGTCGATCAGGACGACCTCGTCGGCGTCGCCGACGACCGCGTCGGGCACGGTCTCCCGAACCCGGATCCCGGTCAGCTCGGCGACCTGGTCGTTGAGACTCTCGAGATGCTGCACGTTGACGGTCGAGAACACGTCGATCCCGGCGGCGAGCACGTCCTCGACGTCCTCGTAGCGCTTGGCGTGCTCGAGCCCCGGAGCGTTGGTGTGCGCCAGCTCGTCGATCAGGGCGAGCTCGGGCGCGCGGCGGATGATCGCCGGGAGATCCATCTCCTCGAGCACCGAGTCGCGGTACGTCACGCGCCGCCGCGGGACCGTCTCGAGTCCTTCGGCCTGGGCCACGGTGTCCGCGCGCCCGTGAGGCTCGAGGTATCCGATCACGACGTCACGCCCGTTCTCGGCCTCCGCCTGACCCTCGCGCAACATCTGGTAGGTCTTGCCGACGCCGGCAGCCATCCCCAGGAAGATCTTGTGGTGCCCGTGATTGGTCACGCCCCTAGGAGATTGTGAACGATGAGGTCGATCAGCTTGATGCCGATGAACGGGGCGATCAGTCCGCCGAGGCCGTAGATCCACAGGTTGCGACGGAGCAGCGCGCTTGCGCCGATCGGCCGGTAGCGGACGCCGCTGAGTGCGAGCGGGACCAGCAGGGGGATCACGATCGCGTTGAAGATGATCGCCGAGATGATGGCCGATTGCGGCGTGCCCAGGTGCAGGACGTTGAGCACGTGGAGTGGGCTCTTGCCGCCGGGCGTCGTTGCCCATGTGGTCGCGAAGATCGCCGGGAGGATCGCGAAGTACTTGGCGACGTCGTTGGCGATCGAGAACGTGGTGAGCGCGCCGCGGGTGATCAGCAATTGCTTGCCGACCTCGACGATCTCGATGAGCTTCGTCGGGTTGGAGTCGAGGTCGACCATGTTGCCGGCCTCGCGCGCGGCTTGAGTGCCGGTGTTCATGGCCACGCCGACGTCGGCCTGGGCGAGCGCGGGCGCGTCGTTGGTGCCGTCGCCGGTCATCGCGACCAGGCGCCCGGTCGCCTGCTGCTCCTTGATCAGCTCGAGCTTCTTCTCGGGGGTGGCCTCGGCGAGGAAGTCGTCGACGCCTGATTCCTCGGCGATCTTGGCGGCGGTGAGGCGGTTGTCGCCGGTGATCATGATCGTGCGGATGCCCATCGCGCGGAGATGGTCGAACCGCTCGCGCATCCCCTCCTTGATCGTGTCCTTGAGGTAGATGACGCCCATCACCTGGGAGTCGCGCGCGACCGCCAGCGGCGTTCCGCCCTCGCGGCCGATCCGGTCGAGTACCGGCTGAAGCTCGGCCGGGGGGCGGCCGCCCTCGTCGGTGACGAACTTGATCACGGCGTCGCCCGCGCCCTTGCGCAGGTGACGGCCGTCGAGGTTGACGCCGCTCATGCGTGTCTGGGCGGTGAACGGGACGAACTCGGCGTGCAGGTTTGCCATGTCGTGCTCGCGGATGCCGTATTGCTTGGCGAGCACGACGATCGAGCGGCCCTCGGGCGTCTCGTCCGCGAGCGAGGACAGCTGCGCGACCTCCGCGAGCTCCTTCTCCGGGACGCCCGGCATTGGGATGAACTCGCTGGCCAGCCGGTTGCCGATCGTGATCGTTCCGGTTTTGTCGAGCAGCAGCACGTCGACGTCGCCTGAGGCCTCGACCGCGCGGCCGGACAGCGCGAGCACGTTGCGGCGCACGAGACGGTCGATGCCGGCGATCCCGATCGCCGAGAGGAGCGCGCCGATCGTCGTGGGGATCAGCGCGACGAGCAGCGAGATCAAGCTGGTGTCCGAGATCGGCGTGTGGGCGAACAGCCCGAACGGGCGGAGCGTCGCGACCACGATCATGAAGACCAGCGTCAGGCCGGCGAGCAGGATGTTGAGCGCGATCTCGTTCGGCGTCTTGCGGCGCTCGGCGCCCTCGACCAGATTGATCATGCGGTCGAGGAACGAGTGGCCGGGCTCCTGGGTGATCTCGACGACGATCCTGTCCGAGAGTACGCGCGTGCCGCCCGTCACTGCGCTGCGGTCGCCGCCGGACTCGCGGATGACCGGGGCCGACTCGCCGGTGATCGCAGACTCGTCGACCGTGGCGATGCCCTCGATCACGGTGCCGTCTCCCGGGATCAGCTCGCCGGCCTCGACGACGACGACATCGCCCTTGGCGAGCTCGGCGGCCTGCTTGATCGTCCCGTCCTGCAGCTTGGCGGATGTCTCCTGCCGCATCGCGCGGAGCGTGTCCGCCTGGGCGCGTCCACGGCCCTCCGCGAACGCCTCGGCGTTGTTGGCGAACACCACCGTCAGCCACAGCCACACCGAGATGACGAACGTGTACCAGGACGGGTCGTTACCGCCGAGCGCCTTGCCGCCGAACAGCTGGATGAACCAGGTGACGGTGGTGATGACGGCGCCGATCTCGACCACGAACATGACCGGGTTGCGGATCTGAACCCGCGGGTCGAGCTTGAGGAAGCTGTCGATGATCGCGCGCTTGAGGATGTCGCGGCGGAACAGCGAGATCGCGCGACGCTCGTGCGGCTGCTGCGGCTGCTGCGGCTGGTCTTCAGGCAGTGCCGCGACGCTCATGCGTGCACTCCTCCCGTCATGCGGTCGAGGGCGAGGTTGAGCTCGAGCACGTTCACGCCCGGGCTCGCCGGAGAAGCCGAGCCCGCGGCCGCCGGTGTACTTCGAGACGAGAGCCATGACCGTGGCGAGCGGCACGTGACGGACGGCCGCGACGCGATGGGCCTGGATGTCGGCGTTGGCGACGGAGATGTCGGGGTCGATCCCGGACGCCGACGTGTTGGCGGCGTCGACCGGCACGTTGGCGGCCGTGAGCTTGACGGGGTCATACGGTCCGTTCAGCGCGATGTAGGCCTGGATGTTCGAGGAGATCTCCTGCTCGGTGGCGGTGTTGTTCGGGCCGAGGTTCGAGAACGTGGTAGCGGCCGCGTTGTTCGGCGGGACGGTCGCCGACGGGCGCCCCTGGAAGTAGCGCGGGTCGGGGTTGGTGACCGGTTCGCCGTTCTTCATCTCGGGCTTGCCGTGCTTGTAGACCTGGGTGGAGAAGTTCTGGCCGATCTCCTGCGAGCCGACGAGCTTGCCGGCGACCTTGACCTGCTGGCCGTTGGCGTTGCCCGGGAACGCGACCTGGCTGATGCCGGTGATGACCAGCGGGTACAGGATCCCGCAGAACAGTGTCAGTACGACGATTCCAATTGCGGCTGTGATGAAGTCGCGTTTCATGTCAGTAGAGGTGTCCGGTGAGGCCCTGCACGATCGGGCCGAGCAGCAGGGCGGGGAAGAAGGTGAGTGCGCCGACGAGCACGATCACGCCGATCAGCAGCACCACGAACGTCGGGTTGTCGGTGCGCATCGTGCCGAGCCCCGCGGGGCTTACGCGCTTGCCGGCAAGCGTGCCGGCGACCGCGAGCGCGAACAGGATCGGCGCGTACCGCGCGAACAACATCGTGAACCCGCCGAGGAGATCTGCGAACGTGATCCCGTGCGAGCCGAGGTTGCCGGCGTTGGGCTGGACGAAGCCGCCGTAGCCCGCGAACGCGGAACCGTTGTTGTTGGCCTGGCTCAGATACGCGTAGAACGTCTCGGAGAATCCCTGCGGAGAACCGGCGGCCGCAGCTGAGATCGAAGCGCGGCCCGCGGAACTGGCCGTGGCCAGCGCGGTGGAGAACAACGCCGCCAGCGGCGTGATCAACAGCCCGATCGCCACCAGCTTTATCTCCCTCGCCTCGATCTTCTTGCCGAGGTACTCGGGCGTGCGTCCGACCATCAGCCCCCCGATGAACACCGCCAAAAGGACGTACAGGAGGATCGAGTACAGGCCGGTGCCGACCCCTCCGAAGATCACCTCGCTCGCCGACAGGTTGGCCATCGGCACGGCACCGCCGATCCCGGTGAACGACTCGATCGCGCTGTTGACCGCGCCGCACGACGTCACCGTGGTCACCACGTCGAACAGCGCCGAGCCGGCGATCCCGAACCGCTGCTCCTTGCCCTCCATGTTCCCGCCGGTCGATCCCGCAAGCACCTGGGTATGAAGACCCGCGGCGTGCTGCGCCGGCGACCCGTGCGCCTCGGCGATATACGCCACACTCACGGCGCCGAGGAACATCACCATCATCGTCGCGTAGATCGCGTAGCCCTGCCGGCGGTTGCCGGCCATCCGGCCGTACATGAACACCAGCGCCGCCGGGATGATCAGCACGGTCAGCATCTCGACCAGGTTGGTGAACCCGGTCGGGTTCTCGAACGGATGCGACGAGTTCACGTTGAAGAACCCGCCTCCGTTCGTCCCGAGCTCCTTGATCGCCTCCTGGGAGGCGACCGGGCCCATCGCGATTGAGTTCGCGAGGCCCGTCGGCCCGTTGAAGTTCAGATAATGCGAGAAGTTCTGGATCGACCCCTGGAACACCAGCACCAGCGCGACCACGAACGAGATCGGGGTCAGCACCCACAGGACCGTGCGGATCAGGTCATGCCAGAAGTTGCCGATGCTCTTACCGCTACGCCCGACGATCCCGCGGATCAGCGCCACCGCCACCGCGATACCCACGCCGGCCGACAGGAAGTTCTGCACGGTGAGCCCAGCCATCTGGCTGAAATAGCTCATCGTCGTCTCCCCGCCGTAATACTGCCAGTTCGTGTTCGTCAAGGAACGACGACGTCGTGTTGAACGTCACGTTCCACGGCGCGGAATGGAACCCCTCCGGGTTCAACCCGGTCCAGTTCCACAGCGTCTGCGTGCGCAAGATGAAATACAGCAGCAACCACCCGGCGAGCGAGAAGATGATCAGGCTCTTCGCATACGCCTTCCAATCCTGACCCTGCTCCGGGTTCGACCCGCATAACCCTGTAGAACAAGCGCTCCGGCGTACGGAACAACGGGTCAAGGAACGTGCGCTCACCCGCGTAGACAGCCGCCATGTACCGGCCGAGCGGCATCGCCAGCACGGTCAGAACGACCGTACGAACAGACAGATCGTGAGCCAACCGAGGAAGGTCACCGCGTCGCTCCCTAGAACTTCTCTCCGCGCAGGAGCGCGTACAGCAGGTAGATGCACACGAGCGCCGACACGATTAGGCCGAACAGGTCTGCGCCGCTCATATCGCGTCGATCCCGTAGATCAGCGCGAACAGCACGGCGAACATCACGACGCCGAGCACTATCGATAAAACGTCCATGCGCCTATCCTCGCCGCGCTCGGGTGAAGAGCCCATACAGAAAATGCGCCCCGACATACAGATGTTGTGAAGGGCCTCGCGCCAGGCCGGGGACCGGACCGACCGGTGCTAGAGCTCGGCCGTGGCCGGGTCAGCGTCCGGCTCGAGCGCAAGACCGTCGGCGATCCACCACACCGCGTCGCCCATCCGATCGGCGACGGCGGGGTTGTACAGCGGACCGCTCCCATCGGTGAGCAGCACGAGCACCCGGGCGACGCCGGCCGGGTTGAGCGGATCGGGCCCCTCGAGCCGCTCGGCCAGGCCGAGCAGGCTCTCGCGCCATGGCAGCACCGCGCGCCGGCACAGCGGGACCGCGGCGGTCATCTGGTGTGCCGCGGGGCGCTCGAGGTCCTTGACACGCGCGCGGAGCGCGCGGGCCAGCCGGCGGCGGGCTCGCATCGCGGTCAGCTGCCTGGCTCGCAGGGCCAGATCCTCGATCGGATCGGTCCCGAAGCCTTCGGCCACCTGATGATCGAGGCGCCCCCTGTGCAGTTGCACCCGCAGTCGGCACCGCAGTTTCGACTGCGCGGAGAAGGGACCGCCTGCGAATCCAGACGGCCCGGCGTTCTGGAGGCTCGGATGCTTCACGGACGGACGGAGGGCGCGGGGAGGTCTCGGTTCCAAATCACGCTACGCCGACACCTATCAACGCGACGTACAGATCCGCCCCGAAGGCATCAAGATTCCGTAAAGACAGCGCCGATAAGCTTCTACTGATGGCCCGCGGGCGCCAGTTCCACAACTCCTCCACTCGAGTCCTGTCGATCGTGATGATCGTGATCGGCATCGCCCTGATCGCCCGGACTCTGGCGGCCGGCGGGGGTACCCTCGCGACAGGGATCGTCCTCGGCGTCCTGTTCGTGCTTGCCGGCCTGGCTCGGTTGTATCTGCAGCTTCGGGGGTAGGGGAGTCCTCTGGCTCCACTGAATCGCACGTGAGAGACAGGCCCTTCAGCTACCGCGCGCTGTTCGCGGTCATCTACACGACCTCGGTCAGCTCCGTGTACTTCGCGCTCGGCGTGGTCGCTCACCACGCCAACGGCCTCACGCCGGTCGTGTTCCTGATCGCCGGGCTGTTCTTCGGGCTGGCGATGATGACCTATGCCGAGGGCGCGTCGCTGCATCCCGAGCGCGGGGGCTCGGCCGTGTTCGCGCGCTATGCGTTCAACGAGCTCGTGAGCTTTGTCGCGGGCTGGGCGATCTTCCTCGACTACACGATCCTGATCGCGGTCACGGCCTTGACCGTTCCGGCCTACCTGGCGGCATTCTGGGGGCCGATCGGGCGGGGAGCGCTCGAGATCGCGGTCGCGCTGGCGGTAATTGCGCTCGTCGCCGTCGACAACCTGACCGGCGTCAGCGCCCGCCGCATCCGGACGCGGCTACTGATCACGATCGGCGACCTGATCCTGCAGGCGCTGATCATCGTGCTCGGGTTCGCGCTCGTGTTCAACGCGCACAACCTGACCGCGAGCATCCATCTGGGGACCGCCCCGAGTTGGTCGGACCTCGCGTTCGCGCTGCCGATCGCGGTGATCGCGTTCACTGGGGTCGAGGCCGCGGCGAGCATCGCGGGCGAGGTAAGCGCGACCCGTAAGCAGATCAAGCTGCTGGTGGGGCCGGGCTCGGCGGTGATCGTGCTGATCTACGTCGGGATCTCGCTGGTCGGCGTCGGGGCGCTGCCCGTTCACGACGGCGTGACCACGCTCGGCACGACGCACATCAACGCGCCGGTGCTCGGCGTGGCCGAGGCGTTCCATCCCAAGTGGCTGGCCGACGTGCTCAAGTACGCGGTCGCGATCGGAGGTGCGCTGGGACTGTTCGCCGCCGCCGGAGCGGCGATGCTCGGCGTTTCCCGTGTCGGTTACTCGCTCGCCACCAACCGCCAGATTCCGAGCGCGATCGGCCGGCTGCACGGACGCTGGGGAACGCCATACGTGATCATCGGTGCGGCCGCGGCCGCCGCCGCCGGGCTCGTGCTGCCCACGGACCTCGAGTTCCTCGTCGGGATCTACGCCTTCGGCGCGCTGCTCGCGTTCACGATCGCGCACGTCTCGGTGATCGCGCTGCGCTTTCGGGAGCCTGACCGCGACCGCCCGTACCGCATGCCGCTGTCGATCAGCGTGTCTGGCGGGAGCATCCCCGTGCCCGCGGTGGTCGGCGCGGTCGCGTCGGCGCTCGGGTGGTTGGCGTTGCTCATCTTCCACACGGGCGCCCGTTACGTCGGGTTGGCCTGGTTGCTGTCCGGGCTGCTGCTCTACGTCGGCTACCGAAAGTCTCAGCAGAAGCCGCTGCTCAAGCGCGTCACGATCCCCGAGCGGGCGCTTCGCTACGAGGCGCTCGAACCCGAGTTCGGCTCGATCCTCGTCCCGATCCTCGGGACGGCGCTCGACGACGACATCATCCAGACCGCCGGCCGCCTGGCGGGCGAGACCCGCGACGACCTCGAGTCCGAGGGCGCGATGATCGAGGCGATCTGGGTGTTCGAGATCCCGCTGGCGCTGCCGATGGACGCGCCGCTGCCCGACGCACAGGTCAAGCGGGCGCGCGAGGCGCTCGCGCGGGCCAAGCTCGTGGGCGAGGAGTACGAGGGCGTCGAGGTCGCGACCGCGATCGTCCGCGCGCGCCGTGCCGGCGAGGCGATCGTGCGCGAGGCCCGCCGCCGCGGCGTCGAGGCGATCGTGCTCGCCGCCGAGGAGTCCTCGCGGGTACGCGGCGGATCGCTGTTCGGCGGCATCGGCGGTCCGCTCGAGAACTTCGTCGGCGACGTCTCCCGGTACGTGATCGCCAAGGCGCCGTGCCGCGTGATCCTGACCGCGCCGCCGGCCGACTGGCGGGCGCGGACGCCGGCCCCGGCCGTCGAACCCGCGCCGGTCCCCGCCGACGAGGAGCAGCAGTCCGCCCCGGCCGACGGCGCGCGGGAGTCGGCCGCGCCCGAGGGCGAGCCGGCCCGGCCCGGTGCGGGGCGCGCCGATGGCTGAGCGGAAACTCGAAGGCCTCCAGCGCGTCCTCGGCGTCTACCCGCTCGCCTCGAGCGCGTACGGGAACGTCGGGTCGTCGATCTACTACGCGCTCGGTCTGGTGGCGGCGCTCGCGCTCGGGCTCACTCCGCTCGTCTTCATCATCTCGGGCTTCATCTTCTTCCTGACGGCCTCGACCTACGCCGAGGCGACCGCGATGTTCCCCGAGGCCGGCGGTTCCTCGTCGTTCGCGCGTCACGCGTTCAACGAGTTCTGGTCGTTCTTCGCGGCCTGGGGCCAGATGCTCAACTACATGCTGACGATCGCGACGTCGGCGTTCTTCGTCCCGCACTACATCGGGGGGCTGTTCTGGCCGGCGCTCGAGCATCCGCCGGGCGACGTGATCGCCGGCATCATCGCAATCGTCGTACTCGCCGCCATCAACATCCGCGGCGTCGAGGAGTCGATCGGCGTGAACCTGGTGCTCGCCATCATCGACTTCTGCACCCAGGTGCTGATCGTGATCGTCGGCCTGGTGCTGGTCTTCTCGCCGCAGACCCTGATCAACAACGTCCATCTCGGCACCGCGCCGACGTGGGCCAACTTCTTCGTCGCGATCCCGCTGTGCATGCTCGCCTATACCGGGATCGAGACGATCTCGAACATGTCCGAGGAGGCCAAGGACCCGGGCCGGACCGTGCCCAAGGCGATCAATCGCGTGGTGATCGCGGTGTTCGCGATCTACGCCCTGCTGCCGGCGATCGCGCTCTCAGCGCTGCCGGTGCGTTGCGTCGGGAACCACTGCCAGACCCTGCTCGGGGTCGACGACCAGCACGGGGGCTACGCCGGCGATCCGGTGCTCGGCGTCGTGCGAGCGCTCCACCTCGGCCCGCTCCAGCACGCGGCCGAGGTCTACGTCGGGCTGCTGGCGGCGACGATCCTGTTCATCGCCACGAATGCCGGCATCCTTGGCGTGTCGCGGCTGACCTACTCGATGGGGATCCATCGGCAGGTGCCCGACCGCCTGCGCCGGCTGCACCCGAGGTTCGGGACGCCGTGGGTCGGAATCATCATCTTCAGCACGATCGCCGCGATCACGCTGATCCCGGGCCAGGCCACCTTCCTGGGGAACCTGTACGCGTTCGGCGCGATGCTGTCGTTCACGATCGCGCACCTGTCGGTGACGCGCATGCGGATCTCGCTTCCCAACGTCGATCGCCCCTACCGGCCGCCCGGCAATCTGCGTGTCCGCGGGCGCGACCTGCCGCTGTTCGCGATCGTCGGCGGTACCTGCACGTTCGCCTCGCTGCTGGTGCTGGCCGCGCTGCACACGAGCGTCGCGATCGTGGGGATCGGTTGGCTGGCGGTCGGGATGATCGTCTACCCGGTGTACCGCCACCGCCATGGGCTCGACCTCACGACGACCACGAAGGTGGCGATTCCCCGGCCGGCGACCGAGACCGAGTCCGAATACGAGTCGGTGTTGGTGGTGTTCGACGACAGCCATTACGTGCCCGAGGTGGTGGCGACCGCCGCGAGGCTGGCCGCGCGTCGGCGCCGCGGGATCCACGTACTGGTGACGATTCCCGTCCCCTCGAACAGCCCGATCGACGCCTCGCTGCCGCTGAAGGAGTCGGCGGCGCAAACGATCATCGAAGAAGCCAAGGTCCAGGAGGGCCGGCGCGTGTCCGGCCACTGGGAGAAGGTCAGGGCCGGCCAAACCGGCCGCCGGATCGTCGACGAGGCCAAGGCGATGCACGCCGCGGCGATCGTGATGCCGATGCCCCAGGACGGCTCCGGCTTCGGTCGCGCGCTCGCGACCGTGCTCCGCGAGCGGCCCTGCCGGGTGATCGTCGAGTCGATTCCGGCGCCTGAGCGCAAGCGACGGCCGACGGTGGCGGCGTAGCCTCGAGCACCCGACAATGGCGGACTAGCCTTAAGCTCATGAGAGATTGGCGGGACCTGCTCGGTGCTCTGGGGCTCCACCCCGGGCGCGTCCGTGGGCGGCGTATCCCTGCCGTGCGCGACACGCGGCCGCTCGACCGCGATGCGCTCCGAACCGGCGCCGCGGCCGGGGTCGAGATTCTGATCGCGGTCGGGCTCGCGACGCTGGGAGTGGCGGCGCTTCAGTCGACCACGTCGGACGACGCAGGGCTCGGGAGCCTGTACCTGCTCGCGGTGCTGCTGATCGCGATCCGCCGTGGACAGCTGGCCGCGCTCGTGACAGCGGTCCTCGGCGTGCTCGCGCTGAACTTCTTCTTCATCGCGCCGCGCCATAAGCTGGCGATCGCCCACTCGCAGGACCTGATCGAGCTGATCGTGCTGCTGATCGCGGCCGTCGTCGTCGGGCGGCTGGCCGCGGTCGCCCGCGAGCGTGCCGCAGAGGCCGAGAGCCGTGCGCTGGTCGCCGCCGCCCGCGAGCGCGAGGCCAAGCTCGTCGCCGAGGTCGCCTCGGCAATCCTCGTGACCGAGAGCGTGGGCGCCCAGCTCGAGACGATCGGCGACCGGGTGGCGCTCGCCACCGCCGCCGGCCGCGCCCGGATCGTCATCGAACCGGTGCCGACCGCGATGCCGGATGAGATCGTGGTGCCGCTGCACACGCGCGCCGGCAACGCCTGGCTGTACCTGAGCGACGACGTGGACTGGGACCAGAGCGCGATCGAGCGCGTGGCCGAGTCGCTTGGGCGCCTGATCGACGTGGCCGTCGAACGGGAGCGGGTCTCCGAGCGGGCCGCCGAGACCGAGGCCTCGCGGCGCGCGGAGGTCGCCAAGACCGCGATCCTGCACGCGATCTCCCACGACCTGCGCTCGCCGCTGACCGCGATCACGACCGCGGGGTCGGCGCTGGCGATCGGCGGCGTCACCGATGCCGAGCGCGCGGAGCTGATCGAGGTGATCGAGACCGAGAGCGCGCGGCTGGCCAAGCTCGTCGACGACTTGCTCGACCTGTCGAGGATCGAGTCGGGCGCGGTGGCGCCCCAGGCGGACTGGTGCGACCTGCACGACGTCGTCGCCTCGGCGGCGGCCCACGCGTCGGGCGATCATCCGATCGAGTTCCAGCTGCCTGCAGACCTGCCGCTCGTGCGGGCCGACGCCGCTCAGCTCGAGCGCGTGTTCTCGAACCTGATCGAGAACGCGGTCAAGTTCTCGCCACCGGGATCGCCGGTCCGGATCAGCGGTGGCGCGAGCGCCGGGCGGGTCGCTGTCCGGGTCGCCGACCGCGGCAGCGGGATCCCCCGGCGTTACCGCTCGCAGGTGTTCGAGCCGTTTTTCCGCGGCCGTGGCGAGGCCGGCGCCGGGTCGGGGCTCGGGCTCGCGATCTGCCGGGGCTTCGTCGAAGCCAACGGCGGGCGGATCGTGCTCCAGTCCGAGCGGGACTCGGGCACGTCGTTCACGGTTAGCTTCCCGGTCGCGCGCCAGCCGGCCGACGCTTCGGACGCCGTCACGGTCGTCACATGAGTGCCACCTCGCCGCGCGTCCTCGTGGTGGACGATGAGCCACAGATCGTCCGGGGACTGAAGATCCTGCTGCGGAGCGCCGGCTACACGGTCGAGGCGGCCGAGACCAAGGCCGACGCGCTCGTCGAGCTCGTGTCAAGGCCGCCCGACGCGCTCGTACTCGACCTCGTTCTTCCGGACGGGCGCGGAGTCGAGATCTGCGAGGAGGTCAGGCGCTGGAGCCGCCTCCCGATCCTCGTGCTGTCGGCGGTCGGGGACGAGCGCGAGAAGGTCCGGGCACTCGATGCCGGCGCCGACGATTACGTCACGAAGCCGTTCGGCACCGACGAGCTGCTGGCCCGGCTGCGCGCGCTCCTGCGCCGGTCGGTCGACGTGGGCGGCAGCCCGCAGGTGGAGATCGGCGAGCTCGTGATCGACCTGTCCGACCGGCTGGTCACGCGCGACGGCAAGGCGGTCCACTTGACGCCGATCGAGTTCGACCTGCTGCGCGTGCTCGCCCAGCACCAGGGGCGGCTCGTGACCCACCGCCAGCTCTTGCGCGAGGTGTGGGGCCCCGAGTATGGGGCCGAGACGCACTACCTGCGCGTGCACGTCGCCCACATCCGGGCGAAGCTCGAACCCGATCCGTCGCGTCCCCGGTACGTGATCACCGAGCCCGGCGTCGGGTATCGACTCCGCGACCCGGACGCGTAGCGGACTGCCTGGGAAGAAGGTCGCAATTATTCGGACCTTCATCCCAAGACCCGCCGGTTAGCGAAATCTCTACGCCGGGCTTCGGATGCTTAGCGGGTCCTTGACGCCACCGCGCCTACCGTCGCGGGCAGGACATGGCGCGCATCGAGACCTACGGACTGCGCCGCAGCGTCGGGGTGGGCGGTCTGTTCGCGACCGCCTACGGCAACGTGGGCTCGTCGATCTACTACGCGCTCGGCCTGGTCGCCGCGTATGCGCTGGGGCTCACGCCGGTTGTGTTCATGCTCGCCGGCGGCCTGTTCGCGCTCACCGCCAAGACCTACGCCGAGGGGGCCGCGATGTTCCCGGAGGCCGGTGGCTCCTCGAGCTTCGCCCGCCACGCGTTCAACGAGCTCGTGTCGTTCATCGCCGGGTGGGCGCTGAGCCTCGACTACATCCTCACGATCGCGATCTCGGCGTTCTTCGTGCCCCACTACCTGGGCGCGTTCTGGCCGGCGCTGACGCATCCGCCCGGGGACGTGATCGGCGGACTGATCGTGATCGCGCTGCTGGCCTGGCTGAACATCCGCGGGATCGGGGAGTCGGCGAACCTCAACCTGATCCTCGCCGTGCTCGACCTGGCCACGCAGGTGCTGATCATCTGCATCGGCGCGGTGCTCGTGCTCAACCCGTCGCTGCTCGTCCACCAGGTCGATCTCGGCACGATGCCGACGTACTCGCACCTGATCTTCGCGCTGTCGCTGGCGATGCTCGCCTACACGGGGATCGAGACCGTCTCGAACATGGCCGAGGAGGCGGTCGACCCGGGCCGGGACGTGCCTAAAGCGGTCAACTACATCCTGATCGCGGTGCTCGGCGTGTATGCCGGGATGACGGTCGTGGCGCTGTCGGCGCTGCCGGTGCTCGGGCACGGCGCCCACGCTTACACGTTGCTCGGCGAGGCGCCGCCCCACGGCTATCAGAACGACCCGGCTCCCGCCCCCGAGCCGGTCGCCCGCGCCACCCGACCGGCGCGTAGGCGTCAGAGCGCGAAGCGGTAGCCGACGCCGGGGTCGGTGCGGATGTAGCGCCGGCCGCCGGCGGGTTCGATCTTGCGCCGCAGGTTCGCGATGTGCGCGCGCAGCACCTGCGTGTCCTCGCCGTACCCGGGTCCCCAGACCGACAGCAACAGGTCGCGGTGGGTCATGAGCCGCCCGCGATTGCGGATCAGCAGGCGGAGCAGGTCGAACTCGGTCGGGGTCAGGTGGACCTCGTCGCCGTCGACATGCACCGTGCGCCGCGCGAGGTCGACCTCGAGCCCTTCGACGCGGATCACCGCCTCCTCGGGCTCGGGCGCGATCCGGCGGAGGTTCGCCTGAAGGCGCGCCACCAACTCGCGCGGGCCGAACGGCTTGGTCACGTAATCGTCGGCGCCGGCGGCCAGCGCGCGCACCTTGGCGTCCTCCTCGCCGACCGCCGAGAGGACGATCAGCGGCATCTCGCTCCACTCGCGCAGGCGGCGGGACAGCTCGACCCCGTCGAAGTCGGGGAGCACCAGATCGACGATCGCGGCGTCGGGCCGCTGCGTGGCGGCGATGTCGAGCGCCTCCTCCGCGGTGCTCGCCGGGAGCGCCTCGAAGCCGGCATCGCGCAGGATCACGCGCAGCGCCCGGAGGATCTGCTGCTCGTCGTCGACGACGAGTACACGGGGGCGGGGTTCGGCGGTCACGTCGGGATCGCCGGCTCGTGCTCAGGCTGCTGCTCGACGGGCAACTCGATCGGTAGCGAGACCACGAAGCTCGATCCCTGGCCCGGGAGCGACTCGACCGAGATCGTGCCGCCGTTGGCCTCGATGAACCCCTTCGCGATCGACAGCCCAAGACCGGACCCCGCCTCGCGGCCGGTCGTCGGATTGGCGGGTACCCGATAGAACGGCTCGAAGATCCGGTCGCGCTCGGTGGCGCCGATTCCCGGCCCTTGGTCGACCACCCTGGCGACCACCCGCGAGCCGCTGCGGCGGATCTGCACCGACACCGGCAGTCTGCCCGAGTAGCGCACGGCGTTCTCGAGCAGGTTGGCGAACGCGCGCTCGAGGTGGGCGGCGTCCGCCCTGACCGGCGGCACATCGGGGTCGACCGTGAGCCGCACGTCGGCGCGGGGCTCGGACAACCCCTCCCTGGCCGCATGCACGACGTCCTCGAGCGAGACCCAGTCCCGGCGCGGCTCGGCCCGCCCGGCTTGGAGCCGCGACAGGTCGAGCAGCTTGTCGACGAGCGCCGCGAGTTGCTCGCCCTCCTCGACCACGGCGGTGCTGAGCTCGGCGCGCTCGCCGGCGGTGAGCGAATCGCTCCCGAGCGCATGGCCGGCGGCGACGATCGCGGTCACCGGCGTGCGCAGGTCGTGCGAGACCGCGCGCAGCAACGCGGTCTTGATGTCGTCGCTCCGCCTCAGCGCCGCGGTCTCGACGACCTCGGCCTGCAGCGCGTCTCGGCGCAGCGCGATCGCGACGAGCGCGCCGAGCGCGGGCACCACGTGCGCCAGCAACCGCTGCTCGGTGTCGGGCGGTAGCCGGCGAGGGACGAGCAGCGTCGCCACCTCCGTGCCGTCGGCGCCGCCGAGCTCGAACGCGCGACGCCGCCGGTCGGCCTCCACCGCTCCGAGCTCGATCGAGACGGGGCCGATCCCGAGTGCCTCGCCGACCCTCCGGGCGGCGCCCTCGAGCGCGCCCACGGTCTCCGATCCGCCAAGCAGATCGCGCGCGACGGCGGCGGCCAGGTCGGCCTCGGCGCGGCGGCGGTCGGCCTCGATCGCGCGGCTGCGCGCCAGGTCGGCGACGGTGCTGACCGCGGCCGCGACGAGCGTGAACGCCCCGAGCGCGACCCAGTTGCGGCTGTCGGCGATCGTGAACCGGCCGGTGGGGGGGAGGTGGAAGAAGTTGAACGCGGCCGCGCTGAGCAGCGACGTGACGAGGCCGAGCGCGAGCCCCCAGTACGCGGACACGAGCAGCACCGCGGGCAGGTACACGACGCTCAGCGACACGACCGGCGCGAGCGCCTTTAGCGGATAGATCGCGGCGGTGGCCGCCGCCACCAGCAGCACCGAGGCCGCGACGCCGATGAGGAAGTTCGGCCTCGAGGCGCGCAACGTCCCGGGCCGCTCGCCAGGCCGCATGCGCGGCGACGCGCTCACGCCGTCCCCGCGCCTCCGTAGGACGCCGGGGGCGCGCCGGCGGACTCAGCCGAGGCAATTTGAGAGAACAGCCCGGCAGGGCTCGTACCGCCGAGGACCCGCAACCGGGGTAGTCGATATGGATCCTCGCCGCCGCTCGCCCATCCCGGGATCACGGTCGTCGAGCCGACGAATCCGGCGGCCTTGACCGCGGCGATCACGGTCGCGTCGTAGTGGCCGGACGGATAACAGAACCAGTTGACGGGAACGCCGTAGCGCTTCTGGAGGGTCTGGCGCGCGGTCGCGACCTGGTCCTTGAGCTCGGACGCATCGAGCGTGATCAGATCGGCGTGGCTGATCCCCTGGGTGTCGAGTTCCCAGCCCGCCGCGATCAGGCCCCGAACCTGGGCGTCGGTCAGGCCGCCTTGGGATGGCGGCAATCCGGTCAACTGGATGTTCTCGTTGCCGACCCAGCCGAGACGCTTGAGGACCGGGAGGGCGTTCTCGTACTGCGACGCGTATCCGTTGTCGAACGTGAGCACGATCGGCTTGCCCGGCCCGAGCGGTACGCCGCGCTTCCAGTAGGCCTCGAGCTGGTCCATCGTCACCGCGTGCCAGCCGGCGGCCTTGAGCGCCTGCATCTGAGCCGCGAACTCGTCGGACGGCACGTACAGCCCCGGGAACGGAGCGCCTGCCGGCGGCGGGTTGATGACGTGGTACATGAGGACCGGCACGGTGGCGGTTCCCGGCTTGCCGGTGCCGACCCCCGTCACGGTGCTATTCGGCAGCTTGCTCGCGCTGAACGTCTTGGCGTGGGCGGCGTGGGTCGAGCCACCGCGGGCGTGTGATGTGCTCGGTCTGGGAGGTGTTCGTGGCCGTCTGCGCTCGATGGTCGCGCCGCCCCCGGTGGCCGCGATGCCGATCAGACCACCGCGACCACGATCACGAGGAGCGAGCGACCACGGTCAGGCGGCGCCGCCGATCTCGAGCCCGCCGCTCGCGCTCTCTGGCGAGTCGCCTGGCACGGATCTGCTGCTCATTCATGAGCCCACGAGCGTACCCACCACAAAGGCGAAATACAGGATCGACAAGGACCCCGCCGCCGGCTCGGTTCATCCCGCCGCGCCGCGCGAGCGTCGCCATCGTGACCAGCGTCGCACCGATCAGCCAGGCAAGCTGCAGCTTCCCGAGGGTCGACGCCGCCGCGAACGTCACGAACAGCGACGGGACGATCACGCCGAAACCGAGGTTGATCGTGTTGCTGTTGAACGTCTCGCCCACCAGCGCCGCGCCCCGGCCCGCGAGCCCGAGGCGGACCGCGGTGAGCGCGTTGGGGATGCTTGTCAGCGGGCCCAGGATCAGGAAGCCGAGTACGGCATTCGAGATGTGCCAGTCGCCGGCGAGGCTGAGCGCGGACTGCACCATGCCAGCGCTGCCGGCGACGATCAAGATCAGATCGACGACGATTAAGGCCAGCAGATGGTGGGTCGGGTCGCTCGACGTGTCCGGGGGCCGATCGGTGGCGGCGTGCTCGTGGAGCGCCCGGGACAGGCGGCTCAGGTAGTGACCGCGGAACCTGGGTCCGGCGACCACGACGGTCAGGTACGGCACGGCGACGACGGCGCTCGCGATCGTGGTGCCGCCCGGCGAAAGCCAGCGCAGCAGCAACGCCGAGGCGAGCAGCGTGATGATCAAACCGACCGTACCTTCGAACAGCAACGTCTCGCGCGCCAGACGGACGCGCCCGGTGACCAGGGCGCTCACCCCGATCATCGCGGCGAGGTTGAAGCCGTTGGAGCCGACGAGCACCCCGACGCCGACGTCGTGGGCGCCCTTCGCTAAAGCGAACAGGGCGGATGAGATCTCCGGGCCGTCCGCCGCCACCGCGGTGAGCAGGCCGATGAGGGCCTCGGGGAAGCCGAAGCGCACGCCGAGCCGGTCGAGCCGGCGCGCGAACAGCCGTGCCGCGGCGAGCGTCACAGCCAGCGAGACCAGAAACAGCGGGACTGCGAGAGCGGCGGACATTCGACTCCAGCGTCGGCGGCAAAGGTGCCGACCAGACTTCCCGGCTCACCCAGGTGGGCACGTTACCTGAAGGACTCCGCGCCCGAGCGGCGAAACGCAGTGACCATGCTTCGCAAGAAAAGAAACCCGCAGATCGACATGCGACCCGTCCGCCCGGCTCCGGGCTTCGAGCACCTCCCAGGCGAGTCGATCGCCGTGCTCACGTGGCTTCAGGCCAACCAGGTCGAGTTCGTGCTCGTAGGACCGATCGCCGAGACGATTCGCGGCGCCGCTGGCGCCAGCGGGCCGGTGGCGATCGTGCCGGCACCGTACCGGCGCAACTTCGAGCGGCTGTCACGCGCGCTCGACTCCTCAGGCGCCCGCCCGCGCCAGAGTGCCGGCGCCGAGGCCGCGCGCGCGAAGCAGGCCGCGGACCGGGTCGCCGGCGGCCAGCGGTGGGAGTTCCGCACTGGCATCCATTTCCTCGACGTCGAGGGCCGATCGAGCGAGACCCCCGGGTATCAGGAGCTGCTCTACGAGGCCGGCCGGTTCGAGCTGGCCGCTGGGCTGAACATCGACGTGGCCTCGCCCGAGGACATCGAGCATTACGCGCATGTGCGCCGGACGGGCACCTCGCCGGAACTGCGCGTGACGCGCGGCACGAGCCCACAGCTCGAACACACGACCTAGACGGAAGTCCTTACCGCCGCTCAAGCGGCCCCGCTAGCCTGACTTCATGGCAATTCGGGCCAGATGGGCACTGGTGGGCGCGGGTGGTTGCGTGATGCTGATCGCGGCGACTTGGGTCGCGGCGTTTCACATCGGCTTCGTCCGCAACGCCAATCTGACCACTTACGTGGGGTTCATCGAGCTGCATCAGCACGGCGTGGTCCGGGCGCTTGCGGAACATTTCGTGTCGTTGTGCAACCCGCACAGGTACTTCTTCTGGGCGCCGGTGGTCGTGGTCATCGCGTTGGTGCGAGGGCGGCCGCGGGTGGCGCTGGCGGTGGCGGCGATCCTCCTCGGCGCGAACCTCACCACCGAGGCGCTGAAGCACGTGCTGCCCGAGCCTCATTTCGTCGGGCTTTTGGATGGGTGGTTGCCGTTGCCGGCGACGGAATGGCCCAGTGGACACTCGACCGCGGCGATGTCGGCGGTCCTCGGGCTGCTTCTCGCCTCGCCCGGCCGGGTGCGGCCGTACGTCGCCGCGCTCGGCGCAGCGTTCGCCGTGGCCGTCGGGTATTCGCTGGTAACGACCGGATCCCACTTTCCGGCTGACGTGTTCGCCGGATATCTGGTTGCGGCGACGTGGGCGCTTGTGGCCGTGGCGGCGCTGTCGGCGGCAGAGCGCCGTTGGCCGTGCGAGACAACCTTCGACCGGGTATCGCTGCGGGCGGCGCTCGCCCCGCAAGTGGGCGTGATCGTCGCCGTCGTCGCGCTGCTCGCGCTTGTTGTGCTGACGCGTCCGCACGATGCCCTCGCCTACGCGGAGGGCCACAAACAGCTGATGGTGGTCGCGGCCGCGATCGCGACGCTCGGCGTAGTCGTGTCGACCGGCGTGATGCTGAGCCTGGGGAACCTGGTCCGCGGCGCTACTGCTCGCGATATCGCCCCGGCTGCCACAGCGGCTCATCGCCGCCGTTGGCACCACGGCTGAGGATGAACAGCAGGTCCGAGAGCCGGTTCAGGTACCGGACCACCTCCGTGTTCAACTCCTCGCCGCACGCGATCGCGAGCCGCTCGGCCCGCCGGCACACAGTCCGGCACACGTGCAGATAGGCGGCGGCCGGGGTGCCGCCGGGCAGCACGAACGACTTGAGCGGCGCGAGCGTGGCGTTGACCTCGTCGCATCGCTCCTCGAGCCACGTGGTCTGCTCGGGGATGACCCGTAGCCGCTCACGGTCGGGGTCGTGCGGCGCCGCGATGTCGGCGCCCACGTCGAACAGGTCGTTCTGGATGCGCGCGAGCCACTCGCCGTACGCGTCGGGTAGCCCCGGGATCGTCAGCGCCACCCCGATATGCGAGTTCAACTCGTCGACGGTGCCGTACGCCTCGATCCGCGGGTGGGTCTTCGGCACCCGGCTCATGTCGCCGAGATGCGTCTCGCCCGAGTCCCCGAGGCGGGTGTAGATGCGGGTCAGGTTTACGGTCATCGCGAACCGAGTCTAGTTATGCACGTGGCGCTTATGCACGTCGCGCCGTCACGAGGACGGCGACCATGCCGGCCCGGATGCGCCGACCGACTCGCGCTTGCACCTCCCGGTTTCCGCGCTCGAGCGCTTCTCGCTGAGCGGGCGCAAGACGGGGGTAGAGCGAGGTCGTTCGCAACAGCGCGTTCAGCTCATCGGCGGACTTCTCGGTGATCATGGGCACGGCCGCGATCTCCACATCGCGGAACAGCGGGCCGGCGTAGGGTCGCGCCAACGGCTGATGCGCCAGCCAAGCCCACGCCTCGGAGACGTTCTCGCGCCGGTCCTCGACGCCGCACAGGATCGTCTCGATGTCCCTCAAAGGAGGCCAGCCGGCGGCGATCTCCGGCGCGGCGTCGGCGAGCACCGAAAGGAGCGCGTCGTCGTCCGTGGCGATGTCGTCGTGCCGTAGCGCGCAGTGCTGAATCAGGGCAAGCAGGCCGTCCGGCCTGAGCGACCGCGCTACCTTGGCCCAGCTCACGTCGGGATCGGGCCAGTGAAAGGCCGCCGCCGAGAAGGCGGCGGCGAACCCGTCGTCGATCGGCGCGTCCTCGAGGCGGTAGTTGACGAACTCGAGCGTGCCCGGCCCGCGCACCTCGCGTCCGGCCAGCTCGATCAGGTTTGCACCGGGTTCGACCGCGGTGACGCGCAGTCCGCGGGCCACCAGGGACCGGGTGAGCTGGCCGGTACCGCATCCGATCTCGAGTACCCGGTCGCCGGCCGCCAAGCGGCCCAGCTCGCAGGCGCGCTCTACGAGCTCGTCCGGATAGGGCGGTCGCCTGCGGTCGTATTCAACGGCCACCGTGTCGAACACGGCACCGAGGCTTCGTTGGTCGAGGGCTCCAGCCATGCGACACCCAACCTATCGCCGCCGGCCGACGGGACCGGGAGCTCGCGATTCGGAGGCGCCCGGCCGTCGCCCGTGACCCGCGATACGATCACGAGCGTTCAAGGTCGGTGGTGATGGGAAGCCGGTTGGAATCCGGCGCGGACCCGCCACTGTGATCGGGGACGCCAGCCGCAACAACCGCCACTGGTGACGTCGGGTCACCGGGAAGGCGCGGCTGGTAGGCCCGTCAGCCAGGAGACCAGCCTCCGACCGCCAAGCCGATATGCCCTCGTGGAAAGGGGTGGCCCTCATGCATCGCAAGACCCTCGTCGCTCTTCTAGGAGCGATCGTCATGGCCGTCGCGGCCTGTAGCGTCGCGTTCGCCGCCAGCTCCGGCCCGGCCGTGTCATGGCAAGTCAAGAGCCTGACCAAGACTCTGCTGAAGCCAACCACCGTGCATGGCGAGAAAGGGTGGATCACAAAGGGCGGAACGCCCAAGGGAAAGTGCCCGGGTGCAAGCGCAGCCGGCGCGCTCGACGCGGCCACACGCGGTAAGTGGTCAGGCAAGTACTTCTCGAGCCTGAGCGGCATCGAAGTGACTTCAATCCTCGGCGTGAAGCCGCCCAGCTCGCACTTCTGGGAGCTCTTCGTCAACGGCAAGCCCGCAAGCACGGGCGTGTGCGAGGTCAAGCTGCACGCAGGACAGAAGTTGCTGTTCAAGATCGCCAAGTGATGCATGACCGGTAGGGCTGCGCTAACGGCGATCGCGATCGCGTGCACGATCGCGATTGCCGGTTGCGGCCTGGGCGCCGGGAAGGCGACATCGGGCGTCGTCACCCTGACGGTTACTCGGGACTTCGGCACCGCGCCGGTCGGCTCGGTGTCCGAGAAGAGCATTCCCGGCTCCCAGACCGTGATGCGGATGCTCGAGCGGTCGTTCAAGGTCACGACGCGCTACAGCGGCGGGTTCGTCGAATCGATCGACGGCCAGGCCGGTAGTTCCTCGAGGCTCGACTGGTTCTATTACGTCAACGGGGTCCAGGCGTCCCTCGGCGCGGCCGGCGCCTCGGTCAATAAGGGCGACCGGATCTGGTGGGACCTCCACGACTGGACGGCGACCGATTCGATCCCGGCGGTCGTGGGCTCGTTTCCCGAGCCGTTCATCCATGGGATCGGCGGTCGTCGCTACCCGGTGACGATCGAATGCGCCACCGATACGCCCGCGGCCTGCAAGCGGGTCACCTCCGAGCTCAACTCGTTCGGGGTGCCGGTCTCGAGCCAGGCGATCGGCGGGGGATCGGGAACGGACTCGATCGGCGTGGTCGTCGGCACGTGGAACGACGTCCATGGCGAGCTCCTGGCCCAGCTGATCGCCCACGGCCCGGCGTCGAGCGGCGTCTACGCGAAGTTCGCCGGTCCCGGTGGGTCCTCGCTCGAGCTGCTCAACCCTGGGGGCCAGGTCGTCCGCACGCTCGGCGCCGGCTCGGGTTTGATCTCGGCCACTGCGCAGCCCACGACCGGGCCGTTCTGGCTGATCACCGGCACCAACGTGGCGGGCGTGTCGGCCGCCGCCGACGCGCTTACGCCGGCGCGGCTGCGTGACCACTTCGCGGTTGCCGTCCAGGGCGGCACCGACCTTCCGGTGCCGCTGGAGGCGACGAGTTGATGATCTACCGCCGCCGCGCCAGCCCGCTGCACGCGGCGCGGGCCGGCGCCGGGTGCGCGTACTGCCTCGCGCTCGCGCTCGCGGCGCTGCTGCTGTCGGCGCCGGTGGCGCTGGGAGCCGTGGTCGTCGCGATCGCCGGCGCCGCCGTCGGTGCCGGCGTGGGGCGCGAAATCCGCCGCGCCGCGCTGTTCGCGCTCCCGCTCGGCCTGCTCGTGATGGCCGTCAACATGCTGGTGGCGCAGGGTGGGTTGACGGTGATCGCGCGGCTCGGTGATCTGCCGGTCTTCGGCCAGACCGACGTGACGCTCGAGGCGACCGTCTACGGCGCGATTCTCGGGCTGCGGGCGATCGCGCTCGTGCTCTGCGGCGCGTTGTACACGGTCGCGGTCGACCCCGACGAGGTGCTCGGGCTGTTCCGCCGGTTCTCGTTCCACTCGGCGCTGACCGCGACGCTGGCCACCCGCATGATCCCCGTCCTCGCGCGCGACGCGCGCCGGCTCGCCGAGGCCCAGCGCTGCCGCCCGGGTCCGCCGCCGTCGCGGGCGCGGCTGATGCGAGCCACGACCGCCGGCGTGCTCGACCGGGCGCTCGACGTCGCCGCTGCGCTCGAGGTGCGCGGCTACGGGGCGGCGCGACGAACGGGCGCGGCGCGGCCTGTCCGGCGGCCGTATTCGCGCCACGACCTCGCGTTCGGCGCGTCCGCGGTGGCGCTGGTCGGGCTGGCGGTCGGAGCGCGCATCGCCGGCCTCGTCCCGTTCAGCTCCGACCCGTCTTTGCACGCGCCGGTTGGGATCGGGGGCGCGGCGGTGGCGGCCGCGATCGTCCTGTGCGCGCTGCTGCCGTTCGCCGACCGCAGGGGGATCGAGCGGTGAGCGTGCTCTCGCTCGAGCGTGTGACGTACTCATATCCCGGCGCGGCGGCGCCGGCGATCTCCGGGGTCACGCTTGAGATCGGCGCGGGAGAGCTGGTCGTGCTCGCCGGCGCGTCAGGCTCGGGCAAGTCGACGCTGCTGCGCGCCGCCAACGGGCTCGTGCCGCATTTCCACGGCGGCGTCTTCGCCGGCCGCGCGACGGTCGCCGGCATGGACACGCGGGAGCACCCGCCGGGAGCGCTCGCGGTCGCCGTCGGCTCGCTGTTCCAGGACCCCGAGACGCAGGTAGTGATGAGCACCGTCCGTGCCGAGCTCGCGCTCCCGCTCGAGAACCGAGGGGAGGCGCCGGCGGCAGTCGCGCGGGCCGTCGAGGAGGCGGCGCTCGCGCTCGGGATCGCGCACCTGCTCGACCGCCCGACCTCCGAGCTCTCCGGTGGCGAGCTCCAGCGCGTGGCGCTCGGCGCGGCGCTCGCGGGGAGGCCGCAGCTGATCCTGCTCGACGAGCCGACCTCGCAGCTCGATCCGGTCGCCGGCGACGAGCTGATCGCGCTGCTCCGCCGGCTGAACGAGGATTTCGACGCGACGATCGTGATCGCCGAGCACCGGCTGGAGCGCTGCCTGGGCGTCGCAGACCGGGCGATCGCGATGCGCGGCGGGCGCGTGGTGTGCGACGCCGCGCCGGCCGACTTCCTGGCGTGGGCGTGCGACGCAGCCCCCGAGCTCGCCACCCCCGGCGCGCGGCTACTGCACGGCCTCGGGCTGGCGCCGGTGGCGGGCGTGAAGGCCGCCCGGTCGGTCTTGCGGACACGCGGGCTGCTGCCAGACGCGGATCCGATCGTGGCCGGCGCCTCGGACCGGCGGGATCGCAAGCTGCGCCGGCGCGCCGAAGATCAAGCGCTCGCGCTCGATCGGGTGTGGCATGAGATCGATCGCGGCCGGGCAATTCTCCACGGCCTGTCGCTGTCGATCGGTCCGGGGGAGCGCGTCGCTCTGATGGGCCGGAACGGCGCCGGCAAGTCGACGCTGCTCCGGCACGCCGCCGGGCTGATGAAACCCACCCGCGGCAAGGTCCGAACTGCCGGCCGGGTCGCGCTGCTGCTTCAGAACCCGACCGACTACCTCGTCCACGACCGGGTCGCGCAGGAGGCCTCGCCGGCCGCGCTCGCGACCGTGGGGCTCGGGGACCCCGCACTCTCCTCTCGCCATCCGCGCGACCTCTCGGGCGGGGAGAAGCAGCGCCTCGCGCTCGCGATCGTGCTCGACGGGGAGGGTGAGGATCCGGGTCAAAAGACCGCCGTCGTGTGCCTGGACGAACCGACGCGCGGGATGGACCGACGGCGCAAGGACGAGCTCGCGGCGCTGCTGCGCGAACTCGACGCCGCCGTGCTCGTCGCCACCCACGACCCCGAGTTCGTGGCCGCGTTCGCCGAGCGCGTGGTGCTGCTGGGGGAGGGCGCGGTGATCGCGGACGGGTCGCCGGGCGAGATCCTCGCGGGCGGCACGTACTTCGCCACCGAGACCGCGAGGATCCTCGGCGGCGCCGGTGGCGCGCTCGCGCCGGACGACGGGATCGCACTCGTCGCCAAGGCGGAAGCCAAGGTGACCGCGTGACCTGGCAGCTCGGCGCGTTTGCGATCTTGGCGGTCGCGCTCACGGGCGGCTTCGCCTGGTACGAGCGGGTGCGGCCGGATGCGCGGGTTATCGCGCTCGTGGGGACCCTCGCGGCGTTCGCGGCGCTCGGGCGGATCGCATTCGCGGCGTTCCCGAACGTCAAGCCGACGACCGACATCGTGCTCGTGGCCGGTTACGCGCTTGGTGGCGGCCCCGGGTTCGCGGTCGGCGCGATCGCGGGGCTGGCCTCGAACTTCTTCTTCGGCCAGGGGCCGTGGACCCCGTGGCAGATGGCCGGCTGGGGCGCGGCCGGCGTGATCGGCGCCGGGCTCGCGGTCGTGACCGGGCGGCGGATCGGCCGCTGGACGCTTGCGATCGTGTGCTTTGTCGTCGGGTTCGGGTTCACCGCGCTCCAGGACGTCGGCGACTGGGTCACGTACAGCGACCACAGCCTCGGCTCGCTGGGCGTGTACGTGGGGAAGGGGGTCGGCTTTGACTTCGTCCACGCCGTCGGGTGCTTCGTGTTCGCGCTCGCGTTCGGTCCGGCTCTGATCCACTCGCTGACGCGGTTCAGGACGCGGCTGAACGTGACGTGGGTGTCGACGACGCCGCTGCTCGCGATCGCCGTCGTCGCCGCCGCGGCCACGGTCTCGCTCGGAGCCTTGCTGGCTAGCCAGCCAGGCGGATTGGGGGTGGGGCGCGCGGCGGCGGCGACAAGGCCCGCGGCGAGGGTCGCATCGGCAAGCACGCCCGCCGGCTACCTGCTCGCGGCCCAGAACTCCGACGGCGGCATCGGAGCGACGCCGGGCTCGGCCTCGAATCAGCTGTACTCGGGCTGGGCGGCGCTCGCCCTGGCCACCGCCGGCGAGAACCCGCAGGACGTCGCGCGGGGTGGACGGAGCCTGATCGACTACATCGAGAGCGGGGTGGCGTCGTCGTCAGACCCGGGCGACGTCGAGCGGAACATCCTGGTCGCCGCCGCCGCCGGAGTGCCGGCGACGAGCTTCGGGGGCCGCGACCTCGTGGCCGAACTACGCGGCGACATCCGCCGCAATGGGTCGGTCAACAACCAGACGAACTGGACTTCGTTCGCCGTGCTCGCGTTTCGGGCGGTCGGCGTCGCGCCGCCGCCCGCCAGCCTGGCGTGGCTCGTGCGTCAGGAGGACGCCGACGGCGGCTTCAACTTCGCGACCCGCGGCGGGATCAGCGACGTCGACGACACCGGGGCGGCGCTCGAGGCGCTGGCCCGCGCCGGCGGCTCCGCATCCGCGCGGGCGCGCTCACGCGCGGTCGGCTACGCCCGGGGTCAGCAGGACCGCGACGGCGGGTTCCCCAGCGTGCCGGGCTCTGGGTCGAACGCCCAATCGACGGCGTTCGCCGTCCAGGGGCTGATCGCCGCCGGGGTTGACCCGAACACGCTCCACCGCCACGGCGCCCCGTCGCCGCTCGCCTACCTGCGCTCGTTGATCGCCGGCGACGGGCACGTCCAGTACTCGCGTGGCACCAACGAGACGCCGACATGGGTGACGGGCGAGGCGCTGATGGCGCTCGACGGCAGGGCGCTCCCGATCCCCGCCGCGGCGCGGCGCACCGCGACCGTGCCCCCGGCTCGCCCGAACGCTCACGCCGCCGCCACAGGCGCGCCGTCGGCGGCGCATCGTGCGCCCCGCCGCTCGGCGCGTTCGTCGGTCGCGCGCCTGCGCCCGGTCCGAATCGGCGCGCCGCCTGCCGGATCCTCGCCGGACGTCGACCGGCTCGTGGTCGCCACCGGAATCCTGACCGCCCTGAGCCTCGCGGTGCTCGGCGGGAGTTGAAGCCGATTCAGGAGAAACCCGCTACCCTCCGGCCCCCCACATGCAGATCGGAGTCCCCAAGGAGACGGCCGAGGGCGAGCACCGCGTGGCGCTCGTGCCCGAGGTGGTGGGCAAGCTCAGCGGCGGTGGGAACGGCGTGGAGGTCGTCGTCGAGCGGGGCGCGGGCGCGGGCGCGCTGATTCCGGACACCCAGTACGAGGAGGCGGGCGCTCGCATGGTCGAGGATCCCGCCGGCGTGTACGAGGCTGAGGTGGTCGTCAAGGTCGCGCCGCCGACCGCGGACGAGATCGGGCGGCTGCGGCCTGACAGCGTGCTGATCGGCTTCCTTGCACCGTTGACGGGTGGCGAGGCGATCCGGGCGATCGCGCAGACCGGCGCGACGAGCTTTGCGATGGAGGCGATCCCGCGCATCAGCCGGGCGCAGTCGATGGACGCGCTGTCCTCGCAGGCGAACATCGCCGGCTACCGCGCCGCGCTGATGGGGGCGATGGAGCTTGGCCGCTATTACCCGATGCTGATGACCGCAGCCGGCACGATCCGACCGGCGACGGTGCTCGTGCTCGGCGCGGGCGTGGCGGGCCTGCAGGCGATCGCGACCGCCCGGCGCCTCGGCGCGGTCGTACAGGGGTTCGACGTCCGCGCGGCGGTCAAGGAGCAGGTCGAGTCTTTGGGCGCGAAGTTCCTCGAGTTCGACCTCGGCGGCGATCTTGAGGGGGCCGGTGGCTACGCCCGCGAGCTCACCCCCGAGCAGCAGGCCCGCCAGCAGGAGCTGATGGCCGAGGCGATCGGCAAGGTCGACGTGGTGATTACGACCGCGGCCGTGCCGGGCCGGCGCGCCCCGGTGCTGGTGACCGAGAAGGCGGTCGAGCTGATGAAGCCGGGCTCGGTGATCATCGACCTGGCCGCGGAGTCCGGCGGAAACTGCGAGCTGACCGAACCCGGGCAGACCGTCGTGCGCCACGACGTGAAGATTTTGGGGCCGCTGAACGTGCCCTCGACGATGGCCGAGCACGCCTCGCAGCTATACGCGCGGAACATCCAATCGCTGCTCGGGCTGATGATCTCCGACGAGGGTCGAGCTGTCGCTCGATTTCGACGACGCGGTCATCGCCGGCGCCTGCATCACGCGGGACGGCGAAATCGTCCACGAGGCCGCCAAGGCGGCGGCCGAGGCAGCCGCCACGGCTAAGTCCTGACCCTGAGGAGGACTCGCAAATGACCCTCATCACCGAGATCGCGATCCTCGTGCTGGCCGCATTCGTCGGCTTCGAGGTCATCTCAAAGGTCCCGAACACGCTCCACACGCCGCTGATGTCGGGCACGAACGCGATTCACGGGGTCGTGATTCTGGGAGGACTGTTGCTGATGCACGAGGCCAGCGGTGTGCTGGAGCACGCACTGCTGGTGATCGCGATCGCGTTCGGGACGATCAATGTCGTCGGCGGGTTCCTGGTCACCGACCGGATGCTGGAAATGTTCAAGCGCAAGCCCGATTTGCCTGAGGCGCCCGCTCCCGATGAGCTGGAGGGCGGGGACAAGTGACCGCCGGCACCATCTTTTTGCAGCGGGCGAACTTCATCGACGCCTGCTACATCGTCGCGTTCTCGCTGTTCATCTACGGGATGAGCGGTCTGACGGGGCCGCGGACGGCGCCGCGGGGAAATAAGATCGCGGCGGCCGGAATGGCGATCGCGATCGTCGCGACCTTGCTCACTCCGCACGTGCTGTCCGGGTCGAGCACGCCGTGGCTGATCGCTTTGGGGCTGGTGATCGGGACCGCGGTCGGCGTGCCGGCGGCGCGCAACGTGCGGATGACCGCGATGCCGCAGATGGTCGCGCTGTTCAACGGCGTCGGCGGTGGCGCGGTGGCGATCATCGCGTGGATCGAGTACCGCCACCACTTCGCGACGGGCGGATCGCTGTGGGTCGAGAAGTCGCAGATCCCGACGCTGTTCGCGGCGATCGTCGGCTCGATCTCGTTCTGGGGATCGAACATCGCGTTCGGAAAGCTCCAGGAGATCCTGCCCGGCAAGCCGATCAAGCTCCCCGGCCAGACGATCATCAACGGCGTGCTGTTCGCGATCTGCGTGGGCAGCGCGATCGTGCTCGCCGCCGGGGTGCACTCGCAGGCGCTGTTCATCATCGGGATCCTGTTCGCCGCGGCGCTGCTTGGGAACATGGTCGTGCTCCCGATCGGCGGCGCCGACATGCCCGTCGTGATCTCGCTCCTGAACGCGTTCACAGGGTTGTCAGCGGCCGCGACCGGTATCGCCTTGAACAACACCGCGATGATCGTCGCCGGGATGATCGTCGGCGCGTCCGGCACGATCCTGACAAACCTGATGGCCAAGGCGATGAACCGCTCGGTCCCCGCGATCGTCGCGGGCGGCTTCGGGGGCGCGATCGCCGCGCCGGCCGGCGGCCCCGGAGCCGAGGACCGCGGCCCCGTCCGTTCGACCACCGCTCAGGACGTGGCGATTCAGCTTTCCTACGCCCGCCAGGTCGTGATTGCCCCAGGCTACGGGATGGCCGTGGCGCAGGCGCAGCATGCCGTGCGCGAGCTCGAGCGTGCACTCGAGAAGAAGGGGGTCGAGGTCAAGTTCGCGATCCACCCGGTGGCCGGCCGGATGCCCGGCCACATGAACGTACTGCTCGCCGAGGCCGACGTCCCATACGACCTGCTGCGGGAGATGGATGAGATCAACCCGGAGTTCTCGCGCACCGACGTGACGCTCGTGATCGGCGCCAACGACGTGACCAACCCCGCGGCCAAGAACGAGCCGGGGTCGCCGATCTACGGCATGCCGATCCTCGAGGTCGACCGCTCTGGTGCGGTGATCGTCCTCAAGCGCTCGATGGCGAGCGGGTTCGCGGGGATCGACAACCCGCTGTTCTACGAGCCCAAGACCGCGCTGCTGTTCGGCGACGCCAAGCAATCTGTGAGCGACATCACCTCCGAGGTGCAGGCGCTCTAGCGGACGGGTCCACAGGTTACTCGGGGATTGCCACCGGGTATCTGCCACCCACGATGGATCCCAATCGCCTCAAGCAAATCCCGATCTTCTCGCACCTGTCCGACGAGGAGGCCAAGCGCCTGGCCGCGTTCGCCACCGAGACGAGCGTCGCCGAGGGACAGATCCTGATGAAGCAGGGTGACTACTCGACCGAGTTGATCGCGATCGAGGAGGGCAGCGCCGACGTCATCCAGGATGGCGCGAAGATCGCCTCGCTCAAGGACGGCGACCTGATCGGCGAGATGGGCCTGATCGAGCGCGAGCCGCGCAACGCCGACGTGATCGCAACGTCGCCCATGCGGGTGATGAAGCTGACCCACTGGGAGATCCGCCGGATGTCGGAGGAGACGCTGGGCCGGATCAAGGAGATCGTCGCCAAGCGCCGGCAGGACGGGGTCGCGGACCCGGCTCACTGAGGCTCCGGCCCGGCTCACTGAGGCTCCGGCTGTCCAGACCGCGGAGGGCTCGGTGGGGTTTAC
The DNA here is from genome assembly GCA_963755525.1 of uncultured Solirubrobacterales bacterium. Taxonomy (GTDB): domain Bacteria; phylum Actinomycetota; class Thermoleophilia; order Solirubrobacterales; family Solirubrobacteraceae; genus Palsa-465. Next base: position 135,243 of record CAVWKC010000036.1, on the reverse strand, counting down.
GTAACCCCGTTGTGATACGTTGCGGCGCGCCGAATCCCCGGGCCTGCCACACCGGGGAGTGGAGGACCCAAGTCATTGGGGCGAGTCTCGCGGTGATCCGTGAGAAGCGCTCTTGCCCAGAGCGCGAGCCCGTCAGCTAACTCCGCAGGCCGCAGGCGCCAATGCAACGCGTCGCCCACGGAGGGCTTGTCCGTGTTCGTTTTCAGCAGCTTCCGTACACCGAAGACGTGCGAGGACAGCTCGCGCCGGCGGTCGGGGGCGAAGGAGACCGACCGTCATCGAGCGATGGGTCCTGTCGCCCGGCTGACCGCACTCGTACTCGTGGCGCTGCTCGTGCCCGCTGCGAGCGCGCTCGCCCGCGCCTCGCATATCTCGGGCGGCGCCGCGATGATCGCGCCGAGCACCCCGACCGGAATCGTCAATCCGACTGCCTCCGGGTCGGTATTTGCACGGACGCTCCGGCAGGGCGACCACGGGTCCGACGTCAAGACGCTCCAGACGTGGTTGTCCGACGTCGGCGACACCGTCCCCGAGACCGGCTACTTCGGGCCGATTACCAAGGCCGCGGTGGTCGACTTCCAGACCAACGAGAGCCTCGCGCCGGTGACCGGCGTCGTCGGCCGCGCGACCGCCGCCACCCTCGTCGGCGCGGTCAAGAAGGTCGCGAAGGGTTCCGGCGTGGCGGGGGCGTCCGGGGAGTCGCTGACCGGCACGAGTGGCTGGGTATTCCCGCTCGAGCCGATCTCACGGGTGCTCTCGCCGAGCGACTGGACGCTCGATCAGGGCGTCGACATCGGGACCGTCAACAACGCCTGCGGGCCGCAGGTGACCGAGGTGGCGATGACCGCCGGGACGATCGTGCAGGAGGGCATCGATGGCTTCGGCCCCGCCGCGCCGGTGCTCAAGGTGTCGAGCGGCCCTTACGCCGGGCGGTACATCTACTACGGCCACGCGCTGCCGGCGCTCGTGCCGGTGGGGACCGTCGTGACCGCCGGCGAGCCGATCGCCGAGGTTGGCTGCGGGGACGTCGGCCTGTCGAGCGCTCCGCATATCGAGATCGGGATCAGCGATGTCGGCGGCCCGCCGTGCTGCCCCGGGTACCAGGAGACCTCGCCCGCGATGTACGACATCGTGCTGAACCTGTTCAAGAAAGCCGGGGGGGCGTAGCGGCTCACGCAGCGGGCCGCGTCCGGATCGCCCGGAGGTCCGGAACGCGGTCTGGATTGGGTCACAACTCCGCACTCGGCGAAGTCCCGGGGCCGAGATGCGTCGTATGACCCGTATTCGTGTCCGAATCCGCTTCACCTCAGAGGAGCGGGTCGAGTGTTGAGTTGTGACCCATTTCGCCGGCGGGCGTGAAGCCCCCGGATACCCTCCGGCCGATGCACGAGGATGTAGCTCGTATGACCGCGCCGGCGCTCCCGCTGCTGACGGCCGCCGGGACGCTCGAGCTCGGCGGCCGGCCTTGGCTGATGGGCGTCGTCAACGCCACGCCCGACTCGTTCTCGGAGGCCGGCGGGAACCGGACGCTCGACGAGCGCGTTGAGCTGGCGCGATCGCTGCTCGAGGCTGGCGCCGACATCATCGACATCGGCGGCGAGTCGGGCGTGACCAACCAGCCGCCGGTGGCGCCCGAGGAGGAGATCGAGCGCGTGGTCCCGCTGATCGAGCGGGTTACGCGTGAGCTGGGCGCGGTGGTGTCGGTCGACACGTACAAGCCCGCGGTGGCGCACGCGGCGATCGGCGCCGGCGCGGCGATCGTCAACGACGTGAGCGGGCTGCGCGACCCCGAGCTGGCGGATGTCTGCGCCGGCACGGGCGCCGCGCTCGTGCTGATGCATACGCGTGCGGCTCCGAAGGAGAAGCTGCTCGATCCGACGCTCGACGGGCTGGTTGGGGCCGACGTCAAGCGGTTCCTGCGCGAGCGGATCTCGGCGGCGATGGCGCACGGCGTCGCGTTCGAGCAGCTGATGCTCGACCCCGGCCCCGATTTCGGCAAGACGCCCGCCCAGACGGTCGAGGTTCTGCGCGAGCTGTCCGAGCTGCACGATCTCGAGCGGCCCTTGCTGCTGGCGGTGTCGCGCAAGGACTTCATCGGGGCGATCACGCGGCGGCCGCCGCGGGCGCGCCTCGCCGGAACGCTTGCGGCGGTCGGACAGGGAGTCGATGCCGGCGCCCACGTCCTGCGCGTCCACGACGTCGCCGACGTCGCCGACTATCTGGCCGTTCGGGCCGCGCTGCGGGGCGAGTCCGAGGTCGACTCGGCGCTTGCGCTCGCGATGGACCTCCGACGCGAGCCGCGCCCGTCCTAGCGCCGGCCTAGATCACGCGTCCCGAGATCACGCTAGGCTGGGGAAGCTGAATCGCCGGTCGCTGGCACAACGCGACCGGAGCCCACCGATCATCCGCCCAAGGAGGTAGCACGATGTCGATCCTCGACCGCGACGCGCTCAAAGCCAGCCCGCTCGCAGACCTACACGCCCTCGCGTCCGAGCTCTCGATCGACGGGTATCGCCGTCTGCGCAAGGATGCCCTGATCGACGCGATCATCGCGCGCCAAGGTGGCGCGCCCGCCGAGGAAGCTCCCGCCGACGAAGCTCCCCCCGAGGAAGAGCGCGCCGAGGAAGAGCGCGCCGAGGAAGAGCGCGAGACCGACGAGGAGCGTCCGAGCACGCGGCGCCGGCGAGGCCGGCGCGGTGGACGCGGCCGAGCCGCGGCTCGCGACGAGGACGAGACCGATGGCGAGACCGAAGGCGAGAGCGAGGGCCCGTCGGCGGAGGACGACACCGAGGGCCCGTCGCTCGAGGGTGTCGACGAGACCGAAGAGCAGCAGGACCGCGCTGCCAAGGGCCGGCCTCGCGAGGCCCCGCCCGAGGAGGAGATCGTCGAGGGCGAGGTCGAGCTGCTCCCGAACGGCTCAGGCTTCCTGCGCGTGCATCCGCCCGAGCCCTCCGAGGACGACGTGTACGTGTCGGCGGCGCAGGTCAAGCGCTGCGAGCTAGTTCCGGGCGACCGGATCGCGGGTCCGCGCCGAGCGCCGCGGCGCTCAGAGCGGTTCGCGTCGCTGGTCCGGATTGACACGATCAACGGCCGTCCCGCCGACGAGGTCGCCGACAGCACGCGGTTCGACGATCTGCCGGCCGCGTACCCGTCCGAGCGCTTCCGCCTCGGATCCGACGACCCGACGATCAAGGCGATCGAGTGGCTGACCCCGTTCGGCCAGGGCTCGCGCGTGTCGATCGTCGGCCCGGCCCGCGCCGGCAAGACCGAGGCGCTGCGACGTCTGGCCGCCACCCTGGCCGGACAGGAGGGAATTCAGGTGACGCTCGTGCTCGCCGGCGTCCGCCCCGAGGAGATCACCGAGTGGCAGCAGGGTCCGGCGGCGCCGGCCGCCGCGGTCAGCTTCGCCGCCTCGGCCGACGCCCAGGCGCAGACCGTCGAGCGCGCGATCGACCAAGCCCGCCGGCTGGCGGCGCGCGGGTCGCACGCGGTCGTGCTGATCGACACGCTCGGCGGGATGCAGCCGTCCGCGGGCCGCAAGCTGCTCGCCTCGGCGCGGAACATCGCCGACGGCGGGTCGCTGACCGTGATCGCCACGGCGCCCGAGCCGCTCGGAGGGGAGACCACCGTGATCGCGCTCGATCCGTTGCTCGCGAGCACCGGTCGCTTCCCGGCGCTCGACCTGATCGCGAGCGGCACGCTACGCCCCGAGTTGCTCGTGGGCGAGGCCGGCGCCGAGGCGATCGCGCGCGCTCGGATGGAGGCCGTCGACCGCTGAGCGGCGCACGCGCCGGCTGAGGAGCGGCGCGAACGTGACGATCGCGCCGAGCACGCCGGCCCAGATCAGCGTCCGGCGCGCGCCGAGAGCGGCGCTGACCGGGCCGGTCAAGGCGTACGACAGCGGCAGCAGGCCGATCGAGATGAGCCAGTCGAGGCTCGACACGCGGCCCAGCAGCTGCGAGGGGACGTGGCGCTGCTTGACGGTCGCCCAGGCGATCGTGCCGGCGGTCTCCAAGGTGTTGAACAGCACGCTCGCGAGCATCAACCCCCACAGCCCGCTCGACAGCCCGTACCCGGCAACCGCCACGGTCGCGACCGTCCAGGTGAGGTACATGAACGTCAGCGCCGAGCGGGGGAGGCCGAGCTCGCCGATCGCGACGGCGCATGCAAGCGAGCCCAGCCCGCCGGCGGCGAAGATCAGCCCGAGGTCGCGCGCGCCGTCGGCGAACTGGTGCTTGACGATGAACGGAAGAAGCACCTCGGTGGGGCCCATGAACAGCAGGTAGGCGATTGCCGCAGTGACGAGCGTCGCCCACAGCCACGCGTGGCTGCGGACGTAGCGCAGGCCGGCCCGGATCTCGCGGGCCGCCGAGCCCGTCTCCGCCGGGCCTGTCTCCGCCGGGCCTGTCTCCGCCGAACCCGGGGCGGCGGCGGAGGCCGCCGGGCGGGACATCGCCAGGAGCGCGGCCACCGAGACCGCGAATGATCCCGCGTCGAGCGCGAACGCCCAGCCGGCGCCGATCGCGCCAACCGCCACGCCGCCGAGCGCGGGACCGGCCAGCCGGAGCGCCAGCGGCCGGATCAGTTGGTCGAGCGAGTTGGCCTGGGGGAGGGCGTCGGCGGGCAGCAGCTGGGGGACGAGCGCGTCCGAGGCGGGGTTGAAGAACGCGGTGGCGGCGCCGTACACCACGGCGATCGCCAGCAGCTCCCAGAACACCAGCGCGCCCGTGATCGCGAGCGCCGCCAGCGCGGCCAGGACCGCGGCACGAACGGCATCGGCGATCAGCATCACCAGACGGCGGTCGAAGCGGTCGCTGACCGCGCCGCCGATCAGCAGGCACGTGATCGTCGGGATCGTCATCGCGATCCCGACCGTCGCGAGCGCCGTCGGCGCGTCCGACATCGAGTACACCTGCCACGCCAGCGCCACCAGGAACACGCCGTCGCCAAGCAGAGACACCGACATGCCCCCCGCGAGCAGACGGTAGTCGCGATGGGCGAGCGGTGCGAACAGCCGGACGCGGCTGAATCCGCCCGGCCGGTCCAGCGCCTCGTAGCTTTGTTGCACGGCTCAGTCCGAGCCGGTCGGGACCGCTGCTCCCTCGGCCGCGCCGGTCCGGTCAGCCAGGAAGTCGATCAGGCGCTCCGGCTCCATCGGCCTGGCGAAGTAGAAGCCCTGCCCGATGTCGCAGCCGAGCTCCTTGAGCGTGGCCGACTGCTCGGGGAACTCGATGCCTTCGGCCACGACCTCGAGCGCGAACGTCTCGCCCAGGCTCAGCACGGCCGACGCGAGCCCGGAGGTCACCGGAGACGCGCCCGCGGCCAGCAGCGAACGGTCCATCTTGAGGATGTCGAGCGGGAGCATGCTCAGCGAGCTCAGCGAGGAGTAGCCGGTGCCGAAGTCGTCCATCGCCAGGCGCACGCCGAGCTCGCGCAGCTGATTGAGGCGATTGATCGCCAGCTCGGTGTCGGTCATCATCACCGACTCGGTGATCTCGAGCGTCAGGGCCTCGGGCTCGAGATCGGCCTCGGCGAGCGCGCCCGCGACGTCGCTGACGATGTCGGGGTGGAACAGCTGCTTGACCGACAGGTTGATGCCGATCGTCGGCGGCGTCGTTCCGGTCACCTGCTCGCGCAGAAGCTTCGCCTGCCGGCAACCCTCCTGGAGCACCCAACGTCCGATGTCGATGATCAGACCGGTCTCCTCGGCGAACGGGATGAAGTCGAACGGGGGAATCAGCCCACGCGCCGGGTGGCGCCAGCGCAGGAGCGCCTCGACCCCCGTGACGGCCTCGTCCCGGAGGCGGACGAGCGGCTGGTAGTGAAGCTCGAACTCTTCACGCTCGAGCGCGCGGAGCAGGTCGGCGCGGAGCGCGAGACGCGCCACCACCCGGTCGTGCATCGCGGGCTCGAACAGGCGATAGCCGCCCTTCCCCTCCGCCTTCGCGATGTACATCGCGGCGTCCGCGTTGCGGATGAGCTCGTCGGCGTCGGTCGGGTTGCCCGGCTCGACGACCGAGATGCCGAGGCTGGCGCGGATGCTCAGGTGGGTGTTGTCGAGCTGGAGCGGGTGGGCGAGGGAGTCGAGGATCCGCTCGGCGGTCTCCACCGCGACCTGCGGATCGTCGACGTCCTCGAGGAGGATCGCGAACTCATCGCCGCCGAACCGGGCGGCGGTGTCGGCGGCGCGGACGCTCGTCGACACGCGCTGGGCCACCTCGAGCAGGACCCGGTCGCCGGCGGCGTGGCCGAGGCTGTCGTTGACGGTCTTGAAGTCGTCGAGGTCGACGAACAGCACGGCCATCCCGATGCCGTCGCGCAGGGTCCTCGCGACCGCGTGGCGCACGCGCTCGTTGAACAGCGCGCGGTTGGCGAGGTGGGTGACCGGATCGTGGAACGCCTGGTGGGCGAGTTGCTCCTCGAACGCCTTGCGCTCCGAGACGTCGCGGCCGTTGAGCACGATCCCGCCGACCGCCGTGTCGTTCAGGAGGTCGGCGTGGAGGATCTCGAAGTGGCGCAGGCTGCCATCCTTGTGCGCGAGCAGACAGTCGATCACCTCGGAGCGACCGGTCGCGCCGGCGCCGTCGGTGAGGCGGCGCAGCAGGCGACCGTGCTCGTCGGGATGCAGCAATTCCTCGAACGGGCGCCCGGTGACCTCCTCGACCGTATAGCCGAGTACGCGCTCGATCGACGGGCTCTGGTACAGGACGGTGTTAGCCTGAATCGAGCACGGTGATCAGGTCGCTCGAGTTCTGGACGAGCGTCGCGAACCGAGCCTCGCTGGCGCGGCGGTGGATCTCGGCGCTCAGCTCGGCGCTGCTGAGCGCGAGCGCGACCTGATGCGCGAGCGTGCGGAGCGCGTAGCGCGTGTCGGGCTCGTCGGCGGCCTCGCCGGCGAGGATCAGCACGAGGCCGGCGCCCTCCGGTCCGGTGGGCCGAAGCTCGAGGAGCAGGACGGGCTCGTCGCCGGCGGGCAGGCGCAGCTCCTCCCGCGCACCCGCGGAAAGCGTCAGCATGCCGGTCGCGCCCGAGTCGCGCAGGAACGCCGACGCCTCGTCCGAGATCGCCCAGTCGGTCAGCACGCCGTGCTCGTCGAGCGCCATCGCCCGCTCGTTATCGCCGAAGATCCGGCACACGCGGGCATCGACGCGATCCTTGCCGAACTCGGCGACCGCCTGAAGCGCGGCGCTCACGATGTCCTGCGGATCGCTCGCCGCCACCAGCAGGCCACCGGCGGCGCTCAGCGCGCGCTCGCGCGCAACCGACTTCTCGCGCTGTCGGACCAGACCGGTCATGCGCGCGACGACCAGGGAGAACATCACCGCGGAAGCGCCGACGACGACCAGCAGGTCCCAGTTGCGGGTCGGGATGACCTTGATGATCTCGAGCGCGGGCGCGACCAGGGTGGCGCCGGCGAGCAGCGCCAGTCGCAACGGGGTGAGCCTGGACTCGCGATCGACCTCGACGTCGGACAGCTCCTGCATCGAGGGGTGGAGCGCCGCGGCCCCCCAGAACAGGTAGAAGAAGATCCAGCCCGCGTCCAGCCACAGCTGGTGGGTGTAGGCGTTGTGCAGCGTCAGTACGCCGTAGGTGTCGTCGGTGACCAGCATCGAGACGATCCCGGCGATCAGCAGGTAGAAGGCCGGCCTGCGCTTGCCGCCGTCGACGGCCAGCCGGATGCCGGCGGCGAGCAGAATGATGTCGCCCATCGGGTAGCCGATCGAGACGAGCTTGGGCACGAGTCCGAGCGTGTTGTCGTGCACGTACGGGGCGATCAGGATGATCCCGGAGACGAGCGCCAGCCCCAGGGTCATGATCAGCGCGTCGACCGCTCCCGGGCCGTCGGCACGCTGGGTGCGGCGGCGGACGAGGAGCATGATCCCGACCATCAGGACCGGGTACATCGTGAGGTACACCGCGTCGCCGAACGACGGGAACGGCACCGTCACGTTGAACAGGATCCGGATGCTGTACGTGTAGACGTCGCCGACCCAGAACAGGAACACCCCGAAGACGAACAGCCACCACGCCGCCCGGGCGCGCGGGCGGTAGAAGCGGATGCCGGCGACCATGGCGACCAGGCCGTAGAGGCCGAGGCCATTGATGACCAGCGGGCTGCCCTTCAGCGGCGGGACGAACACGTAGAGCGCGGTGACGAACGCGCCGAAGGCGAGGAACATCCACCACAGGTGACGCCGATCGGCGGCGGCGGTGAGTCTCGCGGCAGGCATGGCCCTTTACTCGCCCGCCGCCTCGTGGAACTTGAACCGCTCGGCGACCTCGCCGAGAACGATGCACAGGTGATCGACCTGCTCGTCGGTGTTCGCCGCGGTGAGCTGCAGGCGAAACCCGACCTCGTCGCGCGGGACGAGCGGGTAGACCGCCATCGTCACGTAGATGCCGCGGTCAAACAACATGTCGCCGACCTCGTCGACGCTGTCGGGGTCGGCCAGCGGCACCTCGATGATCGGGAACCCGGAATGGTTCGGGGTATAGACGCCGAGCTCGCCGAGACGGTCGAGCACGCGGTGCGTGAGGTGGTGGAGCTTCGAACGGAGCTGATCCCCGCGCGCGTCGTTGACGCGGAGGCCCTCGAGCACGGTGGCGAGCGAGGCGACCGGCGACGGTCCCGAGTAGAGGTACGGTGGCGCGGCGGTCTTCAGCACCTGCTTGATCGCCGTCGGGCACGCGATGAACGCGAGCAGCGACGAGTACGCCTTGGAGAAACCGCCTACGAGGACGATGTTCTCGTAGGTCTCAGCCGCGTGCCGGACGATGCTGTTGCCGCGGACGCCGTAATTGCACGGCTCGTGCGGCGCGCGCTCGCCGATCACGCCGAAGCCGTGAGCGTCGTCGACGTACAGCAGCACGTCGTGCTCGCGAGCCAACGCAGCGAATGCCGCCAGATCGGGAGCATTCCCGGTCATGCTGTTGACGCCGTCGATGCAGACGATCCCGGGACGGCGCCAGCTCGAATCGCGCAGCAGCGCCTCGAGGTGGTTGAGGTCCTCGTGCGCGAATCGCTGGATCGACGCGCCGCGGGCCTGAGCCAGCGCGCACCCGTCGTAGATCGTCTTGTGGGCGCGGCTGTCGAGGAAGATCGTGCCGCCGCCGGCGAGGACAGGAATAACCGACATGTGGATATGAGTGATCGTCGGCAGGAGGAGGCTGTCCTCGCTGCCGAGAAGCGCGGTGAGCCGATCCTCGATCTCCTCGTACAGAACCGGGCTGCCGAGCAGGCGAGACCAGCTCGGATGGGTGCCCCACCGGCGGAGGTAATCGGGGACCGCGTCGATGATCTCCTCATCGAGGTCGAGCCCGAGGTAGTTGCACGACGCGTAGTCGGTCAGCCACTGCTCGCCGACGCGGATCTGGCGGCCGTCGATCTCGTCGATGACGGCATCGAGCATCCGGTGGGAGTACTGGAGGCGGGCGAGGTCCTCGGTCGATCGGATCCAGCGCTCGAGCCAACGATCGTGCTGGCGCTCGCCCCACCGGAGCGCCTCCCGCGGATCCACGGTCGCGGACGCAGCGGGCCGGAGGCGGTTAGGCCGGGCGTGCACGGACGCTTCGGTGCCATCTGAACGACGCATCAGCCCGCTTATCGGACGATTGGCCGGCTACTGAAGCTTTGGACCGGTCGCTGGCCGCGCATGCGGGTCAGATTCCGGACAACCTAGGCGGCGCGCCGCTCTGGCGAGGACGCGTCGCCGTACACGAGCGTGCGATCCCGGCCGGCGTGCTTGGCGGCGTACAGGGCCTCGTCGGCGCACCCGATCAGCGCCTGAGCGTCGAGATCGTGGGTGAATCCGCAGATGCCGGCGGACACCGTGACCGCGAGATCACCGGGCAGCGTGAGCGCCGAGATCGCTTCCCGAGCGCGGTCCGCGGCGGCGCGCCCGCCCTCCACATCGGTGTCGGGCATCAGCCAGGCGAACTCTTCTCCGCCGACCCGGGCGACCACGTCGCCGATGCGGGCCTGCGCGGCAAGCTGCTGGGCGACCTCAGCCAGCACGCGGTCCCCGGTCTGGTGGCCGTGCGTGTCGTTGACCCGCTTGAAGTGGTCGATGTCGATCACGGCCAGCGTGAGCGAATGGTCATAGCGAAGCGCGCGCTCGATTTCCTCGTGGAGGCGCTCGTGGAACCGGCGATGGTTCGCGAGTCCGGTGACAGCGTCGGTCGTGGCCTGGAGGGCGAGCTCTTCGAGCGTCTGCGCGTTACCGATCGCCAGGCTGACGAGGTCGGCGAAGCGCTCGAGCCGCCGGTCGAGGCCGTCGGGGACGCGACCGTCCGCGAAACTGGCTCCGACCGCGCCCCACGGCACGCCCGACACGGTCACCGGCGCGGTCAGGTCGAGCGAGCGGCCGGTCGCGTCGGTTCCGGGCATCGTCCACTGTCCGACGATGTCCCGGCCGGCCAAGCTGTTGTCACCGTCGAAGCGCACGACCGCGCCGACGATCGCGTCGAACAGCCGCGCGACCTGCTCGGCGACCGCGTCGAACACCGTGGCCGGATCGCCACCGGATGCGACCAGGGTGGCAAGCCGGGACAGCGCGCGTTGCTCCTCCTCGCGCTGGACGCGGTCGGTCACGTCTCGGTACGCGTATTGGCGCTCGACGACGACGCCCGCGGCGTCGCGGATCGGCCGGACGGTCGCCTCGAGCCATAACCAACGGCCGTCCCGGTGGCGCATCCGGGCCAGCCGCGTGGCGACGTGCGGCGACGAGTCGATCTTGGCCAGGCGCTCCTCCCGCCCGACCGTGTCCTCGGGGTGAATCAACTGCGTGATCCTCATCCCGATGAGCTCATCAGGCGCGTAGCCGAGCAGCACGACCGATGCCGGGGACGCATACCGGATGACCCCATCGCGGGAGCCGCGGATGACCAGGTCGCTCGAGTTCTCCGCGAGCAGGCGGTGCAGTCGCTCGCTCGTGCGCACGCGTTCTACGAGCGCGAGCACGGTCGCACCGAGGACGCCGGCGATCACGATCAACAGCGCGCCGCCTCGCCATCCCGAGGTAGGGTAGTACGAACCGGGGTCGGTCACCAGCGGTCCGAGCTGCACCACGGCGGCGCCCACGACCGCGAACACCAGCTCGAGCCGGCGATTGCGAAGCGCTGCCCAGATGACAGGCAACAGCACGAGCGTGCCGTACCCGCCGACGACTCGGCCGACGCCGGCGCGCAGGAGCGCTACCGACACCAGGAACACGGCCACTCCACACAGGCCGGCGACCTGGCCCCGCTCCCAGCGCTCGCGCCACCACAGGGCAGCCGCCACCGCCAGCTGGAGCGCCAGCGCGGCGAGCACCTCGCCCCAGCGTACCGAGTGCTCGAGGCCGATCATGCTCCAGACAACGACGAAGCAGGCCCCGAACGGGATCAGGGGGCCAAGGCGTCGTTGCGTGAAATTTCGGGGGTCAGCCAATGGTGCTCGCAGGATCAGTTGTCCGGATGCGTACCTCGTATCTCGGCCGAGGCCCGCGCGAGCGTTAGGCGATAGCGCCCCGGGTCGTCAGTACGCCGTGCAGCGGGAGCGGTGGCGGGGCGCGGCTTTGTAGCGAGCCTCCTGGCCGCGGTGCCAGAGGACGGCGTCGATGTCCGCCGCCAGCGCGCCCGCGAGCTGCTCGGCGAGAAGTTCCACTGTATGCAGTGCACAGGCGCGGATCTCGATCTCTTCTCGAGAGCCGTGGTCGAGCAGCTCGCCCCGGTCGATCCGGTCCAAAAGTTTGTCGTCGTAGGTCAGGAGGCCGTCCAGACGCAGGACGTGCGGGACCAGGTTGTCGGCGAACATCGTCAGCCGGTCCAGGTCGTGGAAGGCGGCGACCCCGGCGCGGGCGAGATCCGCGGCGGCGATCTGGGCGCGCTTGAGGAACGGCACCTCGAGCCCGTCGTAGCGCGAGGTGTCGGCGAACGAGTCCCATGTCGCTAGTCGGTCGACCAGCGCGACCGCCGAGCTTTCGGCCGCGTCGGGCACGGCCGCGAAATGACCGCCGTGGTCGGTCGCGACGCGGTGCCCGAGATCGTTGAGCGAGCGAGCGAACAGGCCCATGAGCTCGTGGTCGGGGTCCTGGCTGAGGGTGGTTGCGATTTCGTGGGCGTTGATCGTGCTGAGTTCATCTGCGCTCCAGGGCCCTGCGGCTGCGAATCGGTCGCGAACCCCAGTCGCGACCGTGTAGTAGCCCGAGCGGCCGTCGCGCTTTCGCAGCGTGGGGAACCAGCCCGAGCCGAAGTTGATCGCGTCGAGCGTCAGCCAGAACGCCGCCAGTTCCTCGCGCGTGCCGGTCGTCACGTGGGCCCCAGGGTCGGGTTCGGGGGCGGGTAGATCGACCGGCAGCGTCCCGACGTAGGCGGAGGTTCGGTCGGGATCGATCCGTACGTGATCGGCCCGCTCTGCCACTTGCGAGCAGGCCGATCGGAGCTCGGTGAGGACGTCGGGCACGGCCTCGGAAGCATGACGCGCGGGGCCGGAAACGACCTCCGCCCCCGCTACCGTTGAGATCGATCCATGGCAGAGACCGCCACCGAGCTCGAAGTCCTTCTCTCCGGCCTGAACGACCCCCAGCGGGAGGCCGTCACGTACGGCGAGGGGCCGCTCTTGATCCTCGCCGGCGCCGGGTCGGGCAAGACCCGGGTTCTCACCCACCGGATCGCGTATCTGGTCGCGACCGACGCGGCCAAGCCGAACGAGATCCTCGCGATCACGTTCACGAACAAGGCGGCGGGGGAGATGCGCGATCGCGCCGAGCTGCTGGTCGGCCGCCGGGTCCGGGCGATGTGGGTGATGACATTCCACGCCGCCTGCGCCCGGATGCTCCGCGCCCACGCCGACAAGCTCGGGTACACGCGCCGGTTCACGATCTACGACCAGGCCGACACGCGCCGGCTGATCAAGCGCTGCCTCGACGAGCTCGGGATCGACCCCAAGCGGTTTACGCCGGCGTCGATCCACAACCAGATCTCCGACGCCAAGAACAAGCTGCGAGACGCGGATTCGTATGCGCAGATGGTGGGTTCGTTCTTCGAGCAGACGGTGGCGGACGTCTACCGGGCCTACGAGCGCGAGATGCACCGGATGAACGCGATGGACTTCGACGACCTGCTCGTGCGTGCGGTCAATGTGCTCGAGCTGTTCCAGGAGGTTCGCGACCAGTACGCCGGCACGTTCCGTCACGTGCTCGTCGACGAGTACCAGGACACCAACCACGCCCAGTACCGCTGGCTCCAGCTTCTCGCCGAGGAGCGGCGGAACCTGATGGTCGTCGGGGACGACGCCCAGTGCCTGGTGGCGGGGACGTTCGTCACTATGGCCGACGGGTCGTTGCGGGCGATCGAGAACGTTTCGGTTGGGGACTGGGTGCTGTCCGGGCTGGGTGGCGGGTCGTTCGGAGCGGCGCGCGTGATGCGCGTGCACCGGTCCGTGAGGTCGGACGGAGTCGCGATCACGCTGCGGTCGGGGCGGCGGCTGGTGAGCACGCCCGAGCACACCCACTTCGCGGGCTACCGGGTGGTGAATGGCTCGCGAGGGCATCAGGCAGTGCAAGGGCCGCGAGCGCATCAGGCAGTGCATGGGCCGCGAGCGCATCAGGCAGTGCATGGGCCGCGAGCGCACCATGCGGCGCACAACTCGCCAAACTACGCGCCCGCCCGCGGCTTCGGCGACATAAGCGCCACGGGGGCGCTTATGTTGCCGCGGCGGCCTGGTAGCGGGGACTTTGGTGAGTTACGCACCGCGCAAGTGACCGTGACGCTCTGCGCCGGCGAGCGCGAAGGCTTGCCGGTCCACCGGCTGGCGGTCCAGCGCCAAAACGGCGCCGGGTTCGACGGGCTGACGAGCGACATGCGGCGGATCGAGGACATCGCCGGCGAGGTGGCGCGCCACGACACCGACGCGATCCGGATCCGTGCCACCGCTCGGCTGGGCGCCGACGGCGGGGAGCTGCCGTTCACACCCGCGTCGCAAGTCGAGCCCGGGATGCTCATGTTCGACGAACAGGGCGGCTGCGACGTGGTCGAATCGGTGGAGCGGGTGGCGCTCGACGCGCCCGTCTACGACCTCGACGTCGCCCGCACGCACAACTTCATCGCGAACGGGATCGTCACCCACAACTCGATCTACGGCTTCCGCGGCGCCGACATCCGCAACATCCTCGAGTTCGAGGACACGTTTCCCGACGCCCACGTGGTCAAGCTCGAGCAGAACTACCGCTCGACGCAGACGATCCTCGATGCGGCTAACGCGGTCATCCGCAACAATCGCGGGCAGAAGCCGAAGTCGCTGTGGACCGACGTCGGGCCGGGCGATCCGATCAAGGTCCGCGAACTCGAGGACGAGCACGCGGAGGCCAGGTTCGTCACCGGCGAGGTCCAGCGTCTGCTCGACGAGGGGGTGTCGCGCGCCGAGGTCGCGGTGTTCTACCGGACCAACGCCCAGTCGCGCGTGCTCCAGGACACGCTGGTCCGCGCGGACGTCCCCTACCAGGTGATCGGCGGCACCAAGTTCTACGAGCGCGCCGAGATCAAGGACGCCGTCGCGTATCTGATCACGCTGATCAACCCTCAGGACGCTGGCGCGTTCACACGGATCGTCAACTCGCCGCGCCGCGGGATCGGCTCGACCTCGATGTCGCGCCTGCTCGCGTTCTCCAACACCACCGGGGTGTCGATCTGGGACGCGGCGTCCGACCCCGAGCAGGTGCCGGGCCTCGGCGGCCCGGCCGTCAAGGCCTTCAAGCGATTCATGGGAACGATGCACACGCTGCGCGAGCGCGCCGAGTCCAGGCCGGCGATCGCCGAATTGCTCAAGGAGGTCCTCCAGGAGTCCGGGTACCTCGAGTCGCTCGAGGCCGAGCGCACGATCGAGGCGCAGGGACGTCTCGAGAACCTCGAGGAGTTGATCAACGTCGCCGCTGAGTACGACACGCTGTCGGAGGCGGATCCCGCGCGCGAGCCCTCGCTCGCGGACTTCCTCGAGCAGATCGCGCTGATCTCGGACGCCGACGACCGCACCGACGACGACGGGCTGGTCACGCTGATGACCTTGCACAACGCCAAGGGCCTCGAGTACCCGATCGTGTTCATGATCGGGTGCGAGGAAGGAGTGTTCCCGCACTCGCGGGCGCTCGACGAGGGCGACCTCGAGGAGGAGCGACGCCTCTGCTACGTGGGCATCACGCGCGCCGAGCGCGACCTGTACCTGACCTACGCCCGGACCCGGACCGTGTTCGGCGCCCGCAGCTTCGGCGCGCCGAGCCGGTTCATCGGCGAGATCCCCGAGGCGCTGACCGACCACGAGCAGCAGCGCCCGCGCGGCCTCGCCGGAGTCCGGGCGCGCGCGACGTCGTGGAGCCAGAGCGCCGGCGATGCCGGACCGTCGTGGGACGCGCAGGAACCGGCGCCCGTGGCGTTCAGGCTCGGCGAGGACGTCACCCATCCGAAGTTCGGCGAAGGGGTGGTGACCGGGCTCGAACCAGGCGGGATCGTCGTGATCCGGTTCAGCAAGGACCACTCCGAGCGCAAGATGGTCGCGGATCTGGCGCCGATCTCGAAGCGCTAGCGCTCGACAATCCTCTAGGGTCCGCTCCGCATGAGCGCGACGATCATTGACGGGAAGGAGGTTGCCGCGCGGGTCCGCGCCGAGGTGGCGCGCGACGTGGCGGAGTTCCGTGAGCGCACCGGCAAGGCTCCGGGCCTGGCCACGATCCTGGTCGGGGACGATCCCGCGTCCGCGGTCTACGTGGCGAACAAGCGCAAGGCGTGTGCCGAAGCCGGGATCGTCGACTTCCACCAGCACCTTCCTGCCGACGCGAGCCAGGACGCGGTCGCGGCAGTGATAGAGGACAGCAACGGCAACCCGGAGGTGAGCGGGATCCTGCTCCAGCTGCCCGTTCCGAAGGGGCTGAACGGCAAGGAACTGACCGCGCTGATCGAGGCCGACAAGGACGTCGACGGCCTCACCCACGTCAGCGCCGGCCGGCTCATGCAGGGCGCGCCCGGGCTGCGGCCGTGCACGCCGCTTGGGGTGATCGAGCTGCTCGACAGCTACTCGGTGGCGCTCGAGGGCGCCGAGGCAGTCGTCGTCGGGCGCTCGGACCTGGTCGGCAAGCCGGTGGCGTTCCTGCTGCTCGAGCGCAACGCGACCGTGACCATGTGCCACTCGCGCACGCGCGACCTCGCCGGCGTGTGCTCGCGCGCCGATGTGTTGATCGCGGCGATCGGCCGAGCCGAGATGATCGGCGCCGAGTTCGTGAAGCCGGGCGCCGCGGTGATCGACGTCGGGATCAACCGCACCGACCATGGGCTCAAAGGAGACGTGGAGTTCGACCCGGTCGCGGCCAAAGCGGGCGTGATCACGCCGGTGCCAGGCGGGGTCGGACCGATGACGATCGCGATGCTGCTCCGCAACACGGTCACTGCCGCGAAGCTGCAGGCCGGCTTGCGCGTAGCCGGCAGGAGCCGGGCTCCCGGCGTCGAACGGAGGGTTGTGGAGAACCAGGTCCGCAGGCTCGGCCTCGAGCGTCTGTCCCGTGACGACTGGACGATCATCGCCGTGGCCGGACTGCTGGTCCTCGACCTACTCGTGCTGCCATGGTTCTCGTTCGGCGCCACGATCACCGTCGGTTCGACCACGCTCTCACTCGGTGGCTCGGCCTCGGCGGTCGACGCGCCCGATGCCTGGCTCGGAGTGCTCGCGCTGATGGCGACCGCGTTCCTGCTCGCCGATCTCGCGACCGAGCGGCTGTCGCCGCACACCCGGCTTCCGACGGTGGCCGGCGACCGGATCACCGGCCGCTACGCACTGGCGTGCACGATCGCGGGACTGCTCGTCGTGAAGTTCGTGCTTCACCTGGGCCGCTTTGGCGAACTCGCGCTCGGGTTCTGGACGGCGTTGCTGCTGGTCACGGGCCTCGTGATGCTGACCCGCCGTGCCCGCATCGCGGCCTCGTCGGCGTCGGCCTCGGTCTCGCCGCCGCCCGCGGCTCCGGCCCACAAGGCCCACAAGGCCGTCAAGCCGACCAAGACGGCCCCCGAGCCGAACCCAGAACCCGGGTCGACCGTCTAGCCTGCCGGTCAATGGAGCTGGATCCTTCGCGTCTGCGGCGAGGCGAGATGCTCGCGGGCGCGAGCACGGTGCTACTCGCCGTCTTCCTCGTCGGGGGTAAGTGGTACGGCGACGCCGGCCGGGCAGGCGGCTCGCTCACGGGCTGGCAGGCGCTCACCGATCTGCGGTGGCTGATGCTGGTGACGATCGTGGCGGCGGCCGGACTCGTGTTCGCGCAGGTGACCCGCCGGGCGCCCGCGGTCCCGGTGACGATGAGCCTGGTCGTGATGCTGCTCGGCATCGTGACCGTGGTCGCGCTGATCTACCGCGTCCTGATCAGCCCCCCTTCGCATGAGGAGGCCGGCGCGTATCTCGGGCTGCTGTTTGCGATCGGGATCATGTGCGGCGGCTATTTCTCCCTCCGCCAGGAAGGCATCGCGCGGCAGGATGCGCCGACGAACATCCCGATCGTGCGCCCCGGTGCCGGCGCCGGCAACCGACCCTAAGGGTCCGCGACTGAGTAAGTGGCGGAATCCGACGAGTGGCTGGGCGTGTCTGGGGCCGCCCGCTCGCCCCGAGCGTACTGGTGGTACGTGAGGGCGAGCGGGTGGACCCAGGCGCGTCCAGACGCCGTCGGAGCCGTCAATTACGAAGTCGCTGACCCTAGAATGGCCCAGTAGATGCTCGACCGTGGACAGGTTCTACATGTGGCCCGCCTCGCGCGGCTCGCCCTGAGCGATGACGAGGTCGAGCGCATGTCGGCGGAGCTGTCGCACGTGCTCGATCACATCGAGAAGATCCGCGAACTCGATCTCGACGGAGTCCCGCCGACGTCGCACGTCGTCGACGTGGTCAACGCCCTGCGGTCCGACGAGCCCGAGCCCTGCCTTCCGCACGAGGTCGCGCTCGCGTCAGCCCCCGAGCGGCTGCACGGTGGCTTCGGCGTCCCCAGCCCCGGCGCGGCGTGAGCGAGCTGATCGACCTGACGGCGGCCGCCGCGGTCGAGCGGATCCGCGCCCGCGAGATCGACCAGGCGGAGCTGTTCGAGGCGTATCGGGAGCGAGCCGCCACCAACGACCTGAACGCGTTCGTGTGGGTCGCGGACGCACCTCCGGAAGGCAACGGCTACGCGGACGCGCCGCTCGGCGGCGTCCCGGTCGCGGTCAAGGACCTGTTCTGCACCGAGGGCGTCCCGAGCCAGTCGGGCTCGAAGATCCTCGAGGGGTACCGCCCCCCATACACCGCCACCGTCGTCGAGAAGCTGGCGGACGCGGGGGCGCCGCTGCTCGGCAAGACCAACCAGGACGAATTCGCGATGGGTTCCTCGAACGAGAACTCCGCGTTCGGCCCGGTGCTCAACCCCTGGGACCGGGCCCGCGTGCCGGGCGGCTCCTCGGGCGGGAGCGCCGCCGCCGTCGCCGCCGGCCTCGCCCCGTGGGCGATCGGCACCGACACGGGCGGGTCGATCCGCCAGCCCGCTGCGCTGTGCGGGATCGTGGGGTTCAAGCCGACGTACGGAGCCTGCTCGCGCTACGGGATGATCGCGTTCGCGTCCTCGCTCGACCAGGCCGGCCCCCTGACGCGCGACGTGTCCGACGCGGCGCTGCTGTTGCGCCACATGGTCGGCCATGACCGCCGCGACTCCACGTCGCTCGAGTACCCCGGGGAGATCGCGGTACCGCGAGCGGAGAACCTGAACGGCATCCGGCTCGGCATCCCAGGGGAGCTGGTCGGGACCGACGCGGGGGTCGATCGGGGAGTGCGCGCAAATTTCGACGCGACTCTGAGGCTCGCGGAGAAGCTCGGGGCCACGGTTGAGCCTTGCCAGCTCCCGCACGCTTCGCACGCACTGTCGGCCTACTACCTGATCGCACCCGCGGAGGCGTCGGCGAACCTGGCGCGGTTCGACGGCGTCCGCTACGGGTTGCGGGTCGACGGCGACGCCGATCTGACGACGATGTACAGCCGCACGCGCGAAGTCGGCTTCGGCGCGGAGGTGAAGCGCAGGATCATGCTCGGCACCTACGCGCTGTCGAGCGGCTACTACGACGCGTACTACGGGACCGCTCAGAAGGTGCGGACGAAGATCGCCGAGGACTTCGCGACGGCGTTCGAGCGGTTCGACTTCATCGTGACGCCGACCAGTCCCTGGACCGCGTTCGAGCTGAACTCGAAGACGGCCGACCCGCTCGCGATGTACCTGAACGACTTCTGCACCGTCCCGATGTCGCTGGCCGGAACGCCCGCGATCTCCATCCCGTCCGGGCTCAGCGACGGCCTTCCGGTCGGGTTCCAGCTCGCCGGCCCGGCGTTCAGCGAGAGCCGCCTGCTGGACGCAGCGTACGCGCTCGAGCGGGCGATCGGCTTCGACGGAAGCGCGGCACGGCGATGACTCCGGATGCGCCCAAATACGAGCCGGTGATCGGTCTCGAGATCCATGTCCAGCTGAGCACGCGGACGAAGATGTTCTGCGGCTGCGAGCTGTCGTTCAACGACCCGCCGAACACCCACACCTGCCCGATCTGCCTCGGCCTCCCCGGCGCGCTCCCGGCGGTCAACGCGCAGGCGATCCACTACGGGATCATGATCGGGCTCGCGCTCGGCTGCGACATCGCCGAGCGGTCGCTGTTCCACCGGAAGAACTACTTCTATCCGGACCTTCCCAAGGGCTACCAGATCTCGCAGTACGACGTCCCGCTGTGCCGCGGCGGTCACCTCGACGACGTCCGCATCCACCGAGTCCATCTCGAGGAGGACGCGGCCAAGCTCAATCACCTCGGGACGAGCGGCCGGATCCACGGCTCAGACCGAAGCTGGGTCGACTTCAACCGCGGCGGCACGCCGCTGGTGGAGATCGTGACCGAGCCCGACCTCCGCTCGCCGGAGCAGGCGCGCGAGTGGCCGGCGCTGCTGCGCACGACGCTCCGCCAACTTGGCGTCTCGGACGTGAACATGGAGGAGGGATCGCTGCGCGTCGACGCGAACGTGTCCGTGCGGCCGGCCGGCTCGACCGAGCTCGGGACCAAGACCGAGCTCAAGAACATGAACTCGTTCCGCTTCCTCGAGCGCGGGGTTAAGGCGGAGATCGCGCGCCAGATCGCCTTGCTCGAATCAGGCGAGTCGGTCGAGCAAGAAACGTTGCACTACGACCCCGCGAGCAACACGATCACGTCGTTGCGCTCCAAGGAGGAGGCGCACGACTATCGCTACTTCCCCGAGCCGGACCTGGTCCCGCTCGTCGTGACCGACGAGATGCTGGCCGCGGCGCGCGCCCGATATGCCGGCGGAGTTGCCCGTCGAGCGTGCCGCGCGGTTCGAGCAGGAGTTCGGCCTGAACGCCGACACCGCCTGGCTGTTCGCGCGCCGGACGGACCTCGGCGACTATTTCGAGCGGGCGCTCGCCGCCGCGGGCGGCAACGGCGACCCGGCGACGGTCGATCCGGTCGAGCTGTCGAACTGGATCCCGCAACTCGCCGAGCGCATCGGCACGGAGGCGGACCCTGCCGCCAGCAACGTCGCTCCCGAGAGCCTCGCCGCGCTGGCGACGATGGTCAAGGCCAGAGAGGTCAGCCGGGATGCCGCGCGCGAGGTGCTCACGCGGCTCGTCGAGGAGGGCGGGGACCCGCGCGCGATCGTTGAGCGCGAGGGCCTCGGCGCGCTGACGGCCGAGGACGACGGGCTCGGTGACATCGTCGACCGAGCGATCGCCGCCGATCCGGCCGCCGCCGAGCAGGTGCGGTCAGGGAACATGAAGGCGATCGGGCCGCTCGTCGGCTTCGTCATGCGCGAGACCAAGGGCCGCGCCGACGGGGGCGAGATCACGCGCCTGCTGCGCGAACGCCTCCAAGGCTAACCGGGCTGAGGGGCCAGCGTTCGCCTTGGCGGCGCGGACCCAGCCGGGTGTTGGTGCCCGCGCCAGCCTCTCATTTATCGGGGATGTCGCCTAGTTCAGGCGGCGTGACAGCCTGCGCACCACGAAGCCCGCTCCGAGGAGCATGCCGCCGCCGACGACCAGCAGAACCACGTCAAGACCGGTGAACGGCAGCGTGCCGGCCGAATTCGTCGTGGTCACCGTGGTCGAACCATTGCCCGTGCCACTGGTCCCGCTACTCACCGAGTCGCAGGTCTGGTGGTGGTACCCCTGGCAGGTTGACGACGAGCTGGCAAGGGCCATTCCCGGGGCCAAAAGCGCCAGAACTCCAAGAACCCCTACCAAAGCTGAGAAGCGTTTCATGAATCCCTTCGTTCGTCGCGGATCCCCAAGAACAGGTAAATCGTACAGGAACTTGCTGACACCGTGCAAGGAGTAACAAGACCTAACCAGACCAGCGTGCGGCGAAAACCGCCGCGGCGGGCGGAAAGGCCCGCCAGACCGGGGGAAAACGGCAAGATGCGGGCAAGAATTCGTAGCCGACGCTAAAGCAACGACGCGCCGCCCGCGGACTCGGACACACCGACGGCCCCCCGCCACCCGGCCTCACAGCCACCGAGGAGATGGAACACCTCCTGCGCACCCCCCAAGGCCACACCGCCTACAAACAGCGCTCCCAGCTGATCGAACCCGTCTTCGGCGACCACAAACACAACCGCCAGATCCGGCGCTTCCGCCGCCGTGGCCTGACCGCTGTCCGCAGCGAATGGGCGTTCATCCACCTCGCCGGCAACATGCTCAAGCTCTACCAACACCGCACCGCAGCAGCCACCGCCTAACTCCCGAGCAGCCTGGCGACACCAACACCCACACCGGGTGTCGCGGTCGGCTTAGCGGGAATGGCTGTGCCGTGAGGTGATCGACGCGCGCGAGCGTCCTCCACGAGGACCGCCGAACCCATCACAACCCCCAAACCCGACCACCACACCACTCGGCAGGCCCACGCAACAGTTTTGCGACAGCCTCCGACAGGGGCGGTTCGATCCGCTGGAGAGGGCCTCACAACGGCTTCGCCAGTATCTGAAGCGCGTCGGCCGGGGTCAGCGGATGGGCGGTGTCGACGCGATCGAGGGCCACTTGGATGACAGCGTCCTTAGAGTCGATCGCCTCGGCCATCTCGAGGTCGTGCCGCGCGGCGGCCCGGTCGCCGAGGGCCGAAGCGGCCAGGCCCGAGCCCAACCAGGCATACCAACCCCCGGGCTCGCGCGAGATCGACTGCTGGAACCGTTCCCGGGCGGTGGCGTACTGACCGGTCTGGAGGGCGATCGTGCCACCGATCCGGCCCGGGTCGGCGTTGAGCGGATTGAGGTCAGCGGCGGTCTGGAGATGTTGGAGCGCTCTGGCCGGGTCGCTCGCGCGGAGATCGCTGGCGATCGACACCTCTCGCACGGACAGATAGGCCGGAACCAGCGCGTACACGGCCGCGAGTAGCGCGACGACGGCGGCGCCGGCGGCGAGGACGCGGATCCACACCGGTCGCGGGGTTGGCCGCGGGGTCGTGGACGGCGCGTCTGCGGTTGCCGGCGCGTCCACGCGGTGGTTGCCGGCGCCGTCTAGCTCGCCGGCGGCTCGAGCCGATCCGAGCGCACCTGCCATCCCCAGGAAGCCGAGCGCGGGCCCGCTGAGAGCCGGAATCTCCCAGAACCAGTCGATCGAGCCGTAGATCAGCCAGACGATCAACGGCAGGACCGCCGCGCCGGCGACGAACGCCTCAAGCCCACGCCGGCGCCGGGCGCGCATCATGGCGGCGATCGCCGCCAGCATGAACGTGGCGAACAGCAGGAAGCCGACGATCCCGGTGTGCGCGAGAAACCGCAACTCGAGACTATGCGTGTACGAGGGCTCCTGGCCGGTGTTCCGGTGACGTACGTAGTAGTCGTCGAAGTTGTCCTGTCCTAGGCCGCCGATCGGATGCGCCAGGAACGCGTCGAGGGAGACTCGCCAGAAGTCATAGCGACCGCTGCCAACGTCGGTGAAGTGCGATCCGGTCGACGTCGTCTGGGGCTGGCTGAACCCGTTCCACTGCCGCTCGATGAACCGGACTGGGTGCCCGTGCGTGGCTGCCACCGAACCAGCGGCGACGGCCGCGACCGCGAGCGCGGTGACGATCGTCCCGAGCGTGCGACGCTGAAGTACGGTCAGTCGCGGAGCCGGGACCCGTGACTCGGCCGAGGCGAGCAGCGTGGCGAGGACGAACTCGGCCGCACAGATTAACAGGGCCGTCTGCCCGGCTCGAGCGGCGGCGTGGTTGAGCCCGGCGCCGGTCGCGTTGTCGTAGACGGCCAGCAGGCGGTGAACGGGAAGCGCGGCGCCGGCGACGGGCAGCACGGCAACGGCCACCACCCGCAGCCGGTCCGGCAGGATCACGATCGCCACGATCGCGACGAGCGGGAGCGTGAACAGCCAGCCGCGGCTCTGCACGATCACCCCAAGCTGCAAGGCCGCGCACGCGAACGCGATCAGAAGCCCGCGCAACGCGGCGGGAAACTCGCGTCGCGCCGCCAGGGCGATTGCCACCAATGCCTCGATCGTGAACAGTGCGGCGGTCGAGTTGAAGTAGCCGGTGGGTGCGGCTAGGCGGCCGCCGATGATCAGTTCGTCGACGCGGTCTGGCCCGGCAAGCCGGAACAGGAGCACGACCGCCACCGCCCCGACCCCGAGCGCGAACACCAGCAGCGCGAGCAGCGCGCCCCTGGCCGTCCAGGGCAGTACGAGCATTGTGGCGAACACGAGCAGGTACAGGAGCGCGCGGTTGCTCCCGGTGAGCGCATCGCCGGGCGACTCGGCCCAAGTGATCGACAAGTACGACCAGGCCACGTACAGCGCGAACGCGCCCAGCGCGATCAGCCCCGCGCGCGAAACCCGCGTGGCGGCGACGCCGCGGGCGATGACGATCGTGGTGAGCAGCGCGAGCAGCGTGAGCGCCCCCCAGTACCAGGTGTCTTCGTCATAGCCGCCGTCGTGCACGGCCCAGACCAGCATGAGCGCGACGATGATCCCGCCCGGGATCAGCGCCACCGCGTGCGGCTTCAGCCGCGCCGGGATTTGACCGCGCTCCAAGAGTCCAACCGCCCACAGCCATGATCGCAACTCCGGTCGGACCGTGACGCGCCCGGCAACCGCGGCGATCCCTGGACGAGATGCGTAGGCGTCTGGACATTCGGCCAGCGGCAGCGATCAACCCGGATCCCGGTGTGTCGCGGTGCCGACACGAGACGTGTGAGCAAGCGCGTGGCACTCATCCTGCTCGCTGCCGTCAGTGGGGTCTGTCTGACCGCGATCCCGAGCGCGGCGTCGGGTGACGCGACGGCGACCTGCAACATGTTCGCGTCGCCGTCGGGCTCCGACTCGGCGGCGGGAACGCTGTTGGCGCCGTTTCAGACGGCTCAGAAGCTCGTGAGTTCGCTTACGCCGGGGGAGACGGGCTGCCTCGAGGCGGGCACGTACAACGAGAACGTCACGTTCCGCACCGCCGGGACCGCGACGGCGCCGATCACGCTCACGAGCTATCCGGGGCAGACGGCTACGATCGTCGGACGGGCTTACGTGGCCGAGGGCGCCGACTACACGACGATCACCGGGCTGGATCTGAACGGCGAGAACCCGCAGCAGTCGCTGAGCCCGATGATCGACGCCAACGACGTGACGTTCAGCTATGACGACGTCACCAACGATCACACCGGAACCTGCTTCGGGATCGGCAGCGCGACTTGGGGATGGGCCACCGGCACGCTGATCACCCACGACAGGATCCACGACTGCGGTCAGCTTCCCGCGACCAACTACCAGCACGGCATGTACATCGGCGCGGCGACCGACACCACGATCGAGTGGAGCCTGATCTACGGCAACGCCGATCGCGGGATCCAGCTGTATCCGGACGCATTCGGCACCATGGTCGACCACAACATCATCGACGACAACGGCGAAGGGATCATCATCTCCGGCGCCAACGGGGTTGCTTCGAGCGACACGAACGTCTACGACAACATCCTCAGCAACGCCAACATCCGCCATGACGTCGAGTCCTACTGGCCGGCCGGCAATCCGCTGGGAGTCGGGAACGTAGTGCACGACAACTGCGTATGGGGCGGCGTCGAGGGCACGATCGACACCTCAGGCGGCGGGTACACCGCGTACAACAACCTCACGGTCGATCCGGAGTTCGTCAACGCCACCGCCCACGACTACGAGATGAGCCCCACCAGCCCCTGCTTGGCGCTCGTCGGCGACGTGCAGGCCGCCATCGACGGGACTGCTCCGGTTCAGCCGCCGGCCGGTGGGGCTCCTCCCACGTCGCCGCCACCGACCAGCGGCTCCGCCTCGGGCGGCAGCACCGGTCACCGCAGCGCGAAGACGCGGGCGAAGAAGTCCTCCAAGCGCAACACCACCTTAGAGCGCAAGCGGATAGCGCACGCGACGAAGCGGCGCAAGGAAAAACGCCGTAAGGAGCGCAAGCCGAAGCCGCGCACCGCCCGGCGATAAACACCGGTTGACGGTCTGTAGGCTGTCGCGCTCGTTGCGACTGACCAGGTGGATCGACGACCAGCGGCGACTGGGCTGGTGGTTGTCCGGGCTCGTGCTGGTGATCGCCGCCGGCGACGCCTGGGCCAGCCGCCATCACATCAATCCCCACGGGATCTCGTACCTCGACCTCGGCAGCGTCGTGTTCGCGGACGGCATCAGGGCGGGTGCGAACATCGCCTGGAGCCCCGCCTACATCTGGGTGGTGGGCGCCGCGCTCGACCTGGTCGGGCCGAGCCGACCGCACGAACTGCTCGTCGTGATGGCGGTCAACCTAGTGATCGTCGCGGTGGTGCTGGTCGCGTTCGCCTGGTGGCTGCGTGATCTGTTCGCGCTCCTGCGCCACCGGCGAATCGAGCTCGAGATCTCCGAGCGGGTCCTCCAAGTGCTTGCCTACGCGATGCTCGCCTGGGCGGTCCTGACCGAGGTGACTGCGGGCGCGGTCACGCCGGATGTGCTGCTGGTCGCTACGCCCGCGCCCTGACGCGGGCAGGGCTTGGCGCCGGCGCCGGGGTCGCTTTCGTGGGAGAGAGCGACGGCGTCGTGAGCGCCTACTGCGCTCGCCCCGACGGCGACCGCGTGGTCGGAACATTGAGGATCTGAACGGGGAGTTCTGGCGGCTGCCCGCTGCTGAGCAGGCGGGTCGCCTAGCGACGCTCCATGCGCGCTCGGGGCGCGGGCCGTCGTCAGCGATGAGCCACAGGCACGGCTCGCCGCGGGTTGGGTTCCGATCGAAGGAACCGGCGACTCGTACCGCCTGCTGGGCGCGAGCTGAGGTCCCCAAGCCTACCCGTGAGTGCTGGTAATTGCCCGGAAATGGCCCTGATTGCGCATTCATCCACAAAACGAATCATTCCGTCGAAACGCTCATCTGGCCATGCGTCACCTTCACTCCGCAAAGGTGAATTAAATGCATGCGCCGGATTGTGGAGCATGCTAACGCGGGTGCCCTGCATCCATGTGGACGCGTCGGGAGGCGACGCCTGCAGCGGCCAACAACCGCTGCGCCGCCGTCGGGACATGTAGTCGCTGGCTGGCGAGCCTTGCGCTTCCGCTCGCATTGTTCATCCTACCTGCGGGCGCGGCGTCAGCCCCGATGGGACCGGCCACCACGATGGCCGCGTGCAGCAAGGTTGCGTCGCCGACGGGATCTGACGCCGCGAGCGGGACTTCTGCCGCGCCGTTCCAGACCGTGCAAAAGCTGGTCAGCTCGCTCACCCCCGGTGAGACCGGCTGTGTCGAGCAGGGGACGTACTACGAGAACATCACGATCAGAAACGGCGGCGCGTCCAGCGCCCCGGTGACACTGGCGTCCTATCCCGGTGAGACCGCGACGATCGTGGGACGGATGTACATCGTCGACGGCGCCAACTACGTGACCGTCACCGGGCTGGATCTGAACGGCGAGAACCCGCAGCAGGCCCTGAGCCCGATGATCGACGCCAACAATGCGACGTTCAGCTACGACAACGTGACCAACGACCACACCGGGACCTGCTTCGGGATCGGCAGCGCGACCTGGGGATGGGCTACCGGCACGCTGATCACGCACGATACGATTCACGACTGCGGTCAGCTTCCCGCGACCAACTCTCAGCACGGTATGTACATCGGCGCCGCGACCGACACGACGATCGCCTGGAGCCTGATCTACGGCAACGCCGATCGCGGGATCCAGCTGTATCCCCACGCGCAGCACACAACGATCGACCACGACATCATCGACGACAACGGCGAGGGCATCATCATCTCCGGTGCCGGCGGCGTCGCTTCGAGCTACACGAACGTCTACGACAACATCCTCAGCAACGCCAACGTCCGCCACGATGTCGAGTCCTACTGGCCCCCCGGCAACCCCGTGGGCGTGGACAACACCGTCCACAACAACTGCATCTGGGGTGGCCGCGAGGGCGGGATCGGCATGGCCGACGGTGGTTACCGCGCCTCCCAGAACCTGAAAGCCAGTCCCCAGTTCGTCAACGAGTCGGCGCACGACTACGAGCTTCGCGCCTCGAGTCCGTGTCTGCTGATCTCGGGCGATCCACAGGCTGCAGTCGACGGCACCACTCCGGTGCAGCCGACGGCCTCCGCGATGTTGACAATGCGGCGGCTGCTGGGGTTGGGCTCGAAAAGCCGCACCGCGAGCGCGCGGCAGGGTCCGCTTTTCACCGGCGAAGCGGCCGAGCTCGGCGCCGGTCAGCTGCGCTGAGCCGTCCGTCTTCCGGCAGCCTCGCGCGGCTGAATCTACGCAAAGCGCAAAGACTCGCGCATCAGCACGAGCCTTAACACTTGCCCGTCCCGATTTCGGTGTATTAATCCCCGCCGGTGCGCTTCTCGATCCGCCGGAAGCACCGCGACAAGAGGCAAGCCGCGTCACGCAAGCCGTAACCCGCTCGACTCGCCGGAGCTTCCGCGCGTGCGCGCGCTCACTGGGCCGGCCTAGCCGGGGACCGTCCGCGACACCATGACAGCGAACCATCGTCAACTCGCATCACCGTTTCGGATCGCAACCGCACTCGCGCTTCTGGCGTTGGTTGTCGGCGGCGCCCTGGCCTCCGCAGGCGGCACTCTCCTGCCGCCGTTGGGGAGTCCGCTGCCGCTACCCGGCGGGACGCCGCTCCCCGGGGGGACGCCCGCGTCACCTCTCGGAACGTCGGCGCCGCTTCCGGCCGCTGGAGTCGGGTTGCCGTTCGCGATGGTGACGAAATGCAGCCGCTACGCCGCCCCTTGGGGGTCAGATCGGGCCAGGGGAGGACCGGCGGCGCCGTTTCGGACAGTGCAGAGGCTGGTGAAGTCGCTGCGTCCCGGTCAGACAGGGTGTCTGCGAGGCGGCAGCTACGTCGGACCGGTGAGCATCGCGCGCGGTGGCCGTCCGGGCGCACGGATCACGTTGGCCGGATATCCGGGCGAGGCCGCCACGATCGTCGGCCGGCTCGAGATCGTCGAGGGCGCGAATTATGTGACCGTGAACGGCCTGCGTCTGGACGGCAGAAATCCGCGCCGGCTCCCGAGCCCGATGGTCGATGCCAACCACGTGACGTTCAGCTACGACGACGTGACCAACGACCACACGGGGATCTGCTTCGGGATCGGCAGCGCCACCTGGGGATGGGCCACCGGCACCCTGATCACACACGACCGCGTGTACGACTGCGGCCAGCTTCCGGCGACCAACTACCAGCACGGGTTCTACATCGGCGCGGCGACCGACACCACGATCGAGTGGAGCCTGATCTACGGCAACGCGGCCCGCGGGATCCAGCTGTACCCCGACGCGCAGCAGACCACGATCGACCACAACATCATCGACGACAACGGCGAGGGGATCATCATCTCGGGCGACGGCGGTATGGCCTCGAGTCACACAGACGTTTACGACAACATCCTCAGCAACGCCGACGTCCGCCACGACGTCGAGTCCTACTGGCCGGCCGGCAATCCCGTGGGAGTCGACAACGTGGTCCGCGACAATTGCGTATGGGGCGGACGCGAGGGCACGATCGACCGTGCCATGGGTGGCTTCACCGCCAGGGACAACCTGCACATCAACCCTGGTTACGTGGACGTCGCCGCCCAGGACTACGAGATGACTGCCACCAGCCGGTGTCTGGCGCTGGTCGGAGACGTCCAGGCCGCCGTCGACGGGGCCGAGCCTATCCAGCCGGAACCGACCACGATCGTGGCCACCCTCAGGGCGCTCGCACAGGGCGCCAGGCTTTA
This sequence comes from uncultured Solirubrobacterales bacterium, assembly GCA_963755525.1. Lineage (GTDB taxonomy): Bacteria > Actinomycetota > Thermoleophilia > Solirubrobacterales > Solirubrobacteraceae > Palsa-465. The sequence goes on along the minus strand of CAVWKC010000036.1, from coordinate 106,027 downwards.
GGCCCATCGTCAGCGTCGATCGGCGGCGGCGAGGAAGGCAACCAGGCGCTCGATCTGAGCCTCGAGCGTCAGCCCGGATGCGCGGTCCCGGCCGTCGCGCGTGAGCTGGGCGCGCAGATCTGCATCGTGGGCAACCCTCTCCAGGGCATCGGCGGCGGCCTGCGGATCGCCCGGGCCGACTAGGAGCGCGGCCGGGCCGACCCCGCCGCGCACGCCGCCGACATCGGTGGCCACGACCGGTAGGCCGCAGGCGAACGCCTCGACCAGCACCTGGGGAAAGCCCTCGGTCCAGGAGACGTGCAGGAACGCGTGGCTCGAGCGGTAGAGATCGAACAGGTCCTCGCCGATCGGAACGTAACCGAGCAGCTCGGCATGCTCTGCCAGGCCGAGCTCGGCGAGCCGGTTCTCCAGCGCCCCGGCGAGATCGCCTTCCCCGCACACTCTCAGGCGCCACCGTCGATCATGGCGGTGGAGCAAGGCCAGCACGTCTGCCAAGAGCAGCGGGTTCTTCTCCTGATCGAGGCGTCCGACGCTCAGGATGTGAAGCTCGGCGTCGTAATCGCGAGATCTCGGCGTCCGCTCGACCTCGGCCGCGGGCACGAGCGAGACGACCAGATCGAGCACCGCTGGGGCGCGGCCGTACTTGACGGTCAGCTCGGGCCCGACGGCGACAACGGGCAACCGCCGAGCGAGCGATCGCCAGATCCACTCGAGCGCGTCGGCCGACCAATGCATCCAGCGCCTCTCAGGCCGGCGCATCCGGACATAGCTCGGCCAGTCCTGGCGCACGCCGAGCACGATTGGCCGCCTGCGGCAGAGCGCGACGAACGCGATCAGGACGGCGTGGGGGAACGGTCCCAGCACCCAGACGACGTCGATGTCATCCAAGGCCCGCCACGCACGGCGTAGCGAGCGTGCCAACGAGCTCAGCGCCGCCGGCCCGTCAGCGAGGCTGCCGTAGTGCGGAAGCGAAGCCAGCTCGATCCCGGGCGGCAGCGCATATCGGCTCTCACCATCGCCCGGCGCGAGCCGTCCGATCAGCCTGAGCCTCTCCGTCTTCGGAGCGAGCGCGGCTACGAACAGCGCGAACGCGCGCTCGGCGCGGATCGTGTCGCCGACCTGCCGGTAGACGTAGTCGGTGTAGACGGCCAGCCTCACGTTCGGCCGGCGACATCGTCGTACACGCCGAGCAGCCGGCGCGTCCACTGGACAAGGGAAAAGTCGCGCTCGATCCGTGTTCGCGTCAGATCGAGGCGCTCGGCCCGATTCTCGGGTGGCGCGTCGAGTTCGGCCTCGATCGCGTCGGAGAACGCCATCGCCACACGCGGCGTCAAACGGCACGCCGGCATCATGCTCGCCGCAAACCGGTGTCCGGTGATATCCGACGCGACCACCGGTGTCCCGCAGGCAAGGACCTCCAGCACGCTGAACGGAGTGCCCTCGGCGACACTGGCCGCCACGAACACGTCGGCCGCGCCGTACAGGTCCCTAACCGATTCGGTAGCCGGCACCGCGTGGATGACACCATGCAGCCGGAGGCGCTCGGCCTCCTGGCGGGCACGAGCTTCGGAGCCCACGATCACGGCATGGACGCTGCGCCCGCGGCGCCCGAGCGTCTGTATGGTTTCGAAGAACAGCGGGATGCCCTTCCTCTCCCAGTCCCACGCAAAGGTCAGGAGCAAGCGGCGGTCCGGCGGGAGACCCAAGCGCTCACGGGCGCTCCGGCGACCGTCACCCGAGACGGGCGCGAAGCGGCTCAGGTCGATGCCGTTAGGGAGTACCTGTGTGCGGCCGGGGGGCGCCAGCCGCGCTACCGCCTGATCGCGAATCCCAGGGCCCACGCACAGAATCCGAGCCACGGTTCGCCCGAGCAGCGCAAAGCGCACCGCGTTTCGAGCGCGCGGGATGGCGTCTTCGAGCATGCGACTGTGCAGGTGCCAGATGACCTTGGCGTCTCGACGCGGGCAGGCGGCGACCGCAGCGGGAACGTCCCATGCGGAGAAATGCGTGTGCAGGAGCGTCGGCCCGGATCGCTCGTCGAGCATGTCGCGTATCCAGCCGGCCGCACCGCGCTTGCCGATCTCCGGCGAGGTCCTGACGCCGACGCCGGCGGCTTGCATTTTCTCGTACCAGCCGAATCGCTCAACGCCGGGTGGAAACACGGCTTCGTAGGTCCACCCGCGGGATTCGATGCCGGTCCGCGCGGCCTCGAGCATCGGGATGAACGAACCCGAATAGGCGGTGGCGTAACTGGCCAGGTGCACGACTCGGAGGTTCCCGGCCGCCATTCAGCGCTCCGCTCCCATCCCACCTCGCGTCACCGGCCTCGGGAGGCGAATGCCGGCGATGACTGCTCGGGCCTCCGAGGTGCTGACCTCACGAGTCAGCCAGAGCACGAAGCCGAACAGGATGACGCCGAGCACGCCGCCGACCGCGGTCCGCAACAGGTCCGACCGGGAGTCGCCGAATAGCAGCAATACACCGGTCATCGCACCGCCGGCGAGGGCGGTGCGGGCGAGGCTCACGGCGGTCGGCCCCAGATCGATGTCCAGCGCGCGCTGGCAGATGAATAGGTGGGCGAGGGCGTAGAGCGCAAAGGCGGCATCGGTGCCCCAGGCTCCACCGATCACCCCGATCCTGGGCACGAGCACGACGTCGACGACGAGGTTAATTACGACAGTGACTATCGCCACCGGGACGCGCTTGCGGGCCTCTCCGAGGTAGTTGGCCGAGACTGACACGAGCGCCCCGAACCCACTCAGGAAGATGTACGGAGCGAGCGCGCGCAACACGGACGCCGATTCGTGGTAGTGGGGTCCGAGTACCACCCTCACCATCAGCGGCGCCCATCCGACGATAAACGCCGTGATCGCGGCCTGGACGATCAGGAGGACCCTGAGCCCGGTGCCGAACGCCGCGATGTTTGGACCGCCCGGGAGCCCGCGCGCGAGCCGGGGGGCGACGCCCGAGGCGACCGCGCTCCCCGGGTAGGTGAGCAGCACGGTCAGCTTGACCGGCGCGCTGAAGATCCCGACCGCGCTCGTGCCGAGGTAGGCGCCAATGACCAGCACGTCGATCTGCGTGAACGCCGCGTACGCGCCGTCGACGATTAGGAGGATGCCGGCGTAGCCGGCGATTCGCCGGGCGTCGGCGCCAACGCGCACCGTGGTCGGAAGGATCCCCGGACCCAGGGCTCTGACGAGCAGGAAGATCGTCGCGGCGGCCCCGACCAGGTATCCGATCGCGCGGCCGAACGCGGCCCCGGTGGCCCCGGCGCCCGCGAGCACCAAGGCGATGCTGGCGATCACCTCCACTGTGCTCTCGGCGAACGCAGTTCGCAGCTGTAGATCGTTTCGTCCGATCGCCGTGAATACGGCACCTATCATCATCATGCTCTGCGCTAGCAGAGCGATCGCCATCGCCCGGATTGGCCACACCAATCCAGGAATGCCGTACCAGGAGGCGATCGGCCCCGCCAGCCCGCCAAGCACACTCGCGACCACGAGCGACCCCAGGAGCTTCAGTCGCAACCCATCGACCATCACCGCCCGGACACGGTCAGGCTTCCCGCGGTGCTCAGCCACATAGCGCGCCACAGAGTTCGAAATGCCGAAATCAGAGGGCAGCAACACCAGGCCGGCGATGCCGAGCGCGAGCGAAAACAACCCGTACCCGCTGGAGCCCAACCGGCGTGCCAGGACGACGACGAGAACGGCGGTGAACGCAGCGCCCACGAGCTGGGCGGCGAAGGCAAGCGCCGCGTTGCGCCTGATCGAGTGCGGCCAAGCGCCCGCCTGCTGTGGGCTCTGGCTCACGAGCGAAGCGCGCCGATCCGCTGGCTGATCGTTCTGCCTCCCACCGTCGCGGCGATGGCGCCGAGCCCGCGCGCCGAGGCAACGGCTCGCGGTGCCAGGCCGACGGCCGCGTATATCCGCCTTGCGGCGATGCGCACCTGACGCTGCTCGGCCGCATCGAGGGCGGCCGATAGCAGACGCTCGGCCTTCTGGCGCTTGCGGGCCGAATCCGACAGCCGCAGATCGGCGCCGGAGTCCTCGAGCAGGCGGTCGAGGTGGTCGATCAGGCCCAGATGCTCCAACGCTTGGCCGCGCCGCCGCGACAACTGTCCGTGATGCTGCCGATACACCGCGTCATGGACCGGAAGAAACCCAACGGGCCCAGTCATGCCGATCCTCAGCCAGAGCTCGTAGTCGTTGATATGGAAGAACCTGGCATCGAAGCGGTTGCCGGCGCGGACGTATGCATCGCGGCGCAGCAGGGCAGTCGGCATCGGCACGACGTTGCCGCGCATCAGCCGCTGCACGAATTCGTGCGACGAGCGCACGCCCGAGGGGACCGGAAACTCGGATCGGGCGAGCTCTGCGCCGCCGTCATCGATATCGAGATGGCCGCCCCACACCAGGATGCACTCGCGGTGGCGCTCGAGAAACTCGACTCTTCGTTCAAGCCAGCCGGCCAGCCACAGGTCGTCATCGTCGATCAGCGCGACGTACGTGCCGTGGCCCCGGGCAACCAGACTAGACCTGACCCGGGCCGGACCCCACCACTCCCCGACGCTCATGTAGCGAACGCGCTCGTCCGCAAGATATGGCTCGACCGCGCGGGTGATCGCGTCGGTCGGGCCTGCGTCCTCTGCGATCGTCAACCGCCAGTGCGAATACGACTGCGCGAGGACGGACTCGATCGCCTCGCCGACGTGATCGGCGCGCTGGAACACGGGAATGCCGATGTCGACGAGCGGCTCGGTCATTCAGGTCTGCGGAGCGGGTCGGGTGCGCCACCCGTGGACCCGGCTCAACGTCGGTCCCAGCCGGGAGGCTCGCGCGTTCCGGGTGAGTCGGGAGATCTTGAGGCGGAAGCGGAGGTCCGAATCGTGGTGCCAGATCCCCACCCGTGGCCACAGATGCGGACCGAGCGGCACAAGGCTGTGGGCCAGGCAGGCGCCGGTCAGGTAGCCCGCTTCCCGGGCCAACTCCGCGACCCTGACGTCGACCTCCCCGTACGGATACGCGACCGACCGGCAGGGACGGCCAAGATGACTTGAGCATTCCTCCAACGATCCGCGCAGCTCATCGCGCAGTTCGTCGTTCGGAAGCGTCGTCAGGTGCCGGTGACTGCGGGTGTGCGAGCCGATCTCCCAACCTCGCTCGGCGAGGCGGCCAAGGTCGTCCCAGCTCATGCACCGAAGCTCGTGCTCAAAGGGGGTGCCGAGCCACGCCTCGATCCCCTGCCAACTCAGGGGTTGGTGCGTGGACATGAACGCGGCGGGCGCGAACACCGTTCCTGGCAGACCGAGACCGGTGAGAATCGGCTCGGCGAGGTCGAACACCGAGGCGAAGCCGTCGTCGAAGGTGACGGCGAGCGTCTTGTCGGCGGGCGGGTCGAGCACGGCGTCGGTGAACCGTGCTCCCCGCCACCCTGCGCGCACAAGCCGGGTTAGCTGGCGCTCGAGCGTGTCCGGCGAGACCGAGAACGTCGCGTTCCAGGTCGGGCTGACCGCGTGATAGCACAGCACGAGAACGTCGGCCACGACGGCTATACCTCGGCCACGAGTTGCTCATAGAGATCGGCGAAGCGTGCCGCGACGGCATCGATCTCGTACTGCTCGAGGTCTCTCGCCGCCTCCTCGGCGAGACTTTCGGAGAGGGCTCGATCGGTCAGGACCTGCTCGATCGCGTCGGCCAGGCCCCGCGGGTCACGCGGCTGGACAAGCAAGCCGGTGTGACCATGCTGGACGAGTTCGGTGACGCCGCCGACCGCGGTCGCCACCAGGGGGACCTTCGCCGCGCGGCACTCGAACACGAACAACGGAGACCCCTCCCAATCCGAGGACAGAGCCCCGACGTCGACCTCGCTCAGGATCCCGTCGACGTCGTGGCGGCGACCGAGCAGGTGGACCGAGGATTCGATGCCGAGCCGTCGGATCTGGCCCTCGAGCTCGGTGCGGCACGGGCCGTCACCGGCGATCACGAGGTGAACGTCAGGGAGTCGCGTGACCAACATCGCGTGGGCGTCGAGCATCACCCCGAGCGCCTTCTCCTTGCGCATCACGGCGGCGACGCCGATGACTTGCGCACCTGGCGCAAGCTTGAGGTCGCTCCGGATGTCGCCGTCCGAGGGCCCGAGATGTGGGACGTAGGCGGTCGGGATCACCCTGATCTTCTCCGGCCGGACGCCCTCGAGCGTAATCATGCGCTCGCGGTTGGCCTCCGAGACGGCGACGAAGCAGGTGGCGAACCGGCTGATCAGATGCCCGTCCAGCCACATGCGCAGACGGTCGCCGGTGTAGGACCAGTTGTGCTCGTGCGCGATGATGACCGGCACTCGGCAGGCCCGCCCGGCGACGGTGGACCACACGTTCGAGCCGAACATGTGGGAGTGCACGACGTCGAATCGCTCTCGCCGGAGCATCGTCACCAGCGGAAGGAGCCGGTGGACGTCCCATTTGGCCTGGCGACCGAGGCAGACGTAGCGGACGCCGGCGTCGACCAGCGACCTCACCGCCAACTCGTCGCCGCGCCTGGTGCAGAACATCCACGGTTCGATCCGGTCGCGTGGCATGTGGATCGCGAGGCCGGTGGCGAAGCGTTCGGCGCCGCCGTAGGCGGCCACGTGGTTGATCACGAACGCCACCCGCAGGGGCCGTCCGGATCTCAACTGGCTCTGACCCCAGTCTCAGATCTGGCCACGGCGAGCAGCGCCGGCGGCAACGCGAGCAGCAGCCAGAGCAGGTGTTCGTACTCGTTCGTGATGAAGAAGTCGGCGGTCAACAGCGCGATGACTCCGAGCGCCACTCCGCGCGACATCAGCTCGAACTGCGTGTCGCCTCTGCGCTCGTAGATTCGCGCGGCTCGCAGCGCCGCGGAGATCGATCCGATTACGATCACCAGGAACATCAGGAACCCGGGCACGCCGAGCTCGTCGATGATCTCGAGGTATGTGTTGTGCGTTGCGTGGGGGACGTCCACGATCAGGTCCGCCCGCGTGATGTCTCCGGCCTGCTGCACGTAGTGGATCGACGCGACCGCGAAGTTTCCCGAGCCCACCCCGGCGATCGGATTCGCCTCCCACATCTTCAGCCCGACCTTCCAAAGGTCGGTCCTGCCCGATGAGCTGTTGCTGCTCAGGTGCTGAACCGCCGCGGACGGCGCGAGGACGAACAGATAGAGCGGGGTAACGATCGCCGCGATCAGCATCAGTCCGGCCGCCCGGCCGCGCCAGCGGCCCCCAAGCAGCACACCGGCGACAAGCACCGCCGCGAGCGCGACGAACCCTCCGCGCGAGCCCGTGTCGAGCAGGCCCAGACCCATGATCAGAGCGCCGAGCACCGCGAGCGACTTCGCCGCCGAGCCGCGCGGAACCGTCGCGATCAGCCCCACGTCGAGCATCAGCGCGGCGGCCAGCAGAGCCGCCTCCCCGTCGGGATCGCCGATTCCGCCGGCGAGGCGGGCACCGCCCGATTCCAGCAGCCCGATCACAGCGGACATCACCGCACCGATCACGAACGCGGCGACGATCCACTGGAAATGCTCTCGGCGGCGAATCGCGCCGAACACGATCGGGAACAGCAGCGCGTCGAGCACGAATCGCGACGTCGAGCCGATCGCCGTTCCGCTGCTCTCGGCCCAGGCGACGCTGATCGCTGACCAGCTCACGAATCCGACGACAGCCATCGTGATCACCGGCGAAGAAGCGAGCAGCGACCGCGCCTCCCGGCGGGACCGGGTCGCCTGGGCGGCGAACCAGGAGAGGAACAGGATCAGGCCCGCCACCTTGATGAAGCTGACCGCGCCACTCCCGGCGTTCACTACCTCGAGGAACGACAGGATCGTGAACAGGAACAGACCAATGGTCAAATCCGCGATCACGGCCGCCGCGAAGGTCACGCCCAGCGCGGCCGCCACACCGAGCCGCGGCTGGATCCCCGCCGCCACGCCGACACACAGGGCGATCAGGAACGCGAACCCGATCACGCGGAGGTTCCGCGCCGCGAGACGCTCTGACAGGCTCATCGGTCAGGTACGCGGGGTGCCGACCGATTCCTCGCTATCGGCGGGCGCCTCGCGGCGGCGGGCCGCGGCGACCCCGCGACCTTCTACCGGGGCGTAGTAATACCCGGGGCGCCTGGCGCCCTCGCCGACGAGGACGAAGCCGGTCGCGAAGATTCCCTGGTTCCGGAGCATGTCCTGCAGTCTCGCGAGCTTGCTGAGCTTGGAGACGCCCAGTCGCGCGACGATCAGGACCTCGTCGACGAGGCTGGCCAGCGGCAGCGCGTCGCTCACGTCGGTGAGCGGCGGGGAGTCGATCACGACGAAGTCCGCCAGCTCGAGGGCCTGGTCGACCAACTGCTTCGCGACAGCGGGCGACAGGAGGTCCGCGAGCGCCGTGCCCGGCTCGCCGACGGCCAGCACCTGCAGCGGCCATCCGTCGAACTTCGCGGTCGTGAGCGCGTCGGCCAACTCCACGTGCCCGCTGATGACGTCCTCGGTGCCGTACCTGACGGGCAGGTCGAGGGCCTGACCGATCGTCGGGCGGCGGAGGTCAGCCTCGAGCAGGATGACCCTGGACCCGCCCTGCGCGAGCGACGCCGCGAGCCCGATAGCTGATGTCGTCTTGCCCTCCGCGGGCGACGAGCCGGTCATCAGGTACGCGCGGGACCTGCCGCCGGCCCGTGCGGTCAGCGTCGTCCGAAGCGTTCGGTAGCCCTCGAGCGCGCCGAACGAAAGCTCGGTCGGAATCATCGGCCGCCGCCGCCGCGCGTTGCCGCTGCGCTCCCGCGGGATCTCGGCGAGGATCGGGATCCGGAACAGTTCGCGAAGCTCTTCTTCGCGCCGCAGGCGCGGATCGAACGCCTGGTAGGCGAAGGCCGCGCAGATGCCGAGGATCAGCCCCCCGAACAGGCCCGCCAGGAGCGAGAGCTTGACCCTCGGCGTGTAGGGGCTCGTGGGAAGCACGGCCGGCGAGGCGAGGGTGATCGTCGGATCGGGGCGGGTGGCGAGCGCCTGAAGCTGATCGAGCTGGTCCGTGACGGTTCCTGGCTGGCCGCTCAGGCCTCGCGGTAGCTTCGCCGCTTCGGCCTGGAGGCTCGGGAGCTGCGCTGCGATGGCCTGGTGCAGCGCCGCGGCTCGGGTGGAGATCACGGCCTGCGGGATCGCGTTGGCGATCTGCTGGGCCTCCTTGGCGGACGGCGCGCTCGCCTGTACGGCGATGAGATTGCTCTGCCCGACGGGCGTCGCCGTGACCTGGCCGAGCAGCGCGCCCGGTGATTCGTCGTTTCCGAGGATGTGCTGCGCGACGAGGGCGACCTGCGGGGTGGTGATGAGACTCGATGCAGTGAGCACGTCACGCGTCGGGTCACCCGAGGAGAACAGTACCGGCAATCCAACCAGGGTCGTGGTCCCAGCCGGGATCGGCGAGATCAGCATTTCGGAGCTCGTTCGGTACCTCCGCTGGGCACCGGAGACGTACAGCGCGGTGGCGCCCACGCACACCACGACGCAGAGGGCCACGAGCCACCAATGCTCGACCACGGTGCGGAGATAGCGCTTGACCCCGGTCGTCTGGAACCCTGAGGCGCCAAACGTCGGACGCTCCGACTCGGCGGACATTTCTCGTACTATGGCACGCATGGCGCGGGCCTTGATGGGGTTCGCCGGAGTGTGGTGCATCGATGCAGGCAAGCGGAGCGCGCGACACGCAAATGGGGGGATCTGAGCGAATCGATTGCTCGGTGCTCGTGCCCGTTCTCAATGAGAAACGGCACATCGGCGCCAGCGTTTACGCGATGCTCGAGCAGCGATTTCCGGGCACGGTCGAGTTCGTGCTCGTGGACGGCGGCTCGACCGACGGGACGCGCTCGGTCCTGTCCGACCTGGCGCACCGCGATCCCCGGTTGCGGGTGCTCGACAACCCGCGCGGCACCACGCCGAGCGGGCTCAACATCGCTCTCGCCCACGCCCGCGGTCGTTGGGTGGCGCGAATGGACGGCCACACCGAGTACCCCTGCGACTATCTCGCGCTCGGCGTCGAACGCCTGCGGCGCGGCGACACCCGCTGGGTCAGCGGACCTCAGGTCGCCACCGGCGACGGTCCGGTCTCGCGAGCCGTCGCGCTGGCCTTGAGGACGCCCCTCGGCCGCGGCGGCTCGCGCAAGTGGGGAACGTCGGACGGCGCGGTCACTGAGGAGTACGAACTCGACTCGGGGGTCTTCGCCGGAGTGTGGGAGCGCGACACGCTGCTCGAGTACGGGGGCTGGGACGAAGGCTGGCCCCGAAACCAGGACTCGGAGATGGCGGGACGCTTCCTGGCTCGTGGGGAGCGGTTGATCTGCCTCCCGGAGATGGCCGCCAGGTACACGCCGCGCAACTCGATCAAGTCGTTGTGGCGCCAGTACCTGCAGTACGGCGACTACCGGGAGAAGACCGCGCTGCGTCATCCGCACACGATGCGCCGTTCGCATCTGATCGCCCCGTCGCTGGTGCTGACCCTCGGCGCCGCGATCGCCGCACCCGCTCCGCTGAGACGCGTCGCCCGGGGTGGGCTTGGCGCCTATGCGGTGGCGCTGGTCGGCGCCGGCGCGCGCGCGGCGTTCGACGAGAGTGTGGCCGATGCGGGCGACGCGGGGACAGCCCCCGCCGGCGACCGCTTGGATGTGGCGCTGGTTCCCGTCGTGCTCGCGGTGATGCACCTCGCTCATGGCGCCGGCGCGATCAAGGGCTCCGTCCGCCGCGGCCCGCCGATCGCCGCGATCGCCATGGCGCTGGGCGCCCGGCGACTCGCCCTCAAATTCCCATCCCCACCTCAACCTGTTTGTGCCCCTTCACTTGGCCGCTCAGCGAGCGGCGCTCCTGCGACCGACGACCTCTGAGTTGGCGCTGTCCCGGAAGCGCAGGACCTCGGCGACGGTGAGTGCGATGATCCGTAGATCCAGCTTCAAGGACCAGTTCTGGATGTAGTAGTTGTCCCACTCGACGCGGTCGGCGATCGAGGTCTGTCCCCGCAGCCCGTTGACCTGGGCCCATCCGGTGATGCCGGATTTGACGCGGTGGCGGTCGCCGTAGCGGGTCACGTAGCTCGCGAAGCGCTCGACGTATTCGGGTCGCTCGGGCCGCGGCCCTACGAGGCTCATGTCGCCGCGCAGGACGTTGATGAACTGGGGCAGTTCGTCCAGCGAGAAGCTCCGCAGAACCCGCCCCACGGCGGTCCGGCGGTCGTCCCCCTCAACCCCCCCAGGCGCGATGCCGCTGGGCAGCTCGAATTCGTCACCCGCCGGTTCGCGCTCCCTCATCGTCCGGAACTTCAGGACGTCGAACTCCCGCCCGTCCCGTCCGACGCGGCGCTGACGAAACAGGATCGGACCCGGCGAGCTGCGCCGCACGGCGATCGCGACCGCGACCATCACCGGTGACAGCGCGACCAGCGCGAGCAGCGCGAAGGCGCGGTCGAACGCATGCTTGATCGCGAACTGCCATCCCTTCGGATCGACCGGGCGAAGCGTGAGCAGTGGCAGGCCACCGACGTGCTCGAGCGTCGCACGATCGTTGATCGATTCGTACAGACGCGGAACGAGCGAGACGCCGACACCTATCCGCTCGCACTCCCTCACTCGGTCCACCAGCACGTGATCGGGCTCGGTCGAGAACGCCAGGATCACATGGCGCGCGGAGGTCCGCGCCAGCGCTTCGGTCAGTTGGTCGACCCCGCCGAGCACTGGCAACGAGTCCCCACCCGCGGGGTGGAAGCCCTGAAGTGGATCGTCGTCGAGGAAGCCGACCGGGCGCAGCCCATAACTGGGTTCGGTGACCAGACGCTTCACGAGGTGCTCTCCCACCATCCCGGCGCCCACGATCAGTGTCGGGGTCGCCAGCGCCCTGGTCCGTATCGCCTGTCGGCGGACCGAAAGCAAGACGGCCCGCGCCACCGCTAGGTACACCCCGCCGAACAGCCACAGCCGGACCGCCATCCCGACGGGGTGCGCGGCACCGGTGATGGAGGCGAGCGCGATCGTCAACATCGCAGCGAGCGACACGACTCCGAGCACGTGCGTGGTCGAGTCGACCAGCGACCCACCCAGTCGGTCTTCCTTGCCCTTGCTCGCGTATAGGAACCCGAGCACGATCAGCGGGAAGATCGCGGCTAGCCAACGGCTGGCGACCGCGCTGCTGATTCTGGGATCCGCAAAAAGGGCGGCGCTCGACGCCAGGTAGAGCACCACGATGTCGACGAGCAGTCGCAGCCTGGACCAGCTAGGTGGATCGAGCAGCCGCGCGAACTCGCCACCGACCAACTCTCCGGTCGATCGCGTGAACGGGAGCGTCCCCGACTGGTCCAGAAGAGTCTCAGACTGGTCGACGTGCGATGCGGCAGGCGTAGGCGTCACTCCGATGTCCCTATCCGGTTCCCCAAGTCGTAGAAAAACGAGCATCCGCCTGTGCGCCCCGCCTGTCCCTACCAAACGGCTCGCGATGCTCTCCCTTTCTGTCCGATGACAAGATAACACAGCACGGACCAAACCTCGACAACCCTTGTGATCAGGTTCGGATATTGCGAAAGCCTGGCCATTTCGGCGGGCCGCCGGGCGTACGATTGGACGCCAGCGCTATTTCCGAGGAGGCCCGCTATGTCACGACTAGTCCGCATGGACGACACCGGTCACACGACCGTCGCTGAATGGACCGCCGGCGATCCGCAGGCGATCGAGGCGGCGGCTCTCGCGTTCCGCGCCGAGCTCGACAACGGCTACTTCGCGGTGGTGTCGAACGGGGAGGGGCACGCGGAGCAGGTGCGCGAGCTGCCGGCTGACGCCTCGCTCGTGATCCTGCGCAGGCCGATCGCCGGCGGGTAGCCACGAGCACCGAGGTACTTCCGGAGCTCGCGCGGGTCCACTGGCGTCCGCGCGCGAGCGATCAGCGGCTCAACCGAACGGGGCGGCTGTGGACCGCGACGACCGTCGCCCATGTGGTTCCGTTCGTCGGCGGCGCGGTAGCACTGACGGTGCTCGCGCCGATCCTGGCGCCGGTGTCGCTCGTGCTGCTGATCCACGCGTGGGCGATTCCGGAGCTGTACGCGGCGCGCGGGGCGAAGGTCGTGCGCCCGCGCCACCCGACTTCTACGAAGGCGGAGCGCGTGGCGATGGGGCTGCTCGGCGACCTGCTCGATCATCGTGCGCGCGACCTGCAGGCGCGGACGGGGGTGGCGGTCGAGCGGGGCCGGCTCGGGGTGTGGGTGCTCGGGCAGGCCGGCGCGCTCCTCGTCCGCCCGGGCGGCCGGCGGGTCAACTGCTATTGCGTCAGGGTGCCCGACGCCTCGCTGCCTCCGAGCGACCGGATCGCCCATCTACTGCTCGCGCTGCGCACCGACGAGGCCGGGTTCGCCACCGTCGCCAACCTCTCGTTCTCGGGGGCTCGGTGGCGGGTGCGCCGGCGGCTGGCCCCGGTGGCGCGGGAGGCGCTGGACGTGGCGGGTTTCGAGGCTCGAGTAGACCGCTGATCCGGGTCCGCGCGGGCGTTCCGGGCCCCGCGGCGCATCGCCGCCGACGATGTTTGTCCCCAGGGCCAATGTGCGCGGAAGCGCCGCGGCCGATCATCTTCGCCATGACCCGCTCACTCAAAACCTCCAAGGTGCTGCTCGTCGCGGACCGGCGGGTAGAACCGACTCACGGCGCGGCCGCTCCGGTCCGGCGCTACAGACTCGCGCGACTGCGCTTCGACCCGCCGCCGGCCACCGGCGCCTCGCGGTTCGAACATCTAAAACGCACTTACGACTGAGACATTCGAGCCCGCGGTCCCGCCGCGGTACGCTTGTCTTATGGATTCCCAAATTGAGGCTTCTCGTTCGCGTACGCCGGTACTCCGGAAGGCCGCGGCGGGCCTGGTTCTGATCGTGATAGCGGCGCTGGCCGTCAAGGTCCTGATCGGGTTCGTGGTCTGGGCTTTTTGGACAGTCGTCGTGATTGCAGCAGTGCTGGCCGTTCTCTGGGCGGTCAAGACGCTCGTCTGGTGACGCCAGGCCCATGGCTGGCATGGGCCTGATCGTGATCATGTTCTTTTTCGGCCTGGCAGGCGGGATCGTCGGCCGGATAAAGGGCAGTTCCTTCGTACTCTGGTTCTTGATCTCGGGGCTTGTCCCGTTCTTCGGGCTGTTGGCCGCGGTCTGCTATCGCTGGGACAACCGCGAGCTGCGGCGGCAATGCCCCGGGTGCGGCCGGGTCATCAAGCTGCACGATGCCGTGTGCGTCAAATGCGGCGAGGAGCTCGAATTTCCTGACGTGGCGATCGCACCGGAAGCCGCGATCGGGCGCTCGCGGGCATAGCCTGCACGACAACATGCAGGGACGCAGCGTCAGGTCGAACCTTGGGTGGTTGCTGATCGCATCGCTCGGCCTGTTGGTGTTCCTCGGGATCACCAACAAATGGGTCAGCTGGCACGCCGCGATCTACCAATACAAGAGCTACGACGACACGAACTACCGCCTGATGGCGCAGGCGGCCCCGGGGCTGTTCCACGGGACGCTCCCCGAATGGCACGCCGAGCGATTCGCCGTGGCCTGGGTCGTCGGGGTCACCGCCAAGCTGCTGGGCTTCTCAGTCGTCATCTCGTTCCGTGTCTGGGTGATTCTGCTGATCCTCGGAACGTGCATGGTGCTCGCCGAGTTGCTGGTTCGGATGGGCCTCAGCCTGCAGGCATCGATCGTCTGCATGGCGGCGCTGATCCTCAACGCCTACGCGCTTCGCCCGTACCTCCTGGCGCCCGGAAGCGTCGACGACCTGGCGTTCGTGTTCGGGGCGACGATCGCCGTCCGCGGCCTCGTGCTGCGCTCCCCGGCCAGCCTGCTCGGCGGGCTGCTGCTCGCGACCGCCGCGCGGCAGACGGCCCTGCCGCCGGCGGCCGTCGCGGCCGTTGCCGTCGCCTTCGATCCGGCCTGGCGTCAGCGCCTCGACCGCTGGCAGATGCCGTTCGCCGCGCTCACGATCGGGCTGCCGCTGGTGGCCTACGGCGTGATCCGCGTCGTCTCCCATCCGTTCGCCGGTCCGCCGCCGTCGATCGATGCGATGACGCTGCTGGGAGCGTCGCTGTCGCTCGGCGCCCTCGGGCAGCACTTCGCGCGTTGCATCAACGTGCTGCTGTCGATCGGCGCGCTACTGCTCGGCGCGCTGTGGCTCCTGCGGGGGACGCCGCACGGCCTGCGGGAGCGCAGGTCGCCGGTCCCGGGCCCAACCGCGGCGATCTTCGCGTGCCTCGGGTTCGGCCTCGCGATCATCGCTCAGCCCGCGGTCATGAACCCCGCGTGGGCTAGCTACAACGAGAATCGCCTGTCGGTGATGGGCCTCGTACCGCTCGTCGCCGCGCTCGGGCTGATGCTCGCCAAGCTCGAGCGGGCGAGGGCGCGCCAGCTGTCGGTCGGTGCCGCAAGCGCGATGGTCGGGCTGCTGCTGCTCGGTTCCTTCCACCACATCTCGACCGTTATCGGGACGGCCAACAAGGGCCAGACGCTGGTCCTCGAGGTGCTCGTCGCGCTCGGGCTGCTGGTGATCATGCCCCGCGCGTTCCCGCCAACCCGGGTGCGGAGACGCGCGCTGGGGCCGGCGGCCGCGGATACGACGCGGTCCTCGTGATCCGGGACGCGCTCCCTCGCAGTTCGAGGTCGTGTCGGTCGCCTCTCCACGGGTGCCCCTCCCGTTGCTCAGGCTGATCCAGCTCGCGTACGCTCGCCCCGACCGAACCCGATGGCGCCAGCGATCGGGGCTGTCGTCGGTGGCGTTCCGCGCGCGCACGCTCAGCGCCGAGCGGATCCTGGGAGCGCGCGAGGATGCGTTCGATGTCGTGTTCCAGGTCGGCTGCACGTTCGCCCCAGGACGGTGGCAACGACGAAGGCCGTACACCCAGTACCTCGACTGCACGCTCATGCAGACCCACCGCAACTGGCCGCTGGCGGCCTCGCATGGGCCGAGGGCACTCCGGCATTGGGTATCGCTGGAACGCGACGTCTACAAGCGGGCGCGGCACATATTCACCATGAGTGAGTGGGCGCGGACGTCGGTGATCGACGATTACGGCAGTTCACCCGAGCGGGTGACCGCGACCGGCGCCGGCGCCAACCTGATCCCGGCGGCCGACGCCGTCAGCGCGCCCGCGGCGCCGATCGCGCTGTTCGTGGGCCGCGACTTCGTCCGAAAGGGGGGACCGGCGCTGCTCTCGGCTTGGCCGACGGTGGCGCGCTCGGTGCCGGACGCGCAACTGTGGATCGTCGGCACCCGTGACGAGCCGAGAAGCGAGGGCCAGATCACCTGGCTGGGAGGCGTGCACGCCGACGCGCTGCGCGCGCTGTACCGGCAGGCGTCCGTGCTGGTGTTGCCGACGATGTACGACATGTCGCCGCACGTCGTCCGCGAGGCGCTCGGATACGCCCTGCCGTGCGTGACCACGACGGTCGGCGGCATACGCGAGATCGTTCGGAACGGCGTGGAGTCACTGCTCGTGCCGCCCGGCGATGGCGGCGCCTTGGCGGTGGCGCTGGTGGCGCTTCTGAGCGACCCGCGGCGGGCGCGCGAGATGGGTGCCGCCGGCCGGGCGCGAGTGCTCCGCGAGCTGACCTGGGAGCGGATCGCAGAGCGAATGGCGCCGCATCTGCTGTCCGCCGCCGGCCGGGCTTGAGCGCCATCTCGCGGCGCCCGGAACGCCTACTTGTGAAGCCGAAACCCGTTGTTAGACTGGCCCGGCGCCCCCGCGCCGAGCGGTTGCGCCTACTCAAAAACGACTTTGCCGAGAGGAGGCGAAAGTTATGCGTGCAGTCGACGCCCTGATGGAATGCTTGAAGGCCGAGGGTGTGGACGTCGTATTCGGCCTCCCCGGCGGAGCGAACCTTCCGACGTACGACGCTTTCTACGACGCTGGGATACGACACATCCTGGTGCGTCACGAGGCCGGCGGCGGCCACGCGGCCGAGGGCTACGCGAAAGCGACCGGCAAGGTCGGCGTGTCGCTGGCCACCAGCGGGCCGGGCGCCACCAACCTGATTACGCCGATCTGCGACGCGATGATGGACTCGGTCCCGGTCGTGTTCATCACCGGCCAGGTGCGGACCGAGCTGCTCGGTACCGACGGGTTCCAGGAGGCCGACACGATCGGCATCACGATGCCGGTGGTCAAGCACAGCTTCATGATCCAGCACCCGCTCGAGATCCCGCGCTCGATCCACGAGGCGTTCCACATTGCGCGGACCGGCCGGCCCGGTCCGGTCGTGGTCGACATCCCACAGGACCTGAGCCGCGCCGACATCCCCTATGAGCCGGTCAGCGACGTCCGTCTGCCCGGCTACCAGCCGACCATCGAGGGCAATCAGAAGCAGATCCGGATCGCCGCCAAAGCGCTCGCGAACGCACGGCGCCCGATCATCTACGCCGGCGGCGGCGTCGTCTCGGCCAACGCAGCGGCCGAGCTGACCGAGCTCGCGACCGCCGACCGGTTCCCGGTGACGTGCACGGTGATGGGACTGGGCGCGTTCCCCGGCACGCACGACCAGTGGCTCGGGATGCTCGGGATGCACGGGACGCGGGCGGCGAACTACGCAATGGACGAGGCGGACCTGATCTGCGCGGTCGGCGCGCGCTTCGACGACCGCATCACCGGCAAGCTGTCCGAGTTCGCCCCACGTGCCAAGTTCATCCACATCGACATCGACCCGGCCGAGATCTCGAAGAACGTCCCGGCGCACATCCCGATCGTGGGCGACGCGAAGAACATCCTGCCGCGGCTGACCGCCGAGTACCGCGCTGTGGCGGGCGAGCCGGGGCGGCTCGAGGAGTGGTGGTCGCG
Organism: uncultured Solirubrobacterales bacterium; assembly: GCA_963755525.1. GTDB lineage: Bacteria > Actinomycetota > Thermoleophilia > Solirubrobacterales > Solirubrobacteraceae > Palsa-465. Next base: position 88,195 of record CAVWKC010000036.1, on the reverse strand, counting down.
GATCCGCCTGTGGCAGGAGCGGCACCCGCTCCGTTACGAGGACTCGACCGATTCCGAGATCAAGCCGCAGTTCATGATCCAGTCGATGTACGAGGCGACCGGCGGCGACGCGATCATTACCAGCGACGTCGGCCAGCACCAGATGTGGACCGCGCAGTACTACCACTTCGCCAAGCCGCGCCGGTGGATCAATTCGGGCGGCCTGGGCACGATGGGGTTCGGGCTGCCGGCGGCAATGGGCGCGAAGGTGGGCTGCCCCGATCAGACCGTGGTCTGCATCGCCGGCGACGGCTCGGTGCAGATGAACATGCAGGAGCTCGCGACCTGCGCCCAGGAGGGCATCGCGATCAAGGTGTTCATCATGAACAACGGCTACCTGGGCATGGTCCGCCAGTGGCAGGAGCTGTTCTGGGACAAGCGCTACAGCAGCGTCGACATGGGCCAGTGGCCCGACTTCGTCAAGCTCGCCGGGGCGTACGGCGCTACCGGTCTTCGCTTCGAGGACAAGAACACGCTCGTTTCCGACATGAAGGAAGCGCTCGCGATGGACGGGCCGGTGCTCGTCGACGTGCGCGTCACGCGCGAAGAGAACACATACCCAATGATCCCCGCCGGTCAGCCGGCGCGGAACATGGTGGGCTGAGCGATGGGCGAACCAGGGACCAAGGAAGTCCTCTCGCTCGACGAGCTCGAGGCGGTGTCCGGGCTCCGTACTGGGCGCAAGCACGTGCTCTCGATCCTCGTCGAGAACAAGCCTGGTGTCCTGACCAGAATCGCGGGGTTGTTCGCGCGCCGCGGGTTCAATATCGACACGCTCGCGGTCGGGCCCACCGACGACGAGCGCATCTCGCGGATCACGCTGACGCTCGACGGCGCCCTGCACCCAATCGATCAGGTCACCAAGCAGCTGCACAAGCTCATCAACGTGCTGAAGATCCGGGACCTCGAGCCGCGGGAAACGCTTGCGCGCGAGCTCGCCATGTTCAAGATCTCAGCCGACGGCGTCAGCCGGACCGAGGTCATGCAGATCTGCGAGATCTTCCGCGGCAAGGTGGTCGACGTGACCAAGCGCTCGATCGTGGTCGAGCTCACTGGCACCTGTGACAAGGTCGACGCGTTCGAGGCGCTGGTCAGGCCGTTCGGGCTGATCGAGATGGCGAGAACCGGCGAGATCGCGATCGCGCGCGGACGAGCCGAGACGTAGGCGAACACCCCACAATTCGAGTAGGGATCGACCTCGTCCGGGTCGACGAGGTCCGCGATTCGCTAGCCGCCCACGGCGAGCGCTACCTGGAGCGGATCTACACCGAAGCGGAGCGGCGCGAGTGCGGGTCCGATCCCCGGTGCCTGGCGGCCCGGTTCGCCGCCAAGGAGGCCACGTTCAAGGCGCTCGGCGGGACCGACGGCGCGCTGCCGTGGGACTCGATCGGCGTCGAGCACGACGCCGGGGGGCGGCCACGCCTGCGCCTCAGCGGACCGGCGGCCGAACTCGCGCGCCGCCGCGGCGCCCGCCGTGTGGAACTTACGTTGACGCACCGAAATTCGGTGGCACTCGCGGTAGTCGTAGTAGAGGTGAGGGCGACTTAGGCGCTGGCCGACCGGCCGACGTCCGATGGCCCTCACGCGGAACGCTAGTGGGCTCTGCCGTAAGGGGTCCACTAGGCTCCGGCCCATGATTCGGTCCGTGCCCGGCGTTTCGCCGGCGTGGAGCTGGCTCGACGCCGACAGCGCAGCGCGACTCGAGCGCCGGCTCGAGGCGGCGCTCCACCGCGCCCGCGCCACCGGCATGCCGGAGCTCGCCAGCGTGACCTGCTGGGTGGACGCCGGCGTCGACCCGACCGCGGTGGCCGTCGCCTCGCGGCGTCCCGGCGAACCGTGGTTCTGCCTTGAGCAACCCGATCGCGACCGATACGCGGTGGCGGCGATCGGGTCGGTTCGGACGCTCGAGGCGGCCGGCGAGGGCCGGTTCGCGGCGGTGGCGAAGCGCTGGTCGGCGGTGGCCGCGGCCGCGCTCGCGGACGCCCCCGACGGGCCGCAGGGATCGGGACTGGTGGCGCTCGGCGGGTTCGCGTTCGCGCCTGACGGGGGCGGCTCGCCTCGGTGGAACGGGTTCGCGCCGGCCTCCTTGGTGGTCCCCGAGATATCGCTGGCGCGGAGCGGCGACCGGGTCGCGCTGACGGTGAACGTCGAGGTAGCCCCCGATGACGTGGCGTCGGATCTGGAGGCGCGCGTCGCGGCGCGCCTGTCCGAGCTCGGCGTGGCGCCGCTGCCGATGCTCGACCCGGCGCCGGCGGGGGAGTACAAGGTGCTGAGCCCGATGCCGCCGTCGCACTACGAGGAGGCGGTGGCCAGGGCGGTCCAGCGGATCCGCGCCGGCGAACTCGAAAAGATCGTGCTTGCCCGCGAGGTGGAGGTTCACGCCCCGCTCGATCACGACATCGGCGCCGTGCTGGGGCTGCTCCGGGAGGCGTTCCCGTCGTGCTACGTGTTCGCGGTGGGCCGCGGTGACGGCGCGTTCATCGCCGCGAGCCCCGAGTTGCTAGTGCGTCGCGACGGCCAGCGCGCCAGCACGGTGGCGCTCGCCGGCTCCTCGCGGCGGAGCGCGGACCCGGCCGTCGACGAGCACCTGGGCGAGCAGTTGCTGCGCAGCGATAAGGACCGCGAGGAGAACGAGATCGTCATGCGCCGGATCGCCCGCGCGCTCCGTCCCCATTCGGTGTGGGTCACAGCCGCGCCCGAGCCCGCGCTCGTCCGGGTCGCGAACATCATCCATCTCGGTACGCCGATCCGGGCACAGCTGGCGGCGCCGCTGAGCGCGATCGATCTCGCCGGCGTGCTCCATCCGACGCCGGCGGTTGGCGGCGAGCCGTTGGAGATCGCGGCGCCGCTGATTCCGGCGCTCGAAGGGCTCGACCGCGGCTGGTACGCGGGGGCCGTGGGGTGGACCGACGCGGCCGGCGACGGCGAGTTCTGCGTGGGGTTGCGGTGTGCTTTGGTGCGGGGGCGCGTGGCGCACCTGTACGCCGGCGGCGGGATCGTCCGCGACTCGGACCCGGTGGCGGAGCTCGCCGAAACCGAGGTCAAACTGGGGGCGTTGCTCCCGGTGCTGGCGGGTTGAGGGCCGCCAGTGCTTCCTCCGCCACGCGGCGGTGGAGCGCGAGGTTCTGTTCGCGGTCGGTGCGCACCTCGATGATCGTGGTGGCCCCGCCGGCGATCGAGGTCTCGACCGCATCGCGTAGCCCGGCGAGCGTGTCCGGGCGGTGGTAGTCGCAGCCGTAGAGCGCGGCCGCCCGGGCGAACTCGAGGCCGTGCGGCGTCGCGACGTGCTCCTCGAACGCGTCGGTCTCGCCGGCGACCGCGAGGAAGTGGAAGATCCCGCCACCGTCGTTGTTGAGCAGCACGATCGTCAGGGGGAGATCGAGTCGGTGCGCCGCGAGCAGCCCGCCGATGTCGTGAGCGAGCGCGACGTCGCCGATCAGGAGCACGACGGGTCCCTCGTCCGTCGCAGCCGCGCGAGCGCCGAAGGCCGAGGAGACCGTGCCGTCAATCCCGTTCGCCCCGCGGTTTGAGAGCACGAGCGGTCCGTCGTCGCGCACCGGCAAGAACTCCTCGACGTCGCGGATCGGCATCGACGACGCCACGTACAGCGTCGCCTCGCCCGGGAGCCACTCCGCCAGTGAGCGGGCAACGAGCGGCTCCGACACCTCACCGCCGAGCGTCCGCTCGATCGCGCCGGCGACTGCCTCGTCGGCGGCGCGCCACGACGCGAGCCAGGCGCCGTCGCAGTCGCGAGCGCGGCCTGCGAGCGGCGCTCGGATCCGCATCCCGACCATCGAGTCCGGGTCGTGCCACACGCCGTCGGGATCGAACGCGACCTGGGCCGTGTTCAACCCGGCCAGCCAGGCACGCAACGGCTTGGAGGTCGGCAGGTCGCCGGTCCGGATCACGAACTGGGGCTGGTGCTCGTCGGCGAACCGCGGGTCGCGCAGCAGCAGGTCGTAGTGGGCGATCGCGGTCGAGCCGCGCCGAGCGCCGGAGAGTGGGTCGGCCAATAACGGGATGCCCGATTCCGCGGCGACGCGCGCGATCCGGTCTCCGGCGCCGGGGTCGCGATCCTGGCCGGCGACGATCACGATCCGGCCGGACGGGGGCGCGTCACCGGCCGAGGCGCTCGGCCGGCCTGCGTCGAACACCACGTACGGCCGCTCGCCGTCGCGACCCGTCTCGTCCTCGGGCAGCGATGCCCTGCGATCGAGCACGAGCGGCTCGCGCAACGGGAAGTTGAGGTGGACCGGTCCGGGCGGTCCCTCGGCCGCGGTCCAGTAGGCCCGACACGCGAGCGTCCGGATCCACCGCAGGGTCGCGGGCGTGGCCTCGTCGACGCCGACCTCGCAGAACCACTTGACCGCGTCGCCGTACAGCTTCAGCTGGTCGATCGTCTGGCCGGCGCCGACGTCCCGGAGCTCCGCCGGTCGATCCGCGGTGAGCACGATCAGCGGCACGCGCGCGTGACGGGCCTCGATCACCGCCGGCGCCAGGTTGGCGGCAGCGGTGCCCGACGTACAGGTGACCGCAACCGGTCGCCCCGACCGTTTGGCGGCACCGAGCGCGAAGAACCCCGCACAGCGCTCGTCGATGTGCGACCAGGCGCGGATCCGCGACTCGCGCGCTAGCGACAGGACGATCGGGGTGCAGCGCGACCCGGGCGCGGTGCATGCATGCTCCATCCCGCTGCGCGCGAGTTCGTCGCAGAACGCGCGCAGCAGCAGATAGGTGTCGGTGACGGTCATGATGCGGATCCGATGGCGCGCGATGTCGTCCTACTCCACGGCTTCACTCACACCGGAGCGAGCTGGGACCCTGTGGTCGCGGCGCTGGCGGAAAGCTACCGGGCGCTCGCGCCCGACATCCGCGGGCATGGCGCCGCGGCCCGGCGAGAGCCGGTCATGCTCGAGGCTGTGCTCGACGACCTGGCCGAACAGGCTCCGGAGCGCTTCACGCTCGTCGGGTACTCGATGGGGGGCCGGATCGCGCTCCATGCCGCACTCGCGCCCGCGCTCGCCGGGCGCGTCGAGCACTTGGCATTGATCGGAGCCAGCCCCGGCATCGCGGACCCGGCCGAACGCGCCGAACGCCGCGCCGCCGATGAGCGGCTCGCCGCCGACTTACAAGCCATGAGATCGAGGAGTTCGCTCACCGCTGGGCGCAGATGCCGGTGCTGGCCGGGCAGCCGCCGGCGGTGGCGGCGGCCGTGCACGCCGACCGGCTGCGCAATCAACCGGCGGGACTTGCCGGCGCGCTCCGCGGGCTCGGCACGGGCGCGCTCGGATCGCTGTGGGACCGGCTGGCGGAGGTCCGGGCGCCGACGACGCTGATCGTCGGCGAGCGCGACGCGAGGTTCAGGGCGATCGCGAGCGATATGGCTCGCGCGCTACCGGCCGCGGACGTCGCGGTCATCCCAGGCGCGGGTCACGCCGTGCATCTGGAGGCGCCGGAGCGCGTCGCGGCTCTGATCGCGCAGCAGAGTCCCGCAGCGTGACGCAGCAGGGTTCCGCAGCGTGAATGAGTGCTAGGCGGCCTGCAGCACCATAGGAGCCACGGGACCGCACTCGCAGACGTCGTCTACGAGGCGCATCGCGCTGCTCTGCTCCCAGCGACCGCTCTCCACCAGTGCGCGGCACAGCGCGGCGACGTCCTCAAGGGCGTCGCAGGCCTCGACATCGGTGTTCAAGTCGGTGCTGAAGATGAGGTTGTCGGCGGCGTAGCGGATCCGCTGCTGCTCGGAGTCGAACAGCTTGCTCGGGCCCATGTCGTCGAGCGTCTTCATGACCCGCCGGTATGCCTGCGAACGTTCAGGACTCATCTTGTTTCTCCCGGTCCGAAAAAACGGCTGCTCAGTTGATCAACATGGTCGTCACCTGAGCCCTTCGCCTTTAGTACGTAGACGAAATTTCTTTGGTTCTCATTCCTACCCGGTGTATGCGCGTTTAAGCGTGACCTGGATCACATGAGCGCCGATTTAGGCGGCCTGGTACCACGAAATGAGCCCGTCGCCGAGGCCCGTGCCCTCAGGAACCTCGATGCGGCCGTCGCGAGCCGGGAGTGGATCCTCGCGGTCGGCGAACAGCGACAGCGTCGCGAGGCCGCACGCCCGCTCGGGATGCACGACCGCTGCCGCGTGGAGCGCCGCCGCGATGCCGAGGGGCCCGTCGAGCGTCGAGGCCAGGTACACCTCGTAGCCCGAGGCGCGTGCCTGGTATGCCGCCTGTATCACGCCGGTGATGCCCCCGAAGCTCGCGATCTTCAGGCACACGGCCTGGCACACACGGTCCTCGAGCGCTCCGATCGCGGACGCGGTCTCGTCGAGCGCGAGCGGGACGCTCGTCTCGGCCGCCACCCGACGCGTCTGGGCGAGGCCACGGACCGGCTCCTCGCACAATTCGATCCCGGCCGGGGCAAGGACCCCCAGCGCCGCGACGGCCTCTTCTTCGGACCATGCCCCGTTGGCGTCGAGCCTGATCGCCACGTCCGGTCCCAGCACCGCCCTGACCGCGGCCAGGCGGCCGGCGTCGTCGCCGATCCCGACCTTCGCCTTGACGCAGCGAAAGCCCGCGGCCTTGGCCGTGCCCGCCTGCGCCGAGGCGCCAGCGCGGTCGGCGGCGGCGATCGTGTAGTTGACCTCGACCGGCGGGGCCTCGTAGGCGCCGAGCAGCCGCCACACGGGCTGGCCGGCTCGCCTACCCTCGAGATCCCACAGGGCCATATCGACCGCGGCGACCGCGGGCAGGACCGCCATGGCACGCCACTCGGCCAACGCCTCGTGCGGGGACGCGCCGGGGGCCGCGCCCGCCAGCGCCTCACGACACCTGCCGAGCGCCTCGAGCACGTCCTCCACGTTGACTCCGTGGTAGTCCGGTAGCGGCGCCGACTCGCCGAGCCCGACCCAGCCGCCCGAGTCCTCCAGGCGCACGAGCACGAGCTCGCGATCAGCGAGGGATCCCGACGCCGAAACAAACGGCGCGCGCATACGCGCCCTTAAACACTGAACGTGGACGTTCACCGGCTGAGCAGCAGGCCGGCAGCCAGCAGCGTGCAGAAGCCGAGCTGGAGCATTCCGGTCTGAACCAGGGCGCCGTTGAGCGACAGCCCGTCGGTGCGGTTCCGCACCACGCGCACGACCCGCGCCGCGAGTGGCAGCGTCAGCCAGGCGAGCAACAGCCACGGGCCGAGCGGCCCGAACGCCCACGTGACCGGCACCAGCACGTAGGCGAGGTAGACGGTCACCGCGAACAGGGACCGGGCTCGGCCACGCCCGAGGCGCACCGCGAGCGTGCGCTTGTTGGCGCGGCGGTCGGTGTCGATGTCGCGGATGTTGTTGACCATCAGCAGACCCGCCGCGAGCAGTCCGACCGGCACCGCGAGCGCGAACGCCTCCCAGTCGAGGTGCTTGACCTGCACGAAAAACGACCCGGCCACCGCGACGACCCCGAAGAACAGGAACACGAACAGCTCTCCCAGCCCCTCGTATCCGTACGGTTTCGGGCCGCCCGTATACAGCACGCCGGCGAGGATCGACGCGGCGCCGACGAGCAGAAGCTGCCAGCCTGCGACGACTACGAGATAGACGCCGGCCAGCACCGCGACGCCGAAGGTCAGGTACGTCGCGATCAGGACCTGCCGCGGGGGCACGAGGCCACCGGCGGTCACGCGCACAGGGCCGAGACGATCCTCGGTGTCGGCGCCGCGACGCGCATCGGAGTAGTCGTTGGACAGGTTGGTGCCGATCTGGATGAACATCGCGCCGACGAGCGCGGCGACGAACCGCAGCGGGTGGAACACGTGCAGGAAGCCCGCGAGCGCGGTCCCGACGAGCACCGGCGCGATCGCCGCCGGGAGCGTGCGCACCCGCGCGGCCATCAGCCAGATGCGCACGCCGCTCGGGCTGGTGGCCTCCCGTGTCGCTGTCATCACGCCCGGCGCGGGAACTTCGAGAAGTCCGGCTTGCGCTTCTCGAGGTACGCGTTGCGCCCCTCCTGCGCCTCGTCGCTCATGTAGAAGAGGAGATTCGCGTCGTGCGCGAGCTGCTGGATCCCGGCGAGACCGTCCTCGTCGGCGTTGAAGCTCGCCTTGAGCATCCGCAGCGCGAACGGCGACAGCGCGAGCATCTCGCGGCACCACTTGACGGTCTCTTCCTCGAGCGCCTCGAGCGGCACGACCGTGTTGATCAGCCCCATCGCAAGCGCCTCCTGCGCGTCGTACTGGCGGCACAGGAACCAGATCTCCTTCGCCTTCTTGGGTCCGACGAGGCGGGACAACACGGTGGCGCCGAAGCCGCCGTCGAACGACCCGACCTTCGGCCCGGTCTGACCGAAGCGAGCGTTATCGGCGGCGATCGTCAGGTCGCAGACGACGTGGAGCACGTGGCCGCCGCCGACCGCGTAGCCGGCGACCATCGCGACGACGGGCTTCGGCAGCCGGCGGATCTGGATGTGCAGGTCGGTGACCTCGAACCGACCGACGGCTTGGTGCTTGCCCGCGGACGCCGGGTCGGCGCCGGTGACGTAGCCGCCGCGCGAGCCCCGCACGCGCTGGTCCCCGCCCGAGCAGAACGCATCGGGGCCTTCGCCGGTCAGGATGATCACGCCGACGTCGAGGTCCTCTCGGGCACGGGTGAACGCGTCGGACAACTCGACCACGGTCTCGGGGCGGAAGGCGTTCCGCACCTCGGGCCGATTGATCGTGATCTTCGCGATGCCGCCGGCCTCGTCGAGGCCGGTCTCGTAGCGGATGTCCTCGTATTCGCCTGCGGTCTGCCACTGCGTTTGCACCCGGGCGAGACTACCGTGTCGGTCGTGATGTCCTGGGTTCACGCCGCCGCCGACCGAGCGCCCGATCGCGTCGCGATCGAGGGGCTCGAGCGCAGCCTCACCTACGCCGAGCTACGCGACGCCGCGGTGGCTGGCGCTGTGCCGCTGGAAGGCGTGCGCCGCGTCGCAATCGCGTTGCCGCCGGGCGAGGACTTCGTCGTCGCGGTTCACGCCTGCCTGCTGGCGGGGGCGGCGGCGGTGCCGATCGACCTGCGGCTGAGCGACGCCGAGCGCAAGCAGCGGCTGGCGGGTGCCGAGGTGACGATCGACACCCCGCTTGCCGGTTTGAAGAGCCTTGCTGGCCAGCCAGCCAGGCTAGACACGGGGGACCGCGCGGGCTCGGAGCGGGAGGGCGACGTGCCTCTGGCGGTCATCCACACCTCGGGCACGACCGCGTCACCCAAGCCGGTGATGCTCACCCACGGCAACTTCCTGGCCAGCGCGCTCGGGTCGGCGGTGGCGCTCGGCCTCGATCCCGCGGAGCGGTGGCTGTGCCCCATGCCACTTACACACGTCGGCGGCCTGTCGATCCCGATCCGGAGCGCGATCTACGCCACTACGGCCGTGGTGCACGGGCGATTTGACACCGAGGCGGTGCTGAACGAGCTTGCCGATCCTGGTCGTCGGATCACGCTCGTATCGCTCGTGCCGACCATGCTCGCGCGGCTGCTCGACGCCGGACTGCAGGACCCGCCAACGCTGCGCTGGGCGCTACTGGGGGGCGGGCCGATCGCGCCCGCGCTGCTCGAGCGGGCCCGCGTCGCGGGCGTGGCGGTGGCGCCCACGTACGGGATGACCGAGGCGTGCTCGCAGATCGCCACGTTCGGCTGGCCGCTGGCCGGCGCTCGAGGTGCGGACCGACGGCGACGGCGAGGTGCTGGTCCGCGGCCCGATCGTGTCGCCGGGCGCGGTGGCCGACGACGGCTGGCTCCACACCGGCGATCTCGGGCGGTTCGACGAGCGCAACCGGCTCGAGATCGCCGGGCGGAAGGCCGACACGATCATCACGGGCGGCGAGAACGTGGCACCCACCGAGGTCGAGGCGACGCTGCTCGAGCATCCCGCAGTCGCCGACGCCGCCGTGCATCCGCGCGCGGATCCAGAGTGGGGAGAGGCGGTGATCGCAACGGTCGTGCTCCGCGAGGGTGCGAGCGCCCCGCCCGAGGAGCTGCGCGCCCACTGCGCGGCGCGACTCGCGGCGTTCAAGGTGCCCAAGGCGGTCGAGTTCGCCGACACGCTGCCGCGGACGCGGTCGGGCAAGCTGCTGCGGCGCCAGCTTTAATCGGATCCGTGTCCTCTGCCCCGAGCTTCGAGGAGTCCGAATCCCCCAACCAGCTGACGATCGAGCAGCTGGCGGCTCAGTCGGGGATGACGGTGCGCAACATCCGCGCGCACCAGGCGCGTGGACTGCTCGACCCCCCCGAAGTTCGTGCCCGAGTTGGCTACTACGGGCCCGAGCATCTCGCGCAACTGCGGCTGGTCCGCGAGCTTCAGGACGACGGCTTCAACCTCGGCGGCATCAAGCGGCTGCTCGACGACACACAAGGCACGGCCGAGCGCCTGCGGCAGTTCGGCGAGACGCTGAGCGCCGCCGCCGCGACCGAGCACGGCGAGACGCTGACGCTCGATGAGCTCGGCAAGCGGTTTCGCGTCGGCGCCAAGGAGGCGCCCGAGGTGCTCGCCGAAGCCGAGCGGCTCGGCGTGCTCGTGCCGACCGGCGACGGCCGTTTCCGTGCGCCGAGCCCGTCGCTGCTGGCGATCGCCGAAGAGGTGGTCGCGCGCGGAATCTCGCTGCGCAGCGCCCTCTCGATCCTCGAGGAGATCGACCGTCATTGCGAGTCCGTGTCGCAGTCGTTCGTCGAGCTGTTCCTCCACGAGATCTGGAAGCCGTTCGCGCAGGCCGATATGCCGGCCGAGCGCTGGCCCGAGATCGAACACGCGGTGGAGCGGCTCGGGCCGGTAGCGTCCGAGGCGGTGATCGCGATCTTTCAGCGACGGCTGAGCGCGGATATCGAGGGCGCGTTCCGGGAGATCGCGCGGCGGGTGTCCGAGCGGACGCCGGACGGAGAGGAGGGGTAGGTGGGCGTATCCGATCCTGACGCAGCCAGAGCCGAGATGCTCGACCGGTGGGGCCGAGCGGCGGCAGGGTGGGACAAGCGGGCACGCAGCGTGCGCGCCTTCGGGCTCCCGGTCTCGACCTGGATGCTCGACCACGCCGGGTTGCAGCCCGGGATCCGAGTGCTCGAGCTCGCCGCCGGGCTGGGCGAGACCGGGTTCCTCGCAGCCGAACTGATTCGCCCGGGCGGCTCGCTCGTGTGCAGCGACGCCACCGACGAGATGCTCGCGGTCGCCCGCGCCCGCGCGCAGGAGCTGGGCGTCGAGAACGTCGAGTTCAAGCGGATCGAGCTCGAGTGGATCGACCTCGAGACCGCGAGCGTCGACGCGGTGCTGTGCAAGTGGGGCCTGATGTTCACGGTCGACCCGGAGGCGGCGTTGCGCGAGGTTCGTCGTGTGCTTCGACCGGGCGGTCGCGTTGCCCTCGCCGTGTGGGACGAGCCGCCGGCGAACCCGTGGGCCACGATCCCGACGCGCGTGCTGGTCGAGCTCGGGCACACGACGGAGCCCGATCCCGACGGCCCCTGGGATGTTCGCGCAGGCGCCGCCGGGTCGCCTTCAGGAGCTGCTCGAAGCTGCAGGGTTCGTGGACGTGGTGATCGACACGGTCGAGCCGTCGCGTGCGTTCGAGAGCGTCGAGGAGTACATCGCCGAGACCGCCGACCTCTCGAGCATGTTCGGCGAGGTGTTCAACCCGCTCTCGGACGAGCAGCGGGCACAGGTGCTCGCCAGGGTGACCGAGCTCGCGCAACCGTACATCGGTCCCGACGGGACGCTGCGGTTGCCGGCGCAGTCGCTGGTGGCCGCAGCCGACGCGTGACAGGTTTCCGCCGCGCCGCGATTCTTTCCCGCCGGCAAACCGATGAACGCGATTTTGCAGGCTGAAAGGCCGGTTGCAGCGATTCCGGTTGGCCCCCGTGTTGACCACACTGGGGCGCATGCAATTGCGACTTTCCCTGCTAATCACCGCGGCCGTCGTCGTCATGCTGTGCATTCCCGCGACCGCCTCGGCTTACTTCGTCCACGTCGTCGCCCGCGGTGAATCGCTGTCGTCGATCGCCGCTCAGGACGGCCTGAGCGTCGCGGCGCTCGCGGCCGCCAACGGGCTCTCGCCCGACACCCAGCTGCAAGCCGGCTCGACCATCCAGATCCCCCCGCAGGGGGCGAGCGTGGTCGCCCCGTCGACGACCGAGGAGACCAGCGAGGCTGGAAGTACAGCCGTTCCCGCGAGCACAGCAACGTCGGGGGCCTACGTCGTGCAGCCGGGCGACACGCTCTCGGCGATCGCGGCGCGCGCCGGCGTCAGCGTCGACGCGCTCGCCGCCGCGAACGGCTTGAACCCCAACGCCTTCCTGCTGACCGGCACGGTGCTTCACCTCGCGGGCTCCTCGAGCTCGTCCGGGACGGTCGTGCCCGTGAGCGACACGACCACGAGCTCGGGCTCAGGCTCAGGCTCAGGCGGTTCCTACGTGGTCCAGGCCGGCGACACGCTGTCGGCGATCGCGGCGCGTGCGGGCGAGACCGTCGACGCGCTCGCCGCCGCGAACGGCTTGGACCCCAACAAGTTCCTGATCACGGGCACCGTTCTCAGCGTGCCCTCCGGTTCGGGTTCGGGCTCGGGCACAGCGATCGAAGTCTCGATGTCGAGCGCCTCGACCGACTCGAACGCTGCCACCTCGCAACCGGTCGGCGGGCCCGCCCAGGGAGTGCCGACCAACCCTCCTTACCCCACGCCCGAGCGCGTCACCGCCTCGGAGGTGGGCTCGGTCGCCGCCGCCAACGGGGTCCCGTCCTCGCTAGCCGACGCGATCGCGTGGCAGGAGAGCGGGTTCAACAACGACCTCGTCTCGAGTGCCGACGCGCGCGGGGTCATGCAGATCCTCCCGGGGACCTGGGAGTGGATCCAGCACTCGCTCGACACCGGTGGACCGCCGCTGGCCCCGGCCTCGGCCGCCGACAACGTACGCGGCGGCGTGCTGCTGCTGCACTCGCTGCTGGGCTCGACGGGCGGCGACGAGGCGATGGCGGCCGCGGGCTACTACCAGGGCCTGCCCTCGGTTGAGCAGAACGGCGTCTACCCCTCGACGCAGAACTACGTGAACAACGTGCTGGCGCTCGAGCGCCAGTTCGGCGGCGGCGGATGAGCCACTGAGAACTCGCCGGGGAGCGTGTTGATCTACGCTCCTTGGCAATGTTCTACGACGACGACGCTGACCTTCACAAGCTCGACGGCAAGACCGTCGCGATCATCGGCTACGGATCGCAGGGACACGCCCACGCGCTGAACCTGCAGGACTCGGGGGTGTCGGTCGTGGTCGGCCTGCGCCGGGACTCGAGCAGCGTGGCCAAGGCCCGCGACCACGGGCTCCGCGTGGCCGAGCCCGCCGACGCCGCCAGCGAAGGCGACATCGTGATGATGCTCGTCCCCGACGAACTGCACCGCTCGGTGTGGGAGTCGGGCGTCAAGGACGGCGTGGCGCCCGGGAACATGATCCTGTTCGGCCATGGCTTCTCGATCCACTACGGCGAGGTCGTGCCGCCGCCCGACGTCGACGTCGCACTGGTCGCGCCCAAGGGTCCCGGCCATCTGGTCCGCCGGCAGTACCTCGAGGGCTCCGGCGTGCCGGGACTCGTCGCGGTCCATCAGGACGCGACCGGTCACGCGCTCGAGCTGGCGCTCGCCTACGCCAAGGGCATCGGGAACACCCGCGGCGGTGTGATCGAGACCACGTTCAAGGACGAAACCGAGACCGACCTGTTCGGAGAGCAGGCGGTCCTGTGCGGCGGCGTCACCGAACTCGTCCGCGCCGGCTACGACACGCTGACCGAGGCCGGTTACGACCCGCGACTGGCCTACTTCGAGGTCCTCCACGAGCTCAAGCTGATCGTCGACCTGATTTACGAGAAGGGCATCGCCGGGATGCGCTACTCGATCTCGAACACCGCGGAGTACGGCGACATGACCCGCGGCAAGGTGATCATCAGCGAGGCCACCCGCGAGGCGATGAAGAAGGTCCTAGCCGACATCCAGTCCGGCGACTTCGCGCGCGAGTGGATCGCCGAGAACCGCGCCGGCCAGGAGAACTTCAAGCGAATGCGCGAGGAGCAGGCCGGGCACCAGGTCGAGGTCGTGGGCCGCGAGCTGCGGTCGAACATGGCCTGGATCGACACGGAGTTCCAAGAATAAGTTCGCGACGTGCGCCCGGCTGGGTAGTTGGCTACCTTGAATGAGGCCCGCATGACCAAGACCGGCACCGTCCTGCAGATTCCCGATGAGCTGAAGCCCGTCGACGGGCGCTTCGGCTCGGGGCCCTCGCGCATCCGGCCCGAGCAGCTCGGGCGACTCGCCCAGGAAGGCGTGGGGGTGATGGGTACCTCTCACCGGCAGGCGCCGGTGCGCGGTGTGGTGGCGCAGATCCGGGCCGACCTGCGCGAGCTGTTCTCCGTCCCCGACGGATACGACGTGACGCTGGGCAATGGCGGCACAACCGCGTTCTGGGAGGCCGCGGCGTGCTCGCTCGTCCGGCGGCGTGCGCTCAACCTCGTGTATGGGGAGTTCTCCTCGAAGTTCGCCGCGTGCACGCGCAGCGCGCCCTTCCTCGAGGATCCGATCGTGATCGAGGCCGACCCCGGCGACGCCCCCGAGCCGCAGTCCGATCCGGACGCGGACGTGATCGCCTGGGCCCACAACGAGACATCGACCGGCGTGATGGTCCCGGTTTCGAGACCCGCCGGCGCCGACGACGCGCTCATGCTGATCGACGCGACCTCGGCCGCGGCGGGTTTGCCGATCGACGTCGGCGAGACCGACGCCTACTACTTCGCGCCCCAGAAGGGGCTCGGCTCGGACGGCGGACTATGGATCGCGCTGCTGAGCCCACGAGCGCTCGAGCGGATCGCGCAGATCGCCGCGGATCCCGGGGACGGCCGGTGGATTCCGGACTTCCTGTCGCTTCAGATCGCGCATGAAAACTCGGTCAAGGAGCAGACCTACAACACGCCGGCGATCGCGACGCTGCTGCTGCTCGCCGATCAGCTCGACTGGATGCTCGACCGAGGGGGTCTCGACGGGATGTTGGCTCGCACGACCGCGTCGTCCAGCCACCTGTATGAGTGGGCCGATCAGCACGAGCACGCGACCCCGTTCGTCCGGGACCCGGCGAAGCGCTCGCTGGTGGTGGGGACGATCGACTTCGACTCCGCGGTGGACGCTGCCGACCTCGCCTCGACGCTGCGGGCGAACGGAATCGTCGACGTCGAGCCATACCGCAAGCTGGGGCGCAACCAGCTGCGGGTCGGGATGTTCCCGGCGACAGATCCGAGCGACGTCAAGGCGCTGACGGCCTGCATCGACTGGGTGCTGGAGCGCCGGCTGTGACCGCGACCGAGTCAACCCCGGTCGCACCTCAGCCCGACGGCGACGGCGTCCGGGCGCGGGTCCTGGTGGCGGAGAAGATCGGCGACTCGGGCATCGAGCTGCTCAAGGAGCACTTCGACGTCGACCTCGGCGTCAGCTGGTCGCGCGAGGAGCTCGAGGAACGGATCGGCGCCTACGACGGGGTTCTGATCCGGTCCGCGACCAAGCTCGACGCGCCGCTGATCGCTCGCGCGGCCCGGTTGCGAGCGGTGGGCAGGGCTGGGGTCGGCGTCGACAACGTCGACGTCGATACCGCCACCAAGCGCGGGATCATCGTCGCCAACGCGCCGCAGTCGAATGTGATCACCGCGGCCGAGCACACGATGGCGCTGCTGCTCGCGCTCGCGCGCAACGTGCCGCAGGCGCATGCCTCGCTGATCGGCGGGGCCTGGGACCGCTCGAAGTTCTCCGGCGTCGAGCTGTACGAGAAGACGCTCGGGATCCTTGGGTTCGGGAAGATAGGACAGCTCGTCGCCGAGCGCGCCCGGGCCTTCGGCATGCACGTGATCGCGTTCGACCCGTACGTCTCGGCCGAGCGATACCGGGAGCTGCGCGTCGAGAAGGCCGAGTCTTCGGACGACATCTATGCGAAGGCGGATTTCATCACGCTGCACCTGCCGAACACGCCCGACACGAAGGGCTGGCTCGATGCCCAGGCTCTCGCTAAGTGCAAGAACGGCGTGCGGATTTTGAATGTCGCGCGCGGACCGCTCGTCGTCGACGCGGATCTCCAGGCCGCGCTCGATTCGGGCAAGGTCGGCGGCGCGGCGCTCGACGTGTTCAACACCGAGCCGGTCACCGATCATCCGCTGTTCAAGTATCCGAACGTGATCGTCACCCCGCACCTCGGCGCCTCGACGGCGGAGGCGACCGACCGCGCCGGCTACCAGGCCGCCGAGCAGGTGGTCGCCGCGCTGACCGGCGGCGTCGTCACGAGCGCGGTGAACGTCCCGGCGATCTCGCCCGAGGACATGGAGGTGCTCGGCCCGTTTGTGTCGCTTTGCCGCGCGCTCGGGCGGATCGCGGTCGAGCTCGCCGGGGGGTCTTCGATCGACCTGGTGCGGACCGAGTTCCTCGGCCGGATCGCCGAGCGCGACACCAGCCTGCTCACGATCCAGGTGCTGCTCGGGGTGCTGCGCGGACACTGCGAAGAGGACGTCGGTGTGGTGAACGCGCCCGGTTTGGCAGAGGAGCGCGGGATCGAGGTCGTCGAGATGAAGCGCGCCGCCGTCCGCGACTACTCCGACCTCGTGCGCGTCACCGTCGAGAGCGGCGAGGACACCGTCCTTGTGGCTGGGACCCTGTTCGGCCGCCGCAATCGCGCGCATCTGCTCGAGGCCTGGGGCCAGCGGTTCAACATCCAACTCGAGAAGCACATCACGATGTTCCGCTACGGCGACGTGCCCGGGATGATCGGGCGTGTCGGCACGCTGTTCGGTTCTCGCGGGATCAACATCGTGTCCGCCGCGGTCGGGCACGTGGACGCCGGCGACGAAGGCGCAGGACCGCTCGCAGTGATGGTGATCACGACCGATGCCGCCGTCCCGAACGACGTGATCGACGAGATCGTCGCGCTCGACGGGTTCGAGGGCGGCCGCACGATGACGCTCTAGCCGATCGAGATGCGGGTCGTGGTCGCGCCCTTGCGCAGTTTTCCCTCTGGTGAGCGACGCATAGTCGAGGTGGGAGGTCGCTCGATCGGCGTATTCCGCATCGGCGAGAACTTCTACGGGATCCGCAACCGGTGCCCGCATCAGGGCGGTCCGCTCTGCCTGGGGCACGTCCTCGGCGACGCGGTCGCAGACGCTCCCGGGCTCGCGCGTATCTCGGACGATCCGCTGCGGATTGCGTGCCCGTGGCACGGTTGGGAGTACGACCTCGACAGCGGCCAGTCGTTCATGGGCACGGTGGCTCCGGGCGTTCGCAGTTACGGCGTCTCGCTATCGGCTGGTAAGTCGCTGGCCGCTGGGGAGGTTCGGGCGGCGATGCCCGCCACCAGGCGGATACCGGGTCCATATGTCGCCGAGACGTTCGAGGTCAACGTCGAGGACGAGTACGTTGTGCTGCATGCGTGAGGTGAGCCATGTCTTCTCAGGTTGAGACGCGTTCAGGGGTTGTTTCGGAGACGGCGCGGTCGGTCGAGCTCGTGGACTGTGACGTGCACGCGCAGGCGACCGAGGCGATGCTCGGTCGTTACCTGAGTCCTCCGGCGCGGCGCATGCTCGAGCGGTTTGGGCGACGGACGCCGCGGGTCACCGAGTGGTATCCGCGAGCCCGTCACGCCGGCATGCGCGTCGACGCGTGGCCGGGCAAGCCGGGTCACATCTGGGGGAGCTACCCCGAGCTGACGCGCGAGCAGTTGCTCGACGAGTTCAACGTCGACTACGCGGTGCTCGAGGTGCTGAGCGGGCAGGACTGTTATGACCACCCTGATTTCGCTGCGGAGTGGAACGCGGCTGTGAATGAGTGGCAGCTCGATGAGTGGCTGTCGTTCGACTCGCGGTTCCGCGGGACGATCGCCGTCCCGCACGAGTATCCGTCGTTGGCGGTCGAGGAGATCTCGCGGCGCGCGGGCGATGACCGGTTCGTGGCGGTGCTGCTGCCGGCGAGCGCGTCCGACCAGCTCGGCAGCCCGAAGTACTGGCCAATTTATGAGGCCGCGACCGCTTGCGGTCGGCCGGTGGCTTTTCACACCGGCGGCTACGTCGACCACCGTGGCGCCGGGTACCCGTCGTTCTATCTCGACTACCACGTCGGCAACGGGATCGTCATGCAGAGCCAGCTGACGAGCATGGTGGCCGGCGGAATGTTCGACGCGATCCCGGGGCTCCGCGTGGTGCTGACCGAGTGCGGCGTGGCGTGGGCTGCTGCGCTCCGCTGGTCGCTCGACGCCGCCTGGGAGCTGATGCGCGAAGATCATCCGCGCCTCGAGCGCAAGCCGTCCGAGTACATCGACGAGCACGTGTGGTTCACGACCCAGCCGATCGAGGAGCCGGACGACCCGCAGCATCTCGTGTACGCGATCTCGCAGGCCCGGCTGGAGGGTCGGCTCCTTTTTGCCACCGACTATCCGCACTGGGATTTCGACTCGCCCAAGCAGGCCCTGCCCCGGGCGCTCGGACCCGAATTGCGGCGCGCGATCATGTGCGAAAACGCGCTCGCGCTGTACGGACTGCCGGCCACTCGTTCGGCGTAGCCTCGTGGACGCGATCGACTGCGATGTCCACTGCGCGCCGGCGTCGTATGACGCGCTGTTTCCGTATCTGAGTGACTACTGGCGGCAGTACATAACCGAGGCGGGGATCCGGCTAACGGGGCTCGCGCACGCATACCCGGGGGGCGTCACGTCGCCAGCGCCGTCGAGCTACTCCGAGTTGTCTTCTCAGATGTTGGGGACGGATGCGCCCCGGTTCGCGGTTTTGAACTGCCTGACTGGGTTCGAGACGCACCGCAACCCGTACTTCGCGGCCGCCGTGGCCTCGGCGATCAACGACTGGATGCGCTCCGAGTTTCTCGCCCGGGACGAACGGTTGCGCGCGAGCCTGGTGGTGTCGACGGTCGCGCCCGACGACGCCGTGTCGGAGATCGAGCGGGTGGGGGAGGACCCGGGCTTCGTGCAGGTGCTCCTGCCTGTACGCAGCGACCTCCCCTGGGGCCATAAGACCAACCACGCGATGTTCGCCGCCGCCCGCTCGGCCGGTCTCCAGGTTGGCCTGCACGCCTGGGGCCGCGCCGGCAAGGCGCCCACGCCGAGCGGTTTCACCACCACCTATCTCGAGGACTACCTCGGCAACCAGCCGATCGCGCAGGCACAGGTCCTGAGCTTCGTCAGTGAGGGCGTGTTCGAACGCTTCCCCGACCTGCGGGTCGTCGTAAGTGAGTGCGGATTTGCGTGGCTGGCGCCGCTGCTGTGGCGATTTGACAAGGACTGGAAGGGCGTGTGGCGCGAGGTGCCGTGGGTCAAACACCGGCCGTCGGAGTATGTGCACGAGCACTTCCGCTTCACCACCGCGCCGGCACACCTGCCACCGGAGCCCGCGGCATTGGACGAGCTACTCGAAATGATGGACGCGCCCGGAATGCTCGCGTACGGCTCTGACTATCCGCACGAGCACGGGGACGGCGTCTCGCTGCTCCTCGACCGGTTGAGCGAGGGCGATCGCCGGCGGGTCATGTACGGCAACGCGGCGGCGCTGTACGGGCTTGACGGGAACGAGTGACCGCGCCGCGGGCTGAACTCGTCCGCCGCGGGGAAGATAGACCGGAGCGATGCTGGTTGGACGCGACGCCGAGCGCGCACACTTGGAGCAGCTGCTGGACGCGCTCGCGTCCGGTCCGGTCGGCTGCATCCTGGAGGGGATGCCGCGGGGATCGGAAAGAGCACCTTGTGGCGGATACCGTCGAGTCCGCACGGGAACGCGGCTTCCGAGTCCTGGAGACCGCGCCGTCCGAGCCCGAGTCGGTGCTCGCCTTCTCGGGAGTCGGCGATCTGTTCGAGCGGCTCCCCGTTCAGGTGTTCGAGCCGCTCACCGAGATTCAGGCACGGGCACTGAGCGCCGCGCTGTCGATGGGGGAGCTGCCGGCGGGCTCGCTCGATATGCAGGCGCTGCCTCGCGCGGTCCTATCCGTTCTGCGCCAGCTTTCAACCATCGAGCCGGTCCTGATCGCGATCGACGACGAGCAATGGCTCGACCCAGCCTCGGCGCGCAGACTGGACAATTCGTCCGCAGCCTCGACACTGGGGCGCGCCACCAACGGCGAGGCGCATATTCGGCGGCTCAGACGGGCGACTTGAGCGTGCCTAAACCGAACTGGACGAACGTCCGATTGCGGGAACTGCGAACCCCGGTACCTTTCCACAGGCAGTCGGGGCGCAGTCCCGGCAAGTAGCAACAGACACAGCAGGGGCGCAGGCAGCGCACTGTGAGAGGTAGGGCTGCCGGCGGTCCCGTTTGCATGTCGCCCACACGAAAGGAGTTCCAGACCATGGGTTAGCATTTCGGCGGTTGATCTGCAGCCCTGGAGGGGTTCGTCCTCACGACCCCTCCGTCCTGTTCCTTCATGGCGTCACCGTCCGGTCTATCGGCCGCAGTGATGGCGGAGCTTTAGCGCTGTCCAGGTGAGTCTGGACATTATGGTTTTGCTAGGCTTCGAGGAGTTGAGGGATCGCCTTCCGGCCGATGACTGGGGGGCGATGGAGCGCGAAACTGCCACGGACTGGCAACAAACGCGGACGGCAACCTGGCCGTCGCGACGCCACCTTCCACGGGCTCGCATTTGCTGAGCGCAGCGGGTGCAGCGATCTGGCAACGACGGGCCCGGGCAGTGGAGCATCGGGCCAGTTACTCGTGCTCGGCGCGTTCTCGATGCGTGAGCAGCCTGACCTATGTCGACGCCGGCGCCAGCAAGATGAAGTCTCTCGAGGCGTTCTTGATCGGGTTGATCATGGCGATCGTGTTGCTTGGTCCTGGCCCGGCGGCGGTTCTGGGGGCCGATCGACGATGCTGCGTCTCCTGGGCGTTCGGACGCGAGCCGCGGTCGCACTTACGCACTATACAATCTCGCGACCTTCATGTGGTTCCCGCTAGTCGGAGGCGTGTTCTTCCAGTGAGTACCCTGCACCTGCCCACCTCGGGCATCGAGCGGTCTGCCTTCTACCTGATCGTGTTCCTCGACGTTCGTGGTGTGGCTGCTGGACTGAACTTCATCGGGATCTGTCATGTATCAAGTGCTTACCTGGAGGGCTCTTCGCTCACGCAGAAACCTGCGAGGACCTCGTGTGCCCGTCCTCTCGGCACGAGCTCTTCTCAGCGCTGCTGACGATGGCGGCGGTTTACGTGGCGCTCCAGCCGGGACCGCCGGCATCGTTCTCGTCGTCCTCGTGCTGCTCATCTTCCAGTACCTAGTCGGTGAGCTGCTCAAGTCCAAGAGCGCGGCGAGACGTTGCAACGGATCGCCACGACTGACGAGCTGACCGGGCTCGCCAACCGCGAACGGTTCCGAGCTCGGCTCGATGAACGGATCGCTGCCGCACGCGCCGGCGAGGAAACGTTCGGCGTGATGCTCCTCGACCTCGACCGCTTCAAGGAGATCAACGACACGCTCGGCCATCACTTCGGCGACGAGATGCTGCGTGATCTCGGACCGCGGCTGGGGGAGGTGATCGGACCTGACGGTCTCGTGGCGCGGCTAGGCGGCGACGAGTTTGCGGTGCTGCCGGGTGAGAACACCGGCGACCCGGATGAGCTCGAGGCGATCGCCCGGCGCCTGATGGACTGCGTCCAACAGCCCGTGCACGTGGACGAGATGACGCTCGAGGTGGGCGTGAGCATCGGAATCGCCCGCTTCCCGCGCGACGGCGAGGATCCTCATTCGCTTCTCCGGAGCGCCGATGTCGCGATGTACGCCGCTAAGGAGGCCCACGCGGGCTGCAAGGTCTACGCGACCGCGCTTGATCGCCACTCGGTCCGCCGCCTCAACGTGCTCAGCGAATTCCGGCGTGGGCTCGACTCCGACGAGATCGTGGTCTTCTACCAGCCGATCATGCACATGGACGGGCTGCGCACGCATGGGGCGGAGGCCCTCGTGCGCTGGCAGCACCCCGAGCTCGGGCTGCTGCCGCCGTCGGACTTCATGCCGCTCGTCGAGCAGACGGGGCTGATCGGGCCGCTGACCCGCCACGTACTCGAGCGCGCGGTCGCGCAATGCGCGGCCTGGCGCCACGCAGGCGAGAAGCTGACGGTGTCGGTCAACCTGTCAGTGCGCAACCTGCTCGATCCCGACCTCGCGCCGCTGATCGACGATCTGCTGAGGATCTACCGCTTGACCCCGTCGGCGCTCGAGCTCGAGATCACCGAGAGCATGCTGATGTCGGATCCCGAGCGGTCGCTTGTCACGCTATCGCGGCTCAGTCAGCTCGGTGTCGGGCTGTCGGTCGACGACTACGGCACCGGCTACTCGTCGCTAGCCAACCTCCGCCGCCTGCCGATCGACGAGCTGAAGATCGACCGCTCGTTCGTGTCGCCGATGCTGAGCGACGAGAGCGACCTGATCATCGTGCGCTCGACGATCAACCTGGGCCACGACCTCGGGCTGAAGGTCGTCGCCGAAGGGGTGGAGGACGAGGCGACGCTGCACCGCCTCGAGAAGCTCGGGTGCGACCTCGCCCAGGGCTACCACTTCTCTAAGCCTCTGCCGGCCGAGACGTTCAACAAATGGATCGGCGTCTCGATCCCGTCGACGGACCAGGCCTCGCCGTTCGGGTCGGCCGAGCAGGCCGCAGCGGCCTAAGCGCTCGGTCTTAGTCGAACGGAGCGGAAACCGGCAGTGCTCACCCGGCGCCGGCGCCGGCGCCCGAGTTCGCGTCGATCCACCCGTCGATGCGCTCCCACCAGTCGTAGAGCCACGCGATCCGCTCGTCGTCGCCAGCGGGCAGATCGGACGCGGACACGAACCACATACGCGTGTGCAACGTCCCGCCGATCGGCATTTCGCGCCAGAACTGGCCTGGATATGCGGCGAGTCCGAGGCCGGTGTGGGCGACGAAGATGATGTCTGTTTGGCAGGCCTGCAGTGCCGCGAGCGTGCCCGAGGGCTGGGGCGGCAACACATGCGTCATGCCCTCAGCCTGCTCGGCCGACCGCTTCTTGCCTCGCCGGTGAAGTCGCAGCAGCGCGGAGCGTCGGCGCTCTGGCGTGAAGTTGCCTCCTTCGGGGAACAGCAGCAACGCCCCTCGAGGCCCGAGCTCGGTGGTGATCCGCTCGATGATCTCCTCACTCTCCGCACGATCGGAGCGGTCGAGCAGTGCGTGGGGGAGCCGGTGTCCGAGCAGGTCGATGCACGGATCGAGCGCCAGACTCTCTTTGAACACCACGCTCGGCCGGCGGCGGAACTGGGACATGAGCTGATCGACGAGGAAGATCGTGTCCCCGGGGCCGGCGTGGCGGCTGAGGATGATCAGCGGTCGATCGGACGCAAGCGCGATCGCGGCCTCGGTCGAGAGCGCCGGATCCAGATCGATACCGAGCGTCCGCCGACCCGAGTCGGCGAGCCCGCCGATGAACCAGCGCAGTAACCGCCAGTGGAGCGACTGCGATCGGCGCGTGCGGATCAGCAGCCCGCAACCGGCGCCCATCCACAGCGCCCCGCAACCAACGAGAGCAGCGAGCTCATAGCCGAAGTAGGCGATCATCAGCCGCGTCGCGATCAGCGCTTGGGGGCGCCGAGTGAGCGCGCTGGCTAGCTTGCCGAGCGCGATCAGCAGCGGAGAAGCGAGCACGACCAACGTCGAGACGATGAGCCAGAGGACCACGGTCACTGGCCGGCGGATCGAGACGGAGGGCATCAGCTTCGGGCCAGGTAATGCCGGGACGCTTCGTAGGCAGAGTCGATCTGCCGGTCGACGGTGCGGGCGATCCGTCCTACGCGCAGCTGGCCGGAGAGATCGTTGTAGGCCGGCGCCGCCGAGCCGCCGGTGGGCAGGACGTGCAGCTCGACGTCGTCCGGCAACGAGTGCAGATCGTGAGCGAAGCGATGCCGGCGCGCCACCTCGAACGCGACGAGGCCGACCTCCCAGGGCCATCTCGGCGGCTCGAGCGGCTGCTCGAGCCGCCCTACCTGGAGCACGTAGATCTTGCTGACTCCCAGCGTCACCGCGCGGCTGACGGGAATCGAGTTGACGATGCCACCGTCGATGAAGTGCTCGCCGTCGATGCGCACCGGCGGCAGGATGCCGGGCACGGCGCACGACGCGAGGACGACCTCGGCCAGCGGACCGCTGTCGAACCAGTGCTCGGCGGCCCGCTCGATCGACGCGGCGACGCACTGAAAGGGCATCGACAGCTCCTCGACTCGTTCCACGGGAAGGACGGCCCTCAGCCGGTCGCGCATCTCGGTCAACGACTGCAGGTGCGTGCCGGTCCGCGCGAGGGTTGTGACGCGCCGGAGCACCGTTCCAGGCGACCGATCGGCCAGGTTCGCCGTCCGCCACAGCTCAGTCAGTCGCTCTACCCCGGCGAGGGTCGGATCGGCGGCGAAGAACGCTCCGTTGATCGCCCCGACAGAGGTACCGAGGATCACGTCCGGCTGGACCCCGCGCTCCGCCAGAGCGCGGAGCATGCCGACTTCGTGCGCGCCGAGAACCCCGCCTCCACCGAGGACGAATGCAATCTCGCCGACCGGCCGATCCGGCGCCATGCCTAGAAGAGCGCGACCTGGCCGTCCGGCACCGGTGGCGCCAGACACTCCGGTCCGTCGTAGCGGGCGTCGTTGACCGCGGGTCCGACCGGCCGGACAGCGGTCTCGGACGGAGCCAGGCCCGCGAGCAGCTCCCGCAGGCGGTCCGGGGGCTGAGCGGAATCGAGCCAGGCTGACTCGGCGCCGGGGGCCAGGATCACCGGCATGCGGTCGTGCAGCGACGCGATCGCCGAGTTGGCGGCGGTCGTGATGATCGTGCAGGTGCGCAGCGTGTGGCCCTCGTTTTCGTCGTCGTGCCAGATCGACCAAAGGCCGGCGAACGCGAATTGGCCGCCGTCGGACCGCCCGATGTGGAACGCCTGCTTAGGTCCGGCCGCTTGGCGCTGCCACTCGTAGAACCCGTCCGCGATGATCAGGCAGCGGAAGCGCTCGAAGGCGCGGCGGTAGGCGGGGCGCTCCGAGACGGTTTCGACCCGCGCGTTGATCATCTTCAGCCCAGTATCCGGCTTCTTCGCCCAGGAGGGCACGAGTCCCCAGCGGAGCAGGTCGCCGCGAGCGTTACCCTCGCGATCAGTCGTCACCGCAAGCACCTCGTCGCCGGGCGCGATGTTGTAGCGCTGACGGATCTCGACCGACTCGCCAATCGGGAAACGCGCCCGGACGTCAGCCGGGTTCGGCGTCGCCAGCGTGTAGCGCCCGCACACGGTTACGCGTCAGCGTGATTTGGTTGCGGAGGCGATCTGCTCCGCGCGCGCCGCCTTGGCGCGTTTCTGACGTCGTCGCCCGATGAGCGCCATCACGCCAACCACGATCACCACGAGCACGAAGCCGAAGAAGATCGCCGTGTCGACCGAGATGCCGCCGGCCGCCGAACCGATCCCGTACACGATCCCGAAGCCGAGCGCGAGCACCGCGACGACGAGGACGATCGCGATCACGACTCCGCGGATCCGCATCAGGACCCCGGCGCTCTTTGGCGGCGCGACCAAGCCGAGGAAGCGGAGGCTGCGGAGCTGGCCGGCGGTCGGCGCCTCGACGCCGAGGCGCTCCGTCGCGCGCTTCAGGTCGTCGGGCCTGCGCTCGGCGAGCGCCAGAGATGCGTCGGCCATGCGCCTGATCCCGATGCGCTCCTGCGGCCGCGCCGCCGCGAGCGCCCGCTGGAAGTGAGCCCGGGCCGCCTTGGCGTCATAACGCTCCGCGGCGCGGTAGCCGAGGATGGCCTGCGCTGCGGCCTTGTACTTGGTCTCGGCCTCGAGCTCTTCGTCGGTCTTGCTCTCGAGCTGCTGCATCGCGGCCATCTGACCGCGCTGCTCAATCCGCATCGTCCGCTGCTGCTTCGCCATCAAGACAGGAGTCTAGCTGCGCGCAGAGCCTCCGAGGACGGTCGGGCAGCGTGTCGCGCGACCCAACGCCCAGGGATCAGCTGTGAGGCGGCCGGCGCCGGGCTCGTTGGCGTCATCACTAATAGTGGTAGACATAAGATCGATTATCGAGCGTTAGAAACGAGCTTCAGAGGAGCTCGGCCGCCTGCGAACATAGTCCCGATGGCCCGGACCGAAAGACGGGCACGGTCCCACGAAGTGGAGTCACTTGCCCGCGTGATGGCGTTCCTGCGCGCGAACCTTGCGAAGACGGCCGACGAGGCGCGGCCGATCGAGGCGGGTTACGTCGTGCTCGCGCCCTCGCTGCCGGCGGTATGGAGCGTCAACCAGGTGCGGGTGACGCTGCCGCTCGGGTTCGAGCCGGTCGTCGCGCTCGCCGAGCAGCAGCTCGCCAGCACCCCCTACGTGCACATCGTGCTCGAGAACCAGGAGGCCGGCCCGGAGCTCGAACAGGCGTTTCGCGCGGCCGGCTGGAAGGCCGAGCGCGAGGTCCTGATGCTGCTGTCCTCAGAACCCGACCGCGAGGCCGACACGAGCGTCGTGATCGACGCCGGCGAGGACGAGGTCGCCGAGGTGATGCGGCGCTGGTACAGCGAGGACCAACTCCGGGTAGGTGAGCTCGAGCAGCTCACGGAGTTCAGTCGGCGCGAGTCCCGGGCGTGTGGCGACCGCCTGCTCGGCGTGAGGAGCATCGACGGGGCGCTGCTGGCGATCACGAAGCTCCGCACCGCTGGGAGCACCGCGCAGGTCGAGGACGTGTACACGACCCCCGAGGCCCGCGGGCGCGGATTCGCGCGGGCTCTCGTGACGCGCGCGGTCGAGCTGGCGAAGGCCGGCGATCACGACGAGATCTTCATCACCGCCGACGACAACGACTGGCCCAAGCAGCTCTACGCCCGGATCGGGTTCCGGCCGCTCGGCCGGCTCTGGCTGTTCCACCACGACTAGCGCTGGCCGACGGCCGCCGGCGGCTATCCACTCAGCCGGGGGCGCTCCCGCGAAGCGCAACTTCCGTGCAAAGGTGGGTATATGGGTCCCAGGTTCACCCCACAAAGGGAGGTAGGGATGAAGCGCAAGCTCGAGATGCTCGCGCCCGCATTGCTGTTGTCGGCGGTTCTTGTCGTCGGCGTCGCGGCGGTCGCGGTAGCGGCGTCCTCGCCGTCGGTGACGACCGGCCCTCGCTCGCGCCTGAGCGACAGGTCCGCGGAGCTCACCGGGACCATCAACCCCAACGGCAGCGCCACCGCCTACTTCTTCGAGTGGGGACTCACGACCGCGTACGGCGTGACCAGCCAAGAGCACTCCGCCGGCCACGGAACCAAGCCCGTGTCGGTCCACACGACCGCGTCGGACCTCATCCCGGGGACCGTCTACCACTACCGGCTGGTGGCGGCCAACGGCTCGGGCAGCACGACGGGCGCCGACCGCACGCTCAAGACCGCCGGCAACCCGCCCCCGGGCGTGTCCACCGGCCCCGCGACCCAGGTCGGCAAGAACAGCGCCACGCTGACCGCCGTGGTCAGCCCGAACAAGCAGCCGACGACGTATTTCTTCCAGTACGGAACATCGACCGGCTACGGGTCGCAGACGATCTCCGCGGTCGTGCCCGCCGGAACCGTGCCGGTGACCGTGATGGCGTCGGTTCAGGGCCTCGAGGCGCAGACGATCTTCCACTACCGCATCGTCGCGCTGCACAGCAACACGGCCGAGCAGCCAGGCTTCGACGCGACGTTCATGACGCTCCCGGTCCACCGTCCGGTGCCGCAGATCCATGCGCGGACTACGCCATTGCGCGACGCGACGAACCCGTACGTGTTCACCACGACCGGATCAGTCCACGGACCCTCCTGGATCCCGGCGATCTACGACTGCCGCGGGAACGTGTCGATCCGGTACTTCCGTGGCTCCCGCCGAATCGGGTCTACGCTGGTCCCGCTCGGACCGGACTGCAAGTTCTCGGGCCAGACCGTGTTCAACAAGCTTCCCGGCGGCCATGCGCCGGTGGCGATCACGGTGGTGGCCCACTACCTCGGGAACTTCTACCTGACGCCGCACAAGACGTCGGGCCAGACGATCGCGTTCGGGTAGTCGTTCGATCCCGCAGCCGGTAGACGAGCCGCAGGCACGGACCAGGTTTCGTCGATCGCACACACCTTGTTGTCGACGAGGCCGGTGGCGAGCCCGAGCGTACGGACGACATTGTCGGTCAGGTCGGTCGCGACGCCGGAAGCGCGCTTCGGCCAAGCGAGCCACAGACCACCGGCCGGGTCAAGGGCGGAGCGCAATACCGGCAGGCGCCGCTCGAGCACCGACCGCCGCGAGAAGAACGCGACAATCACATCGAACGGCTCGCGGCCCAGCCGCCGTCGCACAACGACACCGTCGGGCAGGTCGCCCAGCGTCGAGTCGAACCCATCCGGTGCTCCGACCAGCGCCACCCTTGCGCCCGGCTTGACCCCCAGCTTGCGCGGCAACGGCGTGCCCGAGTAGCCGGCCGCCGGCGCCCTGCCCGGCTCCCCCGCGGCGGCGCTCATCGCGCGTCCGCCTCCTCCGCCACGTCGGCGATCAGCTTCGACAGCTGGCTGCCCTGCCAGGCGATCGGCGAGCGCCCGGGCTCGTCGAGCACGAGGCGCGCCCCGGGGATCGCCGCGGCGTACGCCTCACCCACCGCCTGAGGATGCCCCGGATCGGGCTCGTCCGCGCTGGCCACCACGACCGCCGGCACCCAGATCCTCGCCAGCTCGGAGATGTCCTCGAACGGGCGCGAGCGCGGGACCGCCCGCAGCGCGTCCGCCACCGCGTCGAGATGTAGGTGCTGCGACAGCCGCTGGCGCGTCACCTTCTCGACCGTCTCCTGCCAGGACTTTGGTAGGTCGGGATTGGCCGCGGCGGCCACGAACCCGTCGATGCCATCGCGCTCGAGCCCGTCCGCGAGCGCGTCCCAATGCTCGAACCGTCCCTCCCGGTCGTGCGACGCCGGGTCATATGCCGGTGTTATGACAACCATTCCGGCGACGCGGTCGGGCGCGTGGAGCGCGAGCCACAGCAGCGTGTGCGCGCCCATCGACGCGCCCGCGAGCACCGCCCGCTCGATCTCGCGCGCGTCAAGAACCGCCTCCAAATCGCGACCGAGGTCGTCGTAGGTGTACGACTCGGGCACCGTCGCCGGCGATGACCGACCGTGACCCCGAGCGTCGTAGGCGACAACCCGATGGCCCGATCGCTCGAGCGCCTTCGACCCCATCACGACGTAGCGGCGGGTCGCGGTCAGGCCGTGCAAAAGCACGATCGGCACGCCTTCTCCCGTCTCGTCGACGGACAGGCTCGACGCCGGCTCGCTCGACGAGGATCTCGGTCATCTGGGTGTTTTGGCCGCGGACGAAATTGACGTGCACGTAAGATTACCCGCTCTCGCGGCGTCGCTACCATGAGTGGCATGGACGTCTCCGAAAGCACCTTCCAGTCAGCGGTTCTCGACCGCTCGCACACACTGCCGGTGGTCGTCGACTTCTGGGCGGAATGGTGTGGGCCGTGCCGCCAGCTTGGTCCCGTGCTCGAGCGCGCCGCGGAGGCGCGTGCCGAGAAGCTCGAGCTGGTAAAGGTCGACGTCGATGCCAACCCGGGCCTGGCGCGCGCGTTTGGGATCCAGGGGATCCCCGCGGTCAAGGCCTTCCGCGACGGAAAGGTCGCGGCCGAGTTCGTCGGCGCTCAGCCGCCGACCGCGGTCGACCAGTTCCTCGACTCGCTGCTTCCCTCCGAGGCGGACGCGCTGGTGGAGCTCGGCGACGAGGCGTCGCTCCGGCGGGCGCACGAGCTCGAGCCGAGTCGCGCTGATGCCGCCGTGCCGCTGGCCAAGATCCTGCGCGAGCGGGGCGAGACCGACGAAGCGCTTGCGGTGCTCGCCCGCGTTCCCGGCAGCTTCGCCGCTGACGGGCTGGCGGCCCGGATCGGGCTCGAGTCCGCGGCGCGGAGCTCGGCGGAGCCGCCGCCGCCCGATCTGAGCGAGGCGTTCGCGGCGCTCGACGCCGGCGATCAGGCCCGCGCCCTCGACCTCCTGCTGGATGCGCTCCCGAGCGCCGATGGGGCTCGGGATGACGTGCGTCGCGTAGTCGTCGGCGTGCTCGACGAGCTGGGCGTCGCCCACCCGCTCGCGCGTGACGCGCGCCGGCGCCTGGCCTCCGCCTTGTACTGAAATCCCGCCGTCCGTTGTCCAGACGGACCACCTGACCGAAACCCCGGCCGCGCGCAGGGCTTTCTGCGTCTTCAAAGCTGCAATTTCTACGAATGACATCGGCCGTATCTGGGTATCCGAATTCATCGAGATGAGCCGTGGCGAAGCTCTGAACGAGTCTTATCCGGCGACTCCGGAGGCCGTGCCGTTGGCGCGAAGGGCGTTGGCCGCCGTTGCCGCCGCGGCCGGCGCTGCCGGAGACCGCCTCGACGAGATCCGGCTCGCCGTCTCGGAGGCCCTGACCAACGCTGTCGTGCACGCCTATCGGAACGGCGAGGCGGGCCGCGTCCACGTGACCGCCGCGGTCGCGTCCGATGAGCTGTGGGTGCTGATCGGCGACGACGGTCGCGGCCTGCACGCTTGGAACGACAGCCGCGGGCTCGGGATCGGGCTGTCCCTGATCTCCGGGCTCAGCGACGACTTCGCGATCATCCAGCGCGCATCCGGCGGCACCGAGGTCCAGATGCGATTCGACCTGCGCAAGGCAGTTCCGGAGCCTCGCGTGGTCAATCGCGGGGGTCTTTTTGCTCAGCGACCTCTCCGGCCTGATCTAGCTTCTCCACGATGACGTAGCCGGGCCGCGTCGCGACCACCGTCTCGACGTCGGTCATTTCGTGACCCGGCAGCACCACGAACCGCCTCGGGTGCGACCGGATCTCTTCGTATTCGCGGGCGGTCAGCTCGACTAGCTGATTGCAGCCGAGGCGGGCGCACTCGCAACGGAAGCCGACCGGTGTGTCCTCGTCCCCCGGCCACTGGCCGCGCTCGATGCCCTCGTTGACGTCCCGGATCATCGCCTCGTTCAACGCGGCGCGATGCTGCTTCTTGCCCTCCACGGCTGGATGTTCTCACGACACGCGAGCCCTTGCCAGCTCCCCGGGAGCGGCCGCCGTCAGACGGTCAGCGTGAGCTGGTCCTCGGCGGCGGACCCAGGCAGCTCGAGCCCGGCGACGCGGACGCCGAGGAGGCGAACCGGCCGGGGCGCTGAGAACCGCCGCAACAAATCGAGCGCGACCGGACCGACCCGATCGGGCGAGCTGACGGCCTCGGACAGGGTGCGCGCCCGTGTGTGGGTCGAGAAGTCGTCGAGCCGGACCTTGATCCCGATCGTCCGCCCGCGCCGGCGCTGGGCGATGAGCCCGGCGCACAGGCGCCCGACGAGGTCATCGAGGATCTCCTCGAGTCGCTGTGGGTCGCGGATGTCCTCGTCGAACGTCAGCTCGCGGGACTCGGACACGACCTTGCGCTCCTCGGTCACCGGTGAGGAGTCCTCGAACCGGGCGCGGCGCTGGAGCTCGGCGGCGAGGCGGGCGCCGAAGTGTGGAGCGAGCTGCTCGTACGGGGCGCTCGCGAGCGCCGCGAGCGTCTCGATCCCGAGTGTGCGCAACCGCTCCGCCGTCTTGGGCCCGATGCCAGGAACGAGCGCGCACCGGGAGGATCCGAACCGGTCGCACGCCTGCCCGCGTGTCAGCACGACGAATCCGCGCGGTTTCTCGGCGTCCGAGGCGACCTTGGCCACCAGCTTGTTGGGACCGATCCCGATCGAGCAACCGAGCCCGGTCGTCCGTTCGATGTGCGCCCCGAGGCGGCGCATCGCCGCGTGCGGAGCGGGCAGCCCGGTGAGGTCGAGGTAGGCCTCGTCGAGCCCGATGACCTCGACCGCGTCGACCAGCCCGCGGACGCTCGCCATCACCTCTCGAGAGGTCTCGCGGTAGTAGGCGAAGTCGGGTGGGAGGAACACGCCTTCAGGGCAGAGGCGCCGCGCTCGCGCGGCCGGCATCGCCGATCCGACCCCGAACCGGCGCGCCTCGTACGACGCCGTGGTCACGACCGCGCGCGGCCCGGTGCCGGCGACGATCACCGGCCGGCCGCGAAGCTCCGGCCGGCGCCGCAGCTCGACCGACACGTAAAACGCGTCCATGTCGAGGTGCGCGACGCAGCGGTCCGCCATCGAACTCAGCCTAGGACAAGCCCCAGACGTGAGACGGGCCTCGCCCGCTTCGATGGCGGACCGCCCGGCCCGCGCTTCGATGGCGGACCGCGGCGCACCCTTCGATGGCGGACCGATGCTCGCGGGCGTTACTGGCTTGACCAGACCTGGCCGACGCCGCCGAACCCGAGCGCCGCCGCGGTGTTCTGGTTGAGGTCCCAGTCACGGCCGCCGACGTACGGCCCGCGGTCGTCGACCGTCGCGGTCACCGAGCGTCCGCCGTAGCGGAGGGCGACCTTGGTGCCGCACGGGAGCGTGCGGTTCGCAACACCCAACCCGGCGTGGAATCCGCAGGCCGTGTTGCCGCCGTCGTTGTACCAGGAGGCCTCAGCGAGGCGGTACACGGTCATCTGACCGGCGCCGGCCGTGGAACGGCCGTTCAGCGCGTCTCCGGCGAAGCGGACGCGGATCTGCTGCTGGCCGGTGCTGCCGGCGACGTAGCGCAGCACGAATCGGCCCGCGGCGTGAGTCCGCGTCGTCGTGAGCGTGTGCCATGAACCGCCCTGGAGCGCCTGCAGGCTAACCCTGCGGCCTCTGGCGCCCGGGGCGAGCCGGCCGCGGACGACAACCGCCTGGCCGGCCAGGATGTTGATCGGATGGCGACGGACGTGGACGCCGGCCGCGACTTCGACGGGCACGGGGCTGCTGGTCGCGCCGCCGTCGCCGCTGCTCGACGCCACCAAAGGCGTCAGCGACCCGCTCGAGGTGTCGAGCACCCGGACGAGGCCAGAGTGCTCGAGCCGCGCCGCCAGTCGGAACCCGCCGGTGCTCCCAACCGTCGTCGAGCCGAGCTGGCTCCACACGGTGGCGCCGCGCTCCGCATACTCGAGCGCGACGGTGTGCCCAGCGTCCGAGGCGGGCGCCGAACCGCGCACGACCACGTCGTGTCCGTAGGCGATATGACGCGATTGCGGCTGGATCTGGGCCGGAGCCGGCGCCGGCGAGGCGAGCGCCTGGCCAGCCGCGATCGCGGCTGCTGAAGCTGGGATTCCGATCATCAGCGCGCCGACGCCCAGCCGAGTCCGGCGCGATTTGGTCATGGCTAATTCAGGCCTCAACGTGAGGACCTCCTTTGATCTTGACCGGGCGCCTACGGAGTTAGCTGACGGGCTCGCGAACCGCCGTAAGCACGCTCCTCGCGCTCACCAGGCGGGCGCTACGACCGCGGCCGGCGTTGTTACCGGGCAAAGTCGATTCGCCCCGGCCAGGCGTGCGTTCCGCCTGGCAATGGGTCCCCCGCTCGCCTCGTTCCGGACGAGGACGATTCGGCAGGTCAATCAGTAAGTCGGCCAGGTTAGGTGGCCTCTGGAGGGTCTGAGTGTGAGGTCCGTCACACTCGCGGGCCGTCCGGGACAGCCGCTAGTGCAGCGGTACGAGCGCGCCGGTGACTACCATCCCAGCGGTGGCGAACAAGGATCGGCTGACCGGGCTCGACAGCTCATTTCTGCACCTCGAGCGCGACTCCGCTCACATGCACGTGGCCGGCTGCTCGGTGTTTGCCGGCACGGCTCCCTCGTATGACGAGTTGCTCGAGGCGATCGACTCGCGCCTGCACCTCGTTCCCCGCTACCGCCAGCGTTTGGCGTTCGTCCCGCTCGCCCAAGGCCGCCCGGTTTGGGTCGACGATCCCCACTTCAACCTGCGCTACCACGTTCGCCACACGGCTCTCCCCCGCCCCGGCGGTGACGAAGAGCTGAAGCGGCTCGCGAGCCGCGTGTTCTCCCAGGCGCTCGACCGCAGCCGGCCGCTGTGGGAGTTGTGGCTGGTCGAAGGCCTCGCTGACGGACGCTTCGCGGTGCTGTCCAAGACGCATCATGCGCTCGTCGACGGGGTCTCCGGGGTCGACATCGCGACCGTCCTGTTCGACACCTCCCCTGACCCGCTGCCGGTGGCACCGCCCGACCACGAGTGGGTCGCGCGTCCGCTCCCGAGCCGCGCTCAGCTGCTGGCCGACGCCTTGCTCGAACGCGCGACGGTGCCGGCCGAGGTGGTACGCGGAGTGCGGGCGACGCTCCGCGGTCCGCGAACGGTGGCCAAACGCGCCGGCAGCGCGCTCGGCAGCGTCGGCTCACTCGCGTGGACGGGCCTGCAGGCCGCCCCGCCGACTCCCTTCAACGTCAGGATCGGCCCCCACCGCCGATTCACCTGGGTGGGCGCCGACCTCGGACAGTTCAAGGCGATCAAGAACTCGCTCGGCGGGACCGTCAACGACGTCGTGCTGGAGGTCGTGACCGGCGCGCTCGCCAACTACATGCGTCTCCACGGGCGACCGACCGAGGGCGTCGGCGTCAAGGCGATGGTTCCGGTGTCGGTCCGCGCCGACATCGAACGCGGGGCGCTCGGCAACCGCGTTGCCGCGATGTGGGCGACGTTGCCGGTGGGTCTCACCGACCCGGTCGAGCGGTTGCACACGATCACCGAGGAGATGGTCGGCGTCAAGCAGTCGGGCCAGGCGGTCGGCGCCGAGATCCTCACCGCGATGTCGGGCTTCGCGCCGCCGACGATCATGGCCCAGGCAGCGCGGCTACAGGCCCGCCAGCGGTTCTTCAACCTGGTCGTCACCAACATTCCCGGCCCGCAGTTTCCGCTCTACCTGCTCGGGCGCGAGCTCGAGTCGATCTACCCGATGGTTCCGCTCGCCGAGAACACCGCGCTCGGTATCGCGATTCTCAGCTACAACGGCCAGCTGAACTTCGGCCTCGTCGGCGATTTCGACGCTCTCGCCGACCTCGAGGTGCTGGCGGACGAGCTGCGCTCCGCGATCGAGGAGCTCGCGGCGGCAGCCGGCGCACCCGCCCCCGGGCCGAACGGCGCCACGCCGCGCGCCTCGACCCTGCCGGCGCGCGCCGCACGGTGACGCCGGCCGCACACCAGTCGGCGCGCGGCGCGGGCGAGTCGCGGCTCGTCCGGGTGATCGAGCGGGTTGTGATCGTGATCGCGTCGCTGGTGCTCTCGATCGGCCTGATCCTGCTGCTCTCCGGGTACTTCGCCGGACGCGACCAGCCGGCCGTCGCGGGCGGCACGACCGGACCCGGGCAGGCGTTCAGCGACCTTGGGCACGCTGCGCTCCGGCCCGGCCAGCCGCACCCGACCTACAACTCGGACCCGCCGACCAGCGGCCCGCACGTCCCCGAGGCGGTCGCGGCGGACGGCGCCACCCTCAACGACGATCAGCTGCTGCAGGCACTCCAGGTCGGGAACGTCGTGATCGCGTACGGCACGCGGCAACCGCCGCCGGCGCTGACCGCATTCGCGCGGGCGGTCGCGCCGCCGTTCACGCCGGCGCTCGGGGCCGGTGGCGACGCGGTGATCCTGGCCCATCGCCCCGGGACGACCGGGTTGGTCGGGCTCGCGTGGGCGCACCTCATCCGCGTGCGGACGGCATCTGACCCGGGGCTCGCGCAGTTCGTGGCGTTCTGGCTCGGGCGCGGCGCCCCCGGTCAATAGCGCCCCACCGCCCGCCGCGAGATTCCGGTCAACCGCTCACTCGCGCGCTCGCGCCGGCCCAGTGAGCAGTTGACCGCACCAGAGACGGCTGAACCGGCATTCACCGCCGGGCGGGGGGCCGAGTGAGACGTTGTCCGCACGCGGGCGCGGCGAGTGTCTCGTTATCGGGGTCGCCAGCGGGGCGCGTGGTGGGGTGGCGAGTCGCGGCGCGAGCCCCTAGACCATATGGCTTGGGCCGCCCGTTGCAGGGGTTGCCTGCCGGGCTGAGTGGCCGGACGCTCCTCGCGGGGGTTTGTCTGGCCGGAGATTGGCTCCGGCTGACCCCAAGATGAGTTGAGGAGGTCCGGCCATGCCCGGAACGATGACGTATGTCGGGTTTGATGTCCACGCGCGGTCAGCGCATGCCGCGGCGATCGATGTGATGAGCGGCGAGTTGACACGGATGCGATTCGGTGCGGGGGTGCAGGCGCCGGTCGAGTGGCTCACGACGCTTTCAGGGCCGGTCAGGGCGTGCTATGAGGCCGGGCCGACCGGGTACGGGCTCTACCGGGCGGCGGCCGCGGCGGGGATCGCGATCGAGGTGATCGCGCCGGGCCTGACACCGAGGGGGAAGGGCGACAGGGTCAAGACCGATCGCAAGGACGCCGAGCTGCTCGCGCGGTGTCTGATCGCCGGGTCGCTGCACCCGGTGGTGGTGCCCTCGATGCAGGTCGAGGCCGGACGGGAGCTCACGCGCGCGCATGACGCGTGCCGGCGGGATCTGATGAACGCGCGCCATCGCGTCTCGAAGATGCTGTTGCGCCACGGCCGGGTGTATCCCGAGCCGTCGACTTGGACGCAGAAGCATCGCCGCTGGCTCGCCGGCCAGCAGTTCCGCGAGCCGATGTCGCAGCTGACGTGGGCAGATCTGATCGCGTGCGTGGACGGGCTGACCGCCCGCAAGCAGGTTCTCGCTGAGCGCATCGGGGAGCTCGCGACCGATCCCGAGTGGTGGCCGACGGTCGCCCGGTTGCGCGCGTTCCGTGGCGTGGACACCCTCACCGCGCTGGCGATCCATCTCGAGCTCGGCGCGGACTGGGCACGGTTCCAGAAAGCACACCGCGTCGGGAGCTGGCTCGGACTGACGCCATCACGATCCCAATCCGGCGAGTCAGACCGGCACGGTCAGATCACGAAGACCGGCTCGATGCTCGCCCGCCGACTGCTCGTCGAATCGGCCTGGCAATACGCTCGCGAACCGCGCATCGGCGTGACCCTCAAGAACCGCCAGGAAGGCCAGCCCGACCACATCCTGCAGATCTCCAACCGCGCCCAGCAGCGCCTGCACCACCTCTACACCTCGATGAAGGCACGCGGCAAACACCACAATGTCACGATCGTCGCCGTCGCTCGGGAGCTGTCCTGCTTCCTGTGGGCCGCCGCGACCGCACCCTGATCCACCCAGGCCTCACCAACAGACCAGCAGCACCCCCAGCTCAGGAGGCCGGGACGCCGGGCCGACACAGCGGCCGGCACGCACGATCGTTCTATGAGCAGCACCCCCCCCGGTGCCACGCACGTTCCTAGACCTGTGCACCGCCGGCAGCAGAAACAGGGCCATGGGGTAAGCCAATCCCCGCATTTCAGACTGGCAACGCCGTCACCGAGCCCGACGTCCCGCCCTCCTGAGACAACGTCAAAAATCGACCGCCCGCGACATACCTCACGGCGAAACTTCGACGTCCCCCCTTGACAAACGCACCGCTATATCAGAACAGCCCCGCCACCGAGAGCGGGTGCTGTTCGTAGCTCCGCGCGAACCGGTAGAACAAGCCGCCGTCGGTCATATCGGTCGTGTTGCCGGTGGCGCCGGCGCCGAACAGGAGCCCGATCACGCCGGCGTCGCGCGTCGCACGCAGGTGCGCGGCCGCCGCCGACCCGGGGCCGAGCCACCACTGCAGGCGGTTGTCCTGGTAGTGGTTCGGTGTGTTGTTCTCGTGCGTGTCGCCGAGCGGCAACTGCCAGAGCACGACGGGCATATGGGTGCGCCGCGTGAAGCCGGCGATGTACCGGTTCTCACGGGCGAAGTCGGCTGGACCCCACCAGGTGTGCGGGTTGCCCTCGACGTACTGGTAGTAGCCCGCGTCGCGGTCGGTGACGTCGTTGAACACGAGATCGAAGTGGGCGTGGAGCGACTCGTAGAACGCGGCCGACTTCGCCGCCAGCGCGCCCGTCTCGGCCAGCGACGGCTTGCTGTTCGTGATGTCCAGGTCAGTCCCCCACACGCTGAGGTGATACGCGAGCAGCACGTGTGGCGCCAGGCGGTCCCGCAGAGCGATCAGGCGACGGGCAAACGCGCGCGCCAACCCAACCGCGTTCGCCTGCTCCAGATACCCCCACAGGTCGGGCTCGACGTGGATGATCACGAGCCGCGACCCCGCGGCCGCGGCCACGCGCCGCAGCAGCAGGCTGTAGTCCGCCCAGTAGGCCTTCATCGTCGCCGGATTTCGCATGTTCGAGAGGTCGCGGGCCTGCTCGGTCGCCCCGACCGAAGGCTCGGACTGGAGCATCTGGTAGTAGCTGAACACAGGAATCACATGCGCGGCGAGCGACTCGCGCACATACATCGAGACGAAGCTCCCGTCGGGGTTCCAGGTGGCCCACCCGTGGCCGGTGTTGACCCCGCCGGCGAGGTACTGGTAGCGCATGTCGATGGGGGCGTGGGCGTGCAGCGCCTGAGCGTCGCCGGGCACGTCGCTCACGCCCAGCGCGAGGTGGTGGGGCCAGCCGGCCGGCAGCATCGCGAGCGGGAGCATCAGGGACAGCAGGGTGCGGCGCATGTTCTCGGGCGAAGTGGACGGTTCCCGTTGAGCGCTTGAAAGTTACCCGCGGCTCAGCGATCCCGAACGGCGATCGTCACCCGCGCCACCGCGCACCGCAGCCCGTCGTCGTCCTCGATCTCGACCTCCCACACCCAGGTCGTCCGCCCCCGATGCCGGCGGACAGCGGTGGCGTGGATCGTGCCGCCGGTGATCGGATGCAGCTGCGTGGTGAGATTCGAAAGCCCGACGGCGACCTGACCCTCGCCCGCGACCGCGATCTCGGTTCCTCGCGCACGGCGACCGCCTCCGAGATCGCGCTGTACACGCCCCCGTGCACCGACGCCCGCGGACTGCTTGAGCTCTTCGCGCACCAACACGCGGCCCCGGACCAAAGAGTCCGAGCAATCGGTCAGCTCGAGTCCGTAGAGCGCGTCGAAGCTCATGCGAACGCGGGACCATACTGTCCGCCCATCCGCCGCATGCCTTCGTATGCCCCACTACGCTAAGCGGTTCCGATGGCGTCGCTCGACAACCTTCCTCCCGACCAGCGCGCGGTCCTCGATCTCGTGCTGCAGCGCGGCCGCAGCTACGACGACATCGCGCGGCTGCTCGCGATCGACCGGGCGGCGGTGCGCGCGCGGGCGCTGGCGGCGTTCGACGCAATCGGGCCGGACACGGGCCTGGCCCCCGAGAGCCGGGCGCTGATCACCGACTACCTGCTCGGTCAGCTGCCGGACAAGGTGGCTGAGCAGGCGCGTGACCGCCTCGCCGAGTCGCCGTATGAGCGGGCGTGGGCGCGGGTGCTCGCCTCGGAGCTGAGCTCGGTCGCGAGCAAGCCGCTCCCCGAGATCCCCGAGGGGACGGCTCGAGCCCGCACCGGCGCAACCGACGCCAAGACGAAGGCAACGTCCGCCGAGCCCGCGACCGGAGCCAGACCGAAAGCCGCCGACCGACCTGAGCGGGCGCCCGGGCGCAGGATTCCGCGACCGACCGACCGACCGAGCTCGCGGCGGGGCGGCGTGATCTTCCTGCTTGCCGGCACCGTCGTCGTAATCGTTGTCGTGGTCGTCCTGATCGTGGCCCTCAGTGGCGGCAAATCGAAGCCGGCCTCGACCGGCACAGCAGCGGCGGGCACGAGCACATCGACGTCGTCGACGTCGGCCGCCGCCGGCACAGGCCGACGGCACAGGCACGACCGGCACGTCGACCGTCAAGCCGAAGGTCATCGCGCAGGTCAACATGAACCCGCCGAGCGGCGGGGCGGCCAAGGGGGCGGCGCTGATCGTCCAGGAGGGAACGGCTGTCGGCGTGATCATCGCGGCGTCCGGGCTTAAGCCCAACTCGAATAACGCCTATGCGGTGTGGCTATCGAACACTCCGACCGACAGCGCGCGGGTCGGGTTCGTCAAACAGAAGGTGGGCACGAACGGCAAGCTCGAGACCGGCGGCGCGCTCCCCGCCAACGCCTCCCACTACTCGAAGCTGCTGCTCACGTTGGAAACGCAGAACGCCCCGAAGACCCCGGGTCCGATCGTCCTCCAGGGCACGCTCAAGATCCCTACGACGAGCTGACCCTCCCAAGCCCGCTCACGCGCTCACGATCTGCTCGAGCGCGTCCAGCGCCTCCCCGAGCCGCTTGGCCGTCGCCCGGCGCAACAGCATCGCGCCGCTCCTCGAGTACCCGCGGAGCTTCTGAGCCTGGGCGATCGTGACCTGCGTGGTTCCGCCGTGTGCCGGGTCGAGCAGCACCTCCGTGATCGAGCTTTCAAGCACCCGCTCGAATGGGGTTCCCTGCACCTCCTGCTCCCAGGCCCGGTGTCCGGACGCCTCCCCCCCGGTCCCCGGCGCGTCCGAGGCGAGCACGCGGAAGTCCATGCGGACCGGCCGCTTGCGCTTGGTCTGGAACACGAGCGTGAACTGGTCCTCCTCTACCCCCTCCACGCGCGCCACGCCGGGCCACCATCGCGTCATCTGAAGGGGGTCGGAAACCACCTCCCACAGGGCCGAGGGCGTGGCCAGAACCTGGAGGGTTCGCTCGGCCCGCCACATGCGGCCACGCCCCGGCATGAACCTCGAGTCGAACACGCTCACGACGAGTACTCGAGCGCGGGCCGCCTCAGAAAACCGAGCTAAGTCGCGATCTTGCGCAGATCGCGGATCAACAGCAGATGCTTCAGATGCGACGTCACCGACGCGAGGTTCTCGAGCGCCTCGAGCGCCTCGCGCCGCCGCTCGGGATTACGCGAGCGGAGCGCCGGCGCGAGGATGCTCTGGAGCAGCTGCGCCTCGCGGTCGGCCGAACTGCGGAACACGCGCAGGTTGCGACCGCCGACGCCGTACCGCGCGAGCTCGGAGACCGCTCGGACGATCTCCCGCTCGGTCTCGTCGTAGTAGCGCACGCCGGCGCGGAGCTCGCCCTTGATCACACCGAACTCGACCAGCTCGCGCACGAGCCCGGCCTCCGCCCCGGTCTCCTCGACCACGTCCTCGAGCGAGTACAGCGCACCCGGGTGCGACGAGACGAGCGCGCGCCGGACCGAGCGACCATCGGCCGCGGCCGGCGGCGGGGTGACCTCGCGCTCGACACGGCCGCCCGCAAGCTCCTGGCGGATCACCCGCAGCGGCAGGAACTCGTCCCGCTGGAGGCGCAGGATCGTCCGCAGCCGCTGGATGTCGTTCTGGGTGTAGAGCCGGTAGCCGCCCTGGGTGCG
This sequence comes from uncultured Solirubrobacterales bacterium, assembly GCA_963755525.1. Classification (GTDB taxonomy): domain Bacteria; phylum Actinomycetota; class Thermoleophilia; order Solirubrobacterales; family Solirubrobacteraceae; genus Palsa-465. The sequence goes on along the minus strand of CAVWKC010000036.1, from coordinate 47,039 downwards.
GCGGGGCGAGAGCAGCTTCTGGTCCTCCAGGTAGCGGATCTTCGAGATCGAGATGTCCGGGAACTCCTGCCCCAATGCCTTGCACACGGTCCCGATCGTGACCGCCTTCTGGCGGGGCCGCTCGGCATCCTGAATGGCCGCATCGGGGATCTCGACGGCGGCGGGGTCGCGGGTGTCGGGAGTGGCCATTAGCGCCTCAGGAACGCGAGCTTGTATTTGCCGATCTGCAACTCGTCGCCGTCGACGAGATGGTGGGACTCGATCCGGCGGCGGTTGACGTAGGTCCCGTTGAGCGACCCGCAGTCGTCGAGGTAGAACTCGTCGCCGCGGCGCACCAGGATCGCGTGGTCACGCGAGACCGTGACGTCGTCGAGGAAGACGTCCGAGACCGGCCGGCGGCCGATCGTGATCCGTCCCGGGCCGAGCGGGAACGACTCGCCCGCGCGCCCACCGCCGGCGCGGATCACCAGCGCCGGGCCTCGCTCGATGACGTCGTCCAACTCGAGCTCCTCGAGCTCGCCCGTCTCCCCGAGCTTGTAGGTGGCCGTCGTCGTCCCGGGCGGCGGGTCGGAGTGCGCCAGGAAGGCGCCACACCGTTGACAGTAGTTGGCGCCCTCGTCGTTGGCAAAACCGCACTCTGGACAGTGCTGGGCCACCGACGCCCGCTATTCGGACTCGGACCCCGGGACGCGGCCGGCCAGGATGTCGGTCAGCTGCTGGACATCGGCACCGGTAATGACGAGCTCGCCGGTCTCGTCCTTCTTGCGCAGCCGGTTGACCAACTCGGCGCGGAGGATGTCGATCTTCCCGTGCAGGATCCGCCGTCGATAGGAGATCTCCATCTCCTCGTCGGTCAGCTGCTTGATGAGCTCCTTGAGCTCCTGATCGGTCAGTGAGCCAAGATCGGGAAACGTGTCCATGCAGATCAGATCCTCCGGGTGCTTCTGGGTCGGAGTGCGCGAAGCGGCCAGTATACCCTGGCAAACTCCGAGGCTCAAGCTCAACTTGAGAGTTTGACCCGGTCCTCCTCCGCGGCGTGACGAGCGCGCAGAATCTCCGCGCCGCGCCGTACGTATAGCACGGTCGCGGTCAACGAGAACGCGATCCCGATGTACAGCAATATCAGGGCCAGCCAGTGCACGCCGGCCATCGCGAAGAACGGCGCCCCGGCGATCGGCGCGACCCCGATCCGCCCAGCCCAGTTGATCTGGATCTCGATGCCGTGGCGGAGCGCGTAGCGACTCGCGACCAGCATGAACAGTTCGCGCGCGATCACGATCGCGAGCGCCCACTTCGGCAGCAGCGAGAAGTGCCAGCACACGACCATGCCCGAGACGATCAGGAGCCGATCGACGAGGGGGTCGAGCAGCGCGCCGAGCCGGCTGTACTGGCCGGTCAGTCGCGCCGCGAAGCCGTCGAGGTAGTCCGACCAGCCGATCACCCCGAACAGCACGACCGCGAGCGCGTCCTGCCCGTCGTCGCTCGACAGCGCGATCACGAGGAAAACGGGAATCGCGGCGAGCCGGATGAAGTCGATCGCGTTCGGGATCGTCCACGGGTTCAGCGGGTGGCCCGACGTCGTCGCCTCGGGCGCCGGCCCGGAACGATCGATTCCGGTCAGGCGCCGCTTGCTTATGTTGGGGCTCACCCGCCTGCCCGCCCGCTCGCTCACCGCGCCCCGCGTCGGCCGGTCAGGGCAGGACGCGCCACAGCTCGGCCACCGCCTCGGCGGCGCCGTCCACCGGAACGGTGCGCGACTCCCGCCCCCGCCGGACCTGCACCTCGAGCTCGCCCGAGGACAGCGTCCGCCGGCCGACCGTCACGCGTAGCGGGCAGCCGAGCAACTCGGCGTCGGTGAACTTCTCTCCGGGGCCGGCGTCGCGCTCGTCATAGAGCGTGTCGAGCCCCACCTCGCGAAGCCCCTCGTAGAGCCGGTCGGAGAAATCGCGCTCGTCGCTCCCCTCCTTGCCAAGCGTGACCAGCTCGACGTCGAACGGCGCGATCGTGCGGGGCCAGGAGATCCCCTGCTCGTCGGCGTACTGCTCGACCGCGGCGGCGGCTGCCCGCGCGGGCCCGAACCCGTAGCAGCCCATGTGGATGAGCTGCTCCTGGCCCGACTCGTCGAGATACCGGGCGCCGAGCGGCAGCGAGTACCGGGTCCCGAGCTTGAAGATGTTGCCGACCTCGATCGCCGGCTCGATCCGGATCACGCTCCCGTTGATCGTGTCGCCGGGCACAACCGTGCGGACGTCGACGCGCTCGTACGGGAAGTCGCGGCCGGGCTCGACTCCGCGCAGGTGCGCGTCGGGCTCGTTGGCGCCGACGACGTAGGCGCCGTCGGCGACGCCGGCGTCGAGCAGGACCGGCATCTGCGCGCCCACCGGGCCGATGTAGCCGGGCGGCCCGAGCCTCGCCGTCACCTCGTCGGGGTGGGCGGGGCGGAAATCCTTCCCGAGCGCGGTGCCCAGCTTGATCTCGTTGACGCGATGGTCGCCGCGGACGACCACGAGCTTCATCGCGTCGCCGTCGACGATCACCGGGAACGCCTTGAGCAGCGCACCCGCGGGCAGGCGGAGCTCGGTGGCGACGGCGTCGATCGTGGTCATTCCGGGCGTCGGCACGAGCTGAGGAGCGTCGAGGGCAGGCTCGAGCGTTACGGGCTGCGGCTCGGCGCTCGCCACCTCGAGATTTGAGGCATAGCCCGCGGCGAGCACGACCTCGTTCTCGCCGGCCGGGCAGGGCGCCATGTACTCGTGGGCGCCGCTCCCGCCCATCATCCCGACGTCGGCCTCGACCCGGTACCACTCGAGGCCGCAGCGGTCCATCATCCGGTCGTAGGCCACCACGTGCTTCTGGTAGGCGACCTCGAGGCCGTCCGGGTCGCGGTCGAACGTGTACGAGTCCTTCATGATGAACTCGCGGGTGCGGAGCACGCCGGCGCGCGGTCGCGGCTCGTCGCGCTCCTTGACCTGGAAGTGGTAGAGGATCAGTGGCAGGTCGCGGTACGACCTCACGGCGGCCGCGACGTGGCTCGTGACGACCTCCTCGTGGGTCATCGCGAGGACGAGGTCGGCGTTCCGCCGGTCCTTGAGCTTGAACAGCTCCTCGATGTCGTAGCGCCCCGTGCGGCGCCAGGCCTCGGCGGGTTGGAGGACCGGCATCAGCATCTCCTGGCCACCGATCGCGTTCATCTCCTCGCGGACGATCTGGACGATCCGCTGGTGCACGCGCCACCCGGCCGGCAGCCAGCTCCAGAACCCCGCGCCCACCTGACGGATCAGCCCGGCACGCACCAAAAGCTTGTGCGAGATCGCCTCGGCGTCGGCGGGCGGCTCACGCTCGGTCGGGAGGAAGTAGGTCGAAAGCAGAGTCACAACAAGCGCAGCGTACCCGGGCGTGATAGAAGGAGGACGTCCCGAAGAATCTGATGCAAGGAGCATGCGATGGCCTACGAAGTTCCGCCGCTGCCGTATGACTACGACGCGCTCGCGCCGACGATCGACGAGCAGACGATGCACCTCCACCACGACAAGCATCATCAGGCGTACGTGACCGCCGCCAACGGTCTGCTCGAGGGCACGGAATGGGCTGACAAGCCCGTCGACGAGGTGCTCAAGAACCTCGACAAGCTGCCCAGCGACAAGCAGGCCGGCGTCCGCAACCAGGCCGGCGGCCATTCAAACCATTCCAAGTTCTGGGAGTGGATGTCGCCGAACGGCGGCGGCGAGCCCGACGGCGACCTGCGTGCGGCGATCGACGCGGCCTTTGGCTCGTTCGACGACTTCAAGGCGAAGTTCAAGGACAACGGCGTCAAGCGGTTCGGTTCGGGCTGGACGTGGCTGGTACACGACGGCTCGGGGCTCGCGCTCCTCTCGACCGCCAACCAGGACAGTCCGATCTCAGACGGCAAGACGCCGCTGCTCGGCAACGACGTGTGGGAGCACGCGTACTACCTGACGTACAACAACCGCCGTCCGGACTATCTCGACGCGTGGTGGAACGTCGTCAACTGGGCGAAGGTCGCCGAGGGGTACGCAGCCGTTAGTTAGTTTGGGCTGCTTCGCAGCATCCGTGGGGCCTTGTGCCCCGTCCGGACAGGGATTGCGACCGCCGGGCACGGACGCCCGGCGGAACGGCGTCGCGTCTGCGGCGCGCTCGGCATCCATGCCTCGCCTTACGCGCCGGCCGCGACATCATCCGGAGGACGCCGAGCGAAGCGAGGCCCCTAAGCCCGAGTGAAGCGGCGACCCGCCACTGGCGAGGTCTGTTCGTCGAGCTGGGCAGCGGCGGCTTCCATCGCCGCCATGCGCTCGGGCGTCATCGCGGTGGCGTCCTCGTTCTCGGCCAGCCACTGCTCTGCCTCGGCCGCGGCGTGCTCGTCGCGCACGACCTTCTTGCCGGCGGCGTAGTACTTGTCGATCTCGGCGAACAGCTCGTCGACGAGGTGCTCGGTCTTGACCTTGCGGATCATCTTGCCTTTGGAGTAGAGCGCGCCGGCGTCCTTGGCGCCGGTGATCCCGAAGTCGGCGTGGCGGGCCTCGCCGATCCCGTTGACCGCGCAGCCGAGCACGGACACCTCGATCGGGTCGTCGTAGGCCTCGAGGCGCCGCTCGACCTCGGCCACGACCGTATCCATGTCGAACTGGAGGCGGCCGCACGTGGGGCACGCGATCAGCACCGGGCCGCGCTCGCGCAGCTTCAGAGCCTTGAGGATCTCCCAGGCGACCTTGACCTCCTCCTCGGCGTGGAACGTCGAGAGCGAGATCCGGATCGTGTCGCCGATGCCGTCGGCCAGAAGCGTCCCCAGGCCGACCGCGGACTTCAGCGAGCCCGACCACTTGGTGCCGGCCTCGGTGATCCCGAGGTGCAGCGGATACGGGATCCGCTCCGACAGCAGGCGGTTCGACGCGATCGTGTTGGGGACGCTGGTCGACTTCATCGACACCTTGAAGTTCGTGAACTCGAGCCGCTCCATCAGCTCGACGAACTCGACCGCGGCCGTGACCAGCGCCTCGACCGGGTTCTCGAATTCGAGCTCGCGCAGATGGGCCGGGAGAGATCCCGAGTTGACGCCGATCCGGAGCGGCGTGCCCAGCTCGTTCGCGCGCTTGGTCACGAGCGCGACCTTGTCGGGTCCGCCGATGTTGCCCGGGTTCAGGCGGACGCAGTGCGCGCCGGCGTCAAGCGCCTTCAGCGCCAGTGTGTAGTTGAAGTGGATGTCGGCGATCACCGGGATCGGCGAGTCGCGGACGATCGTTCTGGAGCGCCTCGACGTCCTTTTCGCGCGGGACCGCGACGCGGACGATGTCGGCGCCGGCTTCGGCGACCGTGCGGATCTGGTCCATCGTCGCCCGCAGATCGGCGGTCTCGGTCTTGGTCATCGTCTGGACCGCGACCGGGGCACCGCCCCCGATCGGGACACCGCCAACCTGGATCTGGCGCTCTGAAGCCATACGGCCAGTGTAGAGGCGGCATCGTGGGCGTTGGGTTGCAAGGCGGTGACCGCCCGGGCGCAACTTCAGCGGTCTTGGGTAGTTGGGTTCTTTGTGCCTACAAACATCAGACGCAAAATCCCCATAGCCGCCGCACTGCTCCTCAGCGTCGTGGCCGTCAATGCCGCCCCGGCGGCCGCCTCGACCACGCAGACGTCGGTGTTCCAGGCCGACCCGCAGGTCCTGGGCAACCCCGCTGGCACCCTCCAGCAACTTCGCGACCTGGGCGTGAACATGATCCGGGTGAACGTCACCTGGAACGCGATCGCGCCGTCGCCGCTTTCGACCAAGCGCCCGGCGGGCTTCAACGCCACCAACCCCGCCAGCTACGCGGCCGGTGGCTGGGCGCCGTACGACGCGGTCGTACGCGATGCCGCGGCCGACCACATCGCGGTCGACTTCACCGTCAACGGTCCCGCGCCGCTGTGGGCGACCGGTTCAGGGGCGCCGAAGAGCGCCACCGGCTACTTCCGCGAGGACTGGGAGCCTTCGGCGAAGGAGTTCGGCTATTTCGTCAAGGCCGTCGGCACCCGCTACGACGGGTCCTACAAGCCGGCCGGCTCGGCCACGGCGCTGCCGCGCGTGAGCTTCTGGTCGATCTGGAACGAGCCGAACTACGGCTACGACATCGCGCCGCAGGGAACCGGGCGCAACCAGACGATCCCGAACAGCCCGCATATCTACCGAAACCTCGTGGATGCGGCGTGGAGCTCGTTCCAGGCCACCGGCCACACCACCCGGACGGACAAGATCCTGTTCGGCGAGGTGACGCCGCACGGCGTGAACGCCTGGGGCGTGTTCGCCAACATGAAGCCGCTGATCTTCCTGCGGTCGCTGTACTGCGTCGATTCGAACTACCGCGAGCTACGGGGCTCGGCCGCGAAGGCCCAGGGCTGCCCGAGCACGGCGGCCGCGTCGCGCAGCTTCCGCAAGCAGAATCCGGCGCTGTTCAGCGCCAGCGGGTTTGCCGCCCATCCGTATGAGGAGGCATCGGCGCCGAACCTGCCGACCCACCTGTGCGGGAACCCCGTGAAGCTGTGTGCCGGGGCGCCGAGCGACCCCAATTTCGCCGATCTGCCCGAGCTCTCGCGGCTCGAGGGCACGCTCGACCGGTTGAACGGGATCTACGGCTCGCACACGCATTACTCGGTGTGGAGCACGGAGTACGGCTTCCGGACCAAGCCGCCCGATCCGAACGAGGGTGTAAGCCAGGCGAACCAGGCGATCTACATGAATGAGGCCGAGTACCTCAGCTACAAGCAGTCACGGCTGAACAGCTACTCGCAATACGCGCTGATCGACCAAGCGCCGCCGGCGTCGTTCGACACCGGGCTGATCAACCCGAACGGAAGCCCGAAGCCCGGATACGCGGCGTATCGCATGCCATTGTGGCTGCCTCACACGTCGACCCACAAGGGGGGCAAGCTCGAGGTCTGGGGCAACGTACGACCCGCGCTGTTCGCCAAGCTGGACACCGGCAAGGCGCAGAGCGTCCTCGTCCAGTTCCAGGCCGGTTCGAAGGGCGCGTGGACGACGATCGCAACCGTGCCGATCAAGAACTCGCGCGGTTACTTCGACGTCCACCTGGCGTTCCCGAGCAGCGGCTCGGTGAGGACCGCTTGGACCTATCCGACGGGCGACCCGCTGCTCAGCGGCGGCACCGTCACCAGCCGGACGCAGAAGATCACCGTCCGGTAGGTAGCCGGAATTCGACTCGTGCGCGGTCAGGCCCCGTCGGCGGGGCCTGACCCGGACGGGTCGTCGGGGGACCCGGGGTCATCGGGGGTCTCAGGACCGGTTCCGGTTTGGCTCGGCGAATCCGGACCGCCCGGCCCCTCGACCCGCCGGCGCCGGATCGCGAGCGCACCGAACGTCAGCGCCCCGAGCGCCAGGATCACGATCACGATGATCAGCCAGGTCGGAAGCACCGACCCGCTCGAGCTCGAGGTGGTCGTCCCCGCGCCCGTGGAGCTCGTCCCGAGCTGGGCGAGCAACTGCTTCTCGATTACGTCGTAGCAGTTGCTGTACTCGCGGATGGCCGCCGGCATCGTCGAGAGCGCCTCTCGCAGCGTGGCCGCCGAGTACTGCTTGGTCAGCGCCTGGTTGGCGTTGCAGTCGGCGATCGCCTGCTGGGCCGTGCCGCCCGACGTCGCGGCAACGACGGCCGGCGCGAGCGCCAGCAGTGCGCACACGATCGCGAGCGAGGTGACACGCCGCCGCATCATCGGCGCAAGCTTATGGGGAAACCCCGCCGTATAGCTGCATCAGCCGGTCGTAGTAGCGGTCCTCGCCGAACCGCTCCCGGGCCCGAGCCAGCGCCGCGGCGCCGCGCTCGGTCCTCGTTTCGGGGCTTTGCCAGAGCTCCGCGAGCGCGCCCGACCACGCGGTCAGATCGGCGGCGGGCAGCGTTGCCGCCTCCCCCACGAGCTCAGGCAGGCCGCCGCGATCGGCGGCCAGGACCGGCACCCCGGTGGCGAGCGACTCGAGCACCGAGTACGGGCACGGCTCCTCCCAGCGCGAGGGCGCGAGTACGACCGCGGCACGGGCGCGGAGCGCCGCCAAGTCGCTGGAGCTGAGCAGGCCCGTGAAGCGGACGTCCGCGCCGGCGGCCAGTCCCTTCAGACGCGCCTCGTCCGGTCCCTCGCCGGCGATCACGAGCGGGACGCCAGCGCCCCGGGCGGCGGCGATCGCGGTGTCGAAGCCCTTCTCCTCGGTCAGGCGGCCGGCGGCGAGCGCGAACTCTCCGGCCCCGGCGCGAGATTCCGAGGCAAAGGCGTCGTTGGGCATGAAGTTGGGCAACGTGGCGGTTAACGAGGCCGGCAGTCCCAAGTCGCGCAGATGGGCGGCGGTCGACTCGCTGACGGCGACAAACTGATCGACGTGCTCGTAGAACCGCGGCTGCTGGCGGTGCAGCGCCGCCCCGTACACGATCGCCTCGGGCAACGACCCGCGGCAGCGCAGGCGCACGCCCGGGAACGTGCTGCTGCCGCGGCAGCGGAAGCACGGCGCGCCGTCGCGGTAGGCGATCCCGATCGCGCAGAACAGCCGGAAGTTGTGGAGATGGAGCAGTGTCCGCGCGCCCGCGGCCTGGGACGCGGCGAGCGCGCGCCACCCCAACATCGGATGGACGTTGTGGGCGTGCACGACCTCGGCCCGCAGCCGGCGCACGGTCTGGCCGATCGCGTCGGGATCGAGTCCCCCGGCGAGCAGGCCGAGCGCCGCCTTCCCGCGTCCGAGCGCGTCGCTCGAGCGCTCGAGCACCTCGACCTCGTGGCCGCGGCGGCGGAGCAGCGCGGCGATCTCGGCGACCGCGCGCTCCTCGCCACCGGTCGTCCGGTAGCGGTTGTGGAGGAGCAGGATCACGCGCGGCTCGCGCGTCAGCGTGCCGAGGCTGCGTTCTGGATGAGCACTGCTGCTCCGACCACGGGAGGCCCGAGCAGCGATCCAGCGGTGGCGGCGAGCTGCGCCCTGGTCAGGCTCCGTGATGGGTCGATCGAGAAGCGACCGACGACGTAGTCATCGACGGTCTTCGTCGAGATCTAGGCGCGCGCCGGCGGGCAACGGGCGCCCGAGCGTCTGCCAGCGGTAGCCGATTACATCGACCTCGCCGACGGTCGCCGATCCGGTGGCCGGTTGGTTCCATGGGACGCGCGGAAGGTAGGTGGCGAGCGGGTCGGTGGCGAGCGACCCGGCGTCGGCGACGATCGCGCGCGCGCTGTTCGTAGCGCCGAGCGCTGCGGCCACGCCGCGCCAATCCGGGCGCTGGTATTGCGGGCTGCCGCTCACCTTCGCTTGCGCGTAGATCGAAGCTCGCCAGCAGGACGACGGCGAGCACTGCGCCCGCAACGCGCGCGCGCGGCGCCGTGCATGCAGCGGCGACCACGACCGCCAGCGGAATCCAGGCGGGCATCAGCGCGCGTGGTATGTAGTAGTCCTCCCCAACGAGCGCGAGGGCGAGCGGAAGCAGCAACACGACCGCGGCCAGCGCGGCGGCCGCGGCCGCCCCACGAAGCTCTCGCAGTCTGACCCGATGACCAGCAGCACGATCACGGCCCCGGCCAGCGCCGCCGCTCCCAGCAGTCCGTAGCGCGCGTCGGGGCTCAGGTACAGGTTCCCGAGTCCGAACGCGACCGGCACCTGCTGAACCCTCGTGGTCAGGCTCGTCCCGGTGATGAAGCCGAGCAGCGTATTCCCGGCCTGAGAGATCAGCAGCGGGACCAGCGCCAACTGCACGGCTGCCACCGCCCCCGCCGCGTACGCAATCGCCCGATTGCGGATGACGTACAGCAGCCACACGCCCTCGGGGGCGATCAGGAACCCGGCGAAGAAGTGGGTGAGGATCGCGAGCGCGGAGAACACCCCCCACAGCGCGATGTTCCGCCCCGACGGATCCCGCCAAGCCCTGGCGAAATAGAAGAGCGACAGCCCGCACAGAGCGACCAGCAGCATGTACTCCCTCGCCTCCTGGGAGTACCAGATCAGAAACGGGCTGAGCGCGGCAAACGCCGCCGCCACCAACCCGGCGCGTCGCGAGACGAGCTCGCGCCCGCACAGGTAGGCGATCGGGATCACGGCGGTCCCGACGAGCGCCGACAGCGACCGCAGCCCGACGTCGCCGGTTCCGAACAAGCGCCCCCACACCCACCCGAGCACGAAGTACAACGGCGGGTTGGCCTCGTGGACGACCATCGAGTTGACCATCGACCCGAACGAGAGGTGCAGCTCGTGGGCGGCCTGGGCCTCGTCGAACCAGTAGCTCTGCGCGCCCAGCGTGGTGAACCTGATGCACCGCGCCGAGTCCGGTCAGCCCGGCGAGGACCCATGCGTCGACCGAGTTGCTTGCTACCCTCAGCGCCTTGGAGGTCCGGGCCGCCACTGCGGCGTCCGAGCGGGCCGGGACAAGCATCCGCGCGCATTGTAGAGCGGGACCTGGCGCTGATCTTCGCCCCCGGCAGCCCTCCGGAACCAATCGCGCCATCTCTTGAGACGAATCCTCGCGCCCATTGCAACCCGGCTGCCCCGCACAAGGTGGACGCTCAGACTGGCCGCGGCGGGGCTTGCTGCGGGCGTCGCGGTCGCCGTCGCCGCCTGCGGCGGAGGGTCGTCGCACCCGACTGCGCATGCATCCATTAGGCCGCCGCTAGAGACGATCTTCGAGGCGCAGGCTCAGCTGTTCGCAAGCCCGGGCCCGGCGCTGGACGAGCTTAAGGCGCTCGGCGTCGACGACGTCAAGGTGTTCATGCCCTGGGGCTCGATGGCCCCCGATTACGCCTCGCACACGATCCCGGCCGGGTTCCAGGCCACCAATCCGGCCGCGTACGCGGCGGGATTGTGGGCGCCGTACGACGCGATCGTCCGGGCCGCGGCGTCGCGCGGCATCGGCGTCGACCTCGCGCTTGAGGCCCCCGCCCCGTTGTGGGCGGTCGGGCCGGGCCTACCGGCGGGGACCTCCCCCGGATTCGTGGGCTCCTGGGAGCCCTCGGCGAAGGAATACGGACTGTTCGTGCAGGCGGTCGGGACCCGGTACGACGGTCACTACACGCCGTCAGGCCAGAGCAGCCCGCTACCTGCCGTGCGCTTCTGGTCGATCTGGAACGAGCCGAACTACGGCGCGCAACTCGCGCCGCAGGCGGTCGACAACTCGACCGTCGAGGTCTCACCCCTGCTTTACCGTGAGCTGGTCGACGCCGCCTGGACCGCACTTGGGCAGACCAGGCACGCGGGCGACACGATCGTGATCGGCGAGGTCGCGCCACGCGGACAGACGACCAACGGTCAACCAGGGAACTTCTCGGGGATGGTGCCATTGCGCTTCATCCGCGCGCTCTATTGCGTCGATGGCTCGCTGCACCCGTTGCAGGGCACCGCCGCGACGCTACGCGGATGCCCGGCGACGGCCGCCGCATCGAAGCAGTTCCCGAGCGAGCACCCGGGGCTGTTCCACGCGAGCGGATTCGCGATCCACCCCTACCCGCAGGGGCAGGTGACCCCCAACGTCCCGACGTCGCATGAACCCGACTACGGCGACCTGCCCAAGTTGCCCAGCCTCGAAGCGACGCTCGACGGGGCGATCGCCGCGTACGGGCTGACCACGAAGTACCCGATCTACGACACCGAGTTCGGCTACCAGACCAATCCGCCAGAGAAGATCGCACGGGCGATCAGCCCGACGCTTGCCGCCTACTACCTGAATTGGGCCGAGTACATCAGCTGGAGCGACCCCCGGGTCGCCTCGTGGGATCAGTACCTACTCACCGACCCACCGCCCCCGAGCAACTTCGACACCGGGCTCGAGTTCGCCAACGGGACGCCTAAGGATCCGATGTACGACGCGTTCCGGATTCCGCTCTACCTGCCCTCTGCGCACGGCAAGCAAGGCCAGTCTCTCGAGGTGTGGGGCTGCGTCCGGCCGGCGCACTTCGCGATGCTTGCGTCGAAGGCGGCGCAGGTGGCGAGCATCCAGTTCAAGCCCGCGAGCGGTGGCATGTTCAAGACGCTGCAACGAGTCACGATCGCCAACGCCTACGGTTACTTCACTTCGTCGGTGAAATTCCCCTCGAGCGGTTCGGTCCGGATCGCATGGTCTGCCCCCGGCGGCACGCTTGAGTACAGCCGCGTCGCGCCCGTGACGATCGGCTAGGCGCGCGCCTGGGCGCAACTTCCTCCGGGCCGGTCTGTTGTCAACACCGATGCACCTGGTGAGGCGACTTGGGATCACGATGTCGGTCGCCGGCGTCGTGGCGGGCGCCGCGCTCCTGCCCCTGCCGGCCCGGGCGCTCGCGCAGACGGGCCAGGTCGCGATGTTCCAGGACGACGCGCGGATGCTCACCGTGCCCGGTCCGACGCTCCAGACGCTACGGGAGCTCGGCGCCGGAGTCGTGCGCGTCACGCTGGCCTGGAACACGGTGGCGCCTTCCAGGCGCCCAGCGGGCTCGGGTGCGGTGCTTCCGGCGTCGTATCCCGCCGCGAACTGGGCCATCTACGACCAGATCGTCCGTGACGCACACGCCGACGGCATCGCCGTCGATTTCTCGCTGACAGGACCGGCCCCCCTGTGGGCGGCGGGCAGCGGTCAGCCCTCACCGGGCGGATACGGCGAGTGGAAGCCGTCGGCGTCAGCGTTCGGACAGTTCGTGGAGGCGGTCGCCACCCGCTACAGCGGCAGCTACGACCCGACCATGAACGTGATCGCCCACGGCGACGCCAACGACCTGCCGCGGGTGAGCTTCTGGGAGCTGTGGAACGAGCCAAACTTCGGCGAAGACCTCGCGCCGCAGGCGATCAAGCGCTCGAGCGTGCCGGCCGCCCCGGCGGCGTACCGGGGCCTGCTCGACGCCGGCTGGCGCGGCCTGGGACTAACCGGGCATGGCCACGACACGATCCTGATCGGGAACCTCGACGCCCGCGGTTCGAACGGGCCGCCGCGCCGCCGGCAGCCGCAGGGCCTTCCGGGCAACTTCGGCCAGACCAAGCCGCTTCAGTTCATCCGCTCGCTGTACTGCCTCGACTCGAACTACCGCGAGTTGCGCGGACGCGCCGCCAGCGCGGTCGGGTGCCCGACCACCGCCGCCGGCTCGCGGCAATTCCGAACCGCCCATCCCGCCCTGTTCCGAGCGTCCGGGTTCGCCGACCACCCGTACCCGGTCAACCTGCCGCCGACCGAGGCCAGCTCGAAAGACCCCGACTTCACCGAGTTCTCTGAGCTGCCGCGGCTCGCGAGCACGCTCGACCGCGTGGTCCGGCTCTACGGCTCTCGCACACGCTTTCCGATCTACAACAACGAGTACGGCTACATCACCAACCCGCCGAACCACAGCTCGAGCCACTTCGTCTCGCCGGCGACCGCGGCGACGTACATCAACTGGGCGGAGTACCTGTCCTGGAAGAACTCGCGGATCGCCTCGACGATGCAGTACCTGCTGTGGGACCCGAATCCGACGGTGAACGTTCCGGAGTTCGGCGGGTTCGCCAGCGGGCTGGTCTTCTACGGCGGCGCGCCCAAGCCCGGGTACAACGCCTACCGCCTGCCGCTGTTCCTGCCGGCCACCTCGACCCGGCGCGGGCGCTCACTCGAGGTCTGGGGGGACGTACGCCCGGCGCACGACGCGAGCCTCGACACTCACGGCACCCCCCAGCAGGTCCAGGTCCAGTTCGCCTCGGGGGCATCCGGAGCGTTCACGACGCTGCGGACGGTGACGATCACGAACTCGCGCGGGTACTTCGACCTGCACCTGACGTTCCCCGCGAGCGGCACGGTCAGGCTCGCGTGGTCCTATCCGCCGAACGATCCGCTGCTGACGCCCAGCCTGATCACCCCGGGCGACGCCGACACCGTCTACAGCCGAACGGTGAAGGTGACGGTGAAGTAGTTGCGCAGGACCTGGGGACGTACCGCGGGTCTGCTGGCCGTCGTACTCGCGGCCGTCGTTTGCGTGAGCGGCCTCGCGCTCGGAGTCGCGCCCACTGCGCTTGGATCGACGGGGCAGATCTCGATCATCCAGGACTCGACCCGGATGCTGACGGCGCCCGCTCAGACGATGAGCACGTTCCGGGCGCTCGGCGTCCGAATGGTGCGGATCATCGTCGTGTGGGCGCAGATCGCGCCTCACGCGACGTCCCGCACCGCGCCCGCCGGCTTCAACGCCTCGAACCCGTCCTCGTACCCCCAAGCCAACTGGGCGCCCTACGACGAGATGGTCGAACTCGCCCAAGACGACGGTCTCGGAGTCGACCTGACGCTGAGCGGTGGCGCGCCGCGATGGGCCGAGGGCTCGGGGATCCCGCCCGCGGCGCTCGACAACCAGTTCTGGGCGTGGCGCCCGTCCCCGTCTGCGTTCGGCCAGTTCGTGCGCGCCGCCGGCGAGCGCTACAGCGGCACGTACGTGCCTCCGGGGGCGACTGCCCCGCTGCCCCGCGTGAACTTCTGGGCGGTCTGGAACGAGCCCAACTTCGGCGAGGACCTCGGTCCGCAGGCGATCGACGGCTCGACGGTGTCGGTGGCGCCGCAGATGTACCGATCGCTCGCCGGCCAGATGTGGAACGGGCTGCAGGCGACCGGGCACGGACACGACACGGTCCTGATCGGCGAGTTCGCGCCGATGGGCCTGAGCGCCCGTGCGGGCCCCCGGCATCCCCAGGGCCTTCCGGGCAACTTCAGCCAGACCAAGCCGCTCCAGTTCCTGCGCACGCTGTACTGCGTCGACGCGAACTACCGGGAGCTACGCGGACGCGCGGCGCGGTCCGTCGGGTGCCCGACGACGGCCGCCGGCTCGCGCAACTTCCGCCGGCAGAACGCCGCGCTGTTCAACGCCACCGGCGTCGCCGACCACCCGTATTCCTTCTCCGGCTGGGCCCCGAACGTCGAGACCTCGACCGACCCCGACATCGCGACGTTCCCGCGGATCCCCGACCTCGAGCGTGCGCTCGACCGGCTCCAGCGCGTCTACGGCTCGAACAAGCGGTTCCCGGTCTACAACACCGAGTACGGCTACATCACCCATCCCCCGAACCGTTTCTCGTATCCCTCGCCGGCGACCGCCGCGTACTACATCAACTGGACCGAGTACCTGAGCTGGAGGCAGCCGCGGGTAGCCACCACGATGCAGTACCTGCTGTACGACCCGACGCTGACCGCGGCCACGTCCAGTGGCGACGGCGGCTTCGCGAGCGGGCTCGAGACCGTCAACGGCAAGCCCAAGCCGGGGTATGCCGCCTACCGGCTGCCGCTGTTCCTGCCGGTCACCTCGACGGGGCGCGGCCGCTCGCTCGAGGTCTGGGGCTGCGTGCGGCCGGCGCGATACGCGATCCTCGGCGCCGGACCGGGCGACGCCGGACAGGGACACACCGTGCGGATTCAGTTCGCACGGGGGTCGTCGGGAGCGTTCACGACGCTCCGGACGGTGACGATCTCGAACGCGAACAACTGCTACTTCGACGTGCGGATGAAGTTCCCGGGGAGCGGCACGGTTCGGCTTGCTTACACGTACCCGAACGATCCGCTGCTGCTGTTCCCGCCGGCGGTCGGCGGCTCGACCGTGTACAGCCGGTCGGTGGCGATCACGCTCCGATAGGCGAGGATTCGCCGGTTGCGGCTTGCGGACAACTTCTCACTCGGGGACGCGCATCTGCCCGCTGACCAATTGTCCGCACCGGGGCCGGGTGAACCGGCATTCACCGCGGGGGGCGGGGCGAGTGGGAACCTATCCGCCCTGAATTCCGGAGCATCGCGTCCGGGTCGTGACGAGGCCTAGGCCGACGCGTACATCGCGTCGATCTCAGCCCTGTACTTGGCCTCGATCGGACGCCGCTTCAACTTCATCGTCGGCGTCAGCTCATCGCCACCCGGGAGCCAGTCCCCCGGAACGATCGTGAAGTTCTTGATCTGCTCGACCCGGGCCAGATGCTCGTTGGCCTTGTCGAGCGCGGTCTTGACCGCGGCGATCATCGGCTCGGCGTGCGCGAGTTGCCCGAGTGAGGTGTCCTCGATCCCCTGCTGGGCCGCCCATTGGGGTGCGAAGTCGGAGTCGAGCAAGATCAGCGCCGTGTTGTAGCGCCGGGTGTCCCCGATGCAGACCGCCTGCGCGATCAGCGGGCTCGCCGACTTGATCGCGGCCTCGATGTTGGCCGGGGACATGTTCTTGCCGGCGGCGTTGATGATGATCTCCTTCTTACGGTCGACGATTCGCAGGAACCCGTCGTCGTCGAGCGAACCGATGTCGCCGGTATGGAGCCAGCCGTCAGCGTCGATCGCCTCGGCCGTCTTGTCCGGCGCGTTGCGATAGCTGGTCATCACGCAATCGCCCCGGACAAGCAACTCCCCGTCATCGGCGATCTTCAGCTCGACGCCCGGCTCGGCGGGCCCGACCGTGCCGATCCTCACTTCCCCGGGCCGGTTGCATGTGCCGACCCCGCACGTCTCGGACATGCCCCACAGCTCCGCCAGTTCGATCCCGAGCGCGTGAAAGAACTCGAGTACCTCGACCGGTGTCGGCGCTGCGCCGACGTTGACTGCGATCGCCTGGTCGAGGCCGAGCATCGCGCGGAGCTTGGAGAACATCTGCTCGTCGGCCTGGGCGACCCTCGCCTCGAGCTCGTCGGGAACGGGCTCCCCGCGCTGGCGCAGCCGCACCCGCTCGATCGACGCCTCGAGCGCTTCCTGGATCGGGCGCCGCTGCTCCTCGGGCTGGGCCGCCTGCATGGTCTCGAGACCGGCCTTGAGCTTCTCCCAGATCCGCGGGACCGCGAAGAACCACGTTGGCCGCACCTGCGGCAGGTACGTGAGCACCTCGCGCGGGTTCGGGCAGCAGGTGATCGTGCCGGAGTAGATCACCGGGATGTAGTGGTGGGCCATCCGCTCGGCGATATGGGCAGCCGGCAGCCACGACATCACCTTGGAGCCGGCCTCGAGGCGGATCACCTCCTCGACCGCCTGTGCGCCCGACATCACGTTGCGGTGCGTGAGCTGCACGCCCTTCGGCGGCCCGGTCGTGCCCGAGGTATAGATCAACGTGACCAGGTCGTCGGGTCCGATCGCGGCGAGCGACGGCTCCAGATCGAAGTCCGGGTTCGAGTCCTCGACGTCGGCGAGCGAGACCGTGTTCTCAGGCGGGTCGCCGTCGATCACAATCACGTGCTCGAGCCCCGGCAGGCCCTTGCGCGCCTCGAGCAGCGCGTCCATGTGAGCCTGCTCGACGATCGCCACCTTCGCGGCCGAGTCGCCGATCAAATACTGAATCTCGGCCGGCGGGTAGGTCAGGTAGATCGAGTACGGGGTGGCGCCAAGCATGGCCGCCGCCAGGTCGACGACGTGGAATTCTGGCCGGTTGCCGAGCATGATCGCGACCGTGTCGCCGCGCTGCACCCCGAGCTTCGCCAGCCCGCCGGCGACCGCCTCGACGCGGCCGAGCAGCTCCGACCAGGTCAGCGACACGCTGTCGTCCGGCGTACGCACGGCGACGATCTCCGGATGGTTCGCCGCGGTGCGCCTGAGCGCCTCCGTCAGCGTCGGGGCGTCGACCGCGCGTCCCACCGCCGGCGAGACCGTGCTGCTGCTCTCCATGCATCTCCTCCACCGTAGGGCTTGACTGCGCCGCGTACCGTAGCAGCGAGGGGTGTGAGCGCTCGCCGCCCGGCGGGGCTGCCTAGCTCGCTAGTGGATGCCGAAGCCGGGGCCGGAAAGCGTCGAGATGTCGTTCGTGAGGCCGATCGCGAACACGAGCAGGATCAGGACGAAGCCGACCACGCCGGCGCGCTCCATGACCTCGAACGGGATCCGCTTGCCCCTGACCTTCTCCGCTACCGCCCAGAACACATGCCCCCCGTCGAGCGGGAGGAACGGGAAGAGGTTGATGATCGCCAGCGACAGCGAGATCAGGCCGAGCACGTAGAACGCCTGGGTGGTGCTGGTGGCGAAGGACTCCTGGGTCGCGGTGTAGCCGTAGACGATGCTATGGAGCTGCTTTCGCTCCTGCGGCTCGAAGATACGCGCGACGACCGAGACGGTGCGGGTCGTGACGTACCACATGTTGCTGCCCGACAGCGAAGCCGCCTGGAACACGTTCACCGGCTCCTGGGTCGAGCCAAAGCTGACGCCGAGCAGCGGCCGGTTCGCGCCGTCGGCGGTGCTGTACCTCGGCCGGATCTCGAGCGTCAGGAGCTTTCCGTCACGCTCGACGACCACGCGGGCCGGGGTCGCCGCGACGCAGCCGTTGACCTGAGCGCCGGCGCACCTATGGGTGCCGATCTGGTTGCGGATCGCGTTCTCGGAGCCGCCGACACCGTCAACCGAGACGACGTGGTCGCCCGGGCGCAGCACCGCGGCGGACGCCGATCCCTTCTCGATCGTGGCGACGTTTGTGGTCGCGACGGACTGACCCTGTGACAGTGCGATCGCCCAGAAGATCACGAACGCAATGACGAGGTTCACCGCCGGGCCGGCCAGGATCACGACGACCCGCTTCCACACCTTCTGGTTGTAGTAGGCGCGGGGGACGACCTCGGGCGGGATGTCCTCGTGCGGATTCATCCCGGTGATCCGCACGTAGCCGCCCAGGGGGAACGGGCCGATTCCGTACTCGGTCTCGCCGCGGCGGAACTTGACCAGCAGCGGCCCCATGAACAGCGAGAAGCGCTCGACGCGCATGCCCACGGCCTTTGCGGCCGTGAAGTGCCCAGCCTCGTGCAGGATGATCAGCGCAACGAACCCCAGGAAGGCGAGGACGTAGGACACGGTTTCAGTGTGGCAGGGGTTTCTGCGTTGTTCGTAAGAACGCGATCAGATCGACTACGCGAGCGCGCGTTCGGTCACGAGCTCGCCGGCGATACTGGCGTGCCTCCGCGTCGGCCTCACCGAGCGCCTCGAACGAGTGCACCGGCTGCGACGGAAGCTCCTCGAGCGTCTCCTCGATCACGGCCGCGATGTCCAGGAACCGCAGGCGGCCGCCGAGGAACGCGTGCACGGCGACCTCGTTGGCCGCGTTCATCGTGCAGGTCGCGGTGCCGCCCGCGCGCGCGGCGTCGCGGGCGATGCGCAAGCAGCTGAACGTCTCCTCGTCCACGGGTTCGAATGTCAGGCTCCCCACCTCGACCAGATCGAGCGGGCGCACGGGGACGTCGACCCGCTCGGGGTGGTGGAGCGCGTAGGAGATCGGCACGCGCATGTCGGGGTATCCGAGATGCGCGAGCGTGGCGCCGTCGCACAGCTGGATCAGGCTGTGGATGATCGACTGCGGGTGCACGACGATGTCGATCTGCTCGTACGGCGTACCGAACAGGTAGTGGGCCTCGATCAGCTCGAGCCCCTTGTTCATCAAGGTCGCCGAGTCGATCGTGATCTTGCCGCCCATCGCCCAGGTCGGGTGGGCGAGCGCCTGATCGGTCGTGACGTTTGCGAGGTCTACTCGCTTGAGGCCGCGGAATGGGCCGCCCGAGGCGGTCAGGATCAGGCGGTCGACGGTTCCGGGGCGCTCGGAGGCAAGCAGCTGATGGAGCGCCGAGTGCTCGGAGTCGACCGGGATGATCGCGGCTCCGGTCGCCTGCGCCAGCTCGGTGACGAGCTCGCCGCCGACGACCAGCGACTCCTTGTTGGCCAGCGCGAGATCGATCCCCTCGCCGAGCGTCGCGACCGTGGGGAGCAGGCCCGCCGAGCCGACGATCGCGTTGAGCACCAGGTCGCACTCGCACTCGGTGATCAGCCGGACGACGCCGTCCGGCCCCGACAGGACCTCTCCGCCCGTCCACGACTCGCTCGCCCGTGCGGCGGCGTCGGGATCGGTGACCGCGATCTTTGGGACGCCGCAGCGCCGGGCCTGGTCGATCAGTGGCTCCCACGAGCTCGCGGCACTCAGCGCGACGACCGTGAGCTCAGGCGAGCGCGAGACGACGTCGAGGGCCTGGACGCCGATCGAACCGGTCGAGCCGAGGATCGCGAGGCGGCGGGGCACAGCCTCAGTCTAGGGGGAGGGTGCGCCTCCGCTTAGGGTCCGTCGGAGAATAAGTCGTGGAATTTGACGAGTGGCTGGGCGTGTCTGGCGCCGCCGGCTCGCCGCGATAATACCGGGAGTATTTGAGGGTGAGCCGGTGGCGTCAGGCGCGTCCAGACGCCGTCAAAACCGCGAAATTATTCTTCTACGGACCCTCAGTGGACGGCGAGCCAGATGTAGTAGCCGACCACGACCGCGAACAGCGCCCCGTCCAGGCGATCGAGCGCGCCTCCGTGCGGGCCGAACACGCTGCCCGAGTCCTTTACTCCGGCGTCGCGCTTGATCAAGGACTCGAACAGGTCGCCGAGCGGCGCGAGCGCCGCCACCGCCACGCCGAGCAGGAGCGCGTTGCCCTGGCTCAGCCACGTCTGGTAGAGCCCGGCCAGGAACACCGCGATGACCGCAAGCAGCATCCCGCAGAACAGTCCCTCGACCGTCTTGTTGGGCGACACGTTGGGCGCGAGCCGGTGGCGCCCGAACAGCTTGCCGCCGGCGTACGCGCCGGTGTCCCCCACGAACGTTCCGACCAGAACGTCGAGGAACACGCCGTTGCCATGGGGCAGCTGCCGCAGTAGCTCGGCGTGCGCGAACGCGAACCCGACCCAGTACACGCCGAGCAGCGTGCCCGCGATCGCGACCGTCGGTCGCCGCCGGTCACTCATCATCACAGCCAGGAGCGCCACCGGAACCGCCGCCATCCCGACCTCGAGCACGTGCCCCGCGCTCCCTGACCGCGCCACCAGCACCATCCCGACGACCGCGGCGAACCCGACCGCCACGACGGGCCGCCAGATCTTCAACAGGCCGTACGCCTCGTGCATGCAGATGAGCCCGGCGGCGATCAGGAACAGCGCGAACGGCAGCCCGCCGAGGTTGTTGAAGATGATCGTGGCGACCGCCAGCGGGACCGCCACGAGGATCCGCGTGAGCAGATCCCCGCGCCGGCGCGGCTTCTTGGCGGGCGCCTCGCGATCCTCGCGGGCCTCGCGCGCCCGGCGGGCCTCTCGCGCTTCGCGCGCCTCGCGCACCTCCCGCGCGTCGCGCTCCGTCCGCGGGCGTGGCTCGCCTCGCTCCCGCGGGGCCCTCCGCCTACGCGCCGGCGGCATCGCTAGCGGCCTCCGAACCGGCGTCGGCGTGTGGCGAACTCCTCGAGGCTCTGCTCGAACGAGTCCCGCGAGAAATCCGGCCACAGCTCGTCGCGGAACACCCACTCGGAGTACGCGCCCTGCCACAGCAGGTAGTTCGAGATCCGGTGCTCGCCGCTGGTCCGGATGATCAGGTCGGGATCGTGCATGTCGGGGGCGTAGAGCAGGGCGCGGAAGTCGTCCTCGTCTCCAGATGTGAACTTTCGCGCTGCATCGACGATTTCCGCCCTGCCGCCGTAGTTGAACGCCACGAACAGCGTGATCGTGTCGTTGTCCCGGGTCAGCTGCTCGGCCCAGGCCATCCGGTCGATGAGGTGCGGGGGCACCGGGTCGCTGCGGCGCCCGATGAAGCGCATCCGCACGCCCTCCTCGTGCAACTCGGGCGTCTCGAGTTCGATTCGGCGCGCCATCATCGCCATCAGCCCCTGGACCTCCTCGGCCGGGCGGACCCAGTTCTCGGTCGAGAACGAGTACACGGTCAGCTCGGCGACCCCGAGGTCGACGGCGTCGCGCAGCCGCGCCTTGACCGTATCCGCGCCGGCCTCGTGTCCAGCGAGCGCCGCCATGCCCCGGCGCGCCGCCCACCGCCCGTTGCCGTCGGTGATGATCGCGACGTAGCGAGCCCGTGCGCCGTTGTCGTCGGCGGGGTGGGCGGGGTGGGCGGGTCCCGATCTTTCGGGCGTTGCCGCCACCTAGACCTCCAGGATTTCGGCTTCCTTGTGCTTCAGCGCCTCGTCGAGCTCGCCGATCCGCAGGTCGGTCACCCTCTGGAGCTCGACCTCGGCTCGATGCTCGTCGTCGGACCCTGCCTCGCCGGCTTCCTTGAGCTCGCGGAGGTCGTGCATCACGTCCCGGCGGACGTTGCGAATCGCGACCCTGCCCTCCTCGGCGATGTGCCGCACCACCTTGACCAGCTGCTTGCGCCGCTCCTCGGTGAGCTCGGGCACGCCGAGGCGGATCAGATTGCCGTCGTTGTTCGGGGTCAGGCCGACGTCCGACTCGAGGATCGCGCGCTCGATCGCCTTGATCGAGCTCTTGTCGTACGGCTGGATCGTCAGCAGCCGCGCCTCGGGCGCGCTGATCGTCGCCAGCTGCTTCAGCGGCGTCGACGTGCCGTAGTAATCGACTTGGATCCGGTCCAGAAGCGCCGGGCTCGCCCTTCCCGTGCGGACTGACCCGAACTCGACCCGAATCGCGTCTACCGACTTGTGCATCCGCTCCCGCGCGTCGGCCAGGAGCTCATCGATCATGTCGGTGGTCATGTTCTCACCAGCGTCCCTACTCGTTCTCCGGACACTATCTTGTCGATGTTGCGCCCGTCGGCCATGTTGAACACGACGATCGGGAGATTGTTGTCCATGCACAGGGCGAACGCGGTCGAGTCCATCACCTGGAGCCCGCGGGTCAGCGCGTCCTTGTGCGTGATCTCGGGGATGAACTTGGCGTTGGGGTCGGTCCTCGGGTCGGCCGAGTAGACGCCCTCGACGCGATTCTTGGCCATCAGGATGATCTCGGCGTGCAGCTCCGCGGCCCGGAGCGCGGCGGCGGTGTCGGTCGTGAAGAACGGGTTGCCGGTGCCGGCGGCGAAGATCACGATCCGGCCCTTCTCGAGATGGCGCATCGCGCGCCGGCGGATGTAGGGCTCGGCGACCTCCGAGATCGTGATCGCCGACTGCACACGCGTCTGGACGTCCTCCTTCTCGAGCGCGTCCTGGAGCGCGAGCGCGTTCAGCACCGTGGCGAGCATGCCCATGTAGTCGCCGGTGGCGCGATCCATCCCCGCCGCGGCCTGCGCGAGGCCGCGGTAGATGTTGCCGCCGCCGACCACGATCGCGACCTCCACGTTGCGCCTATGAACCGCCGCGATCTGCGAGGCGATCTCGTGCACCTGCTCAGCGTCGGTCCCATATTCGAGATCCCCCATGAGCGCCTCACCCGAGAGCTTGAGCAGGATCCGCCGGTAGACCGCGGGATGTCCACTCGTCGGATGAGGGATGACGCTTGCGGAGCTCAACTGCCCACTTGGAAGCGACTGAAGCGGCGGATCACGACGTTCTCGCCGGTCTCCGCGGCGAGCGCGGCACGCATCTCCTCGATCGTCTTGCCGCCGTGCTTGTCCTCGTTGACGTGCTTCTGACGAAGCAGCACCACGTCGTCGAGCCATTTGTCGATCTTGCCGCTGACGATCCGTTCGCGGACGTTCTCGGGCCGGTCGGCCGCCTGCTCGACGGCGATCCGCTCCTCGCGCTCACGGTCCTCGGCCGGCACGTCCTCGTCGCTGACCGCGATCGGCTGTGCCGCGGCGATATGCAGCGCGAGATCCCGAGCGAACTCGACGAAGTTGTCGTTGCGCGCGACGAAGTCCGTCTCGCAGTCGACCTCGACGAGCGCGCCGATCTTGTTGCCGGCGTGAATGTAGCTCTGGACCACGCCCTCGGTCGCCTCCGCGCCAGCGCGCTTGGCCGCCTGGGCCTGGCCGCGCGCGCGAAGGATCTCGACCGCGCGCTCGACGTCGCCGTCGGCTTCGCCCAGCGCCTCACGGCAGGCGAGCACACCCGCGCCCGTGCGGTCGCGGAGGGCCTTCACTTCCTTAGCGCTGATCGCACTCATCAGTTCTCCTCTGCGGGGTCTGACTCGGGATTCTCCTCGGTCGTTGCGGCGTCGGGCTCCGCGGCGGGGGTGGCACTCGGCTCGGAGGCCTCCGGTTCCGCGGCAGCCGGTTCCGCGACGGCCGGCTCTGCGGCGGCCGGTTCCGCAGCGGCCGGCTCTGCGGCAGCCGGCTCTGCGGCGGCCGGTTCCGCGGCGGCGTGCTGCGGCCTCAGGTTCCTCCGTCGCCGCGGCGGGCTCAGGCTCGGGCGGCGCGGCCGC
This sequence comes from uncultured Solirubrobacterales bacterium, assembly GCA_963755525.1. Taxonomy (GTDB): domain Bacteria; phylum Actinomycetota; class Thermoleophilia; order Solirubrobacterales; family Solirubrobacteraceae; genus Palsa-465. Next base: position 23,054 of record CAVWKC010000036.1, on the reverse strand, counting down.
GGGCTCAGGCTCGGGCGGTGCGGCGGCGGGCTCGGGCTCGGGCGGCGCGGCGGCTGCCTCGGGCTCGGCCGGGGGCGCGTCCGCGGGTGCCGCGGCTTCGGCCTCCGGTTCGGGCGCCGGCTCTGGGTCGGGCGCGGGCGCATGCTCCGCGGCCGCGGGTGTTTCGGTGGGTGCCGGCGCCTCGGCTGCCGCTTCCGCTGGTGGCGCTTCGGTTGCCGGCGCGGCTTGTGCGGCCTGCGCCGCCTCTGCAGCCGCTGCCGCCTCCTGCCGCGCCCGCTCCTCGGCTTCCTGGCGCTCGCGCGCCTCGGCCTCGCGGCGCTCACGCTCGAGCCGTGCCTGCTCCTCGGCCTCCTGGCGCGCCCGCTCCTCGGCCTCCTGGCGGGCTCGCTCCTCGGCCTCCTGCCGCTCGCGCTCGATGCGGGCTCGCTCCTCTTCCTCGCGGAACACGTTGTGGCCCTGGCTCACGACGTCGCCGACCGCCTTCGTGATCAGCGCGCACGAGCGGATCGCATCGTCGTTGCCCGGGACCACGTAGTCGATCCCGTCGGGGTCGCAGTTGGTGTCGACGAGCCCGATGATCGGGATCCGCAGACGCTGGGCCTCGCGGACGGCGATCGCTTCGGTCTTCAGGTCGATCACGAACACCGCGTCGGGCAGGCGCTGCATGTTCTTGACGCCACCGAGGTTCGCGCGCAGCTTCTCGAGGTCCGCCTGCGCCGCCATCCGCTCGCGCGTCGGCAGCAGCTGAAGCTGGCCCTCGGTCTCATAGCGCTCGAGGTCGTGCAGCCGCTTGATCCGCAGCGAGATCGTCTGGAAGTTGGTCAGCAGGCCGCCGAGCCAGCGGTGGTTGACGTACGGCATGTCGGCGGCTTCCGCGTTCTCTTTGATGGTGTCGCGGGCCTGCTTCTTCGTGCCGACGAACAGCACGGTCCCGCCGCGGCGCGAGACATCCGAAGCGAACTGGCGCGCGTCCTCCAGGAGGACCTGGGTCTGTAGGAGGTCGATGATGTAGTTCCCATCGCGCTCGCCGAAGATGAAGCGGCGCATCTTGGGGTTCCATCGACGTGTCTGGTGGCCGAAATGGACGCCGGCCTCCAGCAGCTCCTTGATTCCGATCTGAGCCACTGCTTACTCCCTTGTGTTTGGTTTGAACTACAGCCCGGACATACGCGCTCGTGGACCTCGTTTCCGAGGCAGGGCACGATCCGTATGAACGGGATCGGGGACGGTCCAACTGAGTTTACGCAAGTTTTGGTGCGCCGCTACGTTTTCAGGTGTAGCGGGCCATTCGCTTCCCCTACCTTCAGCGGTGGCTCGTGCGCGGGCCGAACCTCCCTTCCCCTACCTCCGGTGGCTCGGTTCGCAACGTCAGGCGGGGCGGCTGTGGACGGGCCGCCCCGCCCTTTTTTCAGGATCGTGCATCGCGTCTACGGGCGGGCGGCCGCGCACGTCTGGCAGCCGCGTGAGGGTCTTGGTCGGCCACTCGGACGGCGGGTCGCGCGAGTGCTGCCAGACGCGCATCGGCCGCCCGCCCGTTTCGGCGCACACCGGTCCCTCATGCGTAGCTTCAGCCCCGGTCCCTCACGCGTTGCCTCGGCCCCGGTCGCGCCCCACTCCGGTCCCGGATTGTGGCCAACCCCTCACTCGCCACCCGCCCCGGGGGTGAATGCGGATTCAGCCACCTACTGTGTGGTCAAGTCCACGCTCGGCGACCGGGGGTGGTCGAGTGTGCCCGTAGCCGCTGTCGCCGGACTCCACGACCGCTGACCGCCCCGCGCCCCGCCTCACCCCCCTGACGCGCCGGCTTACTCCCCGGCCTCCGCCACCGCCAGCGCCGCCACCAGGTCGTCCGGCAGTGGCGACGACACGTCGATCGGGGCGCCGGTCACCGGGTGCTCGAAGGCTAGGCGGGTGGCGTGGAGGAACTGGCGGTCGAGTCCTAGTTCTCCGCGGGTCCCGTACTGGGGGTCGCCGGCCACCGGGTGGCCGATCGCCGCTAGGTGCACGCGGATCTGGTGGGTGCGGCCGGTCTCGAGCGAGACGCGCAGCAGCGCCGTCGCCGGGAGCAGGCGCTCGATCTCGAAGTGGGTGCGCGCCTCGCGCGGGTCGTCGGTGTCGATCGACATCAGCTTGCGGTCCCGGCGATGGCGACCGATCGGCGCGTCGATCGTCCCGGTCCGGGCCGACGGATGGCCGTCGACCAGCGCGAGGTACTCGCGACGCAGCCGCCGGCGCGTGAGCAGCGATTTCAAAGCGCGGTGAACCGCGTCGTTCTTGGCGACGACCAGCAGCCCCGAGGTGTCGCGATCGAGGCGATGGACGATCCCCGCCCGCCACGACTCCTCGCCGCCGGCGGCCCGCCCTTCGAGCGCCTGCGCGAGCGTCCCCGCCCAGTGACCGCGCGCGGGGTGGACTACGACTCCCGCCGGCTTGTCCACGACCAGCAGGTACTCGTCCTCATAGGCGACGCCGAACGAGGCCTGTGGCTCGTGCACGAGCACTGGCCCGGGCTCGCCTGAGTCATGTATCTCGATCGCCTCCCCGGGCGAAACCAGGTGGCGCTTGGGGCGTTGCGCGCCGTCGACCCGCACGCGACCGGAGTCGATCAGCGTCTGCGCTCGCGCGCGCGAGCCGAGCGGGACCGCAAGGAACCGGTCCAGCCGAGTGCCGGCCGCCGCCTCGGGCACGCGCAGCTCGATCGGGGTCTCGGTGTTCACGGTCCGCGCCGCCCCTCGAGCACGTACAGCAGCGTCAGGACCCCGAACGTGATCGACATGTCGGCGACGTTGAACGCCGGCCAGTGCGGCAACTGGATGAAGTCGGTCACCGCGCCGTGGGCGATCCGGTCGATCAGGTTGCCGATCGCGCCGCCGACGAGCATCCCGGTCGGCAGCCACAGCAGCGGGTGCTCGGGTCGTCTCGCGAAGTACGCGATCAGCAGCGACAGCGCCGCGAGCGTGACCACCAGCACGAGCGCGCCACCGCCGGCGAACAGCGTGAACGCGACCCCGGAGTTGGTGTCGTGGACCAGCGTGATGCCGGGCAGGAACTTCTCGTGATCGCCGGGCGTGATGCCGGCGGCGATCGTGTTCTTGGTGATCTGATCGAGGGCGATCACGATCGCGGCCACCAGGCCGGCGCGCGCGAACGCCCTCACTCGGAGCGATGCGGTCGATTGAGTCATTCTCGCGCGGGCTTCAGCCCGCAACCACGGTCCCGCGCATCAGCCCTGGATCAGACTGACCACGAGCATCTGAACAATCCACAGGACGATGATCGCGATCATCGGCGTCAAGTCGAACATGCCGATCGGCGGGATGAAGCGGCGGAAGATCTTCAGGTACGGCTCGCACACATCCCGCAGGAAGTTCATGATCGCGTCCATGTAGCGCGAGTACGGCGGTCGTACCCCGAGCGAGAACAGCATGTTGAGCAGGATGTAGACGAAGATCAGCAGGATGTAGACGAGGAAAAGCGCCTGCACGTAGTTGGCGATGTCGCCCCGGGTCAGCGCCGCGAGCACGGTCATGCGGTCCACCCCAATACCGCGTCGAACGCCTCCTGGAACGCCGGCCGCACGCCACCGCGCTCGAGCGCCGCCAGCCCGCGGGCGGTCGTCCCGCCCGGCGAGGTCACCTCGCGGCGGATCGCGAGCGTGTCGTAATCGCGCGTCTCGAGCAGCGCGGCGGTCCCCGCCATCGTCTCAGCAACGAGCCGGCCTGCGAGCGGGGCCGCGAGGCCATGGCGAACGCCGGCGTCGACCTGGGCCTCGACGAGCAGCGCCTGGTAGGCAGGACCGACCCCCATCAACGCGCCGGCGGGACCCATCAGCGTCTCGGGGACCTTGACCACGGTCCCGAGGCGACCGAACAGCTCGAGCACGTCGGCTTCGAGCCCCGGGTCGACCTCGCTCTCGGGCGCGTAACACATGACGCCGCGGCGCACCTCGACGGGCGTGTTCGGGATGATCCGGAACACGGGCACCCGGTAGGCCCTCCGCAGATGGGCGCTGTCGATCCCGGCGAGCACCGACGCGACCGCCTTGACGTGCCCGGCGAGCTCCGAGCTTACCTGCTCGAACTGCTTGGGCTTGTGACACAGCACGACGAGATCGGCGCGGTCGGCGACCTCGACGTTCGAGTCGAACGCCTCTCCACCGAGCTCCTGCGCCAGCGCTTTCGCCCTCCCCGACCCGCCGTCGGACACGAGCACGCGATCGCCCCAGCCGCGTGCAAGCGCACGCGCCATGTTGCCAGCGCCGATCAGTCCGACTTGCATGGAATGAAATCTATCGCTGCCGGACGACCCGGCCAGCGCCCTCCGCTCAGCTCTGGTTGAAGAAACCCTTCTCGAGCAGTCGCGCGCGCTCCTCCGCGGACACCTCGACGTTGCGCGGAGTGAGCAGGAATACCTTGTCGGCGATCCTCTGCATGCCGCCGTCGAGTGCGTAGGTGAGCCCGCTCGAGAAGTCGATCAGCCGCTTTGAGAGATCGTGATCGGTGTTCTGGAGGTTGAGGATCACCGGGATCGCGTCCTTGAACTTGTCCGCGACGTCCTGAACCTCGTTGAAGTTCTTCGGCGCGACGAAGTGGACCCGGTCGGCTCCCCCTCGCCCGTTCCCGCGCCCGCTGCTCACGGGCCGCAGTGAGGTCGTGCGACGTTCGGCCTCGGGATCGTCGGCGAAGATGTCGTCGAACTCGTCGCGCCGGCGGCGCGAGCTGAGGCGGCGCACGTTCGGCCGTTCGCGATACGCGTCCTGGGCCTCCACCTCCGGCTCGTTGTAGGGCTCGAGGTCTTCCTCGTAATCCTCGTCATCCGCCAGCCCGAAGTACATGAGCGTGCGGTGCCAGGTGTCTCGTAAGGCCATCTCGGAATCGAAGTTTCGGTGGGAGACCGTAATTCCCTGCTGTGATTATGACGCGCCGGACCGGTACAAGCTTGTGCCAAGTCGCACAATCGTCGCGCCTTCCTGTACCGCGATCAGGTAGTCCTGGCTCGTGCCCATCGACAGCTCGCGCAGGCCGTGCTCGGCGGCGAGCTCGCGGAGCGACGCGAAGTGGCGCCGGCTCGCCTCCGGGGTCGGCGCCAGCGGAGGCATCGTCATCAGCCCCATGACCGTCACGGGCGCCCGCTCGAGGTATTCCGGCAGCTCCGACGGGGCGATCCCGCTCTTCCCGGCCTCGCCGGCGACATTGACCTCGATCAGGACCTCGGTGGCGGGAGTCCCGTGGCGCCCGAGCTGCTCGAGCGCCGATTCACTCGCGACGGTCTCGATGTAGCGCACGTACGGCAGGACCTGGCGCACCTTGCGGCTCTGGAGCTGGCCGATGAAGTCCCACGTGAACGCGCCGGGGTACGCCTCCGCCTTGGCCACCAGGTCCTGGGCGCGGTTCTCGCCGACGAGCTCGATCCCGGCCTCGGCGAGCACCTCGAGCTCGTCAACCGGCACGTACTTGACGGCCGCGAGGATCTGGACGCTCGTCGGGTCGCGCCCGGCGGCGGCGATCTCGGAGCGGACGCGCCCGAGATTCCCCCTGATCACCTCGGCCCGCAGGCCTCTGATCAGCTCAACCACACCAGCCCGGCCTGCCGCCCGGTGACGCCGCGGTCGCGGCGGTGCGAGAAGAACAGCGATCCGTCGGAGCAGATCGTGCACAGCTCGACGTCGTGGACGGTCCCCACGCCGGCCGCCTCGAGCTGATCTCGCGCGATCGCCTTGAGGTCGAGGTTGCGGCCGTGGCGCACGCGCTCGCCGTACCCGGCGAACGCCTCGTGCACCTCCTCGCCGACCTCGTAGCAGCATCCGCCCGCGCCCGGCCCGATCGCAGCCTCGAGCGGGCCCGCGGCACCGAGGTCGCGGATCGCGCGCACGCCTCCGGCCACGATCCCGGCGGCGAGCCCGCGCCAGCCGGCGTGCAGCATCGCGACGGCTCCGGCAACCTCCCCGCCGGCGTCGTCACCAGCGTGCCCTCGGGCGGCCAGCGCGATCGGCAGGCAGTCGGCGGTCATCACCATCGGCGCGACGCCCGCAAGACGCGTCGCCTGCGCGTCTGCGTCGACCAGTTTTATGTCCTCCTCGGGTAAAGGCGCGACGCCGATGTCGTCCGTCGACTCGACCGTGCGCACGGTCGTCCCGTGCACCTGATGGATGTAGACGATCCGACCGCCGACGTTCGCCTCTAGCCGGGCCCGGTTCATGCGGACCGCCTCGGGGCGGTCGTCGGTCAGCCGCCCGAGATTGAGGCTCGCGTAGGCGCCTTCCGAGAACCCGCCGCGCCGCGTGGTGAACACGGCCTGCGCGCCGGCGAGGTCGATCCCCACGTGTTCGTCCCACGCGTAGAAGGGCTCAGGCAGCCTCACCTCAGATGCAGCTCCTGGTCCGGCACCGTGGTTCGCTGCGCGTACTCGAAGTGCGCGCCGCCGTGCGAATGCAGCGTCGAGGCGTGCGCCCAGCCCCCGACTCGCGGGGCCCGCTCGTACAGGTGCAGGCGGATCGACGCAGTCTCGGTGTTGTAGCAATAGGCGTACTCGCCGTCTGGATCCCGGTAGGTCACGCCCGCGAGCCTCTCCCGGTCGGCATCGACCTCGACGATCAGCTTGCGCGTGCGATCCGCCGCCTCGAACCGCCAGCCGGTGAGCGCGTAGCTGCTCCAGTTCCGCAGCACGCGCACGGGCGAGATCGACGCGAAGTCGCGGCCGTCGAGGCGGCCGACGACGGGCGTCACCGGCCCGAACTCCCTCCCGGCTCGCGTCGCCGTGACCGACACCGCGTCGACGAACGCGCCCAGCGCCGGCCGGCCATCCGCGGTCCGCAGGTCATTGCAATGGATCCAGGCCCAGGAGCGGGCGTGTTTGGCGCCCCAGATGTGCGCCTGACCGCCGCGGGCGCCGGCAAGCTCAAGCCGCTCACCCGCGAACTGGACCGTGCCCTCGATCGACAGATCCGCGTGGGGAAGCTCGAGCACGGTCTCGGCCAGTCCGAGGCGCTGAAGCAGCGGATGAACGTGACCGTAGTGCCTCCCGGACGGCTTCCAGCGCAGATCCCAGGCCGACGTCCTCGAACCCGCCGGTCATGCGGTCATCGCTCAGGACCGCTTCGGCGACTCGCAACTCGAACGGATCGGTGTGGGCGTCGAGGCGGTCGATCGGGACCGTGGCCTTTCGGGCGACCACGGACGGGTGACCGGGGCGCGGATCGGTCACCACGAACCACAGCGACGCCGAGGGCGGCTCGCCGGCATCCGCGAGCGGCGCGGTCATCGTGTAGCGGATCCAAACGCCGACCCCCGACGGCGGGTCGGTCAGCGTCAGGTAGTAGACCTCGTATTGGCCGGGGCCGCCGTTCCAGCGGAGCGCATTCGGGGTGCTCGGCACGGCGCTGAGGCTATCCGGGCGCGCCGGCGGCTACTCATGCGGGCCGGCGGCTACGTAGGCGGGCCGGCGGCTACGTAGGCGGGCCGGCGGCTACGTAGGCGGGCCGGCGGCGTGCAGCGCCACCGCGAGCTCATGCTCACGCCCGTCCACACGTCCGTCGAGCTTTGCGGCCAGCGCTGCACGCAGTCCCCGCCCGATCGCGGGGCCTTCCGGCACGCCCGCGGCCAGCAGGTCGCGCCCGTCGATCGCAAGGCGGACGTGGCGGAGCGTGTCGAGCCATGCGCGCGCCTGCGCTTCGGCGCCGAGCGCCCCGGCGAGCGCGACGACCTCCGCCGGCGCACCTGCCGCCGCAGCCGCGACCGCCGACGGCGCCCGCGCCGCCGACAGCGCCCGCGCGAGGTCGGTGGCGCTCGTGGCGGCGAGCAGGATCGCGTCGCGATCCTCGGCCTCGAACGCGAGCGCGTCGAGGAGCGCGCTCAGGTCCGGCGCCGGCACGCCGCGCGCTGCCACCGCCAGCGCCAGGCGGTCGGTCCGCCCGTCGTCGGGCAGGAGCATGAGCGCACGACGCGCCAGCGTCTCATTCTCGCCCGCGAGCCCGAACGCCGGGTGGACGGCGACGTCGAGACCAAGGTCCGCCAGGGCAGTGAGCGCCAGAACCGGGTCCGGCTCGCCCGCGAGGAGCCTGAGCTCCGCTCCGATGCGCGGGCCGCTGACCGTACCCAGCGCGCCGGCAGCGATCGCGGTCTCCGCCAGTGCGCGCGTGTGTGGCTCGATCTCGAACCCGAGCCGGCTCGAGTAGCGGACGAGCCGGAACAGCCGCGTCGGGTCGTCGATGAAGCTCCCGTCGTGGAGGACCCGCAACCGGCGCCCCTCGAGATCCTCGAGCGCGTTCGGCGCGGCCGTCAGCTCTCCCGCCCGATCGCCGCTGAGCGCGATCGCGATCGCGTTGACCGTGAAATCGCGCCGGCGAAGGTCCTCGGACAGCGGCGCGGGCTCCACGTCCGGGAGCGCTCCCGGGTGCGCGTAGGTCTCGCGGCGGCTGCGGGCGATGTCGTAGCTGAAGCCGTCGAGCACGACGGTGGCGGTCCCGAAGCGGTCGTGAACGCGGACATCACCATCGAGCGCGGTCACGAGTCCCTCCGTATCGCCCTCGACAACTATGTCGAGGTCGACGGGCGCCCCGCCCAGCAGCACATCGCGCACCGCGCCGCCGACGAGGTACACCCCCGTCACGTCGCCGAGGCGCGGGAGCAACGGCCGGGCTGCCGGGAGCGCGAACACCCGATCCAGCAGCTTGGGAAGAAACTCGGACATAGTCATAGTTTCTTCCCAACCACCTCGCGGTGGGCCGCGCCGTGCCTCGGGGCGGCGCCACCGAAGTTCCGGGGAGGCGGTGGCTAGCATTGCCCGCGATGCCGAGTCCCGGTTCGCGACGGTGGCTGCGGTGGGGACTCGTTGCCGGAGCGGTGGTTCTGATCGGCGCGGGAGTCGCGGTGGCGTACGTCCTCCTCCACTCGCCGCACAACGTCTCCAATCCCGAAGTAGCGTTCAGCGCCCCCACGACCACGACCGCGCCCAAGAAGGTCGTCGTCAACAACTTCGTCTGGCCGCGCTACGGGTACGACGCCGAGCGCACGCACTTCTTCCCGGGCTCAGGCGTCCCCGAGCCGCCGCTGCGGATCGGCTGGACATTCCAGGACTACGCGCTGCTCGAGTTCCCGCCGGTCATCTACGCGAACGACCTGTACGTGATGGACGACGATGGCTCGGCCAAGGAACTCGACAAGGGAACCGGCCACAAAGTGTGGGAGACCAAGGTGGGAACGCTCGCAGCCGCCTCGCCGGCACTTGGGGTCGCGCAGGGGCTGATGTATCTCTCGGTGCTGTCCGTGCATGGACATTCCCCCGGCAACGGAGCGTTCGTAGCGCTGTCGATGAAGACCGGCCGGGTCGCGTGGTCCAAGCCGATTCCCGCCGGCACCGAGTCCTCACCGATCGCGTTCGGCAAGTCGGTGTACTTCGGCGACCAGAGCGGGACCGTGTACTCGCTGAACGCGACCACCGGCCACGTCAACTGGACCTTCCACGCAAGCGGCCCGGTCAAGGGCGGCCCGGCGCTGTCGGACGGCGTCCTGTACTTCGGCGATTACTCCGGGCGCGCGTACGCGGTGAACGCCGCCACCGGGCATCAGGTTTGGGCCTCGAACACGAACGGAGCCGACTTCGGGTTCGGGTCGGGCAACTTCTACTCGACGCCCGCCGTGGCGTTCGGGCGCGTGTACATGGGCAACACGGACGGAAGGGTGTACTCGTTCGCCGCCAAGACCGGCCAGCTAGCGTGGGCCACCGGCACCGGCGCGTACGTCTACGCGTCGGCCGCCGTCGACAACACGCCGGGGCTCGGCCCGACGATCTACCTCGGGTCCTACGACGGCAACTTCTACGCGTTCAACGCCCGCTCGGGCGCGATCAGGTGGAAGCATCCCGCCGGGGGCAAGATCTCCGGGTCGGCGACGATCGTCGGCAACGTCGTCTACTACTCCGACCTCGGCACGAAGACCACCGCCGGGCTCGACGCGCGCACGGGCCGGAAGGTTTTCTCCTTCCCCGACGGCGCATTCAACCCGGTCGTCGCCGACGATCACGCGATCTACCTGAGTGGCTACACGCACCTGTACCAAATGCTCCCGAGTCGCTAACGTAAACGCCACACAGCGCTCGCGCAAAACGCACATAGCGGACTCCCGCGCTCACGAAATCCCCGCACAGGGCGTGCAAAGTTGCTCGCATGGAACGTGCGTTCGAGCGCTTCTTGCTATCCTAGGTCGTCTATGCGTTGTCGTAGTGGAAGTCATTGCCAGGAGCCGACCATTCCGGGTCGTAGGTTCTGCGAGGAGCACGCAGCAGAGCTCGATCGCATGCGCGAGGAGCTGAAGGACGCTGCCGCAGCCCGCATCGGTCGCGGTCGGCCTAAGCGGTCCTCGACTTGTTGCCGCCCTGGCTGTTATGAGCCCCGCGTTCCGCCCGCCGCGTATTGCGATGCATGCGCCGCTGCCGGATACGTGGAAGAGGCCGCCTAACCGCGGTCGCCTTCAACCGGGCCGAACACAGAAACTGAAGGTTCACCCAACGGGCGCGGGTTTCCGCGCCCCGCGGGTGGCTGCGCTAACGGTTTTGATGGGCCGCTTCGCGGCGTCCATGGGGCCGTTTCGCCCGGCATCCGTGCCGGGCGATCGCAGCGCGCCCCGGACTCCGATCACGCCCGCCGGGCATGGACGCCCGGCGGAACGGCCTCCCGGCTCGGTCCGCTCGGCATCCGGCCTCGCCAAGACCGGACCGGCCGGGAGTCATCCGGCTGGATGCCGAGCGCAGCGAGACCCCTAATCCACAGGACGGATCGGGACCCCGTCGCGCGCCAGCGCGGCCTTGACCTCGGGCACCGTGTGCTCGCCGTAATGAAAGATCGAGGCGCACAGCACCGCGTCGGCGCCCGCCTCGAGCGCGGCCGTCAGGTGCTCTACCTGTCCGGCGCCACCGGACGCGATCACCGGAACGCCCACCGCGCCGGCGACCGCCGATGTCAGCCCGAGGTCGTAGCCGGCGTTCGTGCCGTCGCGGTCCATGCTGGTCAGCAGGATCTCCCCAGCCCCGCGCTCGACGCCCTCGCGGGCCCAATCCACTGCATCTCGTCCCGTCGGGGTCCGGCCGCCGGCCACGAACGCCTCCCAGCGCGATTCCTCGCGAGCCTTGGCGTCGATCGCCAGCACCACGCACTGGGCGCCGAATGTCGCCGCCAGCTCGTCGATCAGCTCAGGGCGTCCGAGCGCCGCCGAGTTGACCGAGACCTTGTCGGCGCCGGCATCTAGCACCGCCTGCGCGTCCTCGACCGACCTAATCCCGCCTCCGATCGTGAACGGTATGAACACGTCGTCGGCCGTGCGACGCGCGAGGTCGACGACCGTCTCGCGCTTGTCCGACGTCGCGGTGATGTCGAGGAACACAAGCTCGTCGGCGCCCGCCGCGTCATAGCGGCAGGCAAGCTCGACCGGATCGCCGGCGTCGCGTAGGTCGACGAACCCGACCCCCTTGACGACACGGCCGCGATCGACGTCGAGGCAAGGGATCACGCGCTTGTAGTGCACCTAGGCCCCGTCAAGCACGGCCTGCGCGTCCGCGACCGTGAACCGACCCTCGTACAGGGCCTTGCCTACGATCACGGCACGAAGGTTGACCTGCCTGAGCTCGACCAGCGCGCGCAGGTCCTCGAGCGTGGAGACGCCGCCCGAGTACGCGTATATCCCACGCACCGCGTCGGCGACGCGGCGGGCGCCGTCGAGGTCGGGGCCCTGAAGCATTCCGTCGCGGTCGATGCTCGAGTACACGAACCGCTGGACGCCGCGGGCGCCGAGCCGCTCAATCACCGCCTCGAGCGGGATGTCGGTCTGCTCGGTCCAGCCGGCTCCCGCGAGCTTGCCGGCGCGCGCGTCGACCGAGACGACCACGCGATCGCCGAACTCAGCGACGGCCTCGTCGAGGAAGTCGACGTCGCTGTACGCCGCGGTTCCGATCACGACCCAGGTTGCGCCGGCCTCGATCGCCTCCCGAACCGCCTCGATCGTTCGCAGCCCGCCGCCGACCTGGAATCGCAAGTCGATGGCAGCGCCGATCCGGCGGATGTGGTCGAGGTTCACGGGGTGGCCGGCGCGCGCGCCGTCGAGGTCGACGACGTGCAGTTCACGCGCGCCCGCATCTATCCACCTGCGCGCTGCGTCGAGCGGGTCGGCGTCGTAGACGGTTTTCTGGTCGAACTCGCCGCGCGTCAGGCGCACGGCCTTACCATCGAGGATGTCGATGGCGGGGAGCAGGATCATGCCCGTGCGCCCGCCACGCCCGCGCAGATCGTCACGAAGCTGTCGAGCATGCGCAGCCCGTTCAGCGACGACTTCTCGGGATGGAACTGGACCCCGAACACCGACCCGCGGGCGACGGACGTGACGAACCGCTCGCCGTACTCGCACGTGCCGACGATCGTGTCCTGATCGGCTGGTCGCGCGGCGTACGAGTGCACGTGATAGAAGGGGCAACCTCGGTCCGGGAGGCCGGCGAGCAGTGGCGAGGGCCGTTCGAACCGAACCTCGTTCCAGCCGATGTGCGGGATCCGGAGTCCTCCGGCCTGGAGCCGCGTGACCTCGCCGGCGATGAGTCCGAGCCCGGGCGTCGCGCCGAGCTCTTCGGAGCCGTCGAATAGCAGCTGCATGCCCAGGCAGATCCCGAGCAGCGGTGTCCCCTCCTCCACCCGCGCCAGGATCAGCTCGGTGAGCCCGAGTTCGCGGAGGTTGCGCATGGCTTTGGGGAAGGCCCCCACGCCGGGGAGCACGAGCCCGTCGCACGCGTCGAGCTCGTCGTGATCGTGGGTGACCGACACCCGCGCGCCGACGTGGGCCAGCGCCTTCTCGACCGAGCGGCGGTTCCCCATCCCATAGTCGATCACGCCGATGTTCATGTCAGCGTCCCCTTCGTACTCGGGACGCCGTCCTCACTGGGGTCTAGTGCGACCGCGGCACGCAGCGCCCGCGCGAGCGCCTTGAACGCCGCCTCGATCATGTGGTGGGCGTTGGTGCCGCGCTCGATGGTCAGATGGAGGGTTAGCCTCGCGTTCAGCGCCAGCGCGCGCACGAACTCCTCGACGAGCTCGTGGTCGAAGTTGCCGATCGCGCCCGGCGGGAGCCCGGCCTCGAACGCGCACAGCCCGCGCCCGGAGACGTCGATCGCGCACGACGCCCGCGCCTCGTCCATCGGGATCGTGGCCTGCCCGTAACGGGCGATGCCGGCGCGGTCGCCGAGCGCCTCGTCGAGCGCCTGGCCGATGCAGATCCCGACGTCCTCGACCGTGTGATGGGCGCCCGTCTCGAGGTCGCCGCGCGCCTCGACGCCGAGGTCGAGACGGCCGTGGCGGGCCAGCAGATCGAGCATGTGGTCGAAGAAGCCGACGCCGGTGTCGCGCTCGCCGGCGCCGTGGCCGTCCAGCGCGACGCTGACCTTGATTTCGGTCTCGCCGGTCTTCCGTTCGATCAGGCCGATGCGGCTCATCGGCTCCCATTCTCCCGAATGCGTGCCTCCATCGATTGAGCGTGGATTTCGAAGCCCTCGGCCCGCGCGAGTGGCGCCGCCGAGTTGGCGAGCTCCTCCGGCGAGGCGATGTGGACCTCGCTGAAGCGGCGTATGAAGTGCTCGGGCGAGACGCCCGAGGCGAAGCGGGCGGCGCCGTTCGTGGGCAGGATGTGGTTCGAGCCGGCGATGTAGTCGCCGAATGCGGTGGCGGCGCCGGCGCCCACAAACACGCACCCGGCCCGGGTGACGTGGTCGGCCAGCGCCTCGGCGGCGGCGCCGACGAGCTGCAGGTGCTCGGGCGCGAACGCCTGGGCGAGCGCGAGCAGCTGCCCTGTCGTCGAGGCCGCGACCAGGCAGGCGACGGCGCCGGTCTCCTCGCCTCGCTCCAGGCGTCGCTCGAACGCGTCGAGGAGCTGCGCACTGTCCGCGGCCGCGACCACCAGCGTGCCCGGGCCGTGCTCGGCCTGGGCCAGCAGGTCGAGCGCGAGCGGGCCCGGATCGGCGTCGTCGGTGGCGATCACGAGCAAGTCGCTGGGGCCGGCGAACCCGTCTATGCCGACCTGCCCGAACACTTGGCGCTTGGCCTCCTGCACGTACAGGTTTCCGGGTCCGACGATCACGTCGACGGCGGGGACGGTCGCGGTCCCGTAGGCCAGCGCCGCGATCGCGTGCGCGCCGCCCATCCGGTAGACCGCGTCGACACCGGCGAGCCGGCAGGCCGCGAGCACCACCGGATCGAGGTCTCCGTCCCTGCGGGGCGGCGAACAGACGGCGATGTGTCCGACCCCTGCGAGGCGCGCGGGAACCGTGCCCATCACCACCGTGCTCGGGTATGGGGCCCGTCCGCCGGGGACGTAAACCGCGGCGCGCTCGACGGGAGCGTGGCGGTGGACGACACGGTTCTCACCGAGCTCTGTCACAGTCGATTGGCTGGGCATGCGCGCACCCGCCACGGCCGACGACGTGCTCGATCGCGCGATCGATCCCGTGGCGGATCGCCGGGTCGAGCCGTGCGAGGGCATCGTCGAGCTCGGCGTCCGAGACGACCAGCGCTTGCGGCTCCCGTCCTCCGGTGTCGAGCGTCCGCGAGTAGTCGCGCACGGCGCGGTCACCGCCGGCGCGGACCGTCGCGACGATCAGCGCCACGCCGTCGCGGACCGATTCCGGCGGGGGTACGAGCTTGCGGATCTCCGCCGCAACGCCCGCGACGTCGTCGCCCTTGAGCGCTAGCCGCTCATACCGCATCGAGCCGCTCCAGCAACGCGTCGATCATCGGCGCCTTCAGCTTGTGTGCCACCGGGTTCGCGATCAGGCGCGCGGTGCTGCGCGCGATCTCCTCGCGGACGACGAGCCCGTTCTCGCGCAACGTCGCCCCGCTCGCGGTCAGGTCGACGATCCCCTCGGCGAGCCCGGCCAGGGGCGCCAGCTCGACCGATCCCTTGACCTCGACGATCTCGGCCTGGCGACCTGTTTCGAGAAAGAAACGGGTTGCGATTCGTGGGTATTTCGTTGCAATCCTGACGACGCCCAGTCGCCTGAGCGCTTCGGCGGCCGGGTCCTCGCCGTCGACCGTCGCAAGCACCATGGTGCAGTGGCCGTAGCCGAGGTCGACGAGCTCGTACAGCTCGCGCTCGGACTGTTCCATCAGCACGTCCTTGCCGGTGATTCCGAGGTCGGCGGCTCCCGCCTCGACGTAGGTGGGGACGTCCGAGGGGCGCATCGTGATGATCCCGGCGTCGTAAAACAGGAGCTTGCGGTCGTTTTCTCGGACCTCGCGCGTGTTCAACCCGAGACGGTCGAGGAGGTCGAGCGTCTCGGTGAACAGCGCTCCGCGGGGAACGGCAATGCGCAGATCGCTCATGGGCGGTGTCTCCGGCCGCGTTCCTCGCTGGTCAGCGCGATGTGCAGCCGCTCGACGTTGAGAGCGAACCCGACCGCGGGGAGCGGCCGCCCGAACTGCCCGATCAGCTCGTCGTAGCGTCCGCCGATGCCGATCGGGACGCCGTAGGCGGGGTCATACACCTGGAAGATCGCGCCGGTGTAGTAGCCGAGGCTACGGATCAGCCCGAGGTCGAAGATGATCCGGTCGGCGACGTCCCGCGCGAGCAGCGCATGGACCTCGCGCATCCCGGTGACCGCGGTGTGGAGCGGTCCCTCGAGATCCTCGAGCACCTCGGGCCCGCCTCGGGTCTGCGGCGCGCGGAGGAGCAGCGCGGCTTGCGCCGGGTCAACCCCGAGCTCCGTGATCTCGCGCTCGAGTCCGACGAAGTCGCCGTCGACTAGCTCGGTCAGGATGTGCTCTCGCCGGTCGGGGTCGACTTGTAGCCCGTCGAGTAGGGCCGGGTACAGGGACGCGTCGCCCAGCCCGACGCGGTACGTCTCGAGCCCCGCCGCGTCGAGCGCCGCGCACAGGACCGTGAGGATCTCCGCGGTTCCCTCGGGGGCGGGGGCGCCGATCAGCTCGACCCCGGCCTGGAGGAACTCGCGGGACTGGCCGCGCTGCGGGCGCACTCCGCGGTAGGCGTGCGCGAAGTAGCAGAAGCGCAGCGGCACCTCCGCGTCGCGGTAGCGCGTCGCGACCAGGCGCGCGATCGGGACCGTCATGTCCGAGCGGAGCACGAGCACCTGGCCGTGCTCGTCGAACATGCGGTACGCCGGGCGGCTCGTGTGCATGTTGGCGCCCTCGAACGTGCGCTCGAACTCAAGCGCCGGCGTGTATACCTCGCCGTAGCCGGCCCGCTCGAACACCTCCCGGATGCGGTCGGTCATCGCGCGGAGCTCGCGCATCTCGTCAGGCAGGAAGTCGCGTGTTCCGCTGGGGATGCGATCGACCATCGCCCGGGACTGTGTCAGTTAAGGCTCGCCGGGGCGGGGCGGGCGGGATCGTTACACCGAGACGGGCACGTCGTCCTCGCGCTCGATCCGCGCGCCGAGGTAACGCAGGCGCTCGTCGATGCGCTCGTATCCGCGATCGATATGGCGGACATTGCCGATCTCGGTGACGCCGTCGGCGGCGAACGCGGCGATCAGCATCGCCATGCCGGCGCGGATGTCCGGCGAGTCCACTCGCTGGCCGTGGAGGCGGCGCGGCCCGACGACCATCGCCCGGTGCGGATCGCAGATCGTGATCGACGCGCCCATCAGCACGAGCTTGTCGACGAAGAACAGGCGGTTCTCGAACATCCACTCGTGGATCATCACCGAGCCCTGGGCCTGGGTGGCAAGCGCCAGCGCGACGCTGGTCAGGTCGGCCGGGAACGCGGGCCACGGGCCGTCCTGCACCTTGGGGGTGTGGTCGCCCTTGTCGTTGCGGACCACGAGCTCCTGGTTGCCCGGGACGATGATGTCCGCGCCGCGCACCTCGGTGCGCAGCCCGAGGCGGTCGAACACGAGGCGGATCATCCGCAGATCCTCGGTGACCGTGTCCTTGACGATGAGCTCACCGCCGGTGACGCCGGCGAGCGCCATGAACGACCCGATTTCGATGTGGTCGGGAGCGATGCCGTGCGTACAGCCCCGGAGGCTGCCGACGCCGTGGACCGTCATCACGTTCGAGCCGATGCCGTCGATCTGAGCGCCCATCGCGCTGAGCATCCGCGCCAGGTCCTGGACGTGGGGCTCGGAGGCGGCGTTGCGGATCACGGTCGGCCCTCGCGTCAGCGCGGCGGCCATCAGCGCGTTCTCGGTGGCCATCACCGATGGCTCGTCCATCAGGAAGTCACACGGCCGCAGGCCGAGGGGGGCCTCGAGCCTGATCTCGTCGCGATCGTCCTCGACCGAGGCGCCGAGCGCGCGGAACGCGTCGAGGTGCGGGTCGAGCCGCCGGCGGCCGATCACGTCCCCGCCCGGGGGCGGCATGTGGGCTCGCCCGAACCGTGCCAGCAGCGGGCCCGCCAGCAGGAACGAGGCGCGGATACGCTCGGCCAGCTCGCGGTCGACCTCACAGCTGTCGACGGTCGAGGCGTCAATCGAGATCTCGCCGCGGCCGAGCCACTGGACTCGGGCGCCGAGCTGCTCGAGCAGCAGGGTCATCGCCTCCACGTCCCTGATCCGGGGGACGTTCCGGAGGATCACTTCGTCGTCTGTGAGCAGGCACGCGGCCAGGATCGGGAGCGCACCGTTCTTGTTGCCGGCGGGTGTGATCGTGCCCGACAGGGGGCTCCCGCCTTCGATTACGAACTTTTCCATAGGGGGCCGCAGCGTACCTTCTCGCGTAGCCAGACCAAGGCTCGGCTGCTCTGGGCCTGGACTCGACGGTCGTCTGGTGCGCTTTCTCGCGGCGGTGCGGGCCGGGCGGGGTACCGATGGTGTTGAGGACCCCTTGTCGCGAGCATCGATGATCCGCAGCTGCTCAGCTAGGGTGTCCGCCATGCCGGTTCAGCTTTCGCGGGACGCCGCCTGGGACCTCCTTTGTGAATGGACTTCTTCTGACTCGCTGCGGCGCCACATGCTCGCCGTCGAGGCGGCGATGCGCGCGTACGCGCCGCGGTTCGACGGCGACGTCGAGCTGTGGGGGCTGACCGGCCTCCTGCACGATCTCGACTACGAGCGCTATCCGAATATGGAGGACCTGGAGGACGGCCACCCGCGGTCTGCATTGCGCGAGCTCGAGGCCCGGGGTTACCCGCCTGAGCTCGTGCGAGCCGTCGCGTCCCACGCTGATTTCTTGGGCGTATCCCGCGATTCGCCGATGGAGAAGGCGTTGTTCGCCGTCGACGAACTGTCTGGGTTCATTTTGGCCGTTGCCTATGTGCGGCCCGAGAAGCTCCAGGGCATGACCCCCAAGTCGGTGAAGAAGAAGCTGAAGCAGCCGAGCTTCGCGGCCGCGGTCAATCGCGACGAGCTACGGCACGGCGCCGAGGAGCTCGGGGTCGACTTCGACGAGCACCTGACGATCGTGATCGGCGCGCTCGCTCAGAAGCAGGACGAGCTGATGCCGGCGGGGTCGGGCGACGCCGTCTCGACCTAGGCGCTCTCGCGGCGCAGCTTGTACTCAGCGAGGCTCGGGACGACTCCGAGCGGCTCGATCAGCCGCGCGAACTCGATCGCGCGCCGCACCGGTCCTTCGCCGCAGATCACGGTCAGGCTCCGCCCCTGGCGCTCGAGGCGCCGTTGCGTGCCGAGCAGGACCGTCAGGCCGAACGAGTCGATGAACTCCGCCCGGCTCAGGTCGATGACCGCGTCGCCGGTTCGCTTGCGGACGATGTCGTCGAGCTGCGGCATCAGCCTCCGCGCGGTCAGGACGTCGAGCTCACCGATAACGGTCACCACCGTCGCCTCCGCGGCGTGGCGGGTACTCAACGCGAGTTCAACCGGCCCCCGCGGCCGCAGAGACCGGCCGAGCGTGGGGTGGTTTGCGGGTCTAGTCATCGCCGCCGCGGTCCCTGCCTACATGATCCCCGGCGACGCTTAGCACCAAAACTCGGTGAATTGCGCGTGACGCACTCACCCGCCGGCTCTGCGCGATCGGTACTCGTCGATGCTGGGCACGACGCTGAGCGCCTCGGTCAGGCCGAGCAACTCGATTACCCGCCGTACCGGTCCCCCGCCGCAGACGACCGCCAGATGGCCGCCGGTCCGGTCGCCGGCCCGGTCGCGGGCGTCGAGCAGCGCGTGAACTCCCGCGGAGTCCATGAACGTGGTCGCGGTCAGATCGATCGCGATGTGACGCGGGTTCGCGCAGAGGAGCGCATCAAGCGCCGTCCTTAGTCGCGGAGCGTTCAGCAGATCCAGTTCTCCGGTGACGGCGACGACGGTGCCCATCGGCTCGTCTCGGATCCCGATTGCAAAGCGCTCCGGTTCCGTAGCGTCGTGCGATCCGATTTCCATGAGGGTTGGCGGTCTCGTGTTGGCCACGCCCGCTGGCAGGTGCGAGCGCTGGCGATTGGTCGAGCCGACCCTGATGCCCCAGCGGCCGTGCCACCGACATCGTGTCTGCTCGGATTGGGCGTCTCGCTTGCCAGAAGGGCAAGGCGAGACGCGCGGAGAAGGTATCCGCCGGTCGCGGGCCAGAATCAGCGCCCGTACGCATCCGTACGTTCGAATCCGGACAGCGGTGGCGCGGTCGCGCCGTGTCGGTCTACCCGTTGGTTCGAGCCCGGCTTGGATCCGCGTCGTCGGCTATGGTCCGCGCGGCATGGCCGAGGCGGTCAAGATCGTCGTCCTCGAGGGCGACCAGACCGGACAGGAGCTGCTCGAGCAGTCACTCCGGCTGCTCGATCCGGCGCTCCTCGGCCTGGAGGTCGAGCTCCAGCGCTTCGACCTCTCGCTTGAGCGCCGGCGCGCCACCGCCAACGAGGTCGTCACCGAGGCCGCCAGGGCGATGTGCGAGGCCGGGCTCGGGCTCAAGGCCGCCACGATCACCCCCGAGGGCAAGGACGATGTCGGCTCGCCGAACCGAATCCTGCGCGAGGAGGTCGACGGAAAGGTCATCGTCCGCACCGGACGCCGGCTCCCCGGCGTGACGCCGATCGCCGGCGTCCACTACCCGATCTCGATCGTGCGCATGGCGGTCGACGATGCCTACGGAGCCAAGCAGTGGCGCGAGGGCGACGCTGGCGACCCGTCGGAGATCGCCTACCGAACGGAGAAGATCACGCGCTCGACCTGCCGCGCAGTCGCCGAGTACGCGTTCCGAACCGCGGAGAAGATGCGCGCTCGCGTGTACGGCGGCCCGAAGTGGACCGTGTCGCCGGTGTACGAGGGAATGCTCAAGGAGGAGATGGACGCGGCCGCGGCCCGGCATCCAAGTACGGCCTACGAGCCGGTGCTGATCGATGCCACCTACGCGGGCCTGATGTCGGGCGCCACCGATGCGCCGCTTGTGATCCCGGCGCTGAACCGCGACGGCGACTGTCTGTCGGATCTGGTGCTACCGATGTTCGGCTCGATCGCCGGCGCCGAGTCGGTGCTGCTGGCGTTCGACAACGAGACGTACGAGACGACCGTCGCCATGGCCGAGGCGCCCCACGGCACCGCGCCGGCGCTCGAAGGCAAGGATCTGGCGAATCCGCTCGCGATGATCCTCGCCTGTGGCGCGTTGTTGCGCCATGCCGCCGACCGCCACGGAGCGGCGGCCGAACGCGCGTCGCGGGCGATCTACGAAGCCGCGCTCGAGGCGATCGGCTCGGGGTGCAAGACGCCCGACCTCGGCGGCAACGCCACCACGACGGAGTTCACGACCGAGGTGGTCAGCCGGGTTGCCACCAAGATCGAGGTCTGGTCCTCGCTCGGCTCGGCGGCGTGACGCGTTTGCCGGCCCGCAGCGACTCCCGGGTCTGAGGCGGAACCCATCCAGTGATCACCGGCACGCACGCGATCATCCACAGCCAGGACCCCGACGGTGTCCGCGCGTTCTTCCGAGACGTGCTCGAGCTGCCGTCGGTCGACGCCGGCCACGGCTGGCTGATCTTCGCTCTGCCGCCGGCCGAGGTCGCGGCCCATCCGACCGACGGCGCCGGCCATCAGGAGCTTTACTTGATGTGCGACGACATCCACGCCACGGCGGCGGAGCTGCGCGGCAAGGGCGTCGAGTTCACACGGCCGATCGCCGAGGAGCGCTGGGGCTCGGTTACGGCGATCGCGCTGCCTGGCGGTGGCGAGCTGGGGTTGTACGAGCCCAAGCATCCGAGTCCGCCGCACTGAGCGTGTAGTCAGTTTCGTCGTGCCCTCTGCGCCTCCTCTGAGAGCGCCGTTCCGCGCCTCGTGATCGCGCGGGATCAACGGTCCGAGTTTGGCGCCCACAACGACGTTATGGAGCGCTCCAATCCGCCGTTCCTGCGCCTGCACGGCGCCTTGCAAGCTAGCGCCCATTCCGTCCGGCCCGCCCCCTAGGGTCACGAACATATGTTCCAGTCTTCAGCCAACCGCCTGCGCGCCTGGTTCGCGGTCGTCGACGACTTACTCGCCGACCCACCGGCTGACGCGCATCTCGATCTCGATCTCGAGCCTTGGGCTACGCACCCCCATCGCCGCCCGCTCCAGTGGAAGCGAGCGCGCCGTGGCGGCAGCGTGGCGCCCCCTCCCGCCCATTGCCTGTGCCCGGTCCGGACCACTCCGGACCTCGGCGGACGAAGCGAGGTGGTGCGGTAGCCGGCAAGCCTGCGGCCGGGACGCCGTCCCTGCGGCGTCCCGTCGCCTAACACAAGCTTGAAGCCTGCAGTGAGGCCGTCGTAAGCCCGCTGTGAGGCACTAGTGCGGCGTTCGAGAGCGTTGCACTAGGCACCCATCACGAGGCCGAGGTGGCCCACGCACGGCACGCCGTGCTTGGGAGGTCTGACGCGCGAGCGTCCAACCGGACGTCGGTCGCCCGGCCTCGGATGGGTCACTCTGACCGGACCCCTTTCCTCGGTCCACCCTCAATGAGAGTCAGAAGAGTTCGGTGTCGACTAGCTCATCGCGGAGGCGGGCGTTGAACGACTCGATCCAGGGGTTCTGCCAGCGCGAGCCCGGCTCCGTGTGCGAGGCGCCGGTGCCGGAGATCAGGCACCAGCGGGCGAGCCCGACTCCATGTGCCAGGCGCCGGTGCCGGAGATCAGGCACCGGTCGCGCAGGGCATGAGCGCTGAGACCACACACCGGCACCCGCCGGCTACCCAACGCTGCCTGACCCGACCGTCATCGGGTGAAGGTGAGATGCGTGACGCCGCTCGGCGTCGACACCGCCTCCACGTCGTACCGCTCCTCCAGCCCGTCCAGACCGTCCCACAGCCGGACGCCGCGGCCGAGCAGGATCGGGACCTGCACGACATGCAGATGGTCGACGAGCCCGGCGACGAGGAACTCGCGCAGCATCGTCGGGCCCCCACCGATGCGGACGTCCTGACCGTCTGCCGCCTCCCGAGCAACGGCGAGTGCATCCACAGGCGCGACATCGAGGAAATGGAACGTCGTACCGCCGTCCATCTCCAGCGGCGGCCGCGGGCGATGGGTCAGCACGTACGTCGGCGTGTGGAACGGCGGATTTGGTCCCCACCATCCGCGCCACTCCGGGTCGTCCTGCCAACCCGGAGGGCCGAACTTGCCGGCGCCCATGATCTCCGCGCCGATGCCGCGCTCGTGACGCTCGGCGAAGGCGTTGTCGACGCCGGCAGTACCGGCGGCGTCCCAGAATCGCGTCGCGAACATCCACTCGTGGAGCCGATGCCCGGCGTGGCCGAACGGCGCCTCCAACGACAGGCCCTCGCCGGTGCCGAACCCATCGAGCGAGATCGAGAAGTTGTGAACCCGGACGCGAGACATATGAGCTCCTTCGGTTGTGATGTGCGACCTCAGAGTGGTGACCCGTCTCGCCGCGACATTTCATCGGCGCCACCGTGACGGACCTCATTCGGAGCCGTCACCAGCGGGGAGTACCAACCTCAGGCATTGCGATCGAACGGGTACCGGGTCACTGTGATCACGAGACCCTCGATCTCCGCCACGCTGGGAGTTCCGCTACCCCTTCGCGCTCCCTCTCCGTGGCAGCTCAGAGCGCTCTGACGAGGCCGAGGACGGCTTGCATCACGGTGATGGCACCGCTCGGTTCGCCGGTTGTCTGACCGCTCGACGCCGTGAGGAGCGCGACTATCA
>CAVWKC010000035.1:0-60929 GCA_963755525.1 uncultured Solirubrobacterales bacterium | reverse complement strand
CGAACGACGCCGCGCAGGCGGGAGGAGAACACGTTCGAGCTGATCGCGGTCGCGGTGCGGGAGGCGGCCCTGGAGCAGGGTGGCGCCGCGGTGATCCGGTCGGATCGGATCACGTTCGAGAACGGGAGTCGGATCGTCGCGCTCCCGGCGGACTATGCGGGCGCGGCCGGCGCTCGGTTCGGGATCACGCTTGTGGACGGAGTTGTGGGCGTATCGCTGGGAGCAGCACGTCCGCTTGTGGGAGGAGCTCACCCCTGTACCGTACTGCTGCTCGTTGCGGATCGTGGATAGCTACGCGGGCTTTGAGGGGGACGCGCCTGTGCTGAGCTGCTTGTGGAAGCGCGCGCTGGAGGGGCAGCGGTTGGACGCCGATCTGCCGATCTATTGCAACGGGAAGCTGTGGGCGTTCATCGACCAGGGCGAGGATGCGCAGGTGCGGGCGTGGCTGGGCGACCCGGCTGGTATGGATGCGTATTACGCGGAGCAGCGTGCTTCGCTGCGCCCGGGGACGTTCGCCCGTCTGCATCTGAATCATTGGCAGAGCGGCGAGGAGGCGTTCGTCACCGCGGAGACCTACGACCAAAGTGTGAGACGCGATCTCCGTCCGGTGGTGAGCGACTCCTACCTACCGATCTTCGTGGGCGTGGACGCGGCGACGCGCCGGGACTGTGCGGCGGTCGTGGCGGTGGCGCGGGTGAAGGACGGGGAGGAGGTTCGATATCGGCTGGTGCGTCATCGCATCTGGACGGTGAAGCGCGGCGCGACGTTGGATTTGGAGGAGACGATCGAGGCATTCGTGCTGGAGCTGGCGCGCTCGTTCCGGGTGCGGTCGGTCAGATACGACCCGATGCAGATGGTCCGCTCGGCGCAGACGCTTTCCAAGCGCGGGATCCGTATGGAGGCGTTCGATCAGACCTCTGGGCATCTGACGGAGGCGGGGCAGAACCTCTACGACCTGATGAACGCGCGGCAGTTGGACCTCTACCCGGACAAGGAGCTGCGCCGGCATGCCCGAACGCCGTGGCGGTCCACTCGGGCCGCGGGTGGCGCCTGGCGAAGGAGAAGACGTCGAACAAGATCGACGGGTGCGCGGCGACGTCGTTTGCTGCTCTGGCGGCGGTGCAGACACCGGGCGGCGAGCTCACGCTCTCGGTCCCGCAGGGCCAGATTCCGGGGACGGGCCCCGGCGAGTCGATCGCGCGTGGGCGCGGATCTGTCGAGCAGGTGCTCGCGGACCGGAATGTCGATATGTCGGGGTTGCGTCGGCCGCCTGGGATGCAGGATTGGCAGTGGCGGCAGTACCGGCGGATGATGCGTGGCGGGGGCTCGTGGAAGTGACCAACGACAACAGGAGGGAGATGCAATGCAGCTAAGCGACATGCAGCCCGAGTACTTGGAGAGGGTGGCGGCCGACAACGGCTACCGGCCGGCTGACCACTTCGCGGATCAGAGCGGGCGTCCGTGGATCACGTGGTCTGACGGTGGCGCTCACGTGATCGCCGTCCCGACCCCTACCACTACGCCGATCAAGTCCTGGCCCAGCGGCAGATCGGCTCGCTCGCCGCGAAGATGTCCGGGACTTGCCCGCTCTGCGGCGGTCGGTCCGTCGAGCCCGAGCGGGGCCGGATAGTGGACCAGCACACTGGCGACTGCGATGCGTCCCCGGCGGCAATCGCCGGCCACGGGCGGTCGACGTTCAACTGATGGCCGAGCGGCCGCCCTGGGACATACCGGCGGCGCGTCTCGTGACGGCCCACCTGCTCGGGCTGCGCGCTGAGGGTTGGGCGTTCGGCGCTGCGTGGGGCGCAGCGCTGGGCGCGCTCCGCTACCCGGATGAGGATAGGCGGGCGCTCGAGGCGACCAAGAAGGGGTTCCGGCGGGCCTACGAGCGCCGCGAACCGACGGGCCCCGAGCGCGCACTGACACTGGTCGCCGCCAGTCGGGGCGGTACCCCGATTCCGGACGAGGACGAGAGCGCGCAGCCCGAGGCGGATCGCCCGCGGTGCGGATGGTGTGGCGATCCGCTGCCGGACGGGCACAAACCTCGATCCGGTTCTGCCCGCCACCGAAACGCTGCCGCCGCGAGCACAACTACGCGGCCGAGCGAGCACGTAGCAGAGATCGGGCGGGAACGCTCCGAGCGGTCTCGGGTGCCTGCCGTCCGACGAGCGGGAGTCTGGCTGCGATCCCCGCTCCCGAAAGGAATCTCGCAGCATGAAACTCGAGTTGAAGCCCAGGCTGAACCAGCTCGGCCAGTTGTCCGACCCTGACCTTCACGCCTTCCGCGTCGAGGTGGCCGAGGCGATGGCGGAGGTGCCCAACGATCCGGGGAACGTGTCGCCGATCGGCCAGCTCGGCGCCCTGCAGGTGGCTAACGATCTCATCGCTCGCGAGTTGGATAAGCGTGATGTCGCGCTTGCTGCCAGTGCCGCACCGGAGCCGCGGCGGCGTGGCAAGGTCGCACGCATGGCGGCCAGGCAGGGCCGCGCGAAGCCATCACCCGAGCTGGCCCAGGACACGGGCCGGGCGGTGCTGACCGCAGCGGCCGAGATGCCGGGCATCTCCCCCGGCCAGCCGATCACCGACCGGCAGTTGTTCGCGGAGGGCGTCTACAACGTGATCCGCCGGCTGACCAAGCCGGGTGAGCGCAGCGCGGACACGCTCGTGGCGTGCGCGCGCTGGGAGTACCCGGAAGATCGGCGGCTGGGGCCCGACCAGGAGCGCAACGCGCGGCTGATTGACGCGGTGTGCTCCCCGGACAGTTTGGTTGCCACGGGCGGTATCTGTTCGCCGGTAACGTCGACTACAGCTTGGCGACCTGGGCGACGCCTGACCGGCCGATCAGGGACGGTCTTGCCCAATTCCAGGTCGCCCGCGGCGGCCTCTCTATCGGCAGCCGCTCGACGTCGGCGTGCTGAGCGCGGCGGTCGGCGTGTGGACCGAGGCGACCGACCTTAACCCGGCCGGCGCGACGAAGCCGATCTACACGGTGTCGTGCCCGTCGACCGTGACCGTGTACACGGACGCTGTCACTCAGCGGGTCGGATTCGGCAATATGCAGATGCGGTTCGATCCGGAGACCGTCGCGATGGCGATGGACCTCGCGGTGGCTGCGCACGCCAAGCTCGCCGAGCAGAACCTCCTCAATCACATCGCCTCGGCGTGCGTGCAGACGGTCACCGCTCCGCCCGCGTCGACCGGCCTCGGCGCCACGCGCGACTTCCTGACCACGCTGAATCAGGCGGTTGCTCAGTACCGCGACGTCCATCGTCTGCCTGACACTCAGGTGCTCACCATCGTGCTGCCGCGCTGGCTGCGGAACGTGATCCGCACCGACCTCGCCCGGCAGATGGCCACTGCTGCGAGCGACACGCTCAACCCGTTCGCTGTCAGTGACGAGCAGATCGAGGACATGCTGAGCGTGCTCGGCCTCAACCCGATCTGGCACACCGATGGCCAGAGCACGAGCGCGCCGGGTCTGTCGGGTGCGGTGAACCAGTACTACGCGACGCAGGCGGGCTCGACCACGATCGCGAAGTTCCCGACCGAGACGGTGTTCTACCTGTTCCCGGAGGGCTCGATGCAGTTTTTGGACGGAGGAACGCTCGACCTGGGCATCGTCCGCGACTCGCTGCTCGACGCCACCAACGACCTGGAGACGTTCGTGAGAGCTTCGAGGCGATCGCGTATCGCGGCTACGTGGCGGGCGCTTATCAGTACGTCGTGAGCCTGGCGGCGATCGGCGCGAGCTCGGCCACGGTCGGCAGCGTCCCGACGGCGTGACCTTGGGCGATCCCTCCTACGCGCCCAGGACCGGCGCGGCGGCCCCGACCTCCCCTCGGGGCCGCTCGCCGCTCGTCCCGGGCGGGCGGGGCCGCTCGGCGGCGCCCATGAAGGCTCCCCGTGCCAAACCGTGCTCTGACTGTCCGTTTCTCAGGGCTAACTGGGGGGGCCCTTACAAGGGCTTCGGTCCGGATGGCGAACCATACGAGATACCTGACGCCAACAGCGCTGAAGATCGCAAGGGTATGTGGGGCGACCTCCAGCGTGGTTTCCTGCGGCTGTGCCACGTAGGCCCGCGTCCGCTGGCGCTTGATCCCCAGCACTCCGCGGCAGCGCGAAAAGCCGCGGCACGCGGGCCGGACCAGGCGACCCTTCCGCTCGACCTCCCCGATGAAGAGCGACAGCGACTAGAGCAAAAGTGGCTACCGTGCGGGGGCGCCACTGCGCTGACGCACCGCGAGCTGCTCCGTCACCACAAAGGGGGCTACTCAGCACTGGTGCCGGTCGGCATTCTGGAGGCCCTCCGTCGAATGCTTGGCGACCGGCCGATCCTCGTCGGAGGCCAGCTCATCAGAGCCGCCGAGCTCGAGGCTGCCGACCCTATCTGGGGCCCGATGGACCCGCGCTTCTTTCTGATTCCGCGCGAAACACTGCTCGACGCGGCTCACCCGTCGATCGCGGATCGCACGATCGCCATTCTCGAGACGCACAAGCCTCCTAGGCCAGGCGAGTTCGATGGCGTTCCCAACCATCCCCAGGAGGAGTAATGCCCGACACGCCCAAGCCTGAGCACGAGCCCTCGCACTCGACATTTCCGGTGACCTTCCCGGTCGTCTTTCCGCCGCGCGATCGCCGCGAGCAGGTAGAAGCCGAGCGCGCTGCGCGGGAGAGCACTGATGGCGTTCGATAGCCCCGCCTACTGCACCGACAGCTCCAATATGGACGCTGAATTGTTCCGCCGCTCCATCGGCACGCTCCTCTCCTCCGCGGGTGGGATCGTCACTCCCGGCGATCTGGCGGTCACGCAGCAGGGCTCGCCGAACATGAGCGTGCAGGTCGGCGTCGGCCAAGCGTGGATCCCGGGCTCGACCACAACGACTCAGGGCCCGTACTACTCGCGTAATGGCGCGTCGGTGACGCAGGCGATCAATGCCGCGAACGCGGCCAATCCGCGGATCGACATCATCTGCGCCCAGGTGGTCGATAAGGCGTATGCGGGCGCGGCGACGACGTGCGCCGTCGGCTATGTCGCGGGGACCCCGACCTCGGGCGCGACGCTGTCGAACCTGCTCGGCGTCGGTGCCCTCCCTGCGAGCTCGCTTCTCCTCGCCTACGTGCTCGTCCCCGCGAACGCGAGCTCGATCGTGACCGCTGATATCGCGAACGTAGCGCCAGTGCTGAGTGTTGCGGGCTCCCGCGTGTTGGCCGCACCGTCGGGCACGCTGACGCTGCCCGCGCCTTCTCCGGGCGCGCTAGTCACGATCCAGGCTGCGTCGAGCGTGACGGGTGCGAGCCCTGCGACCATCGCCTACGGCTCCGGTGGCGGCAAGATCTTCGGCGTCGGGCTCTCGAGCTCAGGGGTTGCAAGCTTCCCGCTCGGGACGCCGTTCGCCAGCGTGACGCTCGAAGGCGACGCGGCCGGTACTAACTGGCTGATCGTCGGCGGGCAGCACGACAGCGGCTGGGTGGCGGTCACGCTTGGTGGTGGCGTCAGTAACGCCGGCTACACCGCATCCGCGCGCTTACAGGGTGATGTCGTGCGCCTAAAGGGACTGCTGTCAGGGACATCCATCACCGCTTGGGGGACCATACCTACTGCACTGAGACCGACGCAAACGGTCCAGTTCAACAACTACCTCGCTGGTAACGGCTTTGAGATTGTCGCCTCCACCGGCAATATGCAGACGGCAAGCGCGGCGAACCAGTGGGGCCTGGACGGTATGACCTACACGATCAGCTAGGCAATGATGACGGCGCGGAAATGGGCTCCTGCGGCTCTGCCCCGCGCAAAAAACCTGACCGTTCTCAGTCCCAACGAGGTAGAACGATCCGCCTCCGAGGCCCGGCGGTCTCGTGCAGAATGGCAACACGGTAACGGGCTGGCCGTGAGCTTGCGGCGGCGCATCCGGGAGGATCGGACGGCCTGCCGGGTGAGCCGAGAGGGTGACGGCGGCGAGGAGAGCGAGGCCGACGGGGGCGCCGCTGCCGTCTATTAGCGTCGCCGCCTGGGCGCTGCCCGCGAGGGCGAGCAGGCAGACAATGGCGGTCAGCGGGAAGAGCAGCGCGGCTGTGGCGATTAGGGTTGCGGGTGAGATGCGTTTCATGGGGTGCCCCTTTCGGGTTCGTGCGTCTCGAGCAGCAGATGCGCCGCGACCTGCCGTGCCTCGCGGCGGGTGAGCGTGATCGCGAGTTCGCCGCCGGTCTCCCAGCGGAACCGGAGCGCGGCGCCGCCTGCGGCCTCTGGGAGCGCCGGGGGGACGACCTCAACCATCCCGCGGCTGCCGATCGTCGTGAGCTCTACCGCGCGAGCGGTCTCGCTGTCTGTGGCTTGGATGCTCATCTGGCCTCCTTTCGGGCAAAGTGGTGTGCGGTCAAGTGCCGACGTTACGCTTGACTACGTCGTCTGTCAAGTCTACACTTGTCCTAGTGCAGACTTCCGAATATCGAGCCTGGGCAAACGCAAAACGGCGATGTCACCCAGACCACCCGCGTTTCGCGGACTGGGGCGGTCGTGGCATCGCGATGTGCCGGGGCTGGAGGGAGTCCTCCGCCACGTTCCTGGCCGACATGGGGCCGAAGCCATCGCCTGAGCACAGCCTCGACCGCATCGACAACGACCGGGGCTACTGGTGCGGGCGGTGCGACCAGTGCCTAGAGAACGGCTGGCCCGCGAACTGCCGTTGGGCGACGCCAACGGAGCAGGCGGCTAACACTCGCGTGTCCCCGCGACCCCTCACTGATGACGAGCGCGCCCGAATCGAGCGCGCGCAGAACCGCATCCCCGAGGCGGAGGAGATGGCCCGGGAGATCGTTCGTCGCGCGGTTGCGGAGCGTGACGCGGAGATCGCCGAGGCGGTGAAGGCCGGCGCGAGCCAGACGGACATCGCCGACGTGCTGGGGATCACCCGGCAGGCGGTCTACAACGCGATCAAGCGAACAGGCGTCAGATGACGGCTAGCGCCGACCAACCAAAGGAGGACCACATGGCCGTGCTCGAACTTCACCGCGGCGGCCTCGACCCCGAGAACGTCGCGCGGGTTGAGGAGGAGGCCGCGCGCATCCTGCGTGAACTCGCCGACTCGCTGCCCAAAGCGGACCCGCTGCACGAGGCCGCCGACCTACTGGCCGAGGAGCTCTGGCTCAGGGTGAGCGGCCGGGATTTCAAGGCCCGGCGGGCTGCCAGGAAGAATCGCCTTGCCGACCGGCTCGGCTGGCACATTGAGGAGGACTGATGCCCCGCAGGCGCTCACTCAGCAGCCAGCTGTTCAGGGCCGCTCGCATCACCGACGACGCCGAGGCCGCGGCGTCCGGCAACCCTCGCCGCGGCGGCCCGAAGGGCGGTGCCTGATGGCCTCCCTGCACGCACGCCACAGTCGCAGGTGCCCGCTCGCGGGCAAATGGACGGCCGTCGATGCTGAGGGCTGCACCTGCACCCCGACCTACTACGTGATCTCTCGGGACGGCCGCGGCAAGCCGGTCCGTGAGCGTGTCGGGCGGAACAAGAAACAGGCCGAGCGCGCCCACCGGAAGATCGGGACCGCGATCGACGAGGGCTCCTACGTCCCGCAGAAGAACGTCCCGTTCGACGTGTGGGGCCCGGAGTGGATCGCCGCGCTCGAGCGCAAGGGGACCACGATCAACGGCTACCGGTCGACCATCGGCTACGCCGTCGAGGCGTTCGGCGCCAAGCCGGTGCGCTCGCTCACCACGGAGGACGTGAGCCGCTTCAACGCGCACCTGGCCGAGAAGGCGCTCTCGCCCTCGACGCGCGCGAAGCATCTGCGCGTGCTGGGCGCCTGCCTGAACTCGGCGGTCCAGCGCGACCTGGCCGCGCGCAACCCGGTCAAGGCGCTGCCCGCGGCGGAGAAGCCGCGGCCGCAGAGCAAGGAGTCCGCCTACTTCACCGACGACGAGCTGCCTCGCCTGGCCGCCGAGTTCACCCCCGGCGTCTACCGGACGCTGTTCCTCGCCGCGCTCAAGACCGGGATGCGGCAGGGGGAGCTAGTGGCGCTCACGTGGGGGGACGTGGATCTCGTCGGCGCGGTCGCGCGCGTCCGGCGCACGTTCACGGACGGGTTCCTGCACGAGCCGAAGAATCACGAGCGCCGCGACGTCGATCTGCCGCCTGCGGTGGTCGACCTGCTCGGTCAGTGGTGGGGCGAGCTCGGCTCACCGGCCGACGACGTGCTCGTGTTTCCAGGCGACGGCAAGGGCGGCCATCTGGTCAACGGGACGATCCTCAAGCGGGAGCTGTATCCGGCGATGGAGCGCGCCGGCGTCCTGCGTCTGGGCCCGACCGGCGAGGATCGGACGTTCCACAGCTTCCGGCATACGTTCGCGCGGATCGCGCTCGAGCATGGCGCTGATCTCGTGTGGCTGAGTCGGCACTTGGGGCACTCCTCGACCGCGGTCACGGACAAGGTGTACGGGCATTTCTCCCGAGAGGCGCGCAAGCGGGCGATGGAGCGGCTGGCCGAGGCGTTCGCCGCGTGAGATGTTCACGCGTACGTTCACGCGGCGAGTCGCACAGAGAGTCCGCTCAGCAAAAAACCCCGCTGTGCGGGGCTTTTGAATGGGCCGTGGAGGAATCGAACCTCCAACCTTGGGATTAAGAGTCCCCTGCTCTGCCAATTGAGCTAACGGCCCTTGGCGGCGATGTTACCCGCCGCATCCCGGTCGGGGAGATCAGCACTGCTGCGCGACCGAGGGCTGGGTCTTGGCCGCGTTGAGCTCGGTCTTGAGGGTCGCCTGCTGGGCTTTGGGGACGAGGCTGAGGGTCTTGGCTTCGGCCAGGTCGCCCTTGCGGGTCTGGCCGGCGGCGTAGGCGGACACCGCGAGGCATTCGAACCCCTTGACCGCGGTCGGAGCGGCGAGCGTCTCGATGTCCCAGGCGCTCGCCTCGCCGGCGTAGTTCTGCTGGCCGGCGTAGGCGCGGGCGGCAAGGACGGCGAGGTTGGGATCGGGGTTCTTAGTGAGGGTCAGATACTTCTGCCAATCCTGCGTGGCCAGCTTCAGCTCCTTGAGGCCGGAGGCGGTGAACTGACCGGTGGAGGAGTTGAAGTCGGCGCCCTGGCCGGCGGCGGTCCAGCGCGCCTGGAGCAGGTTCGACCACGCCGCCGCGCTGTTCGGGTTGAGCTGCGCCTGCTTGATGGCCTGCTGCTCCGCCTGGCTGACCACCGCTTTCTGCCCGGAGCTGGATCCGCCGCCATTGAAGGCGTTGAGCAGCCCGCCGAGGCCGTTCCCGGCGCCGACGCCGAACAGCACGAGGCCGCCACCGAGCAGGACGGCAAGAAACAGGTAGACGCCCTGGACGGTCCGGCGGCGACCGCGGCTGCGGAGGTCGAACAGCATGGGCTAGGTGGGGTCGAGGCCGTCGCCGAACGAATTCGCGGCCTCACGGGCGGCCCGGGCCGCGGCGCGGCGATCGGCGATCTTGAGCAACACGATGCTGACGAGGAAGAGGATTACAAGCGGCGCCGTCTCCAGTCCGGTCGTGACTGGATCGGCCC
Organism: uncultured Solirubrobacterales bacterium; assembly: GCA_963755525.1. Taxonomy (GTDB): domain Bacteria; phylum Actinomycetota; class Thermoleophilia; order Solirubrobacterales; family Solirubrobacteraceae; genus Palsa-465. The sequence continues at coordinate 51,417 of CAVWKC010000035.1, read as the reverse complement.
CCGGCATGGCCGCGGCGACCACGGCGATGATGACCGTAGCGTAGCGCCAGTGTCGGGTCAGAGTGCTTCCGTTGATCACGCCGACGCGGTGAAGCCCGAGCATCCCGAGCGGGAGCTGGAAGGCGAGGCCGACCGCGAGCATCGTGAGGATCTCGAACGAGTAATACGACTTCGCCTGCACGAGGACCTGGAACTGGTCGGCGTTGTAACCCTGGAGGAAGTGGACGGCGGGCGGCAGCACGACGAAGTACGTAAACACCGCGCCGGCGAGGAACAGCAGCGGCGCCGCGGCCATCACCGGGAAGGCAGCGCGGCGCTCGTTTTTGTCGAGAGCAGGAATCACAAAGGCATAGCCCTCGTAGATAAGAATCGGTAAAGAGAACAGCAGCGCGAAGTACGCAGCAACCGTGAGCGTGGTCGTGAACGACTCGCCGACGCCGAGGGTTACCGGCTTCTCCTGGGTCGACAGGCTCTTCGGAAGGGTCTTGGCGACCTGGCTGATACTCGGCGGCGGTCCTGCAAGTAGACCTGGCGGGCTTCGGCCGAGACGCCGGGGGCGTTGGCGAGCGCGGTGTTCGACGCAGCCAGCTTGGTGAACAGCTGCTCGAACTGGACCGACTCTGACGGCACCGACGAAAGCCCATTGTGGACGGCTGCCTTCGAGTTGTCGGGCAGCGCCCGGTTGAGCACGGTCAGCAGACGGTTGTTCTGCCAGAAGCACAGGCCGAACGCGACCGCCAGCACCGCCAGGCACACGAACAGCCGCGTGCGAAGCTCGTCGAGGTGGTCGACGATGCTCAACCGGACGTCATGTCCGATGGGCAGAAGACGTGACACGACCGAGACTTTCCGGACCCGCGGGCGCTACGAGCGGCTCTGGGGCCCGACCTCGGCCGACTGCGCGCTCGGCGGGAGGCGCGCTGGCGCAGCCTCCGGCGGCGGGGGGCTCGCGGCCGTGATCTCGGGCCTCGAGGCCTGCTCCTCGTCCTTGTTCTCCCCGGTGATCGACTCCTTGAACTCGCGCAGCCCGGTCCCTAACTGCTTGCCCAGGCCGGGCAGCCGCTTGGGGCCGAAGATCAGCAGGACGATCACGAGGACGACGATCAGATCGGTGGTGGGATTACGGAACATTCGATGGTCCTCCGGATGGGGACTTGAAGGTTACCCGGTCTCCAGCGAGCGCGAAAACGGGTCGCTCGGCCAGTCCTGCAGATGCGTCTCAAGTTGCCCACGGCACGGGCCGATTAAGGGCACGGAGACGCCAAATGAATCAGCAGCCAGAACAGCCTTCAGTCCGACGCATCGTCCTCCCCAGCGGGCGCAGCATCGAAGTGGTCCGGTGGGGCGACCAGAACCACGCCACCCGCGGGTTGCACATGTGCCCCGACTGCGCTTCCGACCTGGTCCAGCCGATCGACTGGTCCGAGGCTCCGGATGAGTGCTGGAACCTCGCGTTGAACTGCCCGAACTGCGACTGGTACAGCGAGGGTCTGTTCACCCAGGACCAGGTGCGCGAGCTCGAGGACAGGCTCGACGAGGGCCTCGCGGACATGCTTCGCGACCTCCAGCGGCTGACGCAGGCGAACATGGCCGATCAGATCGATCGGTTCATCAACGCCCTGAACGCCGACCAGATCCTCCCCGAAGACTTCTAACCCTTAGTAGGGCTGGGGGAACGGGACTTCGCCCGCGCGGCATGGATGCCGCGCGGAACCGGCATTGCGGCGACGGCCCGCTCGGCATCCTTGCCTCGCCTAACGGGCCTGCCGCAATTCCATCCGGAGGACGCCGCCGGAGGCGGCCCAGAATCAGGAGTAGCGCTCGACGACCACGTCGGCCACCAGCTCGAGTGCCGCGCGCTGACGCGGCGGCAACCCCGGCAGCTCCTGCTTGGCTCCGGATACGAGCTCCTGGGCGCGGGCCTTGGCGGTGGCGAGCGCGCCGGTCGCGGCGATCCGGTCGCACACCGCGGCCGCGTCGGCGGCCGTGCGCACGGACCGCGGGTCAAGCGCCGCGAGCTCCGGATCGCGGGCGCGGGCGAGGATCAGGGGCAGCGTGACGGTGCCGTCGAGCAGATCGGCGCCGCGAGGCTTGCCGGTGCGTTCGGGCGGTCCGGAAACGTCGAGGACGTCGTCGAGGATCTGGAAGGCGAGCCCGATCCGCTCACCGAACGCGCCGAGCGTCTCCGGCTTGGTCTCGGCCTCGAGCGCGCCGAGCTCGCACGCCGCGCGGAACAGCACCGCGGTCTTCAGCCGGCAGCGCGCGAGATAGCGCTCGACGGTCACCTCAGCGCTCCACGCGTCGGCCCGTTGCGCGAGCTCGCCGAGAGCGAGCTCGCGGCTTGCGCGGGTGAGGATCCGGACCGCGTCGGCTGAGTCGCCGGCCGCGAGCTCGGCGAATGCGCGCGAGAACAGCAGGTCGCCGGTCGCGATCGCGAGGCCTCGTCCGCCGGTGGCGACCACCGTCGGGCGGCCACGGCGGAGCGCCGAGCCGTCGAGCACGTCATCGTGGACGAGCGTCGCGCCGTGGACGAGCTCGACCGCAACCGCGGCGCGGACGAGGCCGTCGGTCTCGGGCGGCGGCGCGCCGGCTGCCAGACACACGAGCAACGGACGCAGGCGCTTCCCGCCGGCGGAGATCGTGTCGCCGGCGTACCGCGCGAGCACGGGTCCGTGACCGACCGCGAGCTCGGTCATCCGGCGCTCGACGCGGTCCATGATCCGCGTCAGCTCCTGACCCCCGGCATCGACCACGGCCTGTGCGCCCAGGCTCATCAGGTCGGGACCATCCCCACATGTAACGCGATGATTCCGCCCGCGGTGACCACGTAGCGGATGTCGCGGAGACCGACATCCCACATCTGTGCGGCCAGCTGCTCCGGCGCCGGGAAGCGTTTGACCGAGCTCGGCAGATAGCTGTAGGCCTGCGAGTCGACGACGCGGCCGAGCGCAGGGATCGCGTGGTCGAACCAGAGGTCGAAGAAGGTCGACAGCGGCGGGCGCCGGGGCGTCGTGATCTCGAGCACGACGACCCGGCCGCCGGGCCGGACGACTCGTGCCATCTCCGACAGGCCGCGCTGGAGATCTGAGAAGTTACGGGCGCCGAAGCCGACGGTGGCAGCGTCGAACTCGTGGTCGGCGTAGTCGAGCGCGAGCGCGTTGCCGGATTCGAATCGCACGCGCGCGCCAGCCTTGGCGCGGGCGAGTTCGAGCATCCTCTCGGCGAAGTCCATCCCGACTACCTCGCCACCCGGCGTGACGCGAGCAGCCAGCTCGAGGGCGAGGTCACCGGTGCCCGTGGCGACGTCGAGTGCGCGGTCTCCGGGCGACAGATCAGCGAGGTCGGCGGCGCGCCGCCGCCACTCGTGATGAAGGCCCGCCGTCATCACGGAGTTCATCCGGTCGTACAGGCCGGCGATCCGGTCGAACATCGCCCGAACCTGTGGTTCGTCTAGCGCCCCGGGCGCGCCCGCCGGCGCGAAGTCTGCACTCGCCATGATCCGTATGGCGCGGCTACTGCAAGTTCGATAGGAAGTAGACGAGGTTGTTGAACTTCTCGGTCGGCAGGTTCTTGAACGACGGCATCGGCGGCGTCGGATTGCGCAGGGTCGACGCGATCTGCTGCTCCGGGACTGTGTTGGCGATGTTGGTCAGCACCGGTCCAGGTCCGTTGTTTCCGTTGTCGCCGATCACGTGGCAGGCAAGGCAGCCTGACTCGCCCACAACGTCCGCACCCGCTTTGAATTGCGCCAGTTGCGTCGCCGTCAATCCAGCCGGGATTTTCAGCGCGTTCAGGTCAACGTTGTTCGGCGAGCCGGTGTTCGCGCCGCTGTAGGTCAGGTAGGCCATCGCCGCGATCGTCGCGATCCCGGCGGCCAGCGCGATCGGCCGGCGCTCGATCCGGCGCTCCGTGCCGCGGTCGTAGAACGGCAGCAGGAACAGCAGGATCATGCAGATCGTGGGCACGCCGATCGTTGCCATCGGCGTGAACTTCGGGACGTTGCGCATGACGCGCAGGACCTCGAACAGGAAGAAGAAGTACCAGTCGGGTCGTGGGACGTACGTGGTGGTGGTCGGGTCGGCCTTGGGACCGAGCTCGGCGCCGAACAACAACGCCAGGAAGATGATCACCGCCATCACGATGCACGCCATGATCGCGTCGTGGGAGACCGAGTATGGGAAGAACGGCTCGCCCTCGTTCTTCAGGACCGAGTATTCGCGGAGGTATGCCTCCTTCTCGCCCTGATTCATGCGCGCGATCCCGGTAAAGCCAGGAACCGGCGCGCACGTATCCCGTCAGCCGGGCCGCTCACACTTCCGCCTGGTCTGGTGCGTGGTCGCCGTCGTGCTGCGGATCGGCCTTGATCCACGGAGGCGCTGAGATGCCGAGCTTGGTGACCAGGTACAGGTGAGCGCCGATCAGCGCCGCCATCGCGCCCGGGATCAGCAGCATGTGGATCGCGTAGAACCGCGACAGCGTGGTGGCGCCGAAGTCCGCGCCGCCAAGCAGGAAGTCGGACAGGAACGGCCCGATGAACGGCCCGCCGGCGTTGATGTTGACGCCGACGACCGTCGCCCAGTAGGAACGCTGATCGAACGGCAGCAGGTAGCCGGTGAAGCCCATCGCCAGCGTCAGGATCAGCAGCACGACGCCGATCACCCAGGTCAGCTCGCGGGGGTACTTGTAGGCGCCGTAGAAGAACACCCGCCCCATGTGCAGGAAGATCAGGATGATCATCACCGACGCGCCCCACTTGTGCATCGCGTGCACGAGCTGCCCGAGGAACACGTTGTCGTTGATGTTGCGGACCGACTCGTACGCGCCGCCGGCCACGTCCGGCCGGTAGTACATCGCGAGGAACACGCCGGTGACGGCCTGGTTCAGGAACGCGAACAGCGTCGCCGACCCGAGCGTGTAGGCCCAGTTGACTCCACGCGGAACCTTTCGCCACAGCAGCCAGCGGAGCCCCGGCGACAGCGCGGTCCGCTCGTCGAGCCAGTCGACGACCGAGATGCTCGTATCGATCGGCGCCGGGTAGGTCTGGACCTGGCCGTTGGATTCGGCCGGCTTCTTCGGCTTGGGCTGAAGCGCCTTCGGGAGCGGCGGCGTGGGAATGCGCGGCATTAGTGCGGCGGCGGGTTGGCGGTGTCGAACTGGGACGGATACAGGTACTGGCCAATGCCGTCGATCGGCTCACCCGGGAATCGCGGCGAGAACCGCTGGAGCTCGTTATTGACCGAGTACCGCGGGCCGACCTCGACGAGGCCGGTGGTCTCGTTCAACGCGCGTGTAGAAGCGGTCCAGCGGACGGACCGGCGGCCCGCCGGCGACCATCCCGCGGAAGTCGTACACGCCGCCGTGGCACGGACAGATGAACCGCTGCGCGGCCTGCACGTAGCGGACCGGGCAGCCGAGGTGCATGCAGCTTGTCCGACAGAGCGACGTAGTGGTTGTACTGGTCCTCGGGCTCCAGATCGATCGCGGCGTCGCGCCTGCGCACGTAGGCGATCGTGTTGCCCGCCTCGCCGATGCCCGGAGTGATGTTGATCACCTTCGTCACGTAGAAGGCCTCGGTGAAATCCGCGGAGTGGCCGACCGGCTGCCACGTCCACACCTGGCGCTTGAAGATCGGCGCGAGCGCGAATCCGAGAGCCGGGAGCGTGAACGCAGCGGCGGCGACGGCGCCAGCTCCGTTGGCGACCAGATTCATCATCGTCCGGCGCGTCACGGTCTCACCCTCGAATGCACCGGGCATCTGCCGGTCGAGCGTGTACTTCGACTTCTTTTGCCTGTGGCGGTCGGGCACGGACGCTTCGCGAATCCTTACGGCGAATTTAGCTGCCGACAGCGTACCGCCATGACCGCGAAAAGGTCATCACCGAGGGGCGCGGTACGCGCGGGCCTAACAACCTCGATACGAACCTCACAAGCTGTCGGGCGGGAGCTCGCTACGAACGGCACAAGCCGCCGCGCGAAGGGCGGCAGCGGCACCCGCGTCGTGCGCCCGGGCGCTCGCCTTGGCCTCGGCGTGGGCGTCGCTCAAGCCCCAGCCGACCGAGACCGCGCCGGCCTCCCACACCGCGTTGGCCAGCTCTCGATCAGACGCGGCGTGCGCCTGGGCGACCAGCGAGATCACGTCGGCAAGCTCTGCGACAGCGTCGAGGTCGCCGAGCGCGGCCAGCCGCGAAAGCCCGAGCGCGTACAGCTGATCGCCGAGGAGCAGCGCCAGATCGGCGTCGGGCGTGCGCACGACAAGCGGCTCGTCGTAATGGAGCCGGTAGCCCTCGAGGATCATCTCGAGCAGCAGCTCATACTCGCGCTCGTTGCCGAGGGCCCGCGGCCCGGTGGCGGCGATCTGCGCCGGACCTGGGTGGTCGAGGTGGTCGACGTGGTCGATCCTCGGGGCGAGCCGCGGTGACTCGAGCACTTCGGCCACGGTTCCGCCCTGCTCGGCGAGCGCCTCGTGAAGGGCATGGGCGCCGTCGCGAGCGGTCCTTGTGTTGGTCTGGCTCATCGGTCGGCGATCTCCGCGAACGCCTCGCCGGCAGCGTCGACCGTGCGCTGGACGTCGGCGTCGGTGTGCGCCAGCGAGGGGAACCAGGCCTCGAACTGTGAGGCGGGCGGATACACGCCCCTGGCCAGCAAGCCGCGGCACCACGCGCCGTAGGCGTCGGTGTCGCACGCGGCCGCGGTGACGTAGTTGTGCACGGGTCGGTCTCGGAAGAACACCGTCAGAAGACCGGGGACGCTCTGGACCTGGACGGGGCGGTTCGCCGCTGCCGCCGCTTCGCGCAGGCCGCTCGCGAGCGCGTCGGTGGTCGCGGCCAGCTGCTCGTAGGCGTCGTCGTTCAGCTTGCGCAGGGTTGCGAGGGCGGCCGCGGTGGCAAGCGGATTCCCGGACAGCGTCCCCGCCTGGTAGACGTCGCCCGCCGGCGCGATCCGCTCCATTAGCTCACGGCGCCCGCCGTACGCGGCCGCGGGCAGCCCGCCGCCCATGATCTTGCCCATGATCGTGAGGTCGGGGAGCACGCCGTAGCGAGCCTGGGCGCCGCCGCGGGCGACGCGGAAGCCGGTGATGACCTCGTCGAAGATCAGCAGCGCGCCGCCCTCGTCGGCCGTCTGGCGGAGGAGCTCGAGGAACCCGCGGACGGGCGGGACCACGCCCATGTTGGCGGGGACAGGCTCGACGAGGATGGCCGCCAGATCGTCGTCGGCGGTCAGGTTCCAGGTCATAGCCGCGTCGTTCCAGGGCGCGACCACGGTCGCGGCGGCAGCCGCCTTGGTGACGCCTGGGCTCGCCGGAATCCCCTGGGTGGCGAGGCCCGAGCCGGCCTCGGCGAGCAGCCCGTCGACGTGGCCGTGGTAGGCGCCGGCAAACTTGAGAACCTTGTCGCGTCCGGTGACCGCGCGGGCGAGCCGGATCGCGCTCATCGTCGCCTCGGTCCCCGAGGAGGTCATCCGCAGCATCTCGACCGACGGGATCCGGTCGACGACCTGTTCTGCGAGCTCGACCTCGGCTTCAGTGGGCGCGCCGAACGTGGTGCCGCGGGTCGCGGTCTCGGTGACCGCCGCTATTACGTCCGGGTGGGCGTGGCCGAGGATCAGCGGCCCCCAGGAGCTCACCCAGTCGATGTAGTCGTTGCCGTCGACGTCGATGATCGTCGACCCGTGCCCCGACGCGATGAAGATCGGGTCACGGCCGATCGACCGCATCGCCCGAACGGGGGAATTCACCCCACCTGGCAGCAGTGCGAGCGCGCGGCGATAGATCTCGGCCGAGCGCGAGGTGGTCGAAGGCGGGGCGCTCACACGCCCGCGTGCTCGCGTTCCCAGGCCCGGTACTCGTCGGTGAAGTAGAGCAGCCGGATCTTCTTGAACTCCGTCGAGGAATAGAGCGTCGCGCGCTCGTCGATGCCGGTCTGAGCGGCGATCGCGTCGAGGATCGCGTCGCACTCGTCCTTGGAGCGGCCGTGCGCCATCGTGAAGATCGAGTAGGGCCAGTCCTGGTAGGTGGGGCGCTGGTAGCAGTGCGAGATGCCGCGGAACGCCGCCATTCGCGGCCCGATCTCCATGATCCGCTCGTCGGGGACCTTCCACACGCCCATCCCGTTCGCGCTGAACCCGGCGCGGCGGTGGAACAGGATCGCGGCGACGCGGCGGAGTAGCCGGCGCTCCTGCATCTGTTCGAGGTGGGCCAGCAGCCGGGTTTGTGGGATTCCGAGCTTCTCGGCGGCGGGAGCGTACGGCTCCGGGATCACCGGCATGTCGCCCTGGGTGGCGCGGATCACCTCGATGTCGAACTCGTCGTAGGGCTGTCGTTCGGTCTCGGCGGGCGGCGCGACCTCGACGGCTTTGGCGAGCGCGTCGGTCCCGCCCTCCATCTCGAGGTCCATCCGGATCTTGAACAGCTGGAGCGTCGGGAGTTGGCGTATCGACTCGGCGCCGGCAATGTCTGCCAGGACCTCGAGCGTCCGCTCGAGCCCCAGCGGCGAGTCGGGCTCGGTGGCGATCGTGAACCAGATGTTGAACTCGTGGTTGCGCAGATAGTTGTGCGAGACACCCGGGTGCGCGTTGATGATGTTGGCCGCGCGCCACGGGTTGTCCGGATCGACCTTGGCCGCGACCAGCATCGACGAATAGCCGAGCGCGCGCGTGTCGAAGATCGGCGTGACCTGTCGAATGATGCGGTCGTTTTGCAGTTGGCTGACGCGGTCGATCGCCTCTTGTTCGGCGATTCCAGCCTCTTTTGCGACCGCTTCGTACGGCCGCGGTGCGATCGGGAACTTGCCCTGCATGAGGTTCAGCAGGCGTTTGTCGAGATCGTCGAGCGGGGTCGCGGCACCGTGCTTGCGTGAGCGCAGCTTGGGGCCGAATCCTGATCCCGCCTGGCTTATTGAAGCCATCGCGCCGCCTCCTTGGCGTGGTAGGTGATGACGATGTCCGCCCCCGCGCGACGGATGCAGGTCAACGTCTCGAGCACGGTGGCGCGCTCGTCGAGATAGCCGGCGGCCGCCGCCGCCTTGACCATCGCGTACTCGCCACTGACGTTGTAGGCAGCCAGCGGCATCTGCGTGTCGGCCTTGATGCGGTGGATCAGGTCGAGGTACGGGAGCGCCGGCTTGACCATCACGATGTCGGCCCCCTCCTCGACGTCGAGCTTGGTCTCGCGGACCGCCTCGTCGCCGTTGCCCGGGTCCATCTGGTAGCCGCGCCGGTCGCCGAACGCGGGCGTCGAGTCGGCGGCCTCGCGGAACGGGCCGTAGAAGGCCGAGGCGAACTTGGCGGAGTAGGCGAGGATCGGGGTGTCGGCGTGGCCGTCCTCGTCGAGGGCATGGCGGATCGCGCCGACGCGCCCATCCATCATGTCGCTGGGGGCGACGATGTCGGCGCCGGCTCTCGCCTGGGACGTCGCGGTGCGGGCGAGGAGCTCCAGCGTCGCGTCGTTGTCGACCGCGCCGTCAGGCTTCAGTACCCCGCAGTGGCCGTGGCTCGTGTACTCGCACATGCAAAGGTCGGTGATCACGATCAGGTCGGGGTGCGCCTCCTTGATCGCGCGCGTCGCGAGTTGGACGATCCCCTCGTCGTCCCACGCGCCCGAGCCCTCCTCGTCCTTGGCCGCGGGCAGGCCGAACAAAAGGAGGGCTGGGATGCCGAGGTCTTTCGCCTCTTTCGCCTCGGCTACGGCGTGGGCGATCGACAGCCGGTCGATGCCGGGCATGGCCTCGATCGGCTCGCGGCGGTCGATCCCGTGGGCGACGAACATCGGGTAGACGAAGTCAGACGGGGTCAGGTTCGTCTCGCGAACCAGGCCGCGCAGCGCGCCGGTGGCGCGCAGCCGGCGGAGGCGGGTCTGCGGGAACGGCATCACGGGTGAGCATACCCCCGCCCTCTGGGCGGCCCGCGATTCGGGGCCGGTGAGCGGAGAGCCAACCGGCGACCCCGGGGCCGGTGAGTGAAGAGCCGGCCGGCGACTCGGGGCCGATGAGCGGAGAGCCGACCTGGCGGCATACGCCGGCGACGCTTGAGGACGGGCCGGGGACGCAAGGACCGCGAGGACGGAAAAGTCCTCACTCGACGGCGTCCGCGGCTCGAGTGTCCCGAAATGCGTGCCATAGCCGAGTGAACGCACATTCACAAGACGGGAAGTGGTCGAGTGGCGACTTTCTCGGCCTGATTTCCGGTGTATCGAGGGTTGTGGGTTGGGGCGATTCGGAACATCGGAGTGGCGACCCTGCAGGGTCGGGATGCCAGCGACTTGAAGGGTCGGTGGCGCGCCCGCGCAGGTGGGTCATTCGAACGCACTCGGCCAGCCCCGGGGTTCGAAAGCGCGCGTATGACCCGTATTCGTGCCCGAATCCACGTTCGGCTCGGACGCGGCGGCGAGTGTGCGGTTGTGACCCGCGCGTGCCTACGGCACCACGGCCCACGAGTCGACGCGCCATTCCGTGACCAGGCCGTTGGCGACGTACGGGTCCGACTGTGGGAACGCCTCGGCGGCGGCCCGGTCCTTGAACACGATCGCGGCGCCGTGGGGTGGGTCGCCGAGCGGTCCGGCCATGACGATTCGCCCGTCGTCCTTGCCCGCGCGGATCACGTTCATGTGGCCTTCGCGGTGCGGCGCCCGCCGATCGACGATGTCGTCGACGTAGTCGTAGAAGAGGATGTAGTGAGGATCTGGCATATCGCTAACACCCTAAGGCACCGCCGCGCTACGCTGCCACCGTGGCCGATATCCAGAAGCGTGGCAACTACACCCCGCGTCGTGCGCGCGAGCGACGCGCCTACCAGCTGGTCGTTACCGGCGGCGTCGCCGGCGCGGTCGGCGTAGTCACGCTGGTGCTCGCGATCGTCGGCGCCATCGGCTACACGCTGCCGGTGGTCTCGATCATCGTCGCGGTGATCTGCGCGGTGATGTTCCGCCGGGCAGTCGGCCCGAGCTAACCGACCTCACGCGAACCGCCGCATCGCCACGCGCGCCAGCGCGCCGAACGCGAGTGTGAGCACGGCCAGATGGACGAGCGGCCATCCGATCCCCGGCGCCGTGCCGCTGAACGCGTTGGCGACCGCTTGCAGCGCGGCCTTGAACGGGAATACAAACGAGATCGCGTCGAGGACCGACTTCAGCGTCCCCGAGACGGCATCGCCCGGTATCAGCGCGATGAACGCGATCGGCAGCGACACCAGGAACGCCATCAACGAGGCGACGCTGACCTCGCGGGCGACCCCCCCGATCGTCACGCCTAACGCGCCGAACGCGAGGCCGCCGATCACAAGCGTGACGACCCACAGCGGGAACCGGCTCCACTCCAGGTGTACGAACAGCGACACGAACGCCGACATAAGGAGCGTCACCGCGGCGGCAGCGCATCCGGCGAGCGCGATCTTTTCGGACAGCAGGCCGCTTGGCGAGATCAGGCCGCGCACCAGACGCGAGTACGCGTTCTCAGAGCGTTCGAGCGCGAGCAGGCCCGCCGCCAGCAGCAGCCCGACGAACATCAGCGACACGATCACGGCGATGGCGGCGGCGTAGGTGTCGGTCGGCGTCGTCTTGCCCACCAACTCGGTCGTGTTCACTGTCAGCGGGTTGCCGATCGAGCCGAGCACCGGCGTCGCGAAACCGAGGCCCTCGATGGCCAGGGTGGCGAAGTTGACGACCTGCTTTAGCGCCGGCACCAGCGGGGAGTCCTTCGGCAGCGACCCGATCGTGCCCTGGACGATCGTGCGCGAGTTCTTCAGCCCGAGCAGCGGCACCCGCTGTCCGAGGAACGTGAGCGTTCCGCCGTTGAGGGTCTCCTGGAGGTCGGTGACCGCGACCCGCAGCACCTGTTTTGACACGGCCTGCTCGACCTGGGCCACCCGAGAGCTGATCGCCTGGTCAGCGAACTGCCGCTCGAGCGGATCCTTGGTGTTCAGGATCAGGTCGACGGTCGGGTTGCCGGCCCCCTGGGTGATCAGGCCGTTGATCTGGGAGATGATGTTGGCGGGGATGATCAGCGCCGCCGCCGCCTGGCCGCTGCGGACCTTGTCAAGCGCCTCCGCGCGCGAGTTCACCTTGATCGCGTCGATCGACTGAAACAGCTGGTTGGCGTACTTGGCGATGTTGATCTGCTGGTTGCCGAGGCTCACGCGGGTGTGGCCGGTCGGGACCTCGTCGAGCAGCGCGACTTTGGGCTTGCCCGGGGGGCTCGAGAGCGCGAACCCGATCATCAACGCGATCACGATCGGGTAGACGACGAGCAGCCCGACGAGCAGCGGCGAGCGCTTCAGGATCTGGAGGTCCTTGATAAGGAGCCAGCGCATGCGAGGCTCAGTGGCCGCGCTCGCGCAAGAAGCGAACGAAGGCGGTCTCGAAGTCGCCACCGAGTCGCTCACGCTCGACAGCGTCGACGTCGCGCTCGCGCTCGGCGGACAGCGCGGCCGGCTCGTTCACCGCGCGCTCGAGCTCGGCGGGCGTGCCGCTGAACAGCAGCTCGCCGTCCCCGAGCACGAGGACCCGGCCGGCGTAGTGCTCGGCCTCGGCGACGTTGTGGGTCGAGAACACGATCGTCGTGCCATGGACGGCGAGCCCGCCGATGAACTCCCACAGACGCTCGCGCTGGCGCGGATCGAGCGAGGCCGACGGCTCGTCGAGCAGCAGCACCGGCGGCGCGCACAGCAGCCCGATCGCGATGTTCACGCGCTGCTGGTTCCCGCCTGACAGGCGGCCGACCTCGTCATCGGCGCGGTCCTCGAGGCCGGTCTGCGCGAGCATCCGCGCGACGGCCTGCTCGGGTTCGGCGAGCCGCTCGAGCCGCGCGAACAGCCGCAGGTTCTCGGCCACCGACAGCTTCGAGTAGAGCGCCGGCTCCTGGGGCACCCAGCCGAAGCGCGGACCGGGCGGGCGCGCCACCTCGCCGTCGGACGGCTCGAGCGTGCCCGCGAGGATCGAGAGCAGCGTGGTCTTTCCGGCGCCGTTGGGACCGATGATCGCCACCACCTCGCCGGGGAAGAGCTCGAAGTTGACACGGTCCAGGGCGGTCCTCGCGCCGAAGCGCTTCGTCAGCCCCCGGGCCGCCACCGTGGCCGTGGGTTCGCCCGTTTGGATGCCGATGGACAACCTGCCTCAGGCTAGCGTGGGGCGACAGGCGGCCTAACCGGGCAGCTTCACCCGTGGCTCGAGCGAGGCTCCGCACGAGCGGCAGTACGCGTCGCGCGGACCCGCCGGCGCGCCGCAGTCGGCGCATCGTTCGAGCCCGGCGGTGGTCATGACACCGGTGTCGAGCGCGCCCCAGGGCTCGAGCACGAGGTGCCGGCGGAGGTACAGAACGGTCTGCCGGAGCACGGTGGCGATCGGCAGCGCGAGCAGCGCGCCCGCGATTCCGTAGATCGTCCAACCGATCAGCAGCCCGAGGATGATCAAGATTGGGTTGATCCGCAGCGAGATCCGGAATACCTGAGGGGCGACGAAATGACCCTCGAGTTGCTGGAGGGCGACGAACAGCAGCGTCACCCATACGGCGCTGATCGGGTGGACAAACAGCGCGACGAGTATGGCCGGGAGCGGACCGATGATCGGTCCCACGTACGGGATGAACTCCATCAGCCCGTAGAAGCCGCCGAAGAACACCGCGTACCGCGCGCCGTCGGGAAAGATCCCGATCTCGCCGAAGATCCAGAGCGCGATCGCGGCGCTCCCGCCCATGATCAGGCTGAACAGGAGTTGCCCGCGGACGTAGCCGTACACCGCGCGCTGGACCAGCAGTGGGAAGTCGTCCTCGGGCGTTCCGTCGCCGGGCGGCATGATCCGGCGGACGAGGTCCCCGATCTGATCCCCGTAGACCAACAGGTAGATCGACAGGACGAATGTGAGGACGAGGTCGAACGAGGTCGTGATGATCTGCGTGAGCAGGTCCCGGGAGAACGACACGATGTCGCTCGAGCGCTTCTGGATCTGGTTCTCGAGCGTCTGCAACGCGGTCTGTCCTTGGCGCTGGACCTGCACCTTGATCCCGTGGCTGTTCAACCATTTCTGGAGGCTCGCAAGGTCGCGGTTGGCCTGGTGGACAAATTGCGGGACGTCGTTAGCGAGATGGGTCACCTGGGTGGTGACGGGGTTGGACAACGCCACGCCGATTCCGCCGATGAGCGCGAGCCCGCCGACGTACACGAACAGGATCGCGAGCCCGCGTGGCACGCGATAGTGGACCAGCAGCCTGACCACGGGGTTCAGGATCAGGGCGACGATGCTGGCCCCGAGCAGGATCAGCAGGACGGTGCCGGTCGCGCGAGCGAGCGCCCACAGCCCGAGGACGGCGAGCGGGAGCACGACCAGTTGGACCCACCGCGGGACCACGACCGGTGGCGGCGGAACGGCCGTCTGCTCGACCGCGGGACCGTGGGCTGGGCCGACGACGCGATCCTCGCCGTCGGGGCTGTCCGCGCTGGTCGGCTCGTCGCCCTCGCTGGCGGTGGGCGGTGCGCCGCCCGGTCGCCTGGGGAACCTCCAACTCATGCAACTGGAAGTATGAGCACCGACAAGACGTGAGTGAACCCGTGAGCATCCTGTTCGTCGGCGACGTGGTCGGCGGTATCGGCAAGCGCACCCTGCTGGCGCTGCTGCCGACGCTGCGCGATCGCTATGCGCCCGACTTCGTCGTGGTCAACGGCGAGAACGTGGCCGGCGGCGTGGGCATCACGCCCAAGATCGCGCGGGAGATGCTCAACTCCGGCGTCGACGCGATCACGCTCGGCAACCACACCTACCGTCACAAGGAGATCTACGGCTACCTCGACGAGGAGGACCGGATACTTCGGCCCGCCAACTTTCTGGCCAGCCAGCCAGGGCACGGGTGGTGCGTGATCGGAGGTGAGGGCGGACGCGGGGGTGGTGGCGCGCGGGGGGGGCGGGCGGAGGCGAGAGCGGAGGCGAGGGCGGAGGCGGGCGTGGACGGCTAGGCGTGATCTCGCTGTCGGGAAACCTGTTCATGCAGGCCGGGCGGCCGGTGTTCCCTGAGGTCGACGCGGCGCTCCATGCGATGTCGGGCAAGGTCGATCACGTGCTCGTCGACATGCACGCCGAGGCCACGAGCGAGAAGGTCGCGATGGGCTGGCACCTCGATGGCCGCGTGACCGCCGTGGTCGGCACCCACACGCACGTGCCCACGGCCGATGCCCGCGTCCTGCCCGGCGGCACCGCCTACATCACCGACGTCGGCATGACCGGGCCGCGCGGTGGCGTGATCGGCGTCAAACGCGACCAGGCGCTGACGTCGATGGTCACGCACATGCCCATCCGGTTCGAGACCTCATCCGAGGATCCGTGGTTGAACGGGGTCGTGATCCGGACGGCGGCCGAGTCGATGCGGGCAGAGTCGATCGAGCAGGTGTTGTTGCCGGCGCCTGGAGTCGTCTGAGGGTCCCCTGCCGGGTTGTTGAAGGCCGGCGCCGGCGCGTCCGCCGAGGGGCCGGCGCGTGCAGATCTCGCCAAACCCCCCGGATCCGGTTCGCTCGGGCTACATAAGCGCCCCGGTGGCGCTTATGTAGCCGTGGTCCAGGTCGGCGCGGCGGTTTGCTGCGTTTTGCACCGAGAGCCGGCAACCGCCTCACGGCTCCGCGACCGCGCACTGCCGTCGGCAACCGTGCACCGGCTCAGGCGCCGGCAACCACCCCCAGGCGCCGGCAACCACCCCCAGGCGCCGGCAACCACCCTCAGGCGCCGGCAACCGCCCTCAGGCCCCAGCGACCGCCAGCGGCGCCGGCACGTCGGCCGCGCGATCGACCGCCGACGACGCGAGCGCCTGCTCGAGCTCGGTCGGGAAGCTCCCGAACAGCGCCACGATGACGAACGGGAAGAACCACACGATGTAGGAGTACAACCAGTAGCCGGCCCCGAGTTGGAGCGCGATCAGGATCGCGGCGCCGAGCGCGGCGACCTCGACATAACCG
Organism: uncultured Solirubrobacterales bacterium; assembly: GCA_963755525.1. Lineage (GTDB taxonomy): Bacteria > Actinomycetota > Thermoleophilia > Solirubrobacterales > Solirubrobacteraceae > Palsa-465. The sequence continues at coordinate 35,493 of CAVWKC010000035.1, read as the reverse complement.
CGGCGGCGGGGGACGAACATCACCGACAGCGCGAATGCCACGGTGGCGCCCTGGACGAGGTGCTGCTCGACCCCGAGGCCGCCCCACAGGCCCCAGATCGAGAACGGGGAGGTGCGGCCGGCCTGGTAAGCGACCGTGTCGTGCCAGAACGCGTGCCAGTTGTCGTGGAGGATCACCGCCAGCATCACGACCACGACCGTCAGCCCGAACCCGACGACATACCGCGCGACCTGCCGGCGCCCCGGTGGCGGATCGATTCCCCTCAGCAGCAGCGGCGCGAGCGCGAACGGCGCGAACTTGGTCATGCCCGCGAGCGCGCCGACCACACCTCGCGCCGGCGCCGAGGTGATCACCAACAGCGCAAGCACGAGCAGCAGCGACACCAGCGAGTCGTTGGTATTCGACGACAGCGTCCACAGCGTGAACGGGTACGCCGCCCACGCGTACGCGAGCACGACGCCCAGCGTCGGCCCCCGAACCCGGCGGCCCAGCCAATACAGCCCGAGCAGCGTCAGCAGGTCGAACACGATCGCCGCCGCATGCGCCGCCGGCAGGTCGTCCCACGTGCCGCTCCACCCGAAGATCATCCGGAACGGCACGTACGCGTAGTACGCGACCGGCCCGTAGGTGTCGCCGCTGGCGTTGTCCTTGGGCCAGTTGCCGTACAGCGGCTTGTCGTGGATGAGCTTGTCGGCGCCGATCACGCCGGCGTAGCCGACGTCGATCACGTTCGAGTTGACGACGTTCAGGCCGACCCGGAAGCCGACCAGGAAGATCACGCCGACCGCGAGCCACGACATCGGCACGAACACGCGCAACGGGCGCCGGGGGCGTCCGCGGCCGAACCCGAGCAGCACCATGCGCACGAGCAGGTACAGCATGAACGGGTAGATCGCCGGCGTCGACAGCCCGATCTTCGCGTTGTTGAACAGCGCGAGCGAGATCGACAGCCCGAGCAGCGCGAGCAGGTCGACGTGCAACAGCGACCAGGCGCGACGCTCGCGCCGGCCGTCCTCGAGGCGCTTGCGCCTCCACGGCAGGAACGGCGCGATGAACAGGATGCACAGCGGGACCCACACGTACCAGGCGTTCACTCTGCGCCCGAACGCCCCCGGATACCCGCGCGCCATCGTCCAGGCCACCTGGAAGCCGGTCCACACCTGGGTGACGCTCCCGGTGGCGTCGTCGAGGTAGACCTGCGCGAGCTCGACCTGGTTCTTGCCCGACGAGAACCAGCTGACCTGCCACTGCCCCGGCCCCTTGGTGTACTCGTACGCGATCGCGTCGGGATGGCGCTTAAGCTCGGCCTTGATCGTCAACGTCGCGGCGGCGATCCGCTCGACCTGGGCGGCGGTCAGCCGGTACCCCTTGGGCGGGACGTTCTGGTCGCTGACGAGCACTGGCGTGTTCGGGTCGGTCGCCGTCGTGGTCACGGTCTTCGTGACGGTGACGGCGGAGCCCGCGGCGGACGCGCTCTCGGGAACCGCAAACGCGGCAAAAACCGTGGCGATCAGAAAAGCGAGAAACAGCGCCGCGAACTTCGGGCGCGGCGCGTCTAGGCCTTGAAGCTCCAAAGCTTCTGCCCGATGAACGACAGCGGCATGCCCGCGACGATCGCGATCGCCTGCGCGGCCACTTTCATCATGCCGGCGTCCACCAACAGGACCAGCACCACGTAGGTGAAGCCGAACGCCACCAGCGACACGGTGAAGAACCGGACCGCCTGGAGCACCGGATGGTCCTGCTTGGCGGCGAACGTCCAGTGCCGGTTCAGCCAGAAGTTGTTGAGCACTGACACGGCCCACGCGATCACTGCCGACAGGTGGTAGTCGATCCCGAGCAGATGGACGCACGCTGCGAATACAGCCAGGTTAACGACATATCCGCTTGCCCCGACGGCGCCGAAACGGCCCAGCTGCAACCAGTTGTGGGGGTGGCGGATTCCGGCGCGCAGGCGCACCAGCGGCTGGCTCACGCCCTGGCGGCGCCGGGGCCCGGGCCGGGCGCGTCGGCAGCTCGACCGTCGTTGTCAGCTCGTCAGGCATTCGCGGAAATGTATCGGCGTGATGTCGGCGGAGCGTAAGAGATGTGGCGCACTAATCCGCTCCTAACCCGGACTTGCCTGCTCCTCCTAACCGTGAGGCACCGTCGCTAATCCCAAAATGCTCGCGAACCATGGGGGCGACATCACGCAGCGACCACTGCGCCTGGACGGTCGCTGACGCGGGCCCGGTGCCGCACCACAGGAGCGCCCCGAGCGAATCGGACCGGTGTAGCGAGCCGTGGCTACCACCGCCGACGTGGTCGGCTCCGCCCCAGTCGACGAACTCGTAGCCCGGCGAGGCCGACAGCAGGACGTCGCCGGCGGTCGGGCACTTGAGCGCGGACCAGATACGAGCCAGCGCGTCCGGATACTCGCTGCACAGGAAGCGACCGTCCTGGACCTCGCCGAGCAGCGCGGCTAGGTCGCCGTCCACGTCCCAGCGGCCGCCGCGATCGTCGACGACCTGATCGCCGGGCGCGAACCGGATCTCGCCCCGGCGGCTGCGCACGACCGCCTCCTCGCGGTCGGGACCCGCCAGCCAGAGCACCAGATCGACCCCGTCGACCTCGCGGACCGCCTCGACGGACCGCTCCACCAACTCGTCGCGCCGATCCAGATCGAGCGCGTACACCATCGCGGCGCGCTGAGCAGGGCTCAACGCGACCTCCGCGCCGGCCGACCGCGCGGCGCTGCGCGTCGCGACGTCGAACTCCGCGAACGCGCGGTCCAGCTGGATCCGCTCCTCGACCGCCGCCTGGGAATGGTCGGAGGTGACGATCACGGCGTGCTCGTCGAGGAACGCATCGGGGCCGCCGGCGGCGTGCATCAGGCGCTCGAGCTGCCGGTCGGCGGCGGCGATCGAGGTCACCTGGGCATGCGGCCCGTTCTTGTGCGACCAGGCGTCGTTGTCGGGAAGCGAGAACAGCATGAAGTCGAACAGGTCGTTCTCGACCAGGTAGGCGCCGACGCATCCCGTGTGCTGGTCGCGGATCGCCCGGCATCCCGAGTTGGCCGCGACATCCGGTCTTCCGGCTCGCGTACAAGTCGGCGTAGAAAAGCTCTCGCGGCCCGAGGATCGTCCTACGGAACAGGGTCGAGGTGACGATCCGGGCGAGCGCGGTCTCGTTGGACACCTCGTGCTCATACCGGCCGCGGTAGATCAGGTAGGTCGTCCCGGCAGTGCGAACGTCGGCGTCGTCGAGCGACTCGTAAACGGTCTCGACCTCGGTCGAGAGGTGCTCGGCGTTCATCCGATACACGGTGTCGGTCAATGACCGAAGGACGCCGAACTGGCGCGAGGCACTGAAGCTCGAGCCGTACTCGACGTAGCGCCCCTCGTCCCGGGAGTACCAATTCATGCTCGGGATCGAGGTGGCGGTCGGGTCCGACGCCGGTCGTGATCGTGGCCGCACACACGGGCGTCACCGACGGAAACGCCGCCACGCAGTCATCGACGTAGCAGCCGTCGCGCCGGATCCGGGCCAGCGCCGGCGCGCGGCCGTTCGCGAGCGCCCTGTCGAGCATCGACGGCTTGAGCGCGTCGATCACGACCAGCACGAGCTTCTTGCCGACGCCGGGCAGGTGGTTTGGACTCGGCTTTTTTGGCGCGGTCACAGGTGGATCGTCCCCCGCATGGGGCGGGTCAACGCAGGATCCGCAGCCCGGCGTACTTCTGTTCCGAGCGCCGGCGGCCGGCGATCAGCAGCCACAGCAGGAACACGAGCCCGACGAGCCCGACCGGCGGCGCGACGATCGACAGCGCCGCGAGCAGGACGCCGAAGGCCTCGGCGAACAGCGGCACCGCCGACGCGGCCTGGGCGTCGAGCCGCGCCCGGACTCTGAGCAGCAACGGCCGCGTGGCGAGGATTCCGACGACCGCGCAAAGCACGCCGGCGATCAACCCGGGCCAATCCGTGTAGTGGTTGTGGTCGAGCGCGCCCGCGAACCACAGCGCGCCGAGCGCGGCGCTGATCGCGCCGAGCACCACCGTGAGGGCCTCGGACTCGACCCGCTGGCGCTCGATCACCGCCAAAACAATCGCCCCAACCGCCATGCCAAGCAGGAACAAGCCGCTCTGTAGAAAAAAGAAGTCAGTGCCGTTGAAGTGGATCTCGACGTCGCCCGCGGCGAGTCCGCCGGCGACGAGCGCGGGAAGGAACGGCCTAACGCCGACGGCGCCGGCAACGCCCATGCCCGTGCAGATGTCAAAGAAGAGATGCACCGTGGTGTACCGTGACCGACCGTGACGATAGAGGACAGGGCAGTGTGAGCGGGGCTGGCGGGCCCCAATCTCGCCGCCCGCGATCGACCGCGAGGGACATCGAGCGGTACGGCGCTCTGTTCGCGGAGCGGACGAAGGTCATGAAGTCTTCGGCGATGCGCGATCTGATGGCGCTCACCGAGCGCGACGACGTGATCTCGCTCGCCGGTGGGCTGCCCGACACGTCGACCTTCCCGGCCGACTCGTACGCCTCGCTGATGAGCGAGGTCGCGGCCAGTTCGTGCGCGCGGGCGCTCCAGTACGGACCGACCGAGGGGCTGAGCGTGGTGAAGCGGTGCATCGTCGAGGTGATGCGAGCCGAGGCCATGGAGGTCGACGAGGACGAGCTGCTCGTGACCACCGGGGGCCAGCAGGTGATCGACCTCGTGTGCAAGACGCTGGTCGATCCCGGCGACGTCGTCGTGTGCGAGGCACCGACGTATCCGGGCGCCGTCCCGACGTTCTCGTCCTATCAGGCCAAGGTGGTCCAAATCACGATGGATCGCGACGGGATGCGGACTGACGAACTCGAATCCACGCTCGACGAACTCGAGCGCTCGGGGCAGCGCCCGAAGTTCATCTACACCGTGCCGAACTTTCACAACCCGGCCGGCGTGACGATGTCGCTCGAGCGCCGCCATGAGCTCGTCCGGATCGCGTCCGAGCGCGAGCTGCTCGTACTCGAGGACAACCCGTACGGACTGCTCCGCTACGAAGGCACGCCGCTCCCCACACTTCGCTCGCTCGACGAACAATTCATCATCTACGCGAGCACGTTCTCGAAGATCCTCTCGCCCGGCGTCCGGCTCGGCTGGACCGCGGCGCCGGCGCCGGTGCTCGCGAAGATGACCCTCGGCAAGCAGGCGTCTGACCTTTGCTCGTCCTCGATCTCCCAGTACTTCGTCTCCGCATACTTCGATTCGGGACCGTGGGAGGACTACGTCCGCTCGCTGATCGATATCTATCGGCGCCGGCGCGACGTGATGCTCGACGGGCTCGCCGAGCACTTCCCGCGCGAGGCCGAGTGGACCCACCCGCAGGGCGGGCTGTTCATCTGGGCGACGCTGCCCGACTACATCGACACCACCGACCTGCTGGCGCGCGGGCTGGAGGAGCATGTTGCGTTCGTTCCGGGCCGGGCCGCGTACGTCGACGGGCGCGGCGGCTCGTCGATGCGGCTGAACTTCTCGGGCGTGGGGGTTGACGATATCCGCGAAGGGCTCAAGCGACTCGGCGAGGTCGTCCGCGAGCAGGTCGAGCTGTACGGCAAGCTGACCGGCACCGCGTCGTCGAGGTCCGCGTCGCGCCGCGACCGGGCGCCCACCGCGCCCCCGGCTGCGGCCTCTGCGCCGACGACCGCACCGGCGTCGACGACCCCGACCGTCGAGCCGGCAAACGTGCTGCAACTCCGGCGTAAGCGGGCGTAAATGAGTCGCATCGCGGTGCTCAAGGGCGGCCGCTCGCTCGAGCGCCAGGTATCGCTGAAGTCCGGCGCGAGGGTGGAGGACGCCCTCGAGCATCTCGGCCACGACGTCGTCCCGATCGACGTCGGCGCCGACCTCGTCGAACGGCTGACGGCGAACGGCCCCGAGCTGGCGTTCGTCGCGCTCCACGGTCGCGACGGCGAGGACGGGACGGTGCAGGAGCTGCTCGAGGTGATGGGCATCCCGCATACGGGCTCGGGCGTGTCCGCGTGCATCCGCGCCGCGGACAAGGTGCTTGCCAAGCACGCGATGCGCGACGCCGCGATCCCCACCCCGGAGTTTTACGCGTTCAGCGAGACCGCTTTCCGGGAGCTGGGGGCGGCGCAGGCGCTGCCGGCGATCGAGGAGCGGCTTCAGTTCCCGATCGTCGTCAAGCCGGCGGGTCAGGGGTCGGCGCTCGGGATCAAATTCGCGCGGACCCCGTCGGACGTGCCGGGGGCGCTGATCGCGGCGTTCTCGTACGACCGCAAGGTGCTGCTCGAACGCTACGTCGCCGGCCGCGACCTCGCGGTGTCGATCATCGACGAGGCGAGCGGGCCGCGGGCGCTCCCGATCGTCGAGGCGGTCCCCCAGCAAGAGGATTTCTACGACTTCGAGTCGCGCTACGAGATCGGGCGGACCCGTTTCGTGTGCCCGGCGGAGCTCGGAGAGGCGGTCGCGGAGCGCGCGGCGTCGCTCGCGCTCGAGGTGTACGCGCTGCTCGGCCTGTCGGGGTTCGCGCGGGTCGACCTGATGCTCGAGTCCAGCACCGACGAGCTCTACGTGCTCGAGGCCGACTCGATTCCGGGACTGACCGAGACGAGCCTGCTGCCGCAGGCCGCCGACGCGGCCGGGATCGAGTTCGACGAGCTGATCGGCCGGATCGTGGCGGCGGCGCACACGCCCGCGCCGGCACCGTGACGATCGCGCTCCAAGTAACCGCCTCCGGCTCCGGGCTTCGCGCGCTCCGCTCCTGAGGTTCCGGGGAGACCGCTCCGCGCGCTCAGCTCAGTCCACGGGCTGGCATCCGGCCAGCCCCCTTATTCGCCCGCGAAATCCTCAGGCGTCACGTGGTCGAGGAAGTCCTTGAACTTCTCGACGACCTCTTCGGTGTCCTCGACCTCGTGCTCGAACTCGATCGCGGACTCGGCGATGACCTCGTCGGCGGCGTAGATCGGCGCGCCGGCGCGGACCGCCAACGCCAGCGCGTCGCTGGGGCGCGAGTCGATCTCGAGGTCGCGGCCGTTGACGCGCAGGCTGATCGACGCGTAGAAGGTGTTCTCCCGCAGCTCGGTGACCGCGACCCGGGTGCACTCGACCTCGAGCTCCCCGAGGACGTCGGACAGCAGGTCGTGGGTCATCGGCCGCGGGGTCGACGCCCCCTGGAGCTTCATGAGAATCGCCGCTGCCTCCGGATGTCCGATCCAGATCGGCAGGAACTTGTTGTTCTCGACGGTCTTCAACAGCACGATCGGCTGCTTACCAACCATGTCGAAGCTAACGCCGTAGATGACCATCTCCTGCACGTACAGCTCCTAGATCGCTGGGGTGTGGCAAGTATAGGCCGCCTTCCCTGGTTGCCCAGCCCCTCGACCGAGGGGTGGATTCAGTCGCTCGCGGGCGGGAGGACACCCTCTTCTTCGAGGACCCGACGGGCCACCGCCAGGGCCGAGTTCGACGCTGGTACGCCCGCGTAGACGGCGGTGTGGATGAACACTTCGTTGATCTCCTCGACCGTCAGGCCGTTGCGGAGCGCCGCGCGCACGTGCATCCCGACCTCGTTCTCGGCGCGCATCGAGATCAGGGCTGCGAGCGTAATCGCGCTCCGCGTGCGGCGGTCCAGGCCAGGCCGGGACCACACTCCGCCCCAGGCGTAGCGGGTGATGAACTCCTGCCACGGAGCCCCGAAGCTACCGGCGCTGGCGGCCGCGCGGTCGACGTGCTCGTCGCCCAGCACCTCCCGGCGCGTCTTCATTCCGACCTCGTAGTCGCTCACCGATCAGAACCCTCCTCTGACTCGCTCAGGAACCGCAGGATCATCGCGGTGGTCAAGTCGGGCCGCTCGATCGTCGCCAGGTGCGCGGCGGGCGAGATCACCTCGAACCGCGCCCCCGGGATCAGGTCGGCGATCAGCCGACCGTGCTCCGGAGGGGTAGCCGGATCGTCCGCGCCAGCGATCACGAGCGTCGGCGCTGAGATCGACGTGATCGCATCGCGCAGATCCATGTCCGCGATCGCCTCGCAGCAGCCTGCGTATCCCTCGCGATCGGTCGAGCTCAGGATTCCCCGCATGCGCTCGATCACGTCCGGGTGGGCCGCGGCGAACGACGCCGTGAACCAGCGGCCGAGCACCGCGTCGGCGATCGCGCCAACCCCGTCCGCGCGGACGGTCGCGGCCCGCTCGATCCAGCCTTCGCGCGGGCCGAGCTGAGCCGAGGTGCAGCACAGAACGAGCCGGTCCACCCGCTCCGGGGAGTGCGCGGCGACCCACATGCTGATCATTCCCCCGATCGACAGCCCGCAGAGCGACGCGCGCTCGATCCCCAGCCGGTCGAGGAGCGCGAGCAAATCGCCGCCGAGATCGGCGATCGAGTACGGCCCTGGCGGAACCGGCGAGGACCCGTGGCCCCGGAGGTCGTAGCGAAGCGTGCAGAAGCGGGGCTTGAGCCGTTCCGCTTGCGGCTCCCACATCGTGAGATCGGTGCCGAGCGACCCGCTGAACACGAGCGCCGGCGAGCCGCGCTTGCCGCGGAACTCGTGGCGCAGCTCAACCGGCACGATGCGCCGCCAATGCTCGGTCGATCAGCTCTGAGGTGACCCCGAGGTACGAGGCCGGGTCGAGCGCGGCATCCACCCCGTCCGGACCGAGGGAATCCGCCACCGCGGGCACCGAGAGCAGCACGTCGCGGAACGGCCGTTCCGAGTCCACCGACGCCCGCGCCGCCGTCTCGACCAGGTCCTGGGCGTGCGCGCGTCCGAGCGCCGGCGACAGCGCCGCGACGACGCTCTCGCTCATCACCAGTCCGCCCGTCAGATCCATGTCGGAGCCCATCTTCTCAGGGTCGACCACAAGTCCCTCGAGCAGCTCCTTGAGCATCGCCGCCGCGGACCCGGACAGCCGCAGCAACGCGGGGAGCGTCTCCCACTCGGCCTGCCATGATCCCGGCCCCGCGCTCGTGCTCCTGCGGCATCGCCGCGAGCATCGTCGCCACCAGCCCTGGGCCGCGCTGCGCGCAGGCGACGAGGCCAACAGCGCCCACCGGATTGCGCTTGTGCGGCATCGTCGAGGACCCGCCACGACCCTCGCCGCCACCCTCGCTGAGCTCGGCGACCTCGGTCTGAGCCAGCAGCGCAACGTCGCGCCCGATCTTGCCCGCCACCCCGAGCGCGGATCCGAGCGCGCAGGCGATTCGCGCCGGCCGCAGGCGGATCGTGTGCCACGGCACTTCCGGCGCCGGCAGTCCCAGCTGGTCGGCCAACTCGGCCCCGACGTCGAGGCCACGATCGCCGAGGCTCGCCAAAGTCCCCACCGCCCCCCCGAACTGGATCGCGAGCTCGCCCTCCCGTACTGACCTCAGCTCGGCGACCACGCCGTCGATGCCGGCGAGCCAGAAAGCGGCCTTCAGCCCGAACGTGAGCGGCAGCGCCTGCTGGAGCAACGTCCTTCCCGGCTCGATCGAACCCCGATGTCGATCCGCCAGCGACGCGCACGCTTTAGCGGCCGCCGAGATAGTCCCGGAGCACCACATCCAAGGCATTCCGCGTCACGAGCATCATCCCCGTGTCGACCACGTCCTGGCTCGTCGCGCCCTTGTGCAGGTGCGCTGCAGCGGTATCTGACAGCTGCCGGCGCAGCGCGCGGAGCAGTGCTGGCACGGGCGTCCCCTGTTCGCCGGTTCCGCGCCCGAGTTCGGCCAGGTCGAGTTCGAAAACACCCTGGTTAGCCGCCGTCTCGAGTTCGTCCGCCGCCTCGGTCGGAGCGAGGTCGAGCGTCGCAAGCGCGCGCAGAAGCGCAACCTCGAATTGGACCATTGCCTCGACGAGCGCGCGATCGCTCACCGCCGCAGCCGCGTCTCCGTGCGCGAAAAGTCCCGAGAAAAGGCTCTCGTCGCTCAGCGTGACCCGCCGCGCGAAGAGATCGGGCGGGGGCTCGGCGGCGGGTTGGTCGCCTGCAGCGAGTGCGCGAACGACGCCATCGCGCTCCTCACCACCTCGACCGTGTCCGGCGGGAGATCGCCGAGCATGTCCGCCTCGATCCGGTCGACCGAGCGGTCGCAGCCGGCGAGGACCTCGAGCCCCTTGGGAGTAACCGACGCCCGCAGCACGCGTCGGTGCTTGGGGTCGGGGCGCCGGCGTATGAGCCGGCGCCGCTCGAGTCCGGAGATCACGAGGTTCATCGCCTGCGGAGTCACCAGCACCCACCGCGCGAGCTGGGCGCAGGACAATCCGTCGCGCTCGCGGAGCAGGCTCAACGTCACGTACTCGGGCGTCGAGACGCCGTGCGCGCGGAGCTCTTCGTCTAAGCGCGCGCGCAGCCGTCGCTCGACGCGGTACACGAGATATCCGACGCGCGGAACCGCCGCCTTCTCCGCCCCACCTAGCTTGGGGATGGCCGCACCGGTCACCGATCGCAAACATTAGTGCCTGCCCCCGCCGGGTAGTGCACCCGGGCGCCTCAAAGCATTGACAAGCTGCTTGCGATCGGCATAGGGTTCGGCCTGCTTAATCGAGCAACCACGCCGGCAATTCGAGGAGGAGGAGGAGCTCCGTGATCGGACGTAAGACACTGGCCGCGCTCGCCGCGGCGGCGCTGGTGGCTGCGCTCACATTGGTCCCGGCCACGTCGGGCGCACAGACGACGACGTCGACCCACTACACGGGCACGCTTGCCGTTGACGGCGCCACGTGGATCGCCGACATCCCGTCTCCGTGGAACGGCACCGTGCTGCTGTACAGCCACGGTTTCGGCCCGCTGGTGGCGGCCGACGCGCCGGACCCGGTGACTCAGCAGGCGCTCCTCGAGCGGGGCTACGCCCTGGCGGGTTCCTCGTATGACCCCAACGGTTCGTGGTGGGCGCTCGACAGCGCCGTGAGAGACCAGTTCGACACCCTGACCGCCGTGGAACCGCTGCTGCCCTCGCGGCCGCGGCACGTGATCGCGGTCGGGACGTCAATGGGCGGGCTGATCAGCGCGCTCGAGGCCGAGCAGCCCAGGACGCCGATCAACGGGTCGCTGACGACCTGCGGGATCGTCGCCGGCGGTGTTCAGCTCAACAACTACCAGCTGGACGGCGAGTACGCGATGACCCAACTGCTGCCGAACACGTCCGGGGCACCGGTCGAGCTCGTCAACCTCCAGGACAACCCGGGCCTCGGGCTGCAGAGCGGCGAGCAGCTGACCACGATCGCCCAGACAGCGCAGGCCGTCACAGGCCAGGCTGGGCGCGTCGAGCGCGCTCGGCTCGCGCTCGCGATGTCGCTGATGAACGTGGCCGACTGGGCGCCCGGCCAGGCAATGCCGTCCCCGTTCGACGCCGACGCCCAAGAGCTCGGGCAGTACAACATCGAGTTCTATCCCTCGGGTCCGCCGCCACTCGCGACCACGATGGATTTCGTCCAGTTCGGACGGCCGTACATCGACATCGCCGACGGCGGCGGCAGCGCCTCATGGACCAAGGGCGTGAACTTCGGGCGGCTGCTTTACGAGTCGTCGTACGCGCCCGAGGTGATCAGTCTCTACCGCAAGGCCGGGCTCAACCTCAACCGCGACCTCGAGCAGCTGACCCGGAACGCGAACATCAAGGCCGACCCGGCCGCGGTCAGGTCGCTCGAGCAGACGTCGGTGCCGACCGGCCGGCTCCAGGTCCCCGAGCTCGACCTGAAGACGATCTCCGACCAGCTCGTGCCGGTGCAGCAGGAGAACTACTACCGCAACACGGTTGATGCAGCGGGCCGCGGCGATCTGCTCCGTCAGGCGTTCGTGCAGCGCCAGCTCCACTGCAACTTCCAGCCCTCGGAGCTCGTCGCGAGCGTGCTCGCGGTGCAGCATCGGGTCGATACCGGGCAGTGGGGATCGGTGGCCACGCCGCAGGCGCTCGAAGCGAGCGCCACCAGCCTCGCGAACGCCGACCCGACCCTCGGAACGCCGGCGATCATCCCGTTCTTCCCGCCACCGCTGTCCGGGAACAACGGGCCGTTCGACCCGTTTACGGGCGGCTCGTACCCGTTCCCCTGGTAACGACATGACCTGAATCGGCGGCTCCCGGGCGACAATACCCGGGATGCCGCCGATCGCCGTCCAATCCGAGCGCGCCTGGAGGCCGTGGGCCCTGCTCGGTCTCGTGGGGGCGCTCGGCGTCGCGCTGGCCGGACCGCACCTGGCCGGAGGCCCGGTCCGATGGTGGTTCGACCCATCGCTCGGTGCCGCCGTGTTCTACGCCGGAATCGTCGCGTTGTGCGCCGCGTGGCTCGCGCTGGGCCGCGTCGCACTCACGGCGAGGGAGCTGTCGATCATCGGCGCGGCGTGGTGCCTGCCGCTGCTGCTGACGGCGCCGCTGTTCAGCCAGGACGCGTACAGCTACCTCGCGCAGGGGACGCTCGTGCATCTCGGGATCGATCCCTATCGGTACGCGCCGGCGGTCCTCGCGAACGTCGGCCACGCCCACGTCCTGAGCGCGGTCGATCCGTTCTGGCGACACACGACCGCGCCGTATGGCCCACTGTTCCTGTGGATCGTGAGCGGGATCGTGGCGATCACGGGGTCGCATTTGATTCTCGGCGTGCTCCTGCTCCGCGTCCTCGACGTGGCCGGGCTCGTGCTGCTGGCGGTGTTCGCGCCGCGGCTGGCGCGCGCGCTCGGCGGCGATCCGGCGCGCGCGACGTGGTGGGTGCTGCTCAGCCCGCTCGTCCTGCTCGAGTTGGTGGCACCGGCACACAACGATCTTTTGATGATTGCTCTGGTGGTCGCCGGCGTCACATTCGCCATCGAGCGACGGGTGCTGCTGGGCATTGCGATGTGTGCGTTGGCGGCGACGATCAAGCTGCCGGCAGCGGCCGCGATTCCGTTCATCCTCGTGTCCTGCGGCGACCGGCGCACGCCGATCAGGGGCGTGGTCGTGGCAGCCGTCGTGGTGGCGGCAGTCGGCCTGGTTAGCGGACTCGGCCTCGGGTGGTTCTCGACGACCGTGTTCTCGACGCCCGACAAGGTGCGCCTGGCGATCACCCCCGCGACCGCGCTCGGCTGGACGGTGGCGCAGGTGGTGCCGGTCGGGGCGCGCGGCCTCGAGTCGGCGCTCGGCGTCGTCGCGTTCGGACTGAGCTGCGTCCTCGGCGCGGTGCTGCTGTGGCGCTCGCGCCACGGGAACATGGTCCGCAACCTGGGTGTCGCGCTGATCGCGGTCGCGGTGTGCGGTCCGGCGGCATGGCCTTGGTACCTCACGTGGGGGCTCGTGCTGCTGGCGGCGTGTCCCGGGATCCAGCAGTCGCGGGCGCTCGCGCTGGCGGTCGCCGCGAGCGTGCTCGTCGTCAAGGCCGACGGCATCCTCGCCTTCCCGCTGCACACCGCGCCTGTATTCGTCCTCCTGTACGTCGGTGCCGGGATCGCCGCGGCGGTGGTGGCGTCGCGCCGGCGTCCCGCCGTCCGGACGGCTCGATTGCGTCCGCTCGCCGAATCCTGATGGCGACGCAGACCGAGGTCCCGCGGGTCCGGGCACCTGAGGTTGCCGCCGCGGACGCCGCGCGCGGACGGCTTTACGACGCCGCGGTTATTGGTGTGCCCGCGATCGTCGCGCTCGTCCTCTGCCTGATCGAGTTGACCGCTCGCAGCCTATGGCTCGACGAGGCCGCCACCGTGGCGATCGCGAGCCAGCACGGGTCGACCTTCTGGCACGCGGCCGCACACGACGGCGGGAACATGCTCGGCTACTACGCGCTCCTGCACGTGCTGATCGGGTGGTTCGGCGACGGCGCGTTCGTGATCCGGTTGCCGTCGGTGATCGCTTGCGGGGCCACTGCGGGCGCGGTCGCCCTCCTGGGCCTGCGGCTGTTCGATCGTCGGGTCGCACTTGCCGCGGGGCTGCTGACCGCGGTCAGCCTCCCGCTCGTGTTCTGGGGCCAGGACGCGCGCGGGTACGCGGCGATGGTGGCGCTGGTGGCGGGGTCGTTCGTGGCCTTCGCCGCGCTCGTCGACGGGCCGCGCCGGCGGGGCCCGTGGATCGCCTACGTCGCCCTCACCGTGCTGTCGGTGTACGCGAGCTACGTCGCGATCTTCGCGCTGGCCGCACAACTCGTCGCGCTCGCCGCGGGTCGCCGGCACGCCTGGCGCCGCGCGCTCAGTGCGACGGCCGCGTGCGTCGTCTGCTGGATCCCGCTGGCGGTGCTCGCGCTCAGCCGGGGCTCGGGCCAGCTGTTCTGGATCGGCCGCCCGACCTTCAAGCTCGAGCGCCAGGTCGCCGGCGCGGTCACGTCGGCCGGGTTCGAGCCGAACTTCCACCCGGTCGCTGTCGCCACCCCGCTGGCGATCCTGACGGTCGTGCTCGTGCTCATCGCTCTTGTGCGGGTCGCGCGCGGACGGGGACGCGAATGGGGAGCGGCACTCGCGCTGTCGTGGCTGGTCATTCCGGTTGGGCTGATGTTGGTCTGGTCGTTCATCGGCCAGCCGATCTTCACCCCGCGAAACCTGCTCGTGTCGCTGCCCGCCGTGTCGCTGCTGCTGGGGTGGGTTCTCCTTCGAAGCTCGCTACCCCCGATGGCCGCGTGGCTCGCGGTCGGGCTCCTGATCGCCCTGCGAGCGGTGGCGCTCGCGCCGAGCTACGGCACCTCGCCCGAGAACTGGCGCGCGGCCACCGCGTACGTGCTTCACGCGTCGCGGCCCGGTGACTGCGTCGCGTTCTATCCGCTCGACGGGTCGATGCCGTTCGACTATTACGCGGGTCGTCCGGTAGAGCCGCACGTGGAGCAGTACGTGACGCCGACGGTTCCGGCCGGATGCCAGCGTGTGTGGCTGGTCGCGAGTCACCAGGGCCTGCCTTCGGGTACAGCTACGTCCCGCGCCCACTACGCGCGTTACGTCGCGGTGCGCCGCGCTCTCGCGCAGCGGTATCCGCACCATGTGACGCGGTCGTTTGGATACGCCAGCGTGATCTGGGTTTCGCTGTTTGCACGGTGACCACCGGCCGATTGGGTTTAACGGCGGCGCCTGAGGGTGGGTGCGGTCGACCCGGGGACGTTCCGCGGCGCGCCGGGCATGCATAGCTCGACAACGGAGCGTCCGAGCGCCGGCCTTGCCGAGCTGTGCACGACTATCACGCGTAGCGCGGCAAGGCTGGCGCGATCGAGTTCGGTTGACGTGTTATGCATGATCCGCGACCCGCCCCCGCGCCGGCGACCTCGCCCCACCCCGATCCAGGTGCCCGCCGTCAAACCCAATCCGCCCAAGAACACGACGACGGAACTGAAAACAAAAACCTAAGGCCGCAGCGTCGTCCCCACAAACGTCAACGCGCTCAACCCTACGAGCAGCACGCCGTTCGCGCACAGCAGCGCCGTCCACCACTTCCCGTGTACGTAACGCGCCAGCACGATCACCGCCGGGAACGCGGTGATGACGAGGCGGGGGTTCGGCGGCGTGTACTCGGAGGTCATCGCGAGCCAGCTGACCCCGAGCGTCCACACGATCGCCTCGACCGACATCTCGCGCCAGTTGCGGATGACGAGGACGAGCAGGATGACCAGTACGATCGCGCCGGCGAGCCCGACGACGAGGTTCAGGTCGATCGTCGGATGGTCGAAGTGACTGAACGAGAACTGGGATGCGCTGGTCTGCGCGAGGTGCAGCACCGCGAACACGTCGGTCTTCTCGCTCCACCCGTCGTGCTGGGCGATGAAGCTCGCGAACGGGGAGCCGGTCCACAACCACAGGAACACGGCGAACGCGCCCACGCCGACGACCGACAGCGCCGGCGCGATCAGGCTCCGGCGCGCCGCGGGGTTCGAGAGTCCGCGCCGGCGAAGCTCGAGCGCCGCCGACACCGCGCACACGATCACGAGCACGAGCGCCTCGGGCTCGGTCGCGGTGGCGATCCCGGCGAGCACGCCGGCGAGCAGCCACCGGCGCTTCTGGAGCGCGAGGATGCACCCGGCGGCGAGCGCGAGCATGACCCCCTCGGCGTAGACCATCGAGAACACGACGGACCCGGGGAACAGGCAGAAGATCAGCACGGCCTTCCGACCCGTGTGCTCGCCCCACCACCCGGTGGCGAGCCGCTGCACGAGCACGGTCGCGACCAATCCGCCGATGCCCGCCACGATCACCCCGGCGACCGTGCTCGACAGGATCTCGTAGTGCGCGACCGGGACCACGAACGCGTGCGATACCGCCCAGATCAGGGACGGGTAGACGGGGAAGAACCCAAGCGTGCTCTGCACGTGCAGCACGTGCGTCGGGTAGCCGTGGTCAGCCAGCATCCGGTACCACAGGCCGTCCCACTGAGACAGCTCGTGGGTGAACGCGTGATGGCGGAGCGTGCCGTTGACGAGCGCGACGATTAGCAACAGCCCGCGCGTCGCCAGGTACACGCCGATCGCGAAACGCGCGCCGTAGACCGCAGCGCCGACGCGATCGCGAGCTCTCCGGGCGAGCGTCCGCGGCGCATCGAGCGTCGGCGCCGGCGGGGCATGGACCAGCGGCTCCGCGTGTTCAGACGCAGTTTCCACGGGCCGACCAGTCTAGGAGACGCCTAACGCACAACCGGCCCACGGCATACAATCGCGCGCCATGTGCCGGCTGTTCGGGATGAGCGGCGGTTCAAACGAGGTGCAGGCGACCTTCTGGTTGCTCGACGCGCCGACGAGCCTCATGTCGCTGAGCGAAACCCAGCCTGACGGCGTCGGGCTCGGAACGTTCCAGCCTGACGGCACGCCGTGGGTGTATCGAAAGCCCGTGGCCGCGAACCGCAGCCAGACCTTCATCGCCGACGCGCACGAGGTCAGCTCGCGAACCTTCCTCGCGCACATCCGCCACGCCACCGCAGGTGAGCCGACGATCGAGAACACGCACCCGTTCGAGCAGCACGGGCGACTGTTCGCGCACAACGGCGTGCTCGGCGACCTGCCGGCGCTGCGGGAGCGGCTCGGCGCGCACGCCGAGCTCCTCCAGGGTTCCACCGACTCGGAGCTGTACTTCACGCTGATGACCAAGCGCATCGAGGAGCACGGTGGCGACGTAGCGGCCGGCATCGCGCACGCGGCGCGCGAGCTCGCCAGCGACATCACCCTGTACTCGCTGAACATGCTGCTGACGACGCCGACCGACGTGTGGGCGCTCCGCTACCCAGACACCAACGAGCTGTGGATCCTCGAGCGCTCGATCGCGTCGCTCGGCGGACCTGAGGGTGGCTTCGATTTCGATCAACGCGCGGCGTCGGGGATAACGCGCGTGTTCTCCGGGCAGCTGTCAATCCGGCCCGCCACGATCATCGCGTCCCAGCCGATGGACACCAATCCGCTCTGGCGGCTACTCGAGCCCGGAGAACTGGTCCACGTGGACTCGACGCTGCACATCACCTCGACGATCGCCGTGCCCGATCCGCCGGCGCACATGCTCGAGCTGTCCGCGCACGAGGCCGCGGCCCAGCACGAGGACCCGGCGCCGGCCGCCGGCACGTAACCGCCGCCTCAGGCCGTGAAGCGCGCCGCCAGGTCGGCGACCAGCGCGGGCACGCCGCCGGACGCCGCGAGCTCCTCTTGCCGCCGCGCCTCGGGAGCCAGCACGAGCATCCGCACGTCGTCGAGCTCCTCGACCGCGTCGAGCGCGGCCGCGTGCGGACGGGCGGCCGCGAGCACGTCGGCGAGCAGTTGCGGCACCGGGACCATGACGGCGTTAACGGGGTCGATCAGCTCGGCCGCGGTAGCGTCGCGCGCCGCGATAAAGCGATTCTCGGCCAGCGCCTCCTGGGCGGCGACAAGCTTCGGCGAGGCAAAGCCCTGTTCGAGCTCGAGCCGGGCGAGCGACTGCACCAACGCGACCAGCGCCGCCGTCGACGCCAGCCGGGGCTGGGCGTCCATGATCCGCACCTCGACCGTCCCCAGCCGCGGCTGCGGACGCACGTCCCACCAAAGGAACGTCGGCTCGGGGATTGCTCCCGACCGCACGAGCAGGTCGACGGTCGCGACCCAGTCCCGGTAGTTATCGAAGCGGCGGGGGATCCCGGTGCGCGGGAACCCCTGGAACACGATCGTGCGGTTTGAGGCCAGCCCATTCGAGCGCCCGCGGTACAGCGGCGAGGACGCCGACAGCGCGAGTAGCAGCGGCAGGTGGGCGCGCAACTGGTTCACGAGCCGGATCGCGCGCTGGGGATCCGGGACGCCGACGTGGACGTGGAGGGCGAACGTCGGCTCGCGCCGCGCGAGACCGCGCGTCGTCTGATGGATCACCTGATATCGGCTCGATGGAGACACCTTCGTCGGCTCGGACATCGCGCCCGGATGCATCCCGCTCGCGGCGCCCGCCATACCGAGCCGTGACAGGTGGTCGGCGAGCAGGGCCCGCAGCGCGCGTAGCTCGGCGATCGCCTCACCCACGGTCGCATGCGGTCCGGTCCTGAGCTCGACGGCAGCCTCGTGGGTCTCGGCCGCGCAGCGCCCGGCAAGATCCGCCCCAGCCCGCGCCAGAACCTCGTCGCCGCGCTGGGTCAACCCCCAGCCAACGGGATCGAGGAGCATGACCTCCTCTTCGATCCCCACCGTGTAGGGCTCAGAAGGGTGCCAGGTCGCCCATCCCGCACTCCCCGAGGGTGCGGGACGCCCCATGAGTGATTCAAGCGCTTCCGTGTACAGAGTTAACCACGCAGAGGCTGACGGCTGCATTAACCAGCGGTCGCGAACCGCTGCGCGGCCGGCTGCCGGCGCTGGCGCACCGATCGGCCCGTGGCGGAAGTGATCCGCCGTGGTTCGGCGATCTGGTCCTCGGCACCGGCCGCAGCGGCGATCAACAGGTCGAACAGCGGGCCGTGCGCGCGCAGGCCCTCGGCGTGCCACTGGACGCCGAGGACAAGCCGGTCGTCAGAGCTCTCGACCGCCTCGATCGTGCCGTCCGTCGCCCAGGCGGTGGCCGCAAGGCCCTTGCCGAGCGTCTGCACCGCCTGGTGGTGGAACGAGTTGACCTCGAGCGAGGGTCCGCCGAGCGTGGCTCGGAGCCGGCTGTGCGGCGCGGTCTCGATCCGGTGGGTGGCGATGCTCGTGTGCTCGGGCTGCCGGTGCTCGATGCCCGTGCCGACGACATCGGGAAGATGCTGGTGGAGCGTCCCGCCGCGGGCGACGTTGAGCAACTGCATGCCGCGGCAGATCGCGAGGATCGGAAGCTTGCGACGGTCGGCGGCGCGTACCAGCGCGAGTTCGAGCGCGTCCACCCGCGGCTCGGTCGGGCCGAGCTCGGGATGCGGCTCGGCGCCGTAGGCGCTCGGCTGCACGTCGGGGCCGCCCGGCAGGCACACGCCGTCGACGCGGTCGAGCAGCGCCGGGATCGCGTCGGGGCGCAGCAGCGGCACGATCACGGGGATCCCGCCGGCGCGCTCGATTGCCTCCGGGTACAGCGTCGCGAGCGCGACCTCGAGCTTCGGCGACTCGCCCTCGGGCCGAGCACCGCCGTCGTCGGGGCGTCGAAGCTCCGACGTTGTGACGGCGATCAGGGGACGAGCGCGCATATGGACATATATTTCGGCCGCGGGCGGCCGTTCTCCATAGCCATACGGATAAACATCCGTCCAGACAGTTCGCCCGGAATCGGGAGTTTCGCCGCCGGAGCGGACGGACCCGGCTAGTCTCCCCGCCGAACCGATGGGTTTCTTCCGCAGCGCCGACACATCGGGTGGCGAGGGCAGCTCCGGTGGCGAGGGCAAGCCCGATCGCGAGCCCTTGAGCGACGGGACGCCGGGGACTGACGATGGCGAGCGGGCTCCGACGGCCGGGAGGGCCGCCGCGCTGGCGCGGATCGAAGCGGGCGGCATCCCACTGTCGGCCGAACGCCGGCTGAAGGCCCTCGGAACCGACGGTTCGCTGTTCACGAGCGGCCTGTCGGTCAACGAGTTTTCGCTGCTCAGCGCACTCGGGCCGCGCCCGCTGGCGCAGGTGATGGGCGGGAGCGTGGTGCGCCTCGGGCAGGCGCTCCTGCCCGCGGTGCCGCCGTCTCGCCGCTGGAGCGCGACCGGTTACTCCAGGCAGATCCAGGAACCCACCCCCTACGAGAAGGCCGCGTACCAGCGGACCACGATGGTGCTCAAGGTGGAGGTGCTCACCAACGCCTGGACGGAGGCCCGGCGCAACGCGCTCAACCGGCTGAGCGAGGAGGCCTTGCAGGTCGGGGCGGACGTCGTGGTCGGCGTCGAGCTCCGGCGGGGGGAGCACGATTTGGCCAAACGGACAATCGACTACCTGATCTCGGGCACCGCGATCCGCTTGTCGGGCTCGACCCAGACGAACTGGCCGCTTCTCAGCGATCTCTCGGTCCAGGACTACTGGCGCCTGCACGAGGCCGGCTACGAGCCGGCCGGGCTCGTAGCGGCGACGTCGGTGGTGTTCGCCTCGGCGAGCCGCGGCGTGCTCGGGATCCCGTACTACGTCCGGCGCAAGGGCGACGCGGACCGAAAGGGGTGGCTGATCACGATGCACGGCGCCGGCACCGCGATTCGACGTCGTGAGATCGTGCCACAGTACCCGCCGGAGAAGACCATGCGCCTGGGACGCAAATGACCGCGGAATACGACGCCAAGTCGCTGGAAGGAATCCCGGAATCGGGCCAGGAGCGGCTGGCCCAGAACCGCGCCGGTCTGTACACGTCGGACCTGAGCGTCAACGAGTTCCTGCTCGTGACCGAAGCCGGCTTCGACCCGGTCGGGCTCGTCGTCGGCAGCTCGATCTTCCACATCGGGATCCAGCTCGCGGGGTGGACCTCGAGCCGCGAGCTCGACGTCCTGTCACAGGCGATGTACAGCGCGCGCCAGCTCGCGATGACGCGGATGGAGGAGGAGGCCGACGAGCTCGGTGCCGATGGGATCGTCGGCGTCCGCCTCGACATCGGCCGCTACGAGTGGGGCCCGAACATGGCCGAGTTCATCGCGATCGGCACCGCGGTCAAGCACCGGGAGGGCAAGCTCCATCGTGCGCCCAACGGCGGCCTTCCAGAGCGACCTGTCCGGTCAGGATTTCTGGACGCTGCTGCGCACCGGTCACCGACCGGTGGGGATGGTGATGGGCACGTGCGTGTACCACGTGGGGCGCCGAGGGCCGGTGCGGACAATCGCCCAGACCGGGCGCAACGTCGAGCTGCCGAACTACACCCAGGCGCTGTACGAGGCCCGCGAGCTCGCGATGCAGCGGATGCAGACCGAGGCGCAGGCACTCGAGGCGGCCGGCATCGTCGGCGTGTCGCTGCACGAGAAGAGCCATGGCTGGGGCAGCCACGTGATCGAGTTCTTCGCGATCGGAACGGCGATCGTGCCGACCGACGACAAGCCCGCGATCGAGCCGCCGACGCCGGTGCTCGATCTCAACGACCGCTGAGCGCGCCGAGCAGGACGGTCCACGGCTCGACCGAGACCGTCTCGAGCGTGGCGGTCGGCGTCCAAGGATCGGCGTCGAGCCGGTCGTGGATCGTGCGCTCGCTGTCGGCGTCGAAGATCAGCAGTACGCGGTGCTCACGGTCGCCGCCGGCGAGATGCCCGTCGCCGAGCGGACCGGCGAACACGACGAAGCCCTCCTCGACCAGCGCGTCCATGAACGCCGCGTGCTGGTCAAAACCGTCCTGCTCGCGCAGCGACCGACCGCCGTCCCAGGCCGGCCCCCCTCTCCGGATCATCGCGAACAGCATCGGGCCGATCCTAGGCCCGCTCGAGGTCAGGTTCCGTCCTCATCGTCCTGATCGATCAATCCGCGGGCGGCGGCCCAGTGGGTCACCTCGTGTCGCGAAGTCAGCTGCAGCTTGCGCAGCACCGCGCCGACGTGCGACTCGACCGTCCGGGGGCTGATGTCGAGCCGCTGTCCGATCCGCTTGTACGAGTAGCCGCGCGCGAGGTGGTGGAGGACCTCGCGCTCACGCGGGGTCAGGGCCTCGAGGCTCGGGTCGCTCTGCGCCAGCGGCGCCTCGGGGGCCGAGAACTCCTGGAGCACGAACGCGGCCAGACGCGGGCTGAAGTAGGCGTCGCCGGCCGCGACGCGCTCGATCGCCGCGATCAACTCGGCGGCGTCGATCGTCTTGGTGACGTACCCGAGCGCACCGGCGCGGATCATCGGCACGACGTCCTCGGC
The DNA here is from genome assembly GCA_963755525.1 of uncultured Solirubrobacterales bacterium. GTDB lineage: Bacteria > Actinomycetota > Thermoleophilia > Solirubrobacterales > Solirubrobacteraceae > Palsa-465. The sequence continues at coordinate 13,427 of CAVWKC010000035.1, read as the reverse complement.
GGCATCGGAGACCGACAGCGCAAGCACCGCGGGTGGGTCGGCGGCGCCCTGGAGCGCGCGCAGCACTGCAACACCGCCGCCGTCGGGAATGTGCACGTCGAGCAGAACCACGTCGGGCGACGTCCGCTCGATCGTCGCGATCGCCTCGGCCGGCGCCGCGGCCTCCCCGACCACGTCGCAGTCGGCCGTCAGCTCAGCCTTGACGCCGGCGCGGAACAGGTGGTGGTCGTCGACGACCACGACGCGGAGGCGCGGCGCAGGCGCCGCGGCCGGCTCGTGGGGTCCGCCGGCGCCGGTCACTTGCTTCCCTTGCGGGCGCCGAGACGGAGCACGACCTCGGTTCCCTGGCCGGGACTCGATTCGATCGTCGCCCATCCGCCGGCAAACGCCATCCGGCCGACGATCGCGTCACGGATGCCGCGCCGCTCCGCGGGTACCCCCGAGAGCTCAAAGCCGGGGCCCTCGTCGCGGACGAACACCTCGACGCCGTGCTGGGAGACCTGGCAGAACACGAACACGGCCGCCCCGGCGGCGTGCCGGGCGGCGTTGCGCAGCGCTTCGCGGGCTGCCGCGACGAGCTCCTCGCTGGACGCGTCGAGTGCCCGATCGCCGATCGCGGTGAACTCGATCGTGATGTCGTGCTCGTCCTCGACCGTCGCGACGACGTCCCGGAGCGCGGCCACGAGCGTGTCGCTGACGAGTTCGGCCTCGCCGGCCATCCACGCGCGCAGCGCGTATTCCTGACGACGCGCCAGCCGCGCGACCGCCACCGGGTCGTGCGCCTGGCGTTGCACGAGGGCGAGCGTCTGCAGGACCGAGTCGTGCAGGTGGGCGGCGAAGCGCTGGCGTTCGCGGTCGTGCGCGCTGCCGGCCCGGTCGCGGTCGACGCGCATCAGTAACCCGATCGCGACGGGCGCGAGCAGGACGACGGCCGTCACGGCGAAGATAAAGAGCAGCGCGACCACCTGGGCGCTCGGCCGGTGTCGGAAGTGCTGACCGGCAACGTCGACGGCAAGGATCGCCGCGAACCCGACGAGCACCACGGCGGCGGCGGCACGTGCCGCAATCCCGCCGGAAGTCTCCGGCGTGTCGGTCATCTGTCTCCACGGGGCACGCTGGCGCGGGGCCAAGCCGAGCCACAGCCGCACGGCATCGGCGCTCAGCAACATCCCGGCGGCGGCGGCGACCACAATCGCGACGAGCGGCAACAGCGGCAACCCCGCCACCTTTAGCGGAGAGGCGACCTGAGCCCCGTAATGCGACGCCGCGACCCGATTAACCCACGTCGCGGCCGAGACGGCGATCGCGGCCAGCACCGCCGCGAACGCGATCCAGCCTCGGTGCCGGCGCGCCGCCGCCACCGCCTTCGGGCCCAGCACGTACGCCGCGAGCACGACCGCGCACACGCCGATCGCCGCAACCACGGCACGGGCGCCGCCCTCCATCGCCACCACGAGCCCACCGAGCGCCAGGGCGCCTGCGCCGGCCGTCATCTGCCACGAGCGGTCGGATACCCGGCGCCAGACCGATCCGGTGAGCTCGCCGGTGCTCATTGCGTGGCCCCGCTGACGGCACAAGGCCCGGGCAGGAGCGGGTTGACCAGCCGCTGCGAGCGGACCTCCGCGGCGTGTCGCACTCGCCAGGCGCCGATCTCATACCGCGCCTGGCGCTTCGACGGGCCGTTGACGTCTGGCCGAGGCTCGGGAAAGACGCGATATCCGGGCCAGTCCGGGGTCACCTCGGGGTCGACCGAGTGGGGGTAGTCGCGTACGTACAGGCCGCCGCCCGTTGACGTGAAGTCGATCTTCAGTGTCGGGCCCGGCGCACCTGTAGTCCACGAGCCGGCGCCCGCAACGGGGTTCGGCATCTTGTTCCCGAACACGACGACGCCGGGGAACGGGGAGCGCCCCTCGACCTGAGTCGCCAGCTGGGCCAGGAACGGCTGCTCGCCGTACTCGAGCTCGACGTGCACGCAGCGATCGTGAGGGAGGGCCACGATCGTCCGCCGGAGGCCGCCCTGGATCCTGACGGGCACGACGCCCGACGCGGGCAGCGCGGTGTCGCGCAGATCGACCAGCATCGTGCCGACGCCGGCTCGGAACGTCGCCACCCCGTTCGTGCCGAGCGTCTTCGGCGCGATCGTCTCATGGCCGGTCTGGGCCACGAGCATGACGCCGGTGGCGGCGACCGCCGCCGAGGGCAGCGCGATCGCGGCCACCGGCAACAGCGCCCACGCAGGCCCGAGCCGCGGCCAGGCCGCGAGCACGACGATCAGCACGGCGGCGGCGAGCGCCAGCGCGACCCAGCCGAACCCGAACAGCGTCGCGGCGGCGGCGAGCACGCCGAGCGCCACCACCGCGACGGACGCGGCGCACGCCTTCGCCAGCGCGACGATCCACCCCGACGACAGGTCGCCGGGTTCCTCGCCTTCGTCGGGAATGATCAGCCAGCAGACGAGGTAGACGAGCATCCCCAGGCCGCCGATCAGCGCGGCGATCACGAACGCCGCCCGAATCCAGGCGGGATGGGTTCCGCGCCCGCGCGCCAGGCCGGAGCACACGCCGGCGACCCACCTCCCCTCGTGGCTTCTGGACAGCGTGCTCACGGGTTCTGATTCTCGTGCCTGGCGTCAGCGCGCGCCAGACGTGATCGCCCGGAGAGACCTCCGGATTGTCACGGAGCTGACCGGCGCGTCATGTCGTGGCGGGGTCGTCAAGAGTGCTGCCCTTCCAAAATCCGGGAGAGCATGCGAGGGTTGGGGCATGAGGGCAAAGACCTACTTCGCGGCGGTCGACTCGCACACGGAGGGGATGCCGACGCGCGTGATCACCGGAGGGCTCGGGTCGATACCGGGCGCCTCGATGCAGGAACGCCGGCTGTACTTCGAGGAGCATCTCGATGATCTCCGGCTGCTCCTGATGCGCGAGCCCCGAGGCCACTCGGCGATGTCCGGCGCGTTCCTGCAACCGCCCACTCGCCCCGACGCGGACTGGGGCGTGTTGTTCGTCGAGGTCTCGGGACTGCTGCCGATGTGCGGCCACGGCACGATCGGGGTGGCCACGGTACTGGTCGAGACCGGGATGGTGGCGGTGTCCGAGCCCGAGACCGTGATCCGCCTCGACACGCCGGCCGGTTTGGTGCAGGCGACCGTGACGGTCTCCGAGGGACGGGCCGAGCGGGTGCGGCTTCGCAACGTGCCGGCGTTCGTGGCCGAGTTGGACGCGACCGTCGAGGTCCAGTCGCTGGGAGCGCTCTCGTATGACATGGCGTTCGGCGGGAACTTCTACGCGCTGATGCCGGCCGCATCGGTGGGGCTCGAGCCGGTTCCCGAGAACGCGCAGATGCTGATCGACCGGGGGCTCGAGATCATCTCGGCGATCAACGCGGCCGCGCGGCCGGTGCATCCGGTCGATCCCGCGATCGGTGGCTGCAAGCACGTGGTCTTCTACGCGCCGGGACGCGACGGCGCGGATGCGCGGAACGCGACCTCGATCCACCCCGGTTGGCTCGACCGGTCGCCGTGCGGAACCGGAACCTCGGCTCGGATGGCGGCGCTCCACGCCCGGGGCGACCTCGCCATCGGCGAGGAGTTCGTCAACGAGTCGATCATCGGCAGCCGCTTCACGGGACGCCTGCTCGAGGAGGTCATGCTCGGCTCGACGCCGGCGGTCGTGCCCGAGGTCAGCGGCCGCGCCTGGATCACCGGCATGAGCCAGTACCTGCTCGACCCGACCGACCCGTTCCCGGCGGGCTTCTCGCTGTAGGTCGGCTTCGGAGCGCCATGCGGGTGATCGTCGTCGGAGGTGGGGCGGTTGGGCTGTGCGTCGCGGAGGTGCTCGCGAGCCGCGGGTGCGAGGTGACCGTGCTCGAGCGCGATCACTGCGGTGGCGGAGCGTCGGCGGGGAACGCCGGCTGGATCACGCCGTCGCTCGCGATCCCCGTGCCCGGCCCCGGGGTGATCGCCGAGTCGTTGCGCTGGCTGGTCGATCCCTCGGGCCCGCTGTGGATCCGGCCGACGCTGTCGCCGGCGATGATCGCGTGGATCGGGCGGTTCCTCCTGAGCTGCTCGCGGCCCGCATACCAGCGCGGGCTGGCCGCGCTCCAGCGGGCGGCCGCGCTCGCCGGGCCGGCGTTCGATCGCCTGGCCGAGCGCGGCGTCGAGTTCGAACTCCACGACGCGCCGCTGCTCTATCCCGCGTTCGAGCAGTCCGAGCTCGAGCACCTTTGGCACGTGGCGGACGAGTTGCGCGACGTGGCCGGAGGCGAGCTCTTGGATCGGCTGTCGGCCGGGGAATTGCTGGCGCTCGAGCCGGCGCTGAGCGAGCGGGTGATCGGCGGCGTGATCGCACGCGGCGACCGCCGGGTCCGGCCGGAGGCGCTCTGCCGGGGGGTGCAGCGCGCGCTTGTCGGCGCGGGCGCCGCGGTGGTCGAGGAGTCCCCGGTTGACGCGCTGATCCGCGACGGCTCGACCTGGATCGTCGAGAGCCGGTCGGGCACGCGGCGGGCCGAGGCGGTCGTGCTCGCGGGCGGCGTCGCGTCGGCCGAGTTGCTCGCGCGGCTCGGGATGCGGCTGCCGATCGCCGCCGCCAAGGGCTACAGCCGCACGTATCCGGCGGATCCGAGCGGGCCGCGCCACGCGCTGTATCTCGAGGCGCCGAAGGTCGCGATCAGCGCTTTCGAGGGCGCCGTCCGGGTGTCGGGCATGCTCGAGCTCGGCGCCCAGAGCCTGAGCCTGAGCGAACGGCGCCTGGCGGCGATCGGCGCGGCGGCGGCCAGCGCCCTGCCGGGCTGGCGGGTCCCAGGCGGCCCCAAGGACTGGGCCGGCATGCGCTCGCTGTCGCCCGACGGACTGCCGTTCATCGGGCCCGTGCCCGGCCTCGACGGCATCCACCTGGCCACCGGCCACGGCACGCTCGGGATCACGCTGGCCCCGCTGACCGGCGAGCTGCTCGCACCGCTGCTGCTCGAGGGACAGCGCAGCGAGTTACTGGACGCATTCGACCCGGCGCGTGTACAACGATTGAGAGCAACGACAGGAGGCCTCACATGAAGGGCGTATACGCCGCGATCGTCACCCACTTCACCCCCGACCTTACGGTTGATCACGACGCGGTCGCCGCCGACGTCAAGCGGCTGCTCGCCGACGGCGTGCACGGCATCGTTCCCAACGGGACCGTGGGCGAGGGCGGCAGCCTCACGCGCGACGAGCGCCGCGCGGTGATCGAGACCGTCGTCGACGCCGCGGGCGGGGAAGCGCCGGTATGCGCGGGCATCTCGGCCGCGACTGCCGAGCAGGCAGCGGTGTACGCGCGTGACGCCGCGAGCGCCGGCGCCGACAGCGCGATGACCCTGCCGCCGCTGCTGTACCGCGCAGACGAGCGCGAGCTGGTCGAGTTCTTCGGGTCGGTGGCGCGCGCCACCGAGCTCCCGCTGATGGTCTACAACAACCCGCTGGGCAGCGGCAGCGACCTTCACCCCGAGTTGCTGGCGCGGATCGCCGCCGCCGTGCCGCGCATCACCGCGTTCAAGGAGACCTCCGGGGACGCGCGACGGATCGCCGAGCTCGTGAACCTGTGCCCCGATATCGACGTGATGGTCGGTGGCGACGATTGGGCGCTCGAGGGTCTGTGCGCCGGCGCCGTGGGCTGGATCTCGGGCGTGGTCGACGTGCTGCCCGCGCAGTCGATCCGGCTGTACGAGCTGTGCCTTTCTCAGGATCTGGCGGCCGCGCGCGAGCTGTACGCCGAGCTGCTCCCGCTGGCCCGCCTCGACATGACGCCGAAGCTCGTGCAGTACTTCAAAGCCGGCCTCGCCGAGCTCGGGATCGGCGGCGGTCCGTGCCGGCCGCCACGGCTACCGTTGACCGAGGACGAGCTCGCGGTCCTGCGTCGCGCGGTCGCGCCGTTCTCGCCGGCGTCGCTGGCGGGGTAGATGCCGCAGGCCGAGGTCGAGCGCCAGCTGGTGGTGTTCTCGCTCCACGGCGAGCACTACGCGCTGCCGATCACCTCGGTCCGCGAGATCATCCGCTACATCGCACCCAGCGCCACGGCGGTCGCAAGCGGCCTGGTCAAGGGCATGATCAACCTTCGCGGCCAGACGCTGCCGGTGGTCGATCTTTCGAGCCGCCTCGGCCGGCAACTCGAGACGAGCCGGTCGACGCGGATCCTCGTGGTCGAGGTGTCGGGTGGCTCACTCGGCCTGATCGTCGACGGCGTCGACGGGATCCTGCACGTGCCCGTCGACCGGATCGCGCCGCTCCCGGCGGCCGCGGACACGGGCCTCGGGGACGAGATCGCCGCGGTCGGCGAGCGGCTGATCCTGGTGATCGATCCCGAACGCGCGCTCGGTGGCGTCCTGCCTCGCAAGCCGGCGCGGGGACGCAAACCGGCGGCCGGCCGGGCCGCTGTCAGCGGCGCAGATCCGCAGCCGCGGCGCCGAGGCGGTCGAGACTCGTCTTGATCCAAGGCAGCTCGGCCGGCTCCTGCGCGGCAAGTGCCTCGCGGCGCTCGTCCTCGGTCTTGCCGTACAGGAGGCTCGTGGCGATCCGGCAACGCAGCGCCGCGGGCTCGTCGCCGAACGCGACGCCGCTCAGCACCCCGATCTCGTAGCGCTCGAGCAGGTGGGTGGCCAGGGCGTCGCCGCCGTCGACGTGCTGCTCGGCCAAATGCGAGCGGAGCGGCTCGAAGTCCGGGTACAGGTAGAAGCCGCCGCTTGGGGAGCGGCAGCTGATGCCGGCGGCCGCGAGCCTGCCGTGCGCGGCGATCGCGGTCGCGCGATGCAGGTGACGGCTGCGGACGATGTGCTCGACGACCTCGGGCGGCTCGTTCAGCACGTATGTGGCCACGTGCTGCATCGGCGCCGGCGCGCTCGACCACACCTCGCTGGCCAACCCGAGCAGCGCCTCGCGAGCCGCCGCCCCGGTCGCGGTGTCCGGCACCCGGACAAGACCTATCCGCCAGCCGCCGAGCGCCATGTTCTTGCTCAGCCCGGTAGTGACATACGTCCGCTCGGGCAGGAGCTCGGCAGGGCTCAGCACGTCGCCGGGCTCGTGCGCGAGATCGCGGTAGATCTCGTCCGAGATCAGGGTGAGCCCGTGCGCGTCGGCGATCTCGACCGTGCGGCGCACCTCGCCGGCGCCCGGCACGGTGCCGGTCGGGTTGTCGGGAAGCGTGAGCACGAGCACGCCGGGGCGGGCGCCCTGCCGGGCCGCATCGGCGAGCGTCTCCTCGAGCGCGGCCGGGTCGGGGACGCCGCCGGACCCGTCGGTGGCGATCGGCACACCCCAGACACGCTTGCCCGCGAGCGCGGCCTGCGCGGCGTAGCTGACCCACGACGGCTGCGGCAGGACGACGTCGCCGGGGAGCACCGACAAAAGCGCCCAGAGGAGCGCCTTGCTGCCCGGCGCGAGAATTACCTGGTCGGGGTCGGTTGGCAGCCGCCGGCGGTCGAACCATGCGGCCGCTGCCGTGCGGGCCGGCATCGAGCCCGCGACCGCCCCGTAGCCGTTGTCGGGACCGCCGCTGCGGAGCGCGTCAAGGACCGGCTCGGGAACCGGCAACCCGGCTTCACCGAAGGCGAGGTGAAGGATCGGACGGCCGGCCTCGATCAGCCGGCGCAGGCGCTCGTTCACGGCCAGCGTCGCGGACGGCGGGACGATGTTGGTTATCGACATATCCCAACGATGGCACGCCTCGTTTGCTCACGTTGCGCCACGAGTAAGCCGATTAATACAGACGATGTCTGCGCAAATCGCTCTCGGGGCTTTGAGCCTCCTGTTGCTGTGCGTGGTCGTCGTCCAGCATCTCGCACTCGCCAGGCGGGCCGGCGATGCAGCCGAGGAACGACGTGCCGAGGCGCGCAAGACGGCGCTGGGCGTGCTCGCCAGACGGGCGCTCGAGTGCGGCGACGCGCTCACGCTGATCAGTGACGCGATGGACCTGGTGCTCCAGACGCTCGGCACCGCGAACTGCGTCACGTACCGGCAGCTTGCGAGCGGCGAGATTCGCAACGTGGCGGCCGCCGGAAAGGTGGTCGATGTGAGCTTTCCAGCCGGGCATTCGTCCCAAGGCGGATACACCCTCGGGGAGGCCGAGCCCGTAATCAGCAACGACCTGGCGATCGAGACCCGCTTCTCGACGCCGGACAAAGTGTTCGAAGCCGGTCTGTACCGCGGCGCGAGCGCGCGCATCCGCCAGCGCGGCGGGGCCCACCACGCGATCCTGGCCCAGCGCCGCCACGACGATCCGCCCTTCACCACCGAGGAGGCTCGCTTCCTGCAGGCGATCGCCTACGTGATCGGCGGCGCGCTCGACCGCGAGGCGTCCGAGCACGAGCTCATGCGTCGCGCCCTCGAGGACCCGCTGACGGGGCTCGCCAATCGTGCGTTGCTGCTGAATCATCTGGAGGCTGAGCTGCGCCACGGCCGGCGACTCGGCGACTCGGTCAGCGTGCTCGCGCTCGACCTCGATCGCTTCAGGGTGTTCATCGACGCCGTCGGCCATCCCGCCGGCGACACGCTCCTGCGGAAGGTGGCGGCGCGGCTGACCGCCTGCGTGCGCGAGGAGGATCTGGTCGCGCGCAACGGCGGGGATGAGTTCGCGATCGTGTGCGCCCGGACCACCACCGACCACGCGGTTGGGGAGGTGGCGGAGCGTCTCGTGGACGCGCTGGTCGAGCCGTTCGACATCGACGGCCACGAGGTATCGATCAGCGCCAGCATCGGCGTGGCGGTCAGCCAACACGGCGACGAGACCCCCGAGGAGCTCCTGCGCGACGCGGTGGCGGCGATGCACCGGGCGCGCGAGCTCGGGGGCGGCCGCTTCGAGGCGTTCGACGTGTCACTGCGCCACCGGCTCGTGGAGCGGATGGCGATCGAGAGTGACCTCCGCTACGCGGTCGAACGCGACGAGCTCGAGCTGCACTACCAGCCGCTGATCGAGCTCGGCAACCAGTCACTCCTCGGATTCGAGGCGCTCGTGCGCTGGCACCACCCCGAGCGCGGGATGCTCAACCCCGGTGAGTTCATCGCGGTCGCCGAGGACACCGGACAGATCGTGTCGATCGGCAATTGGGTGTTGCGGCAGGTTTGCGCGCAGCTCGCGGCCTGGCCCGAGGCGGTCGAGGTCGCGGCCAACCTCTCGCCGCGGCAGATCAGGCCGGAGCTGATCGTGGAAGTGGAGCAGCTGTTGTCCGAATATCGGATCGCGCCGCGCCGGCTCGTGCTCGAGATCACCGAGAGCCTCGTGCTCGACCCGCTCACCAAGCCGGTTATCGGGAGGCTGCGTGAGCTGGGCGTGCAATTCGGCGCTCGGGATGCACGTGATCGCCGAGGGCATCGAGACCGAGGACCAACTCGCGACGCTGCGCGGGCTCGGCTGTCGGCTCGGACAGGGATTCCTGTTCTCCAAGCCGTTACGCGCGCACGACGCCGCGCTCCTCCTAGAGGGATCCGCGACGCCCGCGTCGCCCGGTCGCTAGGCGCTCCGGTGCTTGAACTGATCCGAGACACGCCCGCATTGCGCCGGTTCTTCGCGGCGTTCTTCCAGTCGCAGGTCGGCACCGGCGCCGCCTACGTCGCGCTGCTGCTCGTCGCGTACGACCGGTTTCACTCGGGGTGGGCGATCTCGCTCGTGCTGCTCGGTGAGTTCCTGCCCGGAATCGTGCTCTCGCCGGTGTTCGGTTCGCTGGCCGACCGCATCTCGCGTCGGCGCCTCGCGGTCTGCGCCGACCTGCTGCGGGCGCTGTGCTTCGTCGCGCTGGCGATCGTGCCCTCGTTTGCCGCCACCGTGGCGCTTGCGCTCCTAGCCGGCGTCGGAACCGCCCTGTTTCGCCCGGCCATCAACGCCGCGCTGCCCGGGATGGTGCCGCCCGAGCGCCGCTCGCAGCTGACCGCGGTCTTCTACGCGAGCGTCAACAGCGGTCTGATGCTAGGTCCCGCGCTCGCCGCCGGGCTGCTGCTGATCACCACCGCCCCCGTGGTGCTAGTGCTGGACGCGGTCAGCTTCGTCGTGTCGGCCGGGTTGCTCGCGGGTGTCGATCTCGGGCCGTCGCCGGCTGCTCGGAGTGTCGACGGTGACGAGGTCGAGACCGAGGCGCCGGCGTCCGTGTGGGCGGATACGCGGGCCGGCGCTCGCGCCGCCGCCGCGATGCCGGGCGTTCCGGTGCTGATGGGCGTCGGCGCGCTTGTAGTGCTGACCGGGGCGATGTTCAACGTGGTCGCGCCGCTGTTCGCCACCGGTCCGCTCCACGCGGGCGGGTCGGGCTACAGCGTGCTGATGTGTCTGTATGGGCTGGGCATGGTCGCCGGCTCGTGGACGAACGCGCGCATGGGCTCGGACATCGACGACCTGCGCCGGCGGTGGCTCGTCGGGATCGCGTTGTCGGGGCTCGCGATGGCGGTCGCCGCGCTCGCGCCCAACTTCCCCCTCGCGCTGATCGCGTTCATGCTGATCGGCCTCGGCGAGAACCTGCTGGTCGGCCCCGAGACGCGGCTGATGCAGGAGATGGTCGCCGAGCGCCTGCTCGGCCGCGTGTTCGGGCTGAAGGACGTGCTCGAGAACATCGCGTTCGTGAGCGCCTTCCTCGGCGCAGGCGCGCTGCTCAGCTTCGCCGGCGTGCGGACGGTGTTCGTCGGCGCCGGCCTCGTGACGATCGCGCTCGCGGCGCTGGGCGCGGTGGCGTTCCGGACCCGGCGAGTGGCGGTCGTGCCGGCGCTCGAGGCCGGCGGCGACAGCGCCTCTGCTTAGGGCTCGCTCGCGCACCTGCGGCCGAGACCGATGAGTTCTCTGGCGCGCGCCGGTCATACGTGGTAGCAATACCGTCGTTAGGCGCCGTCCCGCGCCCAACCCTCGAATTCCGGCGCTCACGCCGCCGGCGCAAGCGGGGGCAAAGGGGGCCTATGCCCTCGGGACGCCGGTCGGTTGTTGCCCTTTCCGGCGGGGCGCCGTGAGCGTGAGTCGCGGGGCCGCGCCTGTCCGAAAGGAGCACAGCGATGACCGAGCAGAAGTCGTTCAAGCGTCTCGTCCGTGCCCGCATGGAAAAGACCGGCGAGCGCTATGCGGCTGCGCGGGCCAGCCTGCTTCGCGCCTCGGACCCGGCCGGGTTCGAGGGAGTGAGGCTGGCGACCTCCGATGAGACGATTCGCCGGCGAACCGGGCGCGGGTGGGAGGAGTGGTTCGAGCTGCTCGACGAATGGGGCGCCCCGAACCGGACCCATCGCGATACCGCCCGCTGGCTTGCCGAGCAGCAGGGCCTCCACCCGCTGGCGTGGAACGTCCAGGCGGTCGCCGCCAGCTACGAGCGCGCCCGCGGACTGCGTGCCGTCGGTGAGAAGGACGACGGCTTCGTGGTAACCGCGTCGCGGACGGTGGCGGTGCCGGTGGAGCTGCTGTACGAGGCTTTCGTCTCGGACGGCTTGCGTGCGGAGTGGCTGCCGGACGGCCGGCTTCGCGAGCGCACCGCGACTCGACCCAGGTCGGCGCGCTTCGACTGGGGTGACGGAGACACCCGCGTCAACGTCACCTTCCTCGTCAAGGACGAGGCACGAAGCACCGCGGCGCTCGAGCACCGGCGACTCGCCGATGCGAAGGAGGCCGAACGGATGAAGGCCTATTGGCGAGAGCGTCTCATGGCGCTCAAGCGCACTTTGGAACCTTGACCAGTTGACAGCTTGAGAACGAGACATCAGGAGAACGACATGAACGACCAGACACCCATCACCGGCGTCATGAACATCGGCGTCCCCGTCACAGACCAGGACCAGGCGCTCGAGTTCTACACCCAGAAGCTCGGCTTCGAGACTCGTCGCGACGCTCCGCTTCCGCAGTTCGGCGGACGCTGGATCGAGGTGGCACCCCCAGGGGCGTCGATCTCGCTGTCGCTCGTTCCGGCACGTGCAGGCGTGCCTGCGGGAATCGAGACAGGGATCCGCCTCGCGACCAACGACGCCGATGCCGTCCACGCGAGCCTCCGAGCGGGCGGCGTCAACGTCGGCGAGGTGCTCCGGTGGCCCGGTGTGCCGGCGATGTTCGCCTTCCACGACCCGGACGGGAACGGACTCGAGATCGTGCAGGCAAGCTGACGAGTGTCATCCGAAAGTGACAGTGCCCCGCAGTCGGCGGGGTACTGTCACTTGCTCAATGTTTCGGAACCATCTGGTAGATCGTCGAGTAACCGATCAGGAACACGACTTTCCCGTCGGTGATCACCGGCGTGAACTCGCCGTCCGGGAACGAGAACACCTGTTGACCGGTGCGCCAGTTCAGGCCCGTGGTGGTGTTCGACCCGAGGCTCGAGTAATAGACGACGTTGCCTACTACGGTCGCGGAGCCGTCGATCCTGCCTCCGCCTCCGTGACTCCACCGGACGCCACCGGTGTCGGCGTTGAACGAGTACAGGTGACCGTCGTAGGACCCGATGTACACGGTCGGTCCGAGACCGGGGACGTCGGCGACCGCCGGCGACGCGTACACGTATGCGCCGGTCGATGCGGTCCATGCCGTCGCCCCCGAGTCTGCCCAGAAGGCGTACACGCCTCCGCTCGTGCTGCCGATGTACACCCGCCCGAACGCGACCGCGGGTGTCGAGTACAGGGTGTCTCCACCAGCGGCCGACCAGATCTCGCCGCCGTTGGCGGCGTTGACGGCGTGGACGCGACCGCCGTAGTCGCCGAAGTAGATCGTGTTGTGGGCGAACGCGACGCCGCCCTTGGCCGCCCCGTCCGCGTGGAAGGTCCAGTTCAGGTGGCCGTCGTAGGTCCTGAACGAGTACACGGTGCCGCCTTGATCGCCCAGGAATACGCTGAGCCCGTGCACCAGCGGCGAGGACTCACTGCCGGACGGCAGCGCGTGGGTCCACGCCATCTTCCCGGTCTTCATCGAGAGCGCGACAATCGCCCCGTTGCCCGTCGCGCGCGTGCCGGGGGTCCGCGAAAGGAGCGTGAAGAACACGAGCTTGTGTCGGATGTCGAGCGCCGGCGAGGCCGCGGCCACCGTCCCGATCCTGCGGTGCCAGACGAGTTGGCCGTTCGTCGAGCTGAGCGCGCTCGCCCATCCGTTCGTGTCTTCGAAGTACAGCGTGTTGTCGTCGATGACGGGCGGAAACTCGAGCAGCGCGCCGTCGTGGAAGCGCCACCCGACGTTGAGCGGCGGGTCAAGCTTCGCCCCGTTGGGGAACAGGCGGGTCCGGGCCAAGTCGTAGCCGTACAGGGGCCACGGGTCGTCCGTGGGACGCGGGCGCGGCTTGGGCTTCGGCTTGGGCGTCGGCTTCGATGGCGGCGGCGGCGCCGCGGGCGCCGCAACGTGCGCCGCGGCCACGCGGTGATGCGGCGTGGTTCCAGAATTGACGAGAACGAGGACCACCACCGCGACCCCTATCGCTAGCAGCAGGCCCGCCACGGCGACGAGTCCCCGACGCAGACCGGGGCTCGG
>CAVWKC010000034.1:0-22409 GCA_963755525.1 uncultured Solirubrobacterales bacterium | reverse complement strand
TAGAAGTCCAGGGTGTGCACGTATGCCTTGTCCCGATCGGACTCCCCGCGTAGGTAATCCTTGGTCAACGGCGGGCGCTCGTACGGCCGCTCGGGCTCGCTTCCGATCAATACGACGCGACCGTCGAACCCGTGCTCGCGCAGCTCCTGCGCGGCCTTGGCGCCGGAGAGGCTCGCACCGACGATTACGAATGTCTGCTTGTTCATAAGGCCCTCTCTCCCGTGGACAACTACGCCATCGTCTCAAGATCGTCCCGGTAGAAGTCGTACGCGGCCGAGTACTCCATGACGCGCGCGACGTCGTCGACGAACTCGTCGCTGTACCCCGCCCGCCGGAGCAGGTGGAAGCCCATCTCCATGCCCGACGTGATCCCGCCGGCGGTGACGATCCGCCCGGCGTCGACCACCCGCGCCCGGCTGATCTTGCACGCCGGCGCGATGTCGGCCAGCCTATCGATCGGCACCTTCCCCGACGGTCCGGACTCGAGCTTGTCCGGCTCCTTGCGGTTGGTCGCCGGCAGGCCGTCGAGCAGTCCCATCCGCCCGTACACCCACGAGCCCGTGCACACGCTCGTCAACAGCGTCTCCGCGTCGAGCGAGCGGATGAACTCGTGCAGGCGCCGGTTGTACATCTCCTGCCGGGTGCCGAATCCGCCGGGGATCAGGAATGCGTCCATCGCCGGTCGGTCGTCGAAGCTGTAGTTCGGCAGCACGGTGAAACCGGCCTGGGCCTGCACGGGGCGCATCGCGTCGGCGATCAGGAACGCGTCGAGCTCGGGGTCATACCGCCGCGCCACCGACCAGACGCCATGCGGCGCGGCGAAATCGACGATCTCCGCGTCTTTGAACACATAGATCCCCAACCGGAATCCTGCCATCTGTAACTCCTCTCGGTCGACTGCAAACCGCATGTTGACGCTCCGGTCGAGCGCGGGGGGGCTAACTTGCCGCCGATGGACGCTCTCGCGTTGCTGCTCGTGGCCGGCTCGCTTGGACTGAACAACCTCGCGGCGTCGATCGCGATCGGCCTGTCCGGGGTCGACCGCGCCGCCCGCACGAGAGTTGCGGTCGCGTTCGGCGCGTTCGAGGCGGGCATGCCGGTCGTCGGGTTGGTGATCGGCCACCAGCTCTCGCACGCGCTCGGCTCGGCCGCGCACATCATCGGCGGGCTGCTGCTGATCGCGGTCGGCGCCCAGATCACGATTGCGGCGACACGGTCCGGCGACCGCGGCGCCGCAGACTCCGGGAGCGAGTCGACGCTCGCGAGCGCGCACTTCGGACGGCTCGTACTGCTCGCCGCCGGACTCAGCATCGACAACCTGGTCGTGGGATTCGCGCTCGGCGCCTACCGCGCTCCGCTCGCCGTCAGCGTCGCGGTCATCGCGGCAGTCAGCGTCGGGCTCTCGCTCATCGGCCTCGAGCTCGGGGCCCGGCTCGGCGCCCGCGTCGAGCACCGCAGCGAGTTACTCAGCGGAATCGTGCTCATCGGGACCGGGCTCGCGATCCTCACCAATCTGTTTTGAACGCAGCGTGTGCAACGCGCGCACGACCTGATCGAGCTTGTCCTGCGCATCCTCGACGAGCTTGGTGATCTCACCAACCTGGTCGGCCTGCGTCTTGGCTTCGTCAGTCACCTGACCACCCCCGAGAGATTGCGATCGACCGGTCCAACATCGCCGATTATGCGCCCTCTGGCATCGTCACGGGCGTGGTCGCCGACGCGCAACTGATCCTCGCCGGCGGTGGCCGACACGGCGTGACCGCGATGCGCGCGTCAGGCCGAGTCCTGCGACGGGCGGCTCGCGGGATCGCGCCGCTCGTCGACGGCAGGACCGCCCCGGGCCAGTCCGCGCTCGAGCGCGCGGTCGCGCTCGGCCTCCGGGGGACGCCCGGCGAAGCTGACCACCATCTCGAGCTCCTCGTCGCAGTCCGGGGAGCCGACATGGTGGGCCATGACGGCGTTACGCCATGACGCCGTTGTCGCGAAACCGCACGCGCGACAGCAATACAGCGGCACGTCGCTTCGATTCCCGTACGCCCGAGCCTTGAAACCGGCAATCGGCAAGCTCTGCGGACATGCCGCAACGCCCGGCGGCGGGTCGCGCGAGCGGCTGCTCGTCAACTTCTTCTACGCGCCCCCGGTCGGACACGCGGTCGAGGCGCTTCATTACTGCCTCGGACATCATCTGGCCGACCCCGAGCGCGAGGTCTCGGTCGTGTTGAACTCGGCCAGCTCGGTCGAGCTCGCCTGCTTCTGCCCGTTCGTGTCCGAGGCGTTTGCGGTCGAGCATCCGATGCTCGAGCCGTGCCCAGACTCGGCGGAGCGGCAGGCCGCGATCCCGCGCCATTGGGACTGGGTGCTCGACGACCACCGGCGCCACCAGCAAGTCCAGCTCGACCTGTTCCCGGGCCTGCGCGACTACTACGTGACCAGCGACCAGCTGCTGACCGTGTCCCAGGGCCGGACGGTGGTCGGCGCGAGCGCGGCCGGATACGTCGCCCACCAGCAGCTCCGGCTCGCGCTTCCCGAGCCGGCGCGGGCGGCGGCGAAGCAGCGTTTCAACCCGTCCAAAGCGGCGCGAATCGCGGTGATGCCCGGCGGCTCGGGCGACCGCGTGCTGTATCCCTCCGTCCCCTCGTGGCGCCTGATCCTCGACGCGCTCACCGACGCCTTTCCCGGGGTCCAGATCGCGCTCGTCGGCAAGCGCTCGCGGGACGGCCGCACGACGACAACGTTCACCGACGGCGAGGTCGCCGACCTGCTCGCGCACCGCTCTCGCCCGCTCGACTGCTTCGACGTCCCGCTGCCCGACCAGCTCGCCGTCGTCGAGGCATGCGATGTGTTCCTCGCTCCGCACACCGGCTTCGGCATGGCCGCGCTTGCGGTCGGCACGCCGTGGCTGGCGCTGTCGGGCGGGCGCTGGTTCGAGTTCTTCTTCAACCGCGTCCCGTTCCGGTCGATCATTCCCGACCCCGAGCGCTATGCGAGCTTCACCCAGTTCGCGCCGGCAGCTGTGGTTGCGGACTCAGACGGCGAGCCCCGTACGCCGAGCATGACCGGCGCGCGCATCCGCGAGGACCTCGACCGGCTCGTCGCGGCGGCGCGAGAGCTGCTCGCCGGCTCGGTCACCTACGAGCAGTGCCTCCGCGACTACTTCCCGGCATTGGTGGCGGCGCAGGGGGGTGACGCGCGCGCGATCTGGTCGATCGACGGCGTTCACCTCGCGTACGTCTGAGCGTTCACAGCGCCACCCTGCAGCGTGGCGGTCACAGCTCCATCGTGAATATCTGGCCCTGCCAGCCGTTCGACTCGAACCGGTTGGACCGGGTGAATCCCTGCTTCTCGTACCAGCGGACGAGCCCCGGCGCGTGCGCCCAGCAGTCGACCCGGAGGATCTCCGCCTTGCGCTCATACGCGAGCTCGATCGCCCGGTTGACAAGCGCCGCGCCGATCCCGCGCCCGACGAGCCGGCGCGAGCTGAGCAGCAGGATGATGTACAGCTCCGGCACCGGCGCCGGAGGAGCGTACGCCGGCGCGGGCCCGACGACGAGCACGCCGACCGGCTCTCCGTCGCTCTCGGCGATGTGCAATCCGCCACCGACCCTGAAGCCATACACGCGCTCGCGGATCCCGGGACGCTCGGAGAACGGAGTGGCCCCCCACTGCCCGGTTTGACCCCGTTCGACAAGCCACGCCACCGCCTCGTCGAACATCTCGATCACGGCGTTGCCGTCGTTGTCGTCGCCCGGCCGGATCGTCAAGCCGCTCACTGACATGCAGTGCCCCATTATCGGGGAGCTGATTCGTCACAGCTCGGGCCGCTGTCCGCTCCAGTAGGCGATGAAGCCGTTTCGCACGCCGGGCAAACGACTAACGAGCCGCGTGAGATCGATGTGCCGCCCTGGCTGCAGGACGTACACAGTTTCGGTGGTCTGGATCCGGCCGTTCGTGGCTGTGTAAGCGACGGCGCGCCCGTTGGGTGCCGGAACCACCTGGCTCGAAATGCCACCGTAGCTCCACTCGCGCACCTCGCGTGCAATCAGGCTCCCGACCGGCGACTCGCGAGTCGCGATCGGGAGCGCGCCGCCGGCCGTATGGATGCGCGTGATCCGCTCGTCACGAGCGATTTCGAAGCTCACGGAGCCGGCCGTGATCACGATCGGCCCCGGGAGCACCGGACCGGCGGCCCGCGACCCTGACGCCAGCATGCCGGCGCCCACCGCGATCGTCAGGAGTATCGCCATGGCGGCGCGCACGTCACCTATACGACGCGCGCGCCAACACAGGTCCGCTCAGCCGCGGCGGTACTTCCAGACGGCGATCGGGAGCGACACCGCGATGATCGCGACCGTCCACGCCAGCGAGCGGCTGACGAAGTACGAGGTTGGGTGCCCGAGCAGCGCCTGCGCGTGCGGGCCGAGCGTCAGCGACCGGACGGCGTCGACCATGTACGTCAGCGGTTGGTGCTTGGCGAACACCTGCAGCCAGCTCGGCATCGAGCTGACCGGCACGTACGCGCTCGAGACGAACGCGAACGGGAACACGATCATCCCCAGCCCCTGCGCCGCCTGGGCGTTGCCCGCGAACAGCCCCATCGTGATGAACACCCACTCGAACGCGAACCCGAACAGCACCACCAGCCCGAACGCCGCGAGCCCGTCGAGCGCCGAGCCGTGGAGCCTGAACCCGACGGCGAAGGCAACCGCCGCGGTGAACGCGGTGCCCCACGCGAGGATCGTCGTGTCCGCCGTCGCCCGCGCGATCAGGACCGAGCTCCGGGGGATCGGCAGCGAGCGCAGCCGGTCGACGAATCCCTGCTCGAGATCTTCGGCCATCGCGGTCGCGGTCCCGATCCCGATGAACAGCACGCCGGTGGTGATGAACCCGGGGACGAGGAAGTCGACGTACGACATCCCGTCGATGTGGATCGCGCCGCCGAACATGTACCGGTAGATCAGGAAGAACAGCGACATCTGGACCGTGGCAAGCACGATCAGCTGCGGCGTCCGCACGTAGCGCAGGAGCGCACGACGGGTGACGGTCACAGTGCTCCGGGCGAGCCCGGTCCTCCCGCCGGCGGCGCCGTGGGCGATTGCTCTTGTCATTTTTTTTATTTTTCCTTTCCGTTTTCGCTAGGCGGCCGTGGCCGCCATCGAGCCGCTGTGGTCGGCCGGCCGGCCGGTCAACGACAGGAACACCTCATCGAGGTTCGGTTGGCGCATGGCGATGTCCTCGAGCTCGACGCCCGAGTCCTGGAGCGACCGGAGCGCTGTCATCAGCCCCTCGCCACCGGACGTGACGCGCACGCTCACCCGGCGGGTCGACGGATCGGTCTGCACCTCGCCGTGTTCGAGCCGCGCGAGCATGTCGGCGACGCAGGGAAGATCGTCGTCGCGGCGTACGTGGAGCTCGACGATGTCGCCGCCGATCCGGCGCTTGAGCTGCGCGGGGCTGCCGTTCGCCACCGACTTGCCGTGGTCGATGATCACGACCTGGCTGGCGAGGTGATCGGCCTCGTCGAGGTACTGCGTGGTCAGCAGCACGTCGGTTCCGGCCTGGACCAGCTTCCGGATCGCCTCCCACAGCTCGATCCGGCTGCGCGGGTCAAGGCCGGTGGTCGGCTCGTCGAGCAGCAGCAGACGAGGCGCTCCGACGAGGCTCGCGCCCAGGTCCAGCCGCCGGCGCATACCGCCCGAGTAGGTCCTTGCCAGCCGATCGCCGTCGTCCGCCAGCCCGAGTTGCTCGAGCACGGCGGCAGCGCTCGCCTTCGCCGTGCGGCGGCTTTGCCCGAACAACCGAGCGACCATGTCGAGGTTCTCGCGCCCGGTCATCGCCGGCTCGATCGCGGCGAACTGCCCCGCGAGCCCGATCAGCTGCCGGACCGCGGCCGGCTCCTTGCGGGCGTCGTGGCCGGCGACCAGCAGCGTCCCCGCGTCGGCGCGCAGCAAGGTCGCCACCGTGCGGACGAACGTCGTCTTGCCGGCGCCGTTCGGGCCGAGCACGGCCACGACCTGCCCGGCGTCTGCGACCAGGTCGAGCCCGTCGAGCGCGGTGGTCTTGCCGAAGCGCTTGGTGAGGCCACGGGCCTCGATCATCGCTGTCATCTAACGGTCCTCCTCGTGTTGTTGATCGTCAGCGGGGAGGAACTTGTCGGCCAGCTCGCGCAGCCACTCCTCACTCCAGGTCAGCCGTCCCTCACGCAGGTCGTCGATCACGCCCCGGACCCACGAGAGCTCGGCCGCGAGCATCGCCTTGCGGTACTCCTCTTCGAGCAAGAACAGACGCGGCAGCGCTGCCGGCGCGTCCGCGAGCGACTGCTCGGTGAGGGCCAACGCGGACTCCAGCTTCTCGGCCCGAAGCTCGAGCTCGGACCGCGCCTCGTCCGGCGGCAGACCGAACAGGATCGACACGGCGGCGAGGAACTCGGGGTACTCGCCCTCGGTGTTGCGGAGCATCTCCCGCAGCCACTCGCGCGCGACCACGCGCCCTTCGTCGGTGATCGCGTACACGACCCGGTCGGGGTACCCCTCCGCGCGTTGGGTCTCGTACACCTCGACCAGCCCGTTGCGCTTCAGGCGCTCGATCGTCTGGTAGAGGCTCGCCCGCGACCGCACGTTGACCACCCGGGCCTTGCCCTGCGCCTCGAACATCTTCTGCATCCGGTACACGTGCATCGGTCCCTCGAACAGCTGCCACAGCACGATCAGGCCAAGCGACGAGGGTTGTGGGATCTTTGAAGTCGGCATAGTCATGACAATACTAGTTGTTCTCAAACTAGTCAAGCTATGACGTGCTGTAATCGCCGACGACGGCCGGACATGATCCGGTTGTGGACGAACTCGAACGACGCGCGCGGCTGGAAGCGCTGTTCGCCGAGCACGCCGCCGCGGTACGTGCCTACGCGTTGCGGAGAATCGGCGCGGAGGCGGCGGACGACACGGTCAGCGAGGTGTTCGTGGTCGCATGCCGGCGCCTCGAGCACGTCCCCGCGGACGCGCTGCCCTGGCTGCTCGCGTGTGCTCGGCGAGTGCTCGCCAACCAGCGCCGGGGAGCGAGGCGACGCGATGCTCTTGTCGACCGACTGCACGGGCAGCCGGCGCCGGTGCTCCCACAGCCGAATGCCGACGGCAGCCCACTGCTGACCGCGCTCGCCGGGCTCAGTCAGCGCGACCGGGAGGTCCTACTGCTGATCGCGTGGGAGGGGCTCGACCCGGCTCGCGCCGCGGCTGCTCTGGAGTGCTCGCGGGCGGCGTTCGCCGTTCGCCTGCATCGGGCGCGACGCCGTCTCGCGGCCGCACTCGACCGCGCGGAGCACCCCGACTCGACCGCACGCACACCGACGGAGGCAATGAGATGAATGACCTGATCGAGCGGCTTCGCGACGAGAACCCGGTGCCGGCGTGTCCGCCGCCGAGCCTCGACGACGTGTGGCGAAAGCTCGACGTCGAGGCGCAGGCCCCGGCCGCGGCCGTCGCTCCCCGCCGGCGGCGTCCGGAGTGGCTGGTCTTGGCGCTCGGCGCGGTTCCGGTCGTCGCGATCGTGCTGCTGGCGCTGCTGGCGCTGCGCGGCGCCACGCCCTCGACCCCGGCGCGCGGCATCGGGACCGCCCCGGCGATCGTCCACTACGTCGCGACCGGCGTCGAGAGTTTTCAGGGATCAGTCACGCACGAGCAAATGATGAGGGCGACGAACACCCGCTGGGTCGTGTGGGTGTCTGGGTCGCGCACGCACGTGGAGATCTACCGAGCGAACGGCGACCTGATCGGCGAGATCGCCAGTACACCCACTCGGATCCAGGAGTACGTGGCGCCGCCGCGCGGTAACGCGATCCTGACCGGCCCGCCCCCGAAAGGACGGGCTGCGTGCAACACGCTGCTGACGATCTGCGCCCTGCGCGGCGTCGATCCCGTGGCACTCGTGCGCAAATTCATCCGCTCGGGGACGCTCAAGCTCGCCCACTCGACCATGCTCGACGGCCGCGCGCTGGCGCTCTATGAGGGCCGGTCGGGCGACATGCAGATGGGTGTGTGGGTCGACCCGAGCACGTCGATCCCGGTCCAGATCCGCACTCGCGCCCCCCTGGTGCAGCGCAAGCCGGGCTGGATGGTCACGACGGTCCGGATCACCGGCTACGAACGGCTGCCGCTGACGGCGAAATCGGAAGCGCTGCTCCGGTTGCGCGACCATCCGGGCGCGCCAGTGGTCTGTCGGGTGTTCGAGCCCGACAACTCCGCCGGCAATTGCTGAACCGGCCGCTCGAACCCGCGGGTCTCATCGTCTACCGTTTGCGCCAGTTTCGGGACCCCTCACGCAGTCAGGAGCAGCCACTGATGTCTACCTACGACCAGCCCGCCTACGGTGCCGCGCTCACGCGCGATCAGACGCGAGCGGTCTTCGGTCAGGTCATGGGCCTGGTCGCGCTCACCACCGGGTTCGCCGCGCTCGGCGCGTACATCGGGCGGAACCTCACTGGTGGGGCGGGGATCCTGTTCTTTATCGGCGCGTTCGCCTGCGTCTTCGGCCTGAATATCGCGAACTCACGCGGCCGCGAGCAGGTCGCGATCGCGCTCCTCTTCGGTCTCGGCCTGCTGCTCGGGCTCGCGGTCGCACCGATCATCGCCTACTACGCGCACGCCGATCCCGCGGCGCTGTGGCAGGCCGCCGGCGCGACGGGCGGGTTCGTCGCCGGCTGCGGTGCGTTCGGCTACGCCACGCGTCGCGACCTGTCGGTGTTCGCCCGGACCCTGTTCTGGGCGCTGCTGGCCCTGATCGTGTTCGGGCTCGTGACGATCTTCGTCTCGATCCCGCACTCGAACATCATCTACTGCGTGCTCGGGCTCGTGATCTTCGGCGGGTTCACGATCATCGACTTCAACCGGCTGCGCCGCGCGAACAACTACGCAGCCGTTCCGATCGCGGCCGGGATCTTCCTCGACATCTTCAACGTCTTCCTGTTCTTCCTTCAGATGTTCGGCGGCGGCGACCGGCGCTGAACTTCGCCCTTCGGTTCCCAGCGGCGGAGATCGAGGGGCTCGCCGCCCGCTTCCCGGGCACTGAGGACCCGTCGGACCTCGCGGTCGGAGCGGCGGCGCGCGCCCGGGGCTACTACACGCGCGAGGAGTTCATCCAGGTATGCGCCTGGAAGACCGTCCGCAGCCGCCCCAAGGTCGCCGCCAACAGCGAAGCCGCGGTCGTGGCCGCCACCGGGCGGGCACTCGCGGCCACCGATGAGGCGAGTCGGATGGCCGCGCTGCTCGAACTCGAGGGGGTCGGGGTGCCGACCGCGTCCACGCTCCTGTACTTCGCGTTTCCCGACGACTACCCGATCCTCGACGTGCGGGCGCTCGAGTCGCTCGGAGTCAAGCCCCGCTCGCAATACCCGGTGAGCTTCTGGCTCGGGTACCTGGCCGCGTGCCGGCAGATCGCGCGTGACGCGGGCATGAGCATCCGCACGCTCGACAAGGCGCTCTGGCAGTACTCCAAGGAGCTCAGCCTCCCAGCCAGCCATGGATGAGTTAACTCCCGGTCCGGGGTCTATTTGTGACGGGCAGTCCAACGAGAGGAGTGCCGTCGATGCCCACGCATGATCTACCCGAACGCGCGCGCGAGGTGTACCAAGCGTTCGCGTCGGGAGACCGCGCCGCGATCGAGCGGCTCCTGACCGACGACTTCTCGTTCTCGAGCCCGGTCGACGTGGGGCTCGACCGCGCCGGTTACTTCGGCCGGTGCTGGCCGGCCGCCGGCGGCCAGGAACGTAGAGTGAGGGCATGAGACCCCGCCGGATCACCGCCCGATCATTCGCTGGCCGATCTGCTCGCGGTGGTGCCGTTCATCGCCACGCTCGGGATCGAGGTGCTATCAGCACGCCCCGAGGAGGTGATCGGGCGACTCGCGTGGCGCTCGGAGCTGTGCACGGCGGGCGGCGCGCTCAACGGTGGCGCGTTGATGTCACTCGCGGACAACATGGGCGGCACGTGCGCCTTCCTCAACCTGCCCGCCGGCGCGGGTACCGCGACGATCTCGTCGTCGACCAACTTCCTGCGCGGCGTTCGCGACGGTCACGTGACCGCGACCTCCCGGCCGCTGCGGGTCGGCAAGTCGGTGATCGTCGTCGAGACCGAACTGCGAGACGACGACGGCCGGCTCGTCGCGCACACGACCCAGGCGCAAGCGGTGATCGGACCGTGATGGGCTAAGTGGTCGCTTTCGCAAATACGACGACATTCGAGCGGCCCCCGTACTTACGAAAGAGACCACTAAGCCACGGCGGGCGCCGGGCGCTCCGGGGCCGCCGGTCCGATCCCGAGCGCGCTCAGCTTCTCGTCGAACGCGACGATCCGCGCCGTGTCGAAGTAGAAGTCGTCGTGCTCGACGATCTTGCCCCACCGGGTCCGAGCGACGATCACGACCCGGTTGGCATACAACTCCTCGCCGTCCGGCCCGGCCGCCCAATCGTCGAACCGCGCGATCAGCGTCATCGCCCACGGCGGCCCGCCGATCCACAACTCGCGGATCTCGCCCTGAAGCCCGGCGCCGGCGAATTCGCGCAGGAAGCGCTCGATCGCCGGCTTGCCGCGGTGATCGCCCGACCACCGGTGCGGGCCCTCGTTGAAATGCAGAACCGCGTCGTCGGCGTACCCGGCGAGCACCGGCTCGACATCGCCGGCGTTGAGCCGGCGGACATCGCGGCGCAGCTTAAGCAGCGCGACGCGCGGCAGCAGCGCACGGGCGGCGATCGCCGCGCCGGCGCCGGCGATCAGGCTTCGCTTGTGGATCATGGGCGGATCTCCGGGGTCGTGGATTCGGGCAGCGCCGCCGCGACCAGCGCGACGGCTGCCTCTGATGAAGCCTTCATCGGGTCGAGGCTTCGCGTCGACCGGCTGAGCAGGAACGCTCCCTCGAGCAGCGCCAGCACGCTCAGCGCGAGTGGCCGGGCTCGCTCGGCTTCGACGCCGGCCTCGATCGCGTCCTCGGCGAGGGCCGCCAGCCACGACTCGAAAACGTCCGCGGTCGCGACGCGGAGCACCTCGCGCGTGCTTGCGATCTCGCCGGCGACGGTCGCGATCGGGCAGGCGTCGGCGTAGTCGGTCGCCGCAAGCGTTTCGCCTGCGCCCGCAAAGAAGTCGGACACGGCGCTGACGAGGTCCGGGGCGGCGCCGGCGATCGCCTCGTACAGCGCAAGGAAGAAGCGCCCGCCGATCCGCAGCACCTCGTCGGCGAGCTGCTCCTTGCCACCGGGAAAGAAGTGGTACAGCGAGCCGAACGGCGCCCGGGCCTCAGTCGCGATCTGCTTGAGCCCCGTCCCGGCGTAGCCCTGCCGGCGGAAGAGCTCGGCGCTCGCGTAGATGATCCGATCGCGGGTCGGGATCCGGTCGCGGGTGGCGGTGGCGGCGGCAGTGGCGGTCGGCATCGGGGCACGCCACCGTATCACAAGTAGAACGTTCTATCTAATACGTTGAGTCGCCTGGCGTGGGCGGGGTTTTGGATCGTCGTACGGTTCGAGACGTGGACTGGCCCGCTGCCGAGCCGATCCAAACGGCGCGCCTCACGCTCGAGCCGTTGCGAGTCGAGCACGCCGCCGAGATGGTCGAGGTCCTGAGCGCCCCGGCGCTGTACGAATTCACCGGTGCCGCGCCTCCCTCGCTCGAACGGCTCCGCGCGCGATACGCGCGCCAAGCGGTCGGCCACTCGCCCGACGGCCGCGAGGGATGGCTCAGCTGGATCGCGCGAGAGCGCGACACCGGGATCGCGGTCGGCACCGTGCAGGCGACGCTCACCACGCGGGATGCCCGCCTGGAAGCCGAGATCGCATGGGTCATCGGCGCCGCCCGCCAGCGCCGCGGCTACGCCACCGAGGCGGCCGGCGCGATGGTGCAGTGGCTCCGGACTCAGGGCATCAAGACGATCACCGCCTACATCCACCCGGACCACCAGGCGTCGATGGGCGTCGCGAGGCGTCTCGGCCTCGCTCCCACCCCCGTCATCGATGACGGCGAGACGCGCTGGGAGGGACCTCTTGCGCGACCTGATCCGTAGGGGAGACGATGTCCGTCGATCGTGTCCAGGTTGGGTGAACCCGTGCCGGCCGTGGCGGAGAGCCTCGCGGTCACCGGCGAGCTCGGGCAGCGGCGCGCCCGCCCACCGCGGTCCGAACAGGCGCTGATCCGCGGGGCGCTAGCCGGGTCCGAGGCCGACGTCGAGGCGCTGTTCCACCGCTTCTGGCCGCGGGCGTACCGCGCCGCATTCCTGATCGTCCACGATCATGCCGCCGCCGAGGACATCGCCCAGGAGGCGTTCGCGGCCGCGATCCGCCGGCTTGACCGGTTCGATCGAAAGCGCCGTTTCGGTCCGTGGCTCGGCGCGATCGTCGCCAACCGCGCGATCGACTGGGCGCGGGCGCGGTCGGCGCGGCGTGAGACGACCGACGCCGCCGCCGACCCGGCCTCCCCACCTGAGATCCAGCTCGGCCGCTACTCGCAGGAGGTGCTGGCCGCGCTGGCGTCGCTGTCGCCCGAACACCGGGCGGTGATCGTGCTCCGTTACCTACTCGACTACAGCCCCGGCGAGATCGCGCGCGCACTCGAGTTGCCGCGGGGAACGGTCAACTCCCGGCTTCGCCGCGGGCTCGACACGCTCGAGACCCGCCTGCGGGAGATGGAACGTTGACCTCACAGGTCAAGAACCGGCTACGGGAGTTCCGCGCGCCCGACGAGATCGGCGCCGAGAGCCGCGCCTGGGACGTCGTGCGCTCGGCCTACCTCGAGCGGGAGCCGGTGGTCGCGCGGAGGCGCCCTCGGTGGCGCCTTGCGGCCGCGCCGGCGGCCGCGGTGGTCATCGCGGCACTCGTGCTCTCGCCGGCCGGCGCTTCGGTCGGACGGCTGATCACCCGAGCGCTCGGCGAGCGGCACGCAGCGCCGGCGCTGTTCTCGCTCCCCTCGCCGGGCCGGATCCTCGTCTCCGGTCCGGGCGGGACGTGGACCGCGGCCGCCGACGGCTCGACCCGTCGCCTCGGTCCCTGGTCGCAGGCCAGCTGGTCGCCGCACGGGCTGTTCGTCGCGGTCGCATCCGGCGACCGGCTGGCGGCGGTCAACCCGCAGGGCACGATCCGCTGGGCGCTCGCGCGGCCGGCGGTCAGCGATCCACGCTGGTATTCGCCGAGCGGCTACCGAGTCGCGTACCTGTCGGCGGGGACGCTCCGCGTGGTCGCCGGCGACGGGACCGGCGATCGGCTGCTCGCGGCCGGGGTCGCGCAAGTCGCGCCGGCGTGGCGGCCGGCCGCCGCCGACGGTCCGTACGAGTTGGCGTACGTGACCGCAAGCGGCCGCGTGGTCGTCCGCGACGCGAGCACCGGGCGGGTGCTCTGGTCGGTGGCGCCGGGGCACGCGCCGCACGAGCTGATCTGGTCGGCCGACGGACGGCGCCTGCTCGTGCTGTCCGCGCGGGAGGCCCGGACGTACGGCGCGAACGGCCGCTCGATCGCGGCCATCGCTCCGCCGCGGAACGCGCCCGTCGGGGACGGCGCGCTGTCGCCCGACGGCCGGTCGGTAGCGCTCGTGCTCGGCGGCCGGGAGGTCGTGGTCGCGAGCACGGGGTCGTCGCGGCCCGCGCTGCGGCAGGTGCAAGCGGGCGCCGGCGTGCGGGCGGTGGACTGGTCGCCGGACGGGCGCTGGCTGCTCGTCAGCTGGCCGGCGGCGAACCAGTGGGTGTTCGTCCGCGTGGCCGGCGCTCCTCGGGTCGCGGCGGTCTCGCGGATCGCTCAGCAGTTCTCGAGCACAGGCGCCGCCGCCCGCGGGTTCCCGCAGCTCGACGGGTGGTGCTGCACGGCGCAAGGTTCGGCGGGATGAGCCGGCGGGCCGCCGCGGCGGCGCTGATGTTGGGGCTGCTCGTAACCGGCTGCGGCGGCTCGGGGCACAAGCACACGCCAGGTCGGACGGGCACGGCGAGCGTGGCGACGGTCGCGGCGGTCCGGTCCCCGGTCCTCGGGCGCCCGACCGTCGCCGCTGCCGGGCCGACGGTGCAGGCGTTTGTCACCGACGAGCAGCAGAACCGGGTGCTGGTCGTCGACCTCCCGAGCGGGCGGGTGGTCCGCCGGCTGGCGATGGCGCCGGACCCCGAGGACGTCGCCGCCAACAGCGGCGCGTGCGCGAGCGTCGTCGTGACCAGCGCGGCGGCGGGGAAGGTGACCGTGCTCGATCGAGAGACGCTCGCAGCCCGCGGTGTGATCGGAGGGTTCGGCACTCCGCACATCGCCGAGATCGCCCCCGGCGGCCAGTACGCATACGTGACCGACGACGCACGCGGAACCGTCACCGTGATCTACCTCGGCGACGCGCGCGTGACCAGCACGCTCGACGTCGGCGCGGCCGCCCACCATCTGAGCTTTGACGCGGCGCATGAGCTCGCCTGGGTCGTGCTCGGAGAGTCGGCGCGCACGATCGTCATCCTCAGCACGGCCGATCAGGCGCATCCGCGCGTGATCGGGCAGTTCGATCCCGGCTTCCCGACGCACGACGTGTCGTTCGCGCCCGGAGGAAATCAGGTGTGGGTCACCTCGGCCAACGGTCCCGACGTGGCCGTGTGGGGCGCGGTCGACCGGCGGCTCCTGTTCCGCGTGCCGGTCGGCCAGGGACCTCAGCACGTCGCGTTCGACGGCCACTTCGCCTACCTGACCAGCGGCTACGGCGGCGTGATCGAGAAGGTCGACGCCGCCACCGGACGAATCGTGAAGCGCGCCCCGGCGCCGTACGGGTCGTTCGAGCTCGACGCCGGCCAGGGATACGTCGTCGCCGCCTCGCTGCTGCGCGGGACGCTCGCGATCTACAACCCGCAGCTCGAGTTGCTGCGCGTAGTCCACCTCGCGCCCGCCGCACGCGAGGTCGCGATCTCCACTTCTTGAAGGTAGTCAGGCGGCAACGATGCGCAGATCGTCCGCGCCTAGGCGCACAACGTCACCGGGATGGAGCTGGCGGCCGCGCCGCAACTCGCGCTCACCGTTGACCGTCACCTGACCGGTGGCGATCAAGGCCTTGGCCTCCGCGCCGCCCGAGGCAGCGCCGGCGAGCTTCAGTAGCTGGCCAAGGCGGATCATCTCGCCGGAGATTTCGATCAGTTGCTCCACACCGGGCTGTCAGTTCTCGAGCCGGAACCCGAGCTTCAGCCCCACCTGGTAGTAGTCGATCGCGCCGTCGTCCTTGAGGTGGCCGCGGATCTCGGTGACCTCGAACCAGTCGAGGTGGCGGAGGGTCTTGCGCGCGCGATCGAGGGCGTTCCGGATCGCATCGTCGACGCTCTCGGGGGACGACCCGACGATCTCGCTGACGGAATAGACGTGGTCGGTCACGTTGAGCTCCTCGGTTGTTGAGACGGGGCCGGGCCAGCCTACGCCCCGGCCGCTGCCGGCGGGGACGTAACCGTTCGCCGCGGCCGGCGTACCTGTTGCTAGCTGCTTGCACGGCAGCCGCTAACCCGCAAGCGCAGACATCGCTTGCACGCTTGCTAGGTATGTGCTAATGTGCAAGCACACACCCGGAACACAAGACTCAGGAGACACCTAATGGCAACCACCACATCCACCAAGACCGGCGTCCCGACGTTCGACACCGCGTTCGAGCAGATCAAGGACTCGAGCGAGCAGGTGCTCGCCGCCGCCCGCAAGGCCGGCAACTTGTACCTCGACTCGTATGAGAAGGCCGTCGACCGCACCGTCGAGCTCCAGCTGAAGCTCGCGGGCCTCACCCAGCAGGAGTGGCTCAAGGGCCTGATCGAGGCTCAGGCCGACGTCTCGAAGGAGCTCGCCAGCTCCTACTCGACGACGGCGCGCGCGTTCCTCAAGTAGAGCATCCGTCGGCGTGCGTTAGTAGCGTTCGCTAATAGACGTTATTTAGAAGCACCGGTGGGTTACCGCCGGTGCTTCACCGTTTAACGGTATTTCGCTGGTACTTCGCAGTTTCTTCGCAAGGAGGTCGAACATGACCGTTGTGCCGCAATGTCCCCCGGTTCCTTCGCCAGGTATGGCTTCGGGGCTTCTCGACAGCTGGTTCGACGCCGGCGCCGCCACCCTCGAAGGACTCGGCAAGTGCTGGGCCACGACCTTGCAGCGCGGTCCGGCCGCGCTCGACTTCCCGCGCTGGCTCGCCGTGACCTCGGAACGGCGGGCGCCGTCCTGGGCCACGCCGCACGAGATCGTGTCCGAGGGCCCGCTCGCGCGGCTGCGCGACTTCTCGGTCTCGAGGCGCCGGGTCGTGCCGACGCTGGTGCTGCCGCCGCAGGCCGGCCACGACTCGTGCATCGTCGACTACTCGCCTGAGCAGAGCCAGATGCGGACGATCGTCGCCGCCGGCCTCGAGCGCGCGCTGTCGCTCGACTGGGTGGGCGCGACCGCCGAGACCGCGAACGCGTCGATCGAGGACTACATCGAGGTCGTCGATCGCGCCGTCGAGCACTGCGGCGGGCGCGTCAACCTGATCGGCGACTGCCAGGGTGGGTGGCTCGCGACGATCTACGCCGCGCTCCACCCCGAGCGGATCAACACGCTGACGATCGCGGGGGCTCCGATCGACTTCCACGGCGGCGAGCCGGTGATCCACGAGGTCATGCGCCGCGTCGCGCCCGACGGCAATCTGCGGTTCTACGAGGCGCTGGTCGCGTCCGGCGGAGGCATCCTCCAGGGCCGCCACATGCTGACCGGCTTCATCATGATCCAGCCCGGCGCCGAGATTTCCCGCCAGATCGATCTGCTGCTCAACCTCGACGACCCGGCCCACCTCGCGCGCTACCAGGAGTTCGAGGACTGGTTCAAGCACACCCAGGACGTCCCTGGCCAGTTCTACCTGTGGATCGTCCGCAACCTGTTCCGCGACAACGCGCTGACCTCGGGAACGCTCGAGGTCGGCGGCGAGAAGGTCGATCTGAGCCGGATCGACATGCCGCTCAACCTGCTCGCGGGCGCCACCGACCACATCACCCCGCCCGACCAGGTGTTCGCACTCGCCGACCATGCGTCGACGCCCGCGGACTCGATAACGCGTCACACGAGCCGTGGCGGGCACCTCGGGCTGTTCATGAGCCATGAGGCGCTCGCCGAGCACTGGCCGCGGCTCTTGTCCGCGGTCGTACGTCACTCGCGCGCGTCGGCACCGTCGGGCCGGGGTAGCCATCGCTAAAGAGACCCCGGAGAAAGGGAGTAGCGATGGGAGATCGGACGCAACGAGCGGAAGGCAAGACGGAAGAGGTCAAGGGCCGGCTGAAGAGGGCGGCCGGAGCGGCCACCGGCAACCGGAACACCGAGGCCGAGGGCGCCGGCGAGCAGCTGAAGGGCAAGGCCAAGAACGCCGTCGGCAAGGCCAGGAGCGAAATCAAGAAGGCGACGCGCTAGCGCGCGGCGCCACCGCCGCTCACTCCGCCACGTAGTGGCGCTCACCGGCGGGATCGACCCACACGCGCAGTACCCGGCGCGTGCGCGGATCCCGGAACCGTTCGCTGGTGGGCTGCCAGTCCGGACCTGGCTTGTCGACCTCGCCGTGGCCACGCCCGCGGCGGGGTCGCCGGGCAGGTTCGCTGACGCCGGCAAGCGCCGGCAGGTCGACCACCGCCGCCGCGGCGGCCTCGCGCGTCTCCGCGTTCGCCACCAGCGCCACCCGGCGCTCGAGCTCGGCGATGTCGAGTCGCCCTTCGGCGGCGTGGCGCTTGAGCGTCTCGTAGAGCTGTTCGCGCTCGGCGTCGCCCAGCAACATGGCCGGGGTTACGGGGTGCGGTCGACCTTGACGGCCGTTCCGTACGCGACGATCTCCGTGAACTGGTTACCGATCTCGGACGAGTCGAAGCGAACGGCTACGATCGCGTCGGCGCCGAGCAGCCGAGCGTTATCGGACATCCGATCGATCGCGTGGCGTCTGGAGTCCTCGAGCAGCTGCGTGTACTCGGGGATCTCGCCTCGACGCAGGCCCTTGAACGAGGCGGCCACGCCACCGGTGAAGCCCATGCTCCTGACCACGAGCCCGTAGCAGACGCCGAGGTTCTCGCGAATCGTCATTCCCGGCAGCTCGATGGCTGTCGTCATCGGAAGGTCGACGGCGGGCGCGGACTCGGACACGCGCCGCAAGTTATCACCGTGGACTGCGGCGGGGGTACCGCAGTACATCTGCTACCTTGCGTCGTAGATGAACGCGCGCCGCGTCCTGATCCCGTTGTCGCTCGCGTCGGCGGCACTGCTCGCGGCATGCGGCGGCAGCGGCACCACGAGCACGAGCAGTCAGGCCGCGGCATCCTCGTCGGCGTCCTCGACCAGTGCGACTGCGACGAGCTCGACGACCGCCGCGACCTCGAGTACCTCGGCCACCGCCGGGAAGACCCAACCCGGCCCCGAGGCCATCCCGCTCGAGCAGGGGCCCGACCTCGCGCCGGCGGGAACCACGTCCCAAGGCGCCACCGTCGACGGCGTGCAATGCGCCCCGATCGAGCAGCTCGCCTACCACATCCACGCCCACCTCCAGGTGTATGTGAACGGTCAGCCGCGCGCGCTCCCCGCGGCGATCGGGATGGTCGGGCCGGTGGCGCAGCAGACCCCGTACGGTCCGTTCTACGGGGCGCAGCAGTGTTACTACTGGCTCCACACCCACGCCAGCGACGGCATCATCCACATTGAGTCGCCGTCCGCCCGGGTGTACACACTCGGCAACTTCTTCGACGAGTGGAACCAACCCCTGAGCGGCACACAGGTGGCCGGCGAGAAGGGCAAGGTCAGCGCGTTCGTCAACGACAAGCCGTGGACGAAGTCCCCGCGCGACATCCCGCTGGTTCCCCACGAGTCGATCCAGCTCGACGTCGGCAAGCCGACCGTGGCGCCGCACGAGGTCTCGTTCGCCGGCACGAATCTGTAGCCCGGTTCACCGAACCGGGCGCTGCCGGCGCCGACGCGCGACCTCGATCCCGACCCCGACGAGCACGAGCACGACCAGCCCGATCGCGGTGACCCAGCCGACGTCCGAGATGACGTCGATCACGGGCGGTCCGATGTAGTAGGAGGCCAGGCCGATCCCGACCGCCCAGACTGCCGCGCTCACGACGTTGGTCACGTTGTACATGACCACCCCGACCCGATGGATTCCGGCCACCCACGACGGCGCGAGCAGGATCGCGATCACGGTGAGCCGCTCGAACACCTCCTCGCCTCGCTCCACCGCGCGCAGGCGCAGGCGCCGCAGCGGACCCGGCGCGGTCATCACCGTCCGTCCCGCCACCAGCCCGACCCACCAGCCGACGATCCCGCCTGTGACCGCCCCCACGAACGCCCAGATCAAGACCGGGGTGATGTCGAGCTTGTGCTTGGCGGCGACGATCGACGCGGCGATCAGCAGCGGCTCGCCGGGACCGGGCAGCCCCACCCAACTCGCGAACGCCCCGAGCGCCAACGCGAAGTAATCGATCTGGGCTGCACTGGCGACACGGTGGTGGAACAGGTGGAGGGCGAAGACGAACAACTGAGCGTCGATCGTGGCACAGGTGGTGCCTAGACTCCGCAGGGTGCTGATCATTCCTCCCGGACACGCCGAGACGCTCCGCGACCGCCGGCGCCTCAGCCGGCGCGAGATCTGGATGGTCGGCGGCGTCCTCGGCACGGTCATGGTGTTGGCGCTCGTGCTCGTGATCTCGTTCGCGTCGTCGGGCCCCAGTTCGAAGTCCGGCTGCATCTACGCGACGATCCCCGCGGCGACCGGCGCCCAGCAGCTCAGTCAGTGCGGCGCAGCGGCGCGGTCGACGTGTTCCTCAGCGCAGACGCCGGGCGCGTTCACGGCCCAGGCGGCCAAGGTGATCACGGCCGAGTGCCGTAAGGCCGGGCTGCCGGTCGGCTCGTCTTAGGGGCCTCGGCTTCGTCCGGATCGAATTGCGGCAGGCCCGTTAGGCGAGGCAAGGATGCCGAGCGGGCCGTCGCCGCAATGCCGTTCCGCAGGGCGTCCATGCCCTGCGGGCGCGCACCCTTGAATCGCTGAGAGCCAGCGAATGGAAACGGCGGGCGGCTGAGGGTGGGTGCGTTCGTCCCGGGGACGGGTCGCGGCGCGCGGGGCATACATAGCTCGACAACGGAGCCGATCCGGCTAGGCCGTGCCGTACTACGCATGCATGGCACGCGTCACACGGCACGGCCGGCGCGATCGAGCCCGATTGCCGTGTTATGCAGGTTCGCTCGCGGGGATCGATCCCCGGGGAGCCCGCCACCCCCCTCCAGATGCCCGCCGTTAAAAACCCAACCGCCCAACGACCACCGAGGAATCAGCGACCCCCGGGCCGTCCCGGCATGCATGACGCGCCAATTGGTGCCCGCCCGGCGAAGCCGTGGCCTCTCGCGCATGCCCCACATGCTTGACAGGCCACGGCCGACCGGGATCGCGTCAAATGGCGCGTCACGCATGCTCCGGGCGCCGGCGACCCGCCCCCATCCCGCTCCAGGTGCAAGCCGTCGGACCCAATCCGCCCGGCGACACGGACGCACGCTGAAACGACTGCTACGGCCGCCGGGCATGGACGCCCGGCGGAACCGGCATTGCGGCGACGGCCCGCTCGGCATCCTTGCCTCGCCTAACGGGCCTGCCGCAATTCCATCCGGAGGACGCCGCCGCAGGCGGCCCCCACACCCGAAAATGCCCGGAATCGCGCTGATTGCGGGATCCGCTTATCCCAATGTCCAGACACCCCCCTGGTTTGCTGGACCTGAGGACATAGAAGCCCCCGCGGGCGAAGAACACACTGGACGCGCAAATTGGCGTCGCCAGGTCTCGCGCGGCGCATTCAAGGACAAGGAGATCCAGTTGCCACTTGAAGCACCGAGTTGGCTCAACTCAGGAGACACGTCGTGGCAGATCACCGCCGCGACCCTGGTCGGCTTGATGAGCGTGCCTGGCCTCGCCGTGCTCTACGGCGGCGTCATGCAGAAGCGCTGGTCGATCAACAGCATGATGCTGACGTTCGCGACGTTCTCGGTCGTGCTCGTCGTCTGGGTGCTGTGGGCATTCAAGATGGGCTTCGGCGACCCGTTCCACGGGCTGTCGAACAGCGGTTTCTTCGGGAACTTCATCGGGAAACCGGGGCCCGTGCTGTCGCACACGGAGCTGCAGCACCAGGCCAACATCCCGTTGATCGGGAGCACTGCCTTCCCGCAATCCGCGCTCGTCTACTTCCAGTTCGTGTTCGCGGCGATTACGCCGATCCTGGCCCTCGGGTCAGTGCTCGGGCGCGTCAACTTCAAGGCGTGGATCCCGTTCTGCGTGCTGTGGATCACGTGCGTGTACGCGGTCGACGCGTTCCTGCTGTGGGGCGGCGGCTTCTTCGCTCAGCACGGAGCGGTCGACTTCTCAGGTGGTTACGTGATCCACCTCTCCGCGGGGATCGCGGGGTTCGTCGCCGCGGCGGTAATCGGGCCGAGACTCCAGCGCGACCGCGAGATCGACGCGCCGAACAACGTGGCGATGGTCGCGGTCGGAGCCGGACTCCTATGGCTCGGCTGGAACGGGTTCAACGGCGGCGACCCGTACGCGTCGAACATGTCGGCAGCGGCGGCGGTGCTCAACACGAACCTGTGCACCGCGGTCGCGCTGCTGGTCTGGATCGCGTGGGACTACCTGACCGGGCGCAAGCCGTCGATGATCGGCACGGTCAACGGCATGATCGTCGGCTTGGTGGCGATCACGCCGGCGGCGGGCTACGTCAACGGCTGGGGCGCGATCGCGATGGGCGTCATCGCCTCGACGATCGTGTACTTCGCGCTCAACTACATGAGCCGCCTGCGGCCCTTCCGCAACGTCGACGACACGCTCGGCGTGATCTACACGCACGGGGTCGCCGGTCTCGCCGGTGGCCTGCTGGTCGGGGTCTTCGCCGACCCGAACATGGCGCTGTTCTACAAGACGAGCAAGCATGGTCTTGTTGCGGGCGGTGCCGTCGCCGGCCTCGTGCACGGCAACGCCACGCTGATCAAGTGGCAGTTCCTGGCGGCGCTGTTCGTGATCTGCTGGACCGCGGTGATCACGTTCCTGCTGCTCAAGCTGGTCGGCTTGTTCATACCGCTGAGGATGTCCGAGGCGAACATGGAGATCGGCGACGTCGCCGAGCACGGCCACGAGGTCTACCCGTCCGACGTTCCGTCGCTCGGGTACCCGAACGGGATCCCCGGCAGCGCTCCGGCCGGAGCCGGCGTCCCGGCCACGCCGACGACCGCATGACGGCAGCGGACCATCGGGTTGAGGGGCGCTCCTGAGCGCCTCTCAACCCACGCCGCTGGCGATCGTCTCGCGGGCTGTCGCCGGCGACGATGGTCTCGAGCGCGTCGCGTGCTCCGCATCCGACGCGCTCGCCCGTCCGGTCGCGATCGTGCTCCCGTCGCTGGGGGCGCCGGTCGTATCGCCGGTGGACTCGAT
>CAVWKC010000033.1:0-296732 GCA_963755525.1 uncultured Solirubrobacterales bacterium | reverse complement strand
GGGGTGCGCGGTGATCGGTGACCTCGATGTCGGAGACCATGCCCGCATCGGGGCGCTCGCGGTGGTCGTCAAGTCGGTTCCCGCGTGGGCCGTCGTGGTCGGCAACCCAGGCCGCGTGATTCGGATCGACGAGCCCGGGCTAGCCGAACGTCAGCCGATAGATGGTCGTGTCGGCGTCGTGATACACGGCGCGCGCCGTGGAGCGCGCTCGGAATCTCGGAAACGAACTTCTCGTACCCCTCGCGGCGCGCCGAAATAGTGGGCGTCGGCGCGCATGCTGCGGCTGACGACGATATACGCGGTCCGATGGCCGAGACTCGCGAGCCAGCTTTGTACCTCCGCGAGGTTCCTTTCATCAAGCCACGCTTCTCCGAGTTGCGGATCCGAGGGCATCACCTGCAGGTCGTAGGAGTTGTAGTCGGCCGTCTGCAAGGTGGGGAAGTTGCCGTCCGGAAGCACGAGCAGCGAGCCTCGCGGGGCGTGCGCGTAGAGCCACTGGCTGGCGCGTACCTCAGAGCGGGTGAAGGCATCGACCGAGACGGGACCGTAGAGACCCTGAAGACCCGCGAACAGCGCCGCGAGACAGACGACCGCGGTCAGCGGCCAGCGGATCGGCAGCCGCCTCGGCAGCCGCAGCTCGAGCAGCGAGCCGGCGATCAGCAGCGCGCACCATGGTGCGGAGAACAGGTAGACGCGATAGATCGCCTCGCCGCCGTAGCTTTGTGCGCCTAGGATCAAAAATGGACTGAACGCCAGCAGTGCCGGGATCAGCACGCGGCCGGCGGACTTGCGCCGTGACACCACCGCGCCCAGCGCGAGCAACCACATCGCGGCGGCGAGGTAGTGCACGATCTGCGCCGTCAGCGCCTCGCCGCCGGCGTGGTAGGTGCCGCGGGAACCAGAGGCGTTCTGGAGCGGACTGCCGCCGCTGAACAGACCGCCGAAGTTGCTCGAGATCAGGCCGTAGCGCGGCGCCAGGTAGGCGCCCGCGATTGCGGCCAGCAGCAGTACCAGCCAGCGCGGGCGCAGCAGGTCGAGCAGCGTCAACGCGCCGACACCCGCGAGAATCACGTACGGGGTCAGCTGATGGGCGGCGACGATCACGAAGTAGATCGCCGCGACGAGGACGAGCGCCACCAGTCGCTGCCGGCGGGTGGTGGCCGGCGCGGGCGTCACGCCTGCGACAAGCCGCGTTCGTAACCGCGCGATCCGACCGATCGTCCCAGGCTCCGGCGTCGGCGCTCGCAGCCAGCGCAAGATCACATATGCCATCGCGAGCCAGAGCAGGAACCCAAACGCCTGCGGCGACAGATAGTCCTGGCCGACCCACGCGATCAGCCCCTCGTACAGCCCGACCGCCAGGTACGCGACGCGCCGGTCGGCGACGAGCTGACGGAAGATCGCGAACAGCAGCAGCGCGTCGGCGAGCTCGAAGGCAAGCGGAGCCCAGCCGGCAAACGACAGTGCGTTCACGTGAGCGAGCGAGCTGATCGCGGCTACGGCGGCAAACAGCGCCGGCCACTGGTCATAGATGTTGCTCGGGTCGGTGATCCGGCCGTAGTGCGTGAACGAGGAGATGATTCCGAGGTGCTTGTAGACCCACGCGTACTCGGGAGTCCCGCCGTAGATGATCGGGATCGTCGCGTGGATCGCGACGATCAGTCCGATGAGGTTCAGCGTCAGCAGCCAGCCTCGCGGGGAGCTGCGGGCTAGCTCGAGCACGAAAGCGGCTACCAACGCCGCCAGGCCCAGCACGAAGAACGCGTTGGCGTTCGCCAGCAGCCCGTAATCGCCGATCGCGGAAGGACGGAGCTGGGTGACCCCGTACGCCCAGGCGCCCAGTCCGATCAGCACCAGCGCGACCTGCGGGTGAATTCGCCCGGTCAGGGACCCGATGCGTGTCGCGGGCGCCACTCGTAGCGTGTGGTCGACCGCGCTCATCGAGGATCCCCTGTGTCACGCGCGACCCGTAAACGCAGCGCGCACGAGATCACAGCCGCGCCCGCCAAACCAAGCAGCGCGTGCGGCTGCCAGGCGGCCAGCCAGATCATGATCGCGCTCGTCAGCGTCACGACGGTCAGGCTCACAGCCAGGGTCAGCCCGGCCTGCGCCGCGGCCTCGCCCGCGTCGATCCAGGACATGACGGCGGCTCCCGCCGGTACGCAGGCCAGTAGCAGCGCGCCGACCAAACCCAGCCATGGCGTTGGCGCGCCCAGCACCAGCGCGACGGCGAGGATGCTGCTCGCCAGTCCCGCGTAGGCGGTCAGCTCGGTGCGTGGCCTGCTCATCGAAGCCTCCGAGCCGGGACCCCGCCGTAGACGCCGCCGGAGTCGCAATCGGCGCTCACAATCGCGCCTGCGGCGATCACGGCGCCTGCGCCGATCGTGACGCCGGGCAGGATCGTCGCGCGCGCTCCAATCCAGGCGCCGTCCCCGATGCTGACCGGGCGGGACTCCGTGGCGCGACCGATCACGCCGTCGGCGCCGAGCGCGTGCGTGGAGGTGAGCACGAGCACCTCGGGGCCGAACAGGCAGTTGTCGCCGACCTCGATCGCACCCGTGCCCTCAAACCAGCAGCCGGCGTTGACGTACGAGCCGGTCCCGATGCTGACGTGGCGCGACTCGAACCAGCAGCGTTCGAGGCCCCAGACCATCATCCCAAGCTTGACCCCGCCGCCAGCGCAGCAGCGTGCGACGCACTGCGAGCGGCAACAGCGGTGACGTGGCCAGCCCGCGGCGGAGCCATCCAAACGCTCCTCGCGCGTCGTCGGGCAACGCTCCGATCCCAGCGCGATACCGGCTGCGCAGCTGCTCGTCGGTCAACGGCTGCACTCCGACCGCGCTCATGCAGTCACCGCCGAAAGACCGGTCCGCATCCGTCGCGCGGTGAGAGGCGCGGTGGCGATCGCGGCCAGCGCCTGGACTCCCAGATTCGCCCATCCGACGGCGACCAACCCCAGGTGGGGTAGCAGCACCAGGGTTGCGGCGAGCAAGGCGACCCCGGACGCGGCCTGAAACGCCGCCAGCAGCCAGACGCGCTGGTCGACCCACATCAGCATGCAATAGAGGGCGACGAGCGCCGTGAAGGGAGCGCTGCACCCGATCAGACGCAGCAGCTCGGTTCCGTGGGCCGCGTAGGACGCGCCCGAAAGCGACAGCAGCGGCCCCGCGGCGAACACGCATACCACGAGCGCGGCGCTGACGATGCCGGCCCAGAGCAGCAGAGTGCGCTGAAGCAGCTCGCCGGAACGCTCGTTAGCTCCGGCCAGTTCGACGACGAACGCAGACGCCACGTTCCATACAAGCAGCGTGATACCCATCGAGATCAGCCATGGCAGCGTGAAGTAGGCGACCTCGGCCGGCCCAAGTCGCCACACCACGATCAGCGGCATGAGCTGTGTGGCGGCGGTGGCCCACACAGCCGTCACGTACTCGCCCGCGACGAACGATAGGAGGCGCCGTCGAGGGGGGAGCGTGCCTTCGGTCTGTTCGAGTCCCCGCAGCACCCGGCGGAACAGCAGCGCGCTGACGACGATCACCGCCACGGCGGCCGGCACTACCCACGAGATCACGATCCCGCCTCCGATCGGCAACAGCAGCAGCGCCGGCAGGAGCGCGAGCTTGCCGGTGGCGAACGAGATGTTCTCGGCCGCTACCCACGGCGCGCGTCGCAGTGCCGTCAGCACCGAGTCCTGAAGCGCGAAGACCGCCAGAACCGGGACGGCGGCCACGAACGCCAACTGCGTCGCGATGCCTCCCCGCACGACACCATGGCCGAGGCCGCTGAAGACGTACACGGCACCCACGACCAATGAGAGCGTCACCACCGCCAGGTAGCCGCGCGCGATCAGCCGCCGGCCGAGGCGCCCTGCGCCCGGCAGCAGGCGGACGAACACATTGGTCAGGTTCAGCTGCGAGATCGTCGCCAACAGCGTCAGCGCCGCGATCGCGGCGGCGGCGCGCCCAACGACTCGAGGGGTCCCGATACGCGCCGCCTCGGTCCAGAACACGAGCCCGAGCGCGTTGGTGGCGACCGTCGCGGTCATCAGCGACATCGCGTTGAAGGTGAGCGACCGGCGCTCGCGGAGCAGCCTCATCGCGATCTCCGAATCCGACTCCGGAGGTACACGAGCGGACCGGCGGCCATCCCCCGAAGCTCCATCCGCGCGAGCTCGCGGGTGCGTCGATTCGGCTGTGCGCCCGCGTCGAGCTTGTCTCGAAATCCGGCGGTCATGACGCGCACGGCGCGGCCGGCCGTCCCGAGCATCCGTCCCAGATGACGCGGATCGTCCAGCACGAGCGCGGTCAGCAGGGCGGCGTAGCCCAGTCCGTAGCCGTATATCTGGCGTTCGAGCGAGGCCTCGTCGCGGCGGTGCGTGTGGTGCACGATCGCAGCCGGCTCAAAGCCGACGCTGTATCCGCGCCAGGCGAGCCGCGCGAACATCATCAGGTCCTCTCCACCGCGCGCGTGGGTCCCGGCTCCGAGCGCGGGGTCAAAGCCGCCGAGCTCGCGGAGCGCCCGGGAGCGGAACGCCATATTCGCGCCGGCGCCGAAGCTTCCTGCGGCGTACAGGGAGAAGCTCCGCAGCACGCGGCCGCCGTCGTCGATCGCGTCGACGGTTGCCGGGGCCAGGAGCGAGCTACCGTGCGGCGCGCGCATCCGGTGCGAGACGGGTCGAACGAGCGCGGGCCGAAGCCGCCGTAATACTCCTCGAGAGCGACCTGGGCGGAGGTCTCGAGCTCGCGCGGAAGCGCCAGGCCGTTGACGCACGCCTCCTCGGGGTGCTCGGTCAGCCGTGTCGCGATCGCGAGGAGCCAGCCAGGATCGACCTCGACGTCGTCGTCCGTGAAGGCGACGATCTCCCCGGTGACCTCCTCGAGCCCGCGATTGCGCGCGGCCGAGATCCCCGGACGTGTCTCGCGTACGACGCGCACCCCTGGCAGGTCGACCGGCGGCGCGCCTGCGGGACGGTTGTCAACGACGATTACCTCGTAGTTCGGATAGTCGAGCTCGGCGAGCGACCTCAGGCACGCCTGCAGGCCTTCCTCGCGTTCGAGCAGGCTCGGAACCACGACCGAGATGCGTGGAAGGAGGTTCTCTGGCGGACGGCGCGGAACGGACGGATCCGACGTAGCCGGAAGTGCCGCGATTGCGACGGCGAGCTGCCCGCGGCTCACGGATCCGTCCTCGAACGGAACCCGGATCATCCCGCGCGGCCGGTCGTGCTCGCGGACGAGCGCCAACAGGGCTCCGTAGCCGGGCCCACCGTCGATCGCGTCGGGGACGTTCTCGACGTCGATCGTGGCGAGCTTGATCGGTCTGAACCGCGCCTCACCGGTGCCGGCGGCGAGTTCGCTCATGCTGCCCACCGCCTCTGAATCCGGCGGGCGCGCAGGTACGCTGCGGGCCCCGCGAGCATCCCGCGCAGCTCGGTTCTGCCCAGGTCCTTCGGGAAATCGGAGGTGCGGTTTGCTCGCTTGGCCGAAGCCGGATCGCGCAGCGAGCGCAGCCATGCCGGAATGACCGACGCCAGGCCCAGGAAGTGGCGCGGATCCCGCAGAGCGATCGCCGTCAGCATCGCGGTGAAGCCGACGCCGTACCCGTGGATCTGGCGCTCGAGGTCGGCGATGGTCGCGCGATGGGTGTGGTGCACGATCGCGGCGGGCTCATACGCGAGCCGATGGCCACCGGCCAGGAGCTCGACCAAGATCGCCAGGTCCTCGCCGCCCCGGGTAGGGGTGCCGGTGCCGAGCGCCTCGTCGAACCCTCCGGCGGCACGGAGCACCCTGGTGCGGAACGCCATGTTCGAACCGAGTCCGAGCTCGCCCATCTCATACAAGGACTGGATCCGCTCGGTGCCGTCATGCTCGTCCCGGCGCGCGATTCGGAAGCGGCCGGCACGCTCGAACGTCAGTGGCGCATAACCGCGGTCGAGCCCGCTGCCCGACTGCTCGAAGAAGATCTGGGCGGCCGTCTCGAGCTCAGCCGGCACGACAAGTCCGGTCACCGCTGCAAGCTCGGGCGCGCGTGCGAAGCGCTCGCCCAATGCGCGCAGCCAGCGTCGGTCGACCGCGACATCGTCGTCGGTGAAGGCGACGATCTCTCCTCCGGCCTCCTCGAGACCGCGGTTGCGGGCGGCTGAGATGCCGGGGCGCGTCTCGCGGACGACGCGGACGCCCGGCAGATCTACCGCGGGCGCTCCGGCGGGGCGGTTGTCGACGACGATCACCTCGTAATCGGGGTGATCGAGCTCGGTCAGGGCCTGGACGCAGCTCCGGAGCTGCTCGGGCCGCGACATCGCGGTGGGGACCACGACCGTCGCCCGGGCGAGCCGCGGGGTGTCCTGTGCGGCGGCCCCGCGGCCCCAGGCGGCTCCGAGCCTGGCGCGGAGCTCCCGCTCGAGCTGCTCGCCTGAGATGCGCCCTTGGCGTACCGGCAGTTCGACGCTTCCGAGCGGCTGTCCGTCGCGGCACGCGAGGATCCATGCGGCCGCGTACGGGGGTTCGCACACACGAGTACAGTCCAGGTCGACGACCGGCTGTCCGACGTCGATGACCGCGACATGGATTGGGCCAGGCACGCTCATCGCCGCGCTCCCTGGAGTCGTCCGGCCTCCGCGGGTCCCAAGCCGGCGCATCGGCGTCCCAGATGCCAGACCCGCTGCTTGGAGCGCGCCCACGCCCTTGCCGCCAGCGGCGGTCGCCGCGTCACCATCGCCACCAGTGCCTCGGGCGTCGTATCACCGCGGACCTGGAGGCGCGGCAACGCCCAGCGGTCGTCGCCGGTGCGAGCTGGCAGGTCGCCGACCGCACACGCCTGCCGGTAGCCGGCGGCGCGTACCGCGTGGCGGCCGGAGGCGGAGTGGTAGCCGAATGGATAAGCGAAGCTGGTCACCGCCCGGCCGATGCGATCCTCGAGCTCGAGCCGGCTGTCCCGGGCGTCGCGCTCGACAAGCTCGGCCGGGTTGAGGTCCGCCGCCATGTGCAGCCGCCCGTGCGACGCGATCTCGAACCCCTCCTCAGCCAGTGAATCGATCGTCGCCCAGCTCAGCATCGGCCGGTTGGCATCATCGCCGGGCAGCCAGGCCGACTTGCCGCCGACGTAGGCGGTGGGGACGAACACAGTCGCGACCATCCCGACCCGCGTCAGGACCGGGCAGGCATTTTCGCCGGCGTCGGCGAGTCCGTCGTCGATCGTGATCGCAACGGCGCTGCGCCGAGCGGCAAGCGCGTCGGGAACCTCGTCGAACGGGATCACGTCGAGCCCGGTCGCGTGGAGCGCCTCCATCTGTTCGGCGAACAGCGACGGGTCGACCGTGAGTGCGGCGAAGGCCGGCGTGGTGTGCGCCGCGATGCTGTGGTACGTGAGTACGGCGACGGTTGCTGGGGAATCCATCGTCATCAGCTCCCCGCCATGGCGTTAGCCAGCCGACGCGCCCGTAGCCAGGCGCCGGGATATCTTGAAAGCGCCCTGAAGCAGCCCCTTGCGGTTGATCCGGAGGAGCTCCCTCGGAAAGCCGTCCAGCTCGCCGAGCCGTTGCCCGTCGCGCGAGACCTGATCGCGCATCGCCCGGCGAGACAGGCGCATCAACTCGGGCAGGCAGCTGGGGTGGCGCACGAGCATGCTCGCGTAATACGCGCTCAGCCCCCGGCCGTAGCCGAGCATCACGCGCTCGAGGGCGCCGTAGTCGCGCCGGTGGCGGTGATGCACGATCGCGCTGGGCTGATACACGATCGTCCCGCCGGCGAGCAGGAGCGTGCTGAGCGCGGCCGTGTCCTCGCCGGCGAGCGTCGTGGTACCGGTCCCGAGGGCGCAATCGAAGCGGCCGATCCGCTCGATCGCGTTGCGCCGGAAGGCCATGTTGGCGCCGGCGCCATAGGGCGGGAGGGGATACAGCGGGCTCTGCTGATGTGCGGTCGCGGGCGAGAACACCGCGCGCGTGAACCCGCGGCCGCGGCGGACGCCACTGTATTGCTCAAACCAGGCCTGGGACTCCGTCTGGAGCTCAGCGGGCGCGACGATTCCGGTGACCGCGCCGGCCTCGGGAACCTCCACGAACGCCCGCGCGATCTCTGCGGCCCACCAGTCGTCGCAGATCTCGTCGTCGTCGGCCCAGGCGATGATCTCGCTGTCCGATGCCTCGATCGCGCGATTACGCGCCCAGGAGAGGCCCGGGCGCGGCTCGGTGACGTAGCCGATCTCTCGCGTCTGCGCCAGCTCGGCGACCAGTCGCCGAGTCCGATCATCGGACGGAGCGTTGTCGAC
Source organism: uncultured Solirubrobacterales bacterium (assembly GCA_963755525.1). GTDB lineage: Bacteria > Actinomycetota > Thermoleophilia > Solirubrobacterales > Solirubrobacteraceae > Palsa-465. The sequence goes on along the minus strand of CAVWKC010000033.1, from coordinate 288,467 downwards.
CACGAGCGTGCGCAGGCGGGGGTATTTCTGATGCTGGAGGCTGTCGAGCGCGCGGGCCAGGTCATCTGGGCGGTTGCGGGTGCAGATCGCGACCGTGATCTCTGGGCCCTCGGCAAGGGCCCGTTCACGTCCCTTGATGAAGCTCGGTGTGCGGCCGGGCTCGAGCCCGTTGGTGGGAAGCGATCCCGTCCAGGCGATCGCGCAGTCGGCAAAGCGCTCGCGCAGCTCGGAGCCGAGCTCGGCGGCGATTTCAGCCGCGAGCTCCGCCGGCTCGAGGCCCCGCTCGGACAGGGTGAGGCTGAGCATCCCAATCGGTTCGCTGAACAACCGCACGAGCACGAGGGCCGTCGCTCCCGGCGCCGGAGCGGCGATCGCCGGAACCTCGACCGACAGCTCGCACTCAATGACGATCCCGACCGCGGGGGAGGCTTCGCGCGCGATCATCGGTCAGCTCCCCGTCTGTGGCGCGCGGCGGGAGCGATGGACATATATTTGGTCCCGTTATCGGAGCCACCGAGCTTAAAACTGGCGAACTCAGGCGTCGCGTCCTTCTCGGCACCGAGGCCATCTATCGCGTCTGCGACTGGAACGACGAGTTGGCCGAAGTCGAGGTCGTCGAAGCTCCGGGATTGCGAAGCGGCCAGCGTTTCACGTTCGACGTGGCAGCAGTCCGGGACATGGCGGTGGTCGCCGGACCGCCCGGTCGCGCCCGCACAGGAAGCTAGATCCTGCATCTTCATGCGCCCGTCGCGACGGCGGACCCCTGTCGGCCGACGAGGCTTGGCGAAGCGCTCGACCAGGATCGTCCGCAACACGCGGAACCCGTCGCGGAACGGACGCAGCTTGCTGACTCCGTGAATCCGCTCGTGCTCGATGCTGGGGACCTCGGCGACGTTGAGACCAGCCTTGGCCACGCGCACGTTGATCAGCGTCTCGACCTCGAAGCCGGCGCAGTCGACGTTGATCGTCGGTCGCACGTCAGACCAGAACGCGTTGTAGCCGTAACAGAGGTCGCTGTATTCGGTCCCGAACAGCGCATTCACGGTCCCGTTGAGGAACCGGTTGCCCTGCATTCGCAGCGGCGTGATGTCGACGCTACCGCCGCCCTCCATGAATCGAGACCCCTTGGCGAAGTCCGCCCCGTCGAACAGCGCGTCGACGTAAGCGGGGATCTCTTGTGGATCCGTCGATCCGTCGGCGTCGAGCATCACGATGATGTCGCCTCGGACGGCCGCGAAGCCGCAAGCCAGGGCGTTGCCTTTGCCCTTGCCGTCCTGAAGCAAGATCCGGACAGATGGGCACAACTGACGCGCGATCTCGATCGTGTCGTCGGTCGAGTGCCCGTCGACGACGATGATCTCGAACAGCTGCTCGAACGGCAGCCGCGCGAACACGTGCGGCAGGTTGGCTGCCTCGTTGAACGTTGGGATGACGACGCTCACCCGCGCATGCGAGCGCGGTGGCCTCGTTATCTGGTCTGTGCTGGTTGGGAACTTCTCAATTGTGCTCATGGCGCCCCTTTTGGACGTCGTTTCCCCGTCCGCGCGGCTGTCCGAGTTCGACTGGCGAACTCGGGGCCAACGGCACGGTCCCGTTGATACATATGTCGACTTCCGGGGCTGCGCGCTAAATGACCAACCCGGGTCAACTTTGATAAGACCTTCCTGAAGAGCGCGCATTGACGTAATGCCGCTGCGCGCGCACACTTGGCTCGCGTGGAAGGGATCGGTTCCTACGGCGACGAGATCGAGGATGCGCTCGAGCTCGTCAACGTGCCGAGCTACGTGCTCGACACGGCGGGCGATCGTCCGTCTGGCTCAATCCAGCGGCGCGTCGGCGCGTCGGCGACGTCCGTGGCCGCCAGTTCTCGTCGATCGTCGCGCCCGAGGACAAGGAGCGCTCGCGCGAGCTGTTCGCCCGCAAGGTCGTCGGTAGCGAGTCCGTCACCGACGCCGAGTTCGGCGTCGTCGACCGGAACGGCGATCGCCTGACCATCGAGGTGAGTTCGGTGCCGCTTCTTCGCGGGAAGCGGGTGGTTGGCGTGTTCGGCCAGGTCACGAACGAGCGCGCGGCCCCGCCTCTGCTACCGGTCCACCTCTAACACCGGATCCGCATCTGACGCCGCGCCAGTCCGAGGTGTTGCAGATGCTCGAAGGCGGCCGCTCGACACGGCAGATCGCTGAGGAGCTGCACCTGAGCCCGGAAACCGTCCGCAACCACATCCGCCACGTCCTCCGGGCCCTCGGAGTTCACTCGCGGCTCGAGGCCGTGACCTTGGCGCGCCGCCGGAGCTGTTCGCGAACTGACGCATTCGCTTCGAGCTGAGCCTCGCGCCGGCGCGACGTTGCGCCGCTGTCTATCGTGAGCTGGCGTGTCGACACTCGTGCTCTCGGACCTTCATCTGGGATCGCGTCTGCGGCACGACGTGCTGACGCAGTCGGAGCCGCTGCGCCGCCTGCTCGAGGCGCTCGATGGGGTCGAGCGGCTTGTGCTGCTCGGCGACGTCGTGGAGCTGCTCGAAAAGCGGGCCGACCGCGCGATGGATGTCGCCGAGCCGATCCTGCGGCTTATCGGCAGGACGCTCGGGGTCGGGCGGGAGGTGGTCTTCGTGCCCGGCAACCACGATCGCGCCTTGGTCGCGAACTGGATCCGACGAGTCGGCGCGGGTCTCGCTCCTGACAGCCGCGTTCCCCTTGACGCGTCGCCGGAGCTGTCCCGGGTCGTGTCATGGCTTGCGCCGAGCCGTGTCCGGGTGCACTACCCGGGCGTGTGGCTCGCCCCCGGAGTTTGGGCGACGCACGGCCATTACCTCGATCGCCACCTTCTGCCTGAGGCCGCGTTCGGCGTGACGCGCGGTCTCCTCGGACGGGTCCCGCGACCCGGCGCGGTCCCGATCGATTACGAGCTGGCCGGAGGGCCGTCGCTCACGCGCCTTGAAGCGCTTGTGATCAAGGCGCTCCCGCGCCCGCTCGCGGCGCTTGCAGAGGACGGCGCCGAGCTGATTCGAGCCTCGACGATGCCGCTGGGCCCCCGCCGCCTGCTGCGCCCCGGGATGGCACGCCTCACCGCAAGTGTCTTGGGGGCGCAGATGCGCCTCGCGAGCCTTCCGGCTCTCTCACACGTGGTCGGGCGCCTTGGCGTTGACGCCGGGTGGGTGCTGTTCGGTCACGTGCACCGCCTGGGTCCGTTGCCGGGTGATCTCGACACTCGCTGGCGGGGACCGCAGGGCCGGCCCCGTCTCCTCAACACCGGCTCTTGGGTCTATGAGCCGCTGCTGGTCCACAAGGCGACCGCGCCACACCCGTACTGGCCCGGCGGAGCCGTGATCCTGGAAGACCACCGGGCGCCCCGCGCCATCGGGCTGCTCGACGGCGTCCCCGCCGGCGCAATGCACTGACGCTCGGTTCACCAATCCAAAGCACTCCCGGTGTTGAATGTTTGCTTGCCCGCGTGGGCGACGGTTCGCGTAGGGTCGAAGGCTGAACCGAGGCCTGACTCGAAAGCACTCTGACTCCCCGGGCGTGGGGTGTCTTGCGGACGAAGTGTCGGCCTCGGTTCTTGCTTTCGAGGATCGGTCTGACTTGATAGGAGCGTTCGCCCCCAAGTGAGGGCGCCCGAATGAGCTTGCCGGCAGCTGCGAGGAACTCGTCGGCGACCGCGGCGGGTTCGTCCAGGCGTCTGCGCTGAGATCATCAGCTCACCGGGCCGCCACCAGGTTGTCCGGTAGCTCGGCTTGGTCAGGGAGCCGCACGCCTCGTCGGCATCGTCGCCCGTGGCGGCTTGTTCAGGCCTTCTGCCGGCGATCTCGGGGTCAATCCAGTGAAACGCTGCCGCCGACAACACTTGTCGAAGTCCCGGCGGGCAGCGTCGCGTCGACGCCGGGTCAGGGGAGTATGTGGGCTATCGAGAGCGGAGCCCTCAGGGCGTACTGAATCCGTTCGAAGACCCTGAAGTGGTAGGAGCCTCCATCGTCGTCAAGCGACGCGCCGACGAATGCAGTCGATACATCGCGTGCCATATAGATCGTCGTCGCATCGCCGGCGAGTGACACGACGACCGCGCTGTCGGCCGAAAGGGCATTGCTGAGGAGTACCTGCTTTGCGTGAGACACGAGTCGGTCCGCTGGGGTCTCTGTCGATCCGATGACCAGCTGCGAGGAAGCGAGCGCGTATAGGTCGGTGCCCAAGATCAGCACGTACGGATCGGGCCAGCCCTTACTCATCAACCTGGCGATAGCGCTCGTGAGCGCGGTCAGAAGTAGCGACGCGTCGGTCGGCGCCGCACAGCAGCACTGTCGTTTGGCGCAACCATCGTTGCTGTCCTCATCCGGACGTTCGGTTTCCGGCTGCTCGACGTCTGGATCCCGTGGAGGCTCCTGTTGCCCCTCGTCAGCCGATTGGCCGTCCGGCCGGAGGTGCACTACGACCTGATCGTCGACCGGTGCGGAGACCACGCCGCGTCTATCGACGAAGCCTGAATTTGTAACCCTGACCGATTGGTGCGGTCGACCGAGCAACCCTGCCTGGCCGGTCCCCTGCAGGATGAATGCATCTTCTGCTCCTGCGACGTGTTTGGCCGCCATCCGAGCCAGGGTCCTCCCGATGTGGAGTGTGGCCTCGTTTTCGACTTGTGCACCGGTCAGCGTGAATCCGGCCGAGATCTCGACGAAAGGATGGGCGTCGCCTTCGGGTATCCGCAGTAGCCCTCCGTCCTGAACCGTCGCGCCCGAGACCCAGCTTGGCGCGGTCCCGTCCGCTGCCATGACCCGTTCGATGCACAACGCCCGTCGCGCCACGCCGACCCGGTTCACCTCTTCTGCCACTGCCTCGTCGGTCTCTGCCCAGGTAGCCGCGTCCCATATCTGCTCGGGTTGATAGTTCATAATGTTCACCTATTACTACCTATGGCTACTAGTTGGAACGGTCCTGGGTCGATTGCAGCGACCGGCGTGCCGAAGATGACGTTCGCCCTTATGCTCCGTCCCCGCGGGATCCGCGAGACGCCGGTGACAACGCTAGAGCGTCCGGACCTCGATAGGGCAATATTTCTCGACGGCCGAGTTCCGGCGCGAAACTCCCAGCGCCATCGAATGCCTGGATAGCATTGCCGCGTGTTAGAGGTCGGTCAGTGGTTTGTCAGCCGGCGCACCGGCGCGATGATCGAGATCACGGCCTGGCCCAAGGTCGGCGTCGAGGGGAAGCTGCAGATCAGGCGGGTAATGCGGCCGGGTATGGGTTTTCCGATCCCGCACGTTCACCTGGACCTGGATGAGACGTTCAAGGTCGAGGTCGGTGTAGGCGACGCGCGTGTGGGACATCGCGCCATCCGCCTCGGCGAAGAGGAGGAGTTCTGCGTTCCGCGGTACGACATGCACGTCAACCCATGCAATCGATCGACGTCCGACCTCGTACTCCTGCATACGTTCGAGTCCTCGTTCATGGACGCCGCCGAACGGTATGTGGGAATGCTCGCGCTCTACATCGACGAAGGCCGTGACATCCGCGGTGATCTCCCGCCGGTCGTCGCGATGGCGACGTTCGCCGGTCGGGACCAGCAGACGTTCGGGCCGTGGCTCCCGCGCGCCATGCAACGCACGGTGGTGTTCCCGCTCGCGAGGACGTTCGAGGAGCGCCGGCAGCGTAGCTGGCTTGCCCGACAGCAAGAGGCCGCGGCGGAGGAGGGCGTCGGCGACGGCCGAAGCGGCTGGCTCCGCCCGCGCCGGCGGCATCCCTGACTCAGACCTCAGCGGCTGACCGACGCGGCGACGAACTGCGCGAGACGACGCAGCCCGCCGGGCCGAGGCCCGGGATCTGGCCGCCGCTCGGCGACCAGGCTGTAGGCCTGCAGGCGGTTGGTCCTGAACCCGTATGTCCCGCCCCAGAGGAACACGCGGAAGGCGCGATACACCTCCTCCGACCACCGATCGACGATCTCGCTGTGCGCCGCGTCAAACCGCGTGGCCCAGTGGTGCATTGTGAGCTCGTAGTCGCGGCTTTCCTGTCGCACCCCGAGAACATCGAATCCGTGGAACAGGAGCTCTTCGATCAGATTCTGAAGCGCGAGACAGGAGTGCGGACCGTGCCAGGTGTATTCGCGCGTGAACGCTGAGCTTGCGTACTTCTCTCTCGTGGCGGAAGCATCGACGTACAACCGGCCGCCCGGTCGCAGCGCGGCCCACACGCGCTCGCTGAAGCGGCGGTAGTTGGGAACGTGTTCGATCACGCCGAAGATCACGGCGTGGTCGTATGGCTTCCCGGGGAAATGGTCGAGGATGTCCTCGACGCGGACCTCTGCCGGGACCTCGAGTGCGCTCGTGCGTCGGCGGATATATTCGGCGGATTCACGGGTGAGGGTCAACGACGTCACGTGAACCCCCCGGGCGCTGGCGTAGGCCGCCAAGCCTCCCCAGCCGCCGCCGATATCGAGCAGGCGCATGCCTGGACGCACGTCGAGCGCAGCCCACATTCGTTCGAGCTTGTGCTCGGCAGCCTGCTCGAGCGTCTCTTCGTCGGATTCGAACAGGCATTGGGAGTAGAAGTGGTACTTGCGATCCAGAAACGCAAGGTAGAAATCGTCCCCGAGCGAATAGTGAAAATCGATCGCCTCGGCGTTGGCGAGTGTCGGGGGAAGCAGCAGATCCGCTCCGAGCCGGAGGATCTGGCTCAGCGGGATGTCGAAATGGAGCAGCTCCCGCAGGCTGAGCAGTGCCATCAGGTCGCCCTCGACATCGATGTCGCGGTTGACGTAGGCCCGCGCCAGCGAGTAGTCGCTCAGGGGCACGGTCAGCGGTGTGTCGCTTCGGATGAGGATGCGAAACGCGGGCGCGCCGGTCCCGAACTCCATCACCTTTCCATCCGGGAGAACCAGCTCACTCGGAACCCCCAGGCGGTGCAACGCGCTACGAAGCTCGGCCAGCGGACGCGGTGTGACGTACTGCGGCGGTCGGCTGTTGGCCGTCACGGCGATGCGCCCACACCACGCTCCTGCGAGCGCTCGGCGCGCGCCAGTGCTCGTGAAGCGCGGTCGGCAAGGCCATCCATGCCGAGCGCTCGGGCCGTTGCCTGCGACTGCTCGAGGAGCTCCGCCGCGCGTGCTTGCCTACCGTCGCGTGCAAGCAAAGACTCGCCGTAGTGAAGCTGGATGTTTGCTGCCGCCGGTCGGGCTCCGAGAATCGCGCACCGCTCGAGAGCGAGATCGAAGTGACGTTCCGCGGACGTCTGGTCGCCGAGTAGCGCCGACAGCCGGCCCACGAACTGGTGTACAGGGCCGAGTACCGAGGTCAGCCCGACCTGAGCGTTGTACTTGGCATACGGCTCGAGTTTCGCGAGCACGTCCGCCATCAGCGTCGTGTCGCCCACCTCCGCGGAACAGTCGGCCAGCATGCACATCGAGCTGAGCCAGAACATGTCGCGCGGGATCGCCGTGAACGCATTCCGACCGAGGTCGTCAAGCTCGGTCCGCGCTCGCTCGATCTCGCCGGACTCGCACCAGATCGCCGCCTGGGCTACGCGCCAGGCCGGCAACGTGAGGTGGGCCGGATCCATGAAGGCGGCCACCTCCCGAGCGAAGTCGGCGAGCCGTCCCTGCTCGCGCCGGAGGACGAAACGCTGCCCGCCGAAGAGCAGCGCCACATGGCTGCCCTGAGCGCGGCGGCCGTGGTTGTACGCATCGTGCGCTCGCTGCTCCGCCTCGTCCAACCTACCCTCCATCAGCAGCCACTTCGCGTCAGAGGCCGCCACGAAATGACGGAATAAAGGCTGCTTGAGCTCGTCGGCGAGTGCGGCAACGCGCTTGCGGATGGCGCGAGCGTCACTGATGTCACCCGGGTCACCGCGCTCCAGCAGATCGAACAGACGCCAATGCAACGCGAGGCCCAAGCGGTCCGGACGGCCTTCGGTGAGCGCGGCCCATTGCTTGCCGACCTCGAAACGCTCCTCATGGTGAGCTATGTGCAGGAGGGCGGTGTGGCGCGCGGCGAACACCGTCGTGAGTGCGTCGTCGTTCGGGTCGTGGCGCAAGATCTCGAGCGCCTCCGACGTGAGCGCGATCGCGCGCTCGCCATCGACGGGGTGCAGTGCCTCGGCCAGCCGCGCCAGCAGCTTGGCGCGGGTGGCTGTCTCATTCGCCGGTAGGGTGGCAAGCGCCTCCTCGAACAGCCGGCGCAGATCCGGATCGATTGCCTCGGCGTCGTACGACCGGCCGGCGTAGCCGAGCGCGGCACGCGCGAACTGGATCGGATCGCCCAGTTGGCGAGCGAGATCTGCGGCTTGACGAAACTCATCCTGCGCGGCTTTCTGGTCGCCTGCCTGCCAGTACAACCGGCCCGCGAATCGCAGCAGGCGGCACCGCTCGTCGTCCCGGTTCGAACCGAGGGCGCTGAGGGTCTCACACGCGTTCCTAGCGTGCGCCGCCGCCTCCTCGTAGGCGAGCGCGCTGGCGGCGTCCCTAGCCGCAGCCAGCGAGTACACGACCGCTCGCTCGGCGCCGCCGATCTCGCGTGCCGCCTGAAAATGCAGAGCCAGTTCGGACGCATTCACACCCTCGGAGTTGATGCGCTCGAGCGCCTCGCCGATCCGCAGATGCAGTTGCGCGCGTTCGCTCAGCCCGAGCCGGCGGTGGTAGAGCGTTTCGCGGACGAGTGCGTGCGAGAACGCGTAGCGCCCGATGCTGGGCTCGAGGATCAGACCGGCGGCTTGGGGTTCACGGAGCAGGCGGATGACGGACTCGGGGTCGGTTCCACGCAGCTCTGCGAGCACGTTCAGCCGGAACTCCGGGCCGCAGACTGCGGCTTGGGTGAGCAGCTCTCCGATCTCGGTGCTGAATCCGGCCAGGCGATACTCGATGAAGTCCTGCACTCCCTCGGGCACGCGAAGCGATTTGAGTGCGGTGGTGGCGCGGTCCTCGGCCCCGAGGTCGGCGTCGCGCAGGCCGTGCAGCACCTGCTCGATGAAGAACGGGTGACCTTCGGTGTCGGATTGGAGGAGGCGGCTGAACCCGCGATCCACCGGGTGTTCGCGGCGCCTGCTCGCGAGTTCGTGTGTCTCCTCCGGGTCGAGCCCCTTGAGGCTGAGCGCCACGATGCGCCGATCCCCGCCACCCCGACGCCGGATGTCCTCGGTCACCTTCACCAGCGGGTCGCGCTGGCCGGGCTTCGGCGTGCGCCGAGTGACGAGGACCAGCAGGCCAGACAACTCCGCCCTCATGATGTGGCGCAGCAACAGTTCGGTCGGCTCGTCCGCCCACTGCATGTCGTCGATCACGAGCACCATCCCGGAACGACGAATCGCCGGCGAGAGCAGTGCAAGCACTCCCTCGAACAGCTGGTAGCGCTCCATCGTCTCATGCGGCTGGCGGGCCGGACGGAGCAGCGGTCGCCGGCGGAGCTCCGGTATCAGCCTCGCCAGCTCGCTCAGCTCGGCGTGCCAGGCCGCCTCCAGCTCGCCGACCAGATCCGGGTCACGCGCGATCAGGTGACGGAGCGCTTCGACGAACGGCTGGTAGCTGACGAGCGCGTCCTCGTCACATCGCCCGTACAGCACGCACGCTCCGCGCTCATGGCCGCTCTGAGCGAATGCCGCCGCCAGGCTCGTCTTTCCGATCCCCGGCTCACCCGTGATTACTGCGAGCTGCGAGGACCCCGCCGCCGCGCGCTCCCATGCGGCATCGAGCTCTGCCAGGGCGACATGGCGACCGACGAACGGTCGCTGGGGGTCGGTGGCGAGTGGCGCCGGCAAGAGCGAGCCCGCCCCGGCTGTCGGCGACTTGCTTGCCGGCTCTTCCCTCTCGAACGCGCCGAGCGCCTGACAGACGATCCGGCCCGAAGCGGGGCGATCGTCCGGCTCCTTGCTCATGAGTTGTGCGATTAGGCGGCTCAGCGACTCCGGCACGGCCGGATTCACGTCGATCGCATTGGGGACGGGGTCGTTCACTTGCTTCACGAGCACGGCGACGACGCTTTCGGCCCTGAAGGGAGCCTGGCCACAGACCAACTCGAACAGCGTCGCGCCGAGCGCGTAGAGATCCGAGCGGCGATCGACTGTGCCACCTTGGACCTGCTCCGGCGACATGTAGGCGGGGGTGCCGATCGGCACCCCGGTGGCGGTCAGGCGCGGGTGGTCGAGACGGAGCGCCACCCCGAAGTCGGTAAGCAGGAACGTGTTATCCGACCCCACCAGGACATTGGCTGGTTTGACATCACGATGGATCACGCCGTGCTCGTGCGCGAAGTGCAGAGCATCCGCGACCTGACGAGCGATCCGGATCGCGTCCAGAATAGGAAGGCCGCCGGGGTACGTCTTCAAGCGGTCGGCAACGGAGCCCCCCCGGACCAGTTGCGTCACGATCCAGGTCGCACCGCTCTCCTCGAGCACGTCGTAGACAGTGACGATATGCGGGTGCTCATCGAGTCGAGCGGTGGTGCGAATCTCTTGCAACGCGCGGGGTGACAAGCTTCCGACGCCGCCGGCCGTCTGGATCCGGCCAAGTGCGACATCTCGATCCAGGCGGGTGTCGCGAGCGAGCAATACGTCCTTGCTGGCGCCCCTTCCGAGCAGCTGCCGCACTTCGTAGCGTCCCGCGATGGATGTTCCGACGAGCTGCCCTGCCACCCCGCTGGCAGGGCCCAGTTCCGTCACTGGAGATTGGTCAGCCATGAGCAGGCGCGTCGGGAGGGCAGGAACAAATACTCGCACCCACGCACGGTCACGAGCGGGCGTGGCGGTCGCTCGAGCACGACGTTCCTGTTGCTGCGGCCTGGGATCACCATGCCCGTGAGGGTCTGCGGCGCGCCCTGCTGGAGCAGCAAATCCCGCTCGTTGCCGAGCCCGAACGGCTCACCGCCATTGCACCAGACCTGTTGGATGAATTCGAATCCGTCGCGGATGCTCGCGCTGTAGCAGACGAACGCCAGGCCGCACTCATCCTCCGAGTCCCGCCGGCCGTAGGGCATGCCCCGCCTGATGATCCGATGGCGCATCGTTCGCTCGCTGCCCCCTGGGAGGGCGTCACGGGGATAGCTGCGTCTGATGTGCGCGCCGAGTGGACAGCTGTAGCCGTCCGGGTCGGGGCGATAGCCGTTCCCTGGTTCGTCGTAGAGGAAGTCGTTGGCGCGCCTGCGATTCTTGGCGATAGTGAGATCCGGCCATTCAGGCGACAGCGCTAGGGGGGTGCCGTCCGGCCACCGGCCGACGATCTTGGCGCGCACCAGCACAGGGTCGAGTGCAAGCTGCTCGGCTTGTGCAGTCACGTATCGCTCGAACGCTTCGACGTTCTGCTTGATCGGCCGGTAGACCATGAACGTGCCGTTCGGGCCGAGCGGGGTCGGCGGCCCAGTAGGAAGCTCGCCGTCCTCGTTCTCGTACCCGAGCAGGAATTCACCGGTACTCACAGGGCGCCACCGCTTGGGCACCGGCACGATCCCCAGATCCTGGATCAACTCCTCGAGCCACTGGATCGGTCGCCACCACGCGAGCGGCATGCGCTTGTACACGCCACCCCCGACCGGGTCGTCATGCACTCCTTCGATCGCAGGCTGCGAGCAGCCATCGGCGAAGCCGAAATGCTCTCGGTCGAAGCCGGTGTCGCATCCCTGGCTCGACGACGGGTCCAGAACGAGATCGTTGTCGAGTTTCGCTCGCGTACGGGACTGGAGTCGCGCTGCCGCCAGGTCATGCAGCTTCGGCATGAACCGGTCCGTTCCGCGTAACAGGCGCTCGACGAAGGTGTCCAACTCGCCTTTCTCGCGAGCGTACGCCACAAGCAGAACGTCGCCAGCGCCGACTCCATCCATCCAGTGTTCTGGTGCGCTGTCTCCGCAATCGCCGTTCTTCTCCGCTCGCGCCTCAGCGCCTTCGACGAACTCCTTTGGGAACGCATAGAGCAGGTCGTCAGGAACGCCCAGGCGTTGTAGTCCGGAAAATGTGAACGCGATGTTCAGGTGCGGCCGGTCGACGACGCCGGGAGGTACGCGTTCGGCCGCATGGGGTGACGGGCCGGTCGGCCCGCCGTTCCACGGCCGCTTACCGAAGGTCACCTCGGCGAGCCACGTACGGATCTTGGCGCGCGCAGTGGATTCGTTGTCGATGCGGAGCAGGACGTATCTCGCGTACGGAAAGGAGTCGCCGTAGGCGTACAGCACATTGCCCTGTACCTCATCCGCCTCGGTCACGTCTCGTCATCCAGTGCGGCGAGCAAACGGAGCCCAGATGGACGTGCGTCATCGGCGTAAGTGTCAAAGAGATTGGCTCTTTTCCTGAGGTAGCGCTCGATCTCGCAGACTCGCCGGGGCGGATAGCCGGCGACGTAGTAGCGCGTCGGCAGCGTTCGGCTGTTGACCCAGGCATGAAATCTCGCGCGGACATCGTCTCCGTGTCCGGGATAGCGATCGCACTCGCCCCAGATCTGGTCAAGCATGCCCCCGATGTTCACCCGGAGCGATTCCAGATGGTCGTAAGGATGTCCCCACGCGTCACTGCTGAAGAGGAGATAGGGGGTGTCGAGCAGGTCAGGGTCGGACTGACCCATGTCCTGTACCGAAGGGGGAATCACCGAGAGACGCGCATAGTGTGTGTCGGTTCCCGCCAGCCCAGCGAGCAGCGTGCCGGTCTTGCAAACGTCCATTAGCTCGCCCACGCGGCGATCTGACATCGGCGTCGCGACAGTGAGTGGGTTCACCCCGTACCGGCCGAGCAGAGCACGCCTCCACGGTCCATAGAGCGCCTGCACCCGCTCGCGGAGCGTCAGCGCCGCCGAGACGGGTCCAAGCGACATCGGCGCGACCTCCTCGATCCGTTTCAGCTCCAAGTCGTCGCCGTCGGGACGGGCCGAGGCTTCGGCCATGAGTTCGTTGATGCTGATGGCCTGCCGGACGTCAATCGTAGTCGCGTCGGGGTAGGCGGCATAGAAGTCGAGCACGCGGAGCTGGTTCTCCCGGACGAACGACTGAAAGCGGCCGGGAGCGACGACCCGCCCGGCCGAGCCGCGCTCGACGCCGGTCTCGAAGCCGAAACAGGCGCCCCAGAGCTTCGCCAGACGTAGCGGCACGATGTCGGCAAAGGTTCGTAGGTACTCAGCCTGCGATCCGTCGTAGTTGCTTTCGAACAGGAGGTATTTCGAGCGCAAGCCATGCCAGCCGCCCGACCCGTCAGCTGACGGCAACCAGTCGAGAATGATCCAGCGCGCGTAGTGAATGAACCCAAGCTGCAGCAAGGGCCGCCCCAAACCAGGAGTATACCTGACCACTCGCAGCCGGTTCTTTAAATCCCGTAGGCGCTCCGGGATTATTGGAGAGAGCGTCGTCAAGGCGCTCGTCGTGCCGAGGTGATCCATTCACGTCTCCTGGTTGCCCCGGACTTGGAGGTGTCCCCACGCTAGGCGATGGGGCCCTATCGCGTCAAGGGGGTTTGTGATACGTGTTAGCGCGTGTCAGACCCCGAGTTGCGGATCGCGCTGACGCTTCCCGGCGGAGTTACCCCAGGGGCATTCGAGGCCGGCGGTGTGTGCGCGCTGGTCAGCTGGGTCCAGGAGGTCAATGCGCGCGCGCCCGGATCGGTCGTGATCGACAGCATCACCGGCGCTTCCGCCGGCGCGCTGACCGCACTACTCGCCGCGCGAGTGCTGCTCGCTGGGGACGATGCGGTCCCGGCCTTTCGTCGCGCATGGGTCATTGAGCCGACGCTCCACGCCCTGCGCGCCACCGGTTCGAACGCGCCGCTGTCCCTCCGGCCGGCGCAATTGGTGGCAAACGCCGTACTGTCGGCGCCGCACGTCGCGCCGCCGCTGCCTCCACAAGCGACGCCGGTCAGCGTCGACATCGCGCTGGCCTGCCTGCGTGGCTTCTCGCAGCCGGTCATGCACGAGGAGCTCGGCGGCCGCGAGGTAGCTCCCCTCCAGGCGAGGAAGTATCTGGACTGGTCGTCATTCACCCTCGCGGAGGCTCGCTCCGGCGCGGTATCGAAGCCCGACGACTGGACGAGCGCCATCGAATCCGCGCTGGCCTCGGCATCACATCCGCTCCTGTTTCCGGCGAGGCGCTTGAACCGTGAGGCGATGCGCCAGGACTACGAGCGCCGTGGGTACACGAATCTGCCGTCGGCACCGCTTCTGCTGTGGTACAGCGACGGCGGCGTCGTCAACAACGAGCCGCTCATCCAATGCCTTAAGCAGGTTGCGCGCCTCGATGGGGCACTCGTGGCGTCGCGGCTCGTGATGCTGGTGAGCTCAGACGCACAGGATGTGCTCCCTCCGGACAACCCGGCCTGGGCCAGCTTGCCGCAGCCGAGCTCGATCGAGACGATCGTCCGGGCGTTCGACATTCTCGCCTCGCACGCGAGCGCTCAGTACCTGCTCCGGGTGGAGTAGATCAACGCTCGGATCAGGTCGACCAAGAAGGCCGCGGCAACCATCGCCGAGTCTCTCGGCGAAAACCAGGGACTCACGATGAGCTGCGCGATCTGCTCGCGACGATCCTGGCGGAAAGCACTACCCTAGTAGTAGCCTATCCTTTCTCATCTTCTTCTTTTCGCTCCGGGTATGGCTGAGCTTCTGTAGTCTGTTATGCTTGCCGCTTCTGTTCTCGGTGTCTAACAGCAGTTTTACTCGCCTTTGTCTCTCTCCCTTTCGCTTACCATCTCTTCCTTTGGTGCGGTGCGAGCTTCCTGGAACAGCGTCGTCGGCAGTGTCGCTTCGCGGCTGGCTTCCTCTATATGTTTTACTGATCGCGGTCGCTCCCGCACTGGTACAGCGTGTTCTACCGGACCGTATACTCTCCGCCCTCTAGGCAGCAGCCGTCATAGTCCGACGCCCGCGCCCCGCGTCTTTCTGCGCGGTAGCCCTCAGGCCTCTCGGTCCCGACGCTGGCAGCGCTTGGCCGGTTGAGCCTGCGCGTTGCGTAGATCTTTGTCGGCGACCTGTTCGCAGCGCACCGTTAGAATCGTTGAGCGAAATCAGCTGTTTTTTTTTCTTCTTCAGGTGATTGATGATTAGTTTTTTTTTTTTTAGTCGCTTAGTTCTTTCTTTTTTCTCTTTTTTTTCTTCTTTTTCTCTTTTTTCTCTTTTTTTTTTTTTTTTTTTTATTTCTTCTCTTTTTTTTTTCTTTCTTTTTCTTTTTTTCTTTTTTTTTTTTTTTTTTTTTTTTCTCTTTTTTTTCTTTCTTTTCTTTTTTTTTTTTTTTTTTTTTTTTTTTTTTTTTTTTTTTTTTTTTTTTTTTTTTTCTCTTTTTTTCTTTTTTTTTTTTTTTTTTTTTTTTTTTTTTTTTTTTTTTTTTTTTTCTTTCTTTGTCTTCTCTCTTTGTTTCCTTTTTTTTTTTTTTTTCTCTCTTCTTTTTTTTTTCTTTTCTTTTTTCTCTCTTTTTTTTTTTTTTTTTTTTTTTTTTTTTTTTTTTTTTTTTTTTTTTTTTTTTTTTTTTTTTTTTTTTTTTTTTTTTTTTTTTTTTTTTTTTTTTTTTTTTTTTTTTTTTTTTTTTTTTTTTTTTTTTTTTTTTTTTTTTTTTTTTTTTTTTTTTTTTTTTTTTTTTTTTTTTTTTTTTTTTTTTTTTTTTTTTTTTTTTTTTTTTTTTTTTTTTTTTTTTTTTTTTTTTTTTTTTTTTTTTTTTTTTTTTTTTTTTTTTTTTTTTTTTTTTTTTTTTTTTTTTTTTTTTTTTTTTTTTTTTTTTTTTTTTTTTCCTCGCACGTCGTTCCTTTCGGGGCTCCGGGCCGCGACGCGGGTACGGTCACCGCGACCATCCCGCCCCGTCCGATTCGCCGCGCCGCTAGAGCGTGGCTCCGCGGCGACCGCCGCAGCCGCGGAATCCGCGACGGAAGAACATGAAGCGGGCCAGGAAGAACAGCGGGATGAGGATCCACAGGCCGCCGACCACACCGAAGATCAGGTGAATGGCCACGATGGCCAGGATGATCGGGACGATCGGGATCATGCGCAGGGAGCCGAGCAGGCCGAAGCCGGTGCCGCGGCCCACGCGCTGCCGGGCCGAATCGTCCGGTAGGTCGCGCGTGAGCTCGGCCAGCTCGCCCACGGTCTTCGCGGCGAAGCACCGGTCGAGGCGCTCCTGGAATTCGTCCTGGTCGAGCCGGCCGTCGGTGTGGTGTTCGCGCAGCCGGTCGGCGGTGGCGTCGCGGTCGGCGTCGCTCGCGCGGAGGTTGGGGTTCCGCATCATCTGGCTGATCCTGTCGTACCCGTACATCGTTGCTCCTTCGGTCTGTGTGCTTCGGTCGCTTGCTGCAGTGAGAAGCTTGCTCTTCGGAGGGCGATTTGTCGTCGGGCGAGGGGCGGCTTCTGTGCTGCTCCCGGCGTCTGACCGCAGCCGCATCGTGTACTCCCGCTGGCGTAGTCGCGGCTGCGCCCGGGAGCCGATGACGGCGCCCGGGGGCGGGGTTATCGTGCGGCTGTGACTCCGTTGGGCTGGATCCGCCGCAGCGACGTGCGTCTCGCCGCGATGTGCGGGCTGATCCAGATCGTCGCCACGGCGGGGGCGGCGCATCATGCGTCGCGCACGCACAGCTGCTGGTGGGCGTCTGCCTGTCACCCCGCGACGCCGCTTGACGCCGGTGCCTACGCGCTACTGGCGCTCGGCCCGCTCGCGCTCGTTTTTCGGCGGCGCTATGTGCGCGAGGTGCTCGCGTTCGTGTTCGCCGTCACGGTGGTGTACGTCGCGCGCGGCTACCAGCTCGGCCCGAACTTCCTGTCCCTTGGCTTCGCGATTGTTTCCGCCGTGTTCGCCGGGGAGCGGGTACTCGCGTGGGCCGCGGTCGGGGCCGGCTGGTTAGTGTTTCTCGGGTTGCCGTGGCTGCTTGGGCACTCCGGCGGCCCGAAGGTGCTGGCGGCGCTCGCGATCGGAGCCTGGCTGCTCGTGGCACTGGCGAGCGCCGAAGGGGTACGCAGCCGCCGGGTGCGCTTCGCGGAGGCCAAGCGGGCGCGCGAGCTCCAGGCCCGTAGCAAGGCCGACGAGGAGCGGCTGCGCATCGCCCAGGAGCTCCACGACGTACTCGCGCACAACATCTCGCTCATCAACGTGCAGTCAGGCGTCGCCCTGCACCTGATGGACGAGAAGCCCGAGCAGGCACGGATCGCGCTGACGGCGATCAACGACGCGAGCGCCGACGCGCTGCGCGAGGTCCGCTCGGTGCTCGGTGTCCTGCGTGGCACCGGCGCGCAGGCCCCCCGGGCGCCGACGGCGGGTTTGGACCGCCTTGACGACCTCGTGACCCGTACTACCGCGGCCGGCGTCGGGGTCACGCTTGAGGTGCACGGCGAGCGCCGGCCGCTCCCGGCGAGCATCGATCTGGCAGCGTTCCGGATCGTGCAGGAGGCCCTGACCAACATCGTCCGCCATGCCGGGGGCGGCGCCGCGAACGTCGAGCTGACCTACGGCCCCGGTGAGCTGATCGTGCAGGTGGACGACGACGGACATGGCCCGGGCGCCTCCGGCGGTCGCCGCGAGGTCCCGGTGCCGGACGGCGAGGGCGGTGGCAACGGCATTCCCGGCATGCGCGAGCGCGCGGTCGCCCTCGGCGGCACATTCGACGCCGGTCCCCGATCCGGCGGCGGGTTCCGAGTTCGGGCGCGGATCCCGGTGCCGGGCAAGTGACCGCCGTGATCCGCACGCTGCTCGCCGACGACCAAGCGCTGGTGCGCGCCGGGTTTCGCGCTCTCCTGGACGCGCAGGACGGGATCGAGGTGGTCGGCGAGGCGGCGGACGGGCGCGAGGCGATCGACCTGACGCGCGCGCTCATCCCCGACGTCGTGCTGATGGACATCCGCATGCCGACGCTCGACGGAATCGCCGCCACACGCGAGATCGCCGCGGACCCCGCGCTCGCTGGCGTCCGGATCGTGATCCTGACCACGTTCGAGCTCGACGAGTACGTGTTCGACGCGATCCGGGCCGGGGCAGCTGGCTTCCTGGTGAAGGACACCAAGCCGACCGACCTGATCGAGGCGGTGCGGGTAGTGGCCGCCGGCGAGTCGCTGCTGTCGCCGTCGGTCACCCGCCGGCTGATTGGCGAGTTCGCGGCGCGCGCCAAGGAGCCGCCCCGCTCAGACGCGCTCGAGGAGCTGACCGACCGCGAGCGCGAGGTGATGGCGCTCGCCGCCGCCGGCCTGTCGAACGACCAGATCGCCGAGCGGCTCGTCGTGAGCTCCGCCACGGCCAAGACGCACGTCAGCCGGGCCATGATCAAGCTCGGCGCCCGGGACCGCGCCCAGCTCGTCGTGATCGCCTACGAGTCGGGTCTCGTGCGACCCGGCTGGTCCGAGTGACGAGCGGAGGACGAGCCGTTCATAGACCATCGCTGGCTGTTAATGATTCACCCATCGAGGGCCGGTCGCCTCTCAACGAAGCGGCGCTGCAGGGCGCTGATTCGGCATTGGGGGGCCGCTTACGATTTCGCGAGGACGGTCTCGGCGGCGTGGCCCCCGGCGGTGTCGAGCGCACCCCACAGCGCCTGCATCGTAGGGGCGAGATGGGCGAGCTCCTCTAGATGAGGTACGGACAGCCGATCGAGCTTCTCGAGCCCAACCGAGGTGAGCGTGATCCGTACGACGCTTTTACTGTCGGGGTCCCTGTTGCGTTCGACCAGCCCGTCCGCGACGGCACGGTCAATCAGACCGACCGCGCTGTGGTGGCGAAGAACGAGATAATCAGCGATCTCGCCGACGGTGGGCCCCGAAGGGTTTGGGTGTCCGCGGACCGCCAGGAGAAGCTGGTGCTTGCCGGGCGTCAGCCCTGCTGCCTTGGCTTGCTGCTCGCTCCAGCGCAGAAAGCGGCGTAGGCCCGTTCGTAGCTCTAGTAGCCGAGTGAAATCCTCCTGGTCGAGCGTCATGTCGCGCCACGATATCGGACGGCTGCGCCGTCGGCCAACGTGGTCACGAGTGCGATGGACCGCAGGCTCCGGGGTATCGGCCCCGCCGGCAGTGACGGATGTCTACACCGGTGGTACAGCGGTCGTGTTCACGCGGACGAGGTTCTGGTCTCCATGCCCTCGCTGTAGCGCCGGCGAATGTGCTTCTCGTGGTCCTCGTCGCCGTACGACTCCTGGCCCTGGCTGAAGCGCCCACGGTGCAAGCCAGGTTCCGGAGGTGCGACCGCCTCCTGACCGTCACTGAACCGACCCAGACGTAGCTCCTCCAGGTGGCGAGGGTAGCGGGCCTGTCCCAGAGCAAACCGCGACCGCGGGATCTCGGGCTGGAATGGCTGCTCCGCCGAGGTGTGTGGGTGACCACTCATTTCGTTCCTCCTCCTGCGAGACGGCGCGCAGGGCGGCCTCGACCGGTCCCGTTTGAGAGCGCCCAAGCCATCGAACCTGAAATCGTCGACACCTCAGCACCGCGAAAGTGGAAGGAAGGCGATAGGCACGATGACGTTTGGGACGCAAAGCCGACGCGCTCGTGTTGCAGGTATCGCTCCGAGATATCGTACCACGATCATCCGCGCCGGTTCAAATGTGGGTGGCTTTCCGCACCGCCGGCGCTCTCACCGTGTCCCGGGCAGCCCGTGGGCGGTCAGCCATTTGACGACATCGTCGACCCAGGTCGGCAGGGATTGGTGGACCATGAACAGGTGTGCGGTGTTGGGCAGGAGCACCTGGGTGACGTCGCAGCCGCAGTGGGCCTTGTAGTAGGCGTAGTCGGCGTCGGCGGACGAGGGCGGGTCGGTGGTGTCCTCCTCGCCGGAGGTGAGCAATACCGGGGTGGACGGGCCGATCATCGAGATGTAGGCGTCATTCTGGGCGTACATCGCCCCGAGATCGGCGATCTCGCCGTACGGCGAGTCGAGGAAGGGCGGCGTGCAGGCGATATTCGCGACGTAGGGGACGACGCCGGGGGTGTACGTGTTGAAGTCAAGGCAGTTCTGGGTCGTCTGGAAGAACTCGAAGTAGTCGGGATGGTTGGGGTCGGGACTGAAGGAGCCGCCGGACGAGGAGCCTCCGAGCGGGCTGGTAGTGGAGCCGCCGGCCGAGCCTGAGATATCGGTCTGGATCATCGCCGCGACGTCGTGATATTCGCCGGGGTAGCCGGCGACGACCCAGCCGCCCGCGCTGTGACCGATGATCACGACGCTGCCGTTCTGCGTGTGGCCCGGAGTTGTCGCGCCCGAGCAGTCCCCGCTCGCGGTGACCGTGTAGCCGCCGGTTTTTACGTCGCCGACGACGTCGTGGAGCATCGCGCGGTGAGCCTGGGTGGTGAGTGTGAAGCCTCCACCAGGCCGGCTGTCGTAGCTGCTTTTGGCGTACCCGAGCCGGTCGTACGAGAAGACGACGTAGCCGGCGCTGGCGAGCGCTCGGGCGACCGACCACGTCGGCGAGAAGTCCCAGTCCTCGGTCGAGGACGCAATCCCGTGGACGAGCACTATCGCGGGTGTGAGCGAGCTCGTCGGCCCGTCGGTGAAGCGCTGCCCGTACAGAACGCTCGTGCCGCCCGCGGGATTGGTCACCGGTAGGCAGACCGATGTGACGGTCATCTTGTTGTTGAACACCATCCGCGGCGCGTTCGACGGCCCGGTGACGGGGAGCGTGAACGCCTGGGCGGCAGGTGACAGCGCTAGCGCGAGCACGGTCGCGATCAGCAGCACGCCGCGGAGGTGATTTCTGCGGTGGCGCGATTCCGCGCGGTCGGCCACAGGCCACGCCTCCGCGCGCGTGGACGTGGACGTGGACGCTGACGACATCAGACGAGTCCTCCCGTTTCAAGTCAACTGGACGCAGCTCGATGACCGCTGAGGGCGGTCTACCCGCGGACCTCGCGGGCGCAACAGCGGCATGCTCGGATCAAGCCGGCGCGAGTCAAGTCGCGTTTAGGGTGCCTGATCGAAGGTCGTCGCTGTCCCGGCAATGCTCATGAGAATCGCGCTGGCTTCGTCGATGGACGGATTGGGCTGGTTCACCCACCACGTGGCGAGGGACTCGGCGGCGCCGGTGAAGGCATGCGCAAATGCTTCGTCGCCGAACAGGGTGGTGAGCAGGCGGATGATGCGTCCGCGGAGCTCGGCTACCTCGTGGGCGACGTCGGCGTCGGCCGGAACGGTGGTCTCCCCGTGTAGGACGGTCCACCCGGCGCGGTGCTCTTTGACGTAGTTGAGGAAAGCCCGGACTCCCGCGCGTAGGCGCACTTCCGGTGGCTCGCCACGAGTGTCGGGAGCGCGCATCTTGTCGACGAGCTCGTGGCCGGTGGTCTGCAGGTAGGCGGCGTAGAGGCCTTCTTTTGACCCGAAGTACCGGTAGAGCATCGGTTTGGTGATCCCGGCAGCGCGGGCGATGTCGTCCATCGAGCTGCCGTGAAAGCCCTGGGTCGCGAAGGCTTCGCCTGCGGCTCGGAGCATCAGGCGCTCGCGTTCGGCGCGCGCGAGGCGTTCGCCGGGGGTGGCCGTGCCGGGTCGGTTGCTCATCCGTTTCAAAGACATTACCCACGGGTAACGTTACTCAATAGTAACTACAAGTGGAACGGGAGCGATCATGGGCCACGGCCTCGTCGATCAGCTGTTGGAGAAGACCAAGTCCGGCGAGCTGCGCTCGCCGGTGTCAAGCACCTTCGGGATGAACCTCGTCGCTTTCGGCCGGGGTGAGGCGGCCTACGAGATGCCGGCCCGCGCGGAGCTCGGGAACCCGCTCGGCGTCATCCAGGGAGGGGTGGTCGCGGCCCTGGCCGATGCGGCGATGGCCGCGGCCACGACCTCCGTGCTCGAGGATGAGGAGATCAAGAAGAGCGCGATCACGACGGTTGACATCTTCGCGCGGTTCATCCGCCCGGTGAACGCCAACAAGATCGACACGCTCCGTGCCGACGCGCGCGTGGTGCGGGCGGGTGGTCGGCTGGTGTGGGCCGAGGCCGACGTGCTCGCCGACGGCGAGATGGTCGGCAAGTTCGCCGCGACCGGGATCCGCGTCACGTTCGATGCCGCGAGCTACGTCGGCCCGCAGGGGGCAGAGTGATGAGCGAGCCAGGAACGGACGTCGCGGGTCGCTTTCTCGGCCCTGAGAACGTGCAGCGCGCCCGTGACTACCTCGAGCAGCTTGACCCGGAGCTGCACCGCTACATCATGGACTTCGTCTACGGCGAGGTCTACGCGGGGGACGTGCTGGACCCGAAGACGAGGGCGCTGTGCACGGTGGCCATGCTCGGGTGCCTCGGTGAACAGCTGCAACTCGGCGTGTACGTGCGGGTCGCCCACCGGCAGGGGGCGAGCGAACAGGAGATCCGCGAGGTTCTGCGCCAGGTTGCCGTCTATGCCGGCTTCCCTACCGCCTGGAACGCGCTAGCCACGATGATCCGCGCCCTGGACCGCCCAGAAGCGCCAGCCTCCGGAGAGGAGCCTGACCGATGAGCTTCAGCGTTGATCTCAGTGATGAGCACGTTGCGCTGAGGGATAAGGCGCATACGTTCGCGGCGGAGGTGATCCGGCCGGTCGCCGCGGAATACGACCGCGCGCAGGAGCTCCCCTGGCCGGTGCTCCAAGAGGCCGCGCGCCAAGGCCTGTATCAGTGGGAGCTGTACGCCCAACTTTCGATCGACCCGACAGGTGTGTCGCTGCCGATCCTGATGGAGGAGCTGTTCTGGGGATGCGCCGGCATCGGGCTGACGATCGTCCTCCCGGCGCTGGCACTGGCGGCGATCCGCCAGGCTGCCACGGACGAGCAGCTCGTGCAGTGGGCCCCGCAGTGCTTCGGCACGCCCGACGACATCAAGCTCGCCGCCCTGGCCGTGACCGAACCGAGCGGTGGGAGCGATGTGCGGTCAATCCAGACCCGCGCGCGCCAGGACGGCGGCGACTGGATCATCGACGGCCACAAAGTGTTCATCGGCAACGGCGGCATCGCCGACGTTCACGTTGTTGTGGCCACCGTCGATCCCGACGCCGGGCACCGCGGACAAGGTGTGTTCATCGTCCCCAAGGACACCCCAGGCCTGTCGATGCTCCGCAAGCTCGACAAGCTCGGGTGCCGTGCCTCGCACACGGCAGAGATCCTGCTCGAAAATTGCCGCGTTGCCGGCGAGCATCTACTCGGAGGTACCGACCGCCTCCAGGAGCGCATCGCCCGCGGCCGCGAAGCCGAGCAAGGCCAACAACCGGTCAGCCCCGCCGAAGAAGGCGGCCCCGCAGCAGCCGTCCAGCGGCGCACCTCCGCCGCCTTGGGCGCGTTCGAGCGTACCCGCCCGATGGTCGCCGCACAGGCCATCGGCATCGCCCGCGCCGCGCTCGAGTTCGCCCGCGACTACGCCGTCGGGCGCGAGGCGTTTGGACAGCCGATCATCGAGAACCAAGGCATCTCCTTCCCCCTCGCCGACCTCGCCACCGACATCGACGCCGCCCGGCTGCTGACCTGGCGCGCCGCCTGGATGGCCGCCCAACGCCGGGCATTCGAGAACGCCGAAGGATCAATGTCAAAGCTCAAAGCCTCCGAGACCGCCGTACGCGCCTGCGAGCAAGCCATCCAGACCATGGGCGGTTGGGGCTACATCAAAGACTTCCCGGTCGAGAAGTGGTACCGCGACGCCAAGCTCTACACCATCTTCGAGGGAACGAGCGAAATCCAACGGCTGGTAATCAGCAGAGCCCTGCGCACCTACGCAAGCACCGAACCGCTCGACCAGCGCATGACCAAACCACGCTGAACCCACCCCCGGAGAGACTGGGGGCACGGAGCCCTCCGGCGAAGTCTCTGGAGTCCGCGTAACGTTGGTGACGTGGCGCGACGAGCGGAGTGCCCAGTTAATGGACGCAGCGATCGTCGGTAATCATGGGGAAAGACCGGGACCGCCTCGCTTGCCCAGGCTTCATCGATCCAACCCGGCGCTTGCCGGATTCGCGCGCGTCGCTATCGACGCCGGGTTCGCGTACTTCGACGTCGACGGAGCTCCGTTGACCGACCCGTCCGCCCTCGCTCGAATTCGGGCACTGTCGATCCCGCCGGCGTGGAGCGACGTATGGATCTGCCCGGACCCGCTCGGGCACCCGCAGGCGACGGGCGTGGACGCGGCAGGCCGTCGCCAATACCGCTACCACGATCTCTGGACCCACCAGCAGGCCCACGCGAAGTTCGAGCACATGGTCGCTTTCGCCCACACATTGCCAAGGATGCGTGAGCGCGTGCTCGCGACAATGCGGGCTGGGCACGCTCTGAACCGGGAGCGAGTGCTGTCCTGCTCGGTGCGACTGCTCGACGTCGGAATGTTCCGGATCGGCAGCGAGGTTTACGAGAAAGAGGACGGACACCTCGGCCTCGCCACGATCGCGAAAGGCAACGTCTCAATTGAGAGCGGGCGCGCGGTGTTCGACTACGTCGCCAAAGAAGGCGTCCGTCGCGTCCATGCCATAGCCGACCCCTGCTGTGTAGAGATTGTCGGTGCCCTGAAACGACGACGCGGAGGCGGCGAGCATCTGCTTGCGTTCCGCGAGCGGCAGGCGTGGCGCCAGGTCCACGCCCCACTCATAAACGAGCACTTGAAGAACCTGATTGGCGACTCGTTCAGCGCCAAGAACTTCCGAACCTGGAACGGCACGCTACTGGCAGCGGTGGCGTTGGCCCGCGCGGCGGAGGACTCAGCCAGCGATCGCGCGCGCCGGCGGGCGATCCGACAAGCCACGATGGATGTGTCCGACGCGCTGGGCAATACGCCCGCCGTCGCCCGTGGGTCCTACATCGATCCTCGCGTGTTCGATCGTTTCCTTTGTGGCTGGACCATCGCCGGCGAGCTCCGACGCATTGAGAAACGGGGTCTCGCGCAAGAGGAGCGTCGGACCGCCATCGAGCTGGCGGTACTCGACTTGCTTGCGGCGTAGTCATGGCCGCGTTGCGTCACCCTGGCGGGCCCGGAGGCCGGACGGCGGCTCAGCGAATCCCGCCTCAATGAAGGTGGCGCTGCCAGTCCGCCGGCACTCGCCCGGCGGGTCCAGGCGTAGGTTGGTCGAGCGGATGATGCTCTGGTGGAGCGAGCGACGGACCGTCGTAGAACTGTTCGGTGCCGTAGTTCCAGAACCAGTCTTCGCCAGGTTCGAAGCTGCGGATCAGGGGGTGACCGGCATCGGCTGCGTGGTGGCTGGCGTGCTGGGAGGGGGAGGAGTCGCAGCAGCCGATGTGCCCGCATTGGGCGCAGCGCCGTAGATGAAGCCACCAACCGCCTTCCGACAGGCATTCGGCGCATCCGGTCCCAGAGGGCGGAGCAGAGGGGTCAATCGCGGTTTCGTCTGCCATATCTTCGTCCTGATCACCGGTCGGTTCTCTCCGGCGCGGGGCTTGCCGCTCCGGCCGAAACGAGCGAGATCGCTTAACGGTACCGCGGCGATGAAGCGCGATCCCTGAACCGCGGCGCCTGGTCGATGTCGATGGTCGCGCCTAACCCCTTCACGGACCTCTGCTCCCGCCGGGTTTGGCTCCATCGCGCATCGCCGAGCACACCATCGTCGTGTGACCGGGACGCCCCTATTGAGCGGCCTTGGCCAGAAACTGCTGGCCGGCGTTCAGCGTGATCGTCTTGCGGGTGTGGAAGTCCAGGACGCTCACCTTGCCGCGCTTGACGGCCGTCAGGGTGCCATCGCAGCGGTCCTCGGTCACCCACTTTGTGCCGAGGACCGTGGCGGCGCTGTAGCGGCCGTTGGTGCGGAAGCTGCCATGGTTATCGCTGGCGGTCAGCAGCTGCAGGACCTTGGAGCTGCGCTTTGCCGCCTGGGCCACCGGCGTGCTCGTCTGCGCGGTCCGCGCGTGCTTACCGGCGCTGCACTCGGCGTACGAGGGGGCGCCAGGGAAGGCGTTTTCCTTGAGCGTGAACGTGGTCAGGCCCTTGTCCCGCCCCGCCTTGACCTGTCCTATCGAGAACACGCCTCCGTTCAGGCGTGCCTCCTGGGTTTCGCGCTTCTTGGTCGTCGCCAGCACGATCTCAAGCGTCCCTCTCCGTGCGTCGATCTCCGAGCCCACCGGCACTTGACGGGCCTGGGTCAGCGGAATGAATCCATGGCCTCCGCGCAGCTTGACCAACACCAGCCCGGAGATCGGCGTCACGTTTGCAGTCTTGCCGAGTGTCGGCGGCGAGGGCGCCGGCGCCTTGCCCGTGGTGAACACCTCGTCGCTGCTTGTGACCGTGCCCGCCGTGTTCACGGCCACCAGTCGTACGTGGTAAACGGCGTTCGGCAGCAGCCCGGTGACCATCTGAGAGAGCGAGTGACTCACCGCGTCCGCGCCCACATCCACCGTCGGAGTCGTCTGGCTGTAGACCACCGAACCGCCGCCGGTGTACCGGGGGTCGAGCCCGTACTCGAAGTGAGCAGTGGTCGCGAGTCCGTCAGGGTCGACGGCGCCGGTGAAGGTCGCGGCCGAGCTACCCTGCGCCCGCGGCTGTGACGCCGTCGCGGTCGGCGGAGCGGGTCCGGAGCCGGTCGGCGGCGGCGCGGTCATCACGTCGGTGGCGATGACTGCCGACTGGGCGTCGGAGGAGATCACCTGGGCGGCGTTTGACAGCGGGGAGGGGGCCGATGCCGCGATGCTCACCGGGAGCGTGATCGATGGGAGGGTTCCGCCGATCGCGATCGTCACCTGGCTGGTCGTCGTGCAGCGCACCTCGCTGGCGCCCGACTCGTCACAGTTCCAGCCGGATCCCGCCGGCGTCGCCGACAGCATCTCGCCTGCGGGCAGCGGATCGTAGATCGTGAACAGGCGAGGATCGCTCTCACCGGCGGGGCTCTCGCCACTCACGCCCGCCGTCAGCGTATAGGTCGCCGCGCCGCCGCGTGGCTCGACGGCATTCTGATCGTCAACGTTGGTGAGAGTGAGTACTGGCGCCGTGGCGGACGATGGGGCAAAGGTCGCCTCGACGACGTTGGTTAGACCGTTGGTGACCTGGCACGAGCCTGTTCCGGTGCATCCTCCTCCCACCCAACCGCTGAAGACGTACCCGGAATTGGCTGCCGCGTTGAGGGTGACGGGCTCGCCGGGCTCGGATGTCGCGAAGCACGCTGTGCCGGTGGAACCGCCGTCGTGAGGGCCGCAGTCGATCGATCCGGACGTGCTGGTGACCGAGCCGTTCTGGACGTCGAGGGCGACGGCTAGGCGGGGATTGTCGCTATCCGCGGGGTCGGCGGTGACTGTCGCGGTCCAATTACCGGAGTTGTCGTCGTACCCGTCGTCATCGACCCCGAGATACAACTCGCCGGTACCGAGAACCGTCGTCGGACCCGATCCGACCTCCTGCCACGGACCAGCTCCGATCCGGGCAATCAGCGACCAGTAGGTGAGGGTCGGCGCCGGGCACAGCGTGCTGCACGCACCCGCCCCCGGATCGCCGTCGGGCGTGTCGTCTGGGCCGTACCCGATGTCGATCGTGCCCGTCCCCGAGATCGACGCCGACCCCTCGACCGAAACGCCCGTGTCGACAAATCCGGTCGTCCCCGACATGCCCACCGGACCCGCTGTCGCGGGCACGTTGACCTGCGTGCTCGCCCGCGCGGAGCTCGCCGCCGCCAGACCGGCCACCACCATCGTCAGCGCGATCATGATGTCCCGCGTGATCCGTCCCCAAACGCTTGCGTCCATGCCCGCTCCCGATTCGCCGCCCGATCCGAGGGGGCATCCTGCCAGGCCTCTCGACGACTTGCAACCAGAGCGAGCGAGCCATGGTCACGCCAGAAGACACGGATCAGCTCGCGACCAGCTCGTCGACGCTCACCTGGGAGGTAGGCTTCCGACGTTCTGGCTCGCATTGCCCGGGTGTTCGGTCGGCAGTGGAGCCGTGAAAATCGACAAGGAGGGGGCTGGGGCATGGCTGGAGAGGGAACCGCGGCGCTAGGCGCGCCGGAGCTTGCCGGCGCAATGGTCAACCCGCGAGGGTTTGGGAAGAAGGCGTCGGTGGGCGCCATTGGCGGCGCCGTCGGGGCGGTCGCGGCGACCGCGGTCGCGAGTCGTTCGAAGGCCTCAGACGTCCCCGCCTTCGGCCGGGTTGCTTATATCGCGGCGAGTGAGACCGAGGTAGCGCTGATCAAGACGAAGTCGGGTGCTCTCAAGATGAAGGTCACGGACGAGGTGCTGGCCCGCGCCCCCCGCGAGGAGCTCCAAGCGGTTGAGCTCAAGGATGGAAAGCTGTTCTCGTCTCTCCGGTTGGCGTTCGTCAACGGAACGGTCTGGGAGTTCGACGTCCCGAAGATCGGCAAGAAGAACGCCAAGGTGCTGGTCGCGGTGCTGGGCGGCAGCGTCACCTGATCGGCGCCGTCCCAGGGCATCCTCACGATGGAGGCCCGGGGAGGCCCAGCAACTGGACGACGGAGACAACGAGTAGGCCGGCGGCGACAGCGATCAGGCCGTAACGCGCCGCACGCGCCGGGAAGCGGCTACCGATCCCCACCAGGAATAAGACCGCTGCGAGAAGGACGGTGAGTCGCACGTACTTGTCTGCGGTTCCCGCGGCGGATTGACCCGCGTCGAAAAGGGCATTGGCTCGGGCAGTGAGCACCGCGGCCTGCTGCTGCTGAGGGATCACGTACTGCGGCATATCCGACGGATCTGCCGGCGCGTTCGGGTTCTTGAGAGGGTGTGTCGCGAGCCAGGCCTCGAACGCGGGGCGATAGCCGGCTCGGAGCCGCTTAACGGTCAGGTTGAACAGCTGGGTGTTGTGCGCGACGTACGCCCCTTCCACCGCGTTGAACGACACCGAGTCCAACGTGCGTATCTGCGTCGCTTGGATCTCGTCGGCGCCGGCGTCGCTTCGGGCATCGGACGCTTTCGACAACGAGAGCGACGATTCAGTGCTCCATTTGGCGGCCGAGTAGCCGGACCATGCGGCCATCAGCGCCACGATCGAGAGCAGGAGCGCCTCGACGATCGAGATCAGTCGGTCACGACCGGCGTGGCTATGGGCCGGGTGCTCGGCGTGTTCGGCGTGCGCGGCGTGTTCAGCGTGCTCGCGGTGCTCAGCGATTTCCTTTCCGACCTCGGCCGGCGACAGACCTTCGGGCATTCGATGGACTGTCCCGCCATCCCGCGGCGGAGCATCACCCGGAAGAGATGATCCGCCGTCGCACCGACCGATCTAGAGGGTCTGGTCTGCGATCACCCGGCGCCTCGCCTGGGGTGACGGCGGCGAGCGCGCTGAGCGAGGACGCGGAGTCAGGGGATCCGGGCTCGGCCGCGAACTCGGGCCGGAGGGCTGCTCGCCTCCCAACAGCTCCAGTCCATCGATCTGCCTGCCCCAACCAAAGGGTGACGTCTGGGAGGTCCGTCACATATCGATCGAGCGCTCCATCTCGTCGGCTAGAGCTGGGTGGTGATAAGGGCCCGGCGCCCGTAACGCAGCGATCACGCGCTGCTGGTTCTCCGGGCTCTTGTCCTGGCTTAACTTGATCTTGCAGACAAAACGCGCGATCGGGATGCGCAGCCCCACCGTTCCCCTGGCCAACTGCGCGCCCCACTGGGGGTCCAAGAGCTGTGGCCGGTCGACGTGGCGCTCGAAATGGTCCACGAGCCGCGCGAGTACCCGCAGGTTCTCGTCCGCGGCCAGAAGCTCGGGGACCCCGTAACAGTGCGCGACGCTGAAGTTCCAGGTCGGGGCCGGCGTCGTCCCAGGCACGTACCAGCTCGGGCTGATGTAGCCATGGCGACCCTGGACGATCAGCATGACCTCCTGCTCCCCGAACCCATGGACTCGTTCGTCCGGACGCCCGACGTGGGTCACCACCGCCAGCTCGGCCGACTCGTCATCGAGCAGCACCGGATAGTGCGACGCGACAAGCTCGCCGGCGTTGCTGCTCACGAGAATGCACCACGGGTTCTCGCGGATCAGCTGCCGTACCACCTCGGGATCGTCGCTCGCATGGACTGGGTTCGGTCGCATCCCAACAGTGTCGCGCGTCGCTCCGGCACGCGCGTTGTGTTGTTGAAGCAGGTCACGTCGATGCGCAGCCGCGCATCGACGCCGGTCGCGTGGAGCGCCGTCCTGTCGTCGCGTCATCGGCGCCGCGAGCGTCTGCATGGGCAATGCATAGGCGAACAAGCCTACGCCCCGGCTCAGGACCGCACCGAGCAGGGTGCACGGAGGGGCAAGCATCTCGGCACGAGACGCGCGCCCGCAACGGCTAGCTGGCTATCGGGCTGCACGCACGGCGACGACCTCGAGCAGGGTCTCAAGCCCGGCGAAGTCGGCCTGGTTTCGTGTATATAGGGGGAGCTCCGCGGCGAGCGCCGTTGCCGCGATCAGGAGGTCAATCGCCCGTCGACCCCGTGCTTTACGTCCAGCGCCGACAACGGCGGCGTAGACCCGTCCGGTCGAGCGTCCCGGTCCGTCGCGGCCCGGGGTGGCATATAGCCGATCCTGCCGATACGCCACACCGGACCTGCAGCGGTTGCTGTCAAGCGACTGTCGCTTTCCTGTAGCTCCCGTTGCGGAACTCATCGACCAGGCTTGGACGCGAAGGCGACCAGCCGAGGTCGGCTCGGGTCTTGGCGGCGGCGGTTCCCTGATCGAGCAGCAGGACTTCGGCGAAGTAATCGCCCAGGCGGGCCCGCGCCTCGTCATCCGAACCGGGGACCGCCCCGGGTGCGCCTGTGGCGATGGCCGCGGCTTCGGTGAGTTCGGCGACGGTCGGGTCCAACCCGTTACCGACGACGTACCGGCCCTGAGCCGACTCGGATTCGAGGACGCGCCGGAAGAAATCGGCGAGGTCGGCCGCGTGCACGGTGGACCAGTGCTGTTGTCCGGTGCCGAGCATGATCAGATTGCCCGCCTCGTCGCGAGGTGAGCCGAGGAGCAGCCCGGGAATCCCGCCTCCGCCGTCGCCGTAGGCGACGCTGGACACGATCACGACTCCGCGCATGCCCGGCGCATCGAGTACCCGCTGCTCGATGGGCCCCTTCCACGCCACCAGCGCGGGCGGGTCGAATGTGGACTCCTCCGTGATCGACAAGTTGTCTCCGTAGATCCAGAGACCGCTGATGTGGAGGTACGGCTTGCCGGTGCGCGCGAACGCCTGATCGCCGCATCGACGACCCGGAATCGAGGTCGGCGCTCGTAGCGTCGCCCGGGCTCGCGGTGTGGATCGCGCCATCCGCGTCGCCGAGCAGCCTGACGACTGCCGGTCGATCTGACAGCTCGACCACGGCCGGTGTTGCCCCTCTGGACGCGACCATGTCCGCCTGGGTGTTGTCGCGGACGAGCGCGACAACCTCGTGGCCGTGCTCCGAAAGTTCCGTCAGTACGTGAGATCCGATGAATCCTGTTGCACCGGTCAGTGCGACTTTCATGACTCGGAGGCCTCCTCGGAAGTTAGATCAAGCGATTGCTTGAGCAGCTTAGCGCGCTCGCCGATCATGGTCAAGCATATGTTTGAATTGTTGGCAGGGCCGCGCTGGTCTAGCCCGCGGAATGCTCCGGCCAGAACGGGGACCGAATATGCGTCAAGCTCCCGCTCTCGGGGCCGGCGGGCGCACCGTCTCTACGGCGAGTGGCCGCGGTTCAATTCCGGGCTGCGGCACCAAGGACGGCTCGGTGCGAGCTGAGGAGCCCGGGTCGTCGGCGACAGCTATGCCTTCTGCGGTGTCGTCGTGGTTGCAGTTGCCGATCGCGTATCGGGCGAGAGCGACGACAGTCGTCGCCGGGCGGGCCTCGCACTGGCTGGGCAGGATCAGCACCGCGAGCACGAAGCCCAAGCCAAAGATCCCGGCGGCCCACCAGAACGCCGTCGTGTCGCCGTGGACCTGCGCGGCGGAGGCGAGGCCTGATACGTGGGCATGGCTGGTGAGGTAGCTCGCGACGGCGGTGGCGTAGATCGTTGAGAGCAGCGAGGTGCCGACCGAGCCGCCAATTTGCTGAGACGTGTTGACCATGGCGGAGGCGACGCCGGCTTCGTTTGGCGCGACGCCGAGCGTCGCGGACGAGAACGCCGGCGCGAAGATGCAGCCCATTCCGACACCGATCACGAGCAGAGCGGGCAGGACGCCCGTGCCGTAGCTGGAGGTGGGCGTCAGCTGAGTGAGCAGAAGCATCCCGACGACCCCCAGCGCCATGCCAAGGAGTATCAGCGGTTTGACGCCCGTGCGTTGAACCACCCGGGTCTGGATGGTCGTTGAGGTGATGACCAGCACGATGCTCAGAGGCAGGAACGCCAGGCCGGTCTTGAGCGGCGAGAACCCGAGGTTCGCCTGCAGGAAGTAGGTGAGGAACAGAAACACCGCGAAGACGCCGGCCCCGGTCACGAACAGCGCGGCATACGACCCTCCGCGAGCCCGGTCCCACACGATGTGCAACGGCATCAGCGGGTGATCGACGCGGCGCTCGATCAGGACAAACGCGGTCAGCAGCAGCGGGCTCGCGATCAACGCGACGATGGTCGCGGTGGCGCCCCACCCGTGGGTCTCGGCGTTCGAGAAGCCGAACACGAGCGCGAACAGCCCCAATGTCCACGTGAGCACGCCGGGAATGTCGATGTGGGCGCGCTCGGAGGGCCTGTGGTTGACGAGCAGGCGCAACGCCACGATCGTGGTGGGCACCGCGATCACCAGATTGACGTACAAGCACCACCGCCACGAGAGCACCTGCGTCAGCACACCCCCGAGCAGCAGCCCGACCGCTCCGGCGCCGCCGGCGACCGCGCCGAAGATCCCGAACGCCTTCTGCCAGTCGGCAGTCCCCGCGAACGTGACCGTCAAGAGCGACAGCGCCGACGGGGCCAGCAGCGCTCCGAACACCCCCTGGGTCGCTCGAGCGGCGACGAGCAGGCCGAACGACTGCGCCAGCCCACCGACCGCCGAGGCCCCGGAGAACCCCACCAACCCGGCGACCAACGCCCACTTGCGGCCGAACAGATCGCCCAGCTTGCCGCCGACCAACAGCAGGCTGCCGAACGCCAACGCGTACGCGGTGACGACCCACTGCCGATTCTCGTTAGAGAAATGCAACGCCCGCTGGGCCGAAGGCAAGGCGACAGTCACGATCGTCGCGTCCAGCACCACCATCAGCTGCGCAACGCTCAACAAGGCGAGCACCGCCCAACGATTAGGTTCACGAACAGCTCGAGATGCCATGTGCGCTCGACTTTCGGTTGGCGACTTGGGTCGCAAACCTCCCACGCCATCCGGTGAGCGGTCATCGTCAGATTCAGGCGATTCCGATCTCGCCCGGTTAGAAAATCACCATCATTCGGCGAGGGGAGCTCACCTCCGCCGGGGCGATCATGGCGTCCGTGATCGTCAAGCGGCTCCGGCCCCGAATGGGCCGAATACAGTCGCTCGGAATCTCGGAGCGTAGGCTGGCAAGCGCTAGCACGCGACCGGCGAGGCATTGCTGGAGGGTGAGTGACGGCTGATTCGGCTATCCATATCGAGGGTCTGGTCAAGCGCTTTCGGACGACCACCGCGCTTGCGGGGGTCGACCTGGACGTCGAGGAGGCCACCGTCTTTGGTCTGCTCGGACCGAACGGCGCCGGGAAGACGACGCTGGTTCGGGTGCTGGCCACGCTGCTCGCTCCTGACGCCGGACGTGCCGAGGTTTTCGGCCACGACGTCGTCCACGACGCCGCGGGCGTCCGCGAGCTCCTGGGGCTGACCGGCCAGTTTGCCGCGGTCGACGAGATCCTGACCGGCCGGGAGAACCTCGAAATGTTCGGGCGGCTGTTTGACCTCTCGGCCGCGGATGCTCGCGCGCGGGCGGGCGAGCTGCTAGAGCGTTTCGATCTGGCTGACGCCGCCGACCGCGCCGCCCGCACGTACTCCGGTGGGATGCGGCGACGTCTCGACCTAGCGTCGAGTCTGCTGACCCGCCCCCGCGTGCTGTTCCTGGACGAGCCGACGACCGGCCTCGATCCGCGCAGCCGCATTGAGATCTGGGCGGTCGTGCGCGAGCTCGTCCGCGAGGGGACGACGCTTCTGCTGACCACTCAGTACCTCGAGGAGGCCGATCAGCTCGCGGAGCAGATCGCCGTGATCGATCACGGTCGGGTGATTGCGCAGGGGACCGGGAGCGAGCTCAAGGACCGGGTCGGCGGGCAGATCCTGGAACTCGAGCTCGTCCGCGCGGCGGAGCGGGACAGGGCCCGGGAGGCGTTGGCCGGGATCGGTTGCGGTGCGCCCGAGCCCGGCGACCGGCTCGCGCAGCTGACGCTTCCGGCGCCGCGGGATGGGCTCGAGATGATCGAAGAGGCGGCCTCCGCGCTGCGCAAGGCGGGAATCGCGGTGAGCGATCTCGGGCTGCGTCGGCCAACACTCGACGACGTGTTTCTCCAGCTGACGGGCGCTCCGCCGAGCGAGAATGGGGCGGAGGCTGCGGTCACGGCGGATAACGGGCGACCCGATCCGACGAACGTCGGCGTGCCGACCGCCGTTCGTGCCGTTCGCGCGGGGGCGTCCGTCCGCCCGGCGCCGAGGCAACCATCGCGGTGGCGGCGCCTCTCGCCTCGCGAGCTACGCGGCGATCTCAGCGACGCGCGGGTGGTCAGCGTGCGCAACCTGCGCCACTTCGTCCGCCAACCGGATCTGCTGATCTTCTCGACGATCCAGCCGATCATGTTCGTGCTCCTGTTCACCTACGTGTTCGGCGGCGCGATCAGTCACTCACTGCCCCCCGGCGTGAGCTACATCGACTATCTGCTGCCGGGCATCCTGATCCAGTCGGTGACGTTCCGGGCGAGCCAGACCGCAGTCGGCCTGTCCGAGGACCTGAAACTCGGCGTGATCGACCGCTTCCGCTCCATGCCGATGGCGCGGTCCGCGGTGCTCGTCGGCCGTACCGCCGCCGACCTGGTCCGCAACGTCCTGATCATCGTGCTGATGATCGTCGTCGGCTACATCATCGGCTTCCGCTTCCAGGCCGGCGTCGCACAGGCCATCGGCTGCATAGCGCTGGTCAGCGCGTTCGGGCTCGCGCTGAGCTGGATCTTCGCGTTCGTGGCACTGACCGTCCGCGGCGCCGAGGCGGCTCAAACCGCCGGGTTCGTGGTCCTGTTTCCGCTCGTGTTCGCGAGCTCGGTGTTCGTGCCCGTCTCGACCCTGCCGCACTGGCTGCAGGTCATCGCGAAGGTCAGCCCCGTCACCCTTGCCGCGAACGCAGCGCGTTCCCTGGCCCTCGTCCCCGGGACACCACCCTCGCTCGGCGGCGCAGTCGCCTGGATCGTCGGTCTGCTGGCCGTGTTCATCCCGCTGTCCGTGTGGCGCTACCGGCGCATGACCTGATGCCGTCCCGGATCAGAGCGCGAAGGCCGGTGTGAGCCCCATCCCTCTGTAAAACAGGGCGACCTGGCGGTCCTCGCCGAGAATCACCAGGATCCGGTGAGGACCGCTCACCTGCGCGGCGGACATCCTGCGGCTCGTGATGCAACGCCCGCAGGTTCCGGCCGCTGGAGGTCTCAGATGAAGCTTGTCGTCAACGGCACCGACGTCGAGCTTGACGACCGTCACGCGAAGACCCCGTTGCTGTGGGTTCTGAGGGACGTCATCGGCCTGCACGGCACGAAGTTCGGGTGCGGAGCGGGCTTCTGCGCGGCGTGCACGGTGCTGATCGACGGCCGCAACACCAAGTCGTGCCAGACCGCGACCGAGCGGGCCGTCGGGAAGGCCGTGACGACGGTCGAGGGCGCTTCGGGTCCGGTCGTCAACGCCGTCCGCGACGCGTGGCATCGCGGCAACGTCGTGCAGTGCGGCTACTGCCAGCCCGGGCAGACGCTGGCCGCGGTAGCGCTGCTGGAGTCAGACCCGTCACCCGACGACGCGAAGATCGACACCTTCATGAGCGGCAACCTCTGCCGTTGCGGGACCTATCCGCGGATCCGTGCTGCGATCCATGCCGCCGCCGACACGCTGCAGTCGGACACCGAGCCTGCGCCGCTCGTCGCCCCGGCCGAGATCGAGGATCGCAGGCTCACGACCGAGGAGCTGGCCGACCCGGTTCATCCGTACCTCCGGATCCACTCGAACGGGACGGTGGTCGCTTACTCCAGTCAGATCGAGATGGGACAGGGCATCCACACGGGCCTGGCGACGATCGTCGCCGACGAGCTCGACGCTGACTTCGACTCGGTCCGGGTGGTCAATGCCGCGAACGGAGCGGGGCCGAATGGTGACGTGTACGGAAACCCGGACCTCGGCAGCGCGTTCCAGCTCACGGGCGCATCCAACTCGATGAAGGGGATCTGGGGGCGGTACCGACTCGCCGCGGCCCAAGCCCGGGCGCGGCTCGTCGCCGCGGCCGCCGACACGTGGGACGTGCACGCCGATGAGGTCGAGGTCGAGAACGGCGTACTGCGCCATGCGAGCGGCAGGCAGGCCTTCGCCGAGCTCGCGGCGCGCGCCGAGCAGCTTCCGGTGCCCGACGGCGTCGAGCCGAAGAACCCTGCCGACTTCAGGCTGATCGGCCGCGATGGGCGGTTGCGGGTCGATGCGGTCCCGAAGATTCTCGGTGCCACCCCGTTCACGATCGATCTCAGCCTCCCGGAGATGCTGACAGCGCTGGTGTTTCACCCGCCGAGGTTCGGCGCCGCGGTCGCGTCGGTCGATGACCAGGCGGCGCTCGCCGAACCTGGCGTGACCGCGGTCGTCCCGATCGACGAGGGCGTCGCGGTCGTTGCCGAGACCGTCGCCGACGCGCAGCGTGGACTGCGGGCGCTGGTCGTGGAGTGGGACGACACGAACGCCGAGCGGCGCAGCACCGCCGACCTGCTCGCGGAGCACCTCAGGCTGCTCGAGACGGGCGAGAAGGCCGTGACCGCGCGGGACGACGGCGACGTCGACCAAGCCTTGGCCGAGCGCCGCCGCGACGGTCGACGCGACATACGTACTGCCGTACCTCGCGCACGCGCCGATGGAGCCGAACAACGCGGCTTGCCGGATGCGCGAGGACGGCGTGCTGGAAGTCTGGGTGGGGAGCGAGGGACCCGAATACGTGAAGATGAACGCGTCCTCGATCGCCGGCATCGACAAGGAGCAGGTCGAGGTGCACATCACCTTTGCCGGCGGATCGTTCGGACTCCACTCGAGCGCGGAACACGACCCCACGGCCGAGGCCGTCCAGATCGCGCGAGCGCTCGACTGGCGGCACCCGATCAAGGTGCAGTCGCTGCGCGAGGAGGAGTTCAAGGTCGGTCGCTACCGCGCGATGGCCGTCCACCGCGTCAGGGCCGGAGCCGACGCGGACGGCCATCTCACCGCCTGGGATCAGCAGATCGTGGCCGAGCCGACATCCGTCAACCTCCCGTTCGTCCGCGACGTGATGTTCACCAATGGCGTCGACTTCTTCACGACGACCGGCGCGGTCGACCCGCCATACGCCGTCGAGAACTTCCGGGTCGAGGCGACCAACTTCGAGTCGCGGATCCCGACGATGGTGTGGCGGTCGGTCGGCAACTCGCACACCGAATTCGCGCGCGAGTCAGCCATAGACGAGCTCGCGATCGCCGCGGGCCGCGATCCCGTCGAGCTGCGCCGAGGAATGCTGAAAGACAGCCCGCGGACGCTGCGCGCCCTCGAGCTCGCGGCCGAACGCGCTGACTGGGGATCGACGCTGCCCGACGGCCGGGCACGC
The DNA here is from genome assembly GCA_963755525.1 of uncultured Solirubrobacterales bacterium. Taxonomy (GTDB): domain Bacteria; phylum Actinomycetota; class Thermoleophilia; order Solirubrobacterales; family Solirubrobacteraceae; genus Palsa-465. Next base: position 250,994 of record CAVWKC010000033.1, on the reverse strand, counting down.
GGGATCACGAGCTCGGACTTCCTGGGGCATAGCGCCCAGGTCACGGAGGTGTCGTTCGACGCGCGCGGGCGCGTCCACGTCGATCGGGTCATCTTCGCCCTCGACTGCGGTAGACACGTCAACCCCGACCTCATCCGCGCGCAGGTGGAGGGTGGGATTCTGTGGGGCCTGAGCGCCGCAGCGTGGGGCGAGATCGTCATCGGCGACGGCGGCGAGATCGTCACCCAGAACTTCGACCGTTACCCGGTCATGCGCATGCGCTCGGTCCCGCAGATCGAGGTGCACTTGATCGAGTCGACCGAGCCGCCGACCGGGGTCGGCGAAGTCAGCGTCCCCTTGGTTGCACCAACACTGGCGAATGCGATTGCAGCTTTGAGCGGCACCCGCGTCCGGCAGTTACCCATCAACAACACGATCAAGCTCGCCTAGGAGGAAACCAATGCCCGAGGTCAACATCACCCCGAGCGAAAACGGCCCGAACATCGTGTCCGGGCCGATGACGATCACGGCACCGGACGGGCACGTGATCGAGCACCCCGACCCGGTGGCGCTTTGCCGCTGCGGCGGCTCGTCGAACAAGCCGTTCTGCGACGGCACGCACGCCACGATCGACTTCGACGGGACCCTCGCCAACTGAGCGCTCAGCGGCGCAGACGCCGCTCGATCGCAAGGCTGGTGAGCCTGACGGCTTCACCGTACGCTCGGCGGAAGACGTCGGGGAGCGGCAGTGTCGAGCGCCGGACCGACATGGCGCGCCGCCCGTGCCGGTCGCGCGCCACCGCTGCCACGACCTCGTCATCCCTCGCGGAGTCGTGCCCTCCGTAGACCCACGCGAACCGGAACAGAAGGCCGGCCGCGAGGTACACGACGCTCGCGAGATCGTGCTCGCGCGAACCGGTACGGCGCGCGACCAACCGGAGCGAGAGACCGAGCGCGACGAGGCTCTTGGCGGTGCGGAAGTAGAGGCCGGCGCGCCCGCGGCCGAGAGGGTTGGCGGCATCGCCCAGGCGCCGCTCGCCGAGCGCTGAGATCGAGAGCTCGGTCAGCATCGCGGCGGTCTCGATCGCGCCGAGCGCCTTCCGGGTCGGATGCTCGTGCGGAAGCCCGCTGGCCACGAGCACGAGCCGCGTCGCGGCCGCGCCGGTGGCGGTCGCGGTGGCGACGAATGCGGGTCCGAGGATCGTGCGCGCACCCGACCACAGCGGGACGGCGCTACACGCCAGCAGCACTCCGGTGTAGGAGCCGAGATAGCTGCCGAACAGCGCGGTCACCGCGCCGAGCGTCCGGGCGGCCTTCGGTCGCCCGATCAGGTCGCACCCGACCGCGAGGGCACCCGAGCCGCTGAACGCGACCAGGCACCAGGCGCCCGTGTTCATCGGCGAGCGCGGCTTGAAGATCCGCGTCATGTTCAGGAACCGCTCGGGGCGGCCGAGGTCGGCGATCAGCAGCGCCGGCGCGGGCGCGACCGCGCCGAGCGCGACCTTGCGGGCGATCGCGGCCGAGCGGTGGTCGCCGGCGGCGTCGCACGCGAGCGCGACGAACGCCGAGCCTGACGCGGTTCCGCCGAGCCAGAAGTAGGTTGCGACTTCCCAGCCCCACAGGGGTGCGTGGATGAACGGCCCATGGATGTCCGAGACCGGCGCGTCGCGCATTCTCCGGTTGGCCGCACTGACCTCACCGGGAGCGGGCTCAGCGTCGGCATAGCCGGTGTCGCCCGTCTTGTACAGATACGACCACCGCGCGTCGCCGAAGTCAGGACGCGCGAGCTCGACCTGTGCCCCCGGTTCAGCCGGCGACCACGAGGCCGGCCCGCCCCGAGTGCCGAGTGCCGGCTGGATGTCATCGTGCTCGTCGTTCACCACGTTCCCTCTGCACGTGTCTTCCGACCGCGGCGTGCGGCCGCTACGAAGGCGACCACAGTTCCGGCGCCGGCGAGCAGACCGGCGGCAACCGCGGCCAGCGTGGCAGGAACGAGGTTCTCCTGGACGGGCGAGTCCGCGTGTGCGGGTAGCCCGTAGCGCTCTGGCGGCTCGGTCAACAGGAAGAAAGCGCCGAGACCGCCGGCGAGCTGCTCATCGGGCTCGTCGCCGGCTCCGTACAGGTACGCGCCCTCGATCCCGCGCTCGTGCAGTTCGGCGACGCGGCGTGTAGCGATCTCCACCAGCTCCTCGTGGGGGCCGAACTGGATCGAATCGGTCGGACAGGACTTCGCGCAGGCCGGCTCGAGGCCGTCCTCGAGACGGTCGTAACAGAGCGTGCATTTGCCGGCGCGGCCATCGACGTGGTCGCGATCGACCACCCCGAACGGACACGCCGTCACGCAGTAGCCGCAACCGTTACACACGTCCGGCTGGAGCACGACCGTCTGATACTCGGTGCGGATCAACGCACCCGTGGGGCACGCGTCCAGGCAGCCCGCGTTCGTGCAGTGCTTGCACACGTCGGACATGAACACCCAGTCGCCCATTTTTCGCACGGCATCGGCGACGTCTACCAGTCCCGGCGCCGCCTGGGCGCCTTCCACGAGGTCGATTCCGCCGGCGGCTGGGATCGCCGGCAACTTGCCCCCGGCGCCGGCATCGAGCGCGCGCCGCGCCTCGTCTCGGAGCTGGGGCGAGGGCTCGAACAGCTCGACGAACCGGACGTGGCGCCAGGTCGAGGCGGAGAGATCGCCCGTGTGGTCGTAGGAGACGCCCTTGCCGGACTGGGAGCCGTCGGCGGGCAGGTCGTTCCACTGCTTGCACGCGACCTCGCAGGCCTTGCAGCCGATACACACCGAGGTGTCGGTGAAGAAGCCCATCCGCCGCGCGCCCGCGCGGTGGATCGCGATCTCGGTGTCCGGGGCGCTCGTGCTCACCGGTTCGCCTCCTTTGGATTCTCCGCGCGCGGGTCGTCCTCGTTCGGGCGGACGCGATGCCCGGTGAGAGTGACGCCGGCCAGCCGCTCGGTGCTCGGGCCGTATCTGCGGCCGGCGCGCACGTTGCAGGTGAACGCCTTGTCGTCCTGGATCGAGACGTTCGGATCGCCTGACAGGGCGACAAGCTCGTTGGCGGTGTCCCCACGTGAGAGCCCGCTGTAGCCCCAGTGCCATGGGAGCGCCACCTGGTGGATCACCTGCCCGTCCACCCTGCATCGGGCGGATTCGGTCGGTGACCTTCGCCCGTGCCTCGATCTCCGCCCGCTCGGTCATGATCGTCATCCAGCCGCCGTCCTCGATGCCGCGGTCGGCGGCGAGCTGCGGGTCGATCTCGGCAAACATCTCGGGCTGGAGCTCCACCAGCCAGGGGACGGTGCGGCTCATCCCGCCCGCGGTGTGATGCTCGGTCAGCCGGAACGTGGTAGCCACCAGCGGATACCGCGGGTCACCCGCCGGGTGGTACGGGTTCTCGGGTCGGCGCCAGCGGATCGCGGCCGGGTTGCCATCCACCTCCGGGTAGAGGAGGTTGCCGATCGGGGACTCGAGCGGCTCGTAATGGGTGGGTAGCGGGCCGTCGAGCAGGCCGCTGGGGGAGAACAGCCAGCCGCGACCGTCGGCCATCATGATGAACGGGTCCGTGCCGGAGATCGCGTCCATGCCCTTGGTGTCCGCTCCCGCGAGGTAGTCGGGCCGCTTGGTCGCCGGGAAGTCGGGAACGTCGTAACCCGTCCACTTCTCCTCGTCCTCGTCCCACCACACGTATCGCTTGCGCTCGGACCACGGCTTCCCATGCGGGTCGGCGCTGGCGCGGTTGTAGAGGATCCGTCGGTTCGCGGGCCACGCCCACGCCCACTCCGGCGACACGATCCCTCCTGGAGCGCTGACGTCACCGGGATCACGGCGGCGCGCCTGATTGACGCCGTCCTTGTAAATACCCGAGTAGATCCAGCAGCCGCAGGCGGTAGACCCGTCGCCCCGGAGCTCGTCGAACGAAGCGACGGGCCTGCCGCTGGCGATGTCGTAGCCGTTGATCTCCTTGATCACGGCCTCTACGTCGGGCTCGCGGGCGTCTCCGTGCTCGGGGTAATCCCACTTCAGGTTCACGATCGGCCAGTCCTGCTTGCGGACGGATGCGGCGTAGTGCGCCTTGACGCGCTTGGCGAGGTGATGCATGAACCACAGCTCCGAGCGCGCGTCACCGGGAGGGTCGAGCGCCTTGTCGCGGAACTGCACCAGGCGCTGGGTGTTCGTGAACGTGCCTTCCTTCTCGATGTGCGAGGCGGCCGGCATCAGAAACACCTCGGTCTCGATGTCCTCGGGGCGAAGCTCGCCCGACTGCACCTCGGGCGAGTCGCGCCAGAACGTCGCGGTCTCGATCTCGGACATGATCGCGCACCACCAGCCACTTCAGCTTGGCCAGCGCGCGCCGCTGAAGGCCCGAGTGCTGCGAGCCGACCGCCGGGTTCTGCCCCATCACGAACAGCCCCTCGACCCCGCCGTCCAGGGCCCGGAGCATCGTCGAGAAGTGGGAGTGGTTGCCGGTCAGCTTCGGCAGCCGGCCGAACCCGTAGTCGTTCTCCTTTGTTCCGGCCTCGCCGAACCACGCCTTGAGCAACGACACGATGTAGGCATCGAAGTGAGACCACCACCCGCGATCCACCTTGCCGGTGCCGATGTACTCCTTGAGCGTCAGGTGACCCTCGCGAGTGCGCGGCATGTGCAGGTAGCCGGGCAGCAGGTCATAGAGGGTCGGGATGTCGGTCGACCCCTGGATCGACGCGTGTCCGCGCATCGCCATGATCCCGCCGCCGGGCCGGCCCACATTGCCGAGCAGCAACTGGAGAATCGCCGCGCTGCGGATCATCTGCACGGCCCCGGAATGCTGCGTCCAGCCGTTCGCGTAGCAGAACATGCCCGTGCGCTCGCGTCCAGAGTTGGCGATCAGCGCGTCCGCGACCGCCATGAACTGCGCGCGCGAGATCCCGCAGATTCGCTCCACCATCTCCGGCGTGTAGCGGCTGAAGTGACGGCGCAGAACCTGGAACACGCATCGCTCATCCTGGAGCGTGTCATCGTGCCTGACGCTCCCCAGGTCCATGCCCGCGCCGGTGTGCTCGCTGAACGCCTGCGTTGCATGTTCATGCACTCCGGGCGAGAGACCGACCACGCAGTCCTCGTAGCCCCAGCTGGCCGAGTCGTAGCGCCCGCTGGCGGAGTCGAAGCCTGAGAACACTCCCGACGGCTGGCCGCCCGCTCGGCGTCCGGCCTCGCCTGACTGGGCGGCGCCGTCGTCGTCCAGCGGATCTTCTGTGTCGCGGAACGCGTCGCACACTAGCGTCGACGCGTTCGTGTAGTTGACGACGTATTCCTTGAAGTACGACTCAGTCTCGATCACATGGCGGATCAGCCCGCCGAGGAACGCGACATCGGTCCCCGCCCGTATCGGGACGTGCAGGTCGGCCAGTTGGCTGGTGCGGCCGTAGCGCGGATCGACGTGGATTACCCGCGCACCCCGCTCCCTTGCCTTCATCACCCAGCGGAACGCGACGGGGTGCGCCTCGGCCATGTTCCCGCCCTCGATCACGATGCAGTCGGAGTTCTGGAGGTCCTGCTGGAAGTTGGTGGCGCCGCCTCGCCCGAACGATGACCCCAGACCGGGGACCGTGGAGCTGTGTCATATTCGCGCCTGGTTCTCGATCTGGATCGCCCCCATCGCGGCGAACAGCTTCTTGATCAGGTAGTTCTCCTCGTTGTCCAGGGTCGCCCCGCCGAGGTGGGCGAACCCCAGCGTGCGGTCCACGCGCCAGCCGTGGCGGTCGGCGTCCTGCCAGCCGGCCTCGCGGGACGCGATCAGCCGCTCGGCGATCATGTCCATCGCCTGCTCGAGCTCGAGTTCCTCCCACTCGGTGCCGCCGGCCCTGCGGTACCGGACCCGCGTCAGCCGCCCCGGTTGCTGCACGAGCTGGCGCGAGGACGCGCCCTTCGGGCACAACGTCCCCTGGTTGATCGGCGAGCGCGGATTGCCCTCGATGTCGACGAGTTCGCCGCCGCGCGTGTACACGAGCTGACCACACCCCACGGCGCAGAACGGGCACACCGACTCGGTCACCTTCAGCCCGGCGATCCGTGCGCTGGCGCCGAGCGTTCGGTCGGACGCCGCACCCGGACCGAGGCCCATGTCCAGCGCACGACCGACCAACGGGAGCCGGCGTAGCGACTCGAACGAGCGCGGACGGGAGCCGGGTGAACTCATCTGGGTGAATCATCCCTCACTAGGTGTTCGACTACTACCCGTCGGGAACGGTGATCCTCGGCCGAACTGGGCGTACTCGGAAACCTCGGCGCCGTGCTGCAGGAACCGGCCTCCCTTTAGCCGCCGAAAGCCGTCGCGCTCGCCGCCCTCGACCTCGGCGACGACGTGCCGCCGGTGCTGTGGACCGCGGTGGCCGAGACGCTGGCCTGGGCGTACCTGCTCGACGCCAAGGCGTCCGGCCGCCGGGACAAGGGCAGTCCGCTCCCCGGGTCCGTCCGCCGGAGTGGGTCACAACTACGCACTCGGCACCGCGCCGGCGCCGAGTGCCGCCGAATGACCCCTCTACGTGCCTGAATCGGCGTTCACCCCGGAGGGCGCGCCGAGTGCGCGGTTATGACCCATCCACCGCCACCGTCACTGCCAGCCGCGCCGGCGAGGATGCTGACCGGCCGGCGGCGCTGGGCGCGACTCCGACCAGGCGCTCGAGCCCGACCACGTTAGTCAGGTAAGACAGCCTTTAGCCGCTCCCACCCAGGCGAGCTCTCCCTCACCGCATGATGGCGATTGTCAGCCGCCCGGCTCGTGCTCGCACCGTCCACGGGGCAGTGCGACCGGACAGTCGTACAACGCCTTGGCGGTGGCCGGGTGTAAGTTCGCCGCCTCAGGCATGGCCGCAGATTCCCCCACCCGAGGTCCCGGCGCCGAGCTACGGGGTCGCCAGCGCGAGTGCGAGGTGCTCGACCGGTTGATCGAGGCGATGCGCCGGGAGGAGAGCCAGGCTCTGGTCCTGCGGGGAGAGCCGGGGGTCGGGAAGACGGCGCTGTTGGGATACCTCGTTGCGCGGGCGTCGGGCTGCCGCGTCGTGCGCGCGACTGGTGTGCAGTCGGAGATGGAGCTGGCGTTCGCCGGGTTGCACCAGTTAGTGGCGCCGATGCTCGATGGCGTGGAGCGGCTGCCGGCGCCGCAGCGGGATGCCGTGCTGACGGCCTTCGGCATGATTGCGGGGCCGGCACCCGACCGCTTTCTTCTCGGCCTGGCCGTCCTTGGCCTGCTCGCCGATGCCGCCGAGGAGCAACCGCTCGTCTGCGTGGTCGACGACGAACAATGGCTCGACCGGGCGTCTGCGCACACGCTGGCGTTCGTGGCGCGCCGCCTCGACGCGGAGTCGGTGGCGCTGGTGTTCGCCGCACGGACGCCCGGCGGACGGTGCCCTCGTCCTCCTGGCGGAGGTCGAGAGGGCGGTCGGTGTCAGCTTGAGGCTCCCGCCACCGCGGCGAAGTAGTGGCCGTTCTCGACGTCCTCGACCCAACCCGGATGGGTCGGCTCCCAGCCGAGGACCTGCCGGGTCTTGTCGTTCGAGACCGGGTTGTCGAGGCCGGCGAACCCGGCGAGGAAACCGAGATATTGCGGCGCCTCCTCGTCGGTGATGCTCTTGGTCGGCACGCCGAGCTTGCCGGCGATCGTCTCGGCGATCAGCGTTCGCGGGATGCCCAGGTCGCCAACGCCGTGGAAGGTCGAGCCGGCCGGCGCCTTTTCGACCGCCAGGCGGTACAGGACGCCGATGTCGTAGGTGTTGGCCGCTGGCCACCGGTTCGAGCCGTCGCCGACGTAGGCGGCGGCGCCGTTCTCGCGGGCGAAATCGATCAACGCGCGGGTGAAGCCGTGGTGGTCGAGGTCCGAGTGGACCATCGGCGCGAGCCGGACGACCGACGTGCGCACGCCTCGCTGGGCGAGGCCGAGGGTGTAGTTCGCGGCGTCGACTCGGGGACCGCCTTCGGTTTGGTCGTCCTCGGTGCCGGAACGGCCGGTGATCCCGGCCATCGCGAGCATCAGGGTGCCGCCCGTGGTCACGAAGGGCTTGTCGGTACCGGTTAGGGCTTCGCCGAGCGCCTGGGTGGCCGCCATGTCCGACTCGACCGCACCCATGAAGTCGCCGGTGCGGAGCGCCTCGTGCTTGAAGGCGAGGTGGATCACCCCGTCGGCCTCCGAGGCCGCCTGGCTGAGGCCGTCGAGATCGTCGAGATCGCCGCGGCGGACCTCGGCGCCGAGGGCGGCGACGGCCTCAGCGGATGCGTCCGAGCGAGCCAACCCGACGACCTGATGGCCGTTGCTCAGCAGTTCTGGGATGACGGCGGAGGCGATGTGGCCTGATGCGCCGGTGACGAATACTCGCATGGAAAGTCTCCAATGGTTGAGCGGGGCATGTCACTTGGTGTCATCAATATAGCAGTTGATGTCACTAGGTGCCATCAACTACCCTGGGGTCGGAATGTCGCGCTGGAAGCCAGATGCCGCCGGCCGCCTGATCAAGGCAGCGATCACCCTGTTTGATCAACAGGGGTACGAGGAGACGACGGTCGCCGAGATCGCCGCGGCTGCGGGTCTGACCAAGCGCACCTTCTTCCGCTACTTCGCGGATAAGCGCGAGGTGCTGTTCAGCGGCAGCGAGGAGCTAGTGCATCTGTGGCTCGAGGCGGTCGCCGCTGCTCCGGCGGACGCCGATCCGCTGGCGGCAGCGACCGCCGGATTCGACCCGGTCGCCGAGATGTTCGTCGAGCGTCACGAGTTCGCTCAGATGCGGGCGCGGATCATCGATTCCAACCCCGAGCTCCAGGAGCGCGAGCTGATCAAGCTCCAGAACCTCGCCGGCTCGATCAAGTCCGCCCTGATCGACCGCGGCGTCTCGAACAACGCCGCGATCCTCGCCGCCCAGGCGAGCGTCACCGTCTTCCACGTCGCATTCGCCAGATGGGTACAGCAGGACGACCCGGCGACCTTCCGGCGGCTGATGGACGAGTCGCTCGAAGAGCTGCGCGCAGTCACCACCGCGTGAGCGGCTAGCGCAGCGATCTGAAGGCGGCGCGGATCTCCTCGGAGAACAGTTGTGGTTGTTCCCAGGCGGCGAAGTGGCCGCCTTTGTCGACCTCGTTGTAGTAGAGGAGGTTGTTGGGATAGGCGCGCTCGGCCCAGCTGCGTGGGGCTTGGTAGAGCTCGTCGGGGAAGACGGTGATCGCGAATGGGATCGTGATCGGCTTGGCGTCGAAGAAGTCGGCCTTGTTCTCCCAGTACAGGCGCGCGGCGGACACGCCGGTGTTCGTCAGCCAGTAGAGCGTGATGTTGTCCAGGAGATCGTCGCGGGTGAGGGCGCTGTGGTAGGTGCCGTCGAGGACCTTTTCCACGAGCCCGGGCTGGCCGGTACCGTCGCCGTGGTCAAGCGCGAACGCCGCGAGGTCGACCGGTGAGTCGGCCAGTCCGTACAGCGTCTGCGGGCGCGTTGACATGATCAGCGCGTACGCGACGTGCTTGGCGTAGAAGCCGCTCAACTGCTCGTACGCGCGTAGCTCATCGCCTGAGAGATCCGAGGGCGGCGGGGCGCCCTGTTCGAACCCCTTGACGAGATCGGCCGGGGCGGTACCCGGCATGTTGGAATGAATCCCGAGCAGCTCCGGCGGTGCCTGGATGCCCATCGTCTGCGTGACCGCCGCGCCCCAATCGCCGCCTTGGGCGACGAACCGGTCGTATCCGAGCCGTTTCATCAGCTCGACCCAGGCGCGGGCCGTCCGTACCGGATCCCAACCGGTCGCGGTCGGCTTCGCGGAGAACCCGTGGCCCGGCAGCGACGGGATCACCAGATGAAACGCGTCCGACGCGCCCCCGCCGTGGGCCGTCGGGTTGGTCAGCGGATCGATGATCTTCAGCTGCTCGATAATCGACCCCGGCCACCCGTGCGTCACGATCAGCGGCAGCGCATCCTCGTGCTCGGGAGCGGACGTGAATGAAGTGGATGTCGAGCCCGTCGATCTCCGTGATGAAGTTCGGCAGATCGTTCAGCCGCGCCTCGCACGCACGCCAGTCGTACCCCGACGCCCAATACTCCGCGAGCTCCTGCATCATCCCCAGCCTACCCCCTGCGAGTCGTCGGTCACCGTCTCACGCTCGGGCCACCTGGTAGCACGGATCCGCCGGCGCAGGTCGTCGATCTCCTCGTCGGAAAAGCTGACGTGGAAGTCCCGAATCGCGGGCGCTGAGGTGTCAGCGGTCACTGCCATTGTTGATCTCCTATCCGTTGGCTCGTTGCCCGTCTAGGGTCGCTCGCCGCTGCGCCTCTCGCGCCCGAAAGACTACCCAGGCGGACGCCCCGGTCCTGTGATTGGGCGGTGATCGAGCACGCACGGTGCCCGCACGAATAGCGGCCGCCGTCGGTTTCGCCGCGGTGTGGTCGAGCGACTAAGGTACTCGCCCGTTCATGCTCAACGAGGCCTTCATCACGTGTGCGATCACGGGCGCCGGCGACACCGCGTCGCGTAGCCCGCACGTTCCCGTGACGCCCGAGGAGATCGCCGACTCGGCGATCGAGGCAGCCCGCGCCGGCGCCGCGGTCGTCCACATCCACGTGCGCGATCCCGAGACCGGAAGCGGATCGCGCGACCCCGCGCTCTACCGGGCTGTCGTCGAGCGGATCCGAGCCACCGAGGACATCGATCCGGTCATCAACCTCACGGCGGGCATGGGCGGCGACCTCGTGCTCGGGCCCCCGGAGGCACCGCTGCCGCCTCGGGACGAGGGCACCGACATGGCCGGGGCGGTCGAACGGCTCGCCCACGTGGAGGAACTGCGTCCCGAGATCTGCACGCTCGACTGCGGGACGATGAACTTCGCCGCCGGCGGCGACTACGTCATGGTCAACACGCCGGCGGTGCTGAAGGCGATGGCGGCGCGCGTCAAGGAGCTCGGGGTGCGGCCCGAGCTCGAGGTGTTCGACACCGGCCAGCTTGTGTTCGTGCACGAGCTGATCGCCGATGGGCTGATCGACACTCCTGCGCTTATCCAGCTCTGCATGGGCATCCCCTACGGAGCCCCCAACGATCTCCAGACGCTGCTTGCGCTCGTCAACCAGCTCCCCGACGGCGCCAACTTCTCGGCGTTTGCGATCGGACGCATGCAACTCCCGTTCGTGGCGCTGGCACCGCTGGTCGGCGCGAACGTCCGTGTCGGGCTCGAGGACAACCTGTACCTCGCGCGGGGTCAGCTGGCCACCAACGCGCAGCTCGTCGAGCGCGCCGTGGCGATCCTTCAGTCGATCAACGTCGCCGTGCTCGAACCCGACGCGGTCCGCGAACGTCTCGCCCTCCGCCGTCATGGCTGAGACGAGGGGTGCGGTCGGTCTTATCGGCGGCGGCGTGATCGGCGCGGGCTGGGCCGCGCGCTATCTGCTGAACGGGGTCGATGTCCACATCTACGATCCTGCCCCGGGCGCGGCGGGGCGCCTGGCCGGCGTGGTCGACGGGGCCCGGAGAGCGCTGCAGCGGCTCACGGCCGCGCCGCTGCCGCCCGAGGGCTCGCTCACCATCGTCGACTCCGTGGCGGAGGCGGTCGCCGGTGTGGCCGTCGTCCACGAATCGGCCCCCGAACGGCTCGACCTCAAGCAAGACGCTCCTGGCGCAGGCGAGCAAAGCGACGGCGCCGGATGCGCTCATCTGCTCGTCGACCTCCGGGCTGCTCCCGTCCGAGCTCCAGGTCGGTATGGATCACCCCGAGCGCTTCACGGTGGCGCACCCGTTCAACCCCGTGTACCTGCTCCCGCTGGTGGAGCTTTCCGGGGGCGAGCGCACGTCGGCGGAGACGATCGAGCGTGCCGCGGATTGGTTCACGAGCGTCGGCATGCACCCGCTCCGCGTTCGCGTGGAGATCGACGGCTTCCTGGCCGATCGTCTGCTCGAGGCGCTCTGGCGGGAAGCCCTATGGCTGGTGCACGACGGCGTCGCCACCGTGGAGGAGGTCGACGATGCGCTGCGTTACGGAGCGGGACTGCGGATGGCGCTGATGGGCCCGTACCTCACGTATCGCATCGCCGGCGGCGAGCGGGGCATGCGCCATTTCATGGCCCAGTTCGGTCCGGCGCTCCAGTGGCCGTGGACGAAGTTCACTGACGTTCCCGAGCTGACCGACGAGTTCCTGGATCGGCTGAGCGCAGAGTCCGACGCGCAGTCGCATGGTCGCTCGATCGCCGAGCTCGAGCAGATGCGCGACGACTGCCTGGTCGGGCTGCTCCAGGCGTTGAGGACGCACGAGCAGGGCGCCGGTGCGACGCTGGCGCAGTGGGAGCGCGAGCTCACGCGTCTAGCCGCGGTCAGAGCTACGGCGCGCTGACACGCGCGAACGACTCGAGCTCCGCCGGCGTCAGCACCCGCTTCTGTCCGGTCTCGGCGTTCCGCGCCACCATCACCGATTCTGCCTCGGCCGATAGCTCGCGGTCGAGCGTGCGCACCTCCTCGCGGGTGGTGATGCTGGAACGCCCGAGCCTGAGCAGTCGGCAGGACGCGACCACGTGCTCGTCCTCCTCGCGCAGCTCGCGCCGGAAGTCGATTGCCACCCGCGCCAGCACGTAGTCCCAGGTCGATCTGCCCTCAGGCACCATGGTCTCCAGCCACCCGTCCCGTGCCTCCTCGAGGTACGTGAGGTACACGGCGTTGTTGACGTGACGGAATGCGTCCAGGTCTGCCCAGCGGATCTCGATCCGCTTCTCGAACAGGATCGGGTCACCATTCATGGGATCGCCGCCGGTTCTGGTGTCGGTGCCGCTTCGGCCACCGCCCGCTCGCCGAGTCGACCGCCCCGCGCGCGCCGGACCGCGCCGCGAAACTCGCGGCCGGCGGGGCGAGGTCCTGCTTTCGCGGCCAGGCGCGCGGTGCGCAGCCGACGTGTCCGTGGCACGGGCCTGCCAAGCGTGCGGAGCGCCGCCAGCCGCACGCCGACGGCGCGCTTCTTGGTCACCTGATGCGGGTTGAAGTCGTCGAGTTGGCGCGCTGCGAGTGGCTCGCACACGGTGATCACGCCGGCCGACACCGCCGCCTCGTAAAGCTCAGTTCCCGCCGTGGTGCGCGCGATGATCGAGTTGAATCCCGCGTCCTCGCCCTGCGGGGTGGCATCGGGCCACGTGTCGCCGACGACGATGTCGGCGGCCTCGCCGATCGCGTCCGGGCAGATCTTGCACCGCGACTGAAGCCGCCACGTCGCCTCGTCCTCCCACATCTCGTCGTAGCTCAGCTCGTACGCGCGCCCGTCACGAGTCTCGATCCGGGTGGCGCCCGGATTGCCGTGGCCGCTGTAGCGGAACAGAGTGAGGTCCCGCTCGTCCACCTCGAAGCGGCGCAGGACGTCGTCTGACTTCCCGAGCTCCGACGCTCCACCGCAGATCATCGTGAGCGTGTACCGCATGTGGCGGCCGACGCGAGGGTCGATCCGGGCCAGGTTGCGGACGGCGCCGACGTCGCAGGGCTTGCCGATCAGCGCGAACGGGCGGCCGCGATCGAGCACCGACAGGAAATCGCGCAGCGGCGCAGCCGGGCCGTACCGCGAGCCACAGGCTTCGAGGACGTCGGCGGAGTCGAAGCTGAGGTGGCGCGCGCTCCGCATCGGCGCCTGCCGGGAGGCGGCGACGTGCACGATCAGCTCGACGCGGCCCGAGGCGAGCAGGAACTGGGCGAGGGCGGTGAGCGCGCCGCCCGACGAGCCGCGGTGACGAACGACCCGGGTCGGTGGCGTGGGCCCGGACGGCGGTCGCGATCGGACCCCAGATCGGATCGGTCGCGGTCCCGGGGGCCAGCTTTCGTGGGTCTGCGCCCTCGACCCGCGTGCCGGGGCAGACCGCTGTTGATCGTCCGCAGGGTCCCGTCGTCGAGGTGGTCACGTGCCAGCGGACGCTCGCGCCCTTCCGCGGTGGTGACGAACTCCACGCGATCGGGGCCGGCGACGCTCTCGCACAACCCGCACCCGATGCACAGTCCGCCCTGAACAATCTCGTCTATGTGGAGAGGCCGCGCCACCGGGCGCAGCCTACAAGCCGTCGCCGTTATGCCCACTGCGACGAGGGCGGACCGGCGGCAGCGCACGGACCGGATCCCGCGTTAGGGCCTGATTGGCCCTTTGTACAAATTTGCGCGGAACGCTTGACAGCGGCCTCTCGGGAGCGTTATTTAAACGGCGTTCGAAATGACCGTTTCGAACGAAGGTTGGAGAGGATATTGACGCGCAAACAAGCCGCCCCGAAACGGCGCGAAGGCGCCCCTGCACGCGTACGCCGGCCCGAGATCCTGGCCACGACGGTCGAGCTGGTCCGGGAGCAGGGGCTCTCGAACGTCCGCGTGATCGACGTGGCGGAACGGGCCGGGACGAGCCCCACAAGCGTCATTTACTACTTCGCGAGCAAGGACCAGTTGTTCGGGCACGCGGTTGCGGACGCGGACGCGGCCTTCTACGCGGCGCTCCGGCCCGAGCTGGCCGCGCTCGATAGCGGGATCGACCGCCTCGCGTGCCTGATCGTTCGGTCCAGCCTCAGCGAGTGGCCGTTGTGGATCGACACGTGGCTGCTGGCACGCCAGAGCCCCGAGGTCCGTACGGCCGAGTGGGGATTCGAAACGAGCTGGTGCGACGCGATCGCCGAGACGATCCGCCAGGGCCAGGCCCGGGGCGAGTTTGGTCCCGTCGACGCCGACGAAGTGGCGGTTCGCCTCGCCGCCGTGAGCGAGGGGCTGGCCGTTCACATGGTGCTCGAGCACCCCGGACGAACCCGCGAGCACTACGTGTCGATGTCGCTCAAGGCGGCGGCGATCGAACTCGGATGCCGGGAGTCAGACCTGCAGGAGGCCGCGGCGCGCGTGCCCGTCGCGGTCCAGCCATCGAACGTCGAAGGAGAGCAATGAGCCTTATCACTCGCCGCAGTCTGCTCGAGAACGCCGCGAAGGGCGGTCTTGCCGTCGGAGCTGGAGGGCTGATCGCGGCCTGCGGCGGCTCGTCCTCTGGCACGTCGAGCGCCGCCACGTCGGGGACCTCGACGGCGGCCGCCGGCACGCCCAAGCCCGGCGGCAGCCTCCACGCCGGGCTGACCGGTGGCTCCAGCTCCGACACGTGCGATCCCAACACGATCGTCAACAACACGGACTATTGCCGGGCAGCGAACCTGTACGAGGGCTTGGTGTGGACGACCGCCGACGCCCAGCTGTACTACCGGCTCGCCGAGGAGATGACGCCCAACAAGGACGGCACCGTGTGGACGATCCGCCTGCGGCAAGGTGTCACGTTCCACAACGGCAAGGACGTCACCGCTGACGACTTGATCTTCTCGATCAACCGCGTGCTGAACCCCAAGGCTCCGGGCGAGGCCGCGAACTCGCTGCACGGGATCATCGCCTCGGGGATGAAGAAGCTCGACAACCGCACGATAACCGTGCCGTTCGCGAAGCCGTATTCGACCTTCCCCGAGAGCCTGGCTAACAACATCACGGTGTATGTGCTCCCTCAAGGCTTCGACCCGAAGACCCCGATCGGCACCGGTCCGTTCAAGCTTCAGAGCTTCACCCCTGGGCAGCAGACCATTCTCGCCAAGAACGAGAACTACTGGAACGCGCCGCTCCCGTACCTCGACCAGGTCATCATGACCGACTACGCCGACGAGACCAGCCAGGTGAACGCGCTGCTCTCGAGCTCGGTCGACGTGGTGAATCTCCTCTCGCAGTCGACGATCGGCACGGTCACCGGATCCGGCAAGAAGGTCGTGATATCCGACGGTGGCGGATGGAACCCGTTCACGATGCGAGTCGACCAGGCGCCGTTCAACGACGTGCGCGTCCGGCAGGCGTTCCGGCTCGCCGTCGACCGCGAGAAGATGCTCCAGACCGTGTTCGGCGGCCACGGCACGATCGGCAACGACATCTTCGCGATCTGGGCGCCCGAGTACGACCACAGCATTCCGCAGCGTCAGTACGACCCCGAGCAGGCGAAGTCGCTGCTGAAGGCCGCCGGGCACGACAGCCTGTCGCTCACGCTGGTCACCGGCGACATCGCCCAGGGCGTGATCAACATGGCACAGGTCTACGCACAGCAGGCCGCCCCCGCCGGGATCAACGCGAAGCTCGACCAGGTCACCGTCACCGACTTCTACGGACCCAACTACCTGAAGTGGGTGTTCGCCCAGGACTACTGGTACTACTCGCCGTACTTCCCACAGGTGAACCAGGCGACACTGCCGGGCTCACCGTTCAACGAGACCCATTTCAACAATTCGAAGTACATCAGCCTCTACAACCAGGCGCTGGCGACGCTCGACGTGAACATGCGCACGGAGATCGCCCACGAGATGCAGATGATCGACTACAACGAGGGTGGTTACATCATCCCGTTCTTCCCCCCGGTCATCGACGGCTATCTGCCAAACGTCAACGGGATCCTGCAGTCGAAGACCGGATCGTCGTTCAACAACTGGGACTTCGAACACATCTGGAAGTCCTGATGTGTCAACGCGGGGGTGATCCGCGATGAGCGTCGCAGCGCAGAAGCCACTCCCTGCGCCGGGACCAGGTGCGGCGCGCCGTTCGTTCCGCGCGTGGAGCCGGCGCCATCCGGTCTGGTCGATGGTTGTGGTGAGGATCGCGCTGGGGTTGTTGACGATCTTCGCGGTCTCGATCGTGATCTTCCTCGCGACACAGGCGCTGCCCGGCAATGCGGCGTACGCCGTGCTCGGGCACAGCGCCACCCCGCAACGCCTGCAGGCGCTCGAGTCCCAACTGCACCTCAATCGACCGCTGACCAGCCAGTACGGAAGCTGGATCGGCGGCGTCTTGCAAGGCAACTTCGGGACCTCGCTGGCAAACGGCGAGAAGGTGTCGTCGCTGATCGGGCCGCGGCTCGAGAACTCCGCGGTGCTCGTGATCGGAGCCGGGATCGTCGGGACCCTGTTCGCGGGCATCCTCGGACTGATCGCCGCGGCTCGCCGCGACAAGTTGTTCGACCACATCGCATCGGTGACCGCCCTGACGATCACCGCGCTTCCCGAGTTTGTCGTTGCGATCGCGCTGGTGATCGTGTTTTCGGTCAACGTTTTCCACATCTTGCCGGCGGTGTCGGCGATCCCGCCGGGGACGTCGCCGCTGTCGGACCTGAATGCGCTGATCCTGCCGATCGCAACGCTCTCACTCGTGATCGCCCCTTACATCTTCCGAATGGTGCGCGGCGCGATGATCGAGGCGCTCGAGAGTGACTACGTCGAGATGGCGGAGCTCAAGGGGATCTCGCGCGCTCGGGTGCTGCTGGTTCACGCCCTGCCGAACTCGCTGCCGCCGGTGATCCAGGTGGTGGGACTGAACCTGCTGTACCTGGCGGGCGGCATCGTGGTCGTCGAGTACGTGTTCAACTACCCGGGAATCGGCGCTGCGCTGGTCGACGCGGTCTCAAATCGAGACATCCCGACGATCCAGTTCATCGTTCTGATCCTGGCCGCGTTCTACGTGTTCGTGAATATCACGACGGACGTCATCGCCCTGCTGGCCAGCCCGCGCAGGAGGGCGACGCGATGACTGACATCGGCGCGATCACAGCGGCACCCAGGACCAGGGGGATGGGCTCGCGCCCGGAGTGGCTGGTGATTCTCGGGCGGGCGGCCCGCAGCCGGCGAGGAAAGATCGGCCTTGCGATCGCGGGCTTCGTCGTGCTGGTCGCGATCGTCGGACCGTTCATCGCGCCGCACTCGCCGACCGCCCCGGTCACGGAGACATTTGCCACGCCGTCGGGATCGGCGCCGCTGGGCGGTGATGACCTCGGCCGTGATGTCCTCAGTCGAGTCCTCGCCGGAGGCTGGAAGCTCCTGGCGATCGCCGCCGCGGCCACCGCCCTCGGGGTGTCGGCGGGGGTCGCGCTCGGGATCGCGGCGGCGTACTACGGCCGCCTGACCGACGGGATCATCATGCGGATCGTCGACGTGTTCCTCGCGTTCCCGCAACTGGTGTTCGCCCTGCTGTTGGTGAGCGTGCTCGGTCCGAAGATCTGGCTGATCATCGTCGCGGTCGGGATCTCGCACGCTCCCCAGGTGGCCCGCGTGATCCGCTCGGTCGCGCTGGACGTGTGCGAACGCGACTACGTCAAGGCGGTCGAGTTGATGGATACGCCCGCGCGAAGAGTGATGATCGGCGAGATCCTGCCCAACCTGATGTCGGTGGTGATGGTCGAGGTCGGGCTCCGGTTCACGTACTCGATCCTGATCATCGCCGGCCTGAGCTTCCTCGGCTTCGGGATCCAGCCGCCCGCCGCGAACTGGGGGTTGATGATCAACGAGAACCGGATCGGGCTGGTGGTCAACCCGTGGGCGGTGATCGTGCCCGCAGGGCTTATCGCGATCCTGACGATTGGGCTGAATACGTTCACCGACGCGATCGCGCGCGCGTCGCTCGGCGTCGACCGCCCGGCCGAGGAAGCGGTGCTGGCGACCGGCCTCATTCTCGACCGCAGCGCGTGATGAGCGATCTACTCACCCCCGCCGACCACGGCTCGCAGCTGCTGCTCGCGGTCGATCGCCTGAAGGTGGTTGTGGCGGGCTCGGCGACCGACGTCGTCGACGACGTGTCGTTCACGGTCGGGGCCGGCGAGGTGCTTGGTCTCGTGGGCGAGTCCGGCTCGGGCAAGACGACGGTGGCGCTGGCGCTGATGGGTTACGCACGGCGCGGGCTCGACCATCGCCGGCGGCAGTGTGTCGCTCGAGGGCCAGGAGGTGATCGGCCGTAGCGCCGCCGAGTTGCGGAGCCTGCGGGGCGCCTCGGTGGCCTACGTCGCACAGGACCCGACCAGCGCGCTCAACCCGGCGCTGAAGGTCGGAACTCAGCTCCGCGAGATCTTCGCCGCCCACCCCGGCGAGCAGACAGGTGGCTCGGTGAACGACCGGATCGGCGAGCTGCTGCTCGAGGTCCGACTCGATCAGGTCTCAAGAGCGCTCGAGTCCTATCCGCATCAACTGTCGGGCGGCCAGCAGCAGCGGGTGATGCTGGCGATGGCGTTCGCCTGCCGCCCGAAGCTGATCGTGCTCGACGAGCCGACAACTGGGCTCGACGTCACCACTCAGCGCCACGTGCTCGATTCGATCCGTGGCCTGTGCCGGATCTACCGCGTCGGTGCCGTGTACGTGAGCCACGACCTCGCGGTGGTGGCCGACATCGCCAACACGATCGGGGTGATGTACGCCGGCCGTCTGGTCGAGTTCGGCCCCGCCGCGAGAGTGTTCCGCGCCCCGGCGCATCCGTACACCCGGGGTCTGCTCCGGGCGATCCCATCGCCCACCCGGGCCCACGTGCTGGAGGGGATGGAGGGACAGCCGCCGCGCCCCGGTGCGCGGCCGAGCGGATGCTTTTTCGCCGCGCGCTGCGAGTTCGCGGAGGACGCCTGCCAAACCGAGTTCCCGGCGAGGAACGACCTCGACGGCGCCGGGCACTGGGCCCGGTGCATCCGCGCCGCGGAGGTGTCTCAGCTTCCCGCGCTCGGAGAGCTGCCGCTCCGCGAGCACCTGCCGCTCGTCGATACCGACCGTCCGCTGCTCCGGATCGAGGGATTGAACGCGACGTATGTGGACAAGCCCGTGCTGTACGACGTGTCCGTGGAGGTACGTCCGCAGCGCTGTTTGGCCGTAGTCGGCGAGTCGGGAGCGGGCAAGACGACGCTGGCCCGCTGCATCGTCGGGCTCCACAGCAGCTGGACCGGGACGATCGAGTTCGACGGGCAAGCGCTCGCCCACGACCGTCGCAAGCGGCCGCGTGACGTGATCCGGTCGCTCCAGTACGTCTTCCAGAACCCATACACCTCGCTGAACCCGCGCAAGACCGTGGGCCGGCTGGTCGAGCAGCCGCTGCGCGAGCTGTTCGATCTGCCCCGGGCCGAGCGCGACCAGCGCGTCGTCGCGGCGCTCGAGGACGCCGCGCTCAACGCCGAGTATCTGAACCGCTATCCCGACCAGCTGTCCGGTGGCGAGCGGCAGCGGGTGGCGATCGCCCGCGCGCTCGTGTCCGAGCCGAAGCTGCTCGTGTGCGACGAGGTGACGTCCGCGCTCGACGTGTCCGTGCAGGCGGCGATCGTCGAGCTCCTGCACCGGCTCAAGTCCGAGCGGGGACTGACGCTCGTGCTGATCACTCACAACCTGGCGCTGGTTCGCAGCCTCGCCGACGATGTGGTGATCCTGCGCGACGGCCGCGTGGTCGAACAGGGCCAGGCGGTGCTGGACAGCCCGCAAACCGATTACTCCGCGCAGCTGCTGGCCGACGTCCCGAGCCTGGAGCTCGTGTCTCACCCGTGACCGAGGCGCGCTGTGGCGCGGGCGACCTGCGGCGCCAAGCGGCCGAGCTGCTCGGCGCACTCGGGGCGCGCCCGGCGGACGCCGAACGCGTGGCCGCGGCGCTGGTCGATGCCGACCTATGCGGTCACCGCTCCCACGGCGTACGACAGCTGCCGTACTACGCCGGCCAGGTGCAGGCCGGGGAGATCGATGTCGACGCCGAGCTCGAGACCGTACTCGAGGGCCCCGGCCTGGTAGTGCTCGACGGTCACCGCGGCTTCGGCCAGGTGATCGCCGGGGACGTCGGCCGAGCTGGCGGCCGTCCGGGCGCGCGAGCACGGGATCGCGGCGCTCGCCGTGCGCAACGCCGGTCACATCGGCCGGCTCGGCGAGTACACCGAGTGGCTCGCGCGAGCGGGCCTCGTCGCGATGCTGCTCGTCACCGCGCAGGGCGCCGACCAGCAGATCGCCCCATACGGTGGCCTCGAACGGCGGCTGACCAACAACCCACTGTCGCTGGCTGTCCCCGGACCGGAGTTCCCGATCGTGCTCGACATGGCGCTCAGCGAGGTGGCCGAGAGCCGCGTTCTGCACGCGGCCGAGATCGGGGCCGAGATCCCGGTCGGTTGGGTACTCGACGCCGACGGCCGGCCGTCGACGAGTCCCCAGGACTATCTCGACGGCGGCTCGCTGGTGACGCTGGGCGGCGCCGGCAGTCACAAGGGCTACTCGCTGATCGTCCTGCTCGAACTGATCGTCGGCCTGCTGGCGTCGGTGGCGCTGTGCGGCCCGGGTTCGCCGCCGTTCGCGAACGCGTTCGTGCTGATCGCGATCTCCCCGCGCGACGCCGCGGATGCGCGGAGCCGCGAGATCGCCGAGCTGATCTCCTGGATCAAGAGCGCGCGACGACGCGACGGCGTGAGCGAGATCCTCATCCCCGGCGAGCTCGAGCACCGCCGCCGCCGCGCCGCCGGGGACGTGGTGGCGCTCGACTCCGTGACCGTCGCCGAGCTCGACGACCTCGCCGGGCAGCTCGGCGTCTCATCGCGCTTGAGGGACGCGATCCCTGCGGTCGCCGCGGTCGCCGCGACTCGTGCGGACGCGTCGCGGGCCACCGC
Organism: uncultured Solirubrobacterales bacterium; assembly: GCA_963755525.1. Taxonomy (GTDB): domain Bacteria; phylum Actinomycetota; class Thermoleophilia; order Solirubrobacterales; family Solirubrobacteraceae; genus Palsa-465. Next base: position 229,620 of record CAVWKC010000033.1, on the reverse strand, counting down.
GCTACGCGTGCTTGCGTTCCACTGCGGCGGCGAGTGGTCGCCGATGGGCATCTACGACCCGCTCGACCCGAACGGCGCCCGGATGGTCTACGGGCCTTATCTGCTTTGGTTAGTCGAGCACCCACGCGGGCGAGTGCTGCTCGACACCGGCCTGCATACGAAATGGAAGTCCGCCGGCGACGGGCGGGTCGAGGTGGGGGAGACCGATGACGTCGTGAGCGTGCTGGCGCGCGCCGGGGTCGCGCCGGAGGAGGTCGAGCACGTCGTCGTCTCTCACCTGCACTACGACCACGCCGGCGGTCTGCGGTTCTTCCCGCACGCGGCCGTGTGGACGCAGGCGACGGAGCTCCGGTTCGCGTACGCGCCGGCCGTCTACCAACGCGAGCTGTACGACCGCGACGACTTCGACCACCCGTTGCGGTGGCGAGAGCTCGACGGCAGCCACGACATCTTCGGCGACGGCGCGGTCACGATCATCCCGACGCCGGGACATACGCCCGGGCATCAGTCGCTGTGCGTCGAGTTGCCGAGCGGGCCGCTCGTCCTCGCCGCCGATGCCAGCTACCTCGACGCGGCGATGCGCGCCCGCCGTTTGCCGGGTGTGGTCTGGAGCCCGGACGCGATGGTGGCGAGCTGGGAACTGCTCGAGAGGCTCGAGCGCGACCGCGGCGCCCGGTTGATCTTCACCCACGAACTGGAGTTCAGAACCATGATTCAACTCGCGCCGGAGGCCTGGTATGAGTGACCGCGAACTCGACGGACAGGTGGCGCTCGTCACCGGAGCGGGACGCGGCATCGGCCGGGCGACCGCGGTGGCGCTGGCTGACGCCGGCGCCCGCGTGATGGGGGTGTCACGTACCACCGCCGAGCTCGACGAGCTGACGGTGTCACATCCCGCGATCTCGACGTTTCCGGTCTCGCTCAGCACCGCGGAGGGTTGCCGGGCGGCGGTGGAAGAGACGCGCCGGCGGCTCGGCCCGGTCGAGATCCTGGTTAGCAACGCCGGCGTCGGCTCGAGCGAGGAGCGGCCGGTGTGGGAGCAGGACTCCGCCGTGTGGCACGCCTCGATGGCGATCAACCTCCACGCCCCGTTCGAGCTGATCCGGCTCGCGGCGCCCGAAATGGTGGCGGAAGGCCGCGGGCGCGTGATCGTCGTCGCCTCGACCGCCGGGCTGTTCGGCGGGTCGGCGATGACCGCCTATTGCGCATCCAAGCACGGCGTCATCGGGCTGGTCCGCGCGGCGGCGCTCGACCTCGCCCCCCACGGCGTGACCTGCAACGCGGTCAACCCGGGCTGGGTACGAACCCAGATGTCCGAGACGGCGGCGCGGCTACACGCCGAGCGCAAGGGCGTCTCGGTCGAGGAGATCTGGGCGCAGCGGACCGCGGGATACGCGGCCGGCCGGCTGCCTACCGCCGAGGAGGTGGCCGACACGATCCGCTTCCTGGCCGGTCCCCGAGCGACCGCGATCAGCGGCGAGACGGTCACAGTCGCGATCGGCAGCCCCTGGTGACGATGGATCCCGACGCTTATCGCGGGCTGGACGCAGTCGCGATCGCGCACGCCGTGCGCAGTGGCAAGTGCTCGGCCGTCGAGATCGCGCGGGCGGCGCTCGCGCGTGTAGCGGACGCCGATGGCGACGGCGGGCTTGGCGCGTTCACGGTGACGCTCGCCGACTCGGCCCTCGAGGGCGCGGCGGCGATCGACGCGGCGGTGGCTCGGGGCGAGGACGTCGGCCCGCTCGCCGGCGTCCCGGTGTCGATCAAGGACACGCTGTGGATGCGCGGCGCGCTCGCCACCAACGGCTCGCTGGCGCTCCGCGACTTCGTCCCCGACCGCGACTGCGTGCCGGTGGCGCGCATCCGCGCCGCCGGGGCCACGATCGTCGGCAAGACCAACAACCCGGAGTTCTGTTACCGCGGCTATACCGACAACGCGCTGTGGGGAGTGACCCGCAACCCGTGGAACCGCGAGCGCACGCCGGGTGGCTCGAGCGGCGGCGCCGGCGCTTCGGTCGCAGCCGGCATGACTCCGATGGCGGTCGGCACCGACGGCGGGTGTCGACCCGACCGACGACATATCGTACCCCGGAGGTGATCGCGAGTTCTTGGGCGCGGTCACCGGTCCGGCGGGCGGCTCGCGCCGCGATTTGTCGGGGCTGCGCGTCGCCTATTCGGCCGACGGCGGGTTCGCCGCGGTCGATCCCGACGTCCGTGGCGCGTTCGCCTCCGCTGTCTCGCGGTTCGCCGCGGGCACGGGTGCAACGCCGGAGCCGGCGTACCCGGGGACGCGCGATCCGACAGCGCTGTGGGAGCTGATCTCGGGCGCCGAGGGATTCGCGTCCGAGGGGCCGCTGCTGGCCGAGCACGAGGCGCAGATGACGCCGGGGACCGGCGACATGATCCGCGCCGGCGACATCCCCGCGGTCACGTACATCGAGTCGATGCACGAGCGGGCCCGGTACACCGCGGCGTGGTCTGAGTTCTTCACCGAGTACGACCTGCTGCTCAGTCCGACGATGCAGAGCACGGCGTTCGCGGTCGGACTCGACGGTCCGGAGGTGATCGAGGGCCGGCGCTTCGCGCCCGAAGACGGCTCCTGGGCAAATCTCGTCGTAGCGGCCAACCTGACCGGGCAGCCCGCCGTGACCGTGCCCTGCGGGTTCGGCGACGACGGTCTGCCGATCGGCCTTCAGATCACCGCGCGGCGGTTCGAGGACGCGCTGACGTTGCGCGCAGCGGCGGCGTGGGAGGCGCTGGCGCCATGGCCGCTGCTCGCTCCAGCGGGTTAGCCCAAGACGGGTAACTTCTCACTCGTCCGCCGGCGGGGAGCGAGTGTCCCGAAACCCGTGCCAGAGCCGGGTGAACCGGCATTCACGGCGGGGAGGGGGGGGGGGGGAGCGAGTGGGAAGTTGCCCGCCCTGGAATCCGGTGCATCGAGGCGGCGCTAGCGGGTGAGGGACCGCGAGATGATCAGCCGCTGGATGTCGGACGTGCCCTCCTCGATCTCCTCGAGCTTGGCGTCGCGCATCCACTTCTCGACCGGATACTCGCGGCTGTAGCCCCAGCCGCCGAGCGTCTGAACCGCCGCCCACGTGCACCACATCGCGGTCTCCGAGGCGTGCAGCTTCGCCATCGCCGCCTCGGCTGTCGCACGCTCGCCGCGGTCGAGCATCTGCGCCGCCCGCCAGGCCAGCAGCCGCGAGGCGTCGACGCGGAGCGCCATGTCGGCCAGGCGGAACGCGACCGACTGGTGCTCGGCGATCGGCTTGCCGAACTGGACCCGCTCCCGGGCGTAGCTCGACCGCGTACTCGAGCGCGGCCCGCGCGAGCCCGGTGGCCGACGCGGCGAGCGTCACCCGGCTGCGGTCGAACGTCTGCATCAGGCCAGAGAAGCCCTCGCCCTCGGCGCCGAGGCGGCGATCGTCGGGAACGAACACGTCGTCGAGGAACACTTCGGTGTTGGGAATCGCGCGCTGCCCCATCTTGCGGATCGGCGGTCCGCAGCGCAGCCCGTCATCGCTTGACGCAACCAGGAACGCGGTGATCCCGCGGTAGCCGAGGTCGGGATCGACGGTGGTGAACACGACATACGACGAGGCCACGCCGCCGTTCGAGATCCACGCCTTCTGGCCTGAGAGCACGTAGCCGCCGTCGACCCGGCGCGCGCGCGTGCGGATCGAGGCGGCGTCGGAGCCGCTCTGGGGCTCGGTCGTGGCGAGCGCGGTCATCGGCGGATCGTCCCCCGCCAGTGGCTCGAGCCACCGCCGCTTTTGGTCCTCGCTCCCGAGCACCAGCACGGGCTCGGCGAAGAACCCGTTCGAGGTCACCAGGTTGCCGATCCCGGAGCAGCCGTGGGAGAGCTCCTCCTGCACGATGCACGAGGTCAGGCAGTCGGTCATGCCGGCGCCGCCGTACTCCTCGGGCAGCATGAACGATGTCAGCCCGAGACCCGCCGCCTTGCGCCACAGCTCCCACGGCACCTCGGTATCGGCCTCGTCCACGGCCAGCGAGATCGGACGGATCTCCCGCGCGGCGAACTCGCGGCACAGCTCCTGGATCGCGCGCTGCTCGTCGGTGAGCGGCGCCGGCGGCGCGAACGCGCTCATCGCGCCCACCGCCGGGTCAGGGCCTCGGTGGCGTCCTCGCTCTGGGCCAGCAGCCCATAGGCCATGCGCTCGAGCCCGAGCCCCGCGGTCCTCGAGGTCTCCGGCAGCGCGTCGATCACCTGCTTGGTGACGGTCGCCGCCAGCCGCGGCAGGCCGCTCAACCGCTCGGCCAGCTCGAGCGCCCGCGGCAGCGCACGGCCGGCGCCGACGACCTCGGTGACCAGCCCCAGCGACAGGGCGGTCGGCGCGTCGACGCGCTCGCGCAGGAGGACCAACTCCTTGGCCCGGGCGGGTCCGAGCAGGCGCACCGCTCGTTGCGTTCCGCCCCAGCTCGGCAGGATGCCGAGCGCGACCTCCGGGAATCTGAAGTCGGCGTTGTCCTCGGCGATCCGGAAGTCGGTCGCGAGCGCGAGCTCCAGCCCGCCGCCGATGCAATAGCCGGAGATCGCGCTGAGCGTCGGCTGCGGGACCTCAGCGACCCGTTCGGCGAAGTCGCCGGTGGCGCGGTACGTGGCGAGGATCTCGTCGGGCGCGTAGCCGCGCGTCTCGCTGAGGTCGGCGCCGGCCGAGAACACCTTCTCGCTACCCGTGAAGATCACGCACGGCGCATCGCGCACCTCGGGGCGCAACAGCGCGTCGCACAGCTCGCGCTCGACCTGCTCGGAAATCGCGTTGAGCTTCTCCGGCCGCTGAAGCCTGACGACGCAAGCGTGCTCGTGGCGCTCGAGCGCCACCACCTCAGGCACCGACGCGCTCCTGTACGGGCAGCGCCGCTCCGTACTGGAGCAGTCCGTCGAGCCCGCGCTTGCGCACCTCGCCGGCGATGATCATCCGCTGGATCTCCGAGGTGCCCTCCCAGATGCGGTCCACGCGGATGTCCCGGTACAGCCGCTCGACCGGGTTCTCGCGCATGTAGCCGCGCCCGCCGAAGATCTGGACGGCGCGGTCGATCACGCGTCCCGCCGCCTCCGAAGCGGTCAGCTTGACCATCGCCGCCTTGGCGTGGAGCAGCTTGCGCGGCATCCCGTTGTCGGCCTCCCACGCCACCTGGTGGGTGAGCGTGCGGCACAGCGCGATGTCGCACGCGCTGTCGGCGATCATCGCGCCGATCAGCTGATGGGAGGCGATCACCCCGCCGGACTGCACGCGCTCGTTCGCCCACTCGGACGCGAGCGTCAACGCTCGCTCGGCCGCGCCGGTGGCGCGCGCGGCGATCATCAGTCGCTCTTCGACGAACCAGTCGCGGGTCAGCTCGTAACCGCCCCCGACCTCGCCGAGCACCTGCTCAGGGCCGAGCGCGACGTCCTCGAACACGAACTCGGGGTGCTCGAATACGAACGAGTGCATGTAGGCCGGCGTGCGCTTGACCCGGACGCCCGGGAGGTTCTTGTCGACCAGGAATAGGGTCGGGGCCCGCTCGGACCCGGCGAGCGCCTGGACGATCAGAAAATCGGCGACGTCGCCGACGGTTACGAACCACTTCTCGCCGCTGAGGCGAAAGCCCCCGTTTCCGTCTGCGGTCGCCACGGTCTCGATCAGCGAGGGATCCGAGCCCGCCTTCTCTTCTGTGACCGCGAAGCAGTCGCGGCGCTCGCCGGCGATCGCCGGCAGCAGGTAGCGCTCGCGCTGCTCGGGGTTGCAGTGGCGAAGCGCGTTCGCCGGTCGCCAGACGGCGTCCCACAGTGCGCCCGTGAGCTGGCCGAGACGCTCCTGGACGATCACCTGGTCGAGGATCGACAGTCCCTGGCCGCCCCACTCGAGCGGCATGTTGATCGCGTTGAGGCCTGCGCTGAGCGTGAGCTCGCGGATCTCGGACAGCGACTGGCCGGAGAGCCCGCGGTGCTCCTCGCACTCGTCCTCGTAGGCCATGATCTCGCGCGCCAGCGCGGCCGCGCGCTCGCGCAGCTCGTAGCTGCTCGTCGGTGTAGCGGAAGTCCACGGGCGTCTCCTGTCAGTCGGCGGGGTGTCTGAGAACGATGCGGGCGTCGAGTCCGAGGGCACCGTCGGGGAGCACGAGCAGCGGGTTGACCTCGAGCTCGCCGATCTCCGGATGCGCAGCCGCCACCATCGACAGAGCGGACAGCGCTGCCGCGGCGGCGTCGACGTCGAGCGCAGAGCGGCCGCGTGCTCCGTCGAGGAGCGAGAACGCGCGGAGCGAGCGAACCATCGCCCCGGCCTGCGCGGGGGTGACGGGCGCGAGCGCGACGGCCACGTCGCGCAGCACCTCGGCGTACACGCCGCCCAACCCCGCGAGCACCACCGGTCCGAAGCGGGCGTCCCACCGCGCGCCGATCAGCAGCTCGACGCCGCGGTCGAGCGGCGCCAGCGCCTCGACCGAAAACGCGCTCGGATGTAGGCGGGCCTCGATGTCCGCGTAGGCCGCCGCCAGCGCGTCGGCGTCGGCCAGGCCGAGCCTGACTCCGCCGGCGTCCGACTTGTGCAACGCCCCGAGCGCCTTGAGCGCCACCGGGTAGCCGATCTCGGTCGCTGCGTCCTGCGCCGTCGCGGCGGTGTGGACCGTCCGCTGGGCGACAAACGGCACTCCGCCGGCGGCCAGCAGTGCCCGTGCCGCCTCGTAGCCGTGGTCGAGCACCGGCTCGTCCGGGTCGGGGAGCGCCGGGACGTCGTGCGGATCTCCCGGAACGGCGTGCGGATCGCTGCGCGTCCCGCCGCGCCGCCAGCCGCGACAGCGCGTCGACCGCGTGCTCGATCGCTCGGTATACCGGCACGCCACCGCGGCGGAGCGCGTCCGCCGGCAGCGAGGATGCGTACATGGTCTGCACGACCAGCGGCCGGCCGGCGGCTGCGGTGAGCTCGGCCAGCGCGGCGCCTGTGGCCATCTCCGGGTCGGCGAACACGTCGGCGTACTCGCCATAGCCACCGAAATAGCCCGGTCAGCAAGACCGCGTCGACGTCGCCGCATTCGAGCAGCGTGTGGGCGACCCGTTCGAAGTTGCGGAGGTCGGCCTCCCCACCGCCGGCCAGATCGACGGGGTTCGCGCAGGAGGCGCTCGGCGGCAACTGCTCCTGGAGCGTCGCGACCGTGGACGGGCTGAGCTCGGGCACCTGCAAGCCGGCCTTCGCGACAAGCGAAGCGGCGATCCCGCCGTGCCCGCCGCCGTCGCCCATGATTGCGACCCGCGGCCCGCGCGGCGGGACGCTGCGGATCAGCGCCTGGATCACGTCGATCAGCTGCCGGGGCGAGCTGACCTGTTCGATCGCGGCGGCGCGGCAGGCGGCCTCGATCGCGGCTTCGTCGCTCGCCAACGCACCGGTGTGCGAACGGATCGCGCGAACCGCCGCCTCGTCACCGGACACGGTCAGGAGGACGACTGGCTTGCCGGCGGCCTGCGCGCGCGCTGCGGCGCGGACGAACTCGCGGCCGTCGCGGAAGTCCTCGACATACAGGGCGATCGCCTGCGTGAATTCGTGCGCGGCCATCGCGTCGATCAACTCAGCGGTCGTCAGGTCGGCCTGGTTTCCGAGCGAGACGAACCGCGAGAAGCCGAGCCCAGCCTCCTGCGCGAGCAGGCTGACCTCGAGCGCGAGATTGCCGCTCTGGGAGATCATCGCGATCGTTCCCGGTGGGAGATCGTTGGAGGCGAGCTCGAGCTCGGATTCGGCGTCGAAGATCCCCAGGCAGTTGGGCCCGACCAGCACCGCCCCGGCGTCGCGAACCTTGGCGCCGAGCGAGTAGTCACGGCCGCTGCCCTCGGTGCCGGCGCTGATCACCACGATCGCGCGGGCGCCGGCCGCCAGCGCGTCGTCGACGGTCGACTCGAGCGCCGCCTCGGGGACCGTGACCAGCACGAGGTCCACCCGTGGCTCCAGCTCGAGCAGTGACCGATACGTCTCCCGGCCGAGCACCTCGCCACCGCGATGGTTGACCAGGTGGATCGTGCGCCTGTGCTCCCCCCGCAGCGCGCGGCTGGCCAGCCAGTTGCCCCACTTGCGCGGGTCCGCTGACGCTCCGACGACCGCCACCGAGGCTGGCGCGAACAGCGGTTGCATGTCCCGGGTCACGGTTCGGGTCAGGGTTCGGGAACCGACGCGGCGGCGGCACGCAGCGCGTCGAGGTCACAGCCGAGCTCGGCCGCGGCGGCGGTCAAGCGACATCTCGATGTAGTGCTCGGGCGTGCGCCCTGGGTCCTCGTTGACCATGTGGATCGCGAGCCCGTCCATCAACGCCGCCAGCCGTGCGGCGACCGCATCCGCGTCGACGTCGGCAAACTCTCCGCGGGCCTGGCCGTGGCGCACGACCGCCGCGATCGTGGCGCACCACCGCTCGCTGAAGCCGCGGTGGGTCGGGAGCAGATCGGGGTGGCGCCGCGCGTAGACCCACAGGTCCATCCACAGCACCCATTCGCTGCGGCTCGACCGCGAGATCAGCCAGGCCAACCGCTCGACGCCCGACTCGAGCCGGTCGAGCTCGGGCCAAACACTGTCGTAGAACGCAGAGTCCGCGTCCGATATCGCCGCCTTGAACAGCTCGTGCTTGGTCCCGAAGTAGTAGATGACGCCGGTGGCGCTGGTTCCGGCGCGCTCGGCCACGTCCGAGACGCGGACACTCCACAGGCCTCGCTCGCGGAGCAGCTCGACCGCGCTCGCGAGAATCTGGGGCCGGCGTACCTTCGCCAGCGGCCGGAGCGGTGGCACACTCTCCATCCCGGCGCGTTCAGGATCTTGTCTCATATGAAACCGCGGTTTTGAATGGCGATTTCTATTCGCTCCCGTGCCTGATGTCAACCTGTTTGACGGTCGATCTGACGCCTACTCACCGCCGCCGAGGATCGCGTCGTTGAGGCCGGGGTAGACGTAGCGCGCTTTGTGGACTCGTAGCTCCATGAACGTCTCGGTGCCGACCACGCCCTCGACAGCTCCGAGGCGCTCGGCCAGCAGTTGCCAGAGATCGTCGTGGCCGCGGCAGATGATGTGCATGTACAGGTCGGCCGAGCCGGCGCACGATGACAGGTACATGACCTCGGGCCATTCGGCGAGCGTCTCGGCCACCCGCGCGTGTTCGGTGGGCGTGACCCGCACCAGGACCGCCGCCTGCACGGCGTAGCCCAGCGCGAACGGGTCGGCCAGCGCCAGGATGCGCAGGATGCCTTCATCCTGCAGACGGGTGGCGCGGAAGCGCACGGTGCCCTCCGCGACCCCCAGGGAGCGCGCGATCGCGCGGAACGGCCGGCGGCCGTCCTGCTGGAGCTGGGAGATGATGGCCCGGTCGAGCCCGTCGAGCTCGCGCGCGGTCATCGCCGCCGTCCGTCGAAACCTGTCATGGGTCCTCCCGCATCGACCTTCCAGATCCTCGAAAATCCCCGGTGTCATCGATATGATTGCGCAAAATATCGCGCTGAACTTGCGAATTGCGCGGAATCCAGCCCTCAGTTGGTGCGGAAAGCGAGGAGTAGATGGCGACGAGGACGGTGGACCTGCTCGGGATCGACCTTGACGCGGTGGAGGAGGCGCTCTCGCGGGACATGACGTTCCCCGCTCGGTGGTACTCCGATCCCGACATCTACGCGTTCGAGCTCGAGGCCATCTTTACGCGATCCTGGCAGTACGCCGGCCCGCTCGCGAAGCTCGCCCGTTCCGGCGACCACATCGTCGGCCGCGCCGGCCACGTCCCGATCGTCGTCACCCGGGGCAAGCAGGGCGAGCTCCACGGCTTCATCAACGTATGTCGCCACCGGGCGTTCCCGGTCGCGGTCGGGGATGGCAACCGATCGACCCTGCAGTGCGGGTACCACGCCTGGACCTACAACCTCGACGGCAGCCTGCGCGCGGCGCCGCGCAGCGAGCGCGAGCGGTGCTTCAACAAGGAGGACTTCTCACTGCTACCGGTATCGGTGGAGACGTGGAACGGACTGGTGTTCGTCAACCCGGATCCAGAAGCGCCGTCGATGCGCGAGTGCTATCCCGAGTTCTTCCCGCTCGCCGAGGAGCGCGCGCTGGATTTCCAGAGCTACCGCTACCACGACCGGTTCACCTACGAGGTTCCGGCCAACTGGAAGGTGTGGGTCGAGAACGCCAGCGAGTGCTACCACTGCCCGACCGTTCACAAGAACAGCTTCAGCGACGCGTTCGCGGATGACGCCGACACCTACGAGTACGTGGACGGCCATCGCGTGCTCGGCCAGTTCACGGTCTATAACCCGCGCGCCAAGAAGTACGCCCATCCTGCGCGCGAGGACGATCGCCAGTTCCGCTACATGTTCCTGTGGCCGACGTCGACGATCGTGCAGGATGACTGGGTGGCGTTCCCGGGGGTGATTGTGCCTACCGGCCCACAGACGTGCCGGTTCATCGCGGACATGTATGTGCACCCGGAGCTCGGGCAAGACCAGGCCGACGAGTGGGTCGAGATGTGGAACCAGACCCTGCTCGAGGACACCGAGGCGGTACTGCTCCAGCAGCCGGGGCTCAGTTCGCAGATGGTTCCGTACGGGCGCCTGATGCCGGCCAGCGAGAGCGCGATCGCGCGCTTTCACCGGATGGTGTTCGAATCGTTCTCGGAGGCGCTGGGCTAGACCCGCGCCCGGGCGGGCCGCGCGAGCGCGTCCGCCGGCTCACGCCCAGCCAGGACGTCCGCGACCGCCTCGCCGGCGCGCCGGTAGGGCTCGGTCGACGCCGCCGGCGAGTACCAGGCGGCGTGCGGGTTGATCAGCGTGCGCGGCCAGCGCAGCTCAGGCTCGTCGGAGGCCGGCGGCTCGTGCGCGAGGACGTCGAGCGCGCACCCTCCGAGTCGGCCTGAGTTGAGTGCCGCGCCGAGCGCGTCCTGGTCGATGAGCCCGGCCCGAGCGCAGTTGATCAGGTAGGCGCCCGGCCGCATCGCCTCCATCTCCGCGGCACCGATCAGTGGCGGCTGGCCGGGGATGAGCAACGCGTGAAGGGTCACGACGTCGGAGCGAGCCAGTACGTAGTCGAGCTCGTGTAGCTCGATTCCGTCGGCCTGAGCGGGCGAGACCATCGGGTCGAACCCGAGCACGCGCATCTGGAGCGCTTGCGCTCGCCGGCCACCTCGCGGCCGATTCGGCCGAGGCCGACGATCCCCAGCACCGCGCCGCTCACCCGCCGGGGCGCCGCCTGGTGCAGGTCCCACGCTCCCGCGTGCACCGACCGGTCGAGCAGCGTCACGCCGCGGAGGAGGTCGAGCGCGAACGCGATCGCGTGCTCGGCTACCTCCTCGGTGCAGTAGCCCGGGCAATGCGTCGCCCACGCGCCGGAGGCCGAGATCGCGGCGAGGTCGAGATGGTCGTAGCCGGTGGCGGTCGCGGCCACGACGCGCAGGTCCGGCAGCGCGGCCAGCGCAGACGCACCGACCGACACGTCGGGAGGGACGAGCACGCCGACCACGTCCGGCCCGTGCGGGAGCGTGTCGGCCAGATCAACGGTCACGTCGGGGTGCTCGCGAAGTGCGTCTCGCACGGTCTCGAGCCCGTCGCCCGGGTCGACCAGGACCACCCGGTTCATGGCGTCGGCAGCGCCGAGGCCAGCAGGGCCCGTACGACCACGACCGCTGGCCCATCATGCTCGAGCCCCCAGGCGAGGTTGTCGGCGGCCTCGTCGATGCCGCCGCTGCGCACCGGAACGCCGAACGCCTCGGCGGTTCGCAGCAGATCCGGTTGGACGAGGTCGACCGCGACGGTCTCGCCGAAGTCGTCGCGCTGGTATTCGCGCAGGATTCCGTAGCCGCCGTCGTCGACGACGAGCAGCGTCGCGTCGACGGCGTGCTGCCGCGCGCTGGCGAGTTCGGCCAGCCCGTAGGCGAGCCCGCCGTCGCCGCACACGGCCAGGACCTTGCGGTCGGGGTTGCCGACGGCCGCGCCGATCGCCGCCGGCCACGCATACCCGAGCGTGCCCGACCCGAACGGATAGAGGAACTGCTGCCCCGGGCGCAAACGCATGTGCGCCGCCGCCCAGTAGGCGAGGATCGTCATGTCCCAGGCGGTGATCGCGTCGGCGGGCAGCGTGTCCTCGATCGCCGCCAGCAGGGCCCGCTCGCCGTCGCGAGACTGGGCTCTCAGACCCGCGGCGATCCGTTCGCGCACGCGCGCGACGCGCTCGGCGCCGTTGCGGCCTCGACCGTCGTCGGCTGGCGCCGACAGCGCGATGCCCAGCGCGCGGAGCGTCGCCTGCGCGTCGCCGACGAGCGGCAGCGCCGGGTAGCTGACACCGATCCGCTCCGGCGCGGCGTCGAGGTGGATCAGCCGGCCGCTGAAGCGCAGCTCGTACTGGGCGGTCGTGTCGGCGCCGATCTCCGTGCCGACGCACAGCACCACGTCGGCGCCCGCCAGCAGCTCGAGCACTGCGGCCTCGTCGCACCCTGATCCGGCCGCGAGCGGATGTGCCTCGTCGATCGCGCCCTTGCCCATGAATGTGGTGACGACTGGCGCGTCGAGACGCTCGGCGAGGGCGAGCAACTCCGCCTGACCGCCCGACCGGAGCACGCCGCCGCCGGCCCACAGGACGGGTCGCTCGGCCTCGGCCAGCAGCCGGGCCGCCTCTGCTGTCGGGCCCGGTGGGGCCGGCCGGGCCGTCACAGGCTCGGTGTGGATCTTGGCGACCGGGGCGTTTCCGGCCTCTCCGCGCAGCACGTCGACGGGGATCTCCAGGTACACGGGCCCGCTCGGCGACGCCGTCGCGACCTCGTACGCCTGAGCGAGCAGCTCGGGAATCGCCTCCGCGCTCTCGGCCCGGGCCGTGTGCTTGACGATCGGGGCGAACGAGGCGAGCTGGCCGTCGAGCTTGTGCAGGTAGCCGCGACGTGATCCGAGCAGCTCGCGGGGGATCTGGCTCGAGATCGCCACGACCGGTACGTGGGAGCTCGCCGCCTCCATCATCGCGGTCAGCGAGTTCAACGCCCCCGGCCCGGTCGAGAGCAACAACGGCGCGGCACGCCGCGAGCTGCGGGCATACCCATCCGCGGCGAACCCCGCGCAGAGCTCGGTCCGGGTGACGATCGGCTTGACGTCGGCACTGGTCCGCAGCGCCTCCCACATCGCGAGCGCGTGGACGCCGGGCACGCCGAACGCGACTTTCCCGCCAAGTGCGGCTAGCGTCTCCACGACGACGTGGCCGCCGGTCCGCTGCGCGCTCGCGATAGTTACGGTCATCGATCCTCCTCGGTCATGGCGTCACGGTCTCGGCCACCCGCGACGTGACGGCCAGGGTCCCCTCGAGGACGGCCTCCTCGAGCGTGCGCGGCCCGAGCACGTCGCCGGCCCGGACCGCTCCAGGGTGCTGCTCGAGCTCGGCCCACAACTCGTCGGCCGGCTCGCGGCCCTGGGCTAGGACCAGCGTCGCCGTCTCGGGCGGCGCTTCCGAGCGCCCGGAGAACACGTGCCGCAGCCTCAGCTCGCCGTCCTCCACCGCGAGCTCGGTGTGATGCACGATCTCGACGCCGAGCTCGTCGAGCCGCGCGAGGTACAGATTGCGCTGGTACTGGTGCAGCGTCTCGCCGGGGACCGGAGCCGCGCACGCGAGCGTGACCGCTACGCCGTTGACGCGCCAGTTGCTCGGCGGCGTCGAGGCCGTCCCAGCCGCCGCCCCAGTCAGCCACCAGCGCGGGTCCGGCGACCTCGCCGGGCGCTCGGATCACGGACCACGCGTCGCGTACCTCCAGGTGCGTGGTGGTCGGCAACGGAGGGGTGTACTGGCGTGCCCCGGCCGCGAGCACAACGACGTCAAACTCCGCCGCCATCCCCGCCTCGGCGACGACCGAAGTCTCCACCGCGACCGCCGCGGTATGCAGCCGCGCCCAGGTCGAGCGGCGGTAGCGCTCCCATAGCTCGCGATGGGCCGGTGCGAGCCCGGCGAGATCGCAGCTGCCCGCCGATGTCGGGCTCGCGTTCGACGAGCGTGACGGCATCGCCGGCGGCTGCGGCCTCGAGCGCGGCGGCGGCGCCGGCGGGCCCGCCGCCGATCACGAGCACTCTTCGCCCGGCCTGGCGCGATGCCGAACGCGGGAATGTTCGTTCTCGCCCCGTACGCGGGTTGACCGCGCATCCGATCGGCACGCCGGCGTGGTAGTGGCCAATGCAGGCCTGATTGCAACCCACGCACTCGATCACGGTCTCGGCGCGGCCGACGGTTGTCTTGGCGATCAGCTCGGGGTCAGCGATGAGGGCTCGGGTCATCCCGACGAGGTCGCACACGCCCGCGGCCACGATCCGCTCGGCATCGTCGAGGTCGACCACACGCGTGGTGGCGATCAGCGTGAGTTCAGGGAGCGCGCCGCGGAAGGTCGCCGCCGGATCGGCGATCGCGTTCAGTGGCGTGGGGGGTGGCGGGGCGATCCATGTCGAGCCGCGTGGGAAGGCGGAGTGCCCGAGCGCGAGCGAGACGAAGTCGATCAGTCCCGCCCGGTGGAGCTCGCCGGCTATCTCGGCGCAGTCGTCGAGGCGCAGGCCGCCGGGCACCAACTCGTCGCCCGACAGGCGAGCGCCAACGCTCAGTCCGGCGGGCGCAGCTTCCCGGATCGCGGTCAACACCTCGATCGCGAACCGTGTCCGCGCGCCCAAGCCGTACCGGTCGGTGCGGTGGTTGCTGAGCGCCGAGAAGAACTGGGCGGGGAGGTAGCCGTGCGCCATCGATATCTCGACGCCGTCGAGGCCGCCGTCGGCGGCATGGCGCGCGGAGACCGCGTACCCGTCGATCAGCTCGGAGATCTCGCGTACGGTGAGCGCCCGCGGCTCGGACTTGAAGCGCAGGCTGGGGACGGCCGAAGGCGCGACCGCCGGCGGCTTGGGGGAGGAGGCGATCAGCTCCCGTCCGCCGTGGAACAGCTGCACGAACATCCTGGCGCCCTCATCGTGGACCGCGTCGGTGAGGCGGCGATAGGCGGGCACGACCTCGGGCAGGTAGCCGCCGATCGTGTGCGCGGTCAGGAGTCCGGTCGGGTGAACGGCCGTTGCCTCGATGAAGATCGCGCCGACGCCTCCGCGCGCCCGCTCCCGGTGATAGGCGAGCAGGTCGTCGGTGGGGAGGTGGTCGTGCACCAGGCTCGTCTGGTGCGAACTCGAGACGACGCGATTGCGGACCGGCACGGGCCCGATCGACACGGGCGAGAGAAGCGTCGCGTATTCACTCATGTGCGGAGCCCCACTGCCAGCGGAACATACAAGAGGCCGCGAGCAGCGCCTCCTCGGAGACACGCTCAAGCCCGATCGCGACGCGCCGTTCGCGACGCGCCGAAGGCCTGCCGACGTTACGACAGGCCGAAATCCGGAATGGACAGACCCGGGCCCGCCCCTAGCCGACGCGGACCCGTGCCTCGAATCTCAGCCGGGCTATTCCTCGGGCTCCTCCGACTTCTTCGGGTCCTCGTCCGTCTCGCCGAACGTGCCCTCGATAATGTGCGACTCAGCCTGCTGCCCCCGGGCGAAGCTGCCGAGCTTCACGTCCTCGGGATACTCCTCGATGTCTTCCTGCCCAGTTGCGAAGGCGCCGACATTCTTCTCCGGCGGGTGATCCTCAGGATCGTTCTGCCCCTCGGCGAACCCGCCACCCGTCACTCCGAAAGGACGGCCCGGATGGGTCCCACGGCGATCGCTGCTCACGTCGTCTCCTGGTCTTCGGGGATGAGATCTCTGTCAGCTTAACGCTGTGCTCCGCGCCTGGCTAGTGCGCGGCGAGACGGAGCCGTTTCGACGACAGCGGCGGCTTGGTCGGATTTGACGAGCCCCGCGACATGGCGTGCAACGACCATGAAGAGTATCGCCGCACTTTACGCCGGTCTGACTCGGGATCCATAGAGTGCGCGGATGCTCGCGAGAGTCGTGGCCGCCATCGCCGTCGCCGCGTTCTTGGCCGCGCCGGCGGGCGCGCTCGCGTCTTCCCACCAATCGCCGGCGCCAGCGACAACCGGCTTGGCGGCGAGCCCCTCAACAGTCGCCAGCGGGCAGCCGGCCACGCTGTCGGGAACCGCACCATCTGCTGCGCCGGCTGGGACAGCGGTCGAGCTGTACGCGAAGCCCTATCCCTTCACCGAAGCTACCGCGGTGGCGAGCACCACGACAGCCGCGGACGGCTCGTTCGCATTCACGGTCACGCCCGACCGCAACACGCAGTACAGCGCGACGGTTAGCGGCGCCTCATCGCCACTGGTGACGGTACTCGTGACGGGGAAAGCCGTCACCAAAGTCATGGCATTGACGCTCGGGCGGGCCAAGGTGGTACTGGTGATCTTTCACCCGCGGGATATACGATGGGGCAACGCGCGAGTGTCCTGGTCGTTCGCCTCAGGATTCCGCGGACGGTTCTCACCGGCTACGGCGACGCGGTCGGTGAATCTGAGCCCGTACGCGGCAGTCGTGTACACGACGGCCACACTCCCAGCCGGCCACTTCCGGTGGCGAGCGTGCCTGCACGCACCGGAGGCGCAGGCGCTTGCGGACCCCAGCCAGCCGCCTGGCTGCACCGGGCGCGGGTACCAGGGCGGCGGGCAACTGCCGGTCGGGTTCCCGGGTCCGGTGGCGATCGCACGAGCCGAGCGCTACCTGCGGACCCGGACCGAGCACACCGCGCTGGCCGTCGTCGACAGCGAGGGGCGCCTGTCCGGGATCAACGTCAACGAGCAGTTCATCACCGGAAGTGTCGTCAAGGCGATGCTTCTGGTCGCGTACCTGCGCCGTCTCGACGCGATGGGTCAGCACTACGTCGACTCCTACAGCAACTCGTTTCTGTACCCGATGATCAACGTGTCAGATAACGACGCCGCCACGAAGTGCTGGTCGATCGTCGGAAACGCCGGCCTTTACGCGGTTGCCGCGGCGGCCGGGATGACTCATTTCTCGGTCGACACCACCGCTACTTGGGGTGGCTCGTGGGGCGCCGCTTTGATCACGGCCGCCGACCAGGCGAGGTTCTTCTTTGAGATGGACTCGCTGATCCCGCGGGAGTTCGTCGGCTACGCCAACTTTCTGCTCTCGACGATCGCAGGCTATGAGAGCTGGGGGATCCCAGCGATCGCCCGCCCGCTTGGCTACACCGTGTACTTCAAGGCGGGATGGCGCCCCAGCCCCGATGTCTTCCTGGTCCACCAGATCGCCCGTCTGGTGGGTCACAACCGCACCTTCGCGATGGCGGTGATGACCGACGGCGACCCCGACATGAGCTACGGGATCGACACGATCCAAGGCGTCACCGCGGCGCTGCTCCAGTGAGCACGCCCTCCGGCCCGTTGGGCGTTAGCTCTCGCCGGGCGGATGGACGCCGCAAAGATCGGCCAGTACCTGGCCGGCAGCGTGTACCGGAAGGGCCCATGTCTGCAGGCCGCAGATACCGTCGACCGGAATCCCGCCTGACTGTTGCGCCCCTCGTACAGCAGTGGCAGTTTCAGGGCCGTAGATGCCGTCGACAGCCAGCACCGGGTTCGAGCTCGGCGCGAAGTCGCCACGTCCCTCGTTCAGCGCCGTCTGAAGCTTCTTGACCGTGTCGCCCTCGGACCCTTCGCTGAGCGTCGGCGGCTCTGGGCTGTCACCGCCCAGCGCGCCCCAGGTAACCGGCCCGACGATCCCATCCACGGTGAGGTTGTCACTCTGCTGGAACTCCTCGACGGCCTTCTTGGTCACCGGACCGAAGATCCCATCGATCTGGTTGTAGCTCAGAGTTCGACGAACGAGAAGGTATTGCGCCCAACTGACGGTGGGTCCGGTGGCGCCTTCCGAGATGGTCGCGGGAGTGGTCATGGCTCGACTCCTATCCTCCGATGGTCAGCAGTGCAGCTCGGGAACGCGCGGACTCGGCCCCGCCCCCGGTGTGGCCTCATCGTATACCTCAGCGATCTCGAACTGCCAGGGAGCCGCTATCTTCGTCGCGCTATGGGATGGCGTCGGGTGAGCTGGATAGCAGACATCACTCGGCGGTTCCGGGTTGTGGTCCGCTATGCGTTCGCCGTGATTATCGGAGCGAAGCTGATTGGCGCGCCGAGCAGCGGGGCCGCGGTGGGACAAGCCACGGACCTTCATATCCGGATGAACCGGTTGCTCCTTGTGCATGCCACGCCTAGCTCCCAAGCGACGCTGCGGGCATGGCGTGTGCGCGCCGGTCGCTACTCGCGCCTATCGATCACCTACGGCTCCGGGCGCACCTATGTGTTCGTTTTGCACTACATGCGCGTGCCTCACTACGGCAAATACCGCGAGCACGTCTGGTGCCGGGTCCGGCCTGCCCGGTTGCGTCGCGCCGTAACGACGATCGTCTCGCCTTCGCGACGTTGCTGCGGATTATCCATCGGGCTTTGTTGCCAGCAGGGTGAAGAGGATGGGAAGCAGCTGTCCGTCGAGGCGGAGTCGGTAGCGCCCATCGGGGTCGCGCGGAACCATTCGCGGGCGAGGCGACATGCTCGCCTCGAGGTGCTCGGTGAGCGAGTCGATCCGTAAGCCCGCTTCGATCGCGCCCGTGACGGTCTCGCCGAGGCTGTGAGCAAAGTTGACGGTCTCGCTCGATGCGAGCTCGGCACCGGGTGCGGCGTAGGTGCCGGGCTCGTCGAAACTATGCGGTCCGTCAAACGCGTACGGGAAGTCCAGCGAGAACGCCTCCTGCTCGGCGACCATGTTGAGAACTGGGTGGATCTCTACGAGCGCGAGGTGCCCGCCTGGACGCAGGGTCGCCGCCGCCGAACGCATCCACGCAGCGATGTCTTCGATCCAGCAGATCGCGCCGATCGTTGCGTAAGCGAGGTCGAAGCGCCCATGGAGCTCGGACGGGATGCTGGCAGCGTCAGCTTGCACCCAGGTGACCTGGGCTCCCGCGAGTGTCGCGAGCTCCTCGGCCTTCGCCAGCGCGACCGGCGAGAAGTCCAGCCCGGTGACCCGCGCGCCGCGCCGTGCCAGAGAGATGGTGTCAAAGCCGATGTGGCACTGGATGTGAATGACGTCGAGTCTGTCGACGGTACCGACGGACACGGCGATGGCCGTCTCCTCCTCTTGGCTAAGCGAGTCGGCGCCCGCGATTAGCGCCTTGGTGTCGTAAATCGGGTCGTTGCCGTGGATCGCAGCGGCGCCATCCCACCAGGCGCGGTTGATCTCAAGCGGATCACGGTGCATGCGGACATTTTCGCGAAGATCGGCCTCGCCCGTTCGCATTGCGTGACAGAACGGGATCGCCCCAGACGCGTGCGGGCGGCGGTGCGGCCCTTGTCGGTGTTGCGCCTGTGCTCAGGCGACCATCGCGGTGGCGTAATCCGCCCACTCGGCTGCCTGCAAGTAGGCGTTCCCGACGTTGACCAGCCGGACATCGGTTTGCGCGCACGCGCCGAAGTCGCCGCGCTCATAGGCCAGGACCGCGGCGAGCAGCCGGCCTTCAGGCCCGCGGTGATCGGTGATCGCGGTGGCAAGCCGATCGTCGAGGCAGAGGTCTGCGATCAGCTCGCGCATGGGGCGGTCGAGCAGGGCGTCGAGAACTGAGAAGAGCCCCGCGCTGAACGCCCGCTCCGGGACGGTGTCGGGGTAATCACGCGCGAGCATCTCGCAGAGGCGGGCGCGGTGCACTGCGGTGTTCAGTAGCTGCTGGGGGCGGTCGGTCATCTTCGAGAGCGCGAACAGCATGATCCACTGGCTCACCGAGGCCGCACCGAGCCGCATGAGCGCTTGGCGGATGGAACCCACCGGAGTTCGGCCGCCGTAGAACGCGGAGTTGGCGAGCCGCACGAATCGATAGCTCAGCCCGGGGTCCTCGCAGATGAGGCGCTCGAGGTCCTCGAGGCTCGCCCCCGCTGCGCCGCTAGTGAGCGACACGAGCGCGCCGAGCCGGTGCGTCGGCGCCACGACGTCGCGGATCGACCGCGGCGCGGCAAAATATTGTCCTTGATAGGCGTCGAACTCGAGCGCGCGCATTGCCTCGTATTGCTCGGGAGTCTCGACCCCCTCGGCGATCAGGAGCAAACCGCGCCTCCGGAGCCCTACCAGGAGATCGTTCACCTCGTCGCCGCCGCCGGCGACCGCTCGAGAGTCGAGTTTCACGGCGCTGGCGAGTCGCCATAGGGCTTCGCCGGCACTGTCCGGAATGACGCCGACGATCGCGATCCGAAACCCAGCCTTGATGACACCGTGCAGGGCCTGCATCAGGTCCGCGTCCGCGTGAGGCGTTGCGGCCACCTCGAGCACCACTCGCTCCGCGGGAAGGGGGAGCTGGTCGACGTAGTGCAGGAACTGCGGCGTGACCTCGATGTATGCCGGGCGCTCACCGACCAGTTTCTCAAGCCCGATCTCGGCCAGAGCGCCGACCATCACGCTGGCGGTCGAGGTCTCGGGACCCTCCAGCTGCCCCGACGGCGTGAGGGGCCGGTAGCGCAGCGCATAGCCCACGACCGAGTCACGACGGTCCAATATCGGCTGTCGCGCGAGCACGATCGAATTGACCGTGTGCCCAGTATGCCTTTCGTTGCCGGCGAGCTCGTGTCGCATTCCGAATGCGGGATCGGCCCGTGTACGGGCGTCCTTGAGCATCGGTGCCAGCCGCGCGCGTATTTCCGATCGGGGCGGCACGAGGCTCGTGTGAGGGCGAAGGGGAACTGCGACGCCCGCCGTGCGCGGTGATACGTTCGGCCCGCTTTACGCACGTTTGGACCATCAATCAGGAGAGGGATGGAGCGAGAGTCGTCGACCCGCCTGCGCCGCATTGCCGCTGTCGCGAGCCTCGTGCTTGCCCTGAGTTTCGCCTATGGCACCGGCCGCGCGCTCGCGGCGCCGTCGCTGCCGTCGAGCGATCCTTTCTACGCGTACACCGGCGCAACCCCGCTTGCCCAGATCGCGCCGGGCACAGTGCTCAAGCAGCGCGCAGTGCAGATCGTCGTCAACGGCGCCCCGACGCCGTACCCGGCACAGCAGGTCCTCTACCGCACGACCGGTGAACTGAGTCAGCCGACGGTGACGGTAGCGACGATCATCAGTCCTCTCACGGCCGTGGGGGCGGCGAAGCTCGTGTCCTATCAGACGTTCTACGACGCCCTCGGCTCCGAGTGCGACCCCTCTTACACCCTGCAGGGCGGTAACGCGGGCTACCAGGACGCCCAGATCGACGCGGCGCTGATGGAGGACTACCTCAATGCCGGCTTCACCGTCGTCAACGCCGACTACGAAGGTGAGAGTCTCGACTGGGCCGCGGGCCAGGAGTCGGGAGAGAACACCCTGGACGGCATCCGCGCCGCTGAGAACGCGCTCAAGCTGCCGAGCTCGACCGACGTCGGCATGGTCGGGTACTCCGGCGGTTCGATCGCGACGGAGTGGGCGAGCGAGCTCGCGTCGGCGTACGCGCCCGACCTGCACATCATCGGCGCCGCCGAGGGCGGCATTCCCGTCGACTACGCGCACAACCTCACCTACATCAACGGCGACACCGACGGCTGGGCTGGGGTCATCCCCGCCGTGCTCGTCGGGACGGCGCGCGCGTTTGAACTGAACCTCAGCCAATACCTGTCCGCGTACGGCCGGCAAGTCGTCAACCAGGTGTCAGACGAGTGCATCAACGACTTCGCCGGCTCCTACAACGGTCTCACCGTGCAGGAGCTGCTCAAACCCCAGTACCAGAACTTCCTGGCCGTTCCTACGTTCGCCTCGATCATCAACACGCTCACGATGGGCACCTCGTCGACCCATCCCGGCTCTCCCCTGTTCATGGCCGTTGGCAACGCCGACGGAACCGGCGACGGCGTGATGGTTGCCGCGGACGTCGAGGCCCTCGCCCACGAATACTGCACCCAAGGCGTGCCGGTGACCTTCACCGAGTTCAGTGGCGCCGACCACGAGGAGGCGATCGCGCCGTTTGAGACTGCGGCACTCGCGTTCCTCGAGAACCTGTTCGCCGGTGGCCCGCCACCGAACGCGTGCGCCAGCATCGGAGCCGGCAACTCGCTCGCGCTGCTGCCCGTCGCCGCGGCCGGCGGCGGTAGCAGCGGCGGAGGACCGTCGGCGCCCGGGGCGTCCTGCCCGGTCGTCACCGGCTCGCTGCACGGCACGACGCTCGGGCTCGTCCGCCTCGGGATGACCCGGGCGCAGGCGCGCCTGACGTACAGTCATAGCTCCAACCGCGGACGGCGCTATGAGGACTTCTTTTGCCTGACCCCCGTCGGGGTGCGCGTCGGCTACGCGTCGCCGAAGCTGCTGGGTCGCCTGCCCCGCCGGCAGCGCGGTAGCTACCGCGGACGGATCGTGTGGGCCTCGACATCAGACGTGCACTTCGCGGTCGAGGGCGTGCGGCCCGGAGTGACAGTCCGAGTCGCACGACACATGATCCGCCGCCTCGGCGCACCGTTTCAGGTCGGGCGCAACGACTGGTACCTCGCCCGGATGGCAGGAGCGACCGCGGTCCTGAAGGTCCGCCACGGTGTCGTGGAGGAGATCGGAATCGCAGATCTCGCGCTCACCCGCACACGCGCCGCAGACCGCATCTTCCTGCGCAGCTTCTACTGACACCCGCCGGGGAGACCCCGACCGGTCCGGCGGCGTTCCAGGGGTCTGGCGGCGCCGGTGCCAACTTGTGCTTAGCCACGGATCGCGACGACCTGGCGCCTAGGGAGGAGCCGGCTCGAGAAAACGACGTCTGAGGGCACGTTTCTCGAGCTTGCTCCGAGTTTCGGCGCCGCGCACGACGCGAGCAGGCTGGCGACCGACTATGCGGCGCGTCATGAGACTGTCGAGGAACAGGTGCTGGAGCGGCTGGCCTAAGAGACGTGCTCTCAAGTCAGCACGTGCATGGTGGCGCCGCGCCGTCGCGCGTGTGCCCCGGGTCGCGCAGGATCTCGATGTAACCGTCCGTTCCATACACCCGGATGCGCTGACCATCCCGGATCAGGTTCGTAGCATGCTCAACTCCAACGACCGCCGGCAAGCCGTACTCGCGTGCGATTACCGCGCCGTGGGTCATCAGGCCACCGACCTCCGTCACCAGGCCCGTGATCGCGAGGAACAGGGGTGTCCAGCTGGGATCGGTGTATGTGGTGACGAGGATGTCGCCGGGTTCGATGTCGGCTTGTGCGATGTCGTGGATGACGCGGGCGCGGCCTTCGACGGTCCCGGCGGAGACCGGCAGGCCGATCAGCACGCCTGCGGGGACATCGTCGCGCCGGTAGGTCCCGGCGATGACCTCGCCGTCTGAGGTGAGCACGCGCGGTGGCGTGAGCGCCCGGTAGGAGCGGAATGCGTCCTTGCGCCGGTGGATCAGTTCCTGGTCGATCCGGCGGGTGATCACGACGTCGCGGAGCTCGTGGAAGGTGAGGTAGAAGATGTCTTCCTTGTCACGAAGCACGTCTGTCTGCGCGAGGCGCTCGGCTTCTTCGAGCAGCGCCCGCTTGTAGACGAAGTAGCGGCTGACGATGCCGTACTTGGGGTACTCGCGGTAGCCGCTGAAAGTCCGGACGCGGTCGATCGTCCACTTGGCCTGTTCGGCCTTTCTCACTCCGTCTGGCAAGGCGCCCAGGCGCTCGAGCAGCTGTTCTTCCTTGCTCCGGGCCGCATGCCACCCTTGTTCGAGGCGCCGCTCGGCCTCGCCGGGCGTGAAGTTCCTGACGTTGTCGAGGATCAGCGGCACGAGCGTGGCGGGGCGCTCGCTCCATCGTGGCCTGGTGATGTCGATCTCGCCGACGCAGCGCATCCCGTACTTCTCGAGGTAGGCCCGGATCGCGTCCTGCGTTTCCCGCCCGCCCGCGAGGTTCGCCAGCTCGTCTAGGAAGGACTCGTCCTCGCAACCCTCGTCTTCGACGTGTTGGAGGAACCCGACGATGTGCGGATGCGGGCGAACCACGTCCGCGACGTCCAGCAGCGCCAGCCCCATCTCAGACGTGACATTGCCGGGAGCGGACAGCGTGAGCGTGTCGGCCGCGTTCTTCTCGCCCAGCCACTCCTCCAGCTGATCGTTGAGCCACCACGTGGCCTGCATCCCCGCCATGATCGCCTGATGGCTCAGCGGATCGCTCAGGACTCGCTTGTGCTCGTTGAACGCCTCGAGCAGAAAATCGAACAGCGCCGGTCCGGACTTCGTGTGGATGTCGCGCTCAAGGGCCGCGATCGAGAGCCGACTGCGCTCGATCAGCTCGGTGACGATCGCGGGATCGGTGTCGATCTGAGCGGGCGCGCCCGCGACCGGCGGCGCGCCCGGGGTGGGCGGGGTAGGTGGGCCCTGACTCAGGAGCGACGGGAGGAAGTCGCCGCGTTCGGAGAGGGTCTGCAGCGCGTCCGCGATCAGCGGATCGCCTCTCCCGAAGACCTCTAGGAGACCCACCCGAGTCGTCGGCGAAGACAGGCGTTGGGTGACGTCGACGAACAGCCTGCCACCGGCCTCGTGCATCGGCGCCATGGCCGTCAGCTGCCACACAGAGATCCCGAGGGGCCTCATCGCCTCGGTCATCATCTGCCCGTGACCGACTGAGACGTACACGCGGTTCTCTCGGTCGGCGGCCTTCGGGATCGGGAACAGCGTGGTGATCGGCCGGCTCTGGACGATCCAGAAGTCGCCCTCAGCCAGGCACCATTCGATGTCCTGGGGGTCGCCGAAGTGCGCTTCGATCCGCCGACCCAGCCGCACGAGCCGCAAAACCTGCGCATCCGTCAGCGCCGGCTGCCCCTGCTTACTTGCGACCGCCCGCGCGACGACCTTGCCGTCCCGTACCTTGAAGGTGTCCGCGTTCACCAGGCCGGAGACCAGCGCGTCGCCGAGGCCGAAGCTCGCCTCAACCGAGGCAACCTTCCGGCTGGAGGTGACGGGGTCGGCGGTGAAAAGGATCCCGGAAGCCTGCGGGAGGACCATTTGCTGCACCACCACGCCCATCTGAACCTTGCGGTGGTCGAAGCCGTTCCGCAGGCGGTACGTCACAGCCCGCTCGCTGAACAGCGAGGCCCAACACCGGCTCACGTGCTGGAGGACGGCCCGGTGACCGACGACGTTCAGGTAGGAGTCGTACTGGCCCGCGAAGGATGCGTTCGGCAAGTCCTCGGACGTCGCGCTTGATCGAACGGCGCACGCCGTCTGCTCGCCGAGCAGGGCCAGCGCACCAGTAATCGCCGTCGCGACGTCGTCGGGGATCACGATCCTCTCAACGGCCCGACGGATCTCCGCGCTCAACGCGCGGATCGCCTCCCCATCGTCGGGCTCCAACCGCGAGAGCCGAACGAGCCGATCGTCGATTGACGGCGCTTCCGCCAGGATCCTCTCGAACGCTTCCGTCGTCACGCACAATCCACGCGGCACGGGGATGCTTTCGATCCGCGAGAGCTCCCCCAGGACCGCACCCTTGCCGCCAACGACCGCGACCTGGCTGTGGTCGATCTCCTGGAAATCCAACACGTAGCCCCTCCGCCACCTCCCTCGGAGTTGACCCGGTCAAGTCCGCTCCTGTTCATTTGTTCCGTCGCGCGGCGGGCGATTATGCGGCATGAATCAGGGTCTCATGAGAGCGCTCTGGTTGGTGTAAATTGGAAGTGGGGGAGGCTGCTGAATCCGGGCGGACATGCAGAACCGAGGAGCGCGTGCGCCGCGACGCCCGCGACCCGGCGTACACCGTCGCCTACAGCATGTGCGCCGCCGCGCGCGCGGAAATCCGTCAGTGCGTACCAGGCGGAGTCGCAACTACGGCTGCACTCGAGTGCGGACGGCGAGCCCGAACCGTGATGGGATACTCCGCACGTGAGAGCATCACTCGCTGTGGTGGCGGCCGTGACGGCTGCGTCGCTCGGCTGCTTCGGCTGTGGCTCCTCCGTGACCCGCTCGGCGACCGGCTCCGCCGCGTCAACAGCCACGAGCGCGACCGCCGGGGCGGCGAGCTCCAGACCCGCATCGCGGGCCTCCGGCTTCGGATCCGGCTGGACCACGTACCACGCGACCGCTGAGGCGACCGGAGTCGACGCGGCGCGGACCAAGCTGCTGCCGTCGCGGCGGGCCTGGACCTCGTCGGTCCTTGACGGACAGCTGTATGGCGAGCCGCTCGTCGCCGACGGCCGCGTCGTCGCGGCGACCGAGAACGACACCGTCTACGCGATGGCAGCACGCAGCGGGCGCATCCTGTGGTCACGCCACCTGGCGCAGGCCGTGCCATCCGGCGCCCTTCCTTGCGGCGACATCTCGCCCGAGGTCGGTATCACGGGCACCCCGGTGATCGACTCCAAGCGCCGCGAGATCTTCGTCGACGCGGACACCCTCATCAGCGGCCCGTCTACCTCTCGTGGTGTGGAAGCGTCGCACCGTCTTTTCGGGCTCAACCTGTTCACCGGCAAGGTCGAGTTGGACGAGCCGGCGATGCCGAACGCCGGCGAGGACCAGCTCGCCCAGCTGCAGCGGCCAGGACTGGCGCTCGACCACGGTTTCGTGGTCATCGCCTACGGTCAGAACAGCGGCGACTGCCCTGGCCCCAACGGTCCTGCCCACGGCTACATCGTCTCGATCCCGGAGAAGGGGGGACGGCTCCACTACTTCCAGATCGGCAGCGGCCGGGATCGGGGGGCGGTGTGGATGGGCGGCAGCTCTCCGGTCGTCGACCCTCACGGGAACGTCTACGCGGCGAGCGCCGACGGCTACGACCTCGGTCCGGGCCAGCCGTACGACGACAGCGACGCGGTGCTCGAGCTGTCGCCGACCATGCACCTCAAGTCGATCTTCTACCCCAAGGACTGGCAGAAGCTCAGCGCCGACGACCTCGACCTTGGGACCGGGGACCCCGCCCTCGTGGATGGCTTCGTGTTCCAGGTCGGCAAGACGGACACCGCCTATCTGCTGCGTCAGGGGCATCTCGGCGGCGAGGAGGGCGAGGTCGCGTCGCTTTCGGTGTGCAGTGGGGACCCCGACGGCGGACACGCGTTGCACGCATCGGTCGTCTACGTCCCCTGCCCGAGCGGCGTGACGGCGATCAAGGTCTCGACGAAGGCCCCGCACCTGAGACAGCTATGGACCGACAACGATGGCGCCGCTGGCCCACCGATCTTCGCCGATGGACTGGTCTGGACGATCGGCGGCGACAACGCGGTGCACGGCCTCAACCCGGCCAACGGTCACGAGGTCGTCTCGATCCGCTTCGGCGGGTTTGCGAACCACTTCCCAACGCCATCGGTCGGCGACGGCCTGCTGCTCGTTCCGGGCACCGACCAGGTCTTCGCCTTCATGGGTCCGGCCGGACGGCCGCCGCCACCCGCCGCGCCTCCCGTGAGGTAACCCCTCCGGCGCCGCTCTGCCGGCGCATCGCCGATCTGCCAGGTGCGGCCGAAATCACCACCATCCGGCGAGGACAGCTCACCTGGATTGGAGCCAGCCTGCGGCCTACGCCGTTCACACATTCGAGGACTGACCATGGCGCGCGCCTGCGTCCTAACCGAATATGGACTCCCCGACGTCCTCATGATCGGCGGCGGGGCAGGCGCAATCTTCAAAGGCGCGGTCGGGACGGTGATGAGCATCTCCCCGCCCGAACGAATCGCCGATGCGACGGGGCACGCTGCCGACACGCGGCCGAATGTCTTCGTGGACTGCCGGCCGTGTTCGACCTCAGCCGGCGACCGTGGATCCTGCCCGACGGCGCCGATTCCGAGGATGTCGTTCGCGTCGTGGCGCGGTGCCCGACCGGCGCGCTCCGCACCCACCCGATCACCTCGACAAGCGAGGCGCCACCCACGCCGGCCGCGGTGACCGCCGGCAGCAGGGGCCGCGACGAGCTAAGCCGCGGCCAGACTGCCGACGACGGTGCGCGTCGGAGATACTCATCGCGTGCGCGCGCTCGTGATCTCCGATACGCACTTCGGTGCCTGGACCGGCGAGGATCTTCTCCGTGAGCCGGAGAATCTTGAGCTGCTGGCGCCGGCGCTCGATGTCGACGAGGTGATCTTCCTCGGCGATATGTTCGACCTGATGTTCGCGTCGATCCGGGACGGCTTCGAGGCGGCACGCGGCCTGCTGGAGCTCCTGCGCGACAAGCTTCAGGGGAAGCGGTTTGTGTTTCTCGCGGGGAATCACGACCACAACTTCGTCGATCGCGAAGCCGAGGATCGACTCGAGTTGGCGTTGGCCCTGGACATGCCTGAGGAGGAGATGAGCGACGAGCTCCGACGCGCGGACCTGCTTCGGCTTTTTCTGGAGCGGCACCTCGAGGGGGTTGAGGTCGATATCCGCTACCCGACGTACACGTTCGCCGGCGTGCTGTGCACGCATGGCCACTATCTCGACCTCCACGCTTCGCGAAGCGGCGGGGGCTCAACCAAGCTGCTCTCCCGCGCGCTATGGTCGATCGCCGTCGGCGGCCGGGAGCGTTCACCGACGATCGCCGACTATGAGGCGACGGCATCGCTGCTCACCGGGCTGCTGTACATGATCGCGCAGTTGCCGAATGGCACCGACGCGCAGCGTCGCGCATTCGGGGCGTTCCAGGCGCTGGCACACGCCGTGCACCTGTCCGCCTCGCCGGTTAGAGCCGCCGAGAAGCTTCGCCGCTGGTCCGGGGCGCACTTGGCGCCGCCGGGGACGGCCGATCGGGGGGAGGCGCCTGGAGTTGCCCCCGAGGGGTATCGGGCGGCCCGCCATCAAGAGATGATGCGCCGCCACCGTACCGGCGCGCCGGCCGGAGGCGAGGCGTCGAGCTACGCGCTTGCCCGCTCCGTGGCTCCAAGCGACCCGCTCGCCCGCGCGGTCGACGCGTTCGAGCAGGTCGTCGTGAACCTCGGCTGGTCGTCTGAGACCGGCAACATCGTGTTCGCCCATACCCACCAACCACTCGATGGCGTGCGGGGACCCCAAGGCAAATTCCGCTACTGGAACACGGGTTCGTGGATCTACGAGCCCGCGCTTCGATCGAATAGCGCGTACATCGCTTACCTGAGGAACGCCTGGCCAGGGACGGCCGTCCTGATCGACTCAAACGAACCGGAACCGCGGCTGCTGCGGCTGCGCGAACACCTCAACCCCCTTCACCGAGAGGACGCTTAGGACGCGATCCGAGACCCACGGTTGCGACGGCGCCTCCGGTGACTTATGGTCGCCCAAATGACCGCGACCACCACTGCCACTGACCATCTGCTTCTCCATTTCGCCCGCAACGGCGGCGCACGCGACGGAGGTGTCGAACTGCTCGTGCTCGAGCGAGGCGAGGGCGTGTTCGTGGTCGACAGCCTCGGCAGGCGCCACCTCGACGGGCTCTCGAACTTGTTCTGCGCCCAGCTCGGATATGCGTTCGGCGCCGAGATGGCCGAGGTAGCGAGTCGGCAGCTGATCGAGCTTCCGTTCGCCACGAACTGGGGTGTGGCTCATCCCGCGGCGGTCGAGCTGGCCGACAGGCTGGCCGAGATTGCGCCAGGCTCGCTCAACCACGCGTTCTTCACGAGCGGCGGCTCGGAGTCCGTGGAGGCCGCGTGGAAGCTCGTCCGCCAGTATCACCTCGCGAACGACGAGCCGCAGCGCACCAAGGCGATCGCACGCGATCGCGCGTACCACGGCGTCACCCTGGGCGCGCTGGCGTTCACGGGCGTGCCCGGCTTCAAGGAGCCCTTTGGACCGCCGGCCGTCCCCACCTTCCACGTCTCGAACACGAACACGTTCCGCCGGCCCGAGTCCGGGGCCGAGCTCACCTCGCTCCTGCTCGACGAGGTGGAAGCGGTGATCGAACGCGAGGGCGCGGAGACGATCGCCATGATCATCGCCGAGCCCGTGCAAAACGCCGGCGGTTGCCTGCAACCCCCCGACGGCTACTGGGCCGGACTGCGCGAGATCTGTGACCGTCACGGCATCCTGCTCGTCGCGGACGAGGTGATCACCGGGTTCGGACGGCTCGGCGAATGGTTCGGCGTGAGCCGGTTCGACGCCGTCCCCGATCTGGTGACGATCGCGAAGGGCCTGACGTCGGCGTACGCGCCGATGGGGGCCGTGCTGGCGTCGGACCGAGTGGCCGAGCCGCTCTACGACGCCGGCCGGACGCTGCTCCATGGGATCACGTTCGGCGGTCATCCGCTTTCGGCCGTGATCGCGCTGAAGAACCTCGAGCTGTTCGAGCGCGAGCAGGTGCTCGAGAACGTCAGCGAGCACGAGGCCTACCTCGCCAACCTGCTCGAGTCGCTCTGGCGGCTGCCGATCGTCGGGGACCTGCGCGGCAGCGGCTACTTCTGGGCGGTCGAGCTCGTGCCGGACGGCCCGGAGAGCCGTTTCGATGCCGAGCAGCGGGAGGAGCTGCTCCGGAAGTGCCTGCCGGGCGCGCTTATCAAGGCGCAGCTGATCGCCAGGGGCGACGACCGCGGCGACACCGTTATTCAAATCGCGCCGCCGCTGATCTGTGACCGGCCGCTGTTGGACGACCTGGTCGGGCGGCTCGGCGACGTGCTCGTGATGCTCTCGGAACACATGGGGATCCCGACATGACCAATACCACGCTGATTACCAACGGGACCGTCGTCGCCGCCGATGGCGAGTTCGACGGCGACGTGCTGATCGAAGGGGAGAAGATCGCCGCCGTCGGCCGCGTCGTCGCTCCAGAGGGAACGGAAATCGTCGACGCCACCGGCTGCTTCGTCCTGCCGGGCCTGATCGACAACCACACGCACCTGTCGATGCCGTTCATGGGCACGATGTCGTCCGACGACTACAACACCGGCACCCAGGCGGCGGCCGCCGGCGGAGTGACGTGCCTCGTCGACTTCGCGATCCAGCAGCAGCCCGACAACCTCCAGTCCACGCTTGAGGAGTGGCGCGGTCGCGCCGACGGGGCCGCGCACGTGGACTATGGCTTCCACATGGCGATCACCAACGCATGCGAGGCGGTCCTCGAGGACATGACCGCGATGTCGGAGGCGGGCGTCTGCTCCTTCAAGCTGTTCATGGCCTACAAGGGTGCGCTGATGGTTCGCGACGACGAGCTCGCCGCGTGCATGGAGCGCGCCCGCGATCTCGACGCGCTGACGATGGTGCATGCCGAGAACGGCGACATCGTCGACCTGCTGGTCAAACGGGCGCTAGCGCGCGGTGACACGTCGGCGATCCACCATGCGCTTGACCCGACCCGAGTACGTCGAGGCGGAGGCCACGGGACGCGCTGCCACGATCGCCGAGCATGTCGGCGCTCCCCTGTTCGTCGTGCACGTCACGTGCGCTGCCGCTGCCGCGGAGATCGAGTCCGCGCAACGACGGGGCGCGGCGGTCACCGGCGAGACGTGCTTCCAGTACCTCACCAACGGCATCGACGATCTTCGTCGCCCGGGCGTCGAGGGCTGCCGCTACATCTGCTCGCCGCCGCTGAGGGATGTCTCGAACCACGAGCCGTTGTGGGGTTATCTGCGGCGCGGCGTCCTTGAGAGCGTCTCGACCGACCATTGCCCGTTCAACGACGAGCAGAAGTCCCGCGGCCTCGACGACTTCAGTCTTGTGCCGAACGGTCTCGCGCTGATCCAGCATCGTCTGGCGAAGCTATGGGACGAGGGCGTCGTGTCGGGACGGATCACTCGCTCGCAACTGGTCGACTTGACTAGCACGACGATCGCGCGGCGCTTCGGTCTGCGAGAAAAGGGCGCACTCGCACCCGGTAAGGACGCTGACGTCGTCGTGCTCGATCCAGCGGCACCTCGCCCATACGGCAAGGCGACGTCGTTCATGAACGTCGACTACGACCTGTACGAAGGCGAGACCGCCAGCGCGAGCGTTCGGCATACGTTCTCGCGCGGGACGCTCGTGTACGACCGGGGCGAGATCAAGACCGATCCTGGCCACGGTCGCTTCGTCCCGCGGACGCTCGGGGCCTCCGTCCAGGTCGCGGCGTGACCGAGATACGGCTCGACCCGCAGGCGGTCATCGCCGACCTCGACGAGCTTGCGATCAAGAGCGGCGGCCGGTTCGCCGGAGCGAAGCGACTGGCATGGACGCCGCAGTGGATGGAGGCACGGTCTTGGCTCACTTCGAAGCTCGCCGACTTGGGGCTCGAGCCGGAGCGGGACCAGGCCGGCAACCTGTGGGCAGGCATCGATGGCGACAACGAGGGCTTCATGATCGTCGGGTCGCACATCGACGCCGTGCCGGATGGCGGTTGGCTGGACGGCGCGCTCGGGCTGATGACCGCGCTCGAGACGGTTCGGCAGTTGTGCCGAGCCGGCGCGCGGCCGCCGATCGGCGTTCGCTTCGTCGACTGGGCGGACGAGGAGGGGGCGCGGTTCGGCCGCAGCCTTCTCGGCTCCTCAGCGTGCGCCGGCACGCTCGACCCGGACGAGGTCCGCGACCTCCGAGATGCTCACGGCGTCACGTTGGCTGCCGCATTGAGCGAATGCGGAGTCGACCTCGACAATGCCTCGTCGGCCGCGGGACGTCTGCAGGGCGCGGTCGCGTATCTCGAGCTTCATATCGAGCAGGGACCGGTACTGCTAGACGGCGGTCGGCTGGCCTGCGCCGTGAGCGGCACCGTCGGGGTCGAGCGGCACCTGATGACCTTCACCGGCCAGGCGGCGCACGCCGGGTCGACGCCGATGCGGCTACGCCAGGACTCGCTCGCTGCCGCAGCGCGCGCGGCGCTCGAGATACGGCAGAGCGCGATCAACCATGGTGGCGTCGGCACGGTGGGGCGGATGCAGTCGATTCCCGGTGTCATCACGGCCGTCGCGGGCAGTACCGAGATGCAACTCGATCAGCGCCACCTCGACCCAGACGAGCTCGCCGCGATGTTCGCCGAGGCGCAGCAGGCGTGCCGCGAAGCGGCTGAGGAGTTCAACTGCACCGTCGAACAGCGCGACGTGTTTCGCGCGACCCCCACTCCATTCGACGTGACACTGGTCGAACTCGTACAAACGAGCGTGCAGGACGCGGGCGGTGAAGCGGGTGAGCCGATCCCGAGCGGACCACTCCACGACGCGACCGAGATCGGCCGGGTCGTCCCGACGGCAATGATCTTCGCCCAGTCGGACCCGCCTATCTCGCACGCCTCGATCGAGGATTCACCCGAGCGGGCGCTGAGCGTCGCGATCGATGCCTACGGGCGTACTGTCAGCTCGGTGCTGGCGAGAGCTGGCGCGAAATGACGTCAAATGGAGCCTATAGATCATGAACTTCGGAGTCGTCCTCCAAACCAACCCGCCGGCGGCGCGCGTGATCGAGCTTGCCCGGAGGGCCGAGACATACGGTTTCAGCAACGTATGGACGTTCGACTCGCATCTGCTGTGGGAAGAGCCGTTCGTGATCTTCAGCCGAATCCTCGACACCACGCACAAGTTGAAGGTCGGGCCGATGGTGACGAACCCGGCGACCCGTGACTGGACCGTCACAGCATCGTTGTTCGCCACCCTGAACGAGATGTATGGCAACCGAACGGTGTGCGGCATCGGCCGGGGTGACTCGGCAGTGCGGACGATCAACGGGAAGCCGGTGAACCTCGCCGACCTGCGCGCGTGCGTCGAGGTGGTTCGTGGTCTCGCCAACGGAGGAACGGTCGAGTACAAGGGCAGCACTCTGCGTTTCCCGTGGAACCCCGACAGCAGGTTGCCGATCTGGGTAGCGGCCTACGGGCCCAAGGCGCTGAAGGTCGCCGGGGAGGTGGGGGACGGTTACATCCTCCAGCTCGCCGATCCCGACATCGCCGCCTGGAGTATCCAAGCCGTGCGGGATGCCGCGGCGGCAGCCGGGCGCGATCCGGACGCGATGACGATGTGCGTCGCGGCGCCGGCCTATGTCACCGACGGGAGCGACGCGGCGCGCGCTCACGCACTCGATCAATGCCGGTGGTTCGGCGGGATGGTCGGGAACCACGTCGCGGACCTCGTGGCCCGGTATGGGAACGAGGGGCACGCGGTGCCGAAGAGCCTGACCGACTACATCGCGGGACGCGAGGGATACGACTACAACGAGCACGGACGAGCCGGCAACCCCGACACCGAGTTCGTGCCCGACGAGATCGTCGAGCGGTTCTGCATCATCGGACCGCCCGAGACCCAGATCGCACGGCTGACGGAGCTCGCGGGCCTCGGCGTCGGCCACTTCGCGCTGTACCTACAGCACGACGCTCAGGACGCGACCCTGGCATCGTTCGGCGACGAGGTGATCCCGGCCGTCGGCGAGCATCTACTCGCGCGCAGCTGAGTCGAGTTCGGCCAGGTAGCGCGCTCGCGCCGCGTCGTCCAGGAACGACGCTTCGAAGCTGTTGCGGGCGAGCGCGAGGATTGTCGCGTCGTCGAGCCGCAGGGCCTCCGCGGCCCCCGCGAGGTTCTCGCCAACGTAGCCGCCGAAGTAGGCCGGGTCGTCTGAGTTGACGGTCGCGCACAGCCCGTGCTCGAGCATCCTCGCGAGCGGGTGCTGCTCAAGCGTGTCGACGACGCGCAGCTTGACGTTCGAGAACGGGCACACGGTCAGCGGAATTCGGTCGGCCTCGAGGCGACGGGTGAGTGAACGATCTTCCAGGCACCGTACGCCGTGGTCGATCCGTTCCGCGCCGAGCAGATCGAGCGCCTGCCAGATGTACTCGGGCGGGCCTTCTTCGCCGGCGTGGGCAACGGCTCGTAGGCCGGCGCCGGTAGCCCGGTCGAACACGTCGCGGAACTTCTCAGGGGGATGACCCACCTCAGCGGAATCGAGCCCGACGCCGAAGATCACGTCCCGGTGCGCGAGCGCTTGCTCGAGCGTCGCCATCGCGTCATCGGCTGAGCGATCACGCAGGAAGCACATGATGAGGTGCGATGTCATCCCAAGCTGTCGCGCCTCGGTCAAGGCCGCACCGATTCCGCGCACGACGGTTTCGAGCTTCACGCCGCGAGCGGTATGGGTCTGCGGGTCGAAGAAAATCTCGACGTGGCGAACGCCCTGCTCGCGAGCACGGGTTAGATAGGCGGCGGTGAGGTCGTAGAAATCGCGCTCGTGGATGAGGACCGAGCACGCCCGGTAATAGACATCCAGGAACGACTGCAGGTTGCTGAACTTGTAGGCAAGCCTGACCGCTTCAGCATCCGGGTAGGGGAGGCTGACGCCGTTGCGTCGAGCCAGCTCGAACATCATCTCCGGCTCGAGTGTCCCCTCGATGTGCAGGTGTAACTCGGCTTTCGGCAACGTGAGTGGATTAACCATGACACGTGCTCATTGCGCGGAAAACACGATGTTCTGGGCACCCTGCCAGAGGGCCATCTCTCCCAGTGGCCTGAGGTTATCGTTGCCCTCAATCACGGTCAGGAAGTGGTTGCCGGCAAGCTGGCCGACGATGCTCGAGAACATGCACCCCCCGTAGGGCAGGAGGATCTCGGTCTCGCTGTAGCCACCCGGGTAGAGGAGGATCTCGCCGGGCGCCGGGTGGCTGGTGTGGTTCTCGAAGCCAACGCCAACCTCGAAGTCACCGAGCGGGATCCAGGTCGACTCCCCGCTCCAGCGGACGTGGATGACCTTCTGCTCGAACGGCAGCAGCTTCGAGAACGCCTCGCAGGTCTTGGGCGCGCGCTCCTCCTCTAGGCGAGCGCGGAACGTGTACGGACCGGCGGTGATCGACAGCGTCGTCATGGGCTCTCCGTTTCGGTTGTGGGCGTAAGCAGCCGGCCCGCGGGCGGACCGACGATTTTCCCGTGTGCAAACACCGTCCGGCCGTGTATGAGCGTGCGCGCGACCCGGGCGCTGAACGTCCGTCCGACGAACGGGCTGTGGGGATGGCGATACTCGAGGTCCTCGGCCGAGAGCTGATACGAAGCGGCCGGCTCGACGAGCACGAGGTCCGCGTCGGCACCCGGCTCAACCCGTCCCTTGCTCGGGAGACGGAATCTACGGGCGACGTAGCTCGACGTCGCCGCGGCGATCAGCTCGAGCGGCAGCCCGCGCCGATCGCACCCCTCGGTGAGCAGCAGCGACAGCATCGTCTGGCAACCCGAGATGCCACCCCAGGCGGCGAACGCGTCGTCGCCGATCTTCAGAGTCCAGGGCGCCGGCGAGTGGTCGGACGCGACCATCGGCAGTGTCCCGTCTTGCAGTGCCTGCCAGAGCGCGTCGGTCTCCTCGTGCGGGCGCAACGGCGGCGCGCACTTCGCGACGTTGCCGAGGATCTCGGCGTCCTCCTCGGTGAGCACCAGGTAATGCGGACAGGTCTCGCAACTGACGTCGACGCCCCGGGCGCGGGCGGCGGCAACGAGCGCGACGCCGCGGCCGGTCGAGACGTGAACCACATGCACCGAGCAGCCACTCTCGTCCGCAAGCGCGATCGCGCGTGCGATCGCCTGCAGTTCGGCGACGGCCGGGCGCGACGCGATGAAGTCACGAATCGCGGTCCGCCCGTCGGCTCGCGCGCGCTCCGCAAGCCCGACGGTGATCACCTCGCTCTCGGCGTGCACGGCGACGGGCAGCCCAAGCGTCGCCGCGCGGCACATTCCGTCGTACAAGGTGAGGTCGTCGACGGCCGGGAAGTCGTCGATCCCACTTGAGCACATGAACGCTTTGAAGCCGACGACCCCGCGTGCGGCGAGCTCGTCCATCGCTTCGGTGCCGCCCGGGACCAGGCCGCCCCACAGCGCGACGTCGACGTGCGCGCTCCGCTCGAGGCAGCGGCGTTTCTCGTCGAACGCGGCGCCGGTGACCGTCGGCGGATGCGCGTTGAGCGGCATGTCGATCGCGGTGGTCGCGCCGCCGGCGGCGAGCGCACGCGTGCCCGTGTCGAAGCCCTCCCAATCGGCGCGACCCGGCTCGTTCATATGCACGTGACCGTCGATCACCCCGGGTAACACGTACATGCCGTCAGCGTCGACCTCCTCGGTCGCGGCTCCCGCGAGCTCAGGACCGACCTCAGCGATGAGCCCGTCAGCCACGGCGACGTCGAGTCGGCGCCGCGACTCCGCGACGACGACGACCGCGCCGCGGATGAGGACGTCAAAGCTCATCCGACGCGCCCGAGGAACCGCGTCGTCGCGTCGATCGCCGCCGCAACGTCCTCGAGCCTGACGGACTCGGCCGGGTTGTGGCTGACGCCGCCGGCGCAGCGGACGAACAGCATCGCGACCGGTGCGATCGTCGAGAGCATGACGGCGTCGTGCCCGGCGCCGCTCGCCAGACGGACGACCGGATGGCCGGCGTCGACCACCGCGTCGGCAACGAGCTCGGTGAGCTCGGTCGCACACTCGACCGACGCAGTTCCCGGCCCGACCTGCCACTCCAACCCCACGTGCCGGGCGTCCGCGATCGTGCGGGCACGGTCACGCAAGCGTGTAACGACGGACTCGCGGACGGAGTCAACGGCATGCCGCACGTCGAGGCTGAGGACAACGCGGCCCGGGATCACGTTCCTCGCGCCCGGAACGACCTCGAGCTCGCCGACCGTGGCAACGACGCCGTCCTCGTGGCGTGCGACGGCCTCGACCGCCGTCACGAATTCGGCTGCCGCGCCCAGGGCGTCGCGGCGCAACGCCATCGGCACCGTGCCGGCGTGCCCCGCGTCACCGGTGAACACGACGCGCCCTCCATTCTGACCGGCGATCGCGGTGACGACGCCGAGCGGAACGCCGTCGGCCTCGAGCACCGGGCCCTGCTCGATGTGGACCTCGTAGTAGCCGATCAGATCGGCGGGCTCGCGGCGCGCGCTCGCGAGTCCCTCCGGGTCGCCGCCAAAGGCACGCACTGCTTCGGCCAAGCTCACGCCGTCGGCGTCGCGGCGCTCGAGAGCCGCGCTGTCGAAGCGTCCGGTGACGACGCTGCTGCCAAGGTAACCAGTTCCGAAGCGGATGCCTTCCTCGTCGGCGAACGCGAGCACCTCGACCGCGTACGGGAGTGAGCGTCCCTCATCGCGCAGTCGCTCGAGACACCCGATCGCGACGAGTACCCCGAGCATGCCGTCGTACCGTCCGGCGTCGCGGACCGTGTCGAGGTGAGAGCCGATCAGCAACGTTCGGCGTTCGGCGTCGCCGACACGGCCGATGAGGTTGCCGATGGCGTCGCGCCGGACGGCCATGCCCGCAGTCTCCATCCAGCCGCGCACGGCGTCGCCGGCGGCGCGGAGCGCGGGCGTGGCGAAGCGGCGCGTCAGTCGCCCGCTCTCCTCGCTGAACGCGGCCAACTCGTCGCAGCGCCTCAGGACGGTGGCGGCGTAGTTCAGGGGGTCGCTCATTCGGTGTGCCGTTTGCCCGCGACGGCGGCGGTGAGCGAGACTACCGAGATGGAGGTGCTCCAGACGGACACCTGGCTCGAGGCGCTCGAGCTCAAGGCTGCATACCCGGACGCGGTTCCGATTGCCGGCGGCACCGACTTGATGGTCGAGCTCAACTTCGACCGCACCCGCCCGCGGGCGATCCTCGACCTCACCCGGATCCGCGAGCTGACTGAGTGGGGGCCTGAGGACCGTCGCCTTCGTATCGGTGCCGGCGTCACGTACGCGCGGCTGATCGCTGAGCTCGGCGACCGCCTGCCCGGGCTGGCGATCGCGTCGCGGACCGTCGGGTCTCCACAGATCCGAAATCGAGGAACGGTCGGCGGCAATCTCGGTACATCGTCTCCGGCGGGAGACGGGCTGCCGCCGCTGTTCGCGTCCGATGCCGAGGTGGAGCTCGCGTCGAAGAGCGGGACGCGGCGGATCCCGGTGCGCGAGTTCATTACCGGGCCGAAGCGCAACTGCCTCGCCGATGACGAGCTGATCGCGGCCTTCCACGTCGCGCCCGCCGACGGCCCGCAGCAGTTCGCGAAGATCGGCACCCGCAACGCGATGGTGATCGCGGTCTGCTCGCTCGCGCTGTCGATCTCGCCGGAGCGCCAAGGCGTGGCCGCGTGCATCGGCTCGGCGGGGCCGACGCCGATCCGGTGCGGCGAGGCGGAGCAATTCATCGCCGGCGTGCTCGACGAGTGTGACCTGTGGTCGAGGCCCGCGCCGATTCCGGACCCGGCGCTGGCGCGCTTCGGCGAGCTTGTCGACAAAGCCGCGCGGCCGATCGACGACGTACGCGGGACGGCCCGCTACCGGCACCACGCGCTCGGGGTGCTTGGACGGCGGACGCTGACGTGGGCCTGGGAGGCATACCGGTGCGCCTGACGGTGACCGTCAACGGCGAGCACCGCGAGGTGGACGGCGTGTGGGAGGGTGCGAGCCTGTTGTACGCGCTCCGCGAGCATCTCGACCTCCCGGGATCGAAGAACGCATGCGAGCAGGGCGAGTGCGGATCGTGCTCGGTCTACCTCGACGGACAGGTCGTGTGCTCGTGCCTCGTGCTCGCCGCGCAGGCGGAGGGACGCGATGTCATCACCGTCGAGGGCATCGCCAACGGTGACGGTGACGGTGACGGCCTGCACGAGGTACAGCGGGCGTTCGTCGAGGCGGGTGGCGTGCAATGCGGTTTCTGCACACCGGGCCTGATCGTGGCAAGCCACGACCTGCTGCGCCGAAACCCGCGCCCGAGCGACCCGGAGATCCGCGAGGCGCTGGCGGGCAACCTGTGCCGGTGCACGGGCTACGAGAAGATCCTCGACGCTGTGCGGCTCGCTGGCCGGCGGATGGTCGCCCGATCGGAGGAGTGACGGTGAGAACCGTGATCGAGGGCTGTGCGATCGCGACGGTCGACGCGACCGGGACCGAGTATCGCGACGGGCACCTCGTGATCGAGGGCGACCGGATCGTCGCGGTCGGGGAGGGATGCGCTCCGTCCGGGCCGGAAGGGGCGGGCGCGCCGGAGTCCCGCCGGATTGACGGCCGGGGCCACCTGGCGACGCCCGGCCTCGTCAATTGCCATCACCACCTGTACCAGTGGGCCACCCGGGGCCTCGCCCAACAGGCCACGCTGTTCGAGTGGCTCGTCGAGCTGTATCCGGTGTGGGCGTTGATCGACGACGAGACGTGCTGGGCAGCGGCACGCGCCGGCCTGGCCGCGCTCGCACGCTCCGGCTGCTCGGCGTCAACCGACCACCACTACGTCTTCCCTCGGGACGCCGGGGACCTGCTCGAGGTCGAGATCGGAGCCGCGGCTTCCGTCGGGTTGCGGTTTCACCCGTGCCGCGGCTCGATGGATCTCGGGCGCTCGGACGGCGGGCTCCCGCCTGACGAGGTCGTCGAGGACCGCGACGCGATCCTCGCGGCGAGTGAGGCCGCGATCAGTCGCTTCCACGACCCGACGCCGGGTGCGATGGTGCGGATCGCGCTCGCGCCGTGCTCGCCGTTCTCGGTGACGCGCGGCCTGATGACCGACGCCGCGGAACTGGCCCGCCGTCGCGGCGTGCGCCTCCACACGCATCTGGCCGAGACGCTCGACGAGGAGCGGTTCTGTCACGAGCGCTTCGGCGTGCGTCCCGTCGACTACCTGGACGGGCTCGGCTGGCTTGGCGACGACGTGTGGCTCGCGCACTGCGTGCATCTCAACGATGACGAGATCGGCCGCTTCGGAGCTACCGGGACGGGGGTCGCCCACTGCCCGAACTCGAATGCTCGGCTCGGAGCCGGTATCGCCCCGGTCATGCGCCTCGTGGACAGCGGCGCCGCCGTCGGCCTTGGCGTCGACGGCGCCGCCTCGAACGAGGACGGCGGGCTCGCTTCCGAGATGCGCGCGGCACTCCAGTTCGCGCGGTTGGCTGGTGGCCCGCACGCGCTGAACGCTCGCCAAGCGCTTGCCCGCGCCACGATCGATGGCGCGCGTTGCCTCGGGCGCGAGGACGAGCTCGGCTCGCTCGAGGTCGGCAAGCTCGCGGACGTTGCGCTCTGGCGCCTCGACGGGCTCGACGGCGCCGGCATCGAGGATCCGATTGCGGCGCTCGTGTTCGGCGCGACGCAAGCGGTGGAGCTGCTGCTCGTCGGCGGGCGCCCGATTGTCGAGGGTGGCGAGCTGCGCACCGTCGACGAGTCGTTGGTGGCGAGCGAGATCGCGCGAGCGAGCCGGCGACTCGCCACGAAGGCCGAGGCCCGGGTGTGACGACCGTCCCCACCTCGCCGACGAGGGAGCGGAGCCCCGCCGAAATCCAGCGCCCCGGCGTCGTCGGGACGACAACGATCAGGGTGGACGGCATCCCGAAGGTGAAGGGCGAGTTCGAGTACTCCTCGGACATGCGGATGGATGGGATGCTGTGGGGCGCGACCTTGCGCAGCCCGCATCCGCGCGCCGACATCTGGTCGGTCGACATCTCGCGCGCGGTGGCGATTCCGGGCGTGCGCGCGATACTCACCCACCAGGACGTCCCCGGTCGCAAGCTGTACGGGATGGAGCGCCCCGACCAGCCGGTGCTCGCGTGGCAGCACGTTCGCTATCAGGGCGAGCCGATCGCGATCGTCGCCGCTGAGAACCCGGAGACCGCGCGCCGCGCGATCGGCGCGATCGAGGTCGACTACGACGTGCTCGAGCCGCTGACCGATCCGGAACGGTCGATGGCCGCGGAGGCACCGCAGCTCCACCTATCGGGCAACGTCCTGCGCCACGTGCGGATCGTCCACGGCGCCGCCGACGCGAGCGCCGACGTCGTCGTCGTCGGCGAGTACGAGGTCGGCATGCAGGACCAGGCCTTCCTCGGCCCCGAGTCGGGCCTCGCGGTCCCGGACGGCGAGGGCGGTGTGGATCTCTACATCGCCACCCAGTGGCTGCACGAGGACCGTGGCCAGCTCGCCGACAGCCTGGACCTGCCGCCCGAGAAGGTGCGCCTGATCCTGAGCGGCGTCGGTGGGGCGTTCGGCGGCCGCGAGGACCTGTCGATGCAGATCCACGCCTGCATGCTCGCGCTGCGCACCGGGCGTCCGGTCAGGATGGTCTACAACCGCGAGGAGTCGTTCTTCGGCCACGTCCACCGCCACCCCTGCCGGATGCGCTACGAGCATGGCGCCACCACCGATGGGCGGCTCGTATACGTGCGCGCGCGGATCGTCCTCGACGGCGGAGCCTATGCCTCGAGCTCGACGGCCGTGTGCGCGAATGCGGCGTGCTTCGCGGCCGGGCCGTACGAGGTGCCCAACGCGCGGATCGACTCGTACGTGACCTACACCAACAATCCACCATGCGGCGCGATGCGCGGGTTCGGTGCCGTGCAGGTCGCGGTCGCGCACGAGGCGCAGATGGACAAGCTCGCCGCCGCGTTGGGGATGGACCCGGTCGAGCTGAGGATCGCCAACGCGATGCGGCCCGGCACGCGAATGCCGACCGGTCAGGTGGTCCGCGAGCCGGCGCCGGTGGCCGAGCTGCTCGAGCGCGTCCGGGCGATGCCGCTGCCGCCAGCCCTGGCCGACGGAGGTTGTGATCTGCGCGAGCTGCCCGGTGGCGTCTCCAACTCAACCCACGGCGAGGGAGTTCGTCGAGGCGTCGGGTACGCGGTCGGCATCAAGAACGTCGGCTTCTCCGAGGGGTTCGACGACTACTCAACGGCCCGTGTCCGGCTGTCGATGAACGGCGGCGAGCCGCTGGTCGAGGTACAGACGGCCGCAGTCGAAGTCGGGCAGGGCCTCGTCACTGTCCAGGCGCAGATCGCACGGACCGAGCTGGGCGTCGAGCGCGTCGCCGTGCTCACGGCCGACACGCGGGTAGGCTCGGCCGGATCGAGCTCGGCTTCGCGCCAGACGTACGTGACCGGCGGGGCGGTTAAGGCCGCGTGCGAGGCGATCCGTGAGCGACTCGGCGCCGATCCGCGGACGGTGACGGCGGACGAGCTCGCCGAGCTGCTCAGCGGGGACGCGATCGAGGAGACGGTCGAGTGGCGCCACCGCGAGACATATCCCCTCGACGAGAGCGGACAGGGCGACGCTCACGTCCAGTACGCGTTCTCCGCCCACCGGGCCGTCGTCGACGTCGATCTCGAGCTTGGTCTGGTGCGGGTCGTCGAGCTCGCGACCTCGCAGGAGGTCGGCAAGGCGATGAACCCGCAGGCGCTCGAGGGCCAGATCGAGGGTGGGACCGCCCAGGGCCTCGGGCTGGCGTTGCTCGAGGAGATCCAGATCAAGGACGGCAGGGTGATGAACGCGTCGTTCACCGACTATCTGCTCCCGACGATCCTCGACATGCCGCCGATGCGGATCGACATCCTCGAGCACCCGGACCCGGAGGCACCCTACGGGCTCAAGGGCGTGGGGGAACCGCCGCACATCTCGACCCCGCCCGCGGTCGTCGCCGCGGTACGCGCGGCAAGCGGTCGCCCGCTCACGCGGATTCCCGTGCGGCCGGAGCACATCGTCGGCCTGTCGGGATCGTCAGGGTTCTCTCTGTCATTGGCTGATCTCGGCCCGCTGTTCGAGCACTCGCCGTGGGTTGCGGAGGCGGCGTGGCGGCGGCGGCCGTTCGGCAACGTCGCCGAGCTGCACGCCGCGCTCGAGGCGGCGATCCGAGAGGCGCCCCGCGAGCGCCAGCTTGCGTTGATCCGAGCCCATCCAGAGCTCGCCGGACGCGAGGCCGAGGAGGGCACGCTTACGCGGGCGTCCTCGTCCGAGCAAGCCTCGGCGGGACTCAACCGTCTCACCGCGGAGGAGCTTGAGGCGTGGCGCCGCCTCAATCGTTCGTACCGCGAGCGATTCGGGTTCCCGCTGATCGTCTGCGTGCGCGAGCACACGAAGGAGTCGATCATCGCGTGGGGTACCGCTCGACTCGAGCACTCGCGCGAGGAGGAGATCGACATCGCGCTCGGCGAGATCGCGAAGATCGCGCGGCTGCGCCTGGCCGACCTGATCGGGGATGCGTCTTGAGCGGAATCACCACGCACGTGCTCGATACCTCGCGTGGGCGTCCGGCGGCGGGCGTGCCCGTGGTACTCGAGCGGGCGGCGGACGCGGGCTGGCAGCCGGTCGGCCGCGGTACGACCGACTCCGACGGGCGTGCTCGTGATTTGCTCACATCCGTCCCGGCGGAGGGGCGCTACCGGCTGACGTTTGACACCGACACGTATTTCCGTGCGGTCCGCGACGCCGGCTTCTACCCCGAAGTGTCAGTGACTTTTGTCGTCGGCCCGGGTGAGGAGCATTATCACGTCCCACTGCTGCTCAGCCCGTTTGGCTACAGCACCTATCGAGGGAGCTGACGAATGTCGATCGTTCTCAGTCGGTCCGGGTACGGAAAGTCCGAGGTCCGTCTCGTCAAGGTCTCGCGCCGGGCCGGCGGAGACGACCTCCGGGATCTCACGGTCGACGTCGGACTCGAGGGCGACTTCGACGCCGCGTACACCGAGGGGGACAACACCGGCCTGCTCGCCACCGACACGATGCGCAACGCGGTCTATGCACTTGCCAAGCAATATCCGATCGACCCCATCGAAGCGTTCGGGCGGCGGCTCGTCGAGCATTTCCTCGCCGCAGCTCCGACCGTGACACGCGCGCGCGTGCACATCGTCGAGCATCCGTGGGCCAGACTCGAGATCGGCGGGCGACCCCACGGGCACGCCTTCGAGCGTGGGAGCGGCGGCAACCGCGTCGCGACGGTCCTCGGCGACGGCGGCGAGCCGCAGATCGAGGCCGGGATCGACGACCTGCTCGTGCTGAAGACGACCGACTCGGGCTGGGAGGGGTTCCTGCGCGATCGCTACACGACGCTCACAGAGACGTCCGACAGGATCCTCGCGACGATCATCACCGCCCGTTGGTC
This sequence comes from uncultured Solirubrobacterales bacterium, assembly GCA_963755525.1. Lineage (GTDB taxonomy): Bacteria > Actinomycetota > Thermoleophilia > Solirubrobacterales > Solirubrobacteraceae > Palsa-465. Next base: position 185,102 of record CAVWKC010000033.1, on the reverse strand, counting down.
GTACCGCGGACGCGGCATCGACTACGGAGCGGGCTGGCGCGAGGTGCGCCGGACGATTCTCGAGGCGTTCTGCGATCACTACAGCCCGTCGGTCCAGTTCACGCTGCACCACATGGGCAAGGCCGTTCTCGATGCGCGTCCCGAAGTGGAGCGGATCAGCTTCTCGTTGCCCAACAAGCACCACCTGCTGTACGACCTGGAGCGCTTTGGGCTCGAGAACAAGAACGAGATCTTCCACGCGACCAACGAGCCGTACGGGCTGATCGAGGGCACCGTTGCGCGCGCGTCGACCTGAGCGGGTCGCGTCCTCAGACCTCCGCGGTCCGGGGTCCGAGCCGCCGGCTCACATGCACGACGGCCGGGGTGCCGTAGATCTCATTCGCCTGATGGGGCCTGCGGCGCCGCTCGGACAGGTGCAGGAGATCGACCGCTGCGATGACGCTCAGGGCGACGGCCGGCCACAAGAGGAGAACGAGCAGCGGGTGGCCGAGGTCGTTTCCGTTGAAGTAGACGACGTCGCGGACGCCGCTGATAATCGCGTTGTTTGGAAGCCAGGGCGCGATCTGGCGGAAGCCGCCCGGGAGGAACCCGACTGGCACCGATCCGCCGGAGATCGGCGTTGCCGACGAAGATGAACGCAACTGCCGCCAGCGCGGTGCCCGGCAGCCCGACCACCGCTTGCAGGGCGGCGACGAACAGCACGAAGGACAGCGCTCCGAGAAAGCCGATCCCGATCAGTGCCGCGCTCGCTCCGGTCAGCGCGCCGAGGATGGTGTCGATGGCCAGGACCCCGCCGCACGCGACGAGCAGTGCAAACAGGGTCGCAGCGGCGACTCGCCACCACAGCCGCAGGCGCGAACCGAGCAGGAACAGGCCGAGACCCCCGAGAACGCTCGGGATGAGCAGTCCGAGGCCGAACACGAAGCTCGAAAGCCCGGAGCGGTCACCACTCGGGAGCGGAGCCACGTCCAGCGGGTTCGCGACCCGATGCATCGACCGGGATGCCGCGGTGAGCGCAGCGGTGAGCGCCTGCTGCTGCAAGACGCCCTCGGCGCCGGCGGTCACGATCGTGACTGGACCGCTGGGCGGCACGATCAGCGCTGCCGCGGTCGACTGCGAGCGCACGCTACGGGTCGCGGCCTGGGCGGTGGGCTCGCGGACCAGGCGGAAGCCGCCCGGTTCGGCATGCTGGAGGCCGGCTGCGACCTTGGCGCTCACCGCCGGTGCGGCGGCGATCGCGATACGAACCCCGTGGGGCTTGGGGTCGTGGTCGGCGTAGCCGAATGACAGGGTGATCCCTAATCCGAGGATGGCGGCGAACGCCGCGATCGCGAAGAGCCTGCGTGGGCTGGGCCCGCTCGACGGGGTGGGGGTGTCTGGGGGGATGGACGTATCCGGTGGCGTCGGGGTATCTGGCGGGAGCTTGTGCTCGGGCGGTGCCGCCGTACCGTCTGGGTTGAGATTCGTCGGGGGTTCTGGCGTCGTGTTCATGGGCGTAATCATCGTTGGTGGGAGCCGTTTCTCAAGTTTCCTCTACACGTTGAGTTTACATGTTGTGTAAACGTGTGTCAAACTGTGGTCATGGCCGATTTGCCAGATACCTCACCGGGGCCCGGCACCTCACCGGGACCCCGCACCTCACCGGGCACCGGCGCACGCCGCCGCGGAGGCCGGCGCCCGGGGAGCAGCCGTTCGCGTCCGAAGATCGTCGAAGTTGCCCGACTTGCGTTTTCCGCCAACGGCTACGCCGAGACGTCGTTGCGGGGGATCGCTCGCGAGGCCGGGGTGGACCCGTCGCTGATCGTCCAGCTATTCGGATCGAAAGCAGGCCTGTTCGCGGCCGTCGTCGAGTGGCCGTTCGACGCGAGCGAGGTAGCCACCCAGATCCGGGACGTTCCCGCCGGCAAGGTCGGCGAATACATGGCGCGCACATTCGTCGGCCATTGGGATCGCGACGAGCACCGCAATCCGATCGTCTCCTTGATTTACGCCGCGCTGTCCGACGCCGCCGCGGCCGCGATACTGCGCGAGTTCATCACGGTCAACTTCGCGCTTCCCGTGGTCGAGCGCGCCGACGCCGACCGACCGGAGCTCCGTGCCGCTCTGCTTGCCTCGCAGCTCCTCGGGTTCGGTCTGTCCCGCTATGTCCTTGCGTTCGACGCGCTCGCGTCGGCCCCCGCCGAGGAGACGATCGCCGCGCTTGGTGCGACGCTGCAGTACACGTGCACGGGTCCGCTTGGCTTGGCCCCGGAGTCACGCTCCGCGAGGCGTTCAGCCGCTCTTCCAGGCGGGTCTGCATAGCCGGACGAGCAGCACCGGCGGGAGCACGCCGACCGCGAGGACTCCCGCGAGAAGCGCGGCCGCGTAAAGGGGCACGTTTGCGTGTCCGAGTTGGCTCGGCGGCACGAGCCCGATCACGCACGCGCTGACCGATGCGAGCGTCCCCACGATGCAGATCGTCGGCAGCGCCGGCGCTCGGTAGCCGCGCGGGTGCGCGGGCTGACGCCGTCGCAGATTGCGCGCCGCCACGAACATCAACACGTACATGATCAGGTAAACCTCCGTGGCCAGCGCCGCGAAGATCCAGTAGGCGCGTGACACGGTCGGGACCAGCGCGTAGAGCAGGCCGATGAGCGTGATCAGGGCTCCTTGGGCGACGAGGATGCGCACCTGGACTCCGTTGGCGTTGACCTTCTGGAGATACGGCGGCAGGTAGCCGCGGTCGCGTCCAATCTCGAGCAAGCCCGTCGATGGGCCCGTGAGCCAGTCCAACAGGCCGCTGACCGAGGCGACAACCAACCCGATTCCGACGACGGGGACCAGCAGGCCCAAACCGAAGTGATCCAGTAGGTACTTGAACGCCTGCATCACCCCGGCGGTGAGGCTGATATGTGCCGATGGCACGGCGACCGAGATTGCCAGCGTCGGGAAGATGAAGACAAGCAGGATGAGGATCACGGCGACAAGGATTGCTCTTGGGAACTCGCGGGGCGCGTCGCGTAAATCGTCGACGTGGACCGCGTTGACTTCGACGCCGGCGTACGTGAAGAAGCTGTTGACGATCAGGACGATGCTCGCCAGACCGTTCCACGGCGGAACGAGGTGGTGCGAATCCAGCGGCGCGGCGGACGGGTTGCCCTGCGCGAGATAGACGATGGCCAATACGACGAGCAGCGCTCCGGGGATCAGCGTTCCGATCACGATGCCGTAGGAAGCGAGCTTGTCGACGGCGGCCACGCCCCGCGCCGATGCCAGCACGGCGGTCCAGAACACGACGATGATCACGGCAGCGATGTATATGCCGCTGTGCGCGAGCGATGGCGCGATTACGTACGCCAGGGTGCTCGCCACGTACGCGAGCACCGCCGGGTAATAGAACGTCGTCTGCGCGAACTGGCACCACACCGCCGCGAACCCCATCCCTGGAGACAGGCCCTCGCTGACCCAGTTGTAGACGCCCCCCTGCCAGCCTGACGCCAGCTCAGCCGAGACGAGCGACGCCGGGACGAGGAACACGATCGCGGGCAGCACATACAGACCGACCGATGCGAGTCCGAAAACGGCTAGCGCCGGGGCCGAGCCGAGGTCGCCGACTGACCCGAGGGTGAGGAACGCGAGAGCGAGCCAGGTGAGCGTGGCCTTGGGTCGCACCTTGGCGCGAGCCATCAGCTCACGTGTTCGGGCCAGGGCAGCGGGAACAGCGCGCGGTAGGGCCGGGCCTCCTCGATCACACGAGCGACCGACGGTCGCGTCAGGAGTCGATCGAAGTACCCGGCCAGCGCGGGGTGCTCCTCGCGATCCAGCCGATGCAAGACGTCGGCGTAATGCAGTGAGGGCGCCGCGGCGCATTCGGCGATCGTGAAGTCGTCGCCGGCGAGCCAGCGGTCGTGGTCCCGTCCATCGAGCTGGCGATCCAGCGTGGCGTAGGCGAGGTCGAGGGTGGCGTGGGCCTGAGCGACGCCGTGCGGGTCCTTTCCGTCGGGGGGTCGCAGGGCGTCGCCGACGATCTTCTGCACCGGAGTGGCCACGTAATCGTCGACCACGCGATCCCACAGTCGCGCCTGGAGCGCCGTGTCGGGGTCGGACGGGATCAGCGGGGGCGCGTTGCCGTGCCGGTCGAGGTGTTCGACGATGATCGACGACTCGGGCACCACGACGCCGTCGTCGACGAGGAGTGGGATGGAGGCCGGCGGCCACAGAGCCGCGAGCGCGGAGCGATCGGCCTCGACCAGTTCGGCCCGTGAATGGCACGTCGCGCTCGTAGAGGGCGATGAGCGCCTTCCAGCAGTACAGCGCGAACGGGTGTTGGTATAGGACGAGGCTCACTGGCGACCGTCCGACATCACCTAGGTGATCGCCTAACTATCGCAGCCAGATGACTCGTGCGCTTCGGGCCGCTCAGCCAGCGCTGCGGCCTGCAGCACGAGCCGCGGGCGTCGAGGCGTCACGACGCCCGCGGATCGATTTACGGGCCCCGGCGCTCAGCTGCGTCAGCAAGTCACTGCTGCTGTCCCTGCTGCTCAAGCGGCACCAGGTGCTTGTTCTTCAACGTGAACGGGCAGATCGCCGAGGGACCGCTGACCACCAGGTTCAAATCACCGGATAGGCCCGCCTGTGAGAATTTCACGCCGCGGACCGTCCACGTGACGGTCGCAGTGTCACCCACTGCTTTCGGATCCGACGAGTCGGTGATCTTGTTGGTAAACGTGCCGGCCGACTGGCCGCCATGAAGCGCCGCGTGCGGATTCGTAGACAGGCTGATGAACGCGGGATACTTGCTGTGGGCCGGCCCCGCCGCACGGCAGGGATAGTAGACCTGGACGTAGTTGATCTTCTTGACCTTCTGGCTGTACTGAACGTCGACGTAGCCGTTCTTGAGTTGGTAACGGCCGTCAGGGAGGTTCGGGCTCTGGACGGAGTGGGCAAGTGCCACCGCTCCGGGCGTCGCGGCCACGGCCGCGACGCAGGCCCCCACGAGAATGCGTCGCATGGGCGGGCACGCTACCAGCGGTGTCAAGCGGATAGCGGGCGGCGTCTTCCTCATGTGAGCGGTCCGGAGATCGTGCCCGCGTACGGAACGGGCGCCGTGACGTCGATACTGAGCGACACGTTCGGATCCGGTGCGGCGAGCTCCGCGGCGACGGCGCCCTGCGTGAACGTGTACGTGATCGTCTTCGTAGAGCCCGCCGGGATCGTGAGGGTCCCGCTATCCGCACTCGCCTTCGCGTCGGGGAGCGTCAGCGTCGACGTCAGCACGCAGGACAGGCGGGCGGTGCAGTGCAGTCCGAGACTGACCGTCGACCCATTCGCGGTCGGCGCGACCGTGCCAACGACCGGCATCCCGGAGACGATCGGTGCCGGCGTCTGGTGCGGGCACGTCTCAGAGGGGCGTTCGTTGGTGGACGGTTGCCGCTGCCCGGCGCGCAGTCCGAACTCGAGCGCGAGGGTGTCGATCCCCACCCCGGCCACGGTCGCCCCGATGCCCACGTCGCGGAAGCGAGGATCGAATATCTCACTGCACGGGATGCTGGCGTGACCGAGCATGTGGGACAGGAACAGATACGGAGTCGCTCCCTCGGAGAGATCGTCGAAGGCCTCGTCGTACGCGGCTGGGTGGTAGCCGACCTTGATGAACCGGGTCGCGATGTCCGACAGCGAGCTCCCGTGACTGCCAGATCCCGTCCGGGCGAAGGTGTTCGACTGCGCCTGCGCCACTCGCTCGAGCTGGGCGGACCGCTTCAGCGGCGGGAGCTTCTGGCTCGCGCGCGCTTCGTTGATCAGAGCATAGGAGCGACGCGCGGAAGTCCTTCACCGAGCCGGTCCCGTGCGCGAAGAACTCGTACTGGTTCGCGCACGACCCGAGCTTGCCGGTCTTGCTGCCGCCTTCGGCCACCGCGGCAAACAGAGCGAGCAGAAGAGCGGCGATCACCGCGGCGACGCTGAATCGGACCTTGCGCATAAGGGCGGCGAAACCGTATCCGATCCGTCCGATCAGGTCGGGGCCAGCTCTGACGCGAGTGGGCTAGACCGGCCGCGATCCTGGGTAGACACGCCGTGGTAACCCCGGAGTGACAGGGAGAAGCGGGAGAAGTACGCGACGACGAACGCCACCGGGCAGCCCGTCGCGGCGGTGACGACGGTGATGGTGCCGAGCTCACCGGCGCCCGGGCTGCGGAGGCTGGCGTCGTATCAGACGTTCTACGACAGCCTCACCCTCAACTGCGCGCCCTCGTACACGCTTCAGGGCGGCAACAACGGCGGGGGCACGAACAATCCGATCGAGCAGACGATGATGAGCGAGGAGCTCGAGCAGGGCTGGGACGTGGTGACTTCGGATTACGAAGGCCTAGACAGCGAGTGGGCGGTCGGTCCGATGCTCGGGTACGCGACGCTCGACTCGATCACCGCGGTGGAGCATTTCGCGCCGGCAGGCGTCGAGGGCTCAGAGACCGAGGTCACGCTCAACGGCTACTCCGGGGGCTCGGAGGCGTCGACGTGGGCGGCGGCGCTCGCGCCGAAATACAGCCCGAACATCGACATCGTCGGCGTCGCCGCCGGCGGCAACTTTCCCGATTTCGTCTACGCCATCGACCACCTCGACAACTCGATCTGGTACGGGACCGAGATCGGCGTGCTCGGGAGCTTCAGCCGCGCCCTGCCGCAGGACTTCGATCTGAGCAAGATCCTGAACGCGTCGGGTCAGACGCTGGCGGCGAAGGACGGACAGGACGGAAGCGGCTGCGGGGGCTCAACCCTCAACGAGCCGTACGCCAACGCGTCGCAGTACACGAACTTCCCCACCTCCGAGGCGCTGGCCGCCTATCCGCCGGTGAACAGGGGTCTCGAGGAGCTGAGCCTGAAGAACGGACCGCTCCCGAAGGCCCCGCTGTTCCTCTACAACTCGGTCGACGACGACCTCGCGTTCATCCAGCCGGTCGACGCGTGGGTGGCCAGCCTCTGCCGGCATGGCGTGACCGTCGACTACGACCGCGACCCCCTCGGAGGCGATCACCTCACGGGGTTCGTGCCGTACGAGACAGCCGCGCTGACCTATCTGGAGAACGCGTTCGCCGGGGTCGCGCCACCCGACAACTGCTCGACCTAAGGACGGTTGACTAGGCTGCGCGGAGTGAGCGCCACGGTGACCCTCGAGCCATGGGGCAGCGGCGACCTGCCGCTGCTCGAGCGGCTGATGGGCGACCCGCATATGACCGAGCACCTCGGCGGGCCCGAGAGCGCGGACAAGTTGCGCGAGCGTCAGGGCCGATACGAGCACCTCGAGGGCGGCGATCGGATGCTCAAGATTGTCGATGTGGCGAGCGGCGCCGGCGTCGGCTCGGTCGGCTTCTGGACCAAGGAGTGGCGCGAGGAGCAGGTCTATGAGGTCGGCTGGATGGTCGTGCCGGAGTTCCAGGGGCGCGGCATCGCCCCGGACCGGGATGTCACGGTCCTGTTGATCAGTCAAAAGCCGGACGGGTTCTTTCTCGAGCGATTCAACGACCGGCGAGAGTTAGTGGGCAGTACGCGGCACGACGAGATGGACGAAGCGATGCGCGAGGCTTACTCGGAGTACGGCGCAGTCTCCGATTGGAGGCTCTGCCCTGATGACGCTGATCCACTGGAGTACCTCCAGGGGCGATCCGACTCCTGATCGCAGTAAGTCCGAGACCTGCATAGAGCGGCAAGCATGCTGGCGGGGGCGCGGGGGTTGCGGGAGAGCGCCGGGCTTGCCGGCGCGCGCGGGTCGCCGTCCGAGAACATGCATGACGCGTCAACGGACGCGTCATGACCAAGCCGTGCCGTGTGACGCATGTGTGGCATGCGCCACACGCCACGGCTCGGGCCGCGCACGCCAAATGTCGCATGATGCAGGTCACTCGAGGTGCTCGGCTGCGCCCGCGTGACGGCGATCGTCCCTGCCCTTCTCCAGGTGCCCCGGCGCTAATCGCCCCCGCCGAGAGTGTCTCTCGCTCGGTCACTCCGCGGCGTGGGGAATAGAGTCACTACCGCATGGAAACTCACAAGCCGTTCGTGCTCGTCCAGCTGAGCGACCCGCACATCGGGGCCGCGTGGATATCAGCCGACCCCCTCACCCGTCTGCGGGCCGCGGTCGAGGCAATGCGGTCGCGGCTCGGGGTGCCCGACGCGGTTGTCATCACCGGCGATCTCGCCGAGCACGCATCCGCTGACGAGTACGCGCAGGTCCGCGAGGAACTCGCGAGTCTGCGAGGACCGGTGGGCGTCGTCCCGGGCAACCACGACGACCGGAGCGCCCTGCGACGGGCCTTCGACTTGCCGGGCAAGGACGCCGATCCGATCCGCTACTGCGTCGACGTCGGTCCGCTCCGGCTGGTCATGCTCGACAGCACGATCCCAGGCGAAGACGGCGGTGAGCTCGGGTCCGAACAGCTGAGCTGGCTCGAAACGACGCTGGCGGACGCTCCCGAGCGCCCGACGCTGCTGCTGATGCACCACCCGCCGCTGCTCACCGGCATGACCCCCTGGGACAAGATCGGGCTCGCGGAGCGCTCCCGGCTCGACTTGGCGGCAATCGCGACACGGAATCCACAGGTACGCGCGATCCTCGCCGGACATATTCATAGACCGATGGTTGGATCGATCGGAGGACGCGTCGCGGTCGCCGCGCCCAGCACCTACGTGCAAGCCCGGCTCGACCTTGCCGCCGAGAAGCTCGTGTTCGCGGAGGAGGAGCCCCCGGCACTCGCCGTTCATACCCTGCTCGACGGGGAACTCGTCTCGCACGTCCTCACGCCGTAGCCGCGCTCGGCAGCCAGCTGAACCGCCACGCGCAGAAGAGCGCCGCGGCCACGCCCTAGGCGGCGAGCACGAGCAGATCGTTGACCGAGATCGCGGTGCTGAACGAGGAGCGCACCGACGCCAGATGGAGCCCGCTGGCAATGTGTTCAACCGGGAACAGCGACCCGACCGACCGCAGCGTGGCGCTCAGGGTCGCGGTCGGGATGAACACGCCCGAGATGAACCACAGTGGCAACATCGTCGCCTGGACGATCGGCTGAGCCGCGTCGGGTGAGCCGACCATGATCGACACCGCGTACCCGATGCACGCGAACGCGAGCGTTCCGACCACGGTGGTGATCGCCATCGCGGCCAGCCCTGCCGGCGACATGTCGACGCCGTAGGCGACCTTCGCGATCAGGAGCAGCAGCGTGCCCATGACCATTGCGACCACGACCGTCGCGATCGCCTGGCCGGCGACGAGCATGGCCGGGGAGACCGGGGTGGCGCGGCGCCGCTTGAGCACGCCCGTCTCGCGCAGGCTGGTGATCGAGATGACGAGGTTGGCGTATGCGGCGACGACGATCGACATCGCGAGGATGCCCGGGACGTAGAAGCGCGAAAGATCGACGCGCACGCCGTCCACGACCGTGTGGCCGCTGCCGAACACGCCGGTGAACACGACGAGTAGGACGATCGGGAAGAAGAACGTGAAGAACCGGGCGCGGGGGTTCCGCAAGCTCGTGAGGAGGTCGTAGCGCACCTGGTGAAGGAGCAGCGCGGCCTGACCCCGGGCGGCGGCCGACCGGCGCGCGAACTCGGGCGCCACGACGCGCGGGGCGCTCGCGCGCCCCGCGGTCGCGGGAGAGGTCTCGGCACCGGCGCTGGGGATCGCGTCGGCCGCGAGGGCGCCGGGGGTCGTCTCGGCGGTGATCCCGAGGATGCGATCCCGGCGATCGCGCCACTTGCGCAGCAGGTAGCTGAGCAGGAAGTACATCGCTAGACCGTGGCCTGCTGGGCCTTGCGACGACGCCAGATGCGGATGACGTACTTGATCAGAAGAAACATGGTCAGCTCCTTGGTTCGTTGGGGGTTGTCAGCTCGAGGTAGACGTCTTCAAGGGTCGGGCGGCGGACCTCGAGGTCCTCGAGTTCGAGGCTGCGCTCGAGCGCCCATCCGGAAAGCTCATGAAGGTCCGCGGCGACGGTCGTGGTGGGCAGCGCGATCAGGCCGGCTCCCTCCTCCTGGATGCGGTCGAGCAGCGACGCGGGAAGCTCGTCGACGGTCGTTTCGTTGGGGAGCGCGAATGTGACCCGCGCCCCGCCCATCTGGCGCCCGCCGAGCGTCTGCGGCGTGCCCTCGGCAACGATCTCGCCGGCGGCGATGACCGCGATCCGGTCGGCGAGGCGCTCGGCCTCTTCCATGTAGTGGGTGGTGAGAAAGACGGTCTTGCCCAGGTCTCGCAGGCCGCCGATGACCTGCCAGGCGGCGCGCCGAGCCGAGGGGTCGAAGCCCGTGGTCGGCTCGTCGAGGAAGATCAGCTCGGGATCGCCGATCAGCGCCAGCGCGACGTCCAGACGGCGCCGCTGGCCGCCCGAGAGCGCGGTGGCGCGCTGGTCGGCCTGCTCGCTCAAATCGACGAGCGCAAGCGTCTCGTTCACCGGGCGCGGCGAGTGGTAGTAACCGGCGTACAGCTCCAGGCACTCGCGGACCGTGAGTCCGGGCTCGGCCTGAGATTCCTGGAGAACGAGGCCGATGCGCTCACGCCACCCTGACGGCGCCCGCCAGGGGTTCGTGCCCAGCACCTCGACGCTGCCCTCGCTGGCCTGGCGAAACCCTTCGAGGATCTCGACCGTCGTCGTCTTGCCGGCGCCGTTCGGCCCGAGGAACGCGAAGATCTCGCCGCGGCGCACCTCGAGGTCGATCCCGCGGACCGCCTCGGTGTCGCCATAGCGCTTGCGCAGGCCGCGGATCGAGATGACCGCGTCGCTCCGGTTCGAAGCAGACGGCGAGGACCGGGTGTGCGTCTGGCTGGCCGGCGGGTCGAATGAGTTCGTGAGCATGCCCAGCAAGTTAGGCGGCCGGGGGCGGGTTGTCATCGGCGTGCGGGTTGAAGTTCGAACTCCACCCAGGGGTGGAGAGGGAGTCCTCAGGCTGAACCCGGGCCCGGGATTTTCGGCACGAAACCGATTGCACGCGTCTCGATTCGGGAATAAACTCGCTGAGCGAGTATATGGGTTCGAGTTCGCCACAATCGAGGCACTGGCGTTCCGCCGCCGCGGCGCTTGAGTTGGTGCGTCACCGGCCCCAGCCGACGCGGCGCGACCTGGCCAGTGAGCTGGGGCTGGCCAGCGGCGCAGCCTCGGACCTGATGGGGCGACTGCGCGCGGCCCGATTGGTCGCCGAGCGTCCGGCGACGGCGCAAGGGCCAGGACGGCCGACCACCCGCCTGTACGCCCATCCCGAGGGGCCGGCGGTGCTCGCTCTTGACCTCCGGCACGGAGACTGGCGGCTGGCGGCGTGCGGAATCGATGGTGAGCTCGAACTGCTCGCCTCGGCGCGCCACCGTGGCAAGGAGTCGCGCGGGGTGCTCGCGCGGCTGCGCAGCGTCCTCGCGCGCGAGGCGGAGCGGCTCGGCGACCGCGCGCTTGCCGTGGGTGTAGCCGTGCCTGGGCTCGTCGCGGGGACGTGTCTGCTCGACGCCACGATGCTCGGATGGCGCGATGTTGAGCTTTCAGTGGTCGGCGGCGGGCTTCCCGTGGTCGCCGGCAACGACGCGACAATGGCCGCCGTCGCCACGGCCCGCACCTGCCCGACGGCCCGGGCGCTGCTGCACCTCGTGGTCGAGGTTGGCGTCGGCGGCGCACTCGTGGTCGACGGTCGCCCCGTTCAGGGCGCGCGGGGTCTGGCCGGCGAGTTCGGGCATCTTCCGTTCGGCGATCACCGCGAGGTGTGCGGTTGCGGGGCCCGAGGTTGTTGGGGCGTTCGGTTTGACCCGGGGCGGGTCGCCGCGCGGCTCGGCGAGGCGGAACCGCCGGACCCGCGGGGGTGGCTGCGCCGGTTATTCGAGGCCCCACAGCCGAGCACGGCGGAGCGACGCATCCGCTCGGAGTTGGCGGCCGATCTCGGACGCGGCGCCGCGGGGCTCGTGAATGCGCTCGACCCCGACGTGGTGACGCTTGGCGGGCTGGCCGGGCCGCTCCGGGACGCTGCACCTGGCGCATTTGAGAAAGCGTTCGAGGCGGGCCTTATGTATGTGCACCGTGGCGACGTGCCCGAGATCGTCCCCGGTTCGGCGGGCGAGGACGCGGTCCTGGTCGGCGTCGCCTTGGCGGCTTTTGACCAAGTCCTCGATGCGCGACGCCTCGCGCTCTGGGCGGGCGGGGCGCGATGAGTTACCGCCGCGATGCATTCACGTGGACCGCGTTCGGCGCGTTGTTCGCCTTCGGCTACCTGAACGCCGTTCTCGGTCCCTCACTGCCGTACATCCGCTCGGTCGAGGGCATCTCGTACGTCGTCGGTGCGCTGCACCAGGTGGCCTTCGCGCTCGGCGGCGGTCTCGCCGGTGCGCTCTCGGCGCGCGATCGCATCGCCTTGACCCGTCGCACGATGATCGCCGGAGGGCTTGCGGGGGGCGCGCTCGCCGGCCTCGCGGTCGGCTACGGCGAGACCGCGCCGATCACGATCGCGGGCGCGTTCCTGATGGGGCTCTTTGCGAGCCTGGCGCTGATCCGCATTTGGGGCGCGCTCGCCGACAGACACGGACCCCGCCGCGCCGTCGCGATGACCGAGGGTGAGGTGGCGGTCTCCCTCGCGGGCATCGCCACGCCGCTGCTGATCGGCGCCCTGGCGGCCACCGCGGCCACCTGGCGTCTTGCGTTCGCCATCGGGACGGTGACCGCCGTGCTCGCGGCCGTGGTGGTCCTCGGCGCCGACGTCCCCGCGCCGCAGGCCGCCGCGAGCGAGCGTCGTGGAGGCACGCGCGCGCAGCCGACGCTCGTGATCATCTTTGCGATCGTCGCGCTCGAGTTCGCGCTCAGCTTCTGGCTCGCCAGCTACCTAAACGACGACGTCGGCCTCGCCCGAAATACAGCGGTGGCGATGGTCAGCGGCCTGTACGCCTCCAACCTACTCGGACGGCTTGCGGCGAGCCGGTTGGCTCGCACGCAGAGCCCGGAACGCGTCCTGGTCATGGCACTCGGCTCGGTGATCCTCGGCCTGCCATTGCTGCTTGCCGCCACCAGCGTGACCGCGGCCGTGGCCGGCATCGTCCTCGCCGGCGCCGGCATCGGTGCACTCTTTCCCCTGACTTCCTCGCTGCACATCCAGGCCAGCGGACGCGCCGCCGACAGCGCGCTCGGAGAGACTCTCACCGTTGCCGCGCTCGGGATGACCAGCGGGCCGCTCATCGCCGGCGCGATCGCCCAGGTCACGAGCCTGCGGGCCGGCCTGCTCATACTTCCGGCGATGACGCTGCTTGCCGCGGCAGGCCTCGCCGCCTATAGCAGCCACGCAGGCTCGAACACGCCACGTCCTCACCAACCGGCGGCTAGTCGAGCAAACCGAGCACCTGGCTAGGCGGCCTGCTGGCGCTGCCCTTGCCGCGGCCGAATCGAGGACGCGGGAGGATCGGTAGATTGGCTCGAGGACGTGTTGCGGCTGAGGCACTCGATCGTGGCCGGAGTCGCGGTTGTCGCGGCGCTCACCGCGGCGGCTGCCGGACAAGCGACGCCGGCCGTCGCTCGCGCCGCGGGCATGGCGATCCCCTCGAGCGCGAACCAGCTGATCGTCGTCTCGAGCCCGACCGACGACCCGCCGGACTATCTCGGCACGCTCCGCGTCTACGAGCGCGCGAACCAAACCTCGCCGTGGCGCCTCGTGTTCGGCCCATGGCAAGCCGAGACTGGCTCGGGCCATCTGCTACCCGCCGGCGCGCGGCGGGAGGGCGACCACGCGACCCCGGTCGGGGTGTTCGGCATCGCCAACACCATGTACGGAAACGAGCCGAATCCCGGCGGCCTTCACTACGCCTACCACCGCCTGGGATGCGGCGACTGGTGGGACGAAGACCCGCACTCGCCGCAGTACAACCGGTTCGTCCACGTGGGCTGCGGTGTGACGCCGTCGTTCGCGTCGTGGTCGGAGCCGTTGTGGACGGAGACCGTCGCGTACCCGTATTTCGCGGTTGTTCGGTTCAACATGAACCCGACGCGTGGCGGCGCGAACGCGCTGGGCTCGGGGATCTTCCTGCACAGTTGGGTCGGCGGCGCGACCGAGGGGTGCGTGGCCCTGCGCGAGTGGCAGCTTCTGGAAGTTCTTCGCTGGCTCAGGCCGGCCAAGCATCCGGTCATCGAGATCGGCACCGATGCTCAGGTGCGCGCGCCCGCGTCCCGTGCGAGCGCGCCACACATATCGAGCGCGGCGCCCGCGTCGACTCGCTACGTCGATGTCTCGGTGGCGACGGTGTGGGCGAGTCCGTCCGCACCCCGCGCGATCGACCGGCCCGCCCTGGGAAACCCGGTCAACATCGGCGCCTGGGCCCGTGTTCTGAACACGACGGCGCGGCTGGGGTTGGACGGGAAGATCGAGACCCAGGCACTGTTCGGCGAGCCGGTGCGGATTCTCGGCCAGCGCGGCTCGTGGACGCGGGTCGCCGTCGTCGATCAGCCTACGCCGATCGACCGGGTCGGCTATCCGGGCTGGGTGCCGACCAGACAACTCATCGCCGGCGCGAATTTCGGCGGGCTCCTCGCTGGACGGACCGCGGTGGTGGACGTCCCGACCGCGATGCTGCGCGGCGCGGCCCGTCCGCTCGAGCTGAGCTTCGGGACGCGTCTGCCCGTGCTCGGCGTCTCAGGCAACGATGTGCAGGTCGCGACGCCGGACGGCCGCGTTCGCGAGTTGCCTCGTTCGGCCGTCGACGTGTCGGGCCCAGTCGCCGCGACCCCGGTTCCCACGGGCGAAGAACTGGTAGCGACCGCCCGGCTGTTCCTAGGCGTGCGCTACCTGTGGGGCGGGACGTCCGCGTTCGGCTTCGACTGCTCCGGACTGGTGAACCTGGTGTACCGAGAACGCGGGATGGTGATCCCGCGCGATGCCGACGCGCAGGCGCTCGCCGGCCGGCCCGTCGCCAAAGACGCGCTCGAGCCCGGCGACCTGGTGTTCTTCGCGACCGATCCGCCGTCCCCGACGATCAGCCACGTTGGCATGTACATCGGGGACGGGCAGATGATCGAAGCTCCGAACTCAGCGAACGCGGTGCATGTGATCCCGTTGGCGGCCTTCGGCGATGAGTACGTCAGCGCGCGCCGCTATGTCCCGACGAGGTGAGCGGCCGCGGACGCCGTCGCTATGGCGTTGCGAGATGTCGTGGATGTAGCTGGCGACGACGCCCTCTGAAATCAGCCGGCGCATTCGGCCGCCGCTCGGTGTGCGACGAGCGGCGCTCGGCTCGGGTTGACTTGGGTTGTGGGAGGGGAAGCGAGTTGTGTCTGTCATGCGGCTTCTCTTTCGATGTCGAAGTTGATGCGAGCGGCGTCTTCCGCCGCGGCGGTCTGGGTCAGTTCCAGCGCGCGCTCCGCTCGGCGAGGCCTCAGGACCGCGAAGGCAAGGACGATGCCGACGGTTATCGTCGCCGCGCCGATGACGAAGGCCAGGTGGTAGCCGCCGATCAAGGAGGTCGTCACATCCTGGTGGGCTGACAGCAGTCCCTTCGTCCGGTTCGCCGCGATCGTGCTGAGGACCGCCAGTCCGAGCGCCCCGCTGATCTGCTGGGAGACGTTGGTTATCCCAGAGCCGAGCCCTGAGTCAACGGCGGGAACGTCGGCCATGGCCATGGTGAGCAGCGGCATGAACGCGTTTCCGATGCCCAGTCCGATCGCGAAGCAGGCGACGAAGATCGTCGGGAAGAAGCTCGTGTCCGGTCCGACGGAGCTGAACAGGAGCAGGCCGACGACCGCGCTCGCCATTCCCGCGATCAGCACGGGAAACGGTCCAAACCGATTTACGAGCCGTGCGGTGATGCCCCGCGACAGGACCGCGACCGTGATGGTCCAGGGCAGGAAGGCCGCGCCGGTCTGGACGGCGCTGTAGTGGCGGACGTGCTCGAGATACAGGCTTCCGAGGAAGAACGTCGAGTACATGCCGGTCACGAGGAAGCCTCGGACGAGGCTGGCCTTGATCAGCCCCTGGAGGCGCAGGATGCGCATCGGCATGATCGGGTTCTCGATGCGAGACTCCAGCGCCACGAACGCAGCCATCAGCAACGCGGCGATGGCGCCGATGCCGAGGACTTGGGTCGAAACCCAGCCGTGCGCCGTGGCCTGCACGATCGCGTAGATGAAGCCCATCAGCGAAGCGGTGACGAGGAAAGAGCCGATCCAGTCGACTCCGTGCTCGAGCCCGAGCCCGCGGTCGGCGCGGATGAACCGCTGACCCAGGGCGAAGGTGGCCAGGCCGATCGGCAGGTTGACGAAGAACACCCAATGCCAGCTCAGCGTCTGGGTGAGGATGCCGCCGGCGAGCAGACCGAGCGAGCCTCCGGCGACCGACACGAACACGTAGGCGCTCATCGCCCTGGCGCGCTCGCTGGGGATCGGGAACTCGGTGATGATGATCGCGAGGATCACCGATGCCTGGGCGGCGGCGCCGACCCCCTGCACGGAGCGGGCGGCGATCAGCACGCCCTGGCTGGGCGCGACGCCGCACACGAGCGAGGCGGCGGTAAACACGGTGAGGCCCGCAAGGAACACGCGCTTTCGACCGGCTAGGTCGCCGAGCCGCCCTGCGAGCAGGAGCAGGCTGCCGAACGTGACGAGGAACGCGTTGACGACCCACGTGAGGTTCGACTGGCTGAAGTGGAGGTCGCGTTGAATTGAAGGGAGCGCGACGTTCACGATCGTGACGTCGAGCACGATCATGAGCTGCGCCAGGCACACGATCATTAGTGCCGTCCAGCGACGGCTGTCCGGTGAGGTGGTTTGCGAAGAGACTAGGTTCATGCAGATCCCAACTTGTCTGTGATTGAGTGAGGCGCTAAAATGGAGGCCGCCTCCGAAATAAGTGGAGGAACCCTCCGGAAACTATATGGAGGGACCCTCCGTTTGTCAAGGGAACTTGGAATGAGCACCACCGAAATCGGCCCCGAGAACCTGATCGTCCGTCCCAAGCGAGCGGACGCCCGGCGCAACTACGACAAGGTGCTGACGGCTGCTCGGGAGGCGTTCGCCGAGGGAGGGGAGTCGACCGCGCTCGAGGAGATCGCGCGCCGCGCCGGTGTCGGCATCGGCACGCTCTATCGCCACTTCCCCAACCGCCAGGCGTTGCTGGAGGCTCTCTACGTCAACGAGGTCGAGGAGGTCTGCCGCTCGGCCGCCGAACTTGACGGCGGCGATCCGTGGGAAGCGCTCAGCTCATGGTTCGAGCGCCTGATCGGCTACCTCGCGACCAAGCAGGCGCTCGCGGGCGAATTGCTCAACTACCTCGACCGCGACTCCGCGCTGTTTCAGGTGTGCCGGACGTCGCTCTACGACGCCGGCGGTCCAATGCTCAGGCGCGCCCAGGAAGCCGGCGCCGTACGCCCGGACGTCGAGTTCCCCGAGGTGATGCAGATGGTGATGGGGATCTCCAAGATCCCGGTCGCCGATCCGAGCCAGACCGAGCACATGCTCCGCATCGCTCTCGACGGTCTTCGCTACCGCGCCGACGCCTAACCTGACCGCGCGGCGGTGATCAGCGCGTCCGCCACTCGGGCGGCGGCGCCTTGGAGCTGACCCGGCAGACGCGCCAGCACGATTCGTCGCGTCTCTTGCGGCTCTCCTCGCACCGCGAGAACTCGCACGCCCTCAGGAAGGATGTCGAGCATGATCGGGGCGATCGTCGTGATTGCCAGGCCGGCGGCCACGATCTGGAGCTTGGCGAGCCAGTCGCGCACGACGTAGCGGACCTCGGGCCGTTCGCGAAGGCCGGGCCATACTCCGAGCAACGTGTCGCCGGTGTCCGATCGGCTGGCGACCCACACTTGGCCTTCGAGTTGCTCCACCTCCACGGCCCGGGCGCTCGCGAGGGGGTGGTTCGCCGGTACGCCGATCGCCAACTCCCGCTCCGACAGCGTCGTCAGATCGAGCGCGGGCGGCTCGGCGTCAAGCGGGCGAAAGGGCGGCACGCGCGCGAGGACGGCAAGGTCGACCGTGCCCGCTCGCAAGGCACGGGTCAGCGCTGGCGTGGTCGCCTCGCGCAGGCTGACGCGCAGCTGTTGCGGCAGTGTGGCGAGCGCCCTCGGGACGAGCCCGGCCGCGGCGGCGGGGAAGGCACCGAGTCGGATCGGCCGCCCTTCGGTCTCCTCGCCGGTCAGTTCGCGCCGCGTGGAGTCGAGCTCGTCGAGGACCAGAGTCGCGCTCGTCAGCAGGCGTGCTCCCGCGGGAGTCAGCTTGACCCCGTTGCGACCGCGATCGAACAGCCGGCGTCCGGCGACGGCTTCGAGCGCCGCCACCTGTCGCGAGACGGCTGACTGGGTGTAGCCGAGCGACAGCGCCGCGGCGGAGAAGGACCCCGTCTGCGCGACCTCCCGCAAGACCCGTAGGCCGATTGGCGAGAAATCCTGAGCCATGCGTATATCGCATATTAGATGTGCGCAAGTCTCGTTTACAGCATGGGTTCTCGGCGCTAGGTTCGAGCCATGGCTACTTCAACCACATCACGAATTGCACTCATCACAGGGGCCAATCAGGGACTCGGCCGCGCGCTGGCCGAAGGGCTGGCCAGCGGCATGGGCCCAGAGGACCGCGTGCTGCTCACCGGCCGGGATCCCGGCCGCGTCGCGGCCGCCGCGGCCGCCGTCGCCGAGGGACCGGCGATCGCCCGCGTCGAAGGTCGGGTGCTCGACGTGCGCGACCGCGACGCGATCGCCGGGCTGGCCGCCGAACTCGGCGAGGTCGACATCGTCTTCTCGAACGCCACCGCGCGCATGAACCCGCAGGCCGATCCCGTCGACGAAGTCGATGCCGTCGCGGACACGAGCAACCTCGCGACGACCAGCATGCTCCGCGCGTTCGCGCCGCGTCTGCGGCCCGGCGGGCGGCTGATCATCGTCGCCAGCGCGCTCGGCACGCTCGACAAGCTCGACGACCGGATCGCCGGCCGATTCGCCCAGGCCGCGACCGAGGACCTCGACTCGATCGACGCGCTCGTGGCGGATTGGCGCCAGGCCGTTCACGACGGGCGCGCCGAGGACGAGGGCTACGGAGCGTGGCTGAACATCCCGTCGAAGGTCGCACAGGTCGCGGCCGTCCGCGCCCTGGCGCGCGAGCGCCGGACCGGCGATCTCGCCGAGAACCGGTTGATCGCGTCGCTCTGTCCGGGGTTGATCGATACCGACGCCTCGCGCCCGTGGTTTGAGGACATGAGCGAGGCCCAGACGCCGGCGCAGGCCGCGGCCTGGCCCGTCGACCTCGTTCTCAGCCCGGCGTTCGACCCCGCCTTATACGGCGAGCTCGTCCAGTTCGGCAAGGTCCTCCCATGGGAGACGGGCGTTCCAGTGCCGCACACCGCGGCCGCCTGATCGAGTTCGCGTTCACCCCGGTGAATGGAGCGCGCCGCGCGCTCGGGCCCGGTCGCGGCACGTAGCCTCCGCCGATGGCTGACAAGAGACACAAGCGCGTGATCGAGTTCATCGAGCCGTTCCGGGTCAAGCCCGGGTCGCAGGTCACGCTCGCGAAGGACTTCGATCCATCGTTCAAGGCCGGGGTGAAGAAGAAGAAGGAGGGCGTTGCGCTGCTCGCCGAGGGCGTCCGGTTGCTGACCGAGTACCAGGCAAGGCTCGCCGCTCAGGACAGCTGGGGCGTTATCGTCATATTGCAGGCGCTCGACGCGGCGGGCAAGGACGGGACGATCCGTCACGTCATGAGCGGCGTCAACCCCCAGGGCGTGTCGGTTCACAGCTTCAAGGTGCCCTCGTCCGAGGAACTGGACCATGACTTCCTATGGCGGTATGCACGGCGTCTACCCGGCCGCGGCGAGATCGGGATCTTCAACCGTTCTCACTACGAGGAGGTGCTCGTGGTGCGCGTTCACCCGGAGATCCTGGATCGCCAGAAGCTGCCGCGCGCCGCCAAAAAGGACGTGTGGCAGCGACGCTACCGCCAGATCAACGATTGGGAGCGGTACCTGACCGAGAACGGATTCCGGGTCGTGAAGCTGTTCCTCAATCTGTCCAAAGAGGAGCAACGCATCCGGTTCCTCCGACGGCTGGACCTGCCCGATCACAACTGGAAGTTCTCGACCGCTGATGTCAAAGAGCGCGAGCGATGGAATGACTACCAGAAGGCGTTCTCGGACATGCTCTCGCACACGAGCACGGAGTGGGCTCCGTGGTACGTGATTCCCGCGGACCGGAAGTGGTTCGCCAGGATCGGCGCCGGTGCGGTTCTCGTGAACGCGCTGATGGACATAAATCCTCGATTCCCGACCGTCGACAAGGCCCAGCGCGAGCATCTGCTAGAGGTCAAGCGGATGCTCGAGGCCCAGGCGCCCGAGGGTGCGGCGCCTGACCCGTTCGAGCAAAAGCAGCGAGCTGCCGAGGCGGCAGCGAGGGATGGCCGCAACGGGCACTCGGCCGACGAGCAGGTCGTCGTGCCGCCCGACCCACCGACGACCGAGTGAGGGAGGGACCGATGGCCACGGCGACGCATCGACACACTGACCACGCCCCCGCCGAGAATGGCTGGTACGCCGTCTCGCCCGGCGAGGTCTCGTCACGGCTTGGCGTTGATCCGTCGGTCGGGCTGTCCAGCGACAAGGCGGCCGAGCTGCTCCAGCAGTACGGTCCGAACTCGCTGCCCGCTGAGGCGGCGGTGCCGGGCTGGCGGCGCTTCCTCGACCAGTACCGCAGCTACATGCAGATCATCCTTCTGGCCGCGGCGATCGTGTCGCTCGCGATCAAGGAGTGGAGCACCGGCGTCCTGCTGATCCTTATCACGGTGCTCAACGCCGTCGTCGGCCTGCGCCAGGAGGGCAAGGCGCAGAGCGCAATGAACGCGCTCCAGGCGATGGTCAAGGCGACCGCGCGGGTCCGCCGCGACGGATCCGAGGCCGAGATCCCGGCCGAAGAGGTGGTGGTCGGCGACGTCGTCGTGCTCGAGGCCGGCGACGACGTCCCGGCGGACGGGCGGATCATCGAGGCGAGCTCGTTGCAGATCGACGAGGCAGCCTTGACCGGCGAGAGCGTGCCGGTCTCCAAGGGCGTCGAGGTGCCCGGCGGCGACGATCTCGCGCCGGCCGACCAGACGGACATGGCGTTCATGCACACGCCGGTCACGCACGGCAGCGGCCTGATGGTCGTGACCGCGACCGGTAGCGACACGCAGGTCGGAAAGATCGCGGGGATGCTCGCGACGACCACGCGCGAGCAGACGCCGCTGACCAAGCAGCTGAACACCTTGACTCTGTGGATCGCGGCGGCGGCCGGGGTGACGATGGTGATCATGTTCGTGCTCGGCGCGCAGCGCGGCCTGTCATCGACCGTCGTGTTCACGAGCGCGGTGGCGCTGGCCATCGCGGCGATTCCGGAGGCGATGCCGACGGTGCTGCAGGTGGTCATGTCGCTCGGCGCCGCGGAGCTCGCCCGGCACGGGGCGGTGTTGACGGATCTCGCTTCGGTCGAGACGCTTGGCTCCACGTCTGCGATCAACTCGGACAAGACCGGGACGCTGACGATGAATCAGATGACCGCGATCGAGGTGCTCGACCCAACCGACCGTTACACGATCTCGGGCTCGGGCTACGAGCTCGAGGGTAAGGTCCAGCACGCCGCAGGCTCGTCGGACACGATCGAGGACGCGATCCTGCCCTACATCGTCGCGAGCGATGCCACGCTCGTCGACGGCAAGGTTGTGGGGGATCCGACCGAGGGCGCGCTGCTAGTTCTCGCGCACAAGGCGGGGATCGACATCGACGCCACCCGCGATCGGCACCCGCGTCTGGCGACGTTGCCGTTCGACCCCACGTACAAGCTGATGGCCGCCTTCACCAAGGCGACCGACGCCTCGGGTCAGGAGATTGTGCGCTGTTACGTCAAGGGGGCCGCGCCGGCCGTGATGAGTCACGCGTCGAGCGCGCTGTCCGCCGGATCGAGCATTCCTTGGGACGAGGACCTGCACGGCCGAGCGCAGGCGAACGTGCAGAGGATGGGCGAGGCCGGTCTCCGGGTGATGGCGGCGGCGTACCGTGACCTCGACGCGTCCTCGTTCGACTCCGGCGGTGATCTCCTCGGCTACGTCGAGGGCCTCGAGATGACGAGCCTCGTCGGCATGGTCGACCCCGCGCGCGCCGAGTCCAAGCCGGCGGTGGAGGATGCACAATCGGCACACATCCGGGTGCGGATGGTCACCGGCGACGACGTGGTCACGGGCGCGGCGATCGCCAAGGAACTCGGCATCGAGGGCGAGGCGATCCTCGGCGCGGAGTTCGCTGCGCTAGACGAGTCCGAGCGGCTGGAGCGGATCGACCGGATCGGCGTGGTCGGCCGGGTCGCGCCGGAGCACAAGGTGCTGCTCGTCGAGACGCTCAAGAAGCAGGGCCACGTGGTCGCGATGACCGGCGACGGCGTCAACGATGCGCCGTCGATCAAGGCCGCCCACATCGGCGTGGCGATGGGCAGCGGGACCGAGGTGGCCAAGAACGCCGCGCGGATGATCCTCACCGACGACAACTTCGCGACGATCGTTCGCGCGGTCTCAGAAGGCCGGAAGCTATACGACAACCTGAGCAAGTACGTCCGGTTCGTGCTGATCTCGCTCGTCGCGTTCGTGCTCACATTCCTCGGGGCAACGATCCTGAACATCGCCGAGGGTCAGCCGTTCTCCCCGGCGCAGGTCCTCTACATCCACTTCTTCGTCAGCGCGCCGTTCGGAGTCGCGCTAGGCCTCGACCAGGCGACCACGGGGCTGATGGATCGTCGGCCACGCCCCAGCACCGAGTCGATCGTGAACCGAGGGGTGCAACTGACCGCAGGCCTGGTCGGCTTGTACATGGCGATCGTCATGGACCTGCTGATCTACTTCGGCAAGCAGCACTACCACAGCACCGCGGTCGGGTCGTCGATCGGGCTGAGCGCGTTCGGATTGATGCTGATCGTCTCCGCCTACCAATGCCGGAGCGTGTCGGGCTCGGTGCTCGCGAGTCAGACGTTCGACAACGCCAAGATGAACTGGACGGCGGCGGCGGAGCTCTTGCTCGCCGTGATGATCACGCAGATGGACTTCTTCAACCGTCTGCTGAAGACGACGCCGCTCACCTCTCCGCAGTTCGGGCTGTCAGTCGCTTCGGCGGTGCTGCTGCTCGTCCTGTGGGAGGTCGGCAAGCTGATCGCGCGGCGTCGCTGACGAAGCGTGGCCACGCGCACGCTTCCTGGGATCCGCGCAGTCCACGACTACAAGCTGCCGTGGTTGCGCAGCGACGTCGTCGCGGGGGTCGTGCTCACGACGCTGCTGGTGCCGCAGGGCATGGCGTATGCGGAGCTGGCCGGGCTGCCCGCGATCACGGGTCTCTACACGTCGATCCTGTGCCTGATCGGCTACGCCCTGTTCGGGCCCTCGCGGATCCTGGTGCTCGGACCGGACTCGTCGCTCGGGCCGATGATCGCCGCGACGATCCTGCCGATCGTCGGCTCGGACGGCAGTCCCGAGCGCGCGATCGCACTTGCGTCGATGATGGCGCTGATCGTCGGTGGCTTCATGATCCTCGCCGGAATCGCGAAGCTCGGCTTCATCGCCGACCTGCTGTCCAAGCCGACACGGATCGGCTACATGAACGGTCTGGCGCTGACGATCCTGATCGGGCAGCTTCCGAAGCTGTTCGGCTTCTCGACCGACGCCAACGGTCTGATCAACGAGGCGCATGCGTTCATCCACGGGCTCGCCTCGGGCGAGGCCGTCGGCGCGGCCGTGGCGATCGGGCTCGTCAGCCTTGCGCTCATACTCGCGCTCGGTCGCTGGCTCCCCCGGGTTCCGGGCGTGTTGGTCGCGGTCGTCGTCGCGATCGCTGCTGCGTCGGTGTTCGATCTGGCCGCTCACGGCGTCTCGCTCGTCGGCAAGCTTCCCAAGGGGTTTCCGCCGCTCACCGTGCCCAGCCCGGTGTCCGATCTTCCGCTGCTGGTCGCCGGGGCGCTCGGGATCGTGCTCGTCGCGCTCGCGGACACGATCTCGACCGCGTCGGCGTTTGCCGCGCGCACCGGCCAGGAGATCGACGGCAACGGAGAGATGATCGGGATTGGCGCCGCGAACGTCGCCGCCGGCTTGTTCCAGGGATTCCCAGTGAGCACGAGCGGCTCACGAACCGCCGTCGCCGAGCAGTCGGGCGCCAAGACGCAGCTCACGGGTGTAGTCGGCGCCGCGCTCATCGTGCTGATGCTCGTCTTCGTCCCTGGGCTGCTGAAGAACCTTCCGAACCCGACGCTCGCCGCGGTTGTGATCGCGGCGTCGCTGTCGCTGGCCGACATACCGGGGGTGCTGCGGCTGTGGCGGCAGCGGCGCGTCGAGTGCCTCTTGTCGATCGCCGCGTTCCTCGGCGTCGCGCTGCTCGGGGTGCTCGAGGGCATCGCTGTGGCGGTGGCGCTCTCGATCTTCAACGTGTTCCGCCGCGCGTGGCGGCCGTATGAGACCACCCTCGGGCGGGTGCCCGGCCTCCCCGGGCAGCACGACCGCCGACTGCACCCGGACGCTGAGGAGTTGCCCGGCGTCGTGATCTTCCGCTTCGACGCGCCGCTGTTCTTCGCCAACGCCCGGACCTTCCGGGACGACATCCGCGCGCTGGCGGCGACCGATCCGCGACCGGACTGGATCGTGATCGCCGCCGAGCCGATCACCGATGTCGACACCACCGCCGCGGACATGCTCGCCGCCCTCGACGAGGAGCTAAACGCCAAGGGCACCTCGCTGGTGTTCGCCGAGCTCAAGGATCCGGTACGGGCGAAGCTCGAGCGCTACGAGTTGATCGGCCCGCTCGATCCGGACCACTTCTTCCCGACGCTCGACGCCGCGGTGGAGCGCTTCCGCGAGAAGACCGGCGCGACGTGGGTGCCGGCACGGTGATCCGAGGGCGGGCACGAGCGTGGCGTTTTCGCTTAACCCGTTTGGGGTGAAGATACCCCGCGGTGTGGTTGGAAACTGACATCCTGCGTCTGTCAGGGAGTCCGATCACCGTGAACGACAGTGCCTCCCGGGGGCGTGCGTCTGAGCACTGAGGCGCCCCCGCTCGCCGAAGCGAAGCTGGCAGCACCTCGTGCGCGGGCAGGGCTGGTGCGCCGGCCGCGCCTTGAGCAGGCGCTCGAGACAGGCGCCGATGCGGCGCTGACGCTCGTCGCCGCGCCGGCCGGGTACGGGAAGACCACGGCCGTGCGCGCCTGGTACGAGAGCAACGGCGGTGCGCTCGCCTGGGTGACGCTCGATGCCGGCGACAACGAGCCCGCGCGGCTCTGGGCCTATGTGGCGACAGCGGTCGATCGGGTCCGCAACGGCCTCGGCCGTCGCGCGCTCCACCGCCTTCGGTCGCCGGGAACGGCGATCGAGACTGCGGTCGACGAGCTCATGAACGGGATCGCGGACTACGGGCAAGCCTTTACGCTCGTGCTCGACGACCTGCAGACGGTGACGGACCTGGAGTGCCTGGCGACGCTCGACTATGCGGTCGAGCGCCTGCCCGCCACGGCGCGCGTGATCGTGCTTACACGGGCGGATCCCGCGCTGGCGCTCCCGCGGCTGCGCGGGCATGGAGCGTTGGCGGAGGTGCGCGCGAGCGACCTCGCCTTCACCGCTTCCGAAGCACGCGAATTGCTCGTCGATCGGGCGGGGCTCGAACTCGACGCAGAGCAGGTCGGGGTTCTCCTCGAGCGCACCGAGGGCTGGCCCGCCGCGCTGTGCCTCGCCGCGCTGTGGCTCCGCACGGTCGTGGATCTCGAGCGCGCCGTCGTCGAGTTCGGTGGCGATCAGCGCTACGTCGCGGAGTACCTCAGCCACGAGGTCCTTGCGGCGCTCAACGCTGACCACCGCGCGTTCTTGCTCCGCGCGGCGGTACTCGGCAACTTCACGGCCGAGTTGTGCGATGTCGTGCTTCGGCGCTCGGACTCGGCGGCCGTGCTGAGCGACCTGGAGGAGTCGAACCTGTTCGTGTCGAGCCTCGAGCGCCGAGAGTGGTTCCGCGTACACGCGCTGTTCGCCGAGTTCGCGACCGCGCGCCTGGCGCTGGTGCAGCCAACCGAGCCGCAGATGATCCACCGGCGCGCCGCGGGGTGGCTCCGCTCGCGAGGGCTGGTGGTGGAGGCGATCACGCATGCGGCGGCAGCGGGCGATCACGAGGTCGTCGCCGAGATGCTGAGCGAGGACCACCTCGCGCTGATCCGCAACGGCCGCTCGGGAACCGTGCTGCGGTGGGCGCGGACTCTCCCCGACGACGTCGTGATCGACCATCCCGACGTGGCGCTCGCGGCGGTGATCGCCGCGCTGCTCGTCGGCCGGGTGGCGCGCGAGCGCCGGCGGTTCCTGCTGCTCGCCAGACGCGGGAAAGCCACGCACTCCGAGCGATTCGGGGCCTACGAGGAGTGCGTGCTCGCGATGGTGTCCTCGGTTGGGATGGACGACGGGGTCACGGACGCGGTCGTCGAGGGGTACAGGTCGGTCGAGCTCGCCCACAGAAGCGTCGATGAGAGCTTGGTCGCGTCGCTCGCGGGGCTCGCCCGCGCCCTGTATTTCGCCGGAGATCTCGATCAGGCTTGGGGCGCGGCATCGCGCGCCGTCGAGCACCCCGACGTGACGCGCCGGCCGCCGGGGTATGCGGTGTCACGGGCGACTCTGGCGCTGATCGCGGCCGATCGCGATCACCTCTCCGTGGCTCGCGGCCACGCCGACGCGGCCCGCGCGATCGTGGGCCGGATCAGCAGCAGCCGGAGCTGGCTCGGGGGGATCGCGGCCGAGGCAGTCGGCGCCGTGCTGGCGGCCGAAGGCGACCTCGCCGCCGCCGAACGCGAGCTCGCCTACGCGGAACGCTTCTTCGCCGACGACGTCGCGACGATCGAGCACGCGCTGGTCCTCCTCCGGCTGGTCGATGTCCGACGCCGTCGCGGCCGGCTCGACGAGGCCGCCGTGAGCCTAGGCCGGGCTCGTGAAGAACTCGACGAGCTTGGCGACACCGGGGTGCTCCCGCAGCTCGTCGAGGACGCGGGCGCGGCGCTTGAGGACGCGCGGAGTCAGGCAAGCGTCGGCGAGATCCTCGAGCTTCCCTCCGAGGCGGAGCTCGCCGTTCTCAGGCTCCTATCGACGGATCTCTCAGCGCGCGAGATCGGCGGAGAGCTGTTCCTGTCTCCCAACACCGTGCGCTCGCACATTCGCGCCGTATATCGAAAGCTCGGCGTGGGTTCGCGCGAGGATGCGGTCGCCCGGGCGGAGGCGGTGGGCCTGTCGGCCGAAGCGCAATCACCCAGGTGATCGAAGCGGAGTCTCACGCACGTCGGACGAGATGTGCAAACGTGGGTGCATGGACGAAGGTGGGACATACCGAGTCGAGGTGCGGGGGCACCTGGGGGATTTGGTAAGCCATTCCTTTCCGCGGATGCGGATTCGGTACAAGAACGGCAACACGCTGCTCGTCGGTCCGGTCCGTGATCAGGCCGAGCTGACCGGCATGCTTCAGCGCTTCTCGGATCTCGGGCTGAGCCTCCTCAGCGTCACGGCCCTCGAAGAGCCGCGAGTCGGTAGCTAACGGGTGGCTGACGCGATGCCCGGCATGCATTCGTCAAGATTCCGAGCGTGGGCGGCGTGCGTTGCCGCGATCGGCGCGATCGCGCTCAGCGGGTGCGGGTCGAGCAAGCCTGCCTATTGCAAGGATCGGAGTGACCTCTCGGCGTCGATCAAGGGACTGACGAACCTCTCCAGCATCGGTGGGCTAAGCGGTCTGCAGTCACAACTCGAGAAGATCCAGTCCGACGCCAACAGCGTGGTGAGCTCGGCCAAGAGCGACTTCCCCACCGAGACGAGCGCGCTCACGTCATCGGTTGACGGGCTCTCGAGCGCCGTCAAGGCGCTCCCTTCGAGCCCCTCGATCGGCCAGATCGCGGCGCTCGCGCCGGCCGCGAGCAGTGTCGTGAATGCGGTTAAGGGCTTCACGAACGCCACGAGTTCGAAGTGCAGCTGACTCCGTTTGGAATGCGTCGATCGGGTTCACCTGGGTGAATGGCCGCCGGCGAGCGCTCGGCCGTGAACGACCGACCTACGGTTAGCAGGGAACTTGACGTCGACTGAAAGGAAGATGAGATGGCGGTCGTAGGAGCGGAGACGCATCAGACGTTGGCCGGGTTGTCCGCCGGCAACATCGAGGTGCTCGAGGAAGCGGTTGGCCTGCGCGATTTGAACCGCGCCGGGAGCGGATTGGACGCCCGTACGTTCGCGTTGGTCAAGATTGCGACGCTGATCGCACTCGACGCGCCGCCGGCGTCGTACGCCTGGCAGATCGCCAACGCGATCGAGGAGGGGGTCACCGCGGAGGACTTCCTCGGCGTGCTCAAGGCGATCGCGCCGCAGGTCGGAGGCCCGAGGATCGTCGCCGCCGCGCCGGAGATCATGCTCGCGATGGGCCTCGCGATCGACGAAGAAGAGCCGAGTTAGCGATGCCGCTGCGCAGACGTCGCCCGCTCCTGCGCGCCGCCGCCGTCGGGGGCGGGGCGTACGCGTTCGGCAAGCACCGGCAGCGCAGGCAGGAAGAGGACCAGGCGCAGGCGTACCAAGAGGGCCAGCAGTCGGCCATGGCCGCGGCGCCCGCGCCGGCTCCCGCGGCTCCCGCGGCTCCCGCGCGCGCACGTGCTCACCGCCGAAGACACCGCGCGGCTGGGCGAGCTCGGAACCTTGCACGACCAGGGAGTCCTTACGGACGAGGAGTTCGCCAAGCAGAAGGCAAACATCCTCGGCTTGTAACCGATCAGCTACCGGCGCGGTCGCCAGCGAGTATGGCCATCCGCGCCGGATCTGCTCGGCCGGCAAGACGTTCAGCCGAGCATGAGCGACATATTCCTTCTCGCGCTGGGCGCAGCCTTGAACCCGACGCTGGTGGCCGCCTCGACGTTGATGATGCTGCTGCCCAACGCAAAGCGGCTGATGTTCGGCTACCTGCTCGGCGCGCTGATGACGAGCATCACCCTCGGGCTCCTGATCATCTCTTCGCTCGAGAGCTCGAGCGCGGTCGCCACCGCCAAGAACACGCTCAGCCCGGCCGCCACGATGTTGCTGGGCGTCGCCGCCTTGACTGGCGCGGTCGCAGTCCGGACGGGCTGGCATCCGCGCGCAGCGGATCGGGGCGCGGACAAACAGGACAAGAAAACGCCGCGATGGCAGAAAGCGCTCGGACGCGGCTCAGCCTGGACCACGTTCGTCGTGGGCGCGCTCCTCACGCTTCCAGGCGCGTCGTACCTGGCCGGCCTCAGCCGGATCGACAAGCTCAACTACCCGACCGTCCAGACCGTCGCGCTGGTCGTGGCGTTCAACCTGATCATGTTGGCCCTGCTCGAGATTCCGCTGCTCGGCTTCGTGATCGCGCCCGACCGGACGGTCGAGCTGATCGACCGTACGAAGGTGTGGACGAGCCGGCATCGACGTCGAGCGGCGGTGACGCTGCTGACCGTTGTCGGCACGCTGCTCGTGATCAAGGCATTGATCGAGTTCTTCAGCTAACGGCACGAGAGGAGAAGCAGGTGGGTTTTCTTCACAGACACGACGAGCAAGCCGGCACGCGCTACCAGATGCGCGAGAAGCTGTTCGCGATCGGCGACGACTTCTGGGTCGAGACCGAGGGCGGCGAGCGCGCATTCAAGGTCGACGGCAAGGCGCTTCGGGTCCGGAGCACGTTCGTGCTCGAGAGCCCGTCCGGCGAGGAGCTGTTCAAGATCCAGGAGAAGAAGCTGCACATCCGCGACACGATGGAGATCGAACGTGGCGGAGATACCGTTGCGACGATCAAGAAGGCGCTGATCACGCCGCTGCGCGATCGCTTCGCGATCGAGCTCGAGGCCGGTGGCGAGCTGACCGCCAAGGGCAACATCGTCGATCACGAATACGAGATCGAGCGCGACGGCGACAAGATCGCCGAGATCTCCAAGCGCTGGTTCCGGGTCCGTGAGACGTACGGGATCGAGGTCGCACCCGGCGAGAACGATGCGCTGATCGTCGCGGCTGTGGTCTGTATCGACGAGATGGCCGGCCGCTGATTTCATAAGCACCAGGCTTTGCCAGGCTGAGTATTCTTAGCCTGGTTGGCTATAACCGTCACGCAGCTGACGGCGTTCCTCGCGGTCGTGCGCGGAGGGTCGGTGACCGCGGCCGCCGACGAGTTGGTGGTGACACAGCCGTCGGTCTCATCCGCGATTGCCGCGCTCAGCCGCGAGCTCGGATGCGAGTTGTTCGAGCGAGCGGGCCGGGGCATCCGCCTGACCGATGCCGGTAGCGCGTTCCGGCCCTACGCCGAGGACGTTGCCGGGCTGCTCGACGACGGGCGCCACGCCGCGCGGGAAGCGGCCGGCGTGGCCGCGCTGCGGATGCGCATCGCCGCGGTCACGACCGCGGCCGAGTCGTTCGTGCCGCCGTTGATGCGGGTGTTCGCCTCGCGCCACCCGGATATCGAGTTGACGCTCGACGTGGGCAACCGCGAGTACGTGTTCGAGCGGGTGTTGAGCCACCTCGCGGACGTCGCGATCTCGGGCAAGCCGCCCGCCGACGACCGCCTGGTCGCCGAGCCGCTGCTCGAGAATCACATCGCATGCATCACCGGGCCCGACGACCCGCTGGCCGCGGCCGGACCGGTGCAGGCCGGCGCGCTCGCCCACCGAGCGTGGCTCCTGCGCGAGCCCGGGTCCGGCACGCGCGCGCTCGGCGAGCAGTTTCTCAACGAGCGGGGTCTGAGCCCGAAGACGCTCACGCTCGGGTCCAACGGCGCGATCAAGCAGGCGGCGCGCGCCGGTCTCGGCGTGTCGCTTCTGTCGCGGGCGGCGGTCGAGCCGGAGTTGACCGCGGGGTGGCTCGGTCAGATCACACTCACCGACCCGCCGGCGCCGCGGCCGTGGTTCGTGCTGCGCTCCGCGGTTGGTCCTCTGCGCCCGGCCGCCGCGTCGTTCATCGAGTTCGTCCGAGCCGAGGCGTGCAGCCTCCGAGCCGAGGCGCGCAGCCTCTGATCGCGGGGGCGGCGATCCGGCCACCGTGCATAACGCAGCAAATCGACCGTGCCGCCGTGACCTTGGCAACATAAGCGCCGGGGTGGCGCTTATGTGCGTGGCGCCGGCGGCTGCGGAGCGTTGTGCTGCGTTTTGCACCCCTCGCGGACGGGGCGCACCTTGCTCAGCGCGGCCGGAGCGGACCTCGCGCATCCCCAACGTTCCGCTTCTCGTGCATCAGTCACATAGAGAATTCTTTATGTGAGTACGAGAAATTAGAACTTGATCTCTATGGCTGGTCGGGCTTACGCTGTCGGCGCTCGACCGAAAGGGATCCGCCGAAACGATGGCACTCACCACCGAAGCAACACCTCTCAAGAAGAAGGACCGCTGGGCCTCCGGGGTCACTCCGTACGCCGAGATGGGCTACTTCGACCCGGACTACATCCCGAAGGCGACCGACATTCTCGCCGCGTTCCGGGTCACGCCCCAGCCCGGGGTGGACGCGGTGGAGGCGGCAGCCGCGGTCGCCGGCGAATCGTCGACCGCCACTTGGACGGTGGTGTGGACCGACAGGCTGACCGCGCATGAGCACTACCAGGCGAAGGCGTACGACGTGGCGCCGGTGCCGGGGCGCGAAGGCGAGTACATCGCGAAGATCGCCTACGACCTCGATCTGTTCGAGGAGGGGTCGATCGCGAACATGACGAGCTCGATCATCGGCAACGTGTTCGGGTTCAAGGCGCTGAAGGCGCTGCGGCTCGAGGACCTGCGGATCCCGACGCAGTACGTCAAGACGTTCCAGGGGCCGCCGCACGGGATCGTGATGGAGCGCGAGTACCTCGACAAGTTCGGGCGGCCACTGCTCGGCGCGACCATCAAGCCGAAGCTCGGACTCTCGGCCAAGAACTACGGCCGCGTGGTGTTCGAGGCGCTCCGGGGCGGGCTCGATTTCACCAAGGACGACGAGAACATCAACTCGCAGCCGTTCATGCGGTGGCGCGATCGGTATCTGCATGCGATCGAGGGAGTCAACCGGGCGAGCGCCGCGACCGGCGAGGTCAAGGGCCACTACATGAACGTGACCGCGGCGACGATGGAGGACATGTACGAGCGCGCCGAGTTCGCCAAGGAGATCGGCAGCGTGATCATCATGATGGACCTGACCGTGGGCTACACCGCGATGCAGTCGATGTCGAAGTGGGCGCGGCGGAACGGCATGATCCTCCACCTGCACCGCGCCGGCCACGGGACGTATACCCGCCAGAAGAACCACGGTGTGTCGTTCCGGGTGATCGCGAAGTGGTGCCGGCTGCTCGGCGTCGACCACATCCACGCCGGCACGGTCGTCGGCAAGCTCGAGGGCGACCCGGCGATGATCGAGGGCTACTACGACACGCTCCGCCTCGACCACGTGCCCGAGAACCTGCAGAACGGGATCTTCTTCGACCAGGACTGGGCGTCGCTCCCCGCGGTGATGCCGGTGGCCTCCGGGGGCATCCACGCCGGGCAGATGCATCAGTTGCTCCGGTACCTCGGCGAGGACGTGATCCTGCAGTTCGGCGGCGGCACGATCGGCCATCCGATGGGCGTCGCCGCGGGCGCGACCGCGAACCGCGTGGCCGTCGAGGCCATGATCCAGGCGCGCAACGAGGGCCGGGACTTCTTCCAGGAGGGACCGGACATCCTCGAGAAGGCCGCCAAGGGGTGCCCGGAGCTGAACGCCGCGCTCCAGGTGTGGAAGGACGTCACGTTCGACTTCCAGTCCACGGACACCCCGGACTACGTGCTCACCCCGACGCTCAGCTGATCGCCCGACCCCCTGAAGGAGACACACGAATGCGGATCACCCAGGGCACGTTCTCGTACCTCCCCGACCTCACCGACGAGCAGATCGCCGCGCAGGTGCGGTACGCGCTCGACCATGGATGGGCGATCTCGGTCGAGTTCACCGACGACCCCCATCCCCGCAACGCGTACTGGGACATGTGGGGTCTCCCGCTGTTCGACCTTAGGCGCGAGGACGTCCCGCTTGTCATGCGCGAGGTGCGCGCGTGCCGCGAGGCCCACCCGCAGCACTACGTGAAGGTGATCGCCTACGACGCCTCCTACGGACGTCAGACGACCGCGCTCAGCTTCATCGTCAACCGGCCGGCCCACGAGCCCGGGTTCCGCCTCGAGCGCACCGACGCTCACGATCGCGTGATGCGGTACTCGCTGCAC
The DNA here is from genome assembly GCA_963755525.1 of uncultured Solirubrobacterales bacterium. GTDB lineage: Bacteria > Actinomycetota > Thermoleophilia > Solirubrobacterales > Solirubrobacteraceae > Palsa-465. The sequence goes on along the minus strand of CAVWKC010000033.1, from coordinate 151,942 downwards.
CCGTACGCGGCCGACAGACCGGTGGGGAGCCGCTACATGAACGGAAATCAAGCCGCATGAGCTTGCTGGAACCCGCTGTGTCCGAGAGGCCGGAGTTCGCGACGCTCGTGCGCGAGGCGAACATCGAGGCGGTGCTCGATGAACTCGACCGCGACCTGGTCGCATTGGCGCCGGTGAAGACCCGGATCCGGGAGATCTCGGCCCTGCTGGTCGTCGATCGGTTGCGCCGGCAGGCCGGGCTCGCCGCGGGGCGCCCGAGCCTCCACATGTGCTTCACCGGAAACCCGGGCACCGGCAAGACCACGGTGGCGATGCGGATGGCCGACATCCTGCATCGCCTCGGCTACATCGACCGCAGCCACGTCGTCGCCGTCACACGCGACGACCTCGTCGGCCAGTATGTCGGCCACACCGCGCCGAAGACCAAGGAGGTGCTCAAGCACGCCTTAGGCGGGGTGCTATTCATCGACGAGGCGTACTACCTCTACCGGCCGGAAAACGAACGCGATTATGGAGTTGAGGCAATCGAGATACTTCTCCAGGTGATGGAGAACGAACGCGACCGGCTGGTGGTGATCCTCGCGGGCTACAAGGATCGGATGGACGAGTTCTTCCGGTTGAATCCCGGGATGTCCTCGCGCGTGGCCCACCACATCGACTTCCCCGACTACACGGCCGCCGAGTTGCTCCAGATCGGCCAGCTGATGCTGTCCGCGGAGAACTACGAGTTCTCGGACGATGCCGAGCAGGCGTTCCGCGAGTACATCGTCCGGCGCATGCGCCGCCCGCGGTTCGCGCACGCGCGGAGCGTGCGTAACGGGATCGAGCGCGCGCGGCTACGGCACGCGAACCGGGTGTACGAGGCGGTGCGGACGGGCGCCGAGCCGAGCGTCGACGTGCTCAGGCGGATCGAGGCGCAGGACATCCTCAAGAGCAGCGTGTTCGACGAGGAGGGGCACACGGCCACGACGGAGTGGCAAGCGGCGTGACGTCGTCGGCGAGCGATCGGCGGACGGCGCGCCCCGTCATCCTCGGCGTCGTCGGCGACTCCGCCGCGGGCAAGACGACGATCACGCGTGGGCTCGTGCGCGTGCTTGGCGAGGAGCACGTCGCGCACATCTGCACCGATGACTACCACCGTTACGACCGCCGGCAGCGCGCGGAGCTCGGGATCACGCCGCTTCACCCGGACTGCAACTACGTCGACATCATCGCGCAGCACCTCGCGCACCTGCGCCGCGGCGAGGCGATCCTCAAACCGGTGTACCGGCACAAGGACGGCACGTTCGGGCCGCCGGTGTACGTCGCGCCCGAGCGGTTCACGGTGATCGAGGGTCTGCTCGGCTACCACCTCCCGGAGATGCGCGACGTGTACGACGTGCGCGTGTTCCTCAATCCCCCCGAGGAGCTTCGGCGCCGGTGGAAGGTGCAGCGCGATTGCTCGCGGCGCGGGTACACGACCGACGAAGTGCTCGCCGAAATCGACAGGCGCGAGGCCGACTCGGAGGCGTTCATCCGACCCCAGCGCCGCTACGCGGACATGCTCGTGTCGTTCCGGCCATCCGAGGGCGAGCCGCCGGCGGACCAGGCTGATCAGATCCATTTGGAAGCCGAGCTGACCCTGTGCGACGGTTTGCCGCACCCCGATCTGTCGTCGTTGATCAACGGCAAGCCGGACGGGTTGACGCTGGTCGAGCGCGACGGCGAGCGGGTCCTGCGGATTCCCGGCCGGATGGACCCCGATCACGCGGTGGCGATTGAGGAGACGTTGTGGGCGCGGATGCACTTCGCGTCCCACCTGCGCGCGCGGCGCCTCGGCGAGTTCACGATCGGCACCGATCTGCACCGCTCGGAATCACTCGCGCTCGTGCAGCTTCTGATCCTCTACCACCTGGTCACGGCGAGGGCTGCGGTCGCGCTCGGTGGCGAGGGGACGCGTACGTTGTCCGCCGTCGCGGTGTCGGCGTAGTCACGCGGCCCGCCCGGCCCGGCGACGTCGCTCCGTCCGGCGTCGAGTCGCCCGGCAGGTTGATGCCGACGATCAGGAAGACCGCCATCGCCACGAACGCGATCCCGGTCAGCAGGTCGGTGCGGATGCGGGGTACGAAATGGGCCGCGGTGCGGCCGATCTGATGCCCGGCGACCGACATCAAGAACGTTATTGACCCGAACAGCGGGGGCGCGATCCAGGGAGAGAATCCAAGCAGGCCGAGGCTCGCGCCGGCGGCGACGTTGTCGACGCTCAACGGCAGGGGCAGCCCGCGCGTGGCGAACCGCAAATCTGGATCCGCGTGCTCGGGCCTAAGCAACGCCTTGACCACGACGAACAGGCCGTATCCACCTAGGCCGATCGCCGCGGCGATGTCGGCCGTGGAGTCGACCTTCTGGCTCAGGTAGTGGCCGATGAGGATCCCGATTGCCGGCGCAATGCCATCCCACAGGCCGAAGATGAACGAAGTCTTGATCGAGCGAAGGAGGGTCGGCTTGAGACCCCCGAGCACGATCGAGGTGCGGAAGTTGTCCAGGCTCAGCGTGAACCCGAGCGAGAGGAGCGCGAACATCGGTTCCTACGAGAGTTTGTCGCGAGGCCTGCGATCTGTCACGGCCCGGGCCGTGACAGATCGCATATGGCTTCGTTAGGTGTGCGCTACTCCGGCAGTGCGAACGCGAAGATGGCGGATCCACCCGACTGGGCGAGCGCCCCGGGGTAGAACCCCTCGGTCCAAGCGCCGTACCCGACCGGGACGGCGATGTACTGCTTGCCGTCGACCGTGTAGGAACTGGGGCTCGAGTGGTGCCCACTTCCGCACTGGAACTCCCACAGGAGCTCACCGGTGGTGTCGTTGAACGCCCAGTACTTGCCCGCGGGGCCGCCGGCGAATACGAGGCCGCCGCCCGTGGTCAGGATGGACGCGGTCATCGGGTGCTCCTGACGGAAGCGCCACTTCTCCTGACCCGTGGCGGGATCGATCGCCGAGATGTAACCGGCCACGTCCTCCGTGTCCACGGCTACGCCGGCGCCCCAGTACGGGATGCTCTCCTTGAACTCACGACGCCGCCGCGTCGCCGTCGCGCCGACGTCCTGCACCGGCGCATAGAAGAGCCCGGTCTTCGGGCTGTACGCGGCATGCGTCCATTCCTTGGCGCCGGCCGGGCCGGGCCAGAAGTGGACCGGGTCGCCCTCCTTGTCGGGGAAGACTCGCGGCGTGACCTTGCCGTCGGCGGCGATCTCGCCCCACGTGATGCGGTCGACGAACGGGACGACGCGGATCAGGCTGCAGTCCGTGCGGTCGAGCACGAAGAAGTAGCCGTTCTTGTCGAAGTGGCCGGAGCACTTGCGCCCGTCCATCTCGAACAGGATGTTCTCCATCGTCGAGTCGTAGTCCCACACGTCGTGTGGGGTGTACTGGTAGTGCGCCTTGATCTGGCCATTGTCGGGGTCGACGGCCACGACGCAGTTGGTGAACAGGTTGTCGCCCTCGCGTACTCCCCCGTCGAAGTCGGGACACGGATTCCCCGTGTTGAAGTACAGGAGGTTGAGGTCGGGATCGAACGTCGGCGTGGTCCAGCAGTTTGCGCCGCCGCGCGCCCACGCCTCACCATCGGCCGGCCATGTCTCGGACCCCGGCTCCCCGGGGGCGGGAACCATGTAGCAGCGCCAGACACGCTCGCCGGTCTCGAGCTTGAACGCGTCGGCGTGCCCGCGCACCCCGAACTCGCCACCGGAGCTCCCGACGATCACCATGTCCTTGACGATCAGAGGAGCGACCGTCGCGCTCTCGCCGGCCCGCACGTCGCCGTACGTCTGGTCCCAGACGAGCTCGCCGTTCGTCGCGTCGAGCGCGATCACATGGGCGTTCAGGGTCGTCATGAAGACCTTCCCATCCGCCACGGCGCACCCGCGGTTGACGTTGCCGCAGCACAGCCGCACGTCATACGGGGACGCGCGGTGATAGCGCCACAGCTCCTGACCGGTCTTGGCGTCTACCGCCCACAGCCAGCCATCGAAGCCGGTTACGAACATGATCCCGTCGACGACCAGCGGGGATGCCTCCAGCGAGTACGTCGACGCGCCCGAGTGCATGCCCACCGAGCCGCACTGGAATACCCAGGCGGGTTTGAGGTTCTTGACGTTGCCCTGGTTGATCTGATCGAGCGGGCTGTGCCGCTGCCCGTCGTACGCGCCGTAATACGTGATCCAGTTGTGAGGCTCTGCGTCGCGGGCCTTGAGGATCCGGTCGTAGCCCAGACCCTTGGTCACCGCCGGCGCCTTTTGGGCCAAACCGGGGCTCAGAATCCGGTAATCGACCGCTTCGCCTGCGTCAACGTACTCAGTCTCAGTTGCCATCAGCTGCTCCTTTCTACGGGCGCGGTTGCGGTGGACGGTCGAGCTTGGCTTCGTCTGGAACCTCGCCTCCGACGACGATCGTTCCGGTGAGGCCGCCGCCCTCATCGTTTCCGGTCCGCGATCCGTACCAGTAGTAGCCCGGGCCGTCGAGGTTGAGGGTCGCCCTTCCCTTCGAGAAGTTCACGAGCCAGATGAACTTCGCGTCGCCGTTGTTGGGAAGGACCGCGCAGTGGGAGTTGTTGTCGTCGTTGATGATCTCGAGCTCGAGGTCACCACCGTGCGGCATTACCAGCACCCTGGGCTCGAAGATCAGCTCGTCCAGAGGAATCCGGACCGTGGCGTGCATCTTGCCATCGGCGCCCTCCTCGGCCACCCCCACGGAGCCGCGGCCCAGCACCGCTCCGATCGAGGTTCCGTTCTGCTTGATCAGCCCCTCGATTACCGTCTTATCGGCAGTCGCAGCCACGGCACATCTCTCCTTCCATCGGAAAATGGACTAGAAAAAAACTAACACTGGCGTGACCGCGAAACAACCTGACCATCAGCGACGAAAAGCTCTGTCTGTCCGGTCAGTAGTTGACACTGACCGATCGGGTAGGTGGTGACACTGTCCGATCAGTCATTACTCACTGACCGGCCGGGCAGATCATTACCCGGCGGTTACTTTCACCCCAGCGAGATCGCGTCGGCGCCGGCGACGCGCAGGTAGTCAAGCACAGTGCCGCCGGCCTCGCGTAACTTCAGCGCCTCCGCAAGCGGAGCGTTGCGACCGCCGGCAAGCGCGTCGGCCAGCAGTGCACCACCACATGCGGCGGCGCTCGCGCGTCCCGGAACGAGCGCGATCACCGGAGCGATCGCCTCGAGTGACGAGACGAGGGTCGCGATCAACGCGGGGAGGCGGGCCAGACGGCCCGAGACGACGATCTCGTGCGGCGCCGAGACGCTGACCGTCAGCGCGCGCACCGCCTTTACCGACGCTTCGATCAGCGCGGACCAGCCTTCGGCGCTCGCCGGCGAGGCCCAAAGCGCGTCCAGGTCGGTGATTTCAAGGGAACCGTCCGGATCGAGTGCGCCGCCGCTGTACAGCGTGTTCTTTCGTAACGCCGGCCCGAGCAGGTACGCGACCTCGCCGTCGAGGGCGCCCGCGGCCCGCACGCCGAGCGGTCCCGAGGACCCGCCGATGCCATCGACGATCTGCCCGCCATCGATCGCGAGCGCGGCGGTGAAGGCGCCCCCCAACTCGAGCAGGATCATCGCGGTCTCGTCGACCGTGACCGCGCGCCGCGCCGATTGGTCGACGATCGCGCACGCGGCGGCGGAGACCTTGTCCCCGGTGCCCATGTCGATCCGGTTGTACTTGCGGTGGCGCGGGACCGAGGGCAGGTGGATCACGCCAGGACCGAACACGATCGGCAGGCCGCTGCTCGCGAGCGCGCGCAGCAATGACCGCATCCCGCCGACGCCCGCCGCGGCGCGCGACTCGTCGGGGCGCACGAGCACCATCTCGGCCAACTCGCGCTCTCCGACGTCGGCGGCGGCGACGAGCGGGAGGCCGTAACCGCTCGGCCCGTAGATGAGGTCGTAGGGCCCGTGGCGCGCGAGAGCGTCCAGCAGCGGACCGCTGTCCTGGCTGAGCGTACCGGTCTCGAACACCTGCTCGACGACCGCCTCACCGTCCTGCAAAACGCACAAATCGAACGAAACTGTTCCTGGGTCAATGCCGGCTACGCGGGGCATATGATTGGACCATGAGCACAACGAAGGACAAACCACGGACGTACAGCGAAGAGGAGATCCCCGCCAAGTTCTCCGAGTACGGACTCGACGAGTGGTACTACGAGGACAAGTGGATCCGGCGCAAGTACAACACCGACGGCTGGCCGACCACGCTGATGGCGGTCAATGCCGTGGGGTACCTGTGCGAGGCCGCCGGACATCACGCCGACCTGAACGTCACCTGGGGCAAGCTCTGGGTGAAGCTGGCCACGCATTCGGCGGGCGGTATCACCGACAAGGACTTCACGCTGGCGCGCAAGATCGAGGACACAATCCTGTGGCGGCCCGAGGCGGACAGCGCCCTCGAAGGGCCGATGGGCAAGTTCGTGTTCTCGAAATCGCCCGCCCGCGGCTGACGTAGCGAGCGCCGTTCACGACAGCGCCTCGAGGGCCACGTCGTAGACGCCCTCGAGGTCGAGCACGGTTCCCTTGGTTTCGAACATGGCGCGGATGCAGGCCTTTTGCAGCTTCATCTTCGGGCCGCCGACCGCCAGCGCGCCGAGTTTCAAGACGCCGTCTTCCTCCTCGAGGCTGTCGCCGCGGTCGATGCCCTCGACGCCCACCGGGTCGGCCGCCGAGTAGTCGACGATCACGCGCACGCCGTCCTGAGCCCAGCCGCTCCGTCGGAGGATCTGCGTGCCGGCGGGACCGGCGGCGAAAATGACCGCGCGGCCGGCGAGCGCCTTGTCGAGTTCGTCGCTCGACCCCGGCTCGACGACCTCGAACCCGGCGTCCTCTGCGACCGGGATGCCCGACGCCCGGCGGTGGCGGCCCTCCATCGCATCTGGCGGGAAGGTGAACAGGGTGACTTCGGCGCCCTCGCGGCGCAGCAACTCGGCGGTGCGCAGCCCTACCGGCCCGACCCCGATCACCGCGGCGCGGCTGTCTTTCAGCGTCACCGCCCCGCGGACGCGGGCGACGGCGGCGGCCGCCGTCGTGTTGGAGCCGTCCGAGTCGAGCATGATCGACGGGTTGAACGGCTTGAAGAACAGCTTCTGTGCCGCGTCGAACACCGCCTCGCCGTCGCGCACCCTGGAGCCGCCGACCCAGAAAGCGGTGTTGGCGAGGCCGTCAGGACCCCGCGGGAAGATCGCGCCCTGAACCAGGTCAGTGAGGTTGTCCGGGGTGACTTCTCCGTACCCGACGACCACATCGACGTCCGAGTCGTATGCGGCGATTGCGTCGAAGGCACTCGGGTGCTGATCGGTGTCGAGCTGGATCAGGATCTTCTTCATTGGATGTCCTCCCGTCGAGGTTCGGGAAAGCTCAATATGCCCCAGTCCAGCGGGCCCTCCTGGCGATAGCTCTTCTGCAGTCCGCGGGCGATCGTTGCCTTCATCAACTCCTTGCCGAGATAGAAGGCGTGCCTGGCGTCATCTACGTCGAGCTGATCGAACACCGCGTACATGTTGGCTTCGCGGATGAACCGGTCGCTGTTGAACGCGTACAGCCAATCGGCATCGGCGAACAGCCGATAGTTCGCGTCCGAGATCTGCGCCTGCATCGCGCGCAATTCGTCCTCCGAGGGCGCGCGCATCGACTCATCCTTGCTTGTGACCAGACCGGGGTCGATGTGCTTGGGCGGCCGCGCCTGGCGTTGGGCCAGGTGCATCATCTGGGCCGCCAGCACCGTCTCGCGCACGACCCCCCGCGCCCAGCCGATCACCTCGGTGGTCAGCACCGCCCCGATGCCGACCTCCTGGCAGAAGCCGATCAGCAGCGCGGTGACTCCGGTGGAGTCGGCCTCCGTGAGCTCGGTCAGATTGCCGATACCCATCAGCATCTCGGCGCTTCCGGATGGCGGCGGCGGACCTCCACGTAGCGCGCCAGTGACGCGGCAAAGCCGGAGTTGATCGGAGCCAGGATCGAGTCGAGCAGGTATGGCCGGCCGAGCCCGTCCATCCGCGAGGCGAGTTGGTCCAGGCCGTCGAGGTCGTCCGGGTCCTCGGTGATGAGCACCGGAGTGGCGCGGAGCGTCCGCGCCAAGTCGATCGTGTTCGGCGTGAGGCTCAGCACGTAATCCACGCCCGCCGCGTCCGCCATCCGGATGTGCTCGGGATCGAGCGTGTCGATGCTGACCGACAGCCCCCGTTCGCGCAGCGCCGCGATCGTCGGCGGCCCCTCGGCCAGCCATGAGCGATCGAGCGACAGGCCGAGGTCGATCACGTCCGCTCCCTCGGCGCGGTAGGCCTCCGCGCGCTCGATCACCCGCTCGAGCGACAGCAGTTGCACGTCGTTGATCTCGGCGAACACGCGGACGTCGCGCGGACCAAGTTCCGCCCGGATCGCCTCGCGGCCGTACCACTCGGGCAGCGACCGGACGTCGGCCGGGCCCTTCCGCACAGGCAGTCCCGTGGCCTGCTCGAGCGTGTCCACGTCGCCGTCGCACAGCCCCGGGATCACGATGTTGTCGACGCCCGGCGGTACGTCAAGCCGCCTGGCGATCCAGCGTGGGGTCATCAGCGCCGCGACGCTGATGTTCATCACCGCGATCTGGTGGTCGATGTCGAGGTCGGACACGACGTTGCGCAGCGCCGGCTCGGCCAGACGGCCGGTGACGAACAGCGTGTCAGCCAACGGTGCCGCCGTTGACGTTGATCGCCTGGCCGGTTACGAAGGCGGCGGCCGGCGAGGCCAGCCACACGGCGGCGCCGGCGATGTCCTCGGGCCGGCCCCAGCGACCGAGCGGCGTGCCCGCCGCGATCTTGTCGTAGAAGCCTCGCTCGGCGCCCGCGCCGTACGCGGTCTCGACCCAACCCGGGCACAGCACGTTGACTCGGACATCGGGCGCCACGGAGCGCGCGAACGACTTCGAAAAGCCGAGAACGCCACCCTTGACCGCGGCGAACAGCTCGGGGTTGTCACCCGCCATGCCGTCGATCGTGGCGTGGTCCCAGCCGATGTTGATGATGCAGCCGCCGGGCCGCATCCGGGCCGCTACGAGGCGCGAGCAGCGAATTGTGGCCTTCAGGTCGACGTCGACCAGCACCTCGAGCTTGCGCTCGTCCGGCCACGATCTCGCCTCGCCGGTGAGCACGTCGGCTCCGGCGTTGTTGACCCAGACGTCAACGTGCTCGAGCGCGGCGAACGCCTCACGCACGATCGATGAGCATCCCCCCGATGTGCCGAGGTCGGCTCGTAAGAGGGGATGGACACCCGGACCGCCGAGCTCACCCGCCAGTGCCTCTGCGGCCGCATTCGACTGCGAGAAGCCGATGCCGACGCGAGCGCCGGCGGCGGCGAACGCGACGGCGATCGCTCTCCCGATCCCGGAGCTGGCTCCGGTGACGACGGTGCGCAGACCGGCGAGCGGCAGCTCTCCGGTCTGCGCGATCAACTGCTCCCCCGTTAGCCCTCGGCGCCGCCGGCGAACGGGTGTCGCGCGGCCGGCGTATCCGCGAGCACCTTGTCGATGCTCGGCTCGCCGCCCAGGGCACGAGCGATCGACGACTTCACGGCCTGGTAGTTCCAGTCGTAGATCTTCTTGTCGTCCTCGGCCTCCCAGTGGATGAACACGCTGACGATGATGCACAGGTCGTCGACCTGGTCCTTGGGGATGACCCCCTCGGAGACCGAGTCCACAACGGCGCGGGAGACCGCGGCCTGAGCCGGGCCGAACAGCTGGACGGCCTGCTTGGCGCCCTTGATCGTCACCTTGTTGCTGAGCACCGTGTCCGGCTTGGCCGGCAGGTTTGGAGTGACCACGGCGAGCAGGTTGGTGTGACCTTCGGACTCGTTGACAAAGGCGTGAGCGAAGGCTTCGCCGACCGGTCCACTCTTTGACCCGAGGATCAGGTCGATGTGGGCGACCTCGTTACCTTCGCCGACCAGAGCCTCGCCGGTTGCCAGGGTGATGGCCATGAAGTGAGTCTCCTCTCTCCTATCGTATGGTGACGCGAGTGGACGCAACCCTAGCTCACTCCAGACTGAGCCGGGATCTACTCGCACACTACGTTCAACTCGCCTGCGTGCTCGAGGTGTCCGCGCCGAAACCGGGCAACATCACTCCGGGGCACGACTTCGCGGACACGACCTATGCCGACATGGTGCGATCGGCGCTTGCGCTCGGGCCGGTGTTCGCGCGCCGGCGAGCCCGCACGCGAGGCGTCGGCGCGCTGATCCTCGACGGCGTCCGGGCGACCGCGCGAGTCACCGATGCCAACACGAATCTGGGCATCGTGCTGCTGTTCGCGCCGCTGGTCCGGGCCGAGGCGACTCGACAAGCGGACGAGTCGCTTCGCTCGGCGACAGAGCGAATCCTGGGGCAACTCGACCTCGATGACGCCACGGCCGCGTTTGCGGCGATCGTCCAAGCTCGCCCGGGCGGGCTCGGGGAGGCGCCCGAGCACGACGTCAGGGCTCCGGCAGGCATCTCGCTGCGCGAGGCGATGGCCGCCGCCGCGCACCGCGACAACATCGCCTCCGAGTACGCGACCGGCTACGCGATCGTGTTCGACACCGGACTGCCGTTGCTGGCCGACGCGCTCGCCGGGGGCGTCCCGACGCTCGCTGCGATCGCGTCGCTGCACATCGGGCTGCTCGCGTCCCACCCTGACACGTTGATAGAGCGCAAGGCCGGCGCCGCGGCGGCGAAGGCCGTGACCGCGGCGGCGAGGGACGTGCTTGCCGGGGTGCTCACGCTCGAGGAGTTCGACGCGTCGCTGCGGGGGCCCGACCACGGGCTGAACCCGGGTACGACGGCCGACCTCGTGGCCGGCACGCTGCTCGCCGCGTTGCTGACCGGGGTGACGTTGCCGTGAGAGTGCTCGTGGTCGCCGTCAGCGCTCGGATGCTCGCCCAGCTCGCGTCGGCCGACGGCTACGAGGTCACGGCGCTCGACCGCTTCGGCGACGTCGACCTGCGCGCGGTCGCTCGTAGTAGCGCGAGAGCCAACAGCAACGATGCGCTGGTGGACCTCGCAGCGCGAGTCGACGTCGAAGCGGTCGTGTACGGCGCCGGGTTCGAGAACCGGCCCGACCTCGTGGCCCGGATGGCCGAGGGCCGTGAGTTGCTCGCAACGCCGGCGGAGTTGCTGGCGCGGGTGCGCGACCCGCGGGCGGTGGCCGCCGCTGCGCGCGCCGGGGGCGCACGCGCCCCTGAGACACGTTCGGTTCGACGAGCTCCCGCATGTCGGCAGGCGCGCGGCGCGCGCAATGGCTCCGCAAGCCGCTCCGGGGCGGCGGCGGACGCGGCGTCCGCGCGTGGGCGGGCGGGCGGCTGTCGCCGGGGGAGATCCTGCAGCGCCGGATCGCCGGGCTGTCGTGCTCGGCGGTGGCGATCGGCGATGGCCGCCGTGCCGCGGTGCTCGGCCTCACCGAGCAGCTTCACCGCCGGCCGGGCTTCGGGTGGATGGGCAACGTGTCGCCACCGCGCTTGCCAGACGGCGAGGTCGCCGAGCTCGACGGTCAGCTGCGCTCGGTGTGCGACGAGGTCGCAGCGCGGTTCGGCGTGCGGGGAGCGTTCGGCGTCGACGCCGTCTGGGACGGGCACCACGCTTGGGTGCTCGAGGTCAACCCGCGGCCACCCGGGTCGTTGGAGCTGTTCGGCCCGGGCCGGTTCGAGGCGCACGTCCGCGGCGCACGCGGCATCGGCCTTCCGATCGCCGGCACGCCCCTGGCGACGCGGTGTGCGAAGGTGAAGCTCGTGCTGTTCGCAGACCGCGACCTTCGCGCCCCGGATCCGGACTGGTGGCCGGCGGGGCTCGTGCGCGACATCCCTCGCGGCGGCGAGATCATCAGGCGGGGGTCGCCCGTATGCACGCTGGTTTCGACGACAGCCGGCGTACCCGAGCTCTCCGAACGCGGCGCCCGCTACCTGTCCGCGCTTCCAGACGCCGTGCTCATCCGTGGCTGAGCTCGGCCCGTTCACCTGCGCCGGGTGTGCTCTGCTGTGCGACGACGTGATGGTCGAGGCCGCCGGCGACGCCGTGCGTCTGACTCCGGACTGTCGCCTCGGCGCCGAGTGGTTCTCGGACCGCGTGCGCTCGGTCGATGGCCCGCCGGCCACGATCAACGGTGAGGCCGTCGACGTCGATGCCGCGCTGAGCCGCGCCGCCGAGCTTCTGCGCGCCGCCCGGCGCCCGCTCGTCCACGGCTTCGACGGCGCCACCGTCGAGGATGCGCGCGCCGCGGTGGCGCTCGCCGACCGGCTCGGCGCGCTCGTGGGAGCCGGGGCAGTCACCAGCGAGTGGCCGGGCGCGCCGGCGGTCCCGTTGCGCGGTGCGTCGACGGCCACGCTCGGTGAGGTACGCGACCGGTCGCGCGTGGTCGTCATCTGGCGGGAGGATCCCGAAACCACACATCCGCGCCTGCTCGATCGCCTCGGGTTGGGGGTGACGGACCGGACCCTCGTGGTCGTCGACGAGCGTGACACGGCGACCGCGCAGCGCGCTGACGTGCGGCTGAGGTGGCCGGGCGAGCGCGACCTCGAGGCGCTGACGAGCCTCCACGTATTGCAGCGAGGACTCGCGGTGCCGTCGAGCGATCTGGTCGCTGGGCTGACCGAGCTGATCGATCGTTTCGGCGCCGTGCCCCATGCAGCGTTTGTCTACGGACCCGGCCTGACCGCCGGCTCCGGCGGCCAGCGGCGCGCGCTCGCGCTGCACGAGCTGGTCCGGGCGCTGTGTCACGACCGCCACGTGGTCACGCTCGAGCTGCCGCCTGCCCCCGGAACCCGGAGCGCGGACGACGTTCTGGCCTGGCAATCCGGATATGGCGGGACCGTCGATTTCGCCAGCGGTCATCCGGAGCTTGTCACGACCACGTATCCGCTCGACGACGTTGACGTCACGATGGTCGTCGAGTCTGGGGCAGGTGGATGCCAGGTGGCCGGACCGGGTGTCGACGTGTCGATCCGTACCGCGCCCGTCGGCGTCGCGGCGGGCGGAACCGCCCACCGGCTCGACGGGGTTCCGCTCGCGCTCCAGGCGCCGCTTCCCGGCGACGCCCCGACCGCGGCCACCCTGCTGACGCGGCTGCTCGCGGAGATCGACACGTGACCGAGATCCGGATCAGCGGTGGCGCCGTCCACGATCCGGCCAACGACGTCGACGGAGACGTGCGCGATGTGTGCCTGCGGGACGGCAAGGTCGTCGACGACGTCGGCCCGGGCGCGCGCCGGATCGACGCGCGCGGGATGGTGGTGATGCCCGGCGGCGTCGACATCCACGCCCACATCGCGGGTCCGAAGGTGAACGCCGCGCGCAAGCTATCGCCTGAGGACCGGCGCGACGATCCCCTCGATCGGACTGAGTTCCTCCGCTCGGGCAGCGGCGGTCTCGTCCCCTCGACGTTCGCCACCGGCTACCGGTACTCGCTGCTCGGCTACACCACGGTCGTCGAGGCGGCCGCGCCGCCCCTGGCGGCGCGCCACGTGCTCTCGGAGCTGCGGGACACGCCGATGATCGACAAGGCGTTCCTGATCCTGATGGGCAACAACCAGGTGCTGTTCGAGCTGATCCGGGAGTCGCGCCTGGCAGCCGGCGCGGGCGGGGACAGGATCAAGGACGCGATTGCGTGGTGGCTCGACGCCACCGGTGGCTACGGGGTCAAGCTCGTCAACCCCGGCGGGGTGGAGCTGTGGAAGCAGGACAACGGTGTGGTCGAGTCGCTCGACGACGAGGTCGCGGGTTTCGGCGTCACGCCGCGCCAGGTGCTCGAGGCGATCGGTGGCGCCGTCGACGAGCTCGGGCTGCCACACCCCGTGCACATCCACGCCAACAACCTCGGCGTGCCGGGCAACGCTGAGGTGACGCTCGACACGATGCGAACGCTGTCGGGGCGCCAGGCGCACTTCGCGCATGTGCAGTTCCACAGCTACGGCGGCAAGCCTGGCGGGCTGCCGCGGTCTCGCGCGCCAGAGCTGATCGAGTACCTCGGCGACCACCCCGAGATCACCGCCGACGTCGGCCAGGTGATGTTCGGGCCGGCGATGACGATGACAGCCGACGCGCACGTGTCCGCGGTGCTCCGCGACCTCGACGGCGGCAAGTGGATCAACCACGACACCGAGGTGGAGACCGGCTGCGGGATCGTGCCCTACACGTACCGGGCGGGCAACTACGTCCATGCCCTCCAGTGGGCGATCGGGCTCGAGCTGTTCCTGCTCGGCAAGGACCCGTGGCAGGTGATGCTCTCGACCGACCATCCGAACGGCGGCTCGTTCCTCTCCTATCCGAAGCTGATCCGGCTGCTGATGGACCGCGCGTTCCGCGAAGACCAGATGCGCCGTGCGAACCAGAAGGCGATCCGGCGCACCACGCTGCTCGACGGGCTCGATCGCGAGTACACGCTGAACGAGATCGCGATCATCACGCGCGCGGCGCCCGCGCGCCGCCTCGGCCTGCGCGACAAGGGTCACCTCGGGATCGGCGCCGACGCCGACGTGACGATCTACCACGATCGCGCTGACCGCGAGGAGATGTTCGCTACGCCGCGCTACGTGATCAAGGATGGCGAGGTGGCGGTCGAGGAAGGCGAGCTGCGACGCTCCGACGACGGGGTGCTGCTGTCGAGCCATGCCGGCTTCGATCCCGAGGTGAGCCGCGTGCTCGAGCCGCTGTTCGGCGATCGCTACACGGTGGCGTTCGCGCACTACCCGGTTCGCGACCCGGCCCTGCGCGAGCCGGCGCAGGTGGTAGAGGCCGGCGCCTCATGACCGGCTTCACGCTCGGTAGTACCGAGGTCGTCGACACGTTCGCCGAGGCCTTCCCGATGCGCTATACGCGCGTCATGATCACGGGCGCCACCGAGGCGTGGGCGCTCGAAGCGGCCCGCTCGATGACCGGCTTCGCCACGTCGGTGATCGGCTGCAAGTGCGAGGCGGCGATCGAGCGGTCGCTCACGCCCGCGGAGACTCCGGATGGAAGGCCGGGGATCGCCGTGCTGCTGTTCGCGATGGACCGCGAGGGCGTCGGCAAGCGCATCGTCGAGCGCGTCGGCCAGAGCGTGATGACCTGTCCGACGACGGCGTGCTTCGACGGGCTGCCCGGGGCCGAGAGGACGGCGCCACTGGGGGGGACGCTGCGGTACTTCGGCGACGGCTTTCAGGCGAGCAAGGTGATCGGCGGACGGCGCTTCTGGCGCATTCCGGTGATGGAGGGCGAGTTCCTCGTGTCCGAGTCCATCGGGATCGGCCGGGGCGTCGGCGGGGGCAACGTGGTGATCGGCGCGGCAGACGAGGACGTCGCACTCGCGGCCGCCCAGGCGGCGGCCGACGCGATGCGCGGCGAGGGTATCGCGCTGCCGTTCCCCGGCGGGATCGTCCGCAGTGGCAGCAAGGTCGGCTCGCTCACCTCGAAGTCGATGCCCGCCTCGACCAACCATCAGATGGCTCCGACGCTGCGCGCACAGATCGCCGACACGCTCGTCCCGGACGACATCGGCGCGCTGTTCGAGATCGTGATCGACGGCGTGTCCGAAGAGGCCGTGCGCGAGGCGATGCGCCGCGGGCTTCACGCCGCCGCCGGCGCCGGCGCGGCCCACGTCACCGCCGCCAACTTCGGCGGCAAGCTCGGCGAATTCCATTTCCCGCTGTCGGACCTCCGCGACCCGCCGTGACGCTCACCCTCACACTGCGAACGAACCCGCCGGCCCGAGTGCTCGCCGCGCCGCTGATCCCCGAGCTGCTGCGCGGCCTGAACGCCTCCGCGGTCGCGGCGCTGCTCCTCCGGTGCGGTGGCGAGACGGTGGCCGTCGGCGACCTGTTCGAGGTGTCCGGTGCCGGCAGCGAGGAGGAGGCGCTCGTGCTCGGCGGCGATCTGCGCGGGTTCGATTGGATTGGCGCCGGAATGGCCAGCGGCGAGCTCGAGGTTCGTGGCGATGTCGGCGCCTGGGCCGGCGCGGAGATGTCCGGTGGGGTGCTGCGGATCCTCGGAGACGCCGGCGCGCGGCTCGGATCGGCGTATCCCGGCACCCGCGTGGGGATGACCGGCGGCGAGATTGTCGTGACCGGCGACGCTGGCGAAGAGGCCGGCGCCGGCATGCGGCGCGGGCTGGTCGCGGTCGGAGGCCGGACCGGTAACGGCGCCGGGTTGCGAATGCTGGCGGGCACGGTGATCTCGCTCGGCGGCATCGGCGATGAGGCGGGCCTCGGCAACAAGCGCGGCAGCATCGCGTCCGGTCGTACGCTCGAGCCGTTGCCGAGCTATGCGTATGCCACCCGCTTCCGTCCACCGCCCTGCGTCTCCAGCTGCTCCGTGTGCGCGAGCTCGGGCTGTCCGTGGACGAGGCGCTGCTGCGAGGGGCGTGGGCGCGATGGTCCGGCGACCGGACCGAAGTCCGCCGCGGGGAGATCCTGATCTTCGACGGTGAGGAGGTGGGCCAGTGAGCCTGTCGATGAACAAACGTGCCGCTCGGCTGGTGGACGCCATGGTCGTCGACGCCGAAGCGCTGGGGATCGAAGTTCGCACGTTGGACTCGGGCGCGAGGCTGTTGGACTGCGGCGCGCAGGCGCGCGGCGGATTGCAGGCCGGCCTCGGCTTTGCGGCCGCGTGCATGGGCGGGTCTGGGGAGGCTCGACCCGGTTCCGGTCACGGTCGGCGACCGGACTTGGCCCGGCGTCGGCGTCGCCACCGACGAGCCCGCGGCGGCGTGCCTGGCCTCGCAATACGCCGGCTGGAAGCTCGAGCACGACGACTTCTTCGCGATGGCCAGCGGTCCGGGACGTGCGCTGGCTCGGGCCGAGGATCTGTTCGACGAGCTGTCCTGGCGCGAGCAGGCGGACCGGGCGGTCCTGTGCCTCGAGACCGGCCAGGACCCGCCGGCGGAGGTCGTCGAGAGGGTGGCCCAGCGGTGCGGGGTGCAGCCGTGGGCGGTCACGTTCCTGATCGCGCCCACCGCGTCGGTCTGTGGCTCGGTCCAGATCAGCGCCCGCGTGGTCGAGACCGCGCTGCACAAGCTGCACGAACTGGGCGTCGACCCGGCCCGCGTCCGCCACGGCTGGGGGTGTTGCCCGATCGCTCCCGTGGCCAAGAGCGACCCGGCGGCGATCGGCCGGACCAACGACGCGGTGCTGTACGGTGGCACCGTTCACCTGTGGATCGAGGGTGCCGACGACGAGATCGCCGATCTCGCATTCAGGCTGCCGTCGGCCGACTCGGACGCGTTCGGCACCCCGTTCGGGGAACTGCTCGAGGCCGCCGACTGGAACTTCTACGACGTCGACCCGATGCTGTTCAGCCCTGCCGCGGTCACGCTCACAAGCACGGACTCCGGGCGGGCGCATCACGGCGGCGGGCTCGCGCCCGACGTGCTCGAGCGCTCGTTCGCCAAGTGACCAGCGGGCGTTGCGGGTCGGGGTTCTGGGCGCGTCCGGCTCCTGGCACTCGCGCGGGCTTCTG
This sequence comes from uncultured Solirubrobacterales bacterium, assembly GCA_963755525.1. GTDB lineage: Bacteria > Actinomycetota > Thermoleophilia > Solirubrobacterales > Solirubrobacteraceae > Palsa-465. The sequence goes on along the minus strand of CAVWKC010000033.1, from coordinate 134,480 downwards.
TATGCGTTCGCCGATCGCGGTCACGACGTGCTCGCGATCCCGGCCACGCGGTTGCGGTCCGTCGTCGATGGTGACGGGGACGTGCAAATCCTCGGGCCCGACGGCGACGTGCTCGACGCACTCGACCTGCTGGTCGTGCGCGGGCTTCCGCGCGGCTCGCTCGAGCAGGTGATCTTCCGCATGGACGCGCTGCACGTCCTCGCGTCGCGCGGGGTCCGCTGTATCAACAGCCCGCGCGCGATCGAGCGGACGATCGACAAGTCGTGGGCCGGCGCTGCGCTCGCGCTCGCCGGGGTGCCCACGCCGGCCACGGTCGTGTGCGAGCGCTACGACGATGCGATGGAGGCGTTCAAGCGGCTCGGTGGCGACGTGGTCGTCAAGCCGCTGTTCGGCGCGATGGGCAATGGGATCGTGCGCGTCGAGGACCGCGATGTCGCGCACCGGGTGTTCCGTGCACTCGAGCTCGAGCGGACGGTCTACTACGTCCAGCAAACGGTCGCGGCCGCCGGCCGGCGGGATCTACGCGTGCTCGTGATCGCCGGCGAGGTGGCCGGCGCGATGGAGCGGGTCACCGACTCGTGGCGGGCCAACATCGCGCGTGGTGCGCGTCCGAGGGCGGTGATGCTCAGCGAGCACGAGCAGGATCTGGCGCTGCGCGCGGTCGCCGCCCTCGAGGCCGACGTCGCGGGGGTCGACCTGCTGAGCGGTGCGGACGGCGAGGCGGTCGTGGTCGAGGTCAACGGGATCCCGGGGTGGCAGGCGCTGCAGTCGGTGTGCTCAGACGATCTCACGGTGCGGGTCGTGCGCGCTTGCGAGGGGCTCGTCACAGCGTGAGCTTGCCCTCGTGGAGGGCGGTGGCGACGAGCGCGCCGGCGGCCCCGGCCGACTCGAGCGCGCGCAGATCGTCGTCGTCGCGGACGCCACCACCGGCGTAGATCGCGACCCCGGGTAGCGCCTGCGCCAGTTGCGCCACGGCGTCTAGCGGTGGACCGGCGCCGCTGCCGACGCGGGCGAGGTCGATCACGAGCAACTCGTCGACGTGCAGCGATCGCGCCAGCGGCGCGGCGTCCGCGGCCGGTCGGTTCGCGAGCTTCGGGTCGCGAGAGATCAGGCATCCGGCGCGCAGGTCGACGCTGAGGACGACCGGCGGTGTCCCGCTCGGGTTGAGCGGCCGGCCCGGCTCGAGCGACTCCGTCCCGATGACGTTGCGCGCCACGCCGGCGCGGCGGAGCGCCGTAACGCGCTCGGGGCTGGTGGCGCCGGCGTCGACCCACGGTTCCGCGACCGCCGATAAGGCTCGGAGCGTTTCCTCGTTGACCGGGTTCCCGGCGAGCGCGTCGAGGTCGGCGACGTACAGGCTTTTGGTGTGGCACATACCGCACAGGGCGCGCGCCACGGCGATCGGCTCGCATCCTTCGACGAGCGGGCTGCGCAGCGGCGCGTACTCGTCGCGGCGTCCGCGGCGGGCGTGGACGACGACTCCGCCCTTGAGGTCGATGACCGGAACGATCTGCACCGTGGCAGAGGAGTAAACCGATGCAGAGAATCAAGCTCGGGGGCCAGGGTCTCGAGGTCTCGGCGCAGGGGCTCGGGTGCATAGGCATGACCTGGGCCTACGGCCGGGGGGACGAGCAGTCTGGGCTCGACACGATCCACCGCGCGCTCGACCTCGGGGTGACGTTCCTCGATACCGCCGAGGTCTACTGGCTGTACACCAACGAGCGGCTCGTCGGCCGGGCGGTCGCGGGGCGGCGCGACCAGTTCGAGATCGCGACCCTCTCGCCGAGCTCGTCCAGGCGTCGGCCGCGGCTTCCTCACCGGTCAGATCCGGTCCGTCGACGATCTTCCCGACGACGACTGGCGCCGCTCGAACCCGCGCTTCCAGGAGGAGGCGCTGCGGCAGAACATCGAGCTGGCCGACCGGGTGCGAGCGGTGGCGGAGGAGCGGGGCGCCACTCCCGCGCAGCTCGCGCTGGCGTGGGTGCACGCGAAAGGGCGCGACATCGTGCCGATCCCCGGTACCAAGCGTCCAGAGCGGGTGTCCGAGAACGTCGCCGCGGCCGACATCGAACTGAGCGACGAAGACGTGGCGGCACTCGATCAGGCGATCCCCGCCGGGTCGGCCGTCGGGGGCCGGTACCGCGACGCGGAGATGGAGCTGATCAACGGCTAGATAGTTGCCCTCATCCGAGTCATCGCTTTCAAGGTTTTAACCGCGGGCATCTGAAGAGGGTGGCTGGGACGCCGACGTGGCCGCTGGCCCGGCGGCGATTCATGAGCGGCTGGTGCGGGGCGCGGACCTGCATAACTCGACAATGCAGGCGCGATCGGCGGGGCCGTGCCGGACTATGCACGTATGGCACGCGTAGCACGGCACAGCCCGACCGGCGAGTACCAAATGTCGTGTTATGCATGATCTGCGACCCGGCGCGCGCCGGCGAGCCGCCCCCAGCCCACTCCAGATGCCCGTCGTTAAAGACCCGTCGGCGACGACCACCCAGCGAAAGCTAGTGTGCGGGGAGCGATGAGCTCCCCGCTCCAGCCGCCTGTGGCCGTCGGACTCGACATCGGCGGGGCGAACACCAAGGCGGCGATCGTGGATGGGGACGGGCGCGTTCGAGTGGCATCCGAGCCGTTCGAGGTGTGGCGCCGGCCGGACGCCCTTACGGGGGCGATCGCGTCGGTCGTCGGGCGGCTCGGGGCCGAAGGTGCCCCGGTCGCCCTCACGACGACCGCTGAGCTCGTCGACGCGTTCGGAACCAAGCGCGAGGGCATGCTGCACGTGCTCGACGCCGCGCGCTCTGCGCTGGCCGGACGCGACCTGCGCGTGATCACGACCGACGGCGAGCTGATCGCGTTCGAGGAGGCGCGGGCCGCGCCGCTGCGGTGCGCGGCCGCCAACTGGATGGCGACGGCGTTGCTGATCGCACGCTCGTCGCCCGACGCGATCCTGCTCGACTGCGGCGGCACGACCACCGACGTGATCCCGATTCTTGGTGGCGACGTGGTCGCGCGGGGACGCACCGATGTCGAGCGGCTGCTCTCCGGCGAGCTCGTCTACACCGGCGCGCTGCGGACCAACGTCGCGGCGATCGTCTCGCGCGTGCCGATCGGCGGGCAGCCCTGCCCGGTCTCGTCCGAGCTGTTCGCGATCAGCGCCGACGCGCATCTGCTCCGGGGCAGCCTGACCCCCGAGGAATGCACCTGCACGTTTCCCGACGGGCGCGGCGCCTCGCTCCCCGAGGCGCGGGCCCGGCTGGCGCGCGTCGTGTGCGCCGACCCTGAGCAGCTTGGTGACGGAGACATCGAGGCGATCGCGGCCGCCGTCGAGGAGGCGCAGATCGCGGCGATCGCCGGCGCGCTCGACCGTGTCGCGGCGCCGCTGCCCGCCGGGGTCGGCGTGATCGTCGTTGGCGTGGGCGCGTTCCTGGCTCGCGCTGCGGCTGGCGCGTAGCGGGCTGGCGGTGCAGCGGGATGCCGTTCACCGCTCGTCGGCGAGGCGCGGGGAGGTCGCCGCGGCGGTTGCGCTGTCGGTGCTCGGCGGTGAGTGAACGCCGCCCGCTGCCGCTCGTCGTCAAGGTCGGCGGCGGTTTGCTGACCGCCGGGGGCCTGGATGGACTGCGACGAGGCTGCGCCGAGGTGCTCGAGCTCGCTCGCGACCGGCCTGTGCTGGTCGTGCCGGGAGGCGGCCCGTTCGCCGATGCGGTGCGCGCACTTGACGAGCAGGTCGGTTTGGGCGACGACGTCGCGCACGCGCTTGCGTTGCGGGCGATGGATCAGCTCGGCGTGTTGCTGGCGCCGATGCTTCCTGGAGCCGAGACGATCGTGCGCTTGGTGGCGCCTCGCGCGCTCGGTCTACTCGCGGTCGCGCCCGCATTCTCGGGTCGCCCCGGGGTGCCCGAGTCATGGGAAGTGACGAGCGACTCGCTCGCGGTGCTCGCGGCCGGCGCAATCGGGGCCGAGGAGGCGATCCTGCTCAAGCCGATCGACGGAGGGGCCGTCGACCCCTACGTCCCCGAGGCCGTCCGGCGAACCGGGGTCGCGGTGACGGTGCGAGCCCCGGACGGCCTCGGGACGACGGATCACGCCTCGCTAACGAAAGGCCGATGGCGATCCGGGTGGCATATATGCACCCTCAGCGCCATCGGTCTCTGGAGCTCGGCCACGGCGTCGGCGACCAGGTTGGCGTCGAGATCCGCCGCGCGGTCGCCGGCTGCGACAGACTGCAGAGCGGACGCCGACGATGTCGGCGTCCACGCGTCACAGTTCGTTCGAGCCGCAGCTGTCCTGCCACCGCGAACGTGCCGCCAACCGCCCGCGTGCGAGCGATCAGGTCGGCCACCTCGGCCTCCGACAGCCAGCCGTACAGACCCGCGCCCGTCCTTGACGAACGTGTCGACGAGCGCGCCGGCAATCCCGGTCCTCTCCACCACCGCTGGCAACAGCCCCGGCAGGAGCGCCGGCGGATCGAGCGCGGCGGCGTCGGCGTAAGCGGCGGCGATGACCGCGACCCCCGGCCCGACCGCGTCGAGGACCGCGCTCATGAGGCGCACTGCTTGGTCCAACTCGCCCGCGCGCAGCCCCACCTTGACGAACTGCGCGCCACACGCGAGCTGCGCCACGCGCGGCGAGCGCGGCCGTGTGGGGGAGGGCGGGCAGGTCGCCCAGCGCGACGCTCACCGGTGCGGCCCCGCCGACCGCCGCCACCACCTCGGACAGGACGCGCGGCGACGGCGCACCGAGCGCTCCCTCGCGCGGATCCTTGACGTCGATGATGTCGGCGCCCCCGGCCAGCGCTCGGCGCGCCTCGTCCGCTGAGACCACGCTGACGAGCAGCTTCATGCTGCCACCGCGATCGCGCCTCTACGGTCGAAGTCGACGACGCGAACGTCGACGTCTGGACCTCCCGCCGCGCGCAGCCCGGCCGCGACGTCGAAAGCGCGCTCCGGGCTCTCGACGATCCCGTACATCGTCGGACCCCACGAGCTCTGCCCGACGGCCCCGACCCCGAGTGCGTGCAGCGCCTCGACGACCGGGGCCGCCTGCGGGTGGAACACGCCGCCCTGCTGGGACGCGAACATCGACCCGATCTCGCGCTGGATCTCGGTGAGCGCGGCGCCGAACTCGTCGATGTCCTCGCTCACGAGTCCCGGAAGCAGTTCGGTCAGGACCAAGCGCGACACCCGCGGCTCGATGGCGGACCCATCCGCTTGCAGCAAAGTGAAAAATCTATCCTCAGCATTCCCAGACAGACCCTCGGCCCCGAGGGGCAGGGCGAGCACGCACCGCCAGGCCTCCGGCATCGGGTGCCGGGCCACCAGCGGGCTGAGCCAACCGCCGCCGCGGACGCCGGCCTCGACCACGAGACCCGGCGCGGCGAACGTCCAGGCGCCGACGCTCGAACGCTCGCCTCGCCCGGTGGCGCGCGCGAGCTGCTCGGGACCGGCGGTGACGCCCGCGAGCTCCGCCACGCCGCGGGCCACCGCGAGCCCGAGCTTCGTACCCGATCCGAGCCCGGCGTGCGGGGGAATCGCCTCGCGCACGTCGACCTCGACGCCGCCCCGGTACCCAAACGCCTCACGCGCCCGCGACACGAACGTGGCAGCCCGGTCGCGCTGCGACCCTGTGGCGACGACCTCCTCGCCGGATATGTCGCGTACGGAAACGACCACGCGCGGGGACTCAACGCCGACGCCGACGCCGCCGAACCGTCGCGACCCGATCCCGGCCGGATCGAGCATTCCGAAGTGCAGCCGCGCCGGCGCGGTGACCACGATCTCGGTCACGTGCGCTCGGCGACGAAGCGCCGCACGTAGTCCATCGCCTCTCGCTCGCGCACACCCGCGGTCTTGTCGACGAGCTCCTGGAGCCGCGCGAGCTCGGCCGACACGTGCTCGCCACCGAGCCACCGCAGCCGCGACGCGAGGATCGACGCCTCGACGACGGCGTGGCGGGCGCGGCACAGCCCGAGCGGCTCCCGGGAGCCGGTACCCGAGGCCACAACCCGGGCTCTCACGCGAGAGCGCGGCAGCTGGCCGGCGGCGGCCGTGATCTCCGTGACTACGACCTCGCGCCACGACTGGACGTCCTCGATCACCGCGCCGTCGATCGCGGTGGCCGGACGCGTGGCCGGGCGCGGATGGCCGAGCGCCGCCTGCACGAACAGCAGCACGTCGTCGGTGACATGGACGACCGCCTCGCCGTGGACGCGCAGGTTGCGCAGCGTGCGCGTGGCGTGAAACGGCCAGAACACGAGCTCGTCCTCGCCCCACCGCACTCCCATCGCCCCGCAGTTGATCAGACCGTCGCTCCCGGTCGTGGTGACGACGGTCTCGATCAGTGGCAGTTCAGACATGGAATTGTCGCCGGCGACGCCTTAGCGGCGTCAGCCGACAAGGCTGAAGAACTCCTGTCGCGTGCGCGCGTCGGTGCGCAGCGAGCCCCGAAGCGCCGAGGTGACCGTCCGCGCGCCCGGCTTGCGGACGCCACGGATCGTCATGCACATGTGCTCGGCGCTGAGCACGACCCCGACGCCCCGCGGCGAGAGCTCCTGCTCGAGCCAGTCGGCGATCTGCACGGTCATCCGCTCCTGGAGCTGCAGATCCCGGGCGAAGAACTCGACGACGCGCGCGAGCTTCGACAGCCCGATGATGCTGTCGCCGGGCAGGTACGCGACGTGGGCGACGCCGTGGAACGGCAGCAGATGGTGCATGCACAGCGTCTGAAACGAGATGTCGCGGACCAGCACGAGCTCGTCGTAGCCTTCGTTGGGAAACACGGTCGCGCCGAACTCGGCGGGCGTCAGGAGCTCGGCGAACGAGGCGGCGACCCGGCGGGGCGTGTCGAGCAGATCGGGTGCGTCGGCGTCAGCGCCGACCGCGCGCAGCAGCTCCCGGGTGGCTCGCTCCGCGGCGGCGAGATCGAGCTTGGACGTGTCGACGATGCGCCCGGGCGTTGCTGGGGCCACTGCCCGGTGGTCGCCGTCCCCGTCGTTCATCGATCCAGCGTAACGCTCAGTCGCGTGGCGAGCTCGACCAGCATGCGGACGCCGTACCCGGACGCGCCGGTGCCGAAGGCGTCGCCGCGGTCCTCGTCGACCAGCTACCGGGCCGAGCATGTCCACGTGCGCCCACGGTCCGTCGCCCGCGAACTGCTGGAGGAACGTCGCGGCCACGATCGGGAACCCGAAGCTCTTGCCCGAGGTGTTGCGCAGGTCGGCCACCGTCGAGTCGATCAGCGTCCGGTAGCGCGGGTGAAGCGGCCACGGCCAGGCGAGGTCGCCGCTCGCGTTCCCGGCGTCGACGACCGCGTCTCGCCAAGAATCGTCGGGCGAGAAGACCCCGGCATAGACGTCGCCCATCCCGGCGCGCATCGCACCCGTCAGCGTGGCGAGGTCGACGATGTGCGTCGCGCCGTCGCGGCGCGCGTACCACAGCGCATCGGCAAGGATCAGGCGTCCCTCAGCGTCGGGATTGTTGACCTCGACGGTGAGTCCGGACGCCGTCGTGATCACGTCCGTGGGCCGGATCGCGGTACCGCTGAGCATGTTTTCGCAGGCCGGCACGACCCCGGTGACCGACAGCGGAAGCCCGAGTTCGGCGATCGCGCCGAGCGCCGCGACAACGGCGGCGCCACCGCCCATGTCCGCCTTCTGGCGCACGATGTCGGACTGGGGCTTGAGGAAATAGCCGCCGGTGTCAAAGGTGACTGCCTTTCCGATCAGCGCGAGCCGCGGCGCCTGGGGCGCGCCGGGTGGCTGATGGCGGAGCACTATGAGGCGCGGCGCGATCGGGCTGCTCCCTCCGACCGCTGCCAGTGCGCCTAGTCCGGCGTCACCCGGGTGGATAGTTTCACTGTCCAGGTGGGCGAAGTTCACTACCCGATCGGACAGTGTCGCCGGCGTGATCACGTTGGCCGGCGCGTCGACCAGTTCGCGCGCGACGTTCGTCCAGCGCGCGACGAGCGCCGCGCGTTCGGCGACCGGCGCCAGATCTTCAGTGCACCCGCAGATCACGAATCGCTCGACCCCGCGCGGTAGCTCGCCGCTGCGCCAGCGCCGCCCGTCATAGCCGCCGATCACGGCGCCCTCGGCGAGCGCACTCACCTGCTGCGCGGTCGTGAAAGGCAGCGATTCATCGAGTATCCAAGCGACCGTGCCCCTACGACGGGACGCGCGCACCGCCCGCGCAGCGGCGGTCCGCAGGCCTTCGACGGTCGGCTCGAGCGCGACGATCGCGAGTGGCGCGCCGGCGTCGCGATACACGAGCGCGACCGGTTCGGCGTCCGCCACCGCGCGCTCGGGAGCGCCGAGCGCGGACGCCCGCACACCCGGCGCGACGGCCACGAGGTCGGCGCCGATCGTGTCTGGGTCAGCGGCCGTTACCTCGATGACCAATGTCGGGAGGCCTTTTCACCGGCTTGCACGTGGTGTGTAAGATGCGGGCGGACCGTTGAACTCTAAGAGGGAGAGATCCTATGACTTGGAGCAAGCCGCAGTTTGAGTTCATCGAGATGTGCTCAGAGGTCACTTCCTACCTGTACCACCGGTAGGAATCAACGTGAAGCTGGCGTGGCCTCTGGCTAGCGCCTGAGGCTGCGCACCGCTTCGCTCGGGGCGTGCGCGTTCGGGTCCTCGGATCGGCCGCCGGAGGGGGCTTTCCGCAGTGGAACTGCCGCTGTCCGACGTGCGAGGCCGCGCGCGCGGGCGTGCGGGCGAAGCCGCGTTCGCAGTCGTCGCTGGCGATCCGCGGCGGCGACGGCCCGTGGTTTCTCGTAAACGCCTCGCCGGACGCGCGCCAGCAACTCGAGGCGATCACGGACCGGGCTTTTGACGGCGCCCGCTCCGCGCCGATCGCGGGTGTCCTCCTGACCGACGCCGAGATCGACCACACGGCGGGGCTGTTGCTGCTGCGCGAGTCGGCGACGCCGGTGCGCGTGTACGGCGACGCCGGCGTCGAGCTTGCTTTACGGCAGGGCTATCCGGTACTGCCGGTGCTCGAGCGGTACTCCGGTGTGGAGTGGCACACGCTCGAGCCCGAACGTGAGCAGCCGCTCGACGGGTCGAGCCTCACGGTCGAGCCATTCGCCGTCGGGGGCGACGCGCCGCGCTACCTGGACGGATCGGGCGTCGAGCTAGAGGCGAGCGGGTTCGTGTTCCGCGATCGCGCGAGCGGTGGCGCGGTGTTGACCTACGTTCCGGGGTTGGCTCGCCTCGACGAAGCGGTGCTCGAGCGGTTCGCCGCCAGCGATGTCGTGCTCGTCGACGGCACGTTCTGGCGCGACGACGAGCTTGCCCGGCTCGGCATCTCGACTCGGAGCGCGCGTGACATGGGCCACCTGCCGCTGTCAGGGACCCGGCGGGACGCTCGAGGCGCTCGCGCGGCTCGAGCGACCGCGCAAGGTGCTCGTCCACATCAACAACACCAACCCGATCCTGCTCGAGGACTCACCCGAGCGCGCGGCGGTCGTGCGCGCGGGGGTCGAAGTTGCTTACGATGGACTCGAGGTCGAGCTGTGAGTGAAGAGTTCATCGCCAAGCTGCGAGCCCAGGGCACGCGTTACCACAACCTGCACCCCTTCCATCAGCGGATGGACGCGGGAGAGCTCACCCGCGAGGAGTTGGAGCTGCTGGGTGACAAACCGCTTCTACTACCAGAAGTGCATCCCGCTGAAGGACGCGGCGATCATGTCGAACTGTCCGGAGGTCACGGTGCGACGCGCGTGGATCTCTCGCATCATCGACCACGACGGAACGACCGAGGGGTCCGGCGGGATCGAGTCGTGGCTGCGGCTCGGCGAGGCGCTCGGCGTGTCGCGCGGCGAGCTCGAGTCAGAGCGCGGCGTCCTCCCCGGAGTTCGGTACGCCGTCGATGCGTACGTGAACTTCGCGCGCCAGAAGCCGTGGATCGAGGCGGTGGCGTCTTCGCTCACCGAGCTGTTCGGCCCGGCCGCGATCCGGGTGCGGCTCGACGCGCTCGAGCGCCACTACTCGTGGATCGACCCTGCCGGGCTCGAGTACTTCCGCAAGCGACTCGAGCTGGCGCCACGTGACGCGGAGTACGCGCTCGCGCTCGTGGTCGAGCGGTGCCGACGACCGGATCAGCAGGACGCTGCGGTGGCGGCTTTGAGATTTAAGACCGAGGTGCTGTGGGCGCAGCTGGACGCCATCGAGCGCGGCGATACTCAGCCGCCGGGGGAGGGCGTGTGACCCGCCCGCGTCTCGTCACTGGAGCGCGGCTACGCTACGACGAGGTCCGGGAGGAGCACCTGCTGCTCGTCCCGGAGGGCGCCGTGCGGCTCAATCCGACCGCGGCCGAGGTGCTTTCGCTGTGCGACGGTGAGCGCTCGGTGGACGAGATCGTCGGGGTCTTGAGTGCGCGCTACGACGGCGCGGATGTCGGCGACGACGTTCGCGAGTTGGTCGACGGGATGGCCGAGAAGGGATTGCTGGTCGATGCCGCCACCGCCTAGGCCGTACTCACTCATCGCCGAGCTGTCCTACCAGTGCCCGCTGCACTGCCCGTACTGCTCGAACCCGGTCGACATCGGGCATCCGAAGTACAGCCGTTCGCACATGCTCGCGACCGAAGATTGGGTCCGCACGTTCGAGCAGGCGCGCGGGCTGGGTGTCCTCCAGCTCGCTTTGACCGGTGGCGAGCCGATGCTCCGTCCTGACCTCGTGGAGCTGTGCGCGGCGGCACGTGATGCGGGCCTGTACTCGTCGCTGATCACCGCGGGCACGCTGTTTACGCGCGAGCGCGCGCGCGAGCTGAAGGACGCCGGCCTCGACCACGTGCAGGTCTCGTTCCAGAGCCCGGATGCTTCGGACAACGATCGGATCGCAGGAAACCGGTCGTTCGAGAAGAAGGTCGCGGCCGCGCGCGCCGCGCGCGAGCTCGACTTCCCGTTGACGATCAACTGCGTGCTCCACCGGCAAAACCTCGATCGGATCGAGGAGCTGCTCGAGCTCACCCTCGAGCTGGGTGCGCAGCGGCTCGAGCTCGCCAACACCCAGTACTACGGCTGGGCGGTGCTCAACCAGGAGGCGCTGCTGCCGACGTGGGACCAGCTGCGGCGCGGGGAGGAGGCGGTGGCGCGCTTCCGCTCCCGGGTCGGTCCGCGGGTCGACGTGCTGTGGGTGCTCCCCGACATGTACGAGGACCTCCCGAAGCCGTGCATGGGGGGTTGGGGCCGGACCGCGATGGTCGTCGCTCCGAACGGCGACGTGTTGCCGTGCCAGGCGGCGTCGACGATCCCGGGACTCGAGTTCGCCAACGTTCGCGAGCATCCGCTCGAGTGGATCTGGAACGAGTCCGACGCGTTCACGCGGTTCCGCGGCACCGGCTGGATGCAGGAGCCGTGCCGCTCGTGCCCGCTCGGACGCCAGGAGCTCGACTGGGGCGGGTGCCGTTGCCAGGCGCTCCGGCTCACCGGCGACGCGGCGGCGACGGACCCGGTGTGCCGGCTCTCGCCACTTCACCATTCGCAAGTCGTGTCAGTGCGTGAGTCGGCGCAGACCGATGAGTTCGTGTATCGCACGATCAAGCGACCGGCGCGGGTCTGAGTCATGGGCGTTATGGGCGCGAGCGGTAATTCGGCAAACTATTTCTGGCGATGATCGAAGATCCGTACATCCCCGCCGGGGCAGGCGGTCTCAGCGTTCCGCTCGCTGACCGCTCGCAGCTGTCGATCTTCCCGCGGCTGTCGACTTACTCCCAGATCGTGGCCAAGCTCCAGTGGGAGCCGGCGGTGATCGATCTCGGCGCGGACGCCCGCGCGTGGTCGGAGTTACCCGACGAGCGCCGGCGCCGCCTCACCACGCTGCTCGCCGGCTTCCGCGTCGCCGAGGACTCCGTCGCCGAGCACCTGACGCCGTTCGCCGACCGTGCGGAGCACGTCGACACGATGATGATGTGGATCTTCTTCCTCCAGCGCCGCGACGAGGACCGACACACGCAGTTCTTCGACCGCGTCGCCGCGGAGGTGCTCAGGCTGCCCGGCGATACGCCGGCCGAGCGTCTTGCCGCGGCCCGCGAGCATGTCCCGGCTGCGCTCCTCGACCTGTTCGAGGTGCGGCTGCCCGAGATGGCGGCCGAGCTTGCGGCGGGTCGGAGCGGCATCCTCGACGGCGTCAGCCTCTACCACATGGTGCTCGAGGGGGCCGTGTTCACCGCCGGACAGCACGCGCTGCTCGACGACCTCGAGGACGGCGTCCTGCCCGGCGTGCGCGAGGGCGTGGAGCACGTCGAGCTCGACGAGCGCTGGCACGTCGGTTTCGGCGTGCGCTGCCTGACCGAGGCCGCGGATCCGGAGATCCTCCTCGACGACGTGCTGGCCCGTGCGACCGAGGCGGCGGCCGCGTGGGGGGACGCGGTGCCGGCCGATACGCGTGAGTTCGCGGTGACCCTGTGCCGTCGCCGGCTGACGGTCGCCGGCATGGCCGCGGCGCTGCCGGCCGCCTGAAGTCCAACCGGTCTTGTACACGCGGATATAGCCGGTCGCAGCGCCGGTTGGTATCCAACTGGGGACCGTGTAAAGCGCGATCGTGCGGGGTATAAGCCCCGGGTCGCGGCAACCTACGGTCGCGTAGCTTCACGCCGGATTCGCTAACTAAAGGAACCATTTCCATGAGGTATCTCACCGACGGGACTCACCTCTACGAGGTAGTCGCGCGGCGCTCCGTACAGAACTTTGGGCGCCAGCGCGGCGTAATCCGCTACACGACCATCCGCGACTGCGTCAGCGAGGCGACGGCCACGATCGACGATCTGCAACTCGCCGCCCTTTCAGCGGTCGGATGATCGCAAATAGCGGAAATCCGGGTAGGACGAAAACGTTGATTTAGTGCAGATCCGCACGTGCCGATAAATGGGAGCAAAGGCGTGCGGTAGGGACCGAAGGCAGGGAGAATCAAATGACATATCTCACGGACGGGCTCCACCTCTACGAAATCGCCGACCAGCGGACCGTTCAGAATTTCGGGCTGCTGCGCGGCTCCATCAGCTACACGATCATCAGAGACTGCGTGACCGAGGCCGTCGCGAAGGTCGGCGATCTCGAGCTGCTCGCGCTTTCCGAGGTGCCGATGAACGATCTCTTCTTTTGAGGCGGTGGTTCGACCTCGTAGTTCAGGTCGAGACGGCGATCGCGACGGCGACGTAGGCAACGTACAGGCCGGTCAGGGCGCCGCCCTCGATCCGGCCGAGTTGCTTGCGGACGACGAGTACCAGCGCGAAGATCGCGGGGCTCGCGACCGCGACCGGCAGGTAGAAGCGAGTGGTCTGCGATCCGAGCGTGAGCGGCTTGACCAGCGCGATGATGCCGGCGTTGAGCGCCGAGAAGTGAACGATCGTCCCGGCGATGCTGCCGAGCCCGATCTCGGGCCGTCCGCGACGCGCGGGGACCGCGAAGCGGGCGAGTTCTTCGGCCTCGACCGCGGCCGCGAGCGCGGTATTGCCGAGCAGCGTCTGTGGAACGCCAAGACGGCGCACGGTCGTCCGTAGCCCCTGGCCGATGAGGTATCCGCCGCCGGTAAGGAGCGCCAGCCCGACCAGCAGTCTCAGTCCCGGACGGGTGACGCGTTCGTCGTCGTCATCCGGTATGAGCAGGTCGCGCCCTGAGAGTGCGAGGCCGACCAGCGCCACGATCGACCAGATCACGAGCAGCCCGCCCTCGACGCGTGAGATGTGGCCGTCGACCGCGAAGGCAAACAGCGGCAGCGGCGAGATCGCGGTCCAGACCGCGAAGCGCGTGGGCAGGGTGACGCGAATCGGCGCGATCAGGCCGCCGAGTCCGGCCACGCCGAACGACAGGAACGTCACGCCGCCGAGGAACGTGCCGGCCGCGGCGCCCGGCAACCCCTTCGCGTTCGCCGCAATCCCCGCCGCGAGGTTCTCTGTCTCGAAGCCGGACAGCGCGACTGAGAGCACGAACGGCGCGATCCCCAGCGCGAGCGCGATACCGAGCAGTCCGTCGACGAACACGTCGGCGGCGATCACGACCACGCCGAGCCCTACGAGCAGGACGATGACACCTGCAGCTCCTGACACGCCGCGCGGATCGTCGCAGAACCCGGCCGCCGCCGGCCGCGGTCGGCGGGGCGCGGTCCCGGGGCGCGGTCGCATCACGAACGGCGGGCACCTGGGGAGGCGCGGACGGTTGTCGCGGTTCGGGACCTGAGTCACGGGCCACTCGAGCCGTCCAAGCCCGACCGTGGCCCGTCGCGCATGCGCCACATGCGCGACGGGCCATGGTTCGGTCTGGCCGCGTCGAATGGCGCGCCACGCAGGTCGTTCAGGCCGGGACGACCGTCTGCACGAGACCGGTGACCACGTCGTACACGTGGCCGGACACCGTGACGCGCGGCGAGATCGCGCGCGCCTCGCGCAAGAGGTCGACGTCGCGGCCGACGGTGGCCGCTGGGTCGAGGACGGCGTGGTCGCGCAGGCTCGCCTCGTCGACGCCGATCCGCTCGGCGTAGCGTCCGCGGAACGTGTCGTCGGCAAGCGCGCCGGTCCCGCATTGGGTGTGATGGATGACCGCGACCTCGAACAGCGGGCCGTCGGGCATGATCGTCTCGGCGAGCTGGCCGATATACGCGACGTCGTTGATCACCTCCGGCGTGACCCGCCCGCCGACGTTGCGGACGACCATCGCGTCGCTCATACCGAGGCCGAGAAAGTGCGCCGGGTCAGTCCGTGGATCGAGGCAGGTGATCACGAACAGCTGGAGGTTGGGGAACACGACCGCGCCCTCGTGACCTGCGGCGGCGGCGAAGGCGCGGTTGCGCTCGAGCGCGGTATCGATCCCCCGCGCCTCCGCTTGGCCGCCGCCGTCGCGCAGTGCGAACCCGGTCGCTCGGCCGACGCTCCCGGTGTCTGGATCTTGCTCACTACTCATCGCTATCTATCTCCTATTCGGTTCGGGGGTGGGTTCAGGACTGCGCCGTGCTCGTGGCAGGCGAGCCAATTGCTTGTAGCCGCGGCGCTTCGTCGGCGCCGGCGTTCGGATGGGCGGGCAGCAGCACCAGCGCCATCACCGCGCCGGCCGCCGCGACGCCGGCGGCGAGGTAGTTGGCGGCGCTGAAGCCGGCGAAGAAGGCCGAGTGGGCGGCGTTGTGGATCGCGACCGCGAGCGCCGGATGGCCGGCCTGACCGACCTTGCCGGCGACGGTCAGTGCCGCGCCGACCGAGGCGTGCGCGGTCCGGCCGACGGAGGCCGGCAGCCCACTGGGCAGGGCGCTCGTGAGGCGGGTGGCGAACAGCGAGGCGTACACGCTGCCGATCACCGCGACTCCGAGCGTGCCGCCGAGCAGGCGGGTGGCGTCGTTGATCGCGGACCCGACGCCCGCCTTCGCCCTCGGCACGACGCCCATGATCGCCTCGGTCGCGGGCGCGCTCGTCAGGCCCATGCCGGTTCCAAGCACCACCATCTGCGCCGCGATCGTCCCGTAGCCGGTCGTCACCGACGTGCTCGTGACCCATAGGTAGAAGGAGGCCATCGACAGCAGGCCGGATGCGACGACGAGCTTGGTGCCAAACCGCACCGCGAGCTTCGCGCCGACGATCGAAGAGATCGCGACGAACGACGCCACCGGGAGCAAACGGATTCCGGTTGACAGCGGGCCGTAGCCCTTGAGGAACTGGAAGTACTGGGTGACGAGGAAGATGAACCCGGACAGCGCGAAGAACGAGATCGCGACCGACACGCTTGCGGCCGTGAAGCGGAGGTTCCGGAACAGCGTGAGGTCGAGCATCGGCTCGTCGGTACTCCGCTCCCGGGCCACGAACGCCGCCGCCAGCAGCGCCGTCAGCGCGAAGCTGCCGATCGTCCGCGCACTACCCCAGCCCTGGGTCGGCGCCTCGATGATCGTGTAGACGAGCAACCCGATCGTCGCGGTCGATAGCGCGAACCCCGCGCGGTCGGCACGGGGCGCGTGCGGGTCGCGCGAGGTGGGGACGTAACGCGCCACGAGGACGCCCGCGAGCGCCGCGATCGGAGCCATCACGAAGAAGATGCTTCGCCAGTCGAACAGCTCGAGCAACCAGCCGCCGACGATCGGCCCGAGCGCGATCGCCGCGCCGGTGATCGCCCCCCAGAGGCCGATCGCCCGGGCGCGCTCGCCGCGTTCGGTGAACACGTTGGTGAGCAGGGACAGCGTCGAGGGGAACACCATCGCGGACCCCACTCCCATCACCGCCCGCGCCACGATCAGCTCGCCCGGACCGTTGGTCAGCCCGCCGGCCACGCTCGCGAGACCGAACACGGCGAGGCCGGCCAGCAGCATCCCCTTGCGTCCGAAGCGGTCCGAGAGGCTTCCGGCGGCGAGCACCGACGCCGCGAACAGGAGGTTGTACGCGTCCACGACCCACTGAAGCTGCGAGTTGGACGCATGCAACTCGCGCACCAGCGACGGCAGCGCGACGTTGACGATCGTCGTGTCGAGGTTGATGGCAAACGCCGCCAGCAGCAGCGAGATCAGGATCAGCGGTTTACGTCTCATGGCTCTCTTCCTTGGGATCGGGTTTCGGACCGTCGTGCGACGGAGTTCTAAACCATAAAGACAAAGAAATCAAGTTAGCACATTATATTTTCAAGTTCATGCTAGAGTTAGTTCATCATGAGGTCCTATAACGAGTACTGCTCCCTCGCGAAGTCGCTGGATGTGGTGGGCGACCGGTGGACGCTGCTGATCGTGCGCGAGCTGCTGCTGCGCGGCGCGTGCCGCTACACAGATCTGCGCAACGGACTCCCCGGGATCGCAACCAACCTGCTTGCCGACCGGCTCCGCGAGCTCGAGCACGCCGGGTTGATCACGCGCGAGGACGCGCCGCCGCCGATCGCGACCACGCTGTTCCGCCTCACCCCGCGCGGTGAGGAGCTACGGCCGGTGCTCCAGGACCTGACCCGCTGGGGCCTCCCGCTGATGATCGAGGAGCGCCCCGACGACGCCGTCCGCAGCCACTGGCTCGCATGGGCGCTCGAGCAGATGCTCGTCGACCTCCGGCCTGACGCGCCGGCCGTGACGATCCAGCTCCTTACCGGCGATCAGCCGATCGTGATCGAGACCGGTGACGGAACGATCCGTACGCGGCTCGGCCGGGCCGACGACGCTGACGGAACGCTCACGGGCCAACCCCGGCCGATCCTCGGGCTCCTGCTCGGCCTCCTCGAACTCCCCGACGCGCAGGCGAGCGGCGTCGAGTTCCAGGGCGATCCGACCGCGCTCGACCGAATCGGCGCGGACGTGCTCGCCGCGTGAACGACGTGTGAACTCACGCCGCCGGGGAACGCGCCGACGGCCCGCCAGGCGTCCATTGCCTGACGGGCCGTCGATCGACTGCCCCTTGGTTGTTGTTGCCCTGGCCCCCTTGCCGGTGCCCTTTGCCCCCGGGTTTGCGGTCCGTGCCCCCTTTGCCCCCAGTTGTGGTCCGTGCGCGTCAGTGCCCGAAATTCACCTGGCAGGCCGCGATCTTCGTCACGTCGGTGCCGGCCTGCGACAGGCAGGTGGTGAGCTTGGCTGCCTTGCTCAGCGTCGCGTGGGCCTGGCCGGCGGCCTTGTTCAGCGTCGTCTGCGCCTGCCCTGTGGCGCTCGAGACCTGCTGCTGGGCGGACGACTCCGCGGCGCTCGTCTGCTTCTGCGCCTGATTGAGCGCCTGCTGTGACTGCTGCAAACCGGTCTTCAACGCCTGGTTGGCCGTGTTCTCGCTCGGCTTGATGACCGCGAAGAACACCACGAAGAAAATCACCAGTGACGCCACCAATCCGGCGATCGCGACCCTCCAGTTACCTGTGACATAAACCATTTGTGTGTTGCTCCCTTGTTTATTGATGTGTGTTTTACGGTGGCGGCGCCCTCGCCGCCCAAGTTGGTCAGACGCTTGCCGGCTCGACCTGTGCCAGCGCCGACTCCCAATCGATCACGATCTCGCGGTCGTCTCCGTCCGGCATGCGCATCGCCGGGAGGGTGCTACCGGGGTAGATGAGCGGGACGGCGTCAGCGGGCACCGGGTTCCCGACCTGGGTCTGGTAGGGCTGCCTGCCGTCGGCCATCACCGTCAGTAAGAAGGCGTACATGTCCTTCCCCGCCGGATTGCGCATGCCCATCGGCTGCGACTGGACGATCACGGCCCTGCACGGGATGCCGTACTCGAGGATCCGCAGGGCTGACGCGGTGTTCGGATCGCCCGAGCTCGCCATCGTCACCGTCGGCGGCGCCTCGCCAAGCGACAACGCGATGCGGCTGTGTTCGCTCGGATCGACCCGGACCGCGACCGTCGCACCCGGCAACATCAGCTGCGGCAGGACGGTCGCACGCACCGCCTGGCGGCAGGTCGCCGTGTAGCGCGGGACATTGTCGAGCGCGACCTCGACGGTGAACACGCATACGTGCGCCGGGTCGAAGTCGACGCCGGTGCTGACCGACGTCTGCTGAATGCTGACGATGATCCCGCGCCCGAGCAGCCCCTTCTCTAACAGCTCCTTGGGTACCGATCCGGCGAGGTTGCGCATCTTGTTGAAAAGCCCCATCTGGTTGCCTCCTGTAGGAACCTCGTGTTGATGCGCTGCAGCCTGAACGGCCCCGCCTAAGCCGCACCAAAGGACCACCAAAGCCCGCGCTTGTTCGCGGGCCTGGCGGCGCCTACCCTGCGCTGTGGTGGCCGGTGGAATCGCGCGTTTCGGGGTGCTCGGTCCGCTCACGTTCGAGCGCGACGGGCAGCCCGTCGCCGTGCCGAGCGGTCGCCAGCGCTCGCTGCTCGCGCTGCTGCTGCTCGCCGGCGGCGTGCCGCTCTCGCGGGATCGACTGATCGACGAGCTATGGGGGGAGCGGCCTCCGTCGAGCGCGGTGTCGGCGCTGCACGTCCACCTGTCGAAGCTGCGGGCGCTGCTGGGCGGCGTGCTCGTTCTCGACACCGCCGGCTACGCACTCGCGAGCACGGCGGTCGAACTCGACGTGTGGCGGTTTGACGAGCTCGTCGAGCAGGCCAGAGCCGACCCGGGCCGCGCGAGCGTGCTGCTGCGCGACGCGCTGTCGTTGTTTCGCGGCGAACCGCTGTCCGACGTGGCAGCCGAGCGCAGCATCGCTGGGTGGCGCCGCGCGCTCGAGGACAAGCGCTTCCAGGCGATCACGCTCCGGATCGATGCCGACCTCGATCGCGGCGCGGCGGCCGAGCTGGTCGGAGAGCTCGAGCGGATCGTCGCCGACCATCCATTCGAGGAGCGGCCGTGGCGTCAGCTGATGCTCGCTCTGTACCGCGCCGGCCGTCAGGCCGACGCACTCGACGCCTTCCAACGGGCGCGCCATGGACTCGCCGCCGAGCTCGGCCTCGATCCGGGCGAGCAACTCGCTGAGCTCCAGCGCCGCATGCTCGAGCACGACCCCGCGTTGTTGCTTGCGGTGCCGCCGCGTCCCGAGCCGCCTCCGGACGCGCCAATCGGTCCCTCGAACCTGCCGCGCCCGGTGACGCGGCTGGTCGGCAGGGACGCTGAGCTACGCGTGCTCAGCGAACTCATGGCCGACCCGGAGGTGCCACTCGTGACGCTCACGGGCCCGGGAGGCGTCGGGAAGACCCGTCTCCTGGTCGAGCTCGCCGCCCGTCAGGAGCCGCGCTACGCTGACGGTGCCGCGTTCGTCCGCTTGGAGCACGTGACCGATCCCGCGCTGGTGGCAGCGGAGATCGCGAGCGCGGTCGCGCATCGCGACGGAGGTGAGAGCCCCAGCGCCGACGCGCTGCCGAACTACCTCCGTGACCGCGAGCTGCTGCTCGTGATCGACAACTTCGAGCACCTGATCGCGGCGGCGATTCTGCCCGCTGAGCTGCTCGCGGTCGCCCCGAGGCTGCGTGTGCTCGTCTCCAGCCGGACGCCGTTGCGGATCCGCGGTGAGCGAGTGTTCGAGGTCGAACCGCTCGAGCTGCCGGCGAGCGAGGATGAGCAGGCGGTCTCCGACAGCGCGGCGGTCCAGATGTTCCTGCAGTGCGCGCTCGCATCGAACCGCAACCTCGCGATCGACGCGGCGGCGAGGCGGACCGTGGCGCTGATCTGCCGCGCGCTCGACGGGCTCCCACTCGCGATCGAGCTGGCCGCGTCGCGCGCGTCGGTACTGGCGCCGGCCCAGATCGCCGAACAGCTGATGCAGCCGTTGTCGATCGGCCGGCGCGCGCTCCGGGATCTCCCGGACCGCCAGCAGTCACTCGGCACGACGATCAGGTGGAGCTACGACCTGCTCACGCCGCCGGCGCGGGAGGCGCTGCGGAGCGCGGGCGCGTTCCTCGGCGGGTTCGAACCGGCGGCGCTCGAGGCGGCGCTCGGCCGCACGGTCGGCGCGGACCTCGATGAGCTGCTCGAGACGAGCCTGATCCGCCGCGGCGACGACGACCGGCGGCTCGAGCTGCTCGAGCTCGTGCGCGCGTTCGCGCTGGCCGAGCTGGAGCGGGCCGGCGAGCTTGGCCTGACCCGTGCGCGGCTGCGCGAGTACTTTTCCGGGCTCGTCGTTGCCGCGAGCGAGGCCCTGGACGCGGGGGTGTCACCCGGGGAGGCCGCGGCCCCGCTGCTCGCCGATCACGCGAACGTTCGGGCAGCGCTCGAGAACGCGGTCGATGCCGGCGACCAGCCCGCGGCGACCGCGCTCGCCCTCGGCCTGCGCCCAGTCTGGTTCGCGGGCATGCTGCGGCAGGAGAGCCAGGAGCTCGTCGGCCGCCTGCTCGAGCAATTCTCGATCCCGCCCGCGGAGGAGATTGCGCTGCTGCGAGCGGTCTCGTTCATCGAGGGCTTCACTCCGGTCGTGTCGGAGTGGACGCGCCGGCTGGTGGGACGCGCCGCCGAGCTCGGCGACGACGAGGCGCTCGCCACCGCAACCGGCAACCTGTTCGGCCGCGCGATCAACGCGCGCGATCGCCACGAGATGCACCGGCTCCGGCCAATGCTGCTGGCGCTGATCACATCGGAGGCGAGCCCGAAGGCGCTCGGTTGGACTCACTACTTTCTCGCACTCGACGCGTACGTCGACGCGCGCTTCGACGACGCCTGTGAGCACGCCGCACTCAGCGTCGCGAGCGCCGCTGAGGTCGGGCACGCGTACATGCTCGCTACCGCGGTCACGACCCGGCTCCTCGCCGAGTCGGCGCGCGATCGCGCGATCGCGCAGCCCGCTCTGGTCGAGGTACTCGAGCTTGTCCGCAACGTCAGCGTTCAGCCGCTCGCGGCGTTCGCGTTGTGGTTCGTCGCGCGCTACGCGGCCGCGGTCGCCCCGGACACCGCTGCCGAGTGGCTCGCCCACGCCGAACGGCTCGTGGTCGCGATCGACTCGGAGCTGTGGCCCGAGAGCATCCTCCGCGACGAGTGCCTTGCGGTGCTGAGCATCGCTAAGCCGAGCTCGCTGCTGGCCGGCGGCGCGACACTCGACTACGCGACCGCGCTCGCGCGGGCCGCCGCCTGGCTAGGGACGCGCGATCCGTCGGAGCGGGCCGCCCGGGAGCCGGTCGGGCAGCTCACGTTCGCCGATGGGTAGCGGAGACGCGAGCGTCAGATGATCTGGAGGAGCACCAGCAGTCCGATGGTGACCAGCACGACCGCGGTGAAGACGTTGCCCCAGCGCTCGAGCCACTCGCCCTGGATCTGGTAGCCGCCGCGGGCGGCGGCGAGGGTCAGGCCGACGATCGTGCCGATCGTGACCGCGGCGAAGATGACGACGGATCCGACTGCGGTAGCAACCCCGGCCGTGGTCGCGGCGAGGAACACCGGGAGGATCGTCAGGTCGGGCGACGCCGCCGCGCCGAACGGGACCATGACCGCCGCCAGCCCGCCGAGCCGGCGCGGGGTGGGGTCGCCGGCGTGGTGGCTGTGGTCGTGGCTGTGGTCGTAGTCGTAGTCGTGGTCGTGGTCGTGGCTGTGGTCGTGGTCGTCGTCGTCGTGGGCGTGGGGGTGGGGGTGGTCGTGATCGTGGTGGTGGCCGTGGCCGGTGAGCTCGAGTACGAGGAAGCCGATCCCGGTGGCGATCAGGATGCAGCCGATGATCGTGTCCTGCGCGTGCTGGATCGTCGAGCGGAACTGCAGCCCGATCGCGATGATCACCGCCCCCAGCACGATCGAGACGAGTACGTGCGCCACCCCGGCCAGACTGGACAGGCGAGCGATCCGCGTGAGCGGATAACGCCGCGTGCGCCCGAGCACGGCGAGCGGGACCCAGTGGTCGGGCAGGATCGCATGCCCGAAGCCGACGCCCGCCGCGGCGGCGAGCAGCGCTGGCCCGGTGGCGCTCACGCCGTGCCCGCCTGCGCAGTCAGAACCTGCGCCGTCGGGCGAACTGCGAGACCGAGACGTAGGTGCTCGGTATGCGACACGGCCTCGCTCAACAGCGAACGGACGTGGTCGTCGTGCAGCGCATAGATCACCTGCCGGCCATCGCGTTCGCCGACGACGAGCCCTAGGTGGCGAAGCACCCGGAGTTGCTGCGAGACCGCGGGCTGCCCCATGCCCAGGTCGCGCGCGAGATCGCCGACCGAACAGGCACCGGCCCCGAGGCGGCTGAGGATCCGCACCCGGCTCGGCGTCGCGAGCGCGTGCATCGTCTCGGCGACCGAGCGCGCGGTGTCGGAGGAAAGGAACGCGAGGTCCGGCTCTGAGCCATGAGTCATGCACACATCATTGCATGCATAGCCGTGAATAGTTTGACAGCACCCGCGCATTGTCGCCGCCGGCCGGACGCGATGATGGGTGATGGCTGATCGTGCAGCCCCAACGCGCTAACCGAAGGAGAACACGTGCAGATCACGCGCAACAGCCTCGAGACGAACCCCGGGCCGAGCGACTGGTTCACCGGAACGGTCTACCTCGACACGGTGGCGACGCCCGCACCGCCATCTCGCGTCGCGGCGAGCAGCGTGCACTTCACGCCGGGTGCGCGCACCGCGTGGCATACCCACCCGTTCGGCCAGACGATCTTCGTCACCGAGGGGATCGGCCGGTGCCAGCGTCGCGGCGGACCCGTCGAGGCCATCCGCCCCGGCGACCGCGTGTACTTCGAGCCCGGCGAGGAGCACTGGCACGGCGCGGCGCCGAACCGGTTCATGACCCACTTCGCGATTCAGGAAGTCGACGAGTCGGGCAGCCCCGTCTCGTGGCTCGAACACGTCACCGACGATGAGTACGGCGCGTCGCCGGCCTCCGACGGATGATGAGCGCCGTCACGGCTGACTCGACTGATAAGCGCCCTCGCGAGTCGCGGGCGCCCGCGTGCGAGCCGTCAGCGACGGCTGGCGTTCCGCCCGCGCAACTCCACGCCCTCCAGATCGTCGGCGTCAGAGGGGACCTCTTCAGCGTCGAGATCATCGAACTCGATGGGCGCGTCGGGGGGAGCGGGCCTGGGGGTGGTCTTCCTTGGGAGTCGTCCGGCGCGGCGGGCCTGGTCGGTGAGGAGGTATTCGATCTGGGCGTTGATGCTGCGCAGGTCCTCGTCGGCCCAACGGCGGAGCGCCTCGAACAGCGCCGGGTTGAGTCTCAGGAGGAATCGTTTGCTCTCAGGCATGCAAGCTCGCCCTTACGTGTAGAGGCTGCCCGTGTTGATCACGGGAGTCGGTGAGTGGTCGCCCGAGAGGACGATCATCAGGTTCGAGACCATTGTGGCCTTACGCTCGGTGTCCAGTTCGACCAGGTCTGAGTCGGCGAGTTGCGCGAGCGCCATTTGCACGAGGCCGACCGCGCCCAGGACCATCGTCTTGCGGGCGGCGAGGATCGCTTCGGCCTGCTGTCGGCGAAGCATGACCTCTGCGATCTCAGGTGCGTAGGCGAGGTGGGTCAGCCGCGTCTCGAGAATCTCGATGCCGGCCAACTCAAGGCGGGATTGGAGCTCGGCCTGAAGCGTGTGCCGGACCTCGTCGACGTTGCCGCGCAGTGACGTCACGTCCTGCTTGTAATCGTCGTAGGGGTACTCGCTGGCGAGATGGCGGAGCGAGGTCTCGCTTTGCACGGTCACGAACTGCTCGTAGTCGTTGACGTCGAACACCGCCTTGGCGGTGTCGGTGATGCGCCAGACGACGACCGCGGCGATCTCGATCGGGTTGCCGCTCGCGTCGTTGACCTTGATGCGTTCGCTCTGGAAGTTCCGAACTCGTAACGAGACTTTCTGCTTCTTGGCGAACGGGTTGCACCACCACCAGCCGGCCTCGGTCACCGATCCGATGTAGCTGCCGAACAGGATCAGCACCCGTCCCTGATTCGGCTGGACGACGAAGAATCCGCCGGGCGCGAACCCGGCGATCACGATCAAGACGATGCCGAAGGCCAAACCACCTCCGTTCTTGCCGGCGGTAGCTGTCAGCGCGATACCAACGCCGCCCACGACGAATGTTCCGAACGCCATGATGGGAGCGGGGATGACCGTCGCCGGCCGCTGCTCGTGCGCCTGGCGCGAGGGCAGGACCGCGTGATCCGGCGTCTCGGTGACGGCGTTCCTATCCGATATCACGGACATATCGTAGCTCTACCACTGGACGGTAGGGGTCCGGGTCGTCTAACTCATTGGGTGTGTCGGACCGGGGCGTGGTCTGCCTCGGGAGCCGTCCGGCGCGGCGGGCCTGGTCGGTGAGGAGGTATTCGATCTGGGCGTTGATGCTGCGCAGGTCCTGATCGGCCCAGCGGTGGAGCGCTTCGAACAGCCCCGGGTTGAGTCTCAGGAGGAATCGTTTGCTTTCGGGCATTTCAGCTCGCGCTCATGTGTAGAGGCTGCCCGTGTTGATCACCGCGGTGGGTGAGTGGTCGCCCGAGAGGACGATCATCAGGTTGGCGACCATCGTGGCCTTGCGCTCGGGGTCGAGCTCGACGAGGTCTGAGTCGGCGAGTTGCGCGAGCGCCATCTGCACGAGGCTGACCGCGCCCTGGACCATCGTCTTGCGGGCGGCGAGGATCGCTTCGGCCTGCTGACGGCGGAGCATCACCTCGGCGATCTCGGGCGCGTACGCGAGGTGAGTGAGACGGGCCTCGAGAATCTCGATTCCGGCCAGCTCGAGGCGCGCCTGCAACTCGGCCTGAAGCGCATCGCGGACCGAGTCGACATTCCCGCGCAGGGAGACTGTGTCCGGTCGATAGTCGTCGTAGGGATATTCGCTGGCGAGATGCCGGAGCGAGGTCTCGCTCTGGACAATCACGAACTGCTCGTAGTCGGCTACGTCGAACACCGCCTTGGCGGTGTCGGTGATGCGCCAGACGACGACCGCGGCGATCTCGATCGGGTTCCCGCTCGCGTCGTTGACCTTGATGCGTTCGCTCTGGAAGTTCCGAACTCGTAACGAGACTTTCTGCTTCTTGGCGAACGGGTTGCACCACCACCAGCCGGAGTCGGTCACCGATCCGATGTAGCTGCCGAACAGGATCAGCACCCGCGCCTCGTTCGGCTGCACGACGAGGAATCCGCCAAACCAGAAGCTGGCGATGACGATCAGGATGACCGCGAGGACCCCGAGCCCGCCGTCGTGGCTGCTGCTGGCGACGAACGCCCCCAAGATCCCCAGCCCCGTCGCCGCGAGCGCGCCGACCATCGTCGGCAGGCCTGGTGCGGCCCACGCGGGTCGTTGCTCGTGCGCCTGGCTCGGCACCGACATCGGCGGTGCCGACGGTTGTTCGGCTAGGTCTGGATCTGATATCACATCCATATTGTATCACCATCAAGTCCATGATATCATGTCGGTATCGTTCAAATATATCGACAAGGATCGAGAACGTCATGAGCATCCAAGAGCTGATTCAGACGGACACCGGGGTGTCTGCATCGGTGTCGAGCGACCCCGCGGCCGCGCCGGTGATCGAGGTCTCCCATCTGCACAAGGAGTACGGAACGACGGTCGCGGTGGACGACGTGAGCTTCAGCGTCCACGCCGGGGAGATCTTCGGGATCCTCGGTCGCAACGGCGCCGGCAAGACCACGACGGTCGAGTGCGTCACCGGGCTGCGAATCGCTGATAGGGGCGAGATCAGCGTGCTCGGTATCGACCCGCGCCGGGATCGCCACGAGCTCCACGAGCGCGTGGGAGTGCAGCTCCAGGAGAGTGCCGTGCCGGACCTCATGCGGGTCGCCGAGGCGGTGGAGCTCTATGCATCGTTCTACCGCGAGCCGGCCGACGGGCGTGAGCTGATCGCGACGCTCGGGCTCGAGGACGCGCAGCACACGTATTTCAAGCACCTGTCCGGAGGTCAAAAGCAGCGGCTGTCGATCGTGCTCGCGCTGATCGGCCAGCCCGAGATCGCGGTCCTCGACGAGCTGACCACCGGCCTCGATCCCGAGGCGCGCCGTGACACCTGGAGGCTGATCGAAGGAGTGCGGGCCCGCGGGGTCACGATCGTGCTCGTGACCCACTTCATGGAGGAGGCCGAGCGACTATGCGACCGCGTGGCGCTGATCGACCACGGTCGGGTGGCCGCGCTGGATCGGCCAAGCGCGCTGGCGACCGCAGCGACCACGAGCAAGCGAGTGCGTTTCACGTCCACGGAGCCGTTGCCCGACGGGCTGCTGTCCGCACTGCCGGAGGTCAGCGCCGTCGATCGCCACGGACTGGAAGTGGTGGTCGCCGGCTCCGGGGATCTCGTGACCGCGGTCGTGCTGGCCCTGCACCGGGCCGGGATACACGCCGACGACATGCAGACGGAGACGGCAAACCTCGAGGACGCATTCCTCGCCATTACCGATGAGACACCTCACAGCACGAACGGAGCGACGCGATGAGCACCGCCGCCCTCAGCCTCACATCCCGACAGCGACGGGCGTTCCGCCTGCTTGTCGCCAGTGAGATCAAGATCGCCATCCGCCGCCCGATCGGGCTCGTCGTAGCCATCGGCATCCCCGTCGCGCTGCTGGTGGTCTTCGGGAGCATCCCGGCAACGACGCGCCCCGATGCGGCACTCGGCGGCATCTCGTTCTTCAACCTGTACGTCCCGACGCTGATGGTGTTCGTGCTTATCGCCGTCGGTCTGGCGGGACTTCCCCAGCAGCTGGCGACGTACCGCCAGCAGGGCGTTCTGCGCCGCATGTCGACCACGCCGGTGCCCCCGTCCTGGCTGCTGGCCGCGCAGACCACCGTGGCCCTGATCCTGGCCGTGATCGGGATCGGCATCCTGCTCGGCGCCGGGGCCGGCGCGTATGGACTGGCGCTCCCGCACGACGCCGGCGGGTACCTCGTGACGCTGGTCGCGCTCGTGCTCACAGCCGCGGCAACGATCGGACTCGGGCTGTTGGTGGCCGCCGTGGCCAAGACCCCGCAGATCGCCCAGGGCCTGACCGTACTCGTGTTCTACCCGCTGGCGTTCTTCTCGGGGCTGTATGTCCCGCTCCAGGAGATCCACTCGCAGCTGATCAGCGACATCGCGAAGGTACTCCCGACGGGCGTCGGCTTTACCGCGCTCCACGAAGCGTTCGGCGGGCATAACCCGGGCGTCGAGCCGTTGCTCGTGCTCGCGGCATGGGCGGTGGGCTCATGCTTCCTCGCCGCTCGCATGTTCCGCTGGGAGTAGGCCAACCCGGCCGGGCCCCGGGGTCGACGACTAGCTCGGAGGCCCCGGGTCGCGGTGCGCGGTCACTTCGATCTCGATCTTCATCCGCGGATCGGCCAGCCCGCACGAGAGCATCGTGGCCGCGGGACGCACGTCCCCGAAGTACCGGCGGAGCACGGGCCACGTCGCCGGAAAGTCGCCGGGGTCGGGCACGATGTACCGCACTCGTACGACGTCCGCGAGTGTCGCGTCGGCCTCCCCGAGCGCCGCGATGATGTTGCGAAACGCCTGCTCGGTCTGATCGACGACGCCCTCGGGAATCGTCATCTGCTCGTAGTCGAAGCCCGTCGTGCCGGCCACGTGGATCCAGTCACCGTCGACGACCGCCCGCGAGTACGCGCTCTGGCGCTCGAAGTCAGACCCCGAGGAGATGAGACGCCTGTCCGGCATCGGCACAAATTACCCGGCCGCGCGATGGGCGGTCAGGTGCTGTTCCAGGCGCGAGATGGCATCTCGCTCGAGCACCCCGATGACGCTCTCGGATCCGTGCCAGCTGACGCGGAGCTTGGGCTTCCGGCGGCGCCCGACGAGCTCCACGTCGCGCGCGGCGGACAGCAGGTGCTCCTGGAGGACGCTGACGCCCCTGCCGGTGTTCGCGGCGAAGATGAAGCGCTGGGTGGTGATCGCGACGAAGCCGGTCGTGCCGTCGACGTCCGCGATCAGGAAGTCGTCGACGCCTTCCTCCTCCGCAAGCTCGACCCCCCATCCCTCGAGGATCGCCGGGACGTCTGGCGGCCCCTTCTCCGGGCGCGCGAGCAGACCCGAGAACAGCGAGTTGATCCCACCAGTGGCCTGGCGTGCCGGTGGGCTTGCGCCGCGCTTCGAGGTGTCTGGCGTCAATACGAGCGATCCGTCGGATCGCTCCTCGACGACCACATAGTTGCCCGACAGTTCGCCCGACAGGGTTACGTGCCGACGGCGCCCGGAATCCATGCCTCGGAGTGTCGCACGGCCGTTTGCGAGTCTGAGGCTCCACCCTCGGGTGGAGAGGGGCGGCTATTTCAACCCGGCAATCGACCCCGGTGCCGATGTGCGCACGCCGTTTTCGGACGACGATGCGGCCATGACATTTACTGATTACCTACTCGATTCGGTTCTGGTGCTCCTCGTCCTGCTGCAGATCAAGGAGCGTAAGTTGACGACCAAGGCGCTCGTCCGCCCGCTGGTCATCGTGGGGATCGCGGTCCTCAACTACCTGCATGGCATCCCGACCGCCGGCAACGACCTCGTGCTCGTCGTCGTCCTGGCGCTCGTCGGACTGTTGATCGGTACAGCGAGCGGACAGGCAGTGATGATGCGGCGCGACCGTGACGGCGACGTGCTGGCCCGCGCCGGCTGGATCTCAGCCTTCTTCTGGGTGCTGGGGATGGGCTCGCGGTTCGCGTTCCTGATCTGGATCAACAACGGTGGCGCGTCCACGATCGGTCACTTCAGCGCCACGCATTCGATCACCAGCGGCGAGGCATGGACGGTCGCACTGCTGGCGATGGCGGTCTTCGAGGTGTGCGGGCGCACGCTGATCATGGCGCTTCGCCGGCAGCGCGCTCTCGGCCGGGTGTTGCCGGAACTCGCCTGAGGGCCACGCCGGGATGCAAGTCGATCGGCATACGTCAGCGGGATCCGCGTCCAGCGGGTCCCGCTTCGCCGTGTTCGGGGTCCGCATCGCTGCGCGCGAGGTCCGCCTCGATGTGGTTCGGGGTCGACCTCGCATGTTGAACCCCCGCCGCGGAACGCCGTACCTTCCTTCATGATGATCCTCTCCCGCATGGACCGCCGGCTGGCGCGCGTGTTCCGGATCGTCGGGCTGGCGCTGATCACCTGGTCGGTGGTGCATGCCCACCACCATCCCGGCAGCAGCGGGCGCGAGCTTGTGGTCACCGTCTCGTTCGTCGCCTGCGTCATCAGCTTTCTCGTGTGGACGATCCGGCCGCCGATCGGCCCTGGACCGATCACGCCCGAGGTGTACGTCATGGCCGTCGCTGGGGGCGTGCTCGCCGGCGCCGCACCGGACACCGCCGCCGCTGCGTTCGTGTTCATCGCGGTGGCCGCCGCCGGCATCCGTGTGGAGTTGGCGGGCGCGTTCCTGATCGTCGCGCTGGGGGCGCTCGCGCTCGGCGCGACGGTGCTCATCTACGGCGGGAGCGGCGTCGGTGTGCTCGCCTACTCGCTCGGGTTCATCGCCATGGCGCTCGCGGCGTCGACCAGCCGCCAGTCCCAGATGCGCGCCGAACAGGCCGAGCTGCTGCTCGCCCAGACCCAGCGCTCGCACGAGGAGCAATTGCGCTCGGCGCGGCTCGAAGAGTCGACGAGGATCGCCCGGGAGATCCACGATGTCCTGGCCCACACGCTCGCGGGGCTCACGATTCAGCTCGAGGCGACCAGCTCGCTGGTGGAGCAGGGCGCCGACCGCGACACGGTGCTGGCGCGGGTGCAGCGTGCGCACGCGCTCGCGCGCGAGGGACTGGAGGAGACCCGGCAGGCGGTCGGGGTGCTGCGTGGCGAGTCTGTGCCGGCATCGGCGGGAATCGAGGCGCTCGTGGCCGAGTACCGGGCGAGTGCGGACGCGCCGGTCGAGCTGACGGTCGACGGCGACCCGGCACGCCTCGCCGGCCCGACCGGGCAGGCGGTGCTGCGGGTCGCGCAGGAGGCTCTCACCAACGTCCGCAAGCATGCTCCGGGCGCCGACGTGTCGGTCGCCGTCCACGCCGGCGAGCAGGCCGGCGACGACGTGGTCCTGCTCGTCGAGGACCGACTCTCGGAGAGAGCCGGCGCTCGGGTTTCCGCCGGGCTCGCCGACAGCGGCGGCGGCTACGGTCTCCAGGGTATGCGCGAGCGCGCGGCACTGCTCGGAGGCACCCTCGACGCCGGCGTCGTAAACGGCGGCTGGCGGGTTGAGCTGCGCCTACCGCCGCCCCAACCCGCGGCCATTCCGTCGGAGGACGCACGATGAGCGGTCCGGTGCGCGTCCTGGTGGTCGACGATCAGGCGCTGGTCCGCGAGGGGCTGATGACGCTCCTCGAGGCGGCGCCCGACATCACGCCGGTGGCTGCCGCCTCCGACGGCGAGGAGGCGGTGGCGCTGTCGGCGCGCCACCGGCCGGACGTCGTTCTGATGGATCTGCGGATGCCGCGACTCGACGGGGTCGAGGCCACCCGCCGGATCCGCGAGGCCCAGCCCGACACCGAGATCGTCGTGCTCACCACCCACGCCGACGAGGACTCGATCCTCGACGCGCTGCGCGCCGGCGCGCGTGGATACCTGACCAAGGACGCCGGGATCGCCGAGATCTCCCGCGCCGTCCACGCCGCCGCGGACCACCACGCACTGCTCGATCCGCAGGTCCAGGCGCGCCTGATCGAGGCCGCAGGCGCGACCCGGCGCCCGGCCCCGCCCCCGAACCTGCCCGACGACCTCACCCCGCGCGAGGGGGAGGTGCTGTCGCTGATCGCCCGCGGCCTGTCCAACGCCGAGATCGCCAGCACGCTTGTGGTCAGCGAAGCCACGGTCAAGACCCACGTCAACCACGTGTTCTCGAAGATCGGCGCGCGCGACCGCGCCCAGGCCGTGCACTACGCCTATACGCACGGCCTCGCGGACTGAGCGAGGTCGGGGGTGCCGCGGAGTTCGTGGCCGGGCGGCTAGGGAGCTGCTCCCCCGGCTCACGGCCGGTGCGCGGGGCACGCTCGATCGGAGCTGATACTCGAGCGTGAGCAGGGCGTCCAACTCGGCGCGAAGCGCGGCCAGTCGCCGCCGGCGGCGCAACAGCCCGAAGCACAGCAGCGGTGCCGCGAGCAGCGTCGCCACGCCTCCGATCGCGCCAATCGTCTCGACCGTAGTGACCTTGGGTCCGGTCGTGAGCCGTCTGGGAACGACGACGGCCGCGACCGTCCCGTGCCGGCCGCTGCGCGCGCCCCCGACCGGCGCGCCGGGGGTGCCGGGGACGCCGATCGGCCGCGTCTGCTCGGCGATCGCGAGCAACTCTCCGTTCTCGACCGAATCCGTCAGGGTGTTGTGGACCCAGTAGACGGCCCCATGCTCGTACCACGCGACCACCATCAGATGCTGGCCGGAGTAGAACAGCGAGTACGTGCGCCCCGCCACCGTCACCATCTGGTCGGCATTGGTGAACATCGGCGCACCGAGCCACGTCATGCCCTGGACGTCGTAGTACTGACCGAGCAGGCCGTTCGAGAACACCGCCACGTACGCGGAGTACGCACTGTGGTTGGGGCCGTGGATCAGGTAGTCCCGCAGGGAGACGGGTACCGCGGTCCCATTTGCGTCCTGGACGCGCGGATACTCGAGCGGGAACGTCAGACCCCGGGCGCTCATCTGGGCCTGCTGCAGGCCGGCGCTCGTGCTCGGGACCAGTGGAAGGCTCGCCTGGACCTTGCGACGTTGCACCGCGTGCGCCGCGACAGCGGTGCTGTGGGTCGGAACGTTGTCGCTGCCGCCGAGGAATGAGTGAACGCTCGCGGCAATCTGCTGCGGGGTCGCGGTATCGCAGTTGCACGGATTCGACCCCGTCGGCTGGAGTGTGACGTTGAACTGCACTTGCCGCACCCGCAGGGTCGCGGAAGAAATCAGTGTCCCGAGCAGGTTCTCGACACCGGACTCCGACTGCAGCCCCTTGTCGACTATCACGGTCTGGCCGAAGATGCTCTCGAACTTGTGGATGTTGCCGAGCAGCGATGGTCCGTACTCCTTCTTGACATCGAGCAGGAAATCCTGATCGCGTGCGTCCCGTACTAGTGACGTATCGCCGTGGCGGTATGACACGAACTGAAGCGCCTGCGAGCCGCAGAGCTTCTGATAGCCGGGCTGCAGGTTGATGTTCGAATAGTCGGTGTCAGGAGTACCGATGTTCACGTTGTAATAGCGGCGGTCGATCGTCGAGTAGACACACCCGATCTCGTTGACGGCCGTTTGGAAGTTGCCGAAGTCGATCTCGACCACGTGATTGGGCCTGATGCCGGTGAGCTGATGGATCGTCGAGATCAGCGTGGGGAAGCCGCCGCAGGTGAGCGCATAGTTCAGGCGTGTCGTAACCGGCCCGGTCGGACACTGGATCGTGACCATCAGCTCCCGAGGGATCGACATCATCGAGATGTACGGCTTGTTCGGGTCGATGCGGACCAGCAGCATCTCGTTCGAGTGCGGCAGTACAGGTGTCGTCGTCGTGTGCCTGCGCTGGTCGTTGCCGACGAGCAGGATCGTCTGCGTATCCCCGAACCCGGCCGGCGCCAGCGCGCCGGAGGGCAGCTTGATCGCCTTGTGGAAGCGCAGGTCCTTGGCGATCGTCTTGATCTCGCCCTTGATCAGGACGACGGTGGCGCCGGCGCTCAGCGCCACGACCAACACGCAGCCGAGCAGCAGCCGCCAGATCCTCGGCCGGCGCCCGGGGGTCGGCGGCGGGTCAGCAGGTTTACGCACGGGCGGGCCCAGATGGCGCGGCGTCGGCGTGCCTGGAGGTGCGGCTGTCGCGCTCACCTAGCGCGGTCCGAAGGCGAGCGCCGATTGACCGCGGAACGGAGCCTCGATCACGTCCATCCCGAGGATGTTCGCAGCCGGGAGATGGCCGCGGTCAGGGGAGGCGGCCCGATCAGCGAGTCGAGGTCAGGGCAGGCGCCCGGACCAGCGAGTCGACCCCGCCGCCCCCAGCACCAGGAAGACTAGGCCGCCGATCGCGAACGCGGCCGTGATGTCGCGCTTGCGGGTCGACGCTGCCGAGTTGATGCCCGAGTTGCTTGTAGATCGAGCTGAGCTCGTCGGAGCTCTGGGCGTTGAACGTCCGCCCGCGGGACAGCTGGGCGATCTCCTGCATCAGCTGGGGGTCGGGCGGGACGGCGATCGGCGGTTGGAACGGGTCAGTGCTCGGGAGGACGCCGTTCGGCGTGCCGAGCGCGACGGTGTCGATCGGGATCTTGTCCTGGGCCGCCTGACGAGCGACCGTCGCAACGTCGACGCCGGCGTTGGCGGCG
Source organism: uncultured Solirubrobacterales bacterium (assembly GCA_963755525.1). Taxonomy (GTDB): domain Bacteria; phylum Actinomycetota; class Thermoleophilia; order Solirubrobacterales; family Solirubrobacteraceae; genus Palsa-465. Next base: position 100,962 of record CAVWKC010000033.1, on the reverse strand, counting down.
CCGTCGGACAGGAGCACGATCGCCGACGGGGGATGCTTCTTATCCGCGCCTCGGAGCAACTGGAGCGCGAGTTGGAGCGCATCCCCGGTCGCGGTGGAGCCGTTCGCGACCTCCCCGTTGACGATCGCACGCGCGGCCGAGTGGTTCGCGACCGGTCCCTGCACCGAGTCCGGCGCGTCGGAGAATGCGATCGCGCCGACGAGGACGCTGCCCGGAAGCTGGTCGATGAAGGTATTCGCCGCCTTGTCGGCCGCGGCGAGTCGCGTCGGGGAAACGTCGGTCGCGGCCATCGACCCCGAGTGGTCCATGACCAGCATCACGGAAGCCTGGTTGGCCGGTGCGCTGTAGCTCATGCGCGGGCGAGCGAGCGCCACCGCAAGCGCGGCGATCGCCGCGAGCGCGAACGCGGCCGGAAGGTGACGGCGCCATGACATTCCCACGCCGGCCGCGAGCACGAGCGTCGACACCGCCGGGAACCGGACCGCGTATCGGCGCGAGCGGCGCCGCGCGAGGATCGCGGCCGCGATCGCGATCGGTATCAACGCGAGCGCTACCAGCCACTGTGGTGACGCGAAGCTCATCGCAGGTGGTGCCCGAGCTCCAGCAGCCAGTGTTGATCGGTCGCGAGCGTGACGTGGTCGATCCGGAGGCGACGCAGCTCGCGCGCCAGCTCTTCACGTCGCTCGCGCTCGAGCTTCTCGAAGCGCTCGCGCAAGCGCCGGTTGGAGGTGTCGACGTCGATGCGGGCGCCGGTCTCGGGATCGACGAGCGCCAGATGACCGACCGCCGGGAGCGTCGCTTCGCGCGGATCGACGACCTCGACGGCGAGCACCGAGTGCCGAACCCGAAGCGATGCGAGCGGCCGCTGCCATCCGTGCTGGTCGCGCCAGTCGCTGATCGCGACTACGAGCCCCGGCTGGCGCGCCATCCGACCCACTCGCGCAAGCGCGTCGGCCAGGGCGTCGGCATGCTGCTGGCCGTCGGGCGCGACGCCCTCGGCCAGCATCTTCCGAAGCGCGACGAGCCCGGGTTTGGCGCCGCGCGGCGGCAGCACTCGCGGCGCGTCTGCGCCAAACGCAACTGCTCCGACGCTGCCCGCGCGCCGTACGCCGAGTCGCCCGAACACGAGCGCCACGCCCTCGGCCACATCCGCCTTCAGCCGGCGCGCGGTGCCGAACGCCATCGACGGCGACACGTCGAGCACGAGCCAGGTCGTCATCGCGCGTTCGGGCACGTGCAAGCGAACGTGCGGCTGACCGGTCCTGGCGGTGGCGGCGGGGTCGATGTGGCGCACGTCGTCGCCGATCTCGTACGGCCGGAGCTGCGCTAGCTCCATCCCGACGCCGACGCCGGCGGCACGCCGATCGCCCGGGAGCATCCGGGCGACGAGCCGTGTGATCGCAAGGTCGAGCGCCTCGATCAGCGGCTGCGCCAGCGGGCCAGGGCCCTGCCGCGCCGCAGGCGGCTCGAGCACAGACGTGCTCACCGCGCTCTCACCACGCTCGGCGTCTCGCGCATCAGGTCCTCGGCGTTCGGCTCGGGGACGGCGGCGAGGACGCGGTCGAGCAACTGGTCGGCGGTCACGCCCTCGCTGAGGGCGTCGTAGGACAGCACGATCCGGTGGCGGAGCACGTCCTTGGCGAGGTCGCGCACGTCGTCGGGCACGACGTGGCCGCGGCCGCGCAGCAGCGCGAGCACGCGAGCGGCCTGGACGAGTCCGATCGGCCCACGCGGGCTCGAGCCGAACTCGATCATCGGCGCGATGTCCTGGAGCCCGAAGGTCGCCGGATGTCGCGTCGCGTCCGCGAGCGCGACCGCGTAGCCGATCGTCTCACGATCGACGAGCACGGTTGCCGCCGCGGCCGCGTAGCGCCGCAGATCGGTGAGCGACAGGCGCTCCTGGACGTCGGCAGGCGGACGCAGGCTGCGTCCGACGACGGCCGCCTCCTCGCCGGCGCTCGGGTAGTCGACCAGGATCTTCATCAGGAAGCGGTCGACCTGGGCTTCGGGCAGGGGATAGGTGCCCTCGGACTCGATCGGGTTCTGCGTCGCCATCACGATGAACGGGAGCGGGACCTCGTACGTGCTGCCGCCGATCGTCACCTGCTGCTCCTGCATCACCTCGAGCAGCGCCGATTGCACCTTTGCCGGCGCACGGTTGATCTCGTCGGCGAGCAGGAAGTTGCAGAACACCGGGCCGAGCTCGGTATCGAACCTCGCCGTGTCGGGTCGGTAGACGCGCGTGCCCACGAGGTCGGCGGGAACGAGGTCGGGGGTGAACTGGATCCGGCTGTAGGACCCGCCGAGCACGGCGGCAAGCGTCTTGACCGTCAGCGTCTTAGCGAGCCCGGGGACGCCTTCGAGCAGGACGTGGCCGCCGGCCAGCAGGCTGACCAGGAGCCGCTCGAGCATCGCGTCCTGCCCGACGATCACGCGTTTCATCTCGTGCAGCGCCTCGCCCAGCGCCGCGCGCGCCTCGCCCCGCAGCTCGCCCGGATTGTCGATGTCGGTCATCTGTTCTCCTTAGTTCCTTAGTCGCAGTCATCTAGATAAGTCGTCCGAACCAGGCGAGCGAGGCGACGCCGCCGAGCAGCAGCAGCGCGAGCCCGCCGCCGGCGAAGCTGGCGGTCATCTCATGCTTGACCTTCTTGTGCCCGAGCTCGGCGCCGAGATGCTGGTAAATCGCGTCGAGCCCCTTCGCGTCCTGTGCGGTGAACGCCTGGCCGTGAGACACGCGGGCGATCTCCGCGAGCTGCGCCGGGTTCGGCGGGACCGGCACCGTGATCGTCCGGTTGCCGCGCTTCTCGGTGACGGTTCCGCCCGGCGTCCCGAGCTCGACGGTGTAGATCGGGATGTGCTTCGCGGCTGCCTGCTCGGCGGCGGTGATCGGATCCGAGCCGACGTCCGTGGCGCCGTCCGACAGCAGCAGGATCGCCCCCGGCGGTTGCTTGCCGCCTTCCTTCGGGACGGTCGCGATCGTATGCAGCGCGGTCTGGAGCGCGTCGCCGATCGCCGTCCCGCCGGTCACGCGGAGCTGCGTGAGCGCGGAGCTGACCTGAGCGTGATCGGTGGTCGGGGACTGCAGGAGCCAGACGTGCGTGTTGAACTCGATCAGGCCGACCCGCATCGACGCGGGAACGCCGTGAACGAACTGGTTGGCGGCCCTCTCAGCGGCTGCGAGACGTGTGGGCTTCACGTCGGTGGCCGCCATCGAGCCGCTGGTGTCGTTGACGAGCATGATCGTGCCCGTGTTGACCGGCACCGCGATCGTTCGCTCCGGGCGGGCGGCGGCGACGATCAGCACTGCGAGCGCCACCGCGAACGCGAGCATCGGGATGTGCCGGCGCCAGCGTGGACGGTTCGGCGTGACGGATGCGCTGAGCGCGGGAGCCGAGAACGCCGCTGCGGCGGTGGTGCGGTGGCGCTGCTGGCGCAGGTACCAGCCGATCAGCAAGGGGATCGCGACCAGTGCGATCAGGACGGCGGGGTCGACGAAGTTCATGGATACCCGGCCGGACGCGTAGCCAACGGGACGCTCGACGTGTACGACACGCCGCTTCCCTGGTACTGGATTTTGACCTGCTGCCCTGGGTGCATAGCCGCGATTACCGAGGTGACATCGGAAGGGGCGAAGACCGGCTTGCCGTTCAGCCGCGTGATCACGTCGCCCGGCTCCATGCCGGCGGCCTGTGCCGGACTACCTGGGAAGACGTCGACGACCATCACCCCGCCCTGCGCAGAGGTTTTGACATTGATTCCGAGCCACGCGCGTGAACCGATCGTGGCCTGCGAGGTCGTTGTCGAGCTTCCGCTCAGCGAATCGGCGACCGCGTACGACGGCGCCGGCGAGCAGCAGTATCGCGGCCACGGTGGCGCGAGCGCGAGGCGGCGCTGGCGCGGCGTGCCGAGGCGGATCTTCCGGATGCGCCGGAGAAGCGTGCGGACATGGCCGAGCAGCGCCCGGATCCGGTCGCGAATCGTGCGGCGTGGCGGCGCCGGCACGGCCCTCAGGCTCCTCGAGCACGGGCACGTGCGCCCGATTCGCATCGAGCTCGTCTCGGTGGGCCGAGGAATCGGCCCGCCAATCGCCAGACCACAAGTGCCGAGGACCGGTCATTTCGCCCAGCGGAAGGTATGCCGCATTAGTGAGATCTTCTTAAGAACACGCGGATGGACACGGTCGAGAAGGCGGTTGAACGTCTGGTAGGTTCATACCCAGGTCGAGGAGGAAGAGGCCAGCGATGACGACGGGCAGGGCGACCGAGCAGATGACGAGCGTTCCAGGCGAGCTCCAGTACCTGGCACCTGGGTCGACCGTGCTGCGGCGGTTTACCGCGCCCGGGGCGAGCATCAACACCGGCAGCTACGAATCGCACACGGTTCCGATCCGCAACGGCCGGTCGCTCCAGGACACCTTCCGGACGGACACCCACGGCTTCGAGATCGTCGCGCATCGCAGCGCGGTCGACGACTTCACCGACAAGGCCGAGGTGGACGCCGTTTACGTCGCAGAGGTGGTCGATTTCATCAAGGAGCGGACCGGCGCCGATGAGGTCGTCTCTCGCGGGGCGGTCCTGCGGCGCTCGGCCGCTCCGGCCGAGCACGCGCTCACAACCACAGGCGGCTCTCGTCCACATCGATTACGGCCCCGAAGGCGCCGAGATGACCGCGGCGCGCGTCTACGCCGAGCAATTCCCCGATGGCCCCGGCTATCGACGTGCGTTGGCGACGAGCTTCTGGCGCGTGTTCAGTCCCCCGCCGCAGGACTGGCCGCTCGCGCTGTGCGACTTCCGCAGCCTCCGCGACGACGAGGGGCTGCCCAACCAGCTGTATTTCGTCGACCGAATTCCGGACGATCCGATCGCCGAGGCCGTCGACGAGTCGAAGATGATCACGAGTGGCTCGGAGTTCCTGTTCAGCCCCGACCACGACTGGTGGTACTTCCCGGACATGACGCGGGACGAGATCCTGTTTTTCGTGTTCCACGACTCCGACCACAGCCGCGCCTGGCGGGTCCTCCACTCGGCGTTCCGCGATCCGAGCGTCGAGGGGGCGGTGCCGAGGCACAGCATCGAGGTGCGGAGCTTCGCGTTCTTCAGCTGAGGCCTCGGGCGCGCTCGGTTCCGATGTCTAGAAAACCTGTGCTTCGGGTATCCGGTCGGGCGGGAGGCTCGCCTGATGCCTGGAATCACTCGTCTGCGTGTCAATTTTAGGAGCGCGGTTGCGCTCGGAATCGGTCTTGCCTGCGCCGGCCTCGGCGCTGCGCCGGCGCTGGCGGTGACCCCGTCGCCTCCGGCGGGCGCGCCGGCGGTCGAGTCGGCTCCGTCGAGTCTCGTCGGGCTTGATCCGTCGCTGCCGGCGGGCGTGATCTCGGCGAGTGCGGCGGCCGGCAGCCATTGGACCCCGGAGCAGGCGGTGTACGGGACGGCCTCGACCAACGACATTCAGGTCAAGGGCGCGGGTGGCACCACGATCCGGGTCAACGAGATCTATCCGACGACGGCGTCGGGCGCGCCAGCCAAGGGGCCGTTCCCCGTTCTGCTGACGATGACGCCGTACGGGAAGGGCCAGGGTGGCTCGAGCAGCCCGGGCTCGGCATCCTCACCCGGTGGTGGGAGCCCCACGGGTGGCGCGGATGACTACCTGGCCGAGCGCGGGTATATCGAGGTCGTCGAGGACGTCCGCGGCACCGGCGACTCAAACGGCAGTTGGGGTCTGTTCGATCCGGCGCAGCAGAAGGACGCGGTCAAGGTCCTCGACTGGGCGGCGCACCTGCCGAACTCCGACGGGCGCGTCGGCACGTACGGACCCTCATACCTCGGAATCGACCAGCTGCTGCTTGCCAGCGCCGTCGGACGGCACTCGCCGCTGAAGGCGATCTTCCCGATGGTCAGCGCCAACGACATCTATCGGGACACGTCGTTCATGGGCGGGCTGCTCGACTTCGAGTTCAGCGAGACCTACCTTGGCCTCACGGGTGCCGAAAACACGAGCAACCCGATCACGGACACGGCGAGCGACCCGACGCTGTTGTCGGACCTAGCCGGGATCGAGGGGGACCATGTCAACGGGCTCGCGAGCTATCACGCGGCGACGACCGAGAACATCCTGACCGGCGGCGACGAGGCGTACGACGGGCCCTACTGGCAGACGCGCAACCCGCAGAACGTGCTCGCGCGCGTCGCCGCCAACCACATCCCCGCCTATCTGGTCGGCGGGGAGTTCGACATCTTCCAGAACGGCGAGCCGCTCAACTACGCCGAGCTCCAGAACGCCTGGGCCGGCCGCAGCGTGACGGCGCCGATGTCGCCGGGTCAGCGGACGACCGGTCGCTACCAGCTGATCGTCGGCCCGTGGGAGCACCTCAACGGCTCCTCGGTCGACGTCGATCCGCTCGAGCTCGAGTGGTTCGACACATGGCTCAAGCACGAGCGCACCGGCATGGCCCAGACCTCGACGCCGCTGCACTACTACGACCTCGGTAGCGGTCAGTTCGACGAGACCTCGACGTACCCGTTCACGGGCGCGACGCCCACGCGGCTGTACTTCGGCGCCGGTGGAACGCTCACCAGCTCGGCGCCTTCCTCGACCGCTGCCGCCGGCGGGACGCTCGCGGGCTCGGCACCCGGCTCCGGCGTCGCGGGAACGCTGACGGGTGTGCTCGGCGGCGTCACCTCCCCGGTGAGCGGGGTACTGACAGGCGTCACCGGGTCGGCATCGCTTCCGGTTGCGACGAGCGACACGCTCGCCTGGAGCCCGAGCGGTGCTCCCTGCGGACGCCCGATCGACCAGTGGTCGATGGGCGGCATCTCGGTGCCGTCGGGGACCGCGGGGCTGCTGGGCCCGTGCGTCAACGACGATCGCGTCTCCGAGACCGGGCCGTGGGCGACCAGCTACACGTCGGCGCCGTTCGCGCACCCGGAGACCGTCGCCGGACCGATCACCGCCACCGTGTACGCGAGCTCGACCACCTCCGAGACGGAGCTGGTGGCCGAGATCGAGGACGTCACCCCGAGTGGAGCCGCGTATCCGCTCACCGAGGGTGCGCTGCTCGGCTCGCTCCGAGCGGTGGACAAAAAGCGTTCGTGGGCGGCTGACGGCATGACCGTGCTGCCCTACCACCCGTACACGCAGGCCTCGGCCACGCCCGTCACTCCCGGGCGCCGTCACCGAGTACCAGATCGAGATCTTCCCGACGCTGGTCACGATCGCCGCCGGCGACAGCCTGCGGTTGACGCTGTCGACGACCGACAGCCCGCATCTCACGCCGCTGCCCGGACAGCTCCCGCAGCTGGCCGGAGGCGTCTACACGGTCGAACGCTCGTCGTCGGCGCCGTCGTCGCTCACGGTCGAGCTGCTCAAGTAGCGTCGATCGAGCCCGGATCAGCGGGTACGTCGACCGCGTACTGCTGGAGCACGTCGAGCGGCACGTAATCGAGCGCCCGCTCGTGCGTTGCTGCGAGCACGACGAATGCCGCGACGCCCTCTTCGTGGGCGCGGAGCCACGCGTAGGTCGTCACGCACCAGCGGTCGCCGGGCTTGAGACCCGGAAACTCGTGCGCCGGCGCCGGCGAGCTCAGGTCGTTGCCGATGCTTCGCTGGTACTCGAGGAATTCGGCGCTGACGACCGCGCAGATCGTGTGACTTCCGAGATCGTCGGGCCCGGTGCGGCAGCAGCCGTCGCGGTAGAAGCCGGTGAGCGGGTCCGTGCCGCAGCTCTCGAGCGGCGCGCCGAGCACGTTGCGCTCCATGCGGCGACAGTACCGGCCGGGGCGGATCAGATGGGGATGCCGACGAGTTGCCGGCACGCGCGCGTCTCGGCGACCGAGAGGCCGAGATCGACCGACACGACGTGCTGGAGTTCGCCGGCGATCTGCGCTGGAAGGGCCTGCGCGCTCTCGAGGTCGTCGATCAGCGTCCCGATCGCGGCGAAGTTCCCGCCGGCGACGCTGCCGGCGGCGCCCTTGAGGCTGCTCAGTCGCGACGCGATCTCGGCGCGGAGCTGATTCAGCTCGGCCTGCGCGCGCGCCGTCTGCCCGCTCGGCGGGAGACCGAGCGTGTCGAGCTGGCTCATCAGCCGCGTGGTCGCGGTGATCGCATCGTGGACGCGCGTGCTCGGACCGAGGCTGAGGTTGAGGCTCGTCCCGTCGCGCTGGATCTCGTTCTTCCACGCGAGGATGCTCGTGCACGTGGCCGACGCCCAGTGCTTGTCGGCGGCGGTCCGCTGGGCGGCGAGCGTCGCCTGGTCGCTAGCCTGCGTCTTCCGGGAGCCGCCCGACAGGCCGGGAATCGTGACGGCGCCGCTAGCTGAAGGCAACCGTGACGGCGGCAACGACGCCAGCCACCACCAGCATCACTCGCGCCAGCCGCCAGCCGACAGACGGGCCCCGGGTCGTTCTCAAAAGCGCGTCATCTGGCGGCTGAGCCTGTCCGGCGAGATGAAGAACCACCCGAGAGAATCCCTACAACTCGATAAGAACCTCCACGGCCGACGGTTACCGCGGGTCAAGGAAGGTGTAGGTGCTGCCGATGCAGAACGTAGCGACCGGCTAGATCCCGGGCTGCGGAACGCAGCTTGGCCCCCGGCGACGAAGGACGAAGCGTGGAAGTAAGCAAGATCCCGACCCTCAGGCGGCTCTTCGGCACGGGAGGGCTCGTAGCGACGGCGGCGGCCATCGCGCTGATCATCGCGCCCGCGGTCGCTTTCGCTCGCCGGCCCACCTGGTATGCGGTCAGCAGCGAGGTGGCGTGCGTGGCCAACCGCAACGTCAATCCTGTGCTGCGCGCGAACCACGCGAACGTCATGCGGCTGATCCTGTCGCCCCAGGAGGCGCCAGAAGGCGTTGGCATCAACTGCGTCCAGCACGCATACGCGGCCGGCTTCCGGGTCTACATCTCGTTCCAGTTCGACAACCACTTGACCCCGAATCAGGTCGCGGCCTACATGGCGCAGGTGCTCCCGTCATACGCGCCCTACGTGTGGGCCGTCGGCGTCGGCAACGAGCAGGACCTGTCGATGCCCACTGCGTTCGGGCAGGGCACCGTCCCCCTCACCAGGAACGGGCGAAGCGTCGGTCAGAACTATCGGGCGGTCTGGAATGCGGTCGAGCCGGTGCTCATGCAGCTTGTTCCGCAGGCGATTCGCGTCTACGGCGAGTTCAGCCCGTGGGGCTTCGCGGACATCCAGCAGGGCTTCGCGCACGGGCGGCCACCGGGCGTCCAGGCGCTCGCCGTCCACTGCTACCACACGAAGGTGGGCGGTCTGCTTCAGGTCCCGCAGGAAGCCGCCTGGGCGGGTTCCAAGCACCTGCCGCTGTGGTGCTCTGAGATGGGCCCCGCGTTGCCCCGCCGCTCGTTGCCGAAGTGGATCGTGCCCGACTCGTGGGCGTCGTGGAACGCGGCGCTCGCCAAGGTCGTGAAGAAGAGCCCCGATCTCAAGATGTGGGGCTACTACTACGACCCGGGGCTGTAGGCGGACCCGGCGCTGTAGGCGGACCCGCCGCTGTGGGCGGCCCGTGGCCCACACGCCGCGAACCTGCGTGGATAGGCTTCCACGCCATGACTAGCTTCCCTGACTCTCATCGCGACCTGCTCGATGCCCAGGTCGCGTCGCTGGCAACCATCGGCGGCGACGGCTTCCCGCAGATGACGGAGCTTTGGTTCCTTCACGACGACGACGAGCTGAAGCTCTCGCTCAACACGGCGCGTCTGAAGACGCGAAACCTGGCGAAGCGCCCGAAGTGCAGCCTGATGATCCTCGACCTCGAGAACCCGTACCGCTATCTCGTGGTGCGCGGGAACGCAAAGGTCGAGCCCGACGACGATTACGCGTTCGCCGACAAGCTGGGGGCGAAGTACTCGGCCGACGTCAAGATGCACGACCAGCCGGGGGATAAGCGCGTGGTCGTGACGATCGAGCCGACCAACATCTACCCGGTGGACATGTCAGGCGGCTAGCGCCTGCCGTGCGGGCCCTGGACGGGCGCCCATCCGGCGGCGTACGATCGCCGCGAATTCCCGAGGTCCACCAGAGGAGGAGAGCCTTGCAATACGGCAAGCCACGCTGCCGAACGTTCGCGCTGGCCGCCACGGCGGCGCTGACGGCGGGAGCTATCGCCGCCGGACCAAGCTCGGCCAAGCCGGCCCGGGCGCACGCCAGCGGCGCGACCGTGCACGTGATCGAGCACGCGATCACCGACACCGAGATCCCCACGGGTGGGGGCAAGGACGTGAAGGGCAACGTGCTGACGTTCAACAACCCGGTGTTCAACATCGCCAACACGAAGCGAGTGGGGCACGACGAGGGCTTCTGCGTCCGCGTCGCGCCGGCGCAGGGGATCTGGGAGTGCCTGTGGACCACGTTCCTCAAGGCCGGCCAGATCACCGTCCAGGGCCCGTACTACGACACGCGCAACAGCGTGCTGTCGATCACCGGCGGGACCGGCGCCTACCGCGACAGCCGCGGTCAGATGACGCTCCTGTCACGGGATGGCGGCAAGGAGTACGACTTCATCTTCCACCTGAGCTGACAGTCGCAGGTGACGCCCCGCCTCCCGCGCGGGGCGTCACCCCGTCGTCAGTCAGCAGGACGGCGCCGGCGTCAGGTCCGTGGTCGGGCAGACCGGCAGGATCATCGGCGGACGGGGTGTCTGACTGAAATCGAAGTCGGCGGTCAGGTCGCCGAGGATCGGGCTGTCCTCACGCACGGTCGGGCGCGGATCGGGCCGTCCGTCGGTGGTCGGATCGAGCCGTTGCCCATCGAGGAAGTCATCCTCGATGAATTTGTTGTACGCGTCGTGGCTGAGCGTTTGCGAGTCGATGTAGCCCGTCCTGGCATACGGGCTGATCACGATGCCCGGGACCCGCAGCCCGTAGCCGTCCGCGTCGGCAACCGGCGGGACCACCTGGTCGTAGAACCCGCCCCAGTCATCCCACGACAGGAAGATCGCGGTGCTGTCCCAGTCTGGGCTCTCCATGATCGCGTTGATCAGGCCGGTGACGTAGGTCTGGCCGGCGCTGACGAGTGCGGTTGGATGCTCGGACACCGTGCCGTTCGGCGTGATCCATGACACCGCCGGCAACGTGCCGCTTTTCGCCGCCGCGAAGAAGTTCGACAGCGACTGGATGTTGCCCAGTTCGTTGTCCTGTGCCACGTCGGTGAAATCGGGAAGCGGATTCCAGATCCCCGGAGTCTTCGGTCCCTGCGTCACGGGCGCGCACGTCATCGCGCTGTCGTCCTCGCAATCGGGCTCGGTGCCCTGGAAGACGTAGTACGCCCAGTTCACGCCGAACTGATGCAACAGATACGTGATATCCGTCCACGCGTACTCCGACTGCCCGTTGGGAGTATTGGGGCTCTCGAGCGCGTTCTTGCACGAGAACGGGTTGTTGGGGTCGGTGCAGAACGCCGACCACTCCGACACGAGGTACAGATGCTCGGGAAGGCTCCACGAGGCGTTCGGCTCGTACATGTGGTCCTGGAGCACGTAGTTCTCCGCGTACGCCCAATAGTTGGGGATCTCGCTCGCGTCGTGGTAGCCCATGACGTCGATGCACGTCGACTTCGAGCTCGAGGTGCACGGACTGCAGTTCGGGTCATTGGTCGTGCAGCTCGATCCCTTCTCCGCCTGACCCACGAACCCATCCATCTTGCAGCCGGTGCGGGCCGCCGCGCCCATACAGTCCATGTCCGCGGTTGCGTTTGCCGCGCCGTGGGGACCGCCGTAGTTCTTGTTGCTGGTGTCGTGGAACGGCTGCACGCACCCACCGTTCACGGGGTCGGGAACGCACGGCACGGTGCCCGGGTTGCCGGCGAGCCCCGGAATGCCGTCCGCTCCCGGATACGTCCCGAAGTACTGATCGAACGAACGGTTCTCCTGCATGATGATCACGACGTGCTTGATCTTGAAGATCGGGTTCACGTCGAGCGTGACTGCCGGCGAGTATGAGTTGATGTTCTTCGTGGTCCAGCGCAGGTATATGCGCAACTGATACAGACCGTTCCCGCTCTCGGGGAAGGCATAGCCGATCGCGTAATCGGAGCTCCGGTTGAGCCCGCCCGTCGCCACCGTCTGCCAGCCCGTCGACCCGATTTGCTGCAACACGATTTGCGCGGCGCGGTGCGCCGGCGACACGCTGCCCGTGAACGTCACCGTGTCGCCGGGTGCCGCTTTCACCTCCGAGGCGGCGAGCGTGATCAGCGCCTGCACCCGCTGGTGCACGGTGCGACTGCGGAAGCCCCGGGAACTCACATACCACCAGCGGTTGCCGTCGAGCCGGACCGTGATCGAGTAGTGCCCGGCAGGATCGGTCCTCGTCGCCGCAGTCGGATGAAAGTGCCGCTCTCCGGCGAGCCTTCGCCAGAGGAGTACGACAGCGTGGGCGTGACGGGGTCCCGCCAGCCGGCCCGAGATCGTGACCATCTGCCCGTCGGTCGAGGGGTTCGGAGTGCTCGAAATCGTCAGACCGGGCGAGCAGCGCCGCTGCTGCTTGCCCGCAGCGGTGTGGGCGCAACAGAGGACCTGGCCGCCGTGGATCGGCACGCAGCCGGTTGGTCCGGGCGCGGCCGATGCCGGCCTGACGGCCGAGCTCGCGATCACGAGCCACGCGCCGACCACAACGAGCAACAACGGGCACAGAAACAGTCCCGAACGGGATCCGCATCGCATGCTGTCCTCCCCGGATCGTGAGACCGGTGGGTTCTCTCGCGCCTGCCTTAACCCGCTCTCGCGCGCGTAGTTGCGCGGCGCGAGGCGCGGCTTGAGGGGAACCGGCGCACCCGCGAAAAAGATGTGCGACATTGGCGCCGTGCGGAGAGGCAACGTCCTGCGGCGTCGTTCGAAAACGCGTGCCGTGTCGGCGCTCGCGGCTTTGATCGTGGCCGTGCTCAGCGCCGCGGGCGCGTCGGCGGCGAGCGCCCGCGCGGCCACCCCGACGTTCAGCGCCCACGGCAGCGCCGAGCAGGTGTACGTCACCGGTCTGGCGCCGAACGCGCGCATGTCGCTGCTGTCGCCGAACGGAACGACGCTCTACACCCAGCAGGCCGACTCGCTCGGCGGCTTGCTGTTCCGCAACGTCCCGCCGGGCAGCGGTTACAGGGTGCAGTCATACCCCGACGGCGTCGAGTCCGGCCCGATCACCGTTCCCTCAGATGCCGCGGCCCCGTGGGATCCCGGCATCTACAACCAGTCGATTTCGGACAACGGCTACACCTATCTGACCACCCGGGACGGCACTCAACTCGCGATCGACGTGCACCCGCCGACGGCGCCGGCGGGTGAGCCCGGCGTCCCGCTCGGCCTGCCGGTGCCGCCCGGCGTGAGCAGTCCAAGCCTCCCGATCACGCTGCCCGGTCTGCCGGCCTTCCCCAACCCGCTAGCCAAGCGTGCCCACTCCGCTCTGCCGGCATGCCCGAGCCTGCGCAACGAGCCGTGCCGGCCCTACGTGGCGATCACGAACCGGGTCAGCGCGGGCTAGCCGCGCCTGAGCACGACGCGGGCGCCGACGCCGTCGTGAACAGCTTGAAGGAGTCGGTGGCCGGCTTGTCGGCGTCGATTCGCCAGTTGAGACGGAGGCCGTTGATCTCACTCTGGAGCGCTGGGATACACGCGGCGTAGGCGGCGTAGGCGGCGTAGGCGGCGAGTTGGCTGCGCATGCCGGCCAGCTGCGCTTCGGTCGGGACGCTCTGAAGCTTCCAGTTGACGCGCTGCACCGATCGCTGCGCGGCGCTCGCCCGCGCCGCCACGCTCCGGGCGTGCTGTCGATCGCCGGCGGCGGCGCGCTCATCGCCCGCGACGCGCTGCTCGAGGCTCGCGAGGTCGGACTGCAACGTCGCGACGCGCCGCTCAGACCGCGCGGCTCGCTTGTAGGCCTCGACCCCGAACACCGCGGTCGCAATCGCGACGATCAGGACGATCCCGGTTACGAACCGGAGCCTGCCCTGAGCGTGAACCGTGCGCCTCCGTTTGACGCGGGGGGTCCGACGCGCCATCGAGCGGGCGCCGTTGGTGTGCGTGTCAGTGACCATCTCTACCGTCCGTGGTGAATATGGAACGTGCGCCCGTGCCCCGATCTTGCGGGAGCGGGAGGCGCCGCTAGCGCCGTTCAGCGAAACAGCTCGATGCGACCGCGCCCCGCGGCCTTCGCCCGGTACGCGGCCGCGTCCGCGTTGGCGAGCAGCGCGTCGGGGTCGGAATGACCGAGCGCGATTCCGACGCTGGCCGACAACTGGTGCTCGACGCCGGCGGCCGTGAACGGCAGCCGAATCGCCTCGAGCAGCCGTTGACCGACGGCGAGCGCCGACTCCTCGGTGACGTCCTCGCACAGCGCGACGAATTCGTCGCCACCGAGCCGCGCGATCGTGTCGCCGGGTCGGACCGCCGTCTGCAGGCGCCGTCCCAACTCCACCAGGGTGGCGTCTCCCGCGGCGTGGCCGTGCGCGTCGTTGACCTGCTTGAAGTTGTCGAGGTCGACGAACAGCACGGCGGTCGCGCCCGTCTCGCGCTCGGACCGTGCGAGCGCGTGCTCGAGGCGGTCGCGCAGGAGCGTGCGGTTCGCGAGGCGGGTCAGTGGATCGTGCACCGCTTCGTGGCGCATCCGCTCCTCGACGCGGAGCCGTGCGAGCGCGGTGGCGAGCGTGTGCGCGACCGCGCGCACGAAGCTCAGTTCCTCCTCGGTTAGCGGGCGGGCGGGCGCGACCAGCAGCTCATCGCCGGTCCCGATGGCAAACCGCAGCCCCGCCTCGGGATCCGGTCCGTGTCTCGCGAGCGTCGTGCCGCCGGCGAGTCTCACCTCCACGGCGGAAACGGGAAGCAGCTTGCGCAGTCGCTCGATCGCCTCGCCGGCGATGTCGGCAGGATCGGCGCCGGCGAGCGCGCGTTCCCCCATCGCCGCCACCGCCCGCAAACGCGCCTCGGCGGCGCGTTGCTCTGAGATGTCACGACCAACCGCAAGAAGGAGTTGGCCGGCGGATGTCTCGACGATTCCCCAGCTCATCTCGCCGATGAACTCCGAGCCGTCCCGACGCAGGCCCCACGCCGCGGTCGAGAATCGGAGCGGATGCTCCGTGGCGAAGTACAGCTCCATGTTGCGCGTGTAGCGCTCGCGGACCCGCTCGGGCCACAGCGCGTAGACGGGCTGTCCGAGCAGCTCGTGGCGGGGGTAGCCGAATAGCTCCTCGGCGAGCGCGTTTACGAACACGATCCGGCCGTCGCGGGCCGCGGCGACCACCGCGTCCGGCAACCCCTCGAGCACCGCCGCCGGCGCGACCAGCAACGGGTCAAGCGCCGGGTCCTCCTTGGCGCGCCCCTCCGCTCCATCGTCTACCTCTTCGTCCATGACCCCGCGTGCAGCGTACAACGACGCCCGTCCGGTTTGTGGGCCTATCGGCAAGCGTTCGAGAAGCTGAATGCGCCGAGGTCGATGGCGGGAGGACGCCCGGTCAACCACTGCGCGACCGCCTCCCCGATTGCCGGCGAGTGCTTGAACCCGTGACCCGAGCAGGCGGACACGATCAGGACCGAGTCATGCTCAGGGTGACGGTCGATCACGAACCGGTTGCCGCGCGTGCTCGTGTACAGGCAGGAGACCGTCCTGAGCGGCTCGGCGCCGAGCCAAGGGAGGTAGGGCGCTACGCATTGCTGGTAGATGCGGTGGGATTGCGAGCGCGTCGCCTGATGCTGTTGCCCATCGGGCGTCGCGGTTCGTTCGTATGACTCGGCTGCGACCTTCACGCCCCCGTCGGGACCGTCGATTGCGGGGAGGCCGTAGAAGCCGTCGAGGTGAACCACGTCGTCGTAGCGCCCGCCGAGATCCCAGATGAATCCCGGCATGTCGCGCAGTTGGGCGTAGTGGCCGCCGCCGATCGGGAACCAGAACAGGAGCTGGCGGTAGACCGCGAATGTGTCGCGACCCTCGGGGAACAGATCGCCGATCCACGCGCCGGCGCAGAGGAGCAGCTGGTCGGCGTGATAGGTGTCGGCGTCTGTGGTGACCGTGACGCCGTTACCCGATGCCTCCCACGCGGTGACGCGCTCGCCAAGGCGGAGTTGCGCGCCGCGGGCGCGGGCGAGCGTCAGCTGCGTGGCGACCGCCGTCTCTGGCCGCACGTAGCCCGCTCCGGGCTCGTAGTAGGCGACGGTCTCGTCATCGAGCGCGAACATCGGGAATCGGGCGCGCGCCTCGGCGTTGGTGAGGTCCTCGTGCTCGATCTCGTACGCGCGCGCCGATGCCCGTGTCTCGGCGAGGAACTCGCTCGATGGGTAAGCGAGCACCACGATCCCTGATTGCGTCAGCAGCCGTGCGCCAGTCTGCTGCTCGATCTCGCGCCACAGTTGGTGCGATCGGCGCACGAGCGGCACGTACTCACGTCCCTCCCCGATCGCCTCGCGCGTGACGCGGGTGTCACCGTGCGTCGAGCCCCACGGGTGGGGTGGCGCGTACTGGTCTATCCCGATCACCGACACTCCGCGAGTCGCCAGCTGAAAACAGGCGGCGCTGCCCATCGCACCCAGTCCGACGATGATCACCTCGGCCTTGCGCATCCGGGGCAGTGTGAGTGTTTCCGGCGATCGGTGGCGCCGCGGACGCGACAACAAGTTCATCGTGTGATGAAATACGCGCTGACGTGTCCAGCACCGAGAAGAAATCGCCGAGAAAGCCGCGGGGCCCGCGCGAGGAGCCGGGGGTGATGGTCGAGCGGATCATCGACGCGGCGCGGACGTCGTTCGCGCACAACGGCTGGGCGGGCACGACGCTGCGCGGGGTCGCGCGCGAGGTAGACGTCGACCCGGCGCTCGTCCACTACTACTTCTCGTCCAAGGAAGAGTTGCTCGACGCGAGCACGCGGCCGCCGCAGGCGTGGATCGACTCGATCGCCACCACGAATGCCGTCCCTCTACGGGACCGCGGCGAGGCGGTCGTGCGCAACGTGATCTGGGGGTGGACGCAACCCGAGATTCGCGAGGTGCTCGGTTCGATTCTGATCACGGCCGCGCACGAGCCGCGGACCCGCGAGAAGCTCCGAGCGTTCGTCACGGCCAGCCTGCTGCCGGCGATCGCCGACCGGATCGAGGGGGACGAGCGGTTGCTGCGGGCATCGTTGGTCGCCACGCAGGTGGTCGGGCTCGTGATGATGCGGTGGGTGTGGGAGATCGAGCCGATCGCGTCGCTGCCCGAGGACGAGCTGGTGGCGCTGATGGGGCCGAACATCCAGCGGTACCTCACCGGCCGGTTGGGCTGACGGCGCGCTGAGACGCGCTCGCGGGCGGGGGGAGGCGTGGAGGCAGTTACGCATGTCGGGGTGGCGCGAGCTTTGCGCCGGCGTGAGTTGTGCGCTGGAGGCCTCGTGTCCCGCGTGGCCGCCGCCTGCGGCGGCGTCCGTGGGGCCGGTTCCGCGGCGTTCGTGCCCGGCGGGCGCGCACCCCTGAATGGCTGAGAGCCAGCGGATGGAACGGCGGCATCTGGAGGGGGGTGTGGTGTTCCCGTCCGGAGCCGCGGGTTCCGGAGCATGCATAACACGGCAATTGACGCGCTGGGCTCGAGCCGTGCCGTGTTACGCGTGCCATGCGTGCGTAGTACGGCACGGCCTCGCCGGATCGGCTCCGTTGTCGAGCTATGCATGCCCCGGGCGCCGCGACCAGGTCCCGGGACGTCCGTACCCACCTTCAGTCGCCCGTCGTTTCCATTTGCTGGCTCTCAGCTATTCAGGGTGCGCGCCCGCCCGCAGGGCATGGACGCCCTGCGGAACCGGCATTGCGGCGACGGCCCGCTCGGCATCCTTGCCTCGCCTAACGGGCCTGCCGCAATTCCATCCGGAGGACGCCGCCGTAGGCGGCCCCTGACCGCCACCGGGGCCGAACAGCTTGTTCACGCGGGCTGCCGGCGGGCCCGCCACCGGACCGCCGTACCTGCCAGACCCCCTCGACACCGAGGTCGCCGCTGTGGAGCACGAAGTACGCGCACAGGGTGGCGAGGACAGCGAGCGCGATGCGTTGGAGGATCAGCACGGCGTGCTGGCGCGCGAGGCCGTCGAGCCAGCTGAACCCGCTGACGCGCAGCAGCGCCTCCAATACGCCGGAAATCGGTCCGGGAAAGTCGACACTCGAATCCTGTGAGTCGGTGAATGCCGATTCACCCGGCTCTGGCACGGATTTCGGGGCACTCGAGCCGGGGGCGTCGTCGAGTGAGCACTTTTCGGTTCTGGCTGACGGAGTCGCCGGGCGGGGAGAAGGGGGTCGGCGCGAGGAGGTCGGGCCGTTGACAGGAGGGCCCCGCCCCAAAAAGCTTCGCGTCGGCCCCTTGATTTCATCACGTGATGAAGTTAGTCTCACCATATGATGAAACTACAGAAGACCCATACTGACTCCCCGCGCCACGGCCTGATCACCGCGGTGGTCTGCCTCGCGCTCGCCGCGGTCGTGGCGGCGATGGCGTCCCTCAACGTCGCGCTGCCCGACATCGCGCGCGACACCCACGCCACCCAGACCGAGCTGCTTTGGGTGATCGACGCGTACTCGCTCGCGTTCGCGGCGCTGCTCCTTCCGGGCGGGGCGCTCGGCGATCGCTACGGCCGCCGCGTCGCGCTGATAGTCGGCCTCGTGATCTTCGGCGCCGGGTCGGCGGTCGCGATGACCGCCTCGTCGGCCACCGAGCTGATCGCGCTCCGCGCGATCCTCGGCCTCGGGGCAGCGCTGGTGATGCCGGCGACGCTGTCGACGATCACCGGCACGTTCCCGCCGGCGGAGCGTGGGCGTGCCGTCAGCATCTGGGCCGGCGTCGCCGGCGGTGCCGCGGTCCTCGGGCTACTCGCGTCCGGGCTGCTGCTGGCTGGGTTCTCGTGGCGGTCGATCTTCGGCCTGAATGTCGTCCTGTCGGCGCTGGCGCTCGCCGGCACGCTGCGGTTCGTGCCCGAGTCCGCCGATCCCGACGCTCCCCGGCTTGACCTGGGTGGCGCGGCCATCGCGGTGGCGGCGCTGGTCGCGCTCGTGTTCTCGGTGATCGAGGCTCCCACCTACGGCTGGCTCGCACCGCGCACTGTCGTCGGGCTTGCGACACGCACTCGTGCTTGTGATGGCGTTCGTGATCTGGGAGCTGCGCCAGGCGCATCCGCTGCTCGACCCGCGCGTGTTCCGTGAGCGGACGCTGACCGCGGGAACCACATCGATCCTGATCCAGTTCTTCGCGTTCTACGGCTACACGTTCATCATCCTCCAGTACCTCCAGCTCGTGCGCGGGGCGACGCCGCTGCTGGCCGCGCTCGAGGTGCTGCCGCTGGCGGCCGCGATGATGCCGACCTCCCGGCTCGCGCCCCGGCTTGCCGCGCGGTTCGGCGCGCGCTGGGTTTGCGCGGGAGGTCTCGTCCTGATCGCCGCCGGGCTGGCGATCGTCGCCCAGCTCGGCGTGGCCACCAGCTACTGGGTGCTCGCCGTTGGCCTGGTGGTGCTCGGAATCGGCATGGGGGCCGCGATGACCCCGGCCACCACGGCCATCACCGAAGCGCTCCCGCCGGCGCGCCAGGGAGTCGGATCGGCGCTGAACGACCTCTCGCGCGAGGTCGGAGGAGCGATCGGAATCGCGGTCATCGGAAGCATTCTCACCTCGACCTACAGCAGCCACGTCGACGTCAGCGGACTGTCCAGCCGGGTCGCGGCCAAGGTCAAGGGGTCGTTCGCGATCGCCGCCCATCTGCCGGCGCCGATCCCGGACCGCGCGCACGCGGCGTTCGTCACCGCGATGAATATCGCGCTGATCACGGCGGTTGGCGCCGCGCTCGTCGCGGCGGTCACCGTGGTCGTGCTGCTGCGGACGCGGCATCGCGCCCACGGCGCGCCGGCGCCGGCGCGCCTGCAGCCCGGCTCGGCGGTCAGCCGGTAGCGTCGTGGAGCACGGCCGCGAGGCGCGCGACGGCGCCGGTGAACGCATGCTCCGGGGGCTTGGCGTAGCCGACGACGAGCGCGGGTGGATGCGTGTGGGCACCGTGCGCGTACTCGCCGAGCCCCTGGACCGACAGTCCGCGCTCGGCGGCGCGGGCGACGATGGTCTCCTCGTCCAGGGCGTCGGGCAATTCGACGAGCGCGTGCAGGCCGGCGGCGATCCCCGAGACCCCGACCCGTGGTGCGTGGCGACGGAGCGCCGCCACCAGCCGGTCCCGCCGGCGTCGGTAGACCAGGCGCGAGCGCCGGACGTGGCGGTCGTAGGCGCCGGAGGCGATCATCTCCGCCAGCGTGAGCTGGTCGATCGCGCTGCTGTTACGGTCCGCGAGCGACTTGGCGGCGACGACGTCGTCGACAAGATCGGCGGGGAGGACGAGCCAGCCGAGCCGGACCCCAGGCGCGAGCGTCTTGCTCGCGGTCCCGGCGTACACCACTCGCTGCGGGGACAGCGCTTGGAGGGACCCGAGCGGGTGGCGGTCGTAGCGGAACTCGCCGTCGTAGTCGTCCTCGATGATCAGCCCGCCGGATGCCTGCGCCCACTCGACCGCGACCACGCGTCGCCGCGCGGCCAGTGGCGCGCCGATCGGGAACTGGTGGGCCGGCGTGAGCAGCGCGGCGTCGGCCGAGGCGAGTCGCTCGACGGCGGCGCCGTCGTCGTCGACGTCGAGCGGCGCGAGCCTGAGGTCGCACGCGCGCGCGGCCTCGGCGGTGGCGGGCTGGATGTAGCGCTCAATCGCCAGCGTCCTCGCGCCGCGCGCGCGGAGTGCCTCGCACAGAAGCCGGAACCCCTGCGTGAAACCCGAGCACACGACCACGCGGTCGGGGGTCGCCCGGACCCCGCGGGCGCGGGCGACGTACTCGGCGAGCGCGGCTCGCAACTCCGGCTGCCCGCGCGGGTCGCCGTAGCCGAGCGCCCCGAACGAAGCGCCGGCGAGCGCGTGCCGGGTCGCGCTGAGCCACGCCGAGCGCGGGAAAGCGGACACGTCGGGCGATCCGGGGCTCAGGTCGTAGCGGATCCGGCGCCCGGGTGCCGACCGCGCCGGCGCTGTCGTCTCGGGCACGTCGGGGCGCCGTGCCACCCGCGTCCCCGAGCCCTGCACGGCGGTGAGCCACCCCTCCGCGACGAGTTGGCCGTAGGCCTCGGCAACCGTGTTCCGGGCGATGCCCAGGTCGGCGGCGAGCGCCCGGGAGGACGGCAGGCGACCTCCGGGTGCCAGCCGGCTGGTCGAAACCGCGTCGCGGAGTGCCGTCTCGAGCGCGGCGCGCACGCGCGGCCCCTCAAGGTCAAGGTGTAAATCGAAGCCGGAAATGGCCCACGTTTTCGCCATCAGAATGGATCTTAACCACGGGCCGCATGGGCGATAGGTTGTGGCCATGACGACCACACAATCCCCACACGAGATTCCGGTCCGACTCGACTTCGACACCCATGCGGCCGACTTCGCCAAGGCCATGGCCCACCTCGACCACGCCGCGACCAAGCAACTCGACAAGGTCGAGTTCGACCCGCCCCTGCGCGAGCTGGTGCGAATCCGAGCCTCGCAGATCAACGGCTGCGCCTACTGCATCGACATGCACACGAAGGACGCGCGCGCAATCGGAGAGACCGAGCAGCGTCTGTACTCGCTCAGCGCGTGGCGCGAGACGCCGTTCTTCACCGAGCGCGAGCGCGCGGCGCTCGCGTTCACCGAGGCGGTCACGCTGCTGGCTGACGACCACGTGCCGGCCGAGGCGTACGAGGCGGTCGCCGAGCAGTTCAGCGAAGCCGAGATCGGTGCGCTGATCAGCCTGATCGTGACGATCAACGCCTGGAACGCGATCGGCGTGAGCACCCGCGCCTGGACGCCGGGCTCGTACGAGCCGTGAGGTGATTGCCTAAGCGGCGAGCGCGCGGTGGCGGATCACGCCCGCGAGGCGAATGCGATCCGCGTCGGCGATGTCGGTGAACTTCAGCGCGACGTGCGTTGGGGTCTGGCGAACAACGGTCGCCGCGCACCGGATCGGCGCCGGATCGTCCTCGAGCACGAGCTCGAGCCGGAAGCCGGGGCCGTCGCCGAGCCCGGCGGGTCGCTCGATCAGGACCCCGCTCGTGCTCACGTTGGCCGCGGTGGCCTCGATGTCTTCGGCGTGCTCAGCGCCGGCCGACGGCGAGATCCGGGCCAGAGCGCCGACGTGGAAACGCTCGGCAGCGCGACGCTCGGGCAGCTGGACTCCGTCGATCACGACGAACGCGAGCTCGGTCGGCTCAGTCGGGCTCGCGGTAGCGATGCCCTTGAGTGCGGTCATCGCGCCACGGTGCTGGAACAGCAGGTAGCCGAGTTCCCCGGGGGTGAACTTCTCGAGCACCTCGGCGGGAACCTCGTTGATCAGCCTGAGCGTCGCGACGCTCCCCTCCACGGCGGCAACGCGACAACTGACAGCGTGATCTTCGCTGTCCAGATGAATATCTACTCGCTGATCGTGCTTCAGTCGTCGCAAGGCCGAACGATTCCGTTGGCGAAGGGGACAACCGTCCGGCATCCCCGAACAATCCGTTGATCGACAGACCGCGCACGGTTCTTGAGCGGCGGGACATAAATCCTTTCGGCATAGGATCCGGGCATGGACCTGTTCGACGTGTCCGGCAAGAACGCGCTCGTGACGGGGGGCGGGCGCGGCATTGGACTGATGATCGCCCGCGGCCTCGTCCAGGCCGGCGTGCGCGTCGTGATCGCGTCGCGTAAGACCGACGACATCGAAACGGCGGCGGCTGAGTTGCGCTCGTTCGGCGAGTGCGAGGCGATCCCGGCGGACCTCTCGACGCCCGAGGGCGCCGGCGCGCTCGCGGAGGCCGTGAGGGCGCGCTTCGAAGCGCTCCACATCCTCGTCAACAACTCCGGGGCCACATGGGGAGCCCCGCTCGAGGAGTTCCCCGCGTCCGGATGGGATCGGGTCGTCCACACCAACCTCGAGGGCGTGTTCCACCTGACGGTCGGGCTGCTGCCGGCGTTGAGGGCGGCGGCCAGCGCGGAGGACCCAGCGCGGGTGATCAACATCGGCTCGATCGACGGCATCCGCGTTCCGGCCGTCGAGAACTACAGCTACAGCGCGAGCAAGGCCGCGGTGCACATGCTCACCCGCCATCTCGCCCGGCGCCTGGCCTCCGAGCAGATCACGGTCAACGCGATCGCCCCGGGGCCGTTCGAGACCAAGATGATGGCGTTCATGCTCGACACGCCCGAGAAGCGCGCCGAGGTCGCGCGGATCGTTCCACTTGGCCGTATCGGGCGGCCCGAGGATGCCGCCGGTCTGACCGTGTTCCTCGCCTCGCGCGCCGGGTCCTACCTGACCGGTGCGGTGATCCCGCTCGACGGCGGCATCACCGGCTGCGGCTGACGGTCCGGCGTCGGCACGCAAAGCCTGTCGTGACATCCTGACCCCCTATGGGTCCGGATGGCCCGAGCCTCAGGACGATCATCGCTCGGCACAAGCGCGAGACCGCGGTCGTGGTCGCGCTCGTGATCGTGCTGATCGGGACGATGGCGGCTACCGCGCTGCCGAGTTCGCGGGCGAGCGCGCTGAGCGACGCTTCGACGTGCTCGGAGTGGGCTTCCGCCGGACGTCACGCAGGCCGCCTACGCCCGGCTGTACGTGACTGAGTACGCCGGCTCGCGTAGTAGCGGGAGCGTCGAGTCCGCGATCAACAGCGCGTGCACGCACGCCGCCTACCTGGGCGAGGCCGACGATGTCAGCCTCGTGGCGGCGATGAACCACGCGTTCTAGAGCCGGTAGCGTTGCCGGCCGTGCCGACCGCTCCCGACCCCGCGCTCGTCCGCCGCTTCAACGTCCGGATCCCATTGCGAGACGGCATCACGCTCGCCGCCGACCTGGTGCTGCCGGCCGAGCGGCCGGCGACGGCCGTCGTGATGCGCACACCGTATGGGCGCGGGGGAGATCGCGCTACCGAGCGCGCCGACGCGTTCGCGAGGGCCGGGTACGCCGCGGTCTGGGTCGACGTGCGTGGGCGCGGCGATTCCGACGGTCTGTTCGAGCCCTACCGGGCCGACGGCCTCGACGGAGTCGACGTGATCGCCTGGGCGGCCGCTCAGGAGTGGTGCGACGGCACGGTCGCGACCTATGGCGGAAGCTATCCCGGCCGGATCCAGTGGCTCACGGCCTTGCATCACCCGCCGGCGCTGCGAGCGATGATCGTCCTCGTCACGCCGGCCGATCCGTTCGTCGAGAACCCGACCGGCGTCCCAGGACCGATGCACGTGCACTGGTACCGGATGACCGACGGCCGCGTCCTGCAGTACACCGACGCCGTCGACTGGCTGGAGGTCTACCGGCAACGGCCGCTCGTCGACCTCGACGACGCGGCCGGCTTTCATTCCGCCTTGTGGCGCGAGGAATGCCGCCATCAGACGCTCGACGAGTACTGGGAGCCGCTCCGCTATCAGCATCGGATTGCGGAGGTCGACGTGCCCGTGCTGCACATCTCCGGCTGGTACGACGACGAGGAGATCGGGACCCCCGCGAATTTCGCCGCGATGACGAAGGCCGGCCGGTCCGGGCAACGCCTGCTGATGGGCCCGTGGGGCCACCAGGTGAACTCGGACCGCAAGCTTGGCGAGCTCGACTTCGGCCACGATTCGGTCGTCGACCTGTACGCGATCATGACCGGCTTCCTCGACGAGATGGTCCGCGGCCGGGAGCCCGCGCAACCGGTCGCCGCCGTGCGCATGTTCCTGATGGGCGCCAACGAATGGCACGACCTCCCGGCGTGGCCACCTCCGGGGAGCGCCGAGCGGATCTGGTACCTCGACAGCGACGGCGGCGCCACCTCGCGGTTCGGCGACGGCCGCCTCCGCGACGTTCCGCCTCCCGCCGGCGCGCCCGCCGACGAGTGGCTTCACGATCCCGACCGCCCGGTCCCGTTCATCACCGCCGCCTCCTCGGCGCAGATCGGTGGTCCCGACGACTTCGCCGGCGTCGAGACGCGCGGCGACGTGCTCGTGTTCACGAGCGAGGCCCTGACCGAGCCGCTCGACGTGATCGGAGCCGTGAGGCTTGTCGCGCACGTGTCGACCTCGGCTGCGGACACCGACATCACTGCGAAGTTGCTCGACGTGCACCCGAACGGCTTCGCGCAACGGCTGTGTGACGGGCTGGTCAGGCTCCGCTACCGCGGCGGGCACGAGCGGCAACTGCCGGTCGAGCCCGGCGAGAGCTATGAGGTCGTGGTCCAGATGTGGGACACCGCGCAGCGGTTCGAGGCCGGCCACCGAATCCGGGTCGAGATCGCGTCTGCGGCGCACCCCAAGTTCGCGGTCAACCTCGGCATCGCAGGCGACCAGACGCTCGCGACCGAAGGCGTGGTCGCGCACAACGTGCTGCACCACGACGCGGAGCGCCCGTCGCGGCTGGTGCTGACCGTGATCCCGTCGCAGTAACGGTTCAGGGACTCGAGGCGAGTCTGCGCAGGGCGCTGACCAGGCGCGCACACGCGTCTCGAACGCCGTAACGCGCGGCGAGAGCGTCCATCGCCGCGCCGTCGACCGGGTAGGAGTCCCGCCGGCCGGCCGGCAGATCGATCGGCAGATCGTCGACCGGGGGCACGATCCTGAGCGCGCTCAGAAGATAGTCGCGATCGGATTCGCGAAGGTCGCGGTCGCGCAGCACGCCGGCGATGTCGCCGTGACGGCGGATCATGCCCGCCGCGGTGACCGCGCCGACCCCTTTCAGCCCGGGCAGACCGTCGGAGGGATCGCCGCGGAGGATCGCGAAGTCGCCGTAGCGCCGGCCCGGAATGTCGTAGCGACGCGTGACCTCGTCCTCGTCGATCACGGCGGTGCCGCCCTTCTCCGGGTACAGGATGGACACCCGCGGGCTCTCGACCAGCGCGAACAGGTCGCGGTCGCCGCTGGCGATCTCAATCGTCCCCGGGGCCAGCCGCGACCACGTGGCGATCACGTCCTCGGCCTCGTGCTCGGCGACGCCGACCATGTCGACCCCGATTGCCGCCAGGAGCTCGCGGATCACCGGTAACTGCGGCTCGAGCCCCGGCGGGACCGGCTCCGCCACCCGGTGGGACTTGTACGTCGGAATCAGCTCGACCCGCCAGTCAGGGCGCCAGGCTTCGTCATCGGCGACGGCGAGGTGGCGTGGCCGGCGCTGGACGACAAGGCGGCCGAGCCGCTCGAGGAACCCCCGGATCGCGTTCACGTGGAACCCATCCGGGCCGGGCTCGCCCGGGGGGACGCCGTAAAAGGCGCGGAAGATCATGCTCGATCCGTCGACCAGCAACCAGTCGCAGCTCACGATCCGTCCATTGAATCGATCTGGAGCGTGCCATCATGTGCTCATGGCTGATGACGAATCAAATGGCGGGAGCTTCGAGGACACGCTGCGCGAGATCGCGCGTGAGTTGGGACGCTCCGTCGAACGTGCAGTGGACAACATCGATGTGGACGAGTTCGCGCAGATGTTTGGCGTCGACGCGAGCGCGGCGAGGGAGTGGGTCGAGAGCGCGGGCAGTTGGCTGCGATCCCAGGCCGAAAGGGTCGACGAGGATCTGCCGTTCCGGATGCCGTCCCAGCGCCGCGAACCCGACCGCGAGAAACCGGTGCCGAGCGACAGCCCGCTGCGGAGCGACGACCCGCTGCGGAGCGCCGGGCCTCACCCGCTTGACCTCCCGACTGACGAGCAGGGCATCGCTCTGGCGGCGCTCGAATCCAGGCGGTGGATGGTCGAGCCCGGCACCGACGCGCTGACCGCGCGAGGCGGCGGCCCGGGCCCGAGCGACGCGCTCGGGATCGTCCGCGAGCTGCGCGTCCGCGACTGGCTCGGAGCCGACGGCGAGATCACGCTAGTCGGCCGCCGTGCGCTGAGCCGCTGGCTCGAGGCGGCGATTCCGAGCAGGGGACCGAAGGACACCGAATCGACGCCATAGCGCTGGTCCGCTAGCGGGGCGGACGGGGGCGATGCTCTCTGACCTGAGCGCGGCGATCTACGGTCTGATGACCGTTGGGGCGCTGCTGGCGGCTGAGTCGGCCGGCAGCGAAACGTACGCCGAGACGGTTGGCGCGGTGGCGATCACGATGCTGGTCTACTGGCTGGCGCACTCGTACGCCGAGTTCGCTTCGCACCGCCTGAAGGACCGCGAGCCCGCCCGTTTTGCCGAGCTCGGGCGGATCATGGGGGAGCAGGTGCCGATCCTGTTCGGCGCGGCCATCCCTCTCCTCGCGCTACTGATCGATTGGGCGGTCGGCGCGTCGCTGGAGACCGCCGTCATCACGGCGGTGGTGACCTCTGCGGTGGTGGTCATGCTGATCGAGCTCATAGCCGGGGTGCGGGCGAAGCAGTCGGGACGCGAGCTCGTCCTGCAGACGCTGTTCGGCGCACTGCTAGGGCTGTCTGATCATCGCGCTCCGCCTCGTGCTGCACTAGGCTGCTCCGGGATCGGGGGCCGTCCGTCCGAAGGAGAGAGGTCGCATGCGTACCGTTTTCTGTCTATAGGTGTCGCGAGTGCCGTCGTGCTTGGCTTGACCATTTCCGGGGCGTCCGCGGCGCCGTCCCCTTCGGCGCAGACTGCCGCCGGCCCTCAGCAGACCGTCACCGCCACGCTCATCAGTCGACCCGGTCAAACCCTGGCGCCCGGCTCGACGGTCAGCGCGAGCAAGATCTTCGGAAACCGCGTGTTCACCGGAGCTCAGCGCGGCTTCGCGCTCGTCGACACGGGCGAGGCGCAGTATCCCGCGACGACGGTCAACGGCGGTAAGACGTGGAAGACCAACGGCCCGGCGCTCCACCTCAACGCCGCTCAGGCTCCGCTCTCGTGATCTACATCGGCGCCGCCGGCCCGAAGACGATCTTCGCGTGGGGCACCGGTCAGGTGATCGACACGACCAGCGACGGCGGCGCAGCACTGGTATCGAGCGCACGTTCTTCGGGCTGCCGGTGGCGGTCGTCAGGAACCCGCAGGGTCATCTCGTCGCGTTCGTCGACGGGGAGACGAACGGGAACTCGAGCCTGCAGTACGTCTCCAAGAACGGCGGCAAGACCTGGCGCCTCGACAACACGATCGGCGGCTCCTAGAGCTGTGATCTGACCGAGCGCCGGCGATAGACGTCGGCGCCGGCAAACACCGCGAGCGTCAGCAGGCACACGGCGAACAGCTCGGGGTAACCGGAATAGCCTCGGTAGCGAAACGCGACCGTGTGCGTGCCGGCGGGAACTTCGGTCGCGACCAGCGCCGGCGCAACCATCTTCGTGGTGCTGGCGCGACCGTCGACGGTCGCCCTCCAGCCGTCGTCAAACGAGGCGCTCAGGACCACCACTCCCGGCCGGCGCATGGTCACGGTGCCAGTGACGACGCCTTGTTCGAGGTTGTCGTCCTCGGAGGTCACGGTGCCGGCCGCCGCTTGCGGTGACGGTCCGGGCAATGGCGATCCCGTGGGCTTGCGATCACCGAAATCAATCTCAACAAAATCCCCATGGCTCGCCAGGCGCGAATCGAGCACAGGGACGCTCTGCGCGCCGAGGTCGGTCCGGTTGGCCGCGAGCGAGCCGGCGATCGTGCCGGCGTGGAGGTAGCCGGCGCTCGGAGTCGTCCACAGGGAATACGGGCCGGACACCGCGACCAGATCCGCGGCGATCGGGGCCGGCCAGCCGCTGGGGAGGATCAGATAGTGGATCCCGAACAGCTCGTAGTCGGACGGGTTGAGCTCGTCGAAGTGGTTCTCGGGTCCGGTCATCAGCGAGGCGGTGCGCAGCGTGTATCCGACCTCGTCGACGTCGCGGCTCTCGAGGTACTTGAACACCGGAACGGCTCCGACCGTGAAGTCGGCTCCCCAGTTCGACGGCATGCCGGCGTACACGCGCCCGCCGCCGTTGTCCTGCACGAGCGCGATCAACCTGTCGATCTCGGCGCCCTGGGTCGCGTCCGCGCGGCGCTGAGCCGCGATGTGACTGGCGTTGCGGTGATCAAACGAGCGCAACTCGAGCCACGCCGGCGCGAGCACGACGAGCAGCCCGAGTGCCGCGGCCGTCGTCCGCAGGCGCGCCATGCGCGGGTTCGTCCAGCGCCAGGCAAGCCGGCGGCGGAGCGCCTCGTGCGGCGGCAGTCGCCGGCCGAGCGCGAACCGTTCCGCCGCGCTCCACGCCCGAGCGGCGCACCACGCCGCGCCGCTCCCGGCCAGCAGCAGCGCGGCCAACTGGGCGCCCATCATGAAGCGGCGGAAGAAGATGTCGGCGCTGCCGGGGATCACGTCCGCGAGCGACCCGAACGTGGCGCGTCCGAACGACAGCAGCAGGCACGCGGCGAGCGCGACCAGGACCGCGCGGGCCCCGGGCTCGGCTCGCCAGCGGGCGACCGCGAGCGCCAGGCCGACCGCCGCGAACAGCGTCACGACCGGGATCCGCCCGTGATCGAGCAGCTGCCCGGACACGAGCCAGCCGAGCACCCGCGCGGCGCCGTAACCGTTGACCAGCGCGGTGCCCCGCAGCGCCTCGCTGGTCGCCGCCCACGGGCGCTGGTCGAGCAGCGGCACGATCACCCACGCCGCCGCGAGCAGCGACCCGCAGGCGACGGTCGCCGCGCGACGGGCGCCGGTGGCGATCAACCGGCCGCAGACCAGCGGCCACGCGAGCAGTGGGAGAAGCGCCAGGTAGCCGGTCTCGAAGTGCAGGGCGATCGTCAGCGAGACGAGCGCGACGGCCGCGAACCGGTGGCGGCCGTCGCGGATCGTGCGCCAGCTGAACCCCCACGCGAGCGGCAGCGTGAACGACGCCCACAGCTGCGTCCAGACGCCGTACCCGGCCCAGACGTAGGCATTCTGCTCGTACCCGATCCCGGTCACGCTCACCAGGAATGGCGACATCGCGGCCGCCGCAGCGGCGGCCGGTCGGCGCGCACCGAACAGCCGTGCACTGAGGTACACACTCACCGGCCACAGGGAGAGGAGCAAGTAGAGAGTCCACCGGAACGCGGCGTCCGGACCGATGAGGAGCCCCGCGATACCGGCGAGCATCGCCGGCAGGCTCTGGTAGTGCAGGAACTGAGGCGAGCCCAGGCTGAGGAACGGGAACCAGCTGTCGAGCGGCAGGTGGCCGGCGCGAAGTTGCGCGGTGGCGAATCGCACCATCTGCTCGTGGACCGAGCTGTCGTCGAGGTAGGGGACGGCGAGCGTCTCGGCCCGGAGGCTCAGCAGGTTCCAGGCGACCGCGGCTCCGACGAGCAGCCACGGGCCGCGCGAGGACGGCCCGTGGCTGCGGGCAGGCCGGGAGTCAGCTGTTGCCGCTGGTGCCCGAGTTGCCCGAGTTGCCGCTGTTACCGGCGTTAGGCTGCTGCTTGACGGGCGCATGGACGTAGCAGCCGACGACCCATGTCGCGCCGGGGAGCGGGGCTTGTGTGGCGGTCGGGGTGGAGGTGCCGCTGTTCCCGCTGCCCGAGTTGCCGCTGTTGCCGCTATTGGCGCTGGTGCCGCTGCCCGAGTTGCCTGAGTTGCCCGTGTCCCCGGACCGGTGGCTGACCGAGGCGCGGTAGGCCGCGAGCGCCTGCTCACCGCGCTTCTTGGCCTCGGACGGGGTGAGGTGGGTAAGGTGACCGTTCCCCAGCACGGTCAGGGGCCGGGCCTGGCACGGAGGCGGCGCAACGGTGCTGAAGCAGACCGGGACCTGGCCCTGGATCAGGTGGCCCTTCTCCACGCGCACGGTGCCGTTGACTCGGTACGCCGGGATCACCTGGATTCTGCCGGGCGGAATCTTGCGTCGGATCGAGCCGCGCGACCGCGACCTGAGGCGCGGCGCGGCCGGAGCCGCCCTTCGCCAGCTGCATCGCCTGCGACCGCTGCGGGGGGAAGCGCCTTGACGGCGCAACCCTGCGTCACCACGACGAGCCTCGCGCGGATGCCGAGGGCGGCGAGCTTCGCGTTCGCCCCGTGGACCGCCGCGAGCTTCTGGATCGAGACTGTCCACGTGCCGTCCGAATTGCGGTTGACCGCGAACGCCGGTGGGCTGCTCGCGGCGCTCAGGACCAGCGCCGCCGCGGTCCCGGCTACGGCGAGGCCGATCGAGGTTCCGGCGAGCAGGCGCGGCCGCGCCCGCCGCGGGGGCTTGGCCGCCGGCTTTTCCATCTGAGCGAGATCTGCCCCGTGCTTGCGCACGAGGTCTCGCCACAAGCGGTCTTCGAACTTACTCATCGCCCTGATGCTCCTTTCTCAGCCGGGCCCGCGCCCGGGACAGCCGCTTGCGCAGCACCACGCGAGAGACGCCGAGCGCCGTCGCGGCCTCCTTCGGCGTCAACCCGGCGAGGTCGACCAGTTCGACAGCAGCACGCTCGAGCTCGGGCAGCTGCGAGCAGCGCCCGATCAGCTCTCTGCCGGCTCGCTCGGCATCGATCTTGCCGGCCAGCTCCTCGATCTCGTCCACGTCCAGCGGCCTGCGCTGGGCAAGCCGGGCGACGGCATCGCGCCCGTTGGCCGCCTGGGCGCAGTGCCCGGCGAACACGTGGGTGGCGATTCCGAACAGCCACGCTCGGGCCGAACCTCGGCCCGAGTCGAATGTGCCGAACGCACCGGCCGCGCGGACGAATGTCTCCGAGGTCAGATCGGCCACGATCTGCGGCTCGGCGCAGCGCCGCGCGAAGTACGCCATCACGACATCGACGTTGCCGCGATAGACCTGTTCGAACTCGGCGAGTGCCGAGCCCGACGGGCCGCCGGGCGCCGCCGCGTTCGCTCGGGAGGAGTCCCTGAGCATCATGACCTTGGCGCTCGCTGCTGTGCTCATATGCCGGTAGTTGTTGGATTCGACCAGGTCTGTGACATGCGGTGAGTTGTGATCCGGGGTCCAGCCGGTTACGAATAGCCCACCAGGTGCGGGGGTTTGGGGGCGCGTACATCCTCGAAAGTGGCGGATAACAATGGCGAGTCAAGTATTGGAGCCGTTCCTCGAGCGATTGGCCGAGCTCTGCCGCGAGGGCAAGATCACGCGCGTGGGCTTTCCGCGCCCGGTGGCCGCCGCCGAACTCGTGCTCGAGTACTCCGACACCGGCCACGGAGCGAAGCCGTCGCTACGGGCGCAGCGGACGGTCGCCGGGCTTGTGATGGCCGTCGCGCACCCGATGGCGCCGTACCTGTTCGTCGACGAATGGGACGTGGCAGCGCCGCCCGACGCGGTGTTCGAGGCGCTCGCCGACACCCGCACGTACCCGCAATGGTGGCGTCCCGTGTACCTCGGGGCGCAGTCCGACGATCCGGTCGAGCTCGGGACGGCGTCGGAGCAGCACTTCAAGGGACGGCTGCCCTACCACCTCCACACCCGGTCGGTGATCGCCGAGCTCGACCCGCCGCGACGGGTGACCGCGGACGTCGACGGTGACCTGCGCGGTCGCGGTATGTGGACGCTGACGCCGACGCCCGAAGGCGGCACGCGCGTCCGGTTCGACTGGCAGGTGTACGCCGATCGCAAGCTGCTCCGCGTGTTCACGCCGGTGCTGCGGCCGGTGTTCCGCTGGAACCACAATTGGGCGATCGCGCGCGCGATCGAAGGCCTCGAGCCGTACGCGCAGCGTTCGGCGGCCGCGGCTCAGGGCTTGACGCCGACCACGTAACGGAACACGTTGTGGATCGCGACCGCGCCGGTGCGGTCCTGGAACGGCTCGATCGCCGCGACGAGCGCGGCGCGGATGCGTCGCTCGCCGACCGCGCGGACGGACCGTGCCCCGCCGGCGGACGCGAGCAGCGCCCGCACGGTCGTGTCGGTGTCGGGGTATGTCCACGCGAGGGTGACCTCGCCGGTGCTGGTCAGCTGAAGCCCGGCGGCGTCTTCGAGCGCGCGCGCCAGCCCGCTCGGTGACGAGAGCGCGTAGGGCACATAGCCGTCGTCCGCCGGTTCGTCGACCAGCGCCTTCATCGCGAGATGGAGCGCGGTGCCCTCGTTGCGCTCGGGCTCGGCAAAGGTGGCCGCGGCCAGCCGGCCACCGGAGACGAGGACGCGTGCGGCCTCCGCGAAGGCCTTTGCGGGGTCGAGCGCGAACTGAAAGCCGTTGACCGACGTGACCACGTCGAACTGCTCGTCGAGGAATGGGAGCGCGTCCATCTCGCCCTCTACGAACGCGCCGTCTGGGCGTGCGCTCGCGCGCGATCTCGAGAAGCGCCGGCGCGATGTCGACGCCGGTGACCGTCGCGCCGCGGGCGGCGGCGAGTGCGGCGGCGTACCCCGAGCCGCAGGCGATGTCGAGCAAGCGGGTGTTCGGTCGCGTCTCGGTCTGGTCGAGTAGTTCGTCGAACAGAGTGTGGTTCTGCGGCTCGGCGATCTCGGCCCAGTCGCGGGGGTTCGAGCTCCACAGCTCGCGCTGCTCGTCGATGATCGATTGGTTGCTCATCGTGCGGGCTCGATGTTCTGGTTCAGGCGGAACACGTTGTCGGGGTCGTATACCGCCTTGATCTCTTGAAGGCGGGTCAGCGTCGAGCCGTAGGCGGTAGCCGCGGGCTCGGCGTCGTCGTCCTCCATGAAGTTGGAATAGGCGCCACCGGTCAGGTGCGGCTCGAGTGCGGCGAACGTGTCCCGAACCCAGGCGATTTCGTCGTTGGTCGCGGCTGGGTCCCGCCACTGACCGGCGATGTTCATGAGCCAGTTCGCGTCGCGGTGGGGGAATGCCGTCGCGTCGTTTGGGACATCGCGGATCGCGCCGCCGAGCGCGAGCAACTCGATCACCGAGAGGCGGGAGCCGACCTTTGCGCCGCGGTCGATCACTTGGGCGATCAGATCGTCGGTGAGTTCGCTCGTGAAGCCCGCCTTGAGGTAGGCGTGCAGGGTCCCGGGCGCGAGCAGTTCGTCGGTGATCGACTGGATCGCGAGGTAGGGCACGGTGGCGAGCTCGCCGGCGGGCGGGTCGAGCTCGCGTTGAATCTCACGGAGGAGGTCGAGGCCTTCGTGCTCTGGGCCCGACCATTCGATCAGCGACATGATCCCGGGCGTGCCCTCGAGCGCCGGGGTCATCCACGGGGCCTCGGCCGGGCCGCGGCGCATGAAGCTCGTCCACAGCAGCTCGTTGGGCGTTTCAGGGTCGCCCATCAGACGCTCACCCATTTTGAGGACCTTTCTTGCGTCGTCGAGGGGATGGAACGTCGCGAGGATCGGCAGCTCCGCGAGCTCGTGGGCGCGGAACTCGAACTCGGTCACCACGCCGAAGTTGCCGCCGCCACCGCGCAGCGCCCAGAACAGGTCGGCGTGCTCGTCGTGGGTGGCGTGGACGATCCGGCCGCTGGCGAGGACCACCGTCGCCGACGTGAGCGAGTCGATCGTCAGTCCGCAGCGCCGCATGAGCCGGCCGACGCCCCCGCCGAGCGTCAGGCCGCCGACGCCGGTGTGCGAGACGACGCCGGCGGGGACGACGAGTCCGTGGGCCTGAGCGGCCCGGTCGACGTCACCGAGGAGGGCGCCACCGCCGACGCGGACGCGCTTTGTTGCTGGATCGACGTTGACATGGTTGAGCCTGCGGAGGTCGATGACGAGGCCGTGGTCGACCGTCGAAAAGCCGGGGAGGGAGTGCCCGCCGCCCCGGATCGCGATCCTAAGGTTGTGCTTCGCGGCCGTAGGCGATCGCGGCGGCGACGTCTTCTGCGGACTCGCAGCGAGCGAGCAACGCCGGACGCCGGTCGTGCATCACGTTCCAGACGGCGCGAGCGGCGTCGAAGTCCGGCGCGTCGGGGCCTACGAGGCGGCCGCTGAAGCCCGGGATGTAGGGCGGGTCGTCGATAGCTATAGGTTTATAGATAGTGCTTTGCAACTTACCATGCCCGATGTAGCGATGGAAGAGCAGACGCCCAAAGAGCTCGCCGTCGTCCTGCACGACCTGGCGTGGCTGCTGCCGCGGACGATCGGCCGCGAGTCGGACCCCGGCTTCGCGCTCCCGAGCTCCGAGCTCGAGATCATGCGGCTATTGGTCCGGCGCCCGGGCCTGAGCGTGAACGAGGCCGCGGGCGAGTTGCGGCTGGCGCCGGCAAACGTCTCCACGGCGCTGCGCGCGCTCGAAGCGCGGGGGTTGCTCGAGCGACGGCGCGATCTCGACGACGGTCGCGTCGTCCGGTTGTATCCGACGCCGGCCGCGCTCACTCACCGCGCCGACCAGGAACGCGCGTGGGGCGATGCGCTCGCGGGGGCGCTGGCGCTGCTGTCGAAGGCTGACGCGGCGCGGACGCTCGCCGCAACCCGGTCGCTCCGCGCGCTCGCGACGGTCCTCGGTCGGGAGGCGGCGCCGTAGGCTGAGCGGTCCGCGACCGACGCCGCCGATCCTGCCCTCCGCTACGGTCAGGTGCGCTTGCGAGCGAGGGTATGGATCGTGTGCGTGATCGTCGTAGCGGGCGCATTTGTCGCGCCGGCGCGAGCGCTCGCGGTTGGCTGGGGGATCAACATGGACGGGTCTGTCCAGCCAGGAGCCGCGCCGACCTTCACCTATCAGAGCAACCCTTACTTCACCGAGTTGCTCGGTGGAAAATCATGCGCCGGCGCGAAGTCCGACGCGATCTGTTACGCGCGCATCTACATTCCCTGGGATGCCGTCAACGACGGCAAGGGGAGCTTCTCGGCCGGCACCTGCAAGAAGTCGCCGGCCGGTCCGGGGACCATGGCGGACGTGTACGCCGACGAGGTCTCCGCCGCGGCGCGCGCCGTCGGCGTCGGTCACGTGTTGGTCGCGCTCACCACTTCTTTGAACACGTCTGCCGACGACATCTGGCCGACCGACAACGGGTATGAGTGCGGGCTGAGCGGACTCGAGCGTGCCGAGCCCGGGGTCACCCAGTGGGAGGTGTTCAACGAACCCGACTCCGCGTACGTCCCGGACTCGATCCCGGGCGGCGGGCCCAACTGCAAGGCGCGCAATGGCACATGGGTGGCGACCCAGGATCAGTGCGTGCTCGGCAGCCCGGCGGTGACTCCGTCCGGCGGCAACGGCCACGGCGGCAGCGCCCAGGCGGCGGCGTACTGGTACCTCGACGCGACCCGGGCGGATCCGAGCGCGGGTCAAACGCTGCTCGCCGGCGGCTTCAACTTCAACACCTCGAGCTGTGTCACTACGACGTGTTACTACCTGGGTGGTTACTTCCGCGAGCTTTCGCGGATCGATCCGACGCCGCCCGACGCGATCGCGCTGCACCCATACCTCGACGTTGACTACGCGGCTTTGAACGGCGGCGATCCGCTCCCGCCGGAGCCCTCGGGCCTCCCGAGCGCGCAGGGCGCGATCGAGGTGATCGACCAGGTGTATCCGAGCGATCCGCAGATCTGGCTGACCGAGGCGGGAGTGTGGCTGACGAACTCGGGGAAGGCGGGGGTGACCAGCGTGTGCGGTGACGGCAACCCTGCCGACGACGGGACTTGGTTGGCGTGTCTCAACGCCAACCCGACCGCTCAGGCGCTCGCGGCCGAGGGGTACCTGCGGCTCCCGAGCGAGTCGAGCCAGATCACGCGCGTCGTACTACTACGACTTCAACAACCAGAACGTCGGGTGGGACTCGGGCCTCGTCAACCTGAATCCCGGGCTGCTCGGGTCGGGCGGCGATGGCGCCCCGCGGACGGCCTGGTGCGTGCTCCACAACTTCGCCGGCGGGGACAGCCCGACGGTGGCCGAGACGAGCGCGGCGCGTCCGGGATCGGCGTGCGACGACCAGAATCCGGGCGACGCGACCTACGCCCCGCTTAGTCGCCCAGCACTTCGTCGCCGGCGCGGGAGGGCGTCCGCACCGGCACCGGTCGCCGCCGAGTCACCGGGCGAGGCGGGTCGCGAGTTCGTGCTCGCCGTGGCCGAGGGCGTGCAGACACTGCTCGGCACGCTCGTACCGGGAACGACGGGCTAGTCCGTCGTGCGTGCGGCGCGTGGTCGCCGGCGCCGCGTGGGGCTTGCCGGCGGACGGCTTTGACGGCGGGCACCTGGAGGGGGTGTTGTCGGCTCAGCGCGGATCGATCCGCGCGAGCGAACCTGCATAACACGACATTTGACCGCTTCTGAGCGAGCCGTGGCGTGTCAGGCATGTGGGGCATGGGTGACGCGTCAAAGCCCGGGCCGGACGCATCAAATGTCGTGCTATGCAGGTATTTCGGAAGGGGGGAGGGGAGGCTCCGCAGGCGGGCTGGCAATACCTCCCGGGCCACCCTCAGGTGCCCGCCGTTTCGCCGTTCGCCGCGCGGCAGGCGGATGGGCGAGCGAACGTCAGGCGAGCGCCACCGCGGCCTCCGGCGTCGCGACGTGGAAGCTGAAGCTCTCCTCGAGGTACAGCCTCACGGTCTTGGCGTCGTGCGCCTCGTAGCCGATCGACAGGTCCTGCCCTGACTCGAATAGGAAGTCGCCACCCCGCAGGCTGACCAGCACGGCGCCACCGACACCCGGTGCCCAGACGATCGGGCCGTCGATGATCTTGCGCAGGTGCTCGAACAGCGGGTAGCCGCCGTGCTCGGCGCTCTCCACCACGCGCTGGTACTCCTCCCCGCCGAGAGCGAGCCCGTAGGGGCCGCTGATCCCGCTGTGGAGCAGTCGCTCGACCGCCGCCGCCACCGGACGCCGATACGCGTCGGGCTTGTTGCCGAGCGTTATCCCCTTGTGCGGAGATGCCTCGGCGATGCCCTCCATCACTCCCTTCCAGCCGTGGAAGACGGCCTTGTTCTCGGCCACGGCGATCTGGTGGGCGGCGTTGTCGAGCGGGCCGAGGTCGGCATCCTCGGCGCCGCGGTCGATGTCGCGGAGCTCAGACAGCTCGAGCTCGAAGCTGGCCCGCACCTCAACCAACGGCAGCACGCGCCGCTGCACACCGGTGACCCCGTCGCAGGGGGCCGATTTGAGCGCGACGACGCGCCCGAGGTTCGTGGCCGAGTGCTCCCAGCCGTGAGGACCCGAGAAGTCGACGAGCTTGCGGGCCGCGAGCGCCGGCGCGAGTCGCTCGCGCGCCTCGTCGTCGAGTTCCTTCCAACCCGAGTCGCTGATCGGCGCCAGCGAACGAAGCAGATGGTTCATCGCAATGCTCCTTTCAGGCTGCCGATCCCGAGCGATCCGGCAGGGTAACCGGCCTCGCCGTCGGCGCCGTTGCCATCGAACGTTTCGGCCTCGGCCTCGTCGCCGCGCTCGACGATGTCGCCGGGCTGGAACAGCACGCCCTCGGCGATCTCGCGCCACGCCGGCGAGCGGCGCAGCAGGAACTCGAGGTCCATGCTGAAGTGCTTGAACTCCTCGCCTTGGGCGTCGCGCATGACCGCGAGCGCCTCGGGATCGGTCTCGACCGCGATCCGCTGTTCGTACCACCCGATCGCCTCTGCTTCCTCGGTGAGTGAGGCGCACAGCCGCGCGAACGTGCGGGTCGCGGCCGACAGCTCCTCGGGTGGCTCGTGGTACTGGTCGAAACCCATGCGCGTTCTCCCTTGTCGTGGCTGGCTCGCGTGAACTCTACGTCGGGGCGC
This sequence comes from uncultured Solirubrobacterales bacterium, assembly GCA_963755525.1. GTDB lineage: Bacteria > Actinomycetota > Thermoleophilia > Solirubrobacterales > Solirubrobacteraceae > Palsa-465. The sequence goes on along the minus strand of CAVWKC010000033.1, from coordinate 62,599 downwards.
AGGTCCGTACTCTCGAAGGTTCGTGCGCGACGACGAGGCGGTGGAGCCAGAGGAGCTGGGAGCGGCGGCGTGGAGCGGCGACCACGTGGTGATCACCGGCACCTGCTCGTGGACCGACCGCACATTGGTCGAGGAGGCCGATTGGTACCCGCAGCGGACGATGTCGGCCGAGGATCGGCTGCGCTACTACGCCGCCCAGTTTCCGCTGACCGAGATCGACTCGACCTACTATGCCCCGCCGGCCGAGCGACAGGTGGCGCTGTGGGCGGCGCGCACGCCCGACGGGTTTCGGTTCGACGTCAAGGCGTACTCGCTGCTGACCGGACACCCGACCCGGCCGCGATCACTGTGGCGCGATCTGCGCGACGACCTGCCGCCGGACGTGGCCGAGAAGCGCAACATCTACGCCAAGCACCTCGGCGCCGACGCGATGGACGAGGCCTGGCGGCGGTTCGAGTCCGCGCTCCGCCCCTTTCATGAGGCGGAAAAGCTGGGCGCGGTGCTGTTCCAGTACCCGCCGTGGTTCGGGCCTCGAAAGGACAACAGAGCGGAGATAGAGGCCCTGCGCGAGCGGCTGCCCGACTACCGGATCAGCGTCGAGTTCCGCTCGCCGCGATGGCTGGCCGAGGAGCGCGACCGCGAGCGGACACTGAAGATGCTCGAGGAGCACGGCCTGATCTTCGTGTGCGTCGATGCGCCGTCGGTCTCCGAGTTGCCGCGCGTGATGGCGGTGACCAATCCAGAACTGTTTCTGGTCCGCTTCCACGGGCGCTCGGATAGCACCTGGAAGGACACCTCGGGCTCGGCGGCCGAGCGGTTTCGCTATCTGTACAAGAAGCAGGAACTCGAGGAGCTGGCAGCGCCGATCGCCGAGCATGCGCGCGAGGCCCGCGAAACGCATCTGCTCATGAACAACTGCTACCGCGACTACGCGGTGCGCAACGCGGCGCAACTTCGCGACATCCTCGCGGGGTACGCCGATTGAGGCGACTCAGCATGCGGTGACCAGGGCGGGAACATCCCGGCCTGAACATCCCGGCGTGAACATCACGGCCTGGGCATCCCAGTTACCCGAACGGGAGGGTGGGTATCACGCGAGGGTCTGACGTAGTCGGTAGGATCGGACCGCGCCACGTGTGCTCGGCCCTGAGTCGAGCAGCGCCCGACGTTAGGTCGCTGGCAAGTGCGGGTGGCGCGCGAGGGATCCGCCCAGGACGCCTACAACCTCACAGACCAAGGAGAGAGATGGGATCGACTCCCGTAAACGCGCCCGTAGGGCACGTGCGGCCAGTTGAGATGCCGGTCGTTGATCGCGTCGCGAGTGCGATCGTCACCGCGGTCCCTCCGATCATGGTGGCGGTGGGGATGTGGTTCGGCTGGGTCGGCAACCTGCTGAACTGGCAGGACCTGCTGATCCTGGCGGTGTTCTACATGGGTGTGGGGACCGGGATAACCGTCGGCTTCCACCGGCTTCTGACGCACGGCAGCTTCAAGTGCCATCGCCTCACGCGCGCGGCGTTCGCGGCGCTCGGATCGGCCGCGGCCGAGGGCCCGGTGATCGACTGGGTGGCGACGCATCGCAAGCACCACCAGTTCTCCGACATCGACGGCGACCCGCACAGCCCGCACGTCGGTCACGGATCCGGCTGGCGCGGCGCGATCACGGGCCTCATCCACGCCCACCTCGGATGGGTGTTCAGCGACATGGAGGTGGCCGACGAGCGCAAGTACGCCAAGGACCTGCTCGCCGACCCCTGGCTCCGCTTCGTCAACAACACGTTCGTGCTGTGGGTAGTCGCGGGGCTCGCCGCGGCGTTCGGGCTAGGCGTCGCGCTCAGCGGTACCGTTGCCGGCGGCCTGACCGCGCTGCTCTGGGGTGGCGCGGCCCGCATCTTCTTCATGCACCACGCCACGTTCAGCATCAACTCGCTGTGCCATTTCTTCGGCCGGCAGGACTACGACACGCACGATGAGTCGCGCAACCTCGCGTGGCTGGCGATTCCCACCTGGGGCGAGGCCTGGCATAACAACCACCATGCGTTCCCGTGCTCATATCGCCACGGCATGCGCCGCTGGCAGATCGATCCGTCCGCCGGAATCATCAGGCTGCTGGAGATGAGCGGCCTGGCCTGGGATGTCGTGCGAGTGAGCCCCGAGCGCAAGGACAGCAAAGCGCTCGCCGGGGCCGTCCTGTAAAGCAAGCGGTGGCGTTCTCCCAGACGGCTCCTCTCCGGCGTGCGCTGACCGCGAGCCTGCCGCGCCGGCCGTTCGGCGTGCGCTTCTGGGATGGAAGCGAGGTGGCCGCCACCGAGCCAGGTGCGCCGACGCTGATGCTGCGCACGCCGCAAGCGCTCGCCCACGCGCTGCGGGCGCCCGGCGAACTGGGTCTCGGCCGTGCCTACGTCGCGGGGATGATCGACGTCGACGACCTGGAGGCGGCGCTGCGGATGGTGGACGAGTTCGAGCCACCGGACCTCTCGCTCGGCCAGCAGGTGGGCCTCGCAGTCGCGGTGATTCGCGCTTGCGGGCTCGTTCTCCCGCCTCCGGTCCCGACCGCCGAGCTGAGGCTCCGCGGACAGCGACACACGATTTCGCGCGACCGCCGCGCGGTCCGCCACCACTACGACGTCGGCAACGACTTTTTCGCGCTGTTCCTCGACCGCTCGATGACGTACAGCTGCGCGTACTTCGCCGGCGGCGCCGAGACGCTCGAGGAGGCCCAGGAGGCCAAGGTCGAGCTGGTCTGCAAGAAGCTCGGCCTGCGCGATGGCGAGCGCGTGCTCGACGTTGGCTGCGGGTGGGGGAGCTTCGTGATCCATGCCGCGACCAACCACGGCGTCCGCGCGGTCGGGATCACGCTCGCCGAGCGTCAGGCTGAGCTGGCGCGCGAACGGGTTCGCGAGGCCGGCGTGGCCGACCGGGTCGAGATCCGCGTCGCCGACTACCGCGAGGTGTCCGATGGGCCGTTCGACGCGATCGCCAGCATCGGGATGGTCGAGCATGTGGGGGCGGAGCAGATCGACGTCTACGCCAAGCGCCTGCACGGCCTGCTCAAGCCCGGCGGACGGCTGCTGAACCACGGGATCGCCAAGCTGCAGGACTTCGACACGCCGGACGAGGGCGCGTTCTCGGAGCGGTTCGTGTTCCCGGACGGCGTTCCTTTGCCGCTTTCACGGATCATCCAAGCACTCGAACGCGTCGAGTTCACGACGACCCACGTCGAGGGGCTCCAGGCCGATTACGCGCGAACGATCACGTACTGGATCGAGCGGTTCGACGCCCACTGGGACGACGCCGTCCGCCTCGCGGGCATCGAGCGGGCTCGGATCTGGCGGCTGTACCTGCGCGCCGCCCGGCAGGGCTTCACGACCGGGTGGGCGTCGGTCTACCAGGTTCTCGCGCAGCGCTGAGACACGCGTCTTGTCCGTTTGCGCACTCGCGTGTGCCGACGCGCGCTCGCGGAGAAGCGCCCGACTTCACAGCGACGCAGCCGGTGGAGTAAGGTCGCGTTTGCCCAGCAAACCTGGAAGGGAGAGGCATGAGTAGAACCGTTCCCGTCCGCTTGAACGTCAACGGGGTCGAGCACCAACTCGAGGTGGAGCCGCGCCTGTTGCTGGTCCATGCGATACGCGATCACTTGGGGCTGACCGGCACGCACGTTGGTTGCGATACGTCCAATTGCGGAGCTTGCACGATCCACATGGACGGGAAGCCCGTCAAGTCGTGCACGGTGCTCGCCGTGCAGGCCGACGGCGCGACGCTGACCACGATCGAAGGGATGGCGACCGAAGACGGGCTGCATCCTCTGCAGGAGGCCTTCTGGAACGACCATGGCCTGCAATGCGGGTACTGCACGCCCGGGATGATCATGGCTGCCGCGGGACTGCTCGCCGAGAACCCGAATCCGACCGAACAAGAGGTGCGGCACGGCCTCGAGGGCAACCTGTGCCGCTGCACCGGCTACCACAACATCGTCAAGGCCGTGCTCGACGCCGCCAAGGTGAAGGGGGCGAGCGTCTCGCAGGAGTCGGGGGTGTCGTCATGAGCGCCACGGCCGAAGGCCCCGCGACGAACGGCAAGACCCACGTAGGGCAGTCACTGAGGCGCAAGGAGGATCCCCGCCTCATCACCGGCCGCGCGAGCTACGTCGACGACATCAACCTCGTCGGTCAGCTGTGGGCTGCGTGGGTGCGCTCGCCCGAGGCGCACGCCAAGATCGTCTCGATCGACACATCCGCGGCTAAGGAGCGCGAGGGCGTGGTCGCGGTCTACACAAACGAGGACCTCGACATGGAGGCCGGTCTCCCGATGGCGTGGGTCCCGCCCGGAGTCACGGTCAACACCCCCGATCACTGGGTGCTCGCCAAGGGCGAGGTCAAGCATGTCGGCGACCCGGTCGCACTCGTGATCGGCGATGACCGCTACGCGGTGGTCGATGCCGCCGAGGACGTCGTGGTCGAGTACGAGCCGCTACCGGTCGTGACCGATCCGGAGAAGGCGCTTGAGGATGGATCACCGCTCGTCCACGAGAAGTTCGGGACCAACAAGGTGTGCGACTGGTCGCTCGGCGGCGGCGATCTCGAGGCCGGCTTCGCGGCGGCCGACGTGATCATCGAGCGGCGCATCGTCAACCATCGGATGGCCGGTGGGGCGATCGAGCCGCGCGGGGTGCTGGCCGAGTACCGGGGGGAAAAGCTCACCGTCTGGAGCTCGACCCAGGTTCCGCACTTCCTGCGTCTATTCCTGGCCCTGCTCGTCGGCATCCCCGAGGACAGGGTTCGCGTGATCGCGCCCGAGGTCGGTGGTGGTTTCGGCTCCAAGCTCAACATCTACGCCGAGGAGATCGGCTGCGCGTGGGCGTCGCGCAAGCTCGGGCGCCCGGTGAAGTGGATCGAGACCCGTTCCGAGGGCCTGATGGTCACCCACCACGGGCGAGACCAGATCGACTACGTCAAGGTCGGCGCCAAGCGGGACGGCACGCTGACCGCCTGGCACACGAAGATCATCGCCGACATCGGCGCCTACCAGTTGCTGCTGACGCCGCTGATCCCGCCGCTGAGCGCGTTCGTGATGTGCGGCGTCTACAACACGCCGGCCGTCGTCACCGACGTCACCAGCGTGCACACGAACAAGTTCCCGACCGACGCGATCCGCGGAGCGGGCCGCCCCGAAGCGACCCACCTGATCGAGGTCGTGATGGACCAGCTCGCGCACGAGCTGGGGATGGACGCGCTCGAGCTGCGGCGGAAGAATTTCATTCCGCCATTCGCCACCGGCCACGAGACCCCGATCGGCGTCGTGTACGACTCCGGGAACTACGAGGCCTGCGCTCGACAAGCTGCTCGAGCACATCGATCCGGCGCAGGTGCGTGCCGAGGCCGAGGCGCTTCGGGCCGAGGGCATCTACCGCGGCATCGGTTTCTCCACCTACACCGAGATCTGCGGCAATCGCCCCGTCCCGGGCCGTGGGTCCCGGCGGGTTCGGGCTCCAGGGCGGCGGCTGGGAGTCCGCCACCGTCCGCGTCCACGCCACCGGATCGGTGACGCTGTACACCGGCACCTCGCCGCACGGTCAGGGTCACGAGACGGGGTTCGCTCAGATCGTCGCGGACCGGCTCGGGATCGATCCGCAGCAGGTCGAGGTGATCCACGGCGACACCGACACGGGTCCGTTCGGTCTCGATACGTACGGGTCGCGCTCGCTCGCCGTGGGCGGCGAGGCGGCCGTGCGAGCGGCCGGCAAGGTCGCGAACAAGGTCAAGGCGATCGTCGCCCATCAGCTCGAGGCGGCGCCTGAGGACATCGAGCTCAGGGACGGCAAGTTCTCGGTGCGTGGTTCGCCCGACAAGGGGTTGACGCTCGCCGAGGCGGCGGGCGCCGCGTACGTGACGATGGACATGCCCGAGGGCATGGAGCCGGGGCTCGACGAGCAGTCGTTCTACGACCCCGAGAACTTCGTGTTCCCGTTCGGCGCGCACGCATGCGTCGTCGACGTAGACGCGGAGACCGGAAAGGTCAAGGTCGTCCGCTGGGTGGCGGTCGACGACTGCGGGCCGGCGATCAACCCGATGCTGATCGACGGACAGGTCCACGGAGGGATCGTCCACGGAATCGGGCAGGCCCTGTACGAGCGCATCCACTACGACGAGACCGGCCAGCTCGTGACCGGCACGTTCGTGGATTACGCGCTGGCGACGGCGGCGGAGCTGCCGAGCTTCGAGACCGACCGCACCGAGACCCCGAGCCCGGTCAACTCGCTCACGGTCAAGGGGGTGGGAGAGGCCGGCACGATCGCCGCCACCCCCGCGGTCACCAACGCCGTGATCGACGCGCTGCGCCCGCTCGGCGTCGAGTTCATCAACATGCCGCTCAGCCCGATGCGGGTGTGGGAGGCAATTCAGGAAGCCAAGGGAGGTGTGCCGGCATGATTCCGGCCGAGTTCGACTACACCGCGCCGGACACGCTCGAGGACGCGATCCAGGCGGTCACCGACGGCGGCGAGGACGCAAAGCTGCTCGCCGGCGGGCATTCGCTGCTGCCGCTGATGAAGCTCCGGTTAGCGGCGCCGTCGCTGCTCGTGGACCTGCGCAAGGTGCCCGGGCTGCACGGGATCCAGCGCGAGAACGGCACCTGGCGGATCGGTGCGCTGACCCCTCACGCTGCGCTCGAGCACACCCCGGATCTGGGGGTTGTCTCACGGGTGGCAGGGACGATCGCGGACCCGCAGGTCCGCAATCGCGGGACGATCGGCGGGTCGCTGGCCCACGGCGACCCGGCGTCTGACCTGCCGGCCGTGATGCTGATCTGCGACGCCAGCGTGACGTTGCAGGGCGCGGGAGGCAACCAGCGGAGCGTCGGCGCGAACGACCTGTTCCGCAACTACCTCGAGACCGCGATCGAGCCGGCCGAGGTCCTCACCGAGGTGCGAATGCCGGTATACGACGGCTGGGGCTACAGCTACCAGAAGTTCAACCGGCGCAGCGAGGACTGGGCGATGGTGGCCGTCAGCGTGCTTGTCAAGCAGACCGGCGACGTGTGCGAGGACGTCCGCGTCGGCCTGACGAACATGTCGTCGGTTCCGTTGCGGGCCGGCGCGGTGGAGGATGCGCTCCGTGGGCAGCCGCTCAACAAGGAGAGCATCGCGAGAGCCGCCGAGCACGCGGCGGAGGGGACCGAGCCGCCCGCCGACCTGAACGCGAGCGCAGATTACAAGCGCCACCTGGCCCGCGTTCTCACCCGCCGCGCCCTCGAAGAGGCAGCGGGGCTGCCATGATGGCTGTGTGACTCTTTCACACGTCGCGTCCGTAGAGGAGGCGAGCGCGGCGCTCGCCTCCCAGGGCTACTTGGCCGGTCGTCCGCTCGCGCTGGCGGTCCATCTCGCGGTTGCGCTCGAGCAGCCGCTTCTGCTCGAGGGCGAGGCCGGCGTCGGCAAGACCGAGGTCGCTCGGGCCCTCGCCGCCGCCACCGGGGCGCGCCTGATCCGCCTCCAGTGCCACGAGGGGATCGACCTGCATCACGCGGTCTATGACTGGGACTACGCGCGGCAGCTGCTCGCTTTGCGCGCCGCTGAGGCGGGGGTCGACGAGGGGGAGTTGTTCTCGCGCCGGTTCCTGCTGCGCCGTCCGCTGTTGGATGCGCTGGAGGCGGACGCGGATCAACCGGTCGTGCTGCTGATCGACGAGATCGACCGCGCGGACGACGAGTTCGAGGCGTTCCTGCTCGAGTTCCTGGCCGATTTCGCGGTCACGATCCCCGAGCTCGGAACGATCACCGCGGCGCGACGACCGACCGTGTTCCTGACCTCAAATCGCACGCGCGAGCTGCACGACGCGCTGAAGCGGCGCTGCCTCTATCAATGGATCGACTACCCGAGCGCCGAGCTCGAGCGCGAGATCGTCCGCACGCGAATCCCGGGCGTATCCGAGACAGTCGCGAGCCGGGTCGTGACCGCCGTTTCGCGGCTGCGGGAGCAGGGCGACCTGTACAAGCTGCCGGGCGTGGGGGAGACGATCGTGTGGGCCCGCGCGCTGCTCCAGCTCGGCGAGGACGCCGACCTCGAGGAGACGCTCGGAGTTGCGCTCAAGGTGCACGAGGACATGGAACGCGTGATCTCGCGGGGTGTGCTTGACGGTGTCTGAGTCCGTTGCGCCGGAGCTGGCCGAGGGCGTGACGAATGGGCTCGCCGAACTAGCGGCTGGTCTTCGTGCGCAGGGCTCACGCGTCGGCATGGGAGAGCTATTGACCGCGCACCGGGCGCTCGAGGCAGTCGACTGCACCTCCCGCGAGGACGCTCGGCTCGCGCTGCGGGCGGTGCTGTGCTCCGATCGGGCCGACCTCGCGAGATTCGATCTCGCGTTCTTGGCGGTGTACGGCAGCGGCGCGCCGCTTGGAAACTCGCCGTTCGACGAGCTGGGCGGGATTGAGAAGGAGGCGCTGCCCCATGCCGGGCTCGCCACCGGCGGCGTACCGCCTCCGCCCGCCGACGGCGCCGAGCTGAGCCCGGTGCCGGCCGCGTGGAGCGACGTCGAGTTGCTGCGCCACAAGGACTTCGCCACGTACACCGACGCCGAGATGGCGCTCGCGCGGCTGCTGATCGCACAGCTTGCCCGCCGCGGGCCGACCCGGCTGTCCCGGCGGACGCGCCCGTCGAGGCGCCGTGGTCATACGCCCGATCTGCGGCGCGTCGTGCGCGCGTCGCTGCGCACCGCGGGAGAACCGATCGACCGGCACTGGCGCGCGCCGTCGCGGAGGCCGAGGCCCGTGGTGCTCGTGTGCGACGTGTCGGGATCGATGACCCCGTACGCCCGGATGCTGCTCCAGTACCTGCACGCTTCGGTCGCCGCCCGGCGGCGCGTCGAGGCGTTCGCGTTCGGCACGCGGCTGACGCGGATCACTCACGAGTTGGGCGGCCGCGATCACGACCGGGCTTTGGAGCGTGCCGCCGAAGCGGTAACCGATTTCTCGGGCGGGACGCGGATCGGTGCGGCCCTGGCGACGTTGAATCGCGACCACGGACGCCGGGTCGGGCGCGGCGCGGTGGTCGTGATCCTGTCCGACGGGTGGGACCGCGGGGAGCCGGAGCAGCTATGGGCCGAGATGGCGCGCCTGCGCCGCAGCGCGCACCGGCTGGTGTGGCTGAACCCGCTGGCCGCCCACCCCGAATTCGCGCCGCTGACCCGCGGCATGCGGGCCGCGATCCCTCACACCGACGAGTTGCTCGCGGGCAATTCGCTCGCCTCGCTCGAGCAGCTAGCTGTCATCCTTGAGGAGATCTAATTGGTCGGTGTCGCCGTACTTACGAAAGAGACCACTAAGCCATGAAAGAGGTCCTATCCGAGATCGAGGTCTGGAAGGCGCGCGGGGACAAGATCGCGCTGGCGACCGTGATCGACGTGCAGCGGTCGGCGCCCCGCCCCCCGGGCGCGAAGATGGCCGTCAACGAGCACGGTGAGATCGCGGGCTCGGTGTCGGGTGGCTGCGTCGAGGGCGCGGTTGCCGAGATCGCCGACGGGATTCTGCGTGGGGACCCGCCGCAACTCGTCCACTTCGGGATCGCCGACTCCGACGCGTGGGACGTGGGGCTACCGTGCGGCGGTGAGATCGACGTGTGGGTGCAGGCGTATGGATTGGGCCCGACCCACCCCCGGTTCGAGGACGTTGCCCGCTTGGGCGGGCGGGCCGCCGAGGTAACCGTCCTGGAAGGCGCTTCTCCCGGGGCCAAACTGCTCGTGGAGCCGGACGGAGCTCGCCTGGGGTCGCTCGGTGCGCCGGAGCTCGATGACGAAGCCGCTCGCATCGCGGGCGAGCAGCTGTGGGCCGAGACGTCCGAGCGCCGTGACGGGGTGTTCATCGACGTCATCGCGCCGCCGTCGCGGCTGATCGTGTTCGGCGCGGTTGACATCGCGTCCTCGCTGTGCTCGCTCGCTCGCGCCGCCGGATGGCGTCCGTACGTGGTCGACCCGCGTGCGCGATTCGCGACCCCTGACCGGTTCCCCGACGCCGAAGAGGTGATCGCCGCATGGCCCGAGGAGGCGGTCGCCCAGCTCGGCGGCGTCGATCCGGCGACGTCGATCGTGGTGCTCACACACGACCCCAAGCTCGACGACGCCGCGCTCCTGCTGGCGCTGAGCTCGCCGGCCCGGTTCATCGGCGCGATGGGATCGCGGCGCGCGCAGGCCAAGCGCCGGGAGCGCCTGTTGGAGCTGGGGCTCGGCGAGGACGAGCTCGAGCGCATCTCAGCGCCGGTCGGCCTCGACCTCGGGGCTATCAGCCGCGAGGAGACCGCGCTCTCGATTCTGGCCGAGATCGTCGCGGCCCGCCACGGCCGTGACGGAGGGCGGCTCGCGGACAGCAAGGGTCGGATCCACGAGGTGCCCGCTTGATCTGCGGCCTGATCCTCGCCGCCGGCGCCGGCACCCGGTTCGGAGACAAGCCGAAGCAGCTGGCCGAGCTCGAGGGCCGTCCGCTGCTGGATCACGCGATTGCCGCGCAGTGCGCGGTCGTCGAGCTCGAGCGGATCGTGGTCGTGCTCGGCGCGTGCGCCGAGCAGATCCTGAGTCGCGTCGAGTTCATGCGGGCGGATCCGGTGATTTGCGAGCGCTGGAAGGATGGTCAGGCCGCCTCGCTTCGGCGCGGGATCGAGCACCTGACCGACGGGGCCCATGTGAACAAGGTGATCGTCACGCTGGGTGACCAGCCTCGGATCCGGCCCGAGCTGATCGCGCGCTTCATCGAGGAGCCACCCGGCACCCGAGCCACCTACGACGGCCGCCCCGGACATCCTGTCGTGCTCGGCCCGGTTCAAATGCGCGCGATCGCGCGGTTGCACGGCGACCGCGGCGCCCGCGAGTTGCTGCGCGGCGGCGCCACGATCGAATGCGGCCGGCTGAGCTCGGCGCGCGATGTCGACACCCCCGAAGACCTGGAGGCGATACGTCATGAGGCTAGAGCAGTCGTTTGAGGTAGCCGCACCGCTCGAGCAGGTGTGGCACACGCTGGTCGACGTCGAGCACGTCGCCCCCTGCCTGCCCGGAGCCGCCGTCACCGGCCGCAACGACGACGGGAGCTACAACGGCACGTTCACGGTGAAGATCGGGCCGACCACCGCCTCCTACACCGGCAGGCTCGAGATGGAGAACATCGACGAGGCGTCGCACACCGCGACCATGCAGGCCCAGGGCACCGACAAGCGCGGCCAGGGTGGCGCCAAGGCGACGATTCTCTCGAGGCTGGCGCCGGCCGACGGACAGGGGACCCGCGTCGAGGTCGTGACCGACTACCACATCACCGGGCGGCTGGCCCGCTTCGGACGTGGCGGGATGATCGAGGACATCTCCGCGCGGCTGCTGCGGGAGTTCGCCAAGCGGCTCCAGACCTCGCTTGACTCCCAGCCTACTGTCGCCCCGGCCGCCGTTGATTCGTCGCGGGCCGAGACGGTTGTGGCGCAGGGGTCAGAGCCGTCTGTGCCGTCTGTGCCGTCTGTGCCGGCGGAGCCGTCTGCGCCCTCGGAGCCGTCTGCGCCTGCGCCCGCGGAGGAGCCGGTGGCGCCGGCGTGGGCTCGCACTGAGGAGACGGAGCCCGCGGCCGCGCCGGTCGAGGAGCCAGCCGCGGAGACGCCACCACCCGCGCCGCCCGCGGAGCCGGCGACCCCCGCCTGGGCGCCGGCGGAACCGCCGCACGTGCCCGAGCCTGCGGTCCCTGCGGCCGAACCCGAACCGGAACCCGCGATGGCCGCCGCCGCGGCCCACGAGCCGCCACCCGTGGCGCCACCACCACCGCCACCGACCGCGCAGACGCCACCGCTTGACAATCCGCCCATACCGAGCGAGCCGATGCAGGGCCTGTCGCTGGTGGGTTCGGTCATGTGGGGGCGGGTCAAGCGCAATCCGGCTCCGGCTGCTGCGGCCGGCGTCGCGGTCGTGCTCCTGCTGGCCCGGCGCCGGCGCCGCCGGTCCCGGCACTGACCGGGCCCGGACCCCAAAAAATCAGGGGGGGTCCCGATGCGAGGGGCCCGAGAGGCACGACATGATCGTCTCGTGCATGAGTCTGTTAGGTCAGTTGGCGTGCCGCTGACGGCGTTGCCCGTTCCGATCGCGGCGCTCGGTCAGCCGCCAGAGTTGCCCATCCGGAGCGACGGCCCCGACCCCGACCCCGATCTTGCATGGCAGTCGAGCATCGGTCAGTTCATCTTCCTCCAGTCGCTTGCGCAAGATCAGATTTGAAGGGGGGCGCCGTTCATTGGTCACGCCGGCGGCGTGACTTTGGGGGCAGTGTTGACGGGGCTCAGCGCCGCTAGCCGCGCTGAGCCCCGTCCAGCGTGTCGGCTTGGTCAACGGCCGCGATCCCGTTGGGACTGAGCAGCTCGCCGAGCTGCTCTCGCGCCTGTGGTCCCTGTAAGTCGAGCTTCTCGTAGATGTGCCCGAGGTGGGTCCCGACGGTCTTGACCGACACGTACAGGGTCTGACCGATCTCGCGGTTGGTCAATCCGCTCGCGGCAAGCTCGGCGACCCGCCGCTCGGCTGGCGTTAGCGCTTCTCGTCCCGAGGAGCGGTCACGTCGCAGGTGGACCCCGGTGGCCTCGAGCTCACGCTCGATGCGGGCCGCGAGCAGCACCGCACCACACTGCTGAGCCAGGGCGAGTGCCTCGCGGAGCGGCTCGCGTGCGGCGCTTCGCTTGCCCGCCCGCCGCGTCGCGGCGCCGAGATCGTGCAGCGCGCGGGCGAGCTCAAGGCGAGCCGGCGAGCGGCGGAGCGACTCGACGGCCTCGGTCAGCATCGCGATTCCGTTCTCGGCCCCCGCGAGCACTCCGCAGACCCGAAGCGCGACGCCGGTGCCGCGAGGCTGCGAGAACCAGCGCGCTCGCGCGAGCTCCTCGCCGGCCACCGCGCGTGCCGCGTCCGGGTCGCCGGCGCCGAGCGCGAGCGCGAGCGCCGAGCGCCACGGGAGGTAGTTCGGGTTGTCGATGACCGTGGCCTCGCCCACCCGGCGAAAATCGGCGATCGCATCGGCCGTCCGCGCTTGTGCGAACCGCACCCGGCCCCGCGCCATCAGCGCGTGGACGACCGCGGTGTTAGCGATCGCGTCTTCGATCGGAGCCTGGTCGAGCAGCTCGTCGGCCTCGGCGACGGCGTCCCGCTCGAGCAGCGCGAGAGCGAGGAACGTCGCCGACCAGATTCGCGCCCACACCACTTGGTGGCGGTCGCCGAGCTCGAGTGCCGCGCGTGCGCCCGCCTCGGCAACGGCCAGCTCGCCCTTTCGTAGGGCGAGCAACGCGCCCCACGTCAGGCTGCTCAGATGAGCGTCGATCGAGCCGCGTGACAGCGTGTCGGCGCGCACGTCCGCGATCAGCTCCTGCGCCCGCCGCGTCTCGTCGGCGAACACGAGGGCGCAGGTGGCGTACCGCGCCATCTGGGGGCCGGTCGGCTCCTCGGCGACCAGCCGTCCGTGGTCGAGCCCGGCGTCGATCTGTTCACGCCAATCCGCGAAGTACGGTCCGTTTGTCGCCTGCCAGCAAGCGTCGAACACGAGCAGGCCCCGTCCCGCCGGTCCAGCCGCGACCGCGAGCTCTCGGAGCAGCGGCAGGCGAGGCTCGATCTCGGCGACCAGACGCCGGTCGACCGAGGCGGTCACGGCGCGAAGCGTCTCGAGCACCGCCCGCAGCGGCGGCGCCGCCGTCGGGCCGAGCTCGTCGATCATCTTGACCAGCACGCCATGCGCCTCGAGCGGGCGCCCGTCCCAGAGGAGGAGCTCGCAGAGGATGCGCGCCAGCCTGACCCGGATTGCCGGCGCCACGACGACCTCGAGCGCCGCGCGCAGATGGCCGGCCGCCGCCGGATCGCGCGCGAGCGCCTCGGCCTCGCCCAGCTCGCCGAGCACCAGGCCGCGCGCGTCGCTCCCAGGGGGCTCGCTCAGCGTCCGCCGCAACAGCCGGACGGCCGTCCCCGGCGCGCCGTCGGCGAGCGCCGCCCGGGCGGCCTCCCGCAGCAACACAACCACCGCCGGATCGCCGGCCGGCTCGCCCCGGAGCAGATGGGCGCCGACGCGAGTGCTCCGCGCGCCCTCCATCGCGAGCATCAAACCGGCGCGCCGGTGGCCGTCGGCGAGCGCGGCGGCCGGGATCCGCTCATACACCGCGCTCTGCATCAACGGGTGAACGAAGCTCAGCGACGCCGACGGAGCGAGGATCTGCGCGGAGATCAGGCGATCGGCGGCTTGACGCGCCCGGCCGCCGGGAATCCCGGCCAGCGAGGCCGCCTGTCGCAGCGAGGCGCTCTCGAGCACCGCGACCGAGCGGGCAAGGTTCCGCGAGTCGGCGCCGAGCCGGTTCAGCCGGGCCACAACCGCCCGCGATACCGACTCCGGGCGCACACTCTCGACGCGCGCCGTGCTCGCCGCCACCGGCTCGACCTGTTCCGTTTCGAGCTCGGCGATCAGCTCCCTGACGAGGAACGGGTTCCCGGCGCTGGCTCGCGCGCATGCCGCGCAGAAATCGGCGTCGGCGTGCGCCCCGAGCGCGGAGCGGACGAGCGTCGTGACCGCCTCGGCGCTCAGCGACGCCGGCTCGATCAGGATCGCGCGGGGGTCGGCGCGCAGGGCGACGAGCAGTTCCTGAACCGTCGACGGCTCGCCGTCGCGGATGGTCACTATCACCAACACGCCCAGCTCGTCGCAGCGCGCGCTCACGTAGGCGAGGAACCGGAGCGACGGTGGATCGGCCCAGTGGCAGTCGTCGACGACGAGCGCCGCCGGACCCGTGGTCGAGATGTTTGAGGTCAGCCGGTAGAGGCTGTGAACGAGCGTGAACCTCCGGTCTGCGGGCGCCTCCGGGCCGCCGTGGCTCGGCGGGAAGCCGGCGCCGATCCCGGTGGCGGGGTGGGAACGCGGTCCGTCCCCGGTCCCCTCAGGCTCGACGGGACCCGGTTCGAATAGCGGCCCAGCCAGCGCGGCCGCGCCCTGGAGCAGTGCGGCACGCTCCTCAGGGTCGGCGCGTGCCAGCGGCGCCTCGAACAGCTGTCGTACGACGCCGAACGCGAACTCCTGCTCGATGTCGCTGCCACGCGCGCGCAGGACCCGGACCCCGGCCTGCTCGGCCATGTCTCCGGCCGCCTGCAGAAGCGCGGTCTTACCGATGCCCGCCGGCCCACCGATGACCACCAGCCCGCCCGCGCCGGTGCCCGCGTGACGGATGGCTTCCTGCATCCGTCGTAACTCAGGCTCGCGTTCGAGCAGTATGTCGGTGCGGCGTCCCTCCACCAATCCAGTATTTCCCCCTGGTTAGCGTCAGACACGACCCCCCGTCGTCTGGTCAGGAGTCTAACGCGTACGTGGCGATCGACACATGGATGGAACCGGTCCCAATTACTCGATGCCGCCCGCGCGGGAACCGAATGCGGTCAGCAAAGTGACTCGCGTCCGTGCGGAGCGTCAAAGCTCTCCGCCGGGCGCACCGCGACCAGCCCGCTCGGGTTGATCATCGGGTGAGTCAGGTAATAGTGCCGGCGGATCTCGTCGAAGTCGACGGTGTCCGCGACGCCGGGCCACTGATACAGATCGCGGGTGTACGGCCACAGGTGTTCGTATTCGATCAGCTTGCGCAGCGAGCACTTGAAGTGAATCTGGTAGACGGCGTCGAACCGCACGAGCGTCGTGAACAGCCGCCAGTCGGTCTCCAGCGGCTGCGGGCCGAACAGGAAGCGCCGGGCGGCGAGTCGCTCGTCGAGGTCGTCGAGGGTCGAGAACAAGGCAGCGACCTCGTGCTCGTAGACCGTCTGGTTCGTTGAGAACCCCGCCTTGTAGACGGCATTGTTGACGCTGTCGTAGATCCGTTCGTTGAGCGCGTCGATGTCTTCACGCAACGGCTTCAGGGGCGCAACTCCACCGGCGTGCTCGGCGACCGGTGCGAACACCGTGTCCAGCATCCGCAGGATATCCGCGGACTCGTTGGACACGATCACCCCGGTCTGTTTGTCCCAAAGGACCGGCACGGTGACACGGGCCGCGTAGCTCGGATCGCTCGCCAGGTAGCCCTCGCTCAGGTACTCGAAGCCATTCACCTCGTCGACGTAGTCGCCTCCGGTAAATGCCCATCCGCGCTCGTCGCGAATTGGATCGACGAACGAGATCCCGATCGCGTCCTCGAGACCCATGAGGCGGCGCGCGATGATCGTGCGGTGAGCCCACGGGCAGGCTCGGGCGACGTACAGGTGATAACGGCCCGCCTGCAGCGGGAACTGGCCGTCACCGTCGGCCGAGACCCAGCCCAGGAACTGGCTGACCTGCCGCCGGAACGATCCGTCGGTGTCGAACTCTGGGTCGCGTGTCTGCCGCGTCGAGGTCACCTCGCCGACTTTACTGCGGACCATCCGGCGTTAGGCTGGCGCCCATGACCAACACCCAGCAGGAGAAGGCGAAGAGGTTTCTGGAGTTGCACCGGCGCGGCGATCCGCTGCTCATGCCCAACGCGTGGGATCTCGGCTCGGCGGCGCTGCTCGCGTCGCTCGGCTTCCAGGCGCTCGCGACCACGAGCAGCGGCCATGCGGCGACACTCGGGCGGCTCGACGGGGGAGTCACCCGTGACGAGGCGCTGGCGCACGCCGCCGAGCTGGCGCGGGGCAGCGAGGTGCCGGTGTCCGCCGACCTCGAGAATGCGTTCGCGGACGACCCCGCCGGGGTGGCCGAGACGGTCGGCCTGGCGGTGCAGGCAGGCCTGGCCGGCTGCTCGGTGGAGGACTATTCGGGCGATCGGATCTACGACCTCGAGCCGGCTCGAGAGCGAGTCGCAGCGGCAGTGGAGGCGGCACACGCGGGGCCGGTCAAGCTGGTGCTCACCGCGCGCGCCGAGAACCACATACGAGGGCGTGACGATCTGGCCGACACGATCGCGCGGCTGCAGGCCTATGCCGACGCCGGAGCCGACGTCCTGTTCGCGCCGGGGATCAAGACCCCCGACGACATCCGCAGGGTCGTGGAATCGGTCGACCGGCCTGTGAGCGTGCTCGCCTTCCCGGGTGTCCCCAGCGTCTCCGAGTTGGCCAAGCTCGGCGTCGCCCGGATTTCGGTCGGCGGAGCATTCGCGTTCGCGGCGCTCGCGGGTCTGGTTGACGCCGCTGAGGAGCTTCGGGATCAGGGCACGTACGGGTACCTCGAGCGGAGCGCGGCCGGCGGGCGCGCGGCTCGGAGCGCGTTCAAGCGTTAGCCGACGGGTTCAGGCGGCGGCCCGGAGGCTCCGCAGCGGTGGCCGCTCGGCTGGCTCGGCGATCGCGGGGTGTGGGGCATCGCCGGCCGGAGCGATCGCCGCGTGTGGCGCATCACCGGCGGGCGCGAACGCCGCCGGCAGCGGGCCCCGGAGCCGGCCTTCGCGCTCGAGGCGCACGGCCACGGCCCGCAGGACCGCGTATGCCATCGGGCCGAGGTCTCTGAGCGGCTGGTGCGCGTTCTGGCGGACGTCGAGGTCGACCTGGGCGATCGCGTCGAGCCCGGCGAGCGAGTAGGCGTCGATCAGTAGGCCGATATCGACTCCGTAGCCGGTCGCGAACGGGAGCTGTTCGAGCAACTCGCGCCGCGCGGCGATCTCGCCGGCGAGCGGCTGGCGGACGGCGGCCAGATCGGGATAGAACAGGTTCAGCAGGGGACGGGCGGTTAGCTCGGTGACGCGACCCCCGCCGTCGGGGACGGTGACCTCGCCGACCCGGAACGGCCGGCGGTAGAAGCCTTTGACGAAGGAGATCCCCGGCTCGCACAGCAGCGGGCCGAGCACACCGCACGCGAAATGGGCGCCGAAGCGCTCGGAATCCGCGTCGAGGAAGCAGATCACGTCGCCGTCGAGCACGGGCAGGGCGCGCCACATCGCGTCGCCCTTGCCGAGCACCGGGCCGAGCTCGGGCATCAGCTCGTCCTGGTCGTGGACCTCGGCGCCGAGTTTGCGAGCGATCTCGGCGGTTCCGTCGGTCGAGCGGTCGACGACCACGATCTGGTCGACGACGCCGGCCTCGCGCAACGGCACGAGTTGCTCGAGGATCGGTCCGATGGTGCGTGCCTCGTTGCGCGCGGGCAGGCACATCGACACGCTGCCGGCGCGCTCAGCGGCGAGCCGCTCGGGCGGGAAATCGCCGTGGACAAAGGTATTGGCGCGATCCCAGGACCGCGATCGGATCGTCATCTCCGGAGAGGATGACAGCAGGAGCCCACGGGGCCCTCCCGAAAGACGATTGGCCAGGACGGTCGCGCGGGTAACCAGGCGGGGGACCCATACCTGATATTGGAGTGAGCACGAACACGCCCTCGGTACTAGGATCGCCGTGGAGGTATAACCGGTGAACCGGGTCCTGAAGATCGGCGCATACCGGCGGCTGTTTGCTGCCTACACGTTGAACGAGCTGGCGTTCATGGTCGGGTCGTTGACGCTCGCGCTGCTCGTGTACCGCCGTACGGGCAGCGCCATCGGAGCGGCCGGATTCTTCCTGTCGGCACAATTCGTGCCGGCGCTGTTATCCCCGCTGGCCGTCGCGCGGCTCGAGGGCCGCTCGCCCCGCCTGGTCCTCCCTGCCCTGTACTGGTTCGAGGCGCTCGTGTTCCTGGCGCTGGCATGGGTGGCGGTGCATTTCTCGCTGGCACTAGTGCTGGCGCTCGCGTTGATCGACGGACTGGCGGCGCTCACCGCTCGGGCGCTGGCCCGGGCCGCGACCGTCAGCGTGACCTCTGCGGCCGGGCTCCTGCGAGAGGGGAACGCGGTCGCGAACGCCGGATTCTCGGTTTGCTTCATGCTCGGCCCGGCGATCGGCGGGGCGGTGGTCGCGGCCGGTGGGACGAGCACGGCGCTGATCGCCAACGGGTGTCTGTTCGGCGTGATCGGGGTGACGCTGGCGACGGCGAGCGGTCTGCCCAAGCCGGCGCCGAGCCGCGCGCCGGCGAAGGGCCGGGTGCGCGCCGCCGTCGAGTACGTGCGCCAGCGGGTGGTGATTCGCCGCCTCGTACTCGTGCAGGTGTTCGGCGTTCTGTTCTTCACGATCTCGGTTCCGGTCGAGGTCGTATTCGCGGAGCATTCGCTGCACGCGGGGTCCGCCGGCTACGGCGCCCTGCTGTCTGCCTGGGGGGCGGGCGCGGTCGCCGGCGCCGCCATCTACGCGCGCTGGCGCTCGCTTCCGTCGCGGTCGCTGATCGTCCTCGGCGCCGCTTCGCTCGGGATCGGGTTCCTGGTAATGGCGGTGGCGCCCACGCTGGCCGTGGCGGTCGTCGGGGCGGCGTTCGCCGGCGTGGGCAACGGCGTCGAGGCGGTGGCCGCCCGCACCGCGCTCCAAGAAGAGACCGAAGAGCAGTGGATGGCCCTGATGATGAGCTTCAACGAAGCGCTGTTCCAGTCGGTGCCCGGGGTCGGGATCCTGCTCGGGGGCGCCATCACCGCGCTCGGAAGCCCGCGTGCGGCGCTGGCGGTGGCGGGCACCGGATCGCTTGCGATCACGGCGGCGGCTTGGTTTACGCTCACCTCCCCGAGCATGTTGCGACCGCCCTCATCGGAACATGGACTTCCGTCGGACACCGATCGAAGGGCGCATCCGTCCGCCGCCGGGGAAGCGAGCACCTCGGGAGCCATCCTGAACGGCGCGGGCTCGACCGACGCGAACGCCGGCGAAGGGTCGAACGGCGGTCCGCAGGGCCAGGCTCCGCCCGCGCCGATCGGGCGACATCAGTAGAGTCGGCCCGCGAGCGATCGCACTCGTCTGCGCTCCGGCATCGCCCGCCTCCCGATCGTGCGCCGTGCCTGTATCGACATCGGCTCGAACACGACGCGGCTGCTCGTCGCGGACTGCGACGGCGAGCAACTGCTCGAGGTACACCAGGAGCGCGCATTCACGCACGTCGGCCGGGGCTTCACCGGCGACGAGGAGATTGCCGAGGAGAAGATCGCCGAGGTGGCCGGCGTGGTGGCCGCCCAGCTGAGCTTGGCGCGTGACCTCGGCGCCGCTGACGTGCTCGGGGTGGCGACCGCAGCCGTCCGGCGGGCGGCCAATCGCGACGCGCTGCTGGAGGCGGTCCACCGCGCGTGCGGCCTCGAGGTCCAGATCCTGTCCGCCGAGGACGAGGCGAGGCTAGCCTTCGCCGGCGCGGCGCGCACGCTCGGCTACGATCCCGGCGGCCCGCTCGGCGTCGTAGACGCCGGTGGGGGATCATGCGAGCTCGTGGTGGGGACAGTGCCCGATCAGGTCAGCTGGTTTGCGTCGTTCGAGGTTGGCTCGGGCGTGGTCGCGGACGAGTGCCTTCGCTCCGACCCGCCCTCCGCGGACGATCTGGCGCGGGCCCGCGCACGCGTCCGGGAGGCGCTCGACGGCATCCGGCCTCCGGCCACGGCTCGCGTGGTGGCGGTCGGAGGCAGCGCGACTTCGCTGCGCCGGATCGCCGGACCGGTCCTCGACGCCGGCGCGTTTCGCCGGGTGCTGTCGCTGCTGGTCGATGCGCCAGCGGTCGAGGTGGCACGCCGGTTCGCGCTCGATAAGGACCGAGCCCGCCTCCTGCCCGCCGGCCTGCTGATCCTCGAGGCGGCTGCGGAGTTGTTCGGGGCGCCGCTCGAGGTCGCGAACGGCGGATTGCGGGAAGGCCTACTCCTGGAGGCTCCACGTGGCTGAAGTCGAAGATCCCGATCCGGGCGAGTCGACCGCAAGCGACAGAGACATTTCCCGGTTCTCGCGCCTCGACCCGCCGATGTCGCCGCGAGAGGCGATCGCGGAGGTCCGGATCCGCGCGCCGACGCGGGGCAACCGGCGACTCGAGCGGTTCCTGGAGGCCGTCAACGCCGACAGCCACGTCAAGGCGCTGTGGCACGTCTCCGCGGTAAACGCATCCCGACGGCTTGGCCTCACCGATCACTCCTGGGTCCACATTCAAATCGTGCTCAACATCGGCCTGCGCCTGGCCCGGCTCCTATCCCGTCGCGGCATCAGCCCGAGCGTCACCGCGGACTACGGCATGAGCGACCAC
Source organism: uncultured Solirubrobacterales bacterium (assembly GCA_963755525.1). Lineage (GTDB taxonomy): Bacteria > Actinomycetota > Thermoleophilia > Solirubrobacterales > Solirubrobacteraceae > Palsa-465. The sequence continues at coordinate 41,629 of CAVWKC010000033.1, read as the reverse complement.
GACGCCGAGGTCGTGATCGCTGCCGCCTGCCTGTTCCACTGCGTCGGCATGTCGATCCACCGAGAGGACCACGAGCGGTACAGCCTGTTCCTGACCGCCGACCGGCTGGGATCCCTGCTCGCGGGCGTCTACGAGGAGCCCGAACAGACCGTAATCGTCTCGGAGGCGATGCACGCGATCATCGGTCACCGGAGCAAAGGCGGCGAGCCATTCACCGTCGAGGCCGGAATCCTCCGCGTCGCTGACGCGCTCGACATGGCTCGCGGGCGATCCCGGATGGAGTTCGAGGCGGGAAGGCTCGACATCCACTCGATCTCCGCGTACGCGATCGAAGACGTCAAGATCTCACCGGGTCAAGACCGCGCCGTCCGCGTCGAAATCGCGATGTCCAACTCGGCCGGGATCTACCAGGTTGACGAGCTGCTGGCCAACAAACTGCGCGGATCCGGCCTCGAGGAGCACATCGAGGTGATCGCCCGGATCGACGCCGAGCACGAAAAGCGACTGCTCACCGTTTTCAGGATCTGACCTCGCCCTGGATAGGATCCCCGCGATGAAACGTGTACTCGTGATCGCCGTCGCCGCGACTGTGCTCTCGCTGCTGGCCGCGCCGTCGGCGCTGGCAACCACCCAGACCGCCCAGTCGGGCAACGTCTCGGCGACATTCACGTTCAGCGGCAGCTACCCGAACTTCACCGGCCTGCACCTCTCGATCGCGCAGGGCGGGACGGTCTACTACGACGAACCGGTCGTCTCGAAGCTGTGCGGGACGTACTGCGCGCCGGGATCGCTGTCTGGGAAGGCATCCTCGGTGCACGTGCTCGACCTCGAGCACGACGGGCAGCCCGACGTCATCCTCGATCTATACAGCGGCGGCGCCCATTGCTGCTCCATCGAGCAGATGTTCTCGTTCGACCACGGGCACGATGACCTACACCGAGACCCAGCACGACTTCGGGGACCCGGGCGAGCAGATCGTCGATCTCCGTCACAACGGCCGTTACGAGTACCTGACCGCCGACGACTGGTTCGCATACGAGTTCACCGATTTCGCGGCGTCGGGTCTGCCGATCCAGATCCTGACGTTTTCGAACGGGCGTTTCCTCAACGTGACCCGTCAGTACCCGAAGCTGATCGCGCGGGACGCGGCGCGCTGGATGAAGGCGTTCAACAGCATGGCGAAGCAGCACTACTCAGACAGCGTGGGCGTGGTGGCGGCGTGGGCCGCCGACGAGGAGTTGCTCGGCCATGCGAAGCTCGTCAACACGTTCCTGGCCAACCAGTTGAAGGCCGGGCACCTGAACAGCGCGCTCAGCCCTGAGGAGCCGAGTGGCGCCAAGTTCGTCGCCAAGCTCCGGAAGTTCCTCCGGAAGCACGGCTACCTGGGCTGACGACCCGGGCGCTCAGGCGGATCCCGGCACATCCAGCCAGGTGTCGCCGGTCCAGCCGTCGAGGTCGTACTCGGACATGCACTGCTCGACCAACGCATCGCACCCGTCGAGGATCCCGCGCCCGCCCGAGAACCTCGCCATGTCCAGGCGCATCTGCTCTTGGTTGCCGCTGTAATTGATCTCATACCACTCGTGGCGGGAGCCGAACTCGCTGCCGACGGCGTCCCAGATCAGCTTGAACAACTTGATCCGGTCGTGGGCGTCGCCGGTCGAGCCGCGGTAGAAGCGATCGATGATCGGGCGCAGCTCGTCGTTCTGGAGGTCGCGGTTGCTCGACGGGACGACCAGCGGCGCGCCCCCGAGGATCTCGGCGAACAGCGCGCGCGCCGTCGGGAACGCGCTCGTCCCGAACAGCCGGATCAGCACGGCGTTCTCGATCTTCGGGATCACGGTGCCGCCGGGTCCGTCCATCGGGTCGTAGCAGAGGGTGACGCGGCGTGCCCAACTCGCCAAACCCACCGATCGTGGCAACCGTGGTCAGATAAGCGCCCGGGTGGCGCTTATGTTGCCCGGGACCTGCGTTGGCGAGAGGTTTGGCGAGTTGTGCACGCGTCTCTCCGGGGCGGCGACGCTCAAATCCCCGCCGCGGCGCGCGCGTCGTCGGGATTCGGGTAATGGACCATCTCGGTCACCTTGCCGTCGCGGAACGTGGTCAGGTTGGCGACCAGTTCGGGCTCGCCGTCGTCGCCGGTCCGGCGGATGATCACCACGACCTTGTCGCCGGCGTCGAGCATCTCGACCACCTCGCCCGGGGGTGCCCCTCGGCTGAGCCAGTTCTTGCGCATCCACCCGAGCGTCTGCTTGCGGTTCTGGCAGCCGTGCGCCGGGTCACCGCCGTGCCATTTGACGTCCGGATCGAGCAGGTCCTCGATAGCGTCGAGGTCGCCGCGCATGATCGCCTCGTACCCACGGCGCGCGAGCTCCACGTTGGACTCCGTCACGGCATCGTCCGGAGCTTCTCGAGCGTCTGCGCCACGCGGCGGTCGCGCGTCTCGGGTTTCTTGGCTTCGGCGACGGCGCGGGCATATTCCTTGCGCTGGGTGAACGACAGCGCGTCGAACGCCGCCTTCGCCACCGGGTCATTCGCGAGCACGCTCGCGAGCGCCTCCGGGACCTCGACCTCGCGCGGGGCGGTGTCGAACTCGATCACGACCTCGACGGTGTCGCCGGCCTCCGCCCCGGCCCCGGCGCGCACTTCCTTGCTCATGCCCAGCAGGAACTCGCCGCCCATGCGCACGACGGTGGTCCTCCAGGTGTAGCCGTTGACGGTCGCAGACACCGGGAACCGCTTCGCGCCCTCGCCGATCTGCTCAACCTGCTCATCGTCAAGCACGACCGCGGCGGCGGGCCCGCGCTTCTGAAGCGTCGTCGTCAGACGCATGCCGCCCATCGGGCTTCAGGCTAGCCGAACAGCCGAGCGACGACCGCGGTCACGTCGTCGTAGCGCTGGTCCGGCTCCTCGAGGACTCGCTCGAGGATGTGGTCACACATCCGCTGCGCGTCGTCGGGCCCGGAAGACGCCGCGGCGGCGAGCCGCTCGAGCCCGACGTCGAGCGATTCCCCCCGGCGCTCGATCAGGCCGTCGGTGTAGAGCACGATCGTCTCGTTCGGGCCGGTCCCGTCCTCGTGGGTCTCGTAGGTGTGTTCTTCGACGCCCATCAGCCCATTGCCGCTCTCGAGGTACACGCACGTTCCGTCGGCGCGCCGCCGCAGCGGCGGTGGGTGACCGCCGTTCGCCCACGCAATGCTGCCCTGCGCGGGATCGATGATCGCGTAGACGATCGTGAACAGGTGCTCGTCGTCGCCCTCGAGTTGGTGGTGGTTCAACAGCGTCAGCGCTTCGCCGGGATCGCGGCGACCGCCCCCGGCGAGCGCGAACGCCCGGGTGAGCGTGCGCAACTGACCCATCGCGGAAGCGGCGCGGATTCCCCGCCCTGTCACGTCGCCGACGACGATTCCGAGGCAGCCGCCCGGCATCGCGAACGCGTCGTACCAGTCCCCGCCCACCTGCGCGCTGATACCGGCGACGTCGTATGACGCGACGATGTCGATACCGCTCACCTTCGGGAGGCGCCTCGGGATCAACCCACGCTGGAGCTCGACCGCGATCCGGTGCTCCTCCTCGTGCAGCTGCGCGCGGCGGATCGCCAGCGCGGCGCGGTCGGCGGCGTCCTGGAGCAACGAGCGCTCGGTGGGGCTGAACGACCGTCCCGTCGGCTGCGCGAGGCGCATGAAGCCGACTTTGGTCCGCTCGATCACGAGCGGTACCTCGCGCCACCGGTCGTCCTCGGTTCCGGCCGCCGTGCGCGGGACCGTGCGGATCTGCCCGCCCGCGGCGCGGACCACGCGCGGCTGGTCGTGCTCGCCATAGATCTGCACCTCCGCCGCCTCGACCCCGAACAGCTCGGCCAGTCGCATAGCCAGCTCCGGCAGGAGCCCTTCGAGATCGAGCGCCTCGAGCGCGGTGGTCAGTTCCTGGAGTTTCGACAACCGCTCTGCGACGGACTCCGCCTGCACGCGCGCGGCCTGTTCGAGCAGCAGGTCGGCCCGGTCCTGCTCGGCCCGCCGGCGGACGGTCAGATCGACCCACTGCGCCAGCAGCAGCGGCTCGGCGAATTCCGTCGACTCGATTGCCGAGGCCACCATCCCGACCCACACCTCGGCGCCGGCGCTCGACCGCAGGCGCAGGTCGAGGCTCGGCTCCTCAGCGCCGGTGCGTCCCGGGTGGGCCCGCGTGACCTGCTCGAGCGACGACGACAGCGCCTGTCGGTCCTCGAGCTCGCACAGCTCGATGACCGCGAGACCGTTCAGCTCCGCCTGCTCCCGCCCCACCAGCCGCGCGAACGCGGGGTTCGAGCGCACGATCCTGCCCTCGGCGTCGAGCACGGTCTTGCCGATCGGAGCCGCCTCGAACGCGCCGCTGAGCAGCGCCTCAGACCGCTTCAGCGCGCGGCGGCTCGCCTCGAGCTCGGCGAACACCGACACCTTGGACCTGAGCAGGTCGGGGTCGAACGGCTTCAGCACGTAGTCGACCGCCCCGACCCCATACCCGCGGGCGATCTGAGACACCTCGTCGCGCGCCGCCGTCAAGAACACGATCGGGATGTCGCGGGTCCGCGCGCGCTCCTTGATCAACTGCGCGGTCTCGAACCCGTCGAGGCCCGGCATGCGCACGTCGAGCAGGATCATCGCGAAGTCCTGCTCGAGCAGCATGCGGAGCGCTCCGTGCCCCGATGACGCCGTCCGCAACGGGTAGCCGAGCGGATCGAGCACCGCCTCGAGCGTGCGCAGATTCTCGGGCTGGTCGTCGACGAGCAGGATCGGCAGCGCCTCGATGGCCGCCAGGTCCAGCTTGCCTTCGGGGTCGGCGAGCGCGGTGGCGGGGGGTGGCTGGGCAGTGGGCGGCCCAAATTGCCGCCTAGGCGTCGAGCCACACGCGCACCATCGACAGGAGCTGATCGACGTCGACGGGCTTGGTGATGTAGTCCGACGCGCCGGCCGCGATCGCCTTCTCGCGGTCGCCCTTCATTGCCTTGGCCGTCAGCGAGATGATCGGGAGATGCTCGAACCGCGGCATCGAGCGGATCGCCCGCGCGGTCTGGTAGCCGTCCATCTCGGGCATCATGATGTCGAGCAGCACCACGTCGGTGTTGGGGTGCTGGTGCAGGCGCTCGATTCCCTCGCGGCCGTTCTCGGCGAACACCACCTTCATCCCGCGTTGCTCGAGCGTCGAGGTGAGTGCGAACACGTTGCGAATGTCATCGTCGATGACCAGCACCTTACGGCCGTGCAGCGGGGCGTCGCCGGTTCGCAGGTGGCCGAGCAGCTCGCGGGTCTGGCTGGGCAGCGTCGCCTCGGCGCGGTGCAGGAACAGCGCCGCGCGATCGACCAGCCGCTCGGGCGAGTCGGCGATCGTGATCACGGCCGACTTCGCCGCCGCATCCAGCCTTGCCCGGTCGGCCTTCGAGAGCCCGTCACCGACGAACACGATCAGTGGGAGCTCGCGCAGAACCTCGTCGGTCGCCGCCTCGCGAATCAGGGCGAGCGAGGCCGAGCGAGGCCTCCCGACCGCAACCACGCCGAGATCGAACGGCTCCGCGTGGAGGGTTTCGAGCGCGCTTCCGGGCTCGATCTGCTGGACATCGATGTTCTCGTCGCCGGCGAGCAGCGAGCCAATCTGCTCGTCGAGCTCGCCGCCCGAGGCGATCAGCGCGATCCGTCGCGTCGGGGCGCCCGAGATTCGCTCGAGCTTGCCGAGCGCGGCCTCGAGGCCGGCGTCGTCGACCGGATCGTCGATGAACGCCGCCGCGCCGGCACGGAGCCCGTCCAGGCGGACGGTGCCGTCGCCGACGAGCGCGACCGGCAGATGTCGCGTGTCGGGGTGCTTCTTGAGCTGCCCGAGCACCGATTCGAGTCGGGGCAGGTCGCCGGCGAGCACGACCGCGCTCGGGCGATGCTCGCGGGCCAGGCCGAGCGAGGCGCTCGCGCGGCGCGCGAGGATCGCCTTCGCCCCGCTCGCCCGGACCGCCTCGACCATCGACTTCGCGCGGTCCGCGTTCGGAGTCGATCACCAGCACGACGCGGTCGCCGCGCTCGAGCTCGTCGATCTCGTCCGCGAGCGGATCCTCGAGCGCCAGTTCGGGCACGTTGTCGAGCACGGCGATCTCGGTCATCGGGTCGTCGGTGCGGGTGTCGACGGGGGCGTCGGCGACGTGTTCGATCAGGGGGAGGAACAGGGAGAAGCTGCTGCCTTGGCCGACGGTGGAGTCGACCTGGATCTCCCCGCCGAGCAGGCGGGCGATCTCGCGAGAGATCGACAGCCCCAGGCCGGTCCCGCCGTACTTGCGCGAGGTCGTCCCGTCGGCCTGCTGGAACGCTTCGAAGATCAGGTTCAGCTTGTCGTCGGGGATCCCGACGCCCGTGTCGATGACCGAGAACTCGATCACCCGCTCGGCTTCGCGGAGCGCGTCGTTACGCAGCCCCGAGCGGTCCTGCGGGTGCCCGATCGCCAGCGTCACCCCGCCCGCGTGGGTGAACTTGAACGCGTTCGAGAGCAGGTTCTTCAGCACCTGTCCGAGGCGCTGCTCGTCGGAGATGACCGACGCGGGTAGCGCCTCGTCGATCTCGACCTTGAACGACAGGCTCTTCTGCTCGGCGATGTGCCGGAACGCCCGCTCGGCGTCCTGGTAGACGTCCGACAAGCGGGACGGGCGCGAGATCGAGCTCCATGCGGCCCGCCTCGACCTTCGACAGATCGAGAATGTCGTTGATCAGCGACAACAGATCGTTGCCGGCCGAGTGGATCGTCCGGGCGAACTCGACCTCCCGGTCGGTCAACGACCGCTCCTCGTTCTCGGCCAGAAGCCGCGACAGGATCAACATCGAGTTCAACGGCGTGCGCAGCTCGTGCGACATGTTCGCCAAGAACTCCGACTTGTACTTCGACGACAAAGCCAGCTGCGCCGCCTTCTCCTCCAACCCACGCCGCGCCAGCTCGATCTCCTCATTCTTGATCTCGATGTCACGGTTCTGCTCTGAGAGCAGCGAGGCCTTCTCCTGGAGCTCATCGTTGGTCTCGCGCAGCTCCTCGGACTGCTTCTGCAGCTCGGTCGTCAGGCTCTGCGACTGAGTAAGGAGCTCCTCGGTGCGGAGGTTCGCGCGAATCGTGTTGAGCACGACGCCGATGGTCTCGCCGATACGGGCGAGGAAGTCACGGTGAACTTCGGAGAACGGGCGGATCGAGGCGAGCTCGATCACGCCGAGGACCTGATCTTCGAACAACACCGGCATCACCAGGATGTCGGCCGGCGTGGCCTCGCCGAGGCCCGACCCGACCTTGATGTAACCGGGAGGCGCGTCGCTGATCGCGATCGTCTTCTTGTCGAGCGCCGCCTGTCCGACGAGGCCCTCGCCGATGACGAACCGGCTGCGCATCTCGCTGCGCCGCGGGGTGTAGCCGTATGAGGCGGCCAGCATCAGCTCTGAGGTGCCCTCGTCGGCGGTCGGCTCGGCCAGGAAGAACGCTCCGTGCTGCGAGTTCACCATCGGGGCGAGCTCGCTCATGATCAGCTGAGTCACCGCCGCGAGGTCGCGCTGTCCCTGGAGCATTCCCGAGATGCTCGCCAGGTTTGTCTTCAGCCAGTCCTGCTCGGCGTTCCGCTGCGTCGTCTCGCGGAGGTTGGCGATCATCTGGTTGATGTTGTCCTTGAGCTCGGCGACCTCGCCCTGAGCCTCGACCGAGATCGACCGGGTCAGGTCACCCTGTGTCACCGCCGTTGACACCTCGGCGATCGCGCGTAGCTGGGTGGTCAGGGTGACCGCCAGCTGGTTGACGTTCTCGGTCAGCCGCCGCCACGTCCCGGACACGCCCTCGACCTCGGCCTGGCCACCGAGCTTGCCCTCGGTGCCGACCTCGCGCGCGACGCGCGTCACCTCGGCGGCGAAGCTCGACAGCTGCGCGACCATCCGGTTCAGCGTCTGCTTCAGCTCGAGGATCTCGCCGCGGGCGTCGACGGTGATCGTCTGCGTCATGTCGCCGTTCGCCACCGCGGTCGCCACCTGCGCGATGTTTCTCACCTGGTCGGTGAGGTTGCGGGCCATGAAGTTGACGTTGTCGGTCAGGTCCTTCCACGTGCCGGCGACGCCCGGGACCTGGGCCTGGCCGCCGAGAATGCCCTCGGTGCCGACCTCGCGCGCCACGCGGGTGACCTCGGCGGCGAACGAATTCAGCTGATCGACCATGCGGTTGATCGTCTCTGCCAACGCCGCGACCTCGCCCTTGGCGTCGACCGTGATCTTCTGGCTGAGGTCGCCGTGGGCGACCGCGGTGGTCACGCCGGCGATGTTGCGCACCTGAGTGGTCAGGTTCGACGCCATCAGGTTCACGTTCTCGGTGAGGCCCTTCCACGTGCCGGACACGCCCTCGACCTCGGCTTGGCCGCCGAGGATTCCCTCGGTGCCGACCTCGCGCGCGACGCGGGTCACCTCGGCCGCGAACGACCGCAGCTGGTCGACCATCGTGTTGATCGTGTCCTTGAGCTCGAGGATCTCGCCGCGGGCGTCGACGGTGATCTTCTTGGACAGGTCACCCTGCGCCACCGCGGTCGTCACCTGCGCGATGTTTCTCACCTGGTCGGTGAGGTTCGAGGCCATGAAGTTGACGTTCTCGGTGAGGCCCTTCCACGTGCCGGACACGCCCTCCACCTTGGCCTGGCCACCTAGCTTGCCGTCGGTGCCGACCTCGCGGGCCACGCGGGTCACCTCGTCCGCGAACGCCGACAGCTGGTCGACCATCGTGTTGACGGTTCGTTTCAGCTCGAGCACCTCACCCTGCACGTCCACGGTGATCTTCTGGCTGAGGTCGCCGTTGGCCACGGCGGTGGTGACCTGGGCGATGTTGCGGACCTGGTCGGTGAGGTTGCGGGCCATGAAGTTGACGTTGTCGGTGAGGCCCTTCCAGGTGCCGGCGACGCCCGGGACCTGGGCCTGGCCGCCGAGGATTCCCTCGGTGCCGACCTCGCGCGCGACGCGGGTCACCTCGTCGGCGAAGGCCGACAGCTGGTCGACCATCGTGTTGACCGTGTTCTTGAGCTCGAGCACCTCGCCCTTGACGTCGACGGTGATCTTCTGGCTGAGGTCGCCGTTGGCCACGGCGGTGGTGACCTGGGCGATGTTGCGGACCTGGTCGGTCAGGTTCGAGGCCATGAAGTTGACCGAGTCGGTCAGGTCCTTCCACGTGCCGGCGACGCCCGGGACCTGGGCCTGGCCGCCCAGCTTGCCGTCGGTGCCGACCTCGCGCGCCACGCGCGTCACCTCGGCGGCGAAGCTCGAGAGCTGGTCGACCATCGAGTTCACGGTCGTACCGATGCGCGCGAACTCGCCCTTCACCGGGCGGCCCTCGATCTCGAGCGCCATCTTCTGGTTCAGGTCGCCCTCGGCCACGGCGACGATCACGCGCGCGACCTCGGTGGTCGGGCGGACCAGGTCGTCGATCAGGCCGTTGACCGAGCCGACGGTGGTGGCCCACGCCCCGGTCGCGCCATGCAGGCGGGCGCGCTCGGTCATGCGGCCCTCACGGCCGATGATCTCGGCGACGCGGACCAGCTCGGCTTCGAGCGCGGCATTGCGGGCGGCCATCTGGTTGTAGGCGGCCTCGAGCCGGCCGATGTCGTCCTTGCGCCGCGCCGGCAGGCGGACTCCGAAGTCGCCGGCCGCGGCGGCCTGGAGCGCGTGCTCCAGACGGGCGAGCGCGGGATCGTCGTCGACGCGCGCCCGGCCGTTCTTGGCCGCCGCCACCGCGCCGTTCGTCGCATTGCGGGTGGTCGCCGCGCCGTTCGCGGACTTACGTGCGCTGGGTGCGCCGTTTGTCGACTTACGCGAGGCACCCGCCCGGACAGTGCCTCTCTGCTCTGCTGCCCCAGTCTTCGCCATGCCTGCGCCTCCGATTCAGTTTGTCTCGCGCGCGGCCCCCTGCCTGGCTGCGCACGAGTCAGCCCAATGAACGACGCCACAGATTATCGCTGGACTGCGCCCAAAACACCCCAATGGATGTTGGTTAAACACGTGTTCTAGGCCGAGTGTCCAAGAAGTTTGGATGCGACCCGTCCTGGGCAGGCGCGGGCGACGATTCTCGGGGCAGGTTTTGTCCGGCTGGTCTACTACCAGCCACCGCGCCAGTCGGCGCTCTTGGCGCGGGCCTTCGCGGCGTCCATCCGAGCGTGCTTGCGCTTCTCAAGACGCCACTGGATAAGCGACAAGACGAGGATGACCGTCGGGAAGAAGATGATCGTCAGGAACATCGCGTTCGTGATCACCGTGTCGCTGGTCTCGCCGTACCAGCCCTCGCCGCCGTGAGACACGCTGGCCGCCAGCGCGGCCGGGGCGGTGGCGAGGAACAGGAGCGCGACGGTCGTCAGCGCGGTGATGATCCGGGCGCGGCGCATCTGTCGCTTAAGGGTACCGGACCGACCGCCGACAACGCCTGGAGCAGCACGGGGTTGTATATCGCGCTGTTGGTCGTGATATCGAGATGGTTGATCGGCGCCTCGAACACCTGAGCGGCGAGCGCGCCGGCGAGTTCGTGCTGCTTGCGCGGCGGCACCGCCTGGTCGCGAGAGGTGACGACGACCGCGGTCGGCATCGGGAGCGGCGCGAGCCACGGCCGCGAGTCGAAGCGGGCGAGCTCGCGCCCGGCCTCGACCAGGTCCGGCACCGAGTGGCGCATCGCCTCGGACATGATCCACGCGGTCTCGGCTGATTCGCGCAGGCCGACGCGGCGCATTCCCGCCCGCCAAGTGGTTCGTGGCGCCACCGACAGCAGCACGCCGACGACCCCGAGCGCCTTGAACGCACGCCGCGTCTCGGGGTCCTGCCAGTGCTGGGCGGTTCCGCTCAGGACCAGGCCGCTGACGACGTCGGCGTGATCCCGCGCCATCAACTGGGCGATCGCGCCGCCCATCGAGTATCCGACGACCATTGCCGGCGCGGCGTCGAGGACTTCGAGCGCGGCGGCGGCGTCGCCGGCGCAGTCGGTGAGCCGGAACGGCACGAGCGCACGTAGGCCGCGGCCGTGGCCGCGATGGTCGATCGCCAGCACGCGATACCCGGCGGCCGCCAGCGCGTTGTAGGCGCCGCACCAGTTGAGGTCGGCGCTCGCCACCCAGCCGTGCAGCAGCATCACGACCGGGCCGTCGCCGCCGGTGTCGCGGAGGAACAGCTCGCCGCGGCCCGGAGCGATGATCGTCCGCGCGGGCGGCATCTCGATCGGAGGAATCGGTGGAGAACTCGACCTGCGCATCCAGACGATGCTAAACGGACGGCCGTGCATACCATCACTTACTAGTCATGGCAGTCGTGATCGCATCCGACATCGGCAAGGACATCGCCGGCGAGCCGCTCCTGCGCGGCATCTCGTTCAAGCTCGAGCGCCGCGACCGGATGACCCTGTCCGGACGCAACGGAGCCGGCAAGACGACGCTGCTCCGGATGCTTGCGGGCGAGGCGTCGATCGACACCGGCGAGTTGGTGCTCGCCAAGGACACCAAGATCGCGCTCCACGACCAGCGACCCCCTCGCGAGCGCGATGTGACGCTCCGCGACTACGTCCTGAGCGGGGCGCGCGAGCTTGTCGCGATCGAGCAGCAGCTCGCCGAGCTCGAGCAGGCGATGGCGCAGGGAGCCCACGACGACGCGACGCTCGGCCGCTACGCCGAGGCACAGGGCCGGCTCGAGCACGCCGGCGGCTACGGCTGGCGCGACCGGGCTTTGTCAGCGCTGCGAGGACTCGGGTTTCGCGGCGATGCCGACCTCGATCGCACGCTCGACACGTTCTCCGGAGGCGAGCTGACGCGCGCCTCGCTGGGTCGGGCGCTCGCCGGCGACCCGGATCTGCTGCTGCTCGACGAGCCCACCAATCACCTCGACATCGCCTCGCTTGAATGGCTCGAGCAGCACCTCACGAGCCTTGACGCGGCGGTCGTGCTGGTGGCGCACGATCGCTGGTTCCTCGAGGCCGTCGGGACGAGCGTGCTCGAGCTCGAGGCCGGCCGGGGCAGGTTCTTCAAGGGCCCGTGGCACGCGTGGCGTAAGGAGAAGGCCGCGCGCGAGCTGGCGCTCGGCCGCGCGGTCGAGCGCCAGGAGGCCGAGATCGAGCGGCTCGAGCGGTTCGTGACCCGGTTCCGCGCCGGCACGCGGGCGCGCCAGGCCCAGTCGCGCTCCAAGAAGCTGGCCAAGATGGAGCGTCTGAACCGCGCGCCGGCCGATAGCGCGTCGCTCCAGTTCGCGTTCAAGCCGCCCGAGCGGAGCGGACGGGTCGTGTTCGACTTCGAGGATGGTCACGTCGAGGTCGGCGACCGCGTGCTTCTCGACGATGTCGAGTTGTGGCTCGAGCGCGGCGAGCACGTGTCGCTCGTCGGTCCCAACGGCGCCGGCAAGACCACGCTGATCGAGACGCTCGCGGGCCGGCGGGAGCTGAGCGATGCGGACGCCTCCCCCGGCGCGGGGCCGGTGGTCGTCGGCAAGCTGCGCACCGGGCACAACGTGAATCTCGGCTTCCTCTCCCAGCATGCTGAAGAGCTATCCGCGGGCAGCGCCCGGACTGTGCTGGAGGCGACGACGCACTTGACCAAGCTGACCCCGAACAACGCCCGTGGGCTGCTGGGGCGGTTCCTGTTCTCCGGAGACGACGCCGAGAAGCCGCTCGAGGTGCTCTCAGGCGGCGAGCGGCGGCGCCTGTCGCTCGCGATCTTGGTGCAGTCGGGCGCGAACGTGTTGATCCTCGACGAGCCGACCAACCATCTCGACCTCGAGAGCCGCGAGGCGCTCGAGGAGGCGCTGAACGAGTTCAGCGGGTCGCTGCTGCTGGTCTCGCACGATCGGGCGTTGCTCGACGCGGTCGGCAAGCGGACGGTGGCGATCGAGGACGCGACGCTCCACAGCTACCTCGGGGGGTGGCCGGAATACGTCCGCGCGCGTGAGGAGCGCGCCGAACGGGACGCTAAACCCGAGAAGCCGGCGAAGGAGACCAAGCCGCGCTCCCGTTCGGCGCGGACCCCGCCTCAGTCGCGCGACGCCGCCGAACAGCAGCGCCTCGAACGCGAGATCGAAGCCGCCGAGGCGTCGCTGAAGGCGCTCGAGGAGGAGCTGTCAGACCCGACCGCGTGGTCGACGCCGCAGCGCACCGCGCGAGCGAGCGCCCGGCATGACAAGGCGAAGCGGGCTGTCGACGAGCTGTACGAGCGCTGGGAGCGCCTGGCCGGCTGAGGGCGACGACTCACTCAGTCGCGGACGCTAACCGGCGGGTTTTGCGAGCGCCGGCGCCAAGCCACCGAAGATCGAGCCGCACTCCTTCGCCGCGGTCTGGAACGCGGGCGAGCTCGGGTTGATCCCGGCTCCGCCGATCCTGACGCCGACGCCGCCGTTCGGGCCGGTCGAGAACTGCGGGTCGGGGAAGTTGGGGACGCCGTGCGAACGCATGCAGCGCGACATCGCGAGCGCCTGAGAACGCGCCTTGGCGGACTGGGCCGCCGTCGGATGGCCGCCGTTCGGGAGATAAGACCGGCACGACTTCATCGCCGACTGGAACGCGGGCCCGTTGACCTGCACGCCGTTCACCGATGTGGTGCCGTTCGGGGTCTGCTGGACCCGGAGGTCGATCTGGCCGCCCGTGGGGTCGGGGAAGTTGGGGACGCCGTGCGAGCGCATGCACGCTGCGAACTGGAGCCCCTTGGCGTTGTTGCCCGAGGAGGTGTTCTGGGCCCCGGTCGACCCGCTGGGGTCCGAGCCCGAGGAGCCGCACCCCGCCAGTGAGATGCCGGCCCCCACCAGGCAGAGCAGGATTACGTATCGCACTGTTACCTCCAAGATGAGATAGTCGGCGGCGCCTGCCGGCGGCGCCTTAGCGTGGTCGCACAGTGGTACGCGATCGGGGGTTACGCCACGGTAAGGGGTGCTGTTACCGCTCCGTTACCTCGCCGCGGCCATGCTCTTGCCGGTCGTGGGCGAACCGCCACACTGTTTGCAGGGCGAATGCGCGTGCTGGTGATCGAGGACCACGTTGAGCTGGCCGAGACGGTCGCGCTCGGCCTGCAGCGCGAGGGCATGGCCGTCGACATCGCCCACGACGGCGAGTCCGGCCTGCGGCGAGCCGCGATCTACGACTACGACGTGATCGTGCTCGATCGCGATCTTCCCGGGGTGCACGGCGACCGGGTGTGCGAGACGCTGGTCAGCCAGGGCGGGCGCGTGCGCGTTCTGATGCTGACCGCCTCGGCGGGAATCGAGGACCGCGTCGCCGGGCTCAGCCTGGGTGCCGACGACTACCTGCCCAAGCCGTTCGCGTTCGCCGAGCTGATCGCCCGGATCCGCGCGCTCGCCCGGCGCGCGCAGCCGGCGCTCGCGCCCGTGATGCGGAGCGGCGACCTGACGCTCGACACCGGCCGGCGCATCGCCCACCGCGCCGGGCGTCGGCTCGATCTGACCGCGAAGGAGCTCGCCGTGCTCGAATTGCTGCTGGCCGCACGCAACACGGTCGTGTCGCCCGAGGAGCTGCTCGCCCGCGCCTGGGACGAGGCGGCCGATCCGTTCTCGGCGGTCGTCAAGGTGACGATCAGCCGGCTGCGGCGCAAGCTCGGCGAGCCCCCGATCATCGTGACGGTGCCCGGTGCCGGCTACCGCATCTAGTGGACCTGGGCGGCGGTGGCGGCCGCGGTGGACGCTGCGGCTCCGCCTCACGCTGCTCTACGGCGGGCTGTTTCTGGTGGCCGGGACGGCGCTGCTCGCGATCACCTACGGACTCGTCGCGGGCGACACCGCGATGCAGACGGGGGGCGCCAGGTCGGTCCTGATCACCCGCAAGGCCCTGACTGCAGGCCAGCTGCCGACATTCCCCACGAGCATCATCGGAGCAGCGGGAGGCTCGGCTAAGGCTCCGCCGACCGCCGTCTTCCAGGCCCGCTCCGGCTCCGCGCCCGTCCCGACGAGGGGCGGCCGACCGTCGGGGGCGGTAACCGTTCCACCGAGCGGACAGGGGATGGTTGTTCAACTGCTCAGCTACGCCGGCCAGGTGACCGCCGCGTACAAGCAGCTGACCGCGGCTCAGACGGGTCAACTGAGAGCTCAGCAGAAGAAGGCCGCGGTCGAGTACGACACGCTGCGCAACTCGCAGCTGGACACGCTGCTGACCAGGTCCGGGCTCGCGCTGGCGATCATGGCGCTCGCGTCGATCGGGCTCGGCTGGCTGATGGCGGGGCGAGCACTGCGCCCGGTGCGGACGATGAGCGCCCGGGCGCGGGGAATATCCGAGCGCAACCTGCACGAGCGCCTGGCGCTCCAGGGACCCGACGACGAGCTGAAGGAGCTCGGCGACACGTTCGATGGGCTGCTCGGTCGCCTGGAGGGGGCGTTCGAGTCCCAGCGCCGATTCGTGGCCAATGCCTCACACGAGCTGCGGACGCCGATCACGCTCGAGCGCGCGCTCGTCGAGGTCGCGCTCAGCGACCCCGACCCGTCGGTCGAGTCGCTGCGCGAGACGTGCCGGCGGGTGCTCAGCTCGAGCGAGCAGCAGGAGCGGCTGATCGAGGCGCTGCTGACGCTCGCCCGCAGCCAGCGTGGGCTCGAGTCGCGCGCCCCGGTCGATCTGCGCGAAGTCACGGCCGAGGTCGTGCGCGCGGTGCCCTCGAACGGGATCAAGGTCGACACGGACCTGGGCGACGCGGCGACGACCGGCGACCCGGCGATGGTGGAGCGGCTCGTCGCGAACCTGGTCCAGAACGCGGTCCGGTACAACGAGCCGGACGGCTGGGTCACGGCGTGGACCGGACTGCGCGACGGCGAGCCGACGGTGGAGGTCACGAACACCGGCCCGGTCGTCGCGCCCGATCAGGTCGACGAGCTCGTGAAGCCGTTCTCCCGCCTCGACACAAATGGCGGGGTCGCCGCCAGGAGCGCCGACGGGCGCGAGGGCCTCGGACTCGGTCTGTCGATCGTGCAGGCGATCGTCGACGCCCACGGCGCGCGCCTGACCACGGACCCCCGGGCCGAAGGCGGCCTGAAGGTCGCGGTCAGCTTTCCGGCTGAGTGACGGCAGCACGGTCGGCCTCGGCGAGGAACCGCGGGCTGTCGAACAGGATCCGGCGGCGCCGCAGGCCGGCCAGCAGCGGCTCCGTGTCGTCGAAGATGACCTGGGTCGCCACCCCCGGGCGGAACGTGATCGCGTAGGAGCCGACGCACGCGCCGGCGACCTGGCCGTCGATCTCGAGTCTCGCGCTGGCGTAGCTATCGGTCGCGTCGAGGACCAGCTCGGACCCGGAATCGATCACGAGCGGCGGCGCGAAACCGCCGTGCTTGGGCAGCGGCGTGAACACGAACCCGTCGACGCCGGTCAGGAGCAGCGGACCCCCGGCGGAAATCGCGTAGCCGCTCGTGCCGAGCGGCGTGCTCACGACGGCGCCGTCGCCGGCGATGCGGGCGAACAGGGCCCCGTCGACGTTCACGGTCAGGCGGACCTGGCCGCCGGCGTCCCGGACGAGCGCAACGTCGTTCAGGGCGAACAGCGACTCGCCGGAGGCACGGGCGATCGACAGTGCCGGGAACATCCGGGCGTGCCAGTCGCCCTGGCTGAACCGATCTAGCGCTCGATGAATGTCGCTGCTCATCACGGTGGCGAGCGCTCCGAGGCTCCCGCACGAGACCCCGAGCACGGGACGGCGGGCCTCCGCGCCGGCGCGGAGGGCGGCCAGCGTGGTGCCGTCGCCACCGATCGAAACGATCACGTCGGTGTCGACGGCCTCGCCCGGCTCGGCCACCGCCCGCTGGGAATACGACGCCACGAGCTGGACGATTTCGACCCCGCGCTGCTGCGCCCATTCGCGGAGCAGCGCCAGCGGCTTGTCGAGGTTGCGTGTCGGGTGGACGAGCAGGCCGATGCGCTGGGGCAGCCCCGCGGGAGCGTTCGCGCTGCCGGGGTGGGAAAGGGAGGAGGACATCGTCGGGCCGGCCCAACCTTATTGCGGGACCGTCGGGAGGAGTCTCTAGACTCGACTCCAACGATGGCACCGCTGAGCGATGCGTCGCCAATCCGGGTTGCGCTGATCGATGATGACAGTGGTCTGCTCACCGTTCTTCAACGGAGGGTGGATGCGCTGCGGTGGGAGGCGCAGGTACTGGCGTTTCCCCCCGATGCAGGTCATCTCGCCGCACTCCGGCTGCACGCGCTCATCATCAACCCGGCGCTCACCGGGCTCGACTACATAGAGCGGGTCGCGACGGCCCTTCCCGGCCTGGCGCTGCTCGTGTGCAGCGGGCCGGCGACGGTCTCCGAGCGCGTCAAGGGCCTGCGCGCGGGCGCCGACGACTGGCTGACCAAGCCGTGTCACCCCGAGGAGCTGGTCGCGCGGATCCAGGCGGTGTTGCGCCGGCGCCGCGCGGGGGAGGTGCCGCTCGAAGAGGCGACGATCGAGGCCGGCGAGATTGCGATCCGGCCCGACCGCTACGACGCCTACGCCGGCGAGCAGGGCGCCTCACTGTCCCGCAAGGAGTTCGAGCTACTGCGCCAACTCGCGGCGGCGGATGGGCGCGTGCTCGAGCGCGAGGACATCTACCAGCGCGTGTGGGGCTACACGATGGCCCGCGGCGATCGCTCGGTCGACGTGTTCGTGCGCAAGCTGCGCCAGAAGCTCGAGCACGTTTCCCCCGGGTGGCGCTACGTCCACACCCACTTCGGGGTGGGCTACCGGTTCGCGGCGGAGCCATACCCCGGGGACGGCGAGGCCGTCGAACCCGTTGGAGCCGTGACGTCCTCACGCGAGGACTTCGCCGCGGTACGCTAGAGCTCGTTGAACTCCACCGTCCGTAACGTCTTGATCGTGCTCGCGCTCGCCGCGATCGTGGGCACGCTGTCGGGCGGCGTCACCGCGGCCAACGTGGCCATCCAGGCGGTCACGCTCGTGTTCCTTGGCGTGCTGTGCTGGTTCGCGTCGCTGATGTATCGCCAGCACCGGAGCACCCTGTACTCGCTTGGCGACGGCCGCCGCGCGGTCCTGTACATCGCGCTGGGCGTGGGAACGCTTACGCTGACCGCGACGTCGCGCATGTGGAGCAGCGGCGGCTTCGGGTCGGTCGCGTGGCTGCTTCTGCTCGGCGGGGCTGCCTACGCCGTATTCGCCGTGCTCTGGTCGGCGCGCAAGTACTGAGAGATTCGCGTCAGGATGCGACCGGGCGCGGGCGTCGCGTCAGGATGCGACCGGCCGCGGGCGCGGGGGCCCGGGCTCGGCGTCGCCGATGGCGCACTTGGGGCACAGCCCCTCGAGCAGCACGTGTGCCCGCTCGACCTCGAATCCCCGTTCGCTGAGCGTGAGCTCGATGTTCTCGGGCTCGATGTCGAGCAGGCCGTTGCACTCCCGGCAGCGGAAGTGGTGGTGCGGCGTGACGTTGGCGTCGAACTGCCGAGGCCCTGGGCCCTCGACGACGCCCAGCAGTCCGACTTCGGCGAGCTCGCCGAGCGCGTTGTAGACGGTGGCCCGCGACAGCTCGGGGAGCTGGGCGCGCGCCTGCTGGAACACCTCCTCGGCGCTCAGGTGGCCGTTGGCGGTGCCCGCGAACAGACCGTAGATCGCGCGCCGCTGGGCGGTCGCTCTGAGGCCGTGCGCCCGCAGCAGCTGAGCCAGTGCGACGTCGGAGAGCGGGGCGGAGGATGCGGAGGACATCTGGAAGCCGTCTGTGGTCGGACCCGATCCAGAACGGCAGCAACTGCAGGGTATCGCGAGGGCCGGTCGGTGACCGCCGCCGCCCTATCCTCGAATGTGTGTCAGTAGTCCCAGCCGACAGGCGCCGCGAGCTTCCGGACGAGCCCGGCGTGTACCTGTTCCGCGACCGCCGCGGGAAGGTGATCTACGTCGGCAAGGCAATCTCGATTCGCAAGCGGGTGGCGTCGCACTTCTCGAACCCGAGCACGCGGGGAGGGCGGGACCTCGTCGACATGATCGACCAGATCGAGGCGCTCGTCGTTCACACCGAGACCGAGGCCCTGCTCGCCGAGCAGAACTTCATCAAGCAGTACAAGCCGCGGTTCAACATCCGCCTGCGCGACGACAAGTCGTATCCCTACATCGCGATCTCGCTCGACGAGGACTTCCCGCGCGTGTATTTCACTCGCGAGCGACACCGCCGCGACCGGGCTTACTTCGGTCCGTACAGCAACGCCAAGCGCGTCCGCTCGACGCTCGAGGTGCTCGGCAAGGTGTTTCTGTTCCGCTCGTGCGAGGGCCCCGAGCCGGGCCGCCGGAGCGGCTCGCCGTGCCTCGACTACTACATCAAGCGGTGCGAGGCTCCGTGCGTGGGTTACGTCAGCCGCGAGGACTATCGCAAGGGGATCGACGGCGTGATCGACTTCCTGTCCGGGCGCTACCGGGACATCGAGCGCACGCTCGAGCGCTTGATGCGTGACGCGGCCGCCGAGCAACGGTTTGAGGACGCCGCGCGCGAGCGCAACCGACTGCGAGCGGTGCACTCGCTGCTCGAGCGCCAGCGAGTGGCCAACCAGACGATCGGGACGCTCGACGCGATCGCGGTCGCCGTGCATGAGGGCGAGGCCAACGCCCAGGTGTTCCAGGTGCGCGACGGGGTGCTGTCTGACCGACAGAGCTTCTACCTCGACAACGAGCCAGGCGGCGGGATCGCGGAGGTCGCCGAGGCGTTCATCCTCCAGTACTACGTGAGCGCGATGATGGTGCCGCCGCTGCTGGTCGTGCAGCGCGAGGTCGCGCCGTCGGCGCCGGTGCTCGCCGAGGCGCTGAGCGCCCGGCGCGACGGCTCGGTCGAGATCCGGGCCGCCGAGCGGGGAGACAAGCGGCGGATCCTCGATCTCGCCGAGCGCAACGCCCGGCTCGCGCTCGACCAGGAGCGGCTGCGCTCCGAGCGCCGGCGCCAGCAACGGGTCGAGGCGCTCGACGGGCTCCAGCACGCGCTCGGGCTAGACACGCTTCCACTGCGGATCGAGTGCTTCGACATCTCGACGCTGATGGGCACGAACACGGTCGCGTCGATGGTCGTGTTCGAGGGCGGGGCGCCGAAGAAGTCGGATTACCGCCGGTTCAAGATCCGCGGCGACTTCGCGGAGAACGGCGGACCGACAATCGGGGAGCCCGACGACTTCGCGTCGATGGAGGAGGTGCTGTCGCGCCGGCTCGCCCGCTGGGAGCACCAGCACGACCTGTCCCCGCACGACAAGGATTTCGACCCGAGCTTCGCCGCCCTCCCGAACGTGATCGTGATCGACGGTGGCAAAGGACAGCTGTCGGCCGGGCTGCGCGCCCTCCAGGGGTTTCGCGACCGCGGCGTGGTCGTGATCTCGCTGGCCAAGCGGATCGAGGAGGTGTTCACCGCCGGCGCGAGCGAGCCGCTCCGCCTACCGCACGACACGGTCGAGCTCCAGCTGCTTCAACGGGTCCGCGACGAGGCGCACCGGTTCGCGATCACCCACCACCGGATCCGCCGCGACCGGGCGATGACCGCGTCGATCCTCGACGAGCTCCCCGGCGTCGGGCCGGCGCGCAAGCGGGCGCTGCTCAAGCACTTCGGGTCGCCCGACGCGATCCTGGCCGCCTCGCGTGAGGAGCTCGAGGCCGTCCCCGGTATGCCGGGAAAGCTTGCGCGCGAGGTGTACCGCGAGCTGCACAAGACGGGCGTTTGATCTGGGGCCGCCTACGGCGGCGTCCTCCGGACGATGTCGCGACCGGCGCGTCAGGCGAGGCAAGGATGCCGAGCGCGCCGTGGCGGCGACGCCGGTTCCGCAGGGCGTCCATGCCCTGCGGCCGTAGCGGTCGTTTTCTGTGTGCGTCCGTGTCGCCGGCGGGTTGGGTTCGACGGCGGGGCGCCTGAGGGTGGGTGGGGCGGGTCGCAGGCGCGGGGGGCTCGCGGAGCATGCGTGACGCGCCATTTGACGCGATCCCGGCCGTGGCGTGTCAGGCATGTGGGGCATGCGTGAGACGCCACGGCTTCGCCGGCGGGCACGAATGGCGCGTCATGCATGTCGCGGGTCGCGAAACGGCCCCGGGGGACCAAAGTACCCTCCCTCAGATGCCCGCCGTTTCCATTCGCTGACTCTCAGCGATTCAGGGGTGCGCGCCCGCCGGGCACGGACGCCCGGCGGAACGGCCCCATGGATGCCGCCGAAGGCGGCCCAATAACACCCCGTACGCCGCCCAGCCCGTCAAGCTTCCTACTATGGAGGTGACAGGCGTGAATCAGATCGACGAGCAAGTACAACTCGCGCAGGAGCAGGGCTCGGCCCTGATCGATCTGGTGATCATCACCGGGTTCTCGGGCGCCGGCAAGTCGACCGCGATGGCGGCCTTCGAGGATGAGGGTTACTTCTGCGTGGACAACCTCCCGTCGGAGATGATCCGATCGCTGGTCGACCTGTTCATGCACGCCGGGTCGAAGGTGCAGCACGCAGCGGTCGTGTCCGACGTACGCGGCGGCGAGTACTTCGACGGCCTGTCCGCGATGCTCGACGACCTGCAGGCCGCGGGTGTCACCCATCGCGTGCTGTTTCTCGACGCCGACGAGCAGTCGTTGCTGACCCGCTACAAGGAGACGCGCCGGCGTCACCCGCTCGCGCCCGAGGGCAGCGTCACCGACGGGATCGCGCGCGAGCGCGAGCTGCTGGCGCCGGTGCGCGCCCGGGCCGACGTCGTGATCAACACGTCGGGGCTGACGGCGGCGATGCTCCGGCGCAAGCTCGCCGACGAGCTGTTGCCGACGCGTACGCCGGGGCGCCTGGCGGTGACGTTCCAGAGCTTCGGCTTCAAGTACGGGCCGGCGCTTGACCCCGACCTGCTGCTCGACGTCCGCTTCCTCCCGAATCCCCACTATGACCGGGAGCTGCGGCCGTTGACCGGGGACGACCAACGGATCGTCGAGTACATCAATCGCGACGGGGAGCTCGACGAGCTCTACGACAAGCTTCACCCGCTGCTCGACTACCTGCTCCCGCAGTACCTGGCCGAGGGCAAGGCACATCTCGTGGTGGCGATCGGCTGTACCGGTGGCCGCCACCGATCGGTGGCGATCGCCTCGCACCTCGCAGGCCGCTACACCGACGACCCCGAGTACCTCGTCCACATCGTTCACCGAGACGTCAGCCGGCCGGCGTGATCGACCACATCGGCTTCGAGGTCAGCGATCTGGAGCGCTCGAGCGGGTTCTACGACGCCGTCCTGTATGCGCTCGGCGCCAGGCGGATGGTGCAGTCCGAGCACGTGGTCGCGTACGGGGTGAACGCGCCGGAGATGTGGATCGTCGTGCGTGGACGCGCGCCCGGACCGGGCTACGGCCATCTCGCGCTGCGGGCGAGCGGCAAGGCGGCGGTCGATGCCGCCTACAAGGGCGGGCCTCGCCAGCGGCGGCAGCGATGATGGACCTCCCGGTATGCGCCCGCAATACGGCCGGCGCTACTACGCCGCGTACCTGCGCGATCCCGACGGCCTGCGGGTGGAAGTCGTCTCGCGTAGATGACTCGCTAGCCTTCGGCCTGGCCGGCGCACGTCGGCGTTTTATTTGAGTCGAACGGAGGTTCGGGATGGCGGTTCGCGTCGGTATCAACGGCTTCGGGCGCATTGGCCGAAATGTGTTCCGCGCCGCATACGAGGCCGGAGCCGACATCGAGTGGGTGGGGGTCAACGACATCGGCGACCCCAAGACGTTCGCCCACCTGCTCAAGTACGACTCGAACTACGGGCCGTTCCCGGGCGAGGTGCAGGGGACGAGCACGGGCTTCGTCGTCGACGGCAACGAGATCCGCTTCATGTCGGAAAAGGATCCCGCGGCCCTACCCTGGGGAGAGCTCGGGGCGGATGTCGTGATCGAGTCCACCGGGCTGTTCACCGACCGCGAGAACGCCGCCAAACATCTCGCCGCGGGCGCCAAGAAGGTGCTGATCTCCGCGCCGGCGACCGAGCCCGACGTGACCGTCGCGCTCGCAGTGAACTTCGAAGAGGTCTACGACCCGGCCAAGCACGACGTGATCTCGAATGCCTCGTGCACGACCAACTGCCTGGCCCCCGTCGCCAAGGTGCTCCACGACACTGTCGGGATCAACCACGGGCTGATGACCACGATCCACGCCTACACCGCCGACCAGCGCCTCCAGGACATGCCGCATCGCGACTTGCGCCGGGCGCGCGCCGCGGCGATCAACCTGATCCCGGCCTCGACCGGGGCGGCGAAGGCGATCGGGCTCGTGATCCCCGAGTTGATGGGCAAGCTGAACGGCTTCGCGGTCAGGGCGCCGGTGCCGACCGGCAGCGTCGTCGACCTCACGGTCGAGGCCAACCGCGAGACGACGGTCGAGGAGATCAACGCGGCGATGAAGGCGGCCGCCGAGGGCCCTATGCAGGGCGTGCTCGAGTACACCGATGAGCCGATCGTGTCGTCGGATATCGTCAAGAACCCTGCATCCTCGATCTTCGACTCGTTGCTTACTGTGGTGATGGACAAGACGATGGTCAAGCTCGTCGCCTGGTACGACAACGAGTGGGGCTACTCCAATCGCATCGTCGACGTGGCGCAAAGACTGTTGTGAAGACGCTTCGGGACCTGGGAGACATCGATGGCAAGCGGGTGCTGGTGAGAGTCGATTTCAACGTGCCGCTCCAGAACGGAGCGGTCGCAGACGACCTGCGGATCCGCGCGGCTCTGCCGACGATCGAGGAACTGCGCCGGCGTGGCGCCCGGATCGTGCTCGTCTCGCATCTCGGGCGGCCGAAGGACCGCGAGCCGTCGCTTTCGATGGCGCCCGTGGGAGCGCGGCTCGGCGAGCTCATCGGTGCGCCGGTCTCGGTCGCTCCGGCGGTCGTTGGCGACGAGGTTTCGGCCGCGGTCGACGATCTCGGTGATGGAGACCTGCTACTGCTCGAGAACGTCCGGTTTGAGCCTGGAGAGACCAAGAATGACCCTGACTTTGCTCGCGAGCTGGCGTCGTTGGCCGATGTGTACGTCGACGACGCATTCGGGGCGGCCCATCGCGCGCACGCCTCGACGGAGGGAGTCGCGCGGCTCGTGGACGCGCGGGCGGCGGGGCTGCTGCTCGAGCGCGAGGTGAGCAGGCTGATGGGCGTGCTCGAGGATCCGGCCCGGCCCCTGGTCTCCGTGCTCGGCGGCGCGAAGGTAAGCGACAAGATCGGCGTGATCGACGCCTTCCGAGAGCGCGCGGACACAATCATGATCGGCGGCGCGATGTGCTTTCCGTTCCTGGCCGCGCAGGGCCACTCGATCGGGGATTCGCTGTGCGCTCCAGAAGACGTCGAGCTGGCGTCTCGGATACTCGACTCAGGGTCGGCGGCCCGGGCTGAGTTACGGCTGCCGGTAGACCTCGTGATCGCGCGACGGCTCTCCGAGGACGCGGAGGCACTCGAGCTCGACGGGCTCGACGTCCCCGACGGCTGGATGGGTCTCGACATCGGTCCGCGGACGGCCGCCGCGTATGGCGAGGTGATCTCTTCGGCGGGGACGGTGTTCTGGAACGGCCCGATGGGCGCGTTCGAGATGGCGCCGTTCGCGGCCGGGACGCGCGCGGTCGCCGAGGCGGTGGCGGCGGCGCCTGGCACGACGGTCGTCGGCGGCGGCGACTCGGCCGCGGCGTTGCAGCGGTTCGGGCTGGCCGACCGGGTGACGCATCTGTCGACGGGCGGGGGCGCCACGCTCGAGATGATCGAAGGCAAGCAGCTGCCGGGAGTGGAGGCATTGAATTGAGTGACCGGGTTCCGCTGATCGCGGGTAACTGGAAGATGAACAAGACGATCGCGGAGGCGGAGGAGTTCATCCAGGCGCTTCTGCCGCGAGTCTCCTCGGTTCAGGGGGTCGACGTTGCCGTGTGTCCTCCGTTTACGGCGCTGCAGGCGATGGTCGACTCGGCGCGCGGGTCGCGCGTCGAGGTCTATGCCCAGAACATGCACCACGCCGATTCGGGGGCGTTCACAGGCGAGGTGGCGCCGCCGATGCTCGTCGAGCTCGGCGTCCACGGCGTGATCCTCGGCCACTCCGAGCGGCGCCAGCTGTTCGGCGAGACCGATCGTGCGCTCCAGTTGAAGGTGCCGGCGGCGTTCGCCGCGGGACTCAAGCCGATCCTTTGCGTCGGCGAGACCGAGGACGAGCGCGAGGCCGGCGATACCGAGCGCAAGCTCCGCCACCAGGTCCAGGAGGGCCTGGCCCGCGTGGACGTCTCGCAGCTGGGAGACGTGGTGATCGCGTACGAACCGATCTGGGCGATCGGGACCGGCCGGGTGGCGACGCCGGAGCAAGCGCAGGAGGCGATCGCGTTCATTCGCGCGCTCGTGGCCGATCGGTCACGCGAGCAGGCGGAGTTGACCCGAGTCCTGTACGGCGGGAGCGTCAAGGACGACAACTGCCCCGTGCTGCTCGCGCTCCCCGACGTGGACGGGGCGCTCGTCGGCGGCGCGAGCCTCGACGCCGCGACGTTCGCGGCGATCGTCAACGCAGCCGGCTGATGGCGCATTTGTCGCCCGGTCCACGCGAGCTCCCCGCGAGCTCTTGTGTACTGATCGTGCTCGATGGCTGGGGTCTAGCGCCCGACGGTCCGGGGAATGCGGTGTCGCTGGCGTCGACGCCCGTGTTCGACGAGCTGTGGTCTTCGTATCCACACACGCAGCTGACCGCGTCGGGGCGCGCAGTGGGGCTGCCCGAGGGCCAGATGGGCAACTCCGAGGTCGGGCATATGAACCTGGGCGCCGGCGCGGTCGTGATGCAGGATCTGACGCGGATCGACGAGGCGGTCGCGTTCCGGCGATCTGTCGTCGAACTCGGTGCTGCGGGAAGCGTTTTCCGACGCTGAGCGCGTGCACCTGATCGGGCTGGTGTCGGATGGGGGAGTGCATTCGGGTTTCAAGCACCTGGAGGCGCTGGTCCGCCTGGCGGCTTCGCTCGAGGTGGCGGATTTGGTTTTGCACGCGTTCACGGACGGGCGGGACACGCTGCCGGAGTCGGGCGCCGGCTATCTCGAGACCGTGCAGGGCTGGATGGACGATGCCGGGGCCGGCCGGATCGGCTCGGTGGTCGGTCGGTACTGGGCGATGGACCGCGACCGCCGCTGGGACCGGATCCAGCGCGCCTACGACCTACTCGTGTTTAGTCGCGCGGATCACCGGGCTGCGTCCGGCACGGAGGCGGCGCGCGACGCGTACGCGCGCGACGAGACCGATGAGTTCATCACGCCTGTTGTCGTGGGCTCTGAAGCGATGATCCGCCCGGGGGACTCCGTGTTCGCGTTCAACTTCCGGCCGGACCGGATGCGCGAGATCACTTTGGCGCTCGCCGATCCGGGCTTCAGCGAGGTAGACCGGGGAGGCGCGCCCGTCGTCGAGCGGTACGCGACCATGACCCAGTACGAGGAGGACTGGCCCTATCCGGTGGCGTTCGCGCCGGCCCATCCCGACATGACGCTGCCGCACGTGCTCGCGGACCGCGGTGTTCGCCAGCTCCACGTGGCCGAGACCGAGAAGTACGCGCACGTCACGTACTTCTTCAACGGTGGCGAGGAGGCCGCGTACGGCGGGGAGCGCCGCGAGCTCGTCGCCTCGCCGCGCGACGTCCCGACCTACGACAAGAAGCCCGAGATGAGCGCCCGGGGAGCTGCCGACGCGTTCGTTCACGCCTGGAGCGACGACTCGCCGACGTTCGGGATCATCAACTTCGCCAATCCCGACATGGTCGGGCACACCGGCGTGATTCCCGCTGCGGTCGCCGGGATCGAAACGGTGGATGGGTGTCTGGGGTCCGTGGTCGAGGCCGTCCACCGGTCGGGCGGCGCCTGCATCATCACCGCCGATCACGGCAACGCCGACCACATGCTCGAGGACGACGGCAGCCCGAACACCGCGCATTCGCTGAACCCGGTGCCGCTGATCGTGACCGTGCCCGGGCTGTCGCTGCGGTCCAGCGGGGCCGTGTTGGCCGACGTGGCGCCGACGGTGCTGCAGGTGCTCGGGATCGAGCAGCCCGCCGCGATGACGGGCAAGTCGCTGATCGAGTCCGGTTAGCCCGCGAAGAACCGCTTCACCGCGTCGTGGGTCTCGCGAGGCCGCTCGAGCTGGGGCACATGGCCGCAATCGAGCTCGAGGTGCGTCGGCCGTCAGGATGGTGTCGGCGCTGCCGCGGCTGCTCGTGAGGCGAGCGGTGCCGTTGTCGATCACAACGTCACGGGTTGCGCCCGCCTCGATCCGAATCCGCACGTAGCGCCGTCCGACGTCGAACACCGTCGGGTCGAAGCGGGCCACGAGACGCTCGATGGCGTCTACGTCAGGGTCATCGATCGTCTGCTGCGGAGCGTTGGTCGCGTTCACGGTCGGTTTCCGCCTTCCCGTTGCGCGAGCCCGCAATCACGTGCGATCCATCACAGATCACGGCCCCGGTCGCGCGCATTCGCGCTCGATCTATACGGTTATGTTGCACTATACTTGACATCACGCGACTTAGATTTCATACTGATCGCTGACACTGATTCTCATCCTGACAAGGAGAGGTTTGATATGGCATCACTAATTCGATGGGAGCCCGTTCGCGAGCTCTCCACCATGCAGAGCGAGATGAATCGCCTATTCGGCACGTTCTTCGACTCGCCGACCCCGCGCAACGGGCGCCGCGCGTCCCTTCGCAGCTGGATTCCGGCCATGGACGTGACCGAGAACGACAACGAGTACGTCCTGAAGGCCGATCTCCCCGGCCTGAGCGAGAGCGACGTCAACGTCGAGCTCGACGACAACGTCCTGCGGATCTCCGGTGAGCGCAAGTCCGAGCACGAGCAGCGCGCCGAGGGCTATCACCGCGTCGAGCGCGCTTACGGGCGCTTCGCTCGCGCGCTGACCCTTCCCGAGGGCGTCACCGCCGAGGGCATCAACGCCACGTTCGACAACGGCGTGCTCGAGGTCCACATCCAGAAGCCCGAGCAGCACAAGCCGCAGAAGGTTGCGATCTCGATCGGTGGCGAGGCCAAGACGATCGAGGGCGCCGAGGACACCGAGTCCTCGCAGGCGGCCTAGTTCTCCGCTGAGTAGGGTCCGGGCCGTGTTCACGGTCCGGACCCAAGTTCCCGGCGGGCTCGCCCGCACCGGGACGCTTC
Source organism: uncultured Solirubrobacterales bacterium (assembly GCA_963755525.1). Lineage (GTDB taxonomy): Bacteria > Actinomycetota > Thermoleophilia > Solirubrobacterales > Solirubrobacteraceae > Palsa-465. The sequence goes on along the minus strand of CAVWKC010000033.1, from coordinate 13,549 downwards.
ACCTGGCGCACGGCGACGTTCGCACGCCGGCGTTCGTGCCGCTCGCGACCAAGGGCGCCGTCAAGACGCTCGAGCCGCGGGACGTGGCCGCGCTCGGTTACGAGCTGATCCTCGGCAACACGTTTCACCTTTTGCTCGCGCCGGGTCCCGACCGCGTGCGCGAGTTCGGCGGCCTCCACGAGTTCATGCGCTGGGATCGGCCGATCATCACCGACTCCGGCGGCTTTCAGGTGTTCTCGATGGGTCACGGTGGCGTCGCCGACGAGATCAAGGGCCGGGGGCGCGGTGGCGGCGCGGGGCTTGGGTCTTCGGACGGCGCGACGGGGGCCATCCTGTCGATCGACGAGGAGGGCGTGCGGTTCCGTTCCTACGTCGACGGGCGCGAGCGTTTCCTGTCGCCCGAGACCTCGATGTCGGTCCAGGCCGCGCTCGGCTCGGACATCGCGCTCGTGTTCGACGAGTGCACGCCGTTTCACGTCACGCGGGAGTACACCGAGCGCTCGATGGAGCGCACCCATCGCTGGCTCGACCGCTGTCTGCGCTGGCACGCCTCACAGGGTCCGTCAGGACAGGTGGTGTACGGGATCGTCCAAGGCGGGGTCGAGCAGGACCTGCGGCGTGTCTCTTCGGAAGCGGTCGCCGCAAGCCCTTGCGACGGGATTGCGATCGGCGGGTCGCTCGGCCAGGACAAGGCGCAGATGCACTCGGTCGTCGGCTGGACCACCGCCTCGCTCGAACGCGTGGCGCCGGCGCGGCCCCGCCACCTGCTCGGCATCGGGGACGTCGACGACCTGATCGCCGGGGTCGAGATGGGGATCGACACGTTCGACTGCGCGCTGCCGACCCGGCTCGGGCGCCACGGGGTCGCGCTCGTGCCCGATCCGGACGGCCGCTGGCGCGTCGACCTGGCCAAGGGCCGCTGGCGCGACTCGCGCGACCTGATCCTCGACGGCTGTCCCTGTCCCGCGTGCTCAGGCGGCTTCTCGCGTGCGTACCTGCACTACCTGCTTCGCGCCGGCGAGCTCACCGCGCTGCGCCTCGTCACGCTCCACAACCTCTCGTTCGTCGCCCGGCTGATGGGCGATTTGCGGTCCGCGATCGACGGCGGGCGGCTGGGGGAGGTGGCCGCCGCGCTCCGGGGCGGCGCGGCGCCGGGGGCGGTCCCCCGCGCCATGTAGATCGCCCGAAACTGCCGCCAAGCGCTCCGTCACCGGGACATAAGCATTCCCCAGATGCTTATGTCCCGCTGGCGCGCGGGGGCGGGGAGGTTTCGGGCCTTAACCAGGGCGTGTTAGCGCCCGCCGGGCACGGACGCCCGGCGGAACCGGCCCCATGGACGCCGCCGAAGGCGGCCCCGCTATACCGTCGCGCTCGCAAAGAGCTGCGCAGGTGCGTGTCCCACCCGGGTGCCTCGCGCCCGATCCGGTGGCGGTGGGATCCGCGGTGCCGGCGCACGGCACCCGGTGCGGACACGTACCGGAGCTACTTTGTGTACTGGCTGATGATCTTCTGAAGCTGGTTGACCGCGTCGCTCGTGTCGTGGGCGACGACCTTGCGGAAGTGCACGGCGTTGTTCGACGTGCTGGCGGCGATCGCGATGGCCGCCGCCACGGCGCCCACGAACACCAAGATCAAGACCAGGAACGCGAAGAACCGGCGCGCGGTGCGAGATCGCCGGGGCCGCTCGGCCGGCGCCCGCCGGACCGATGCGTCGGGTCCGTAGCCGCCCATCGGCGGGGGATAGACGGGCCGGCGCGGCTCGAGCTGGCGCGGCTGGCGGGCATGCGCCGCGGTCCTGCTCGTCGGGGGGCCGTTGCGCGGCCCGACGCGGGTCTGGGCGGTCGGCGGCTGCCCTGACAGCACGCGGGTGGTCCCGGTGCCGCCGAGGTTCCGCGTCCGCGCCCCGTTCGACTTCGGCTCGACGCCGCGGGCGCCGGCGCTGATCTCCTCGGCGAGCAGCATCGCGGTCTCGGGGCGATCCTCTTTGTCGAGCGCGAGCGCCGTCGAGATCACATCGGCCAGCTCGGGCGGCACCCGTGGATTGAGCTCGTCGACCGAGGGCGGGGCGTTGCGCTGCTGCTTGAGGGCAAGCTCGGACAGCGAGTTGGCCTCGTACGGCAGCCGCCCGGTCAGCAGCTGGTAGGCCACCACCCCGAGCGAGTAGAGATCGGCGCGCGGCCCGGCCTCCTCGCCCCGTGCCTGCTCGGGCGCGAGATAGGCGGCGGTCCCGAGCACCGAGCCGACCTGCGTGATGCTCGACTGGTCGGTGGCGCGGGCGATGCCGAAGTCGGCCAGCTTGACCACATCGGAGTCCGATACGAGCAGGTTGCCGGGCTTGACGTCGCGGTGGACGACCCCGTTGCGGTGGGCATAGTCGAGCCCGCGACACGACTGCGTGATCACGTCGACCGCCTGCGCGACCTCCATCGGTCCGTGGTCGCGGAGAAGCTCCGCGCACGAGTGGCCGGGCACGTGCTCCATCACGATGAAGTGCTGGTGCGCGTGCTCGTCAAAGCCGAAGTCGAACACCTGGACGATGTTCGGATGGACGAGGCGAGCTGCCGACAGCGCCTCACGGCGGAAGCGGGATACGAACGTCGGATCGTCCGCGAGGTGCTCGGCGAGCAGCTTGATCGCGACGTAGCGCTCAAGGCGCTGGTCGAACGCCAGCTGCACGGTCGACATGCCCCCGACGCCGAGGCGGCCCTCGATCCGGTACCGCCCGACGATCGCTGTTCCGTTAGTCACTGGCCATTGCCGTTTCCGCCGCTGTTGCCATCCCCCGGACCCGTGCCACCACTCGTGCCCGTTCCGGTCCCGGTGGTGGAGGAGGTCCCTCCGCCGAGGCCCACGCCACCGGTCGTCGTAGAAGTAGTACCCGTGTTGGGCGGCGTGGTTGCGGTGGAGGTCGTCGTCGAGGTCGTGGTCGTGCTGCTCGTCGAGGTCGACGTGGTGGGCGTCGTGGTTGACGTCGTCGTCGTCGGCGTGGTGGTCGAGGACGTCGTGGTCGCCGTCGAGGCGGTCGTCGAGGTGTGCTGGCGGCATTCCTTCGCGGCCAGCTGGGAGATCGTCACCGCGCCCTGGGTGAGGTTCGCGCGCAGGGTGGGGTTGACCGTGATCGGCAGCTTCTGGACGTCGATGTTCAGCGCCGTGCTCGCGTTGACCGCGGCGCCGCAGTCGCCCGATTGCACCGCCGAGTTGATCTCGTTGCCCTGACCGCTCAGCGCGATCGACTGGTCGCCTGAGAGCAGGCCAGCGCTGCCGCCACAGGCGGCAAGGCACGAAACGGCGAACCCGAGTCCGCCGGCGAGGATGGCGCGAGGCGCGTAGCGCATCCGCGGCCTGACTTTAGAGGGTCGCCCCGTTGGCATTCCGTTAGAGGGCGCGGCACCGTATGGCCGCGGACGTGCGGTCGACGGCCCCGGTGAGAGGCCTCTTACTGGCCGTACGCCAGGCGTTCGGCGAGCGAGTCCGGAAGGCGGGCGGCGCGGATCGCCGCCGCCGCCCCGGCGATGTCGTACTCGGTCCGCCGGTAGACCGCCTCCCAGCTCTCGAGGTCGAGCTCGAGCCAGCCGGCGCGGGGGTCGCCGTCGCGTGGCTGCCCGACGCTGCCGGGGTTGATCAGCCACTCGCCCTCGGTCACATCGAGCTGCTCGTCGGCGGCCCGAGTCTGCCCGCTGGCCGACTCGCCATTGGCGCGGGAGAACGACAGCGCCACGTGCGAGTGCCCGATCAGGCAGACCCGGTGCGTCTGAGCGTCGAGGCACAGCTCGGCCTGGAGCGGCGAGAGCACGTACTCCCAGATCGGATCCCGGGGGCTCGCGTGGAACAGGCCGACGTGCTCCTCGAGGTAGGCGGGCTCGAGCTTGTCCAGGTACTCGCGGGTCTCGGGCCCGATCACGCCCTGGGTCCACCTCGCCGCGAGCGCCGCGCCCCGCGAGAACTCCTCGAGCGGGAGCGCGCCGCGGACGCCGAGGTCGTGGTTGCCGGCGAGGCAGATCGCCGCGTATCGCCGGGCCAACTCGACGCACGCGTCGGGCTCCGCGCCGTAGCCGACGAGGTCGCCCAGGCACCACATCTCCTGGCAGTCGGAGGCCTCGATCGCGTCCAGCACCGCCTCGAAGGCATGCCGGTTGCCGTGGATGTCAGAAACGATTGCGACTCGCATTTATATGGCGGCTTGGTGGCCAGCGCGGCTACAGTCTCGCGGGTGAGGCACCCCTCGCGCCACCGATTCGTTGAATCGATGCTGCTCGCGCTCGCCGCCGCGGAGGCTGGCGTGCGTCTGCTGTCTCCGCGAGAGCGGCCAATCGAGCCTGCAGAGATAGATCTTCACAGTTTTTTCAGCGACGCGGAGATTGAACGCGGCGCGCGGTTCGCGCGCCCCCAGATGGCGCTCGGGCTGACGCGGGCGGCGATCGAGATCGGGGCGCTCGCGCGGGTGGTCCGGCGACCGCCCCGGTGGCTGTCCGGCACGGCCAAGCGCCCCGTGCTCGCGGGCGCGGTGACCGGAGCCGGCCTGGCCGTGGGCCTGTCGTTGCCGACGCTGCCGCTGTCGGCGATCTCGCGCCGGCGGGGCATGGCTGTCGGGCTGGTCACGCAATCCTGGCGCGGCTGGGGCGGCGACCTGCTCAAGGGCGCGGCGATCGAGTCGGTGCTCGCGGCCGCCGCCGGCGGGGCGGCCGTCACCGTCACGCGGCGATATCCGAGCCGGTGGTGGCTGCCGGCCTCGGCCGGTTCGGTCCTGTTCGGCGCCGGCTTGGCAACGCTGGCGCCGGTCGTGCTCGACCCGGTGTTCAACAAGTTCACGCCGCTGCCCGAAGGCCAGACGCGGTCTGACGTGCTGGATCTCGCCCGGGCCGCCGGCGTGAAGGTGGGCGAGGTGTACTCCGTCGACGCCAGCCGCCGCACGACCGCCGCGAACGCGTACGTGGCCGGGCTCGGGCCGACCAAGCGGGTGGTGCTGTTCGACACGCTGCTCGACCGCTACAGCCGCGACGAGATTCGGGTCGTCGTGGCGCACGAACTGGCGCACGTGCGCAACCGCGACGTCCCGCGCGGCGTGGTTTACGCGGCGCTCGTCGCTCCGACCGCCGCGCTGGCGGTGCAGCGCCTCAGCTGGGAGCTCTCGCCCGAGCGCGGGAGTGCCGGCGCGCTCCCGGCGCTCGCGCTGGCGGCGGCGCTGGTGGGAGCCCCGACCGCGCTGATCGGCAACCGCCTGTCGAGGGCGATCGAGCGCCGCTCCGACGCCTACTCGCTGACGCTGACCGATGCCCCGGATGCGTTCATCTCATTCGAGCGCGCGATCGCGGTGCAGAACGTCGCCGACCTCGAACCGCCGCGCTGGTTCACCTCGCTGCTCGCGACCCACCCGCCGACGGCCGAGCGGATTGGCTCGGCGGTCAGCTTCGCCGGGCGAAGCAGCAACGGCTCCGTGTCAGCGGCGGGCTACTCGTCGTCGTCGTCCGGCGACTCTTCGCTTTCCTGACCGCCGCCCCACTCGGGCAGGTTCTTGATGCCCTCGCGGGTCTGCCACTTCGAATAGTTGTCCTGCATCGCGTCGATCAGCTCGTGCATGAACTTGGCGCTCAGGTTGATGCGCGAGACGACGACGCCGGGGATCTCATCGTCCTCCACCTCGTGGTCCACGCGTGCAAACGTGATCGTGAACTCGTAGTCGGAGTGGCTTACGTTCGCGAAGTTCGCGTATACGCCGGCCATGATGTCCGGCGAGAAGTGGATGTTGATGTGCCGCTCCGGGCGGCCGGGATCGTCCATGGGAACGTAGTATCCCATCGTGAGGATCCTCGTCGTCGCCGTCGGCAGGCTGCGCCCACCGTTTTCCGACGATGTCCAGCACTATCAGAAGCTGCTCGCGCGGCACGTCAAGCTCGAGCTGATCGAAGTGCGCGAGGATGAGCAGGTGGCACGGCGGATTCCGGATCGGACGTTTGTCTCGCTGCTCGATCGCGAGGGCGACGAGCTCGATTCGGTGGCGTTCAGCGGATGGCTGGAGGAACGGCGCCAGAGTGGGATGGACGTCTGCTTCGTGGTCGGGGGGCCGTTCGGACTCGAGCTCGCGGACGTCGACCACCGGCTGTCGCTGGGGCGGATTACGCTGCCTCACCAGCTCGCGCGCGTCGTGTTGCTCGAGCAGCTGTACCGCGGGCACAAGATCCTGGCCGGAGAGCCGTATCACTACTGATGGCCGATTGGAGTCAGAGCGGCGCCTGGAGCTTTCCGGGGGAGGACAGCGGCAAAGAGCGCGCCGCGGCCCTGGCCCAGCGCGAGCACGCTCGCCGCGAGGTGCAACTGTTCATCCGGCAGGTTGGGCATCCTGCTCGGTGCGCTCGGGGCGATGGTGATCATCGGAACGATCGGCTTCGCGCTGATCGAGCACGTCTCGCCGGCCTACGGTTTCGAATGGACGATCGACACGGTCACGACGCTCGGGTCGATCCCCGATCCTCCGGACGCAGGCGGCCGGGCGCTCAAGGTCGGCCTCGAACTGCTAGGCATAGGTACGCTCTTCTACGCCCTCGCGACCGTCGCGGAGTTCTTCGTCTCGGGGCAGTTGAGCGGCGTTCTGGAAGAGCGCAGGATCGAGAAGATGATCAGTTCGTTCACCGACCACTACATCGTGTGCGGCTTCGGCCGTGTCGGGCGGCAGGTCGCGCGCGACCTGCGCACGGCGGGCGCCAGTTTCGTGGTGATCGACCCCAACCCGGTCAACCGCGAGGCCGCGCTCGCCACCGGAGCGCCGCTGATCGAGAGCCAGCCGTCGGACGACGAGATCCTCAAGCAGGCGGGGATCGAGCGCGCGCTGGGGGTGATCGCGTGCGTCGATTCGGACGCCGAGAACATCTTCATCGCTTTGACGGCGCGGGAGTTGCGCTCGGACATCTTCATCGTCGCCAGGGCCTCGGCCGAGGACTCCGAGAAGAAGATGCTCCGCGCCGGCGCGGATCGGGTGATCTCGCCGTACAAGACCTCGGGCGCGGAGATGGCGAGGGTGGCGCTGCGTCCGCAGGTCGGCGGCGCGTTCCAGGTCGCCGACTACCGGATGGAGGAGATCGAGGTCTCGCCGATCTGCGAAGGGGTGGGCAAGAAGATCGTCGACGTCAGCGGTCCGGCGCTGATCGTCGCCGTCCGCCATCCGGACGGCGAGCTTGAGACCTCGCCGCCGCCGCAGACCGTGCTGAACGCCGGCGACCTCATCATCGCGATGGGCGCGCCCGGCGCGGTCGAGCGGCTCGAGCGGTTGTTCCAGCCGCCGCGCGTGCAGTCGGGGATTCGGCCGACGATTCAGGGCATATGACGACGAACGGTCACACGAACGGTCCGCTGTCTGAGCTCGCCGCGGCGGTCGAGAGCGCGGCGGTTGCGGTGCGGGGTAGCGCCGGGGCGCCGCCGGTGCCGCCGACGCTCGACCGCCCTCGGCACAAGGGTCAGGGCGATTACTCGACGAACGCCGCGATGCTGCTGGCGCCGGTGCTCGGGTCGCCGCCTCGCGAGATCGCCGACCGGCTCCGCGCCGAGTTGGAAGGGCTGCTCGGTGAGGGGCTCGAACGAGCGGAGGTGGCGGGCCCCGGCTTCCTCAACCTGGTGATGTCCGATTCGTGGCATCTCGGCGCGCTTCGGTCGGTGGTCACCGCGGGTGATCGGTTTGGGGCCGGTGGCGCGGATCCGGCGGAGCGGATCTCGGTCGAGTTCGTCTCGGCCAATCCGACCGGGCCGCTGGTCGCCGCGAGCGGGCGCCACGCAGCGTACGGCGACGCGCTCGCGCGGATCCTGGAGCACCACGGGCACTCTGTGGAGCGGGAGTACTACTTCAACGATGCGGGCAACCAGATCCGCTTGCTCGGCGCGTCGGTCCAGGCGCGGGCTCGCGGTGAGGACGTGCCCGAGGGCGGCTACCAAGGGGCGTACGTGGCCGAACTCGCGGCCGCGATCCCGGGCGCGGCTTCGGAGGCGAGCGACTCGGTCGTCGCGCGGAGCGCCGTGGAGCTGCTGCTTGCCCAGATCAAGGCCACGCTCGACCGTTACGGGGTCCTGTTCGACGTCTACTTCAGCGAACGGACGCTCCACGAGGGGTCGCCGAGCCCGTTGCAGCGCGCCCTGGCGTTGCTCGAGGAGGTTGGCCACGTCTACCACTCCGAGGGCGCGATGTGGCTGCGGACGACGAGCTTCGGGGACGACAAGGACCGTGTGGTCGTTCGGTCCAACGGCGAGCCCACGTACCTGGCCGCCGACATCGCGTACATGGAGAACAAGCGCGAACGCGGGTTCGAGCGCCAGCTCGTGCCGGTCGGGTCCGACCATTCGGCCTACGTGCGCGCGATGAAGGCGGCGATGGAGGCGCTCGGGGGTGATCCGGATACCGTGGAGCTCCCGCTCCTGCAGTTCGTCCACCTCGTCGAGGGCGGCGAGGTGTCAGCGATGTCCAAGCGCCGCGGGGACTTCGTGATGCTCGACGAGTTGCTCGACGAGATCGGGGTCGACGCGACCCGTTTCTTCATGCTCCAACGCTCGAACGACCGGACGATCGACCTCGACCTCGACCTCGCGCGCAAGCAGTCGCGCGAGAACCCCGTCTACTACATCCAGTACGCGCATGCGAGGATCGCGTCGATGCTCCGCCGGTTCCCTGACGGGCGGGTTTCGGATGCGGTCGGGGCGGACTGGGATTCGGTGGCGCTCGAGGACCCCGAGCGCGACCTGATCAAGAAGCTGGTGGCGTTCCCGGGGGAGATCGCCGAGACGGTCGAGCGCCGGGCGCCGCACCGGATCGCCGGCTACGCGCTAGAGCTCGCCCAGGACTTCACCGCGTTCTACGAGGCGTGCCGGGTGGTCGGGGCGACGCCGGAGGCGGTCGAGTCGGTACGAGTCGCGTTGTCGGTGGCGGCGCAGACGACGATCGCGCTGTCGCTGAGGCTGCTCGGGGTGAGCGCACCCGACGCGATGTGACGGTGCGGGGGGCGTCGCGCGGTGCGGGGGGCGTCGCGGGGGGGGGCGTCGCGCGGGCCGCCGGGTCACCCGCGGAACTGGCTGAGCTCTTCGTCGAGTCGCCGCGCGTCGGCGGGGTCGAGCTTCTCGACCGGTCCGGCCGGGGCGCGGGCGGCCGCGCGCGTGCGTCGCCTCCAGCGGGGTAGCGTGAACGCGAGGATCCCGGCTCCGAGGACCAGGATCGCCGGCGGGATGATGTAGACGGTGAGGTTGAACCCGTGCGCCGGAGGCTTTCCGAGGACGGCGGAGCCGTACTGTGCGACCAGGTTGTTGAGGATCTGCGACTTGGTCTCGCCCTGCGCGATCAGCCCGCGGATATAGGCACGCTCCGAGTCCGCCTGGGGCGACTGCGCCACCTCGAGCGGCTCACGGCAGCTCGTGCACATCACGTCGCTCTCGATGTCGGTCAGCGACGCACGCGGGGCGACCGCCGCCGCTGACGTTGCAGGGGCGATTGCCGGCGCGAGCGCCAGCGGCGCGGCGACGAGCGTGATCAGGAGGGCGAGCGCCCCGGTGCGGAGGCTCGTCCGGATCACGCCGACTGAGCCAGGACTCGAGTCATCGTCTGCTGCAGCCAGTTGCCGGCGAGCTGCTCGCGCGTCAGAGCGACGACCCGCCCCTGGCGGTTGATCACGTACGTCTCGGGCACGCCCGTCGCCCCGAACCCCCGTACGAAGTTGCCGTTCACGTCCCGGACCACCGGATAGGTGATGCCGTGCTGGTGGACGAACTGCTCGGAGTCGCTCGAGTTGTCGAGGTAGGTCACGCCGAGGACGGTCGCGTTGTGCTTGAGCAGCTGACGCTGCTCCTGCTCGAGAATCGGGGCTTCGGCCACGCAAGGCCCGCACCAGGACGCGAACACGTTGATCACGACGACCTTGCCGCGGAAGTCGGCCAGGCTCTTATGCCCGGAGGCGCCCAGGATCGGCAGCTGCATGCGGGCGCCCGGCGCCACCGGGTAGTCGCCGCGCGCCACCTTGGCGTCGATCGACGAGCTGGTCCCCTGATGCGCGACGCCGAACGCGAGCAGCGCCAAAAGCGCGACTGCGACGGCGAGGGCGATGGCGGGGATCGCGAAACGGCGCATGAACGGAGAGTAATACGCGAGTTTGCGGACCTGCATCGCTCCTCCAAGGGTTGATCCTGCGAGCGATTCATGGTTGGTTAGCAACTTCCTACGCCGCTGATCCCCAGGGCTGCCGCCGGTCGTGCGATGGTTGCCGTGGGACTCGGGGGCCGATCGGACACGAACGTCGAGGTCAATTTGCCCGCCGGCAGCCATCCACCAGATCCGGGCCAGTTTCCCCAAAACGGGGAGATGTACTCCGCGACGCCGTTCGCGGTGCAACTGGAGCCGATGAAGGACGGGTGGGTTCGCGTCCGTGTCCGGGGTGAGCTCGCGCTCGACAGCTCCGCGACGCTCGAGCGAGCGGTGGAGGCCGAACTGATGGCCGACAGCGACGTGCTGCTCGACCTGTCGGGGATCGATTTCATCGACTCCGCCGGCCTCAGGGCCATGACCGCGCTCGTGCGCATGGCCAAGGCGAGCGGACGCAAGCTCCGGCTCAGCGCCGACCTGCCGGCGCACGCCCGGCGGCTGATGGAGATCGTCGGGCTGCTGCCGTTCGTCCCGATCGGGATCGACGACCCCTGGGGCGACAGCTCGGGGTCGCTGCCGGACGCGCCGTCGCTCTGACGAGGTCCGTGAAAGCGGACGACGGGTCTCGGACCGCGACCTTCGGCTTGGGAAACGAAGGTGCGGGCTGCAATCCGCCCGCTAATCGATGAACAGCCAGCGGCCGCGGTGCGCCGGCCCCCCGCTGGTCGTCCGCGCCAGCAGCGGACGCGCGTTTCACCCGATTCGCATGATGCCGTCTCGCTGTGAGGTGCCTAGATTCGGCAGTGCGATTCAGTGCGCGTCGCGTCTGGACCGACTCTCGCGAACTCGGCCTGGCCCAGAGCAATAGCCAATTGAAGAGGTGGCGAGATCGTCATGTCAGAGACGTATGCATCCCTAGATGAGCTCGGTCCCGTTGATTACGTCGTCGTGGAGTTTCCGGCGGGCGCCAGCAACTTCACGGGTGAGATGGCCGCGGAGCTGCTGGCGTTGGTGGACTCGGGAACGATCCGTGTGATTGACGCACTCATTCTCACCAAGAACGAGGACGGCAGCGTCGAGGCATCCGAGCTTTCCGACGTCGGCGAGCTCGGAGAGCTGCAGGCTCTCGAGGCCCAGCTTGCGGAGCTGTTGGCCGCCGAAGACGTCGAGCAGTTCGCCGCGGCGATGGAGCCGGGAAGCACCGCCGGCGTGCTGATCTGGGAGAACCTGTGGGCAGCCCCGTTTGCATCGGCGGCGCGACGGTCAGGTGGCCAACTGATCGCCAATGGACGGATCCCGATTCAGGCGATCATCGCCTCGATCGAGGCCGACGAAGCACTAACGACCGTAGGAGACTGAACATGCCTCTCAGAGCAGGGCGCGTTGGAAGGGTCGGCGTGATCCGCGCGCCGGTGGCGAAGACGGCGGTCGTGGCCAGGGCAGTCACACCTGGCCCCGCGCCGGTGGCGAGAACAGCGGCCGTGGCCGCGGCCGTCACACCCGGGCGGCGCCGCCGACGCATCTAGCCTCGATCCGCCGGATCGAGTCGTCTGCCGAACCGACGAACAGTTGTTGCGCCGCGGCTTCGTTTCCCATGAGCGAGTCCCCCGGTGACGGGGAACCACGCCGGAACCCCTAGGGCAAGACGCCCGCCATTCCGGCACGCTTGATCAGGCCGCCGCTCACACGCGCGGTCGCGAGCTCACCTTCGAGGTCGCCGATAACGGCCTCGGTTTCGAAGTTGGCACTGTCGCACTCGGCGCCGGACTGCGCAACATGCACGACCGCGTCGCCTCGCTAGGGGGGATCCCTGACGATCGACGCCGGGCGCGGGACGCCCATCACGGGTGCGATACCGCTTGGCCAATCGAACGCCCCGACCGGGCGTGATGACACCTCCGGCTGGGCAAGGTACGGGCACGCCGGCGACTAGGCGTACCGTTCCCAGAGGCGACTCAGCAAGGCTCCGCAGAGCCTCTCCTTCGGAACGATCTCCCCGGTATTGCCAGCGCTGCGATGGCTCGGAAGCGGCCCCGCGGTGACGAGCACCACGATCCCTCGAAGCCCCCGTGATGCGATCTGCCGCGCCGCCTCAACCCCTCCGATACCCGGCATGCGAACGTCCATCAACACCAGATCGGGCCGAAGACGCTCGGCCTGCTCGATGCCCTCTTCGCCGCAGCTCGCCCCCCCAATCACTCAAACCCAGCCGTTGCGTCGATCACCGCACGCGCGGCGTCACGGAACACGAGCTGGTCGTCGACAACGAGAACCCGGACCGACGGGGTCATAGACCCAGGGCCGCCATCGCATCATGCTGACGGCAAAGCCCTCGCCGGTCCACAGTACGCGCATGTGTACATGGCGTGAGCACGCACGCCTCGCCTGACGTTGCCGACGACCTCCACCGACTTCGCTACCGGTCCGTGGATCGGCAAGCGAGGCGTTTTGCGTTCGTGCACGCGTGTGTTTGGGTGCAAGGTAAGGTCAGCTCTGTGACGGTCGTCGTGCTGACAGGAGCCACTCGCGGCGTCGGGCGAGCCGCTGCGATCGAACTCGCCCGGCAGGGGGCCGAAGTCGCGCTCGTGGGACGCGATCCGGAGCGCGTCAGATCGGTTGCCGACGAGGCCACAACGGCCGGCGGTGGCGGGCGGGTCGATGGTCACGTCGCCGACCTGGCGCTGATGTCCAACGTCCGGGTCCTGGCCGACGAGATCCGGGCGCGCTACGAGCACGTCGACGTCCTTGTCAACAATGCTGGGGCGCTGTTTCCCTCGCGCAAGGAGACCTCTGAGGGCTTGGAGCACACCTTCGCACTGAACCATCTCGCGCCGTTCCTGCTCACCAACCTGCTGCGGGATCGCCTTGCCGGCGGCCGCGTCGTGACGACCGCGTCCGGCGCCCACCGGTCCGGGCGCCTGGATCTCGACGATCTGCAATCGGAGAAGTCCTACTCGCCACGTGTGTACGGCACCTCGAAGCTGTGCAACATTCTGTTCACCCGCGAGTTGGCCAGGCGCGCGCCGGAGCTGCACGCCAACTGCTTTCACCCCGGCGTCGTGCGCACCGGCTTCGCCAAGAACGAAAACGGGATCTGGAAGGTCGTCGCCACGCTCGGCGCGCCCTTCTTCCGCTCCCCGGCGCGCGGCGCCCGCTCGCTGGTCTGGCTCGCGCTGTCCGACGCCGCCGCTGCTCTCACCGGCGAGTACATCGAAGATGAGAAGGTGGTCGCCCCCAGCACCCAAGCCCAAGACGACGCCCTCGCACACGCCCTGTGGCAACGCAGCGCCCAACTCGTCAGCCTGCCCGGCGGCGCGAGCGCGTGACGCCACTGATTCGAAGACCGTCCCGTTGACGAACGACGAATGCGCTCCCGGCTGGTTGACAAACGCGTGTCGAATGCCGCGCGTGCTGCACCGCGACCGGGCGCGCAAGCGGAGCCAG